>NZ_JAUEQY010000050.1 GCF_030406325.1 Actinomadura sp. DC4 | reverse complement strand
CTTCGCCCCCGTCTGCTTCTCAAAAGCCGACAAAACCTTCTGGAAGTTCGCCTGCTCCGGACCCGTCCACTTCGCCGCGACCTCAATGGTCGTGCCCTTGAGCTCCTGCGTACCAGTGCTCGCCTTGCCGGAGGTCTTGCTGTCGTCGCTGCTGCCACACGCGGTGGCGGCGACGAGCAGGCCCGCGGTCAGCGCCGCTGCCCAGAGACTTCTTGCTTGCATCTTCGTACCTTTCTGCACTTTGAACGGCCCCCGAATTTCGGCCATAGGTCGGCATCACGGGGTGACGGAAGGCGCGCGAAGGAGAACTCCTCGCGTTCGTTCGCCGAAACCCGCCATTAAGACAGGGGCGGGTACCCCAGTGGTGCCGTTGTTCAGATCAACGGTTGGTGATGACGCTCCCGAGATCTCCGGCCATCTGCGAGATGGCTGCATCGGGAGTTTGACGGAAGGACAGAGCCCCGCTCACGGCATTGGAGATCGCGAGACTCACCTGGTTGTAGTTCGGACTCACCGGCCGTGGCTTGGCCGAGAGGATGCTCTTCTTGAGCACCGGTAGATAGGGGAAGCGTTTGATCAGCGCGGGATCGTCGTAGAGCCGCGCCCACACGGGCGGGAATGACCCCTGGGTGAGGCCGTCCCGCTCGCTCTCCAGACTGGTGAGGTATTTGATGAAGGCGATCGCCGTCTTCTGGTGCCGCGAATAGGCGCTCACGGCGAGGTTGGCGCCGCCGAGCGAACTCGAACCCGGTCCGGACTGGCCCGGCAGCACCGTGACGCCGAACTTCTTCCTGACCTTGCTGTCCGGACGCGACACGAGCCCGTAGACGTACGGCCAGTTCCGCAGGAACAGCAGCCGTCCGCTCTGGAACTCCTCGCGCGACTCCTCTTCCTTGAAGGTGAGGGACCGCTTCGGGATCCAGCCCTCGCGGAACCCGCGTACGAGGAAGTCCAGGCCCTGCCTCGCCTGGGGAGTGTTCACCGCGACCTTCGTGCCGTCGTCGGTGAGGATCGCCCCGCCCGCGGACTGCACGGCCTCGGCGAAGTTGACGGTCAGCCCTTCGTAGGGAAGGAACTGCCCGGCGTAGCCTTCGAGGCCGTACTTCGGCGCCACGGTCTTGGCGAGCTGGCGAAGCTCGGCCCAGGTCTTGGGCGGCTTCTTGCCAGCTTTGTCCAAAATGTCTTTTCGGTAGTAGAGCAGCCCGGCGTTGCTGGTGTAGGGGACGCCGTACAGTTTCCCGCCGAACATGGCCGTGTCGACGACCGGCTTCAGGAACTGGTCGAGCGGGAACTGCCGGCGGTCGAGCGGGATGATCCACCCCGCGTCGGCGAACTCCGCCGTCGACACGATGTCCATGTTGAGCACGTCGTAACGATCAGATTTCGCCTGGAGGTTTGTGACCATTTGGGCGTGTTGATCGTCCGCAGCGGCGGGAAGCTCGAGGAGTGTCACCTTTTCGGACGGGTGCGCCGCGTTCCATTTGTCGACCAATGGGTGCACGTAACCCGTAAGATCCGGCCCAGTGGCGAGAGTGATGGGTCCGCTGGTCGCGACCGTGGGATCGTCGCTCGCCGCATGGGACGGGCCTGATACGCCACAGCCCGCCGCCAGCACGACTACTAGGAGCCTGCTTGCCAGCGACCGCACCATCGTCACCCTCTCTATGACCCCTCATTGGGCTACATGCATGTTATGCACACCCGTAATCCAGGTGTCAACGGGAAGTTTCGGCTTCGTTACCTATGTCCAGGCATCAGCATGACGCCTAACATGCCTGACATGCAGGATCCTGAGGAGGTGGCCGCGGGTGCG
The DNA here is from genome assembly GCF_030406325.1 of Actinomadura sp. DC4. Taxonomy (GTDB): domain Bacteria; phylum Actinomycetota; class Actinomycetes; order Streptosporangiales; family Streptosporangiaceae; genus Actinoallomurus. The sequence goes on along the minus strand of NZ_JAUEQY010000050.1, from coordinate 52,757 downwards.
ATCGGTGTTGCTGGCCCTGCTGGCCAAGGAGTCCGCACACGGATACGAGCTCAAGCATGCGCTCGAGCAGACGTTCGGCGGTAACTACCCGTCGCCGAACATCGGACAGGTCTATGTCACCCTGGGCCGGCTGGAAAAGGATGGCCTGGTCCGCGGCGAAGATGTGACGCAGAGCAACCGCCCGAACAAACGTGTCTACGACCTCACTCCGGCCGGCCGCGAGGCCGTCGCCGAATGGCTGGACGCCCCCAGCGACGGCCCCCGCTTGCGCAGTGACTTCTTCGTGAAGCTCACGCTCGCCCCCCTGGCCGGCGCCGCCGACCGGATGACGCTCATCAATCGGCAGCGCCGCCACTGCCTCAACCTCATGCGCGGCCTGTCCGAACCCGGCCACCCGGAGGAACGCGACAATTCGCTCGCAACACTGCTGGTCGAAGGCGCCCGGCTGCACCTCCAGGCCGATCTCGAATGGCTCGAACGCTGCCAGGAGGCGCTGACGTGAGCCGCGCAGAAGCCCCGGACGAAGCCTCCGGGGCGATGATCCGCACCAAGGATCTGAGGAAGGTTCATCACGCGGACGGCACCGACGTGCACGCCATCCGCGGTATCGACCTGGTCGTACGGCCGGGTGAGTTCGTCGCCATCATGGGCCCGTCCGGGTCCGGCAAGTCGACCGTCCTGCACCTGCTCGCCGGCCTGGTGCCCGCGACCAGTGGCGAGATCTGGCTGCGCGGCAACCGGCTCAGCGAGCTGAGCGAGGCCGACCGCGCCGTGCTGCGGCGCCGTCACGTCGGCGTCGTGTTCCAGTTCTTCAACCTCATCTCGAACATGACCGTCGCCGACAACGTCGAGCTTCCCGCGCTGCTCGCCGGGGCCGGACCCAAACAGGCGCGCAAGCGCCGGGAGTACCTCCTCGACGAGCTCGGGCTCAGCGACCGCGCCGACACCTCGCCGGCCCGGCTGTCCGGCGGCCAGCAGCAGCGCGTCGCGATGGCACGCGCGCTCGCCAACGAGCCCAGCCTGCTCCTCGCCGACGAGCCGACCGGCAACCTCGACAGCACCAACACGCGTGACGTCGTACGGCTGCTGGAGTCCGTGCACGACCAGGGCCAGACGATCCTGCTCGTCACGCACGACGCGCGGGTGGCGAGCTCCGCCGACCGGGTGATCTCGCTGTTCGACGGCATGATCGTCGATGACGCCGACGTCCGCCCGGCGTACGGCGCGCAGAACGCCCTCGGCTCGTTCCTGGACCTGTGAGCCGTGCACGCCACCATCCGCTGGATCCGCGCGGACCTTCGCACCCGTCCCGGCCAGGCACTGCTGTCGGTGAGCGTCGTGGCCGGCGTGGTCACGGCGCTGATCCTGGCGATCACCATGCTCGCAGGCGCGATGGACCCGTGGAAGGGCGTGTTCGCGCGTTCCAACGGCGCGCACGTCTGGGTCCACACGCAGGCGGGCACCGACCTGAGCGCGCTGAGCACGATGGACGGCGTCACCGGAGTCTCCGGGCCGTACCAGACGGCGGTGGCGACGGCGGTGCACGAGGGACAGCGGGCGCCGCTCGAGGTGCGGGCGATGGGCAGCGAGCTGCCCGAGGTCGGCCGGCCGGTGATCGCCAAGGGACACTGGCTCGACACCTCCCGGCCCGACGACATCGTCCTCGAACGCGCCCTCGCCCGCGTCCTGCGCGTCGGGGTGGGCGACACGCTGAACGTCCGCGGGCTCGACGCGCGCCAGCACGACCTCCGGGTGGCCGGCGTCGCCGACGAGTCCGACCAGGGCCCCTATCCCGCGGTGACGCCGGGCCTGGTCTGGGTGCTCCCCGGCACCCTGACCGCGATCGAGCCCGACACCGGGAGCACCGAGCTGCTCATCGGCCTGAAGCTGGCCGATCCGAGCGCCAGCGACTTCTTCGTGCAGCACGTGGTCACCGTCCTCGGCGGCGACCACGTCGCCCGGGTCTCGACCTGGCACCAGGTACGCGCCTCGATGGAGGTGGACAGCCGCCTGCTGGGCCTGCTGCTCGGCATGTTCGGCGTGGTCGCGCTGGTCGCCGCCGCGCTGGCCATCGGTAACGCGACCGGCGGGCGCATCCTGTCGCTCCTCCAGGACATCGCGCTGCTCAAGGCGCTCGGCTTCACCCCGGCCCAGATCAGGCGGATGCTGCTGCTCGAACAGACCTGCCTGGGCGTCGCCGGAGTGATCATCGGCATCCTGGCCGGCTCCGTGCTCACCGTGTCCTCGCTGTCCCAGCGGCTGTTCGGATCGCTCACCGGCACAGTGGCGGCGCCCCTGTCGCTGAGCCGCCTCGCCCTGATCGCGGTCGCCACCGTGGCCACCGTGGCGGTGGCCACGCTGCTGCCCGCCTGGCGGGGCAGCACCGTGTCGCCCACCAGCACGGTCACCGCCGAGCCGCCGAGCGGCCGGCTGTCGCGTTTCGCCCGGCTGGCCCTGCTCGTACGCCTCCCGCCGGCGCTGGTCCTCGGCGCGCGCGACGCCTTCACCCGCCGGCTGCGCGCCGTCATCACCATCGGCGGCCTGGCCATCCCGATGGTGATGGTCACGATCGCGCTCGGCTGCTGGTCCACGCTCGACAACTTCGAGAACCATCCCGAGCAGATCGGCCTGGCCGGCGCGCTGATCGCCCGGCCGGTCGGGCAGCACGACTACGAGGCCGCCACCGTCATCTCCGCCGACCGCGACGTGGCCGCGGTCTACCCCGAGGCGCAGACGGACGCGCTCCTTCCCGGGCAGACGCGCACGATCCAGGCACGTGCCCTCGGCACGTCGCAGCAGCCCTATCCGTTCCCGATCCACGACGGGCGGATGTACGCCCGGCCGGGCGAGGCGGTGGCCGGTCAGGGCCTGCTCGACCTGCTGCACGTCCACGTCGGCGACCGCGTGCGGCTGACGATCAGCGGCGTCCCGGTGATCGTGCACATCGTGGGACGCACGATCGAGCCGTCGCTGAGCGGCGAGGTGCTGTCCTTCGGCATGGACACGCTCGAACAGTCCCGCGCGACGCCGGTCCAGTCCTACCGGATCGTCCTGCGCCACGGCGTCTCGGTCGACAAGGTACGGGCTCGGCTGCTGGACGAGTCGCACGACCGGCTGGACATCCAGGCGGCGCAGAACCCTGCGCAGCGGCTCGTCATCATCCGCGTGGTGATCCTCGGATTGCTCATCGTGCTCGCGCTGATCGGGGCGGCGAACCTTCTGACCGCGGCGTCCGTCGGGCTCCGCGACCACCTGCGCGACATCGTCGTGCTCCGCGCCATGGGCCTGACGCCCCGCCAGGTGACCACGGCCCTGGTCGCCGGGACGAGCGTGCTCGCCCTGATCGCGGTCATCGCCGGGATCGGCGGCGGCCTGGCCATGTCCACGCGGCTGATCGACCTGCAGGGCCGTACGAGCGGCATCGGCGCGGGCATCGGCCGGGCCCCGACCGCCTTCGAGCTGGGCCTGGCGGCGCTGGCCGCGCTGGGGCTCGCCACGCTCACCGCCTTCATCCTGGCCCGTAAGGCGATCAGCATCGACGTACGCGAGGTGTCCCGATTCTGAGTCCGGACGACGTACTACGCTGTGTAGTACTACGGCGGATAGGATGTGTGACGTGAAGGGTCTTGGAGAGCTAGAACGCACGGTCATGGAGGTCCTGTGGCACCGGGAGCACGGTGCCACGGCGCGCGAGGTCGGCCGCGAGCTGGCCGACGAGCGCGACCTCGCCCACACCACGGTGATGACGGTGCTCGACCGGCTCGCCAAAAAAGGTTTCCTCGTACGGGAGCGCGAAGGACGCGCTTGGCGCTACCGTCCGATCGCGACCAAAGAGGCGTACGTCGCCGAGCTCATGCTGGGCGCGCTCAGCATGACCGGCGACCGCGACGCCGCCCTGGCGCATTTCGCACGCTCGGTGTCGGGCGACGAGGTGGAGCTGCTCCGTCGCGTTCTCGATGAGGTCGAAGGGACATAACCGGGATGACCGGCACGGCCCTGCTCGCCCTGATGGCGGCCGGAAGCGCCCTCGGGGCGCACCTGCTGACCCGCGCCCGGTGGACCTGGCGCACACCGCGCACCGCGATCGCGCTCTGGCAGGCCCTCGGCCTCGCCTGGGGCCTGGCCTCGATCGGCACGCTGCTCGGCTTCGGCGTCGCCCCGTACGGCCAGGGCGTCCTCGTCGGCGTGGTCCGGTCCTTCGAAGATCCCCGGCTGCTGTCGTCGGTCCGGCTCGCGGCCCTCGCGGCCGGCCTCCTGCTCGCGCTCCTGCTCGTCGGCGTGCTGCTGATCGCCATCGCCGGGGTCTTCCGCGCCCGCCGGCGTCACCGCGCCCTGCTCGCCCTGGTCGCGCACGGCGACCCCGAGGTGCCCGGCACGCTCGTCCTCGACCACCCGGCGGCCGCCGCCTACTGCGTGCCCGGGGTGCGTTCCAAGGTCGTGGTCAGCGCCGGGACACTCGAGCTCCTCGGCCCGTACGAGCTGGCCGCCGTGCTCGCGCACGAGCGGGCGCACGCGCGCGAGCGCCACGACCTCGTGCTGCTCCCCTTCACCTCGCTGCGCCGCATCTTCCCGCAGTCGAGCATCGTCGCCCGCACGCTCGACGCGGTCGAGCTGCTGATCGAGATGGCCGCCGACGACCGCGCCCGCCGGCACCGCCCGGCCAAGGAGCTGGCCACCGCCCTCCTGCGCTTCGCCTCCGCCGGCCCCGCGCCGACGCCGGCCGGCACGCTCGGCGTGATCGGCGCCGATGAGACCAACCCGATCCTCGTACGCGTCCGGCGGCTGCTGTCCCCGGCGCCGCTGCCCCGCCCGATGCGCGGCGCGATGCTGGTCAGCGCGACGGTCGTCGCCGCGCTGCCGCTGATCCTCTACGCCATCCCCGCCTGATCACCGTACGGGCTCCAGCGGCCGCTCCTCGACGGCCACAGGCTGCCCGGGCCGGTGGCCCCGGCCGGGGAACCACCAGTTCGCGTGGCCGAGCAGGCTCATCAGCGCGGGCACCAGCACGAGCCGTACGACGGTCGCGTCCACCGCGACGGCCGAGGCGAGGCCGACGCCCATCATCTTGACCATCGAGTCGGGCTGGCCGAGGAAGCTCAGGAAGACGCAGATCATGATCAGCGCGGCCGAGGTGATGAGGCGCGCGGTCGAGCCGATGCCGGTGACGACGCTCTCGTGCGGGTCGCCGCTGCGGAGGTACTCCTCGCGCACCCGTGACAGCAGGAACACCTCATAATCCATCGACAGGCCGAAGACCAGCGCGAACATGAACAGCGGCACGAACGAAACGATCGGCATCGGCTGGTCGAGGCCGAGCAGGCGGATGCCCCAGCCCCACTGGAAGACCGCGGTGACCACGCCGTACGAGGCGCCGATCGACAGCAGGTTCATCAGCGCGGCCTTGAGCGGCACCAGCACCGAGCGGAACGCGATGACCAGCAGGACCAGCGCGACCCCGACCACCACGGCGACGACGTACGGCATGCGCTGCTTGACGATCTCGGCCATGTCGATGATCGCGGGCGACTCTCCGCCGACGTACGCGCGCGAGCCCGGATAGCCCTTCATGACGGGCGGGATGACGTTCTCGCGCAGGTTCCCGACGAGGTCGGCGGTGGCCTTGGCCTGCGGGGCCGAGGCGGGCACCACGGTGACGATCACGCTGTCGCCGGCCACGACCGGGTTCTGCACGGCCGCGACGTCACGGACGCCGCGGAACCTCCGCTGCAGCTCCTCCCCCAGCAGCTTGGCCTGCGGGTTCGGCGCCGGCCGGTCGTCCGGGCTGACGGCGAGACGGCCGCCGGGCTCGCGGCGCAGCTCGGTCCAGCCCTTCGCGGTCTTGGTGGACTGCGCGGACGGCGTCGGCTCCTTGGGCGCGGGCACGGCGGCGACCACCGCGAACGGGCTGTACCAGCCCGGCCCGAACTCCCTGGCCGTCACGTCGTACGCGCGGCGTGCGCTGTTGGAGCGCGGCAGCGTACTGTCGGCCATGATGCCGAACCGCAGGCTGAGCACCGGGATCGCGAGGAAGAGCAGGAAGAGCGTCGCGGCGATCGCGTACGGCCAGGCGTGCCCGTCCACGTGCCGTCCCCAGCGCTCCCAGCGGTGGGTGGCCTTGTCGGGCCGGACGCGCGGCAGCCGATAGCGGTCGATGTTCGTGCCGAGGGCGCCGAGCACGGCGGGCAGCAGCGTGAGCGCGCCGGTCACCATGAGCAGGACCGCGATCGCGCTGGCCAGCCCGATGATGCCGATGAAGGCGATGCCGGAGAACCACAGCCCGCAGATCGCGAACACGACCGTGCCGCCGGCGAACACCACGGCGTGCCCCGAGGTCGCCAGCGCCCGGCCGATCGAGGTCTCGACGTCCATGCCGTCGTCGAGTTGCCGCCGATGCCGCGTCACGACGAACAGCGCGTAGTCGATACCGGCGCCGAGACCCAGCATGGCGGCGACCATCGGCGCCGTCGGATGCACCTGGAAGAGCGACGCCCCGAAGTGGATCAGTGAGTACGCCACCGCCAGCGCGGCGAGGGAGATCACGATCGGCACACCGGCCGCCAGGAACGATCCAAAGGCGAGCAGGAGCACGCCGAGGGCCAGGATGACGCCGACGCCCTCCTCGGGGCCGGCCTTGGGCTGGTTGAGGATCAGCGAGACGATGCCGCCGTAGTCGACGTCGACCCCGGCCAGCCGTGCGGGCTCGGTGGCCTCTTCCAGCTCGCGCATGTCGCCGGGCCCGAGGTCGCGCGCGGTGCCCTTGAGGTGCGCGACCGCGACGACGGCGTTCTTGCCCTTGGCCCCGCCGGTGCCGCCGTAGGGGTTCTCGACGGTGGCCACGCGCGGCAACCGGCCGACCTGCTTGATGGCCTGGCCGACCTGCAGCGCGACCCGCCAGTCGGTGAGCTGGACGCCGGGTTGCGGGTGGAAGACGATGGTCGCCGTCGGCCCTGTGACGTCGGCGAAGTTGTGCCGGAGCAGGTCGATCGAGCGCTGGGTCTCGGTGCCGGGCAGGCGGTCCTGCTGGACGAAGGTCCCCCCGCCGACGGCGCCGAGCGCCAGGGCCGCGATCGCGACCGCCGCCCAGACCGCGAACACCCACCGCCGGTTCCGGGCACAGAACCGCCCCAGCCGATCCAGAATCCGTGCCATGGTGCCTAGGACAGCACGAGGCCTCAAAAGTTGCAACGCCTGCAAAGTCGCATCGAGTGTATATATTGGTGAAATGGATCACATGGGGCTGAGGGAGCGGAAGAAACAGCGCACCCGCCGGGCCATCGCCGGTGCCGCCCTGCGCCTGTTCGACGAGCGCGGCTACGAGGAGACGACGATCTCCGATATCGCCGCCGCGGCCGACGTCTCCCCACGCACGTTCTTCAGCTATTTCCCGTCAAAGGACGACGTGGTGTTCGCGGAGATGGACGAACGCCTCGCCGACGTACGCGCCCGGCTGGCCGAACGCCCCGGCGACGAGACACCGCTGGCCACCTTCCGGCGCGTCGCCGACGCCCTGCTGCGGGCGATCGCCGCCGAAGACGGGGAGTACGGCGCGATCCAGGTCGCCCTGATCCGCGACCGGCCGTCGTTGCAGGCCCAGGCGCTGAAGCGGTTCTCGGACGCGGAGGACGACTTCGTCGAGGTGCTGCGCGACATCGCCCCGGAGCTCGACGACGTGACGGCGGTGACCCTCATCGGAATCGCGTTCGGCGGCCTGCGCGCAGTGATCACCTACTGCCGCACCCAAGCCTACGACCCCGACCGAACCCGCGAGGCCACCCAGCGCGCACTGACCATCGTCGAGTCGGTCCTCGAGTCGATCCCCGCCGTCACCCGCCCCCCGACCGCCGACTGACCGCCCACCGAGAACCCAGAACCCAGACCGACCCGCCCCGGCGCCGACCAACCGCCGACCCGGCCGACCGCTGCAGTCGGCCCGCGTAGGCCGATCGCCGTCGACCTCTGGTCGACCAGCCGCCCGCCGTCGGCCTGCTCGCCGCGCACTCCGGCATACCTGCCGCAGACCCCAGGCCCACCCATCGCCGCCCGCACGGCGTCGGCCTCCGGCCGGCACCCCGCCGGACTTTCCTCGGTGAACACCGGGGCCACATCATGGCAAAACGTGAAACTTACTCACAAGTAAGTTGACCCATTACGGGTGCATTACGGGTAAGTAAGGAACCCGGGTCAAGTCCTCCGTTCCCGCAACCCGGGTGGAAGGAGCACCACGATGATCGGGTCCCTCGCCAGGCGCGCCGCGGCTGCCTCCAGCGTCTTAGCTCTCGGTGGTCTCGGTGCGCTCGCCCTCCAGGCGCCCGCGCACGCCTCCAGCTTCTCCGCGTCCTACACCTGCAACATCCCGCTCTCCGGGTCGCAGGCGGTCACCATCTCCGGCACGCTGACCGCCTCGCCGAGCCCGTCCACCACCGGCACGTCGACGCACTTCGCGCTGCACATCTCCAACCTGAGCCTGTCGTCGCCCGTCGCCATCAACTCCTGGACCGCGACCGCCGGCATCGACGTCACGGGCGCCCAGACCGCCTCATTCCAGGTCAGTGGAAGCGGCGGCAGGGTTCCCGCGAACCAGCCGATCACCGGCGACCTGGCCGGCAACTGGACGCCGACCGTGGCCGGCACCGACCAGTTCCAGGGCGGCAACGTGACCGTCAAGGCGAGCGTGCCGCTCCTCGGCACCCTCACGGTCCCGTGCACCCCGAACGCTCCGCGGCCCGTGGCCGAAACCCTCACCGTCAACTGACCCCCGCTCGACCGGACGGCCTCGCGACACGACGTCGCGGGGCCGTCCGGCCGTCTCCGGGCCCGGACCGCGGTCCCGACCCGTACGCGGCGGAGGTCGCGACGCCTGTCCTCGGACAGACCGTTCCGACCTGCGGTTCTCTATTCGAATAAAGCCCCTCGAACAGGCGCGTACAAGGTCGAACAGCGTAATCCGTTGTGATCCGGATGGTCGGCTCACTAGAGATATGACCACCGATCGCACTCCGCGAAAGGACCCCAAGAAGGAGACGTGCATGAACGTCGCTCGGAAAACACTTTTCTCCCTACAACTCGCCACGCTCGCCATGGTCGGCGTGGCCGGCGCCGGAACCGGAACCGCCCACGCGGCGACGGCCCCCACCACGCCGGCGACCGTGTCCGCCAAGAAGTGCGGGAAGACCCCGGCGCACAACTCCCACCTGTCGCGCGCCACCATCCTCAAGCGCGGCAAGAGCTGGGTCACGGCCAAGGTGCCGTACTCCCAGTCGCGGACCTACTGCAATGGCTACGGCCGCTACCGCGCGGACTGCTCCGGCTTCGTCTCGATGGCCTGGGGCCTGCACACCTCGTACTGGACCGGCAGCCTGCTCGGCGTCTCCAAGAAGGTGTCGAACGGCGGCCTCAAGGCCGGTGACGCGCTCACTCACTACGCGACCAGCACCTCCCGCGGCCACGTCGCGCTCGTGGTGTCCAAGACCTCGAAGGGCGTGTACGTCTACGCCGAGCCGCACAGCGGAAGCCACGCCCAGAAGCAGTACTGGTCCTGGACCTATGTCAAGAACAATCACTACTACGGGATCCGCTACAAGAACGTGAAGTAGCGTTCCACCGACGATGGCGGCCGTTCGCCGAAAACGGCCGCCATCGTCATATCAACCGCCGATAGCCACAAATGCTATCCGGCGCGATAGGTTTCGCCCCGTGCCACTCGAGAGCCCTCCTCCGGACCCGCGCGAAGCGACGTCTCCCGTCGAGTTCGTCGTCCAGCTCCGCCGGCTCAAGGCGTGGTCGGATTCGACCTACCGCCGGCTGGAGAAAGAGGCGATGCGCCGCGGCCACGTTCTGCCGCACAGCACCATCGCCACGGCTCTCAAGCGCGAGTCGCTGCCCCGTACCGAACTCGTCGAGGCGCTGGTGGGCGCGTGCGGCTGTGACGAGGAGACCGTCGCACGCTGGGTGGCCGTACGGCAGCGGCTGAGCACCGGGCCGGGCCCCGAGGCGACCCGTGCCGAGCCGGCGCCCGAGCCGGTCCCGCCGGCCCGCGGCGCGGACACACGGCGGTTACACCGTCTCCTACGCTTGGCGCCGCTGGCGGTGGTGCTGCTGGCGGCATTCCTGGTCATCAGTGCCTCGTCCCGCCCGCCGGACGTACGGCGGCCGGAACGGCGCCCGGCGTTCCTCCCCCAGGCGGCGGCCTGGTGGCGCTTCGAGGAGACCGGCGGCACGGCCGCGTACGACTCCTCCGGCCACGGCGCGACGGCGTCGATCGCCGGCGGAGCGGTCCGCACGGCGGTCCCGGGAGGCCGGGCGCTGGCGTTCGACGGCGGTGGCCACGTGGTCGCCCGCGGGCCCGTCGTCCGTACCGACGAGGCCTTCACGGTCGCGGCATGGGTACGGCTGGACGAGACCGACGACTGGGGCACGGTGTTCAGCGAGCATCACGGCGGCCGCGCTCCCGACATCGCGCTGCTCGACTACGACGCCGAGCACCGGGACTGGGCGTTCATGATGCCGGACCGCCGTAAGGGGTGGGCCATGGGCGACGAGACCGTGTTCAGCGGCCTGCGGCCCGCACCCGGGCGGTGGACCCATCTCGCCGCGGTCCACGACCCCGCCGACCGGCGCGTGTGCCTCTACGTCGACGGCACGCGCGAGGCATGCCGGACACGCGACTCCCTGACCCGCGCGGACGGGCCGCTGGAGATCGGCCGGGCGGTGCTGGACGGCAAGCCCGTCGACGGCTGGCACGGAGCCATCGACGACGTGCGCGTCTTCGCCCATGCCCTCAGCGACGCGCAGATCGGCGAGATCGTGGCGCATCGCGCCTGACCCTCGCCGAACGCCCGGTCAGTCCTCGATCCTGATCCGTACGCGCCGGAAGCCGCGGCCCTTGTTCTCGATCTTGGCGACGCGCAGGCGGCCGATCTGCCGGGTGGAGGCGACGTGGGTGCCGCCGTCGGCCTGGGTGTCCAGGCCCACGATGTCCACGATGCGTACCTCCTCCACGTCCTGCGGGACGAGGTTCGTCGCCGTGCGGATGATGTCGGGGATCTCGAACGCCTCCGCGCGGGGCAACGAGCGTACGTCGATGCGCCGGTCGGCGACGATCTCGGCGTTGCACGCCTCCTCGACCGCCTCCTTGAAGCCGGGCGGCACCTCCGGCAGGTTGAAGTCCATCCGGGCGCTGCCGGGCTCCATGTTCCCGCCGGTGACGAGGCAGCCGTAGTCGCGGAACACGACACCGCACAGAACATGCAAGCCGGAATGTGTGCGCATGAGGCTGGTGCGCCGTTCGTCCTCGATCGCGCACCGCACGACCGTACCCGCAGGTGGGAGCGGGTCACCCTCCGCCGGGACGAGGTGGAGATCGTCTCCTTTGCGGACGCCGGCGATGTGAGTCTGGACTCCTTGCCAGAGCAACACACCAAGATCGGCCGGTTGTCCCCCTCCGCCCGGATAAAATGCGGAACGGTCGAGGACGATCCCTTCGGGACCGGACTCGAGTACGACAGCCTCCCACTCGCGGAGTGCCTGGTCTGTCAGCTCGAGCCGCTGTGTCCGATGCGTCGTCGTCATAACAGGTCACGATAGAACGCCCGGCTGCCCGGGCGCGGTCAAGGAGCGGCATGAGACGACGCGTGATGTGCAGCGTCGCCGCCGTTGCCGCTCTCCTCGCGTCCGCGGGGTGCGGTGGCACGGCGCGCAGGGCGCGGGCGGACAGCTCGCCCATCGCCAAGAAACACTCGCCGGTGGTCAAGGAGCAGGCGCACCACACTCCCGTGGTGATGTTCCTCGGCGACAGTTACACGACCGGCCGCTACGGGCAGATCCCCGAGCTGACGTACGCCGCCGACACCGCGCGTACGCTCGGCTGGCAGGTCATCCTCGGCGGCTACCGCGGCACCGGGTTCGTGGCGAAGGGCCACGTGCACAAGAACTTCGCGAACCTGTTCACCGAGCAGCTCGCCTGGCGCCCCGCGCCGGACCTGGTGATCGTCTCCGGCGGCCACAACGACCGGAAGTACTCCCCCGAGGAAGTCGCCTCCAGCGCCCGGCAGCTCCTGTCGACGATCCAGCAGACGTGGACCGAGAACCCCCGCGTCGTGCTCATGGGCCCGATGTGGGGCGGGGACCCGATCGCCTCGGTCAAGGACGTGCGCGACGCGCTGGTCGGCGTCGCCGCCGAGCAGAACGTGCCCTTCATCGACCCGCTGCGCGAGCACTGGATCACCGGCGACCGCAAGGAGGGCACCGGCAACGCGCCGATGTACATCCTGCACGACGGCATCCACCCCAGCACCGCGGGCGCACGCTTCATCTCCACCAAACTGGTGGCCGACCTCCGCAAGCTGAAGCTCGCGAAGCCGTAGCGCCTACCAGGGGCCGTACGGGCCCGAGGAGGACGAGCCGCCCCGCCCGTACTGCCGGACCGCCGGCCGTACGTCGGCGAGGTAGACGGCCGCGGCGATGAAGCCGATGATCGGCAGGATCCCGAGGATCGAGACGAACTGCACCGCGCCTGCCAGCCCGAACAGCAGCGCGACGCCGAGAATGATCAGCCAGAGCTGCTTGGTGAGTTTTCCCGCCGCGGCGTAGGCCGCGGCCGGGCGCCGTACGGCGTCGGCGGCCGCCCACACCTCGACGACGAACATCACGATCGCCACGGCCCAGAACAGGTAGGCGACGACACCCTGGGCTCCTCCGAGCACGGCTCTCTCCCTTTGGAGTGGGCGGCGCCGGAACGCCGCTTACGACTGCCTGACGGCCCCAGCGTATGCGCTACGCCCGAGTCAGGCCCGTTCTCGCCTGAGGAAAACACGAGGGCCCGGACGGGTCGCCCCGTCCGGGCCCTCGCGGTGGAGTCTCCTCCGGCTGGCTCAGTTGCCGACCTTCTTGGAGGCGTCGCCGGCGGCCTTGGCGGCCGTACGGGCCGTGGTCCGGGCGGAACCGGCGGCCGAACGGGCGCGGCGGACCGTGGACCGGGCCGACTCCTCGAGCTCTTGCGTGGCCTTCTGGCGGTCAACGCGGCTGACGATCCGCTTGCCGCGCTCGGCCAGCCCGTCGTAGACCTCGACCGCACGCGTGCCCACCTGGGTCACGTACGCGACGGCGGCGCCGCCGAGGTCCTTCGGGTCGGTCTTCTCCTGGAGCTTGTTGATGCGGTCCGGCACCTCGCGGAGCTTCTCGACCGCGAGGTCGCCGGCGCCGGCGGCGACGTAGAAGGCCTTGCTGTCACGCAGCTTGTCGGTGATCGTCATGTCTCTTCCGTTCCTTCCATCGATGAGGTCATTCGGCTGGCGACATCGCCGGCGTTGCCTTCTTCCCGGCGGAACGACTCGTAGATGTCGAGGAGGACCTGCTTCTGCCTCTCCGACAGCCCGGCGTCCGCGCGGATGGCGGCCTGGACGTCCGTGTCCGACTCGCGGTCATCGAGAATCCCCGCCTGCACATACAGGGCCTCGGCGGAGATGCGCAGACCTTTCGCGATCTGCTGCAGGATCTCCGCGCTCGGCTTGCGCAGCCCGCGCTCGATCTGGCTCAGGTACGGGTTCGAGACACCCGTGACCTCGGCCAGCTGGCGCAACGAGACCTTCGCCCGCTGCCGCTGCTCCCGGATGTACTCCCCGATGGAGCCGACTTTGGAAGTCGCCATGGATCCACTGTGCGTCGCGATGCTTGCTATTGCAAGCGGAGCAGCAAGCACTTACGGGTGAGACGAGTCACATCTCGAGTCGTTCCAGGTAAAGCGGTCACCTCGGCGAATGCGGGAAGCGGCATCTTCCAGACGCGGGAGCAGCGCGCGGACGGCCGGGCGGGACGGCGGCGCGGTTCGTCCGCCGGAGGGTCAGGAGACGTCGGAGGCCGGGACGGTCCAGGTGTCGCAGGCCGACAGGGCGCCGCCGCGGTAGCCACGGGCCACCCAGCCGGCGTAGTGCTTGCCCGAGCCATGGTCCTGGGGTTGGGACGCGCCGTCGCCGCGCAGCAGGTTGTCGTTGATCATCTCGCGGTACTGCCTGGCCGTCATCGGCAGCGTACGGCGCTCGGCGGACAGGAAGGCGCCCGCGAAGCACTGCGCCTGCAGCTCGATCCGCCGGCTCGCCTCCGCGGGGGCCCCGCCGCCTCCCGACGCCATCAGCTCGTGGCCGTACTCCAGGATCCCGGCGTCCTCCTGCACGTGGTGGCCGTACTCATGGGCGATCACCCGGGCGAACACCGCGTAGTGCGACACCGGCTCGCCCCCGGCCGTCTCCACGATGTTGCTCAGGCCGACGTACATCGTGTCGTTGGCCGGGCAGTAGAACGCCGACGCGCCGGGCGCGGGATAGGACCCGCACGGGCTGCTGCCGGGTGTGCTCCAGAAGACCCGCTGCGGGGCGGTGAACCCGGCGACCCCCGCCTTCGCGAACTGCCGGTTCCACGCGGTGTCCAGGCAGTCGGAGAGCGTCTGCAGGAACGTCCGCATCGAGGCCTCGTCGCCTTCGGCGATCTTCGGCAGGCGGCACGGGACGCGGGAGAGCGAGCCGCTGCGGTACAGCGGGCCCGCGAGGGCGGCCGACTTGCTGCCCGTACGCAGGTGGCTGCCGTCGGCCTCCTTGCTCGGTTCGCGGCCGCTCCCGGCCAGCCAGAACCCCACGACGGCCACAACGAACAGCGCCGCGAACCCGCCCAGGACGCCGATGACCACTCCGGTCGCCGTACGCCGTGGCCGGCGGGACGGCCGCCGGTAACCGTAGTCCGCCGCCGGACGCCATGCGCCGGACGGTGGCGTGTGCGGCGCAGGGCCGCTCTGCGAAGGCGATCGATGAGGACCTGCCACTCGCTTCCGTCCCTCCTCGCGGCCGTCCCCGCCGGCCCCGGCGTAGTACGGACAGGAGGCGACCGCGACCAGAATCATTGCATAGCACGGAAAAAATCGATCACCGGCCAGCCGCGCAGGTCATGCCTATAAGGGGGAAGCGTTCCCCGGTACGCTGTGCGCCCATGCTGGTACGGACGCGGCACCTCATCGCTCCCGTCGTCGCGGCGGGCCTCCTCGCCTGCGCGGCTCCGGCGTACGCGGGTTCCCCAGGACAGGTCGCCTCCGACAGGATCGCGCTCACGGTGACCCCCGACGGCCTCCTGCACGCCACGGAGACGGTGACCTTCCAGGGTGACGGCGTACGCCGCACGTTCGTCCGGCGCGAGCACATGGACGACCGGAACGACCGCCGCTTCGAGGTGAACGACGTCCACGGCGGCACGGTGACGCGCGACGAGGACCGTACGGTCCTCACCCCGTCCGGCGGCGGCGCGGGCAGCCACACGGTGAAGCTCACCTACACCGTGCAGGGCGCGATGACGCCGCTGAAGGACCGCCAGGAGCTCAACTGGGTGGCCGCCGGCGGCTGGAACGTCCCCGTGGCGCAGACCGAGGTCAGCGTGGCGGCCGGCGCGGCCGTACAGGACCTCAACTGCTTCGCCGGCGAACTGGGGAGCACGGTGGGCTGTACGCAGTTCTTCACCAACCACACGCACGTGCAGGCGGAGTTCCGGCAGCAGAACCTCGAGTCCGGCGAGTACCTCACCATCGTGATCGGCTATCCGCCCGGCACGACGTCCGGGAAGCCGACGCTCGACCAGCGGCACACGCTCGCGACCGCGTTCACCGTCAACGGCGTGACCGGGGCCGCGCTGGTCGGCCTGCTCGTGCTGCTGCTCGGCGGCGTCGGCCTGCTGTACTCCACGCGCGGGCGCGACGCGCGCATCGTCAGCAGGAAGGCGGTCGAGGGCGACCACTCACCGGTCGACGACGGGGAGTTCTCGCCGCCGGACGGTGTACGGCCGGGGCAGATCGGCACGCTCATCGACGAGCAGGCGGACGTCATCGACGTCACCGCCACCATCATCGACCTGGCCGTCCGCCGCTACCTGCTGATCGAGGAGCTCACCCGCGAGACGTACGGGCGGATCGACTGGCAGCTACGGCGCCTCGACGGGCCGGCCGAGGACCTGATGCCGTACGAGCGGCTGCTGCACGACGCCCTGTTCGCCGGACGCGATGTCGTACGCCTCTCGGAGCTGGGCGGGACGTTCGCCGGGCAGCTCGCGGCGGTACGCGGCGCGCTGTACGAAGACGTCGTACGGCAGGGGTGGTTCACCCGGCGGCCCGACTCCGAGCGCACCCGCTGGACCACGACCGGCACGATCCTCGCCGGGATCGGCCTGATCGGCACGATCGGGCTCGCGCTGTACACCAACCTCGCGCTCATCGGCCTCGCGGTGATCATCGCGGGCGCCGCACTGGCCGTCGGCGGTCAGTACATGCCCGCCAAGACCTCGCACGGCGCGACCGTGCTGGCGCACACGCTCGGGTTCCGCGCGCACCTGTACCGCGGCGAGGCGCCGGACGGGCCCTCGGGCGACCGGGTGGCGCTCTTCTCGCGCTATCTGCCGTACGCGGTGGTGTTCGACTCGGTGTCCCGCTGGGCGGGCACGGTCGCCGATGTCGGCGGCGACGGGGAGCAGGCCGACAACCTCTACTGGTACGAGGGTCCGGCCGAGTGGGACCTGTCCAACTTCGCCGAGTCGATGCGGAGCTTCACGCTCGCCACGTCCGGTGCGATCTCGGCCTCCCGGCAGTTCCGTACGCTGTCCTGACGGTCGCCTGACAGACCATAGCCAAAGCCGGAAATGTCCGGCTTTGTGATGACCTTACCTTCGCATTGTGTCGCCACGATATTACACCGGGATACTGGAAACTGTAGAGAACCACGAGAGCGCCGATACGAATGGGTCTCGTGCCAATTTCCGGTAACAAGGAGACGACGTGCGAAAAAAGCTTAGCGCCGCCGCTGGCCTGGTCACGATCGCAGCCGCCGGCGCCCTGATCACGAGCACACCCGCCCTCGCGGCGAGCGAGGACATCACCATGGTCACCGCCGTGGCCGGCCCCGCGTCGGCCACCGTCGGCGATCAGGCATCGGTGTCGTCGAGCACGCGTACGGTGGCCAATGACCGGCGCAGGCGGCACCGCCACCGCCGTCACCACCGGCACCACCGCCGCCATCACCGGCACCACCGTCACCACCACCGCTATTAACCGATCCGACGACGCCGATCATGTCGGTGAATGTCCGGCCCTGACCGTGTTGTTTACACGGACGGGGCCGGACACACGAAATACCTCTACTGAAGATGGCGTTTCGCCACAGGCCTCAGAAGCCGACCGCGCGGATCTCTCCGACGACCGACTCTCCGCCGCGGACCGGCGCCGTGACCAACTCCTCGGGGACACCGCCGACGCCGAGGGCGCGCAGCGTCGCGACCGTGGCCGGCGTACGGGCCCGCATCGCGCCATCATCGATCTTGATGGCGCCCGCGCGGCCGTCCGCGAAGGCGAAGGCGTCGATGCCCTCCGCGCCGCACTTGACCAGAAGGCCCGGAACGGCGTCCATGAGACGCCGCTCGTCGCGGTCGGTGCCCGACGTCCACTCGGGGTGGGCGCGCATGGCGTCGGCGACGCGGCGCTCGGGGCTGCCGGGCGCGGCGAGGACCAGCGCGCGGAACGCGCGGGCCAGGCCGGTCAGCGTCACCGCGAACAGCGGCGCGCCGCAGCCGTCCACGCCGGTCGCGACGACCTCTTCACCGGTCAGGTCCGTCACGACCTCCCGTACGGCCATCTGCAACGGGTGGTCCGGCTCCAGGTAGGACGCGGTCGGCCAGCCGTTGACCACACACGTGGCGAGCATCGCGGCATGCTTGCCCGAGCAGTTCATGCGCGGCCGGGACCTTTCCCGTACGACGGCGAGTTCGAGGTCGAGGGGCCGGTCGGACGGGCACTTCAGGTCGTCGGCGCTCAGCCCGGCGCCGGCGAGGATCTTCTGCACCCCGTCGACGTGGAAGTCCTCACCGGAGTGGCTGGCCGACGCGAGCGCGAGGAGCTCGCCCTCCAGGCCGAGGCCGTGGCGCACCATGGCGACGGCCTGCATCGGCTTGTTGGCCGACCGCGGGAAGACCGGGTCCTCCGGCGAACCGAGGCGTACGGCGGTCGAGCCGTCCGCGGCCAGCCCTGCCACCGAGCCCCGGTGACGCGACTCCACGAACCCGGACCGTTCCACCTCGACGAGGACGGGATTCACGCTTCCCCCTTTTCAGCGACGCTTCACACCGAGGAACGACCGTGCCTCGTCCGGAGTCATGGGCGGGCGCTGAGCGGTCTTCGCCGCGGTCGCCGCGCGCTCCACGAGCTGGGCGTTGGCCGTTACGGGCCGTCCCTTGGCGAATGTCAGCGTATCTTCCATGCCGACGCGCAGATGACCGCCGGCAGACAGGGCCGCGTACATCACGGGAAGCGTGGTCCGGCCGATCCCGGTGGCCGACCACGTCGCGCCTTCGGGCAGCGCCTCGACCGCCGCGACGAGCGAGCGGGTGTCGCCGGGCATGCCGCCGGGAACGCCCATGACGAGGTCGCAGTGGACGCGTCCGCCGTACGGCGGGCCGTAGGTGTCGAGCAGCCGCCGCAGCGACGCGACCTGCCCGAGGTCGAACAGCTCGAACTCCGGCACGACCTTCATCGACTGGGTGAGCTGGTACAGCTCGGCCATGAAGGGCCAGGGGTTCATGAAGACGTCGTCGCCGAAGTTGACCGTGCCGCACGTGAGCGAGCAGGCGTCCGGCGCCGCGTCCAGGACCTTCAGGCGGTGCTCGTACGGGTCGGTGACCGCGCCGCCGGTGGACAGCTGGACGATGAGGTCGGTGCTCTCGCGCAGGGCGGCCACCGTGTCGCGGAGCCGGATCGGATCGAGCGTCGGCCGGGTCTCGGCGTCGCGGATGTGGACGTGGATCACCGCCGCTCCGGCTGCCTCGCACTCCTTCCCGGTCTGGACGAGCTCCTCCAGCGTCACCGGGAGCGCCGGGGCGTCGACCTTGGCGGCCTCCGCGCCGGTGGGCGCAATAGTTATCAGTGTCGTGGCCATGTACGACATGATTTCAAGCGAATGACCTGTTTGGCGATAAGATCTTCGTAAATATCGCGGCGAGCGGACGCGGCGGCCGATACGGCAGAATGCGGTCTCGTGCGAGCAGTGGTCCAGCGGGTGAGCCAGGCGAGCGTCTCCGTCGACGGTCAGGTCGTGGGCGCGATCTCCGAGCCGGGCCTGCTGGCCCTCGTGGGGGTGACCCACGACGACACCCCCGAGAAGGCGGCCCGGCTGGCCGCCAAGCTCTGGGGGCTGCGCGTGTTCGAGGGCGCGACCGAGGCGTCCTGCTCCGACCTCGGCGCGCCCCTCCTGGTGATCAGCCAGTTCACGCTGTACGGCGACACCCGCAAGGGCCGGCGGCCGTCCTGGATCGCCGCCGCGCCCGGTCCGGTCGCCGAGCCGCTCGTCGAGGAGGTCGTCGCGGCCCTGCGGCGCCTGGGCGCCAAGGTCGAGACGGGCCGGTTCGGCGCCGACATGAAGGTCTCACTCGTCAACGACGGCCCCATCACCCTGATCGTCGACGTGTGAGGGTCAGGAGCCGACGATCCCCACTACGGCGACGAGGATCGCCAGCACGCTGGCCACCCCGGCCACCGTCAGCACGATCCGGTCGTTCTGCGCCAGCCGCGCGCGTACGGCGGGCGAGTAGACGACCACCCCGGTGTCGCGGTTCGGATCATGGGACGTGGCACGGCTGAAGGGGTTCGGCAGGCCGAACGAACGCCACACGGCGTCGTTCTTGACCCTCTGGTGCGCCGCCGAGCAGGCGAACAGCCGGCCGCGTACGGGCTCGTGGCAGGCGAACCCCTGCCGCGTCATGACCCGGCACACCGTCGGGTTGAGCGAGAACTCGTACAGGCACCATGCCGCCACCCCGAGCAGCGCCAGCCGCCAGGCGCCGAAGAACACCGCCGCGATCATTAACACGGCGATGGCACCCCACCAGATGTAGACGGGCTCCCTCCACCGACGCCGCCGTCGCCCCATGTTCCCTTTCCTCGCCGAGGTACCTGGTGCTCCCTCGGGTGCACCATCCGACGGAGAGAACCTTCCCATGTGCGCCGCCCGTTATGATCTTGTTTGCCTGACGCTTTATCGCATTATCGGCGACGTAGGTCGATCTTGACGGTAGATCCGGTATCCGGGGACACGATGACCTCCTGAGACGCGGCCACCCCACCCGCCAGAAGGGCCTCCTCGACCGGCGTATTGCGTTTGATCATCCCGAGCCCGATCGGCCCGAGCTCGTAGTGGCGGGCGGCCGAGCCGACGAACCCGACCGTACGGCCGCCGAGCTCGATGGGGTCGCCGTGCGCGGGCAGATGGTCGACACTGCCGTCGAGGTGGAGGAAGACGAGCCGCCGCGGCGGACGGCCGAGGTTCTGCACGCGGGCGACCGTCTCCTGGCCGCGGTAACAGCCCTTGTCGAGGTGGACGGCGACGTCGATCCAGCCGGCCTCGTGCGGGATGGTCCGGTGGTCGGTGTCCAGCCCGAGCCGCGGCCGGTGCGCCGCGATGCGCAGCGCCTCGTACGCCCAGAGCCCGGCGAGGCGGGCGTTCCAGTCGCGCTCGAGCTCCTTGCGCGCCACGATCAGCCCGTCGGTCGTCACGAGCGCGCCCTCGGGGGCCTCGGCGCCGCTGAGGGTCACGACGGCGTACGACTCGGACTCGTCGGTGACCTCGACGCGCAGGAGGAAACGCATGCGGTCGAGGAACTCGGCCAGTTCCTGCGCCTTGCCGGGCTCGACGTGCGCCCAGACGGCCTCGCCGTCGTCGACCAGGCTGAGGTGGTGCTCGACGTGGCCGTTGGGGCTGAGCAGCAGGGCCTCGGCGGGGGTCTTCGGCATCAGCCCCTCCAGATGCTGGCTGGTGAGACTGTGCAGGAACCGCAGCCGGTCGGCGCCGCCGACGCGTACGACCCCGCGGTTGCTCCGGTCGACCACCGCACTGCCTTCGGCGAGCGCGCGCTGCTCGGCGGAGGGTTCGCCGTAGTGCGCCGCGACCTCGGCGTCGGGCGAATCGGCGGGTACGGCACCGGGGGTGCTGAGCAGCGGGCTGTCCATACCCGCAAGACTACTTCCGGCAGTTCCGGCAACGTCCGTAGACGGTGAGGTGCTGCACGTCGGTCTCGAAGCCGTGGTCACGTTCGAGAGCGCTGACGAGGCCGTCCGCGACGTCCGGGCTGACGTCGTACACCTCGCCGCAGACCCGGCAGACCAGATGCACGTGCTCGGCCTCGGCGGCGAGATGGTACGTCGGCGGCTTGTGACCGAGATGGGTGTGCTTGACCATGTCGAGCTGTTCGAGCAGCTCGAGGGTGCGGTAGATGGTGGAGATGTTGACACCGCGAGCGGTCCGCTGAACCTCGGCGCAGATCTCCTCGGGGGTCGCGTGACGCAGCGCGGTCACCGCCTCCAGCACGAGCTGCCGCTGGGGTGTCACGCGGTAGCCCCGCGCCCGCAGCTCCTCATGCCAGGGTTCCGTCACGGGACCGATTTTATGCCGCTGCCCGGTGGCCTGGGGGACGTCTTGCGGGCCGCTGGTTCACGCCCGGCCTGCGGCCGGTCCGGAAAAAGTTACTTGCCTCGTCGCGCGAGCTGATCTAACGTGCGGGTTACGCGCGAAAGGAGGTGGTCCTGAAGTATGCATAGTACGAGGACTCGTGAGGTGGCTGTCCGCTAGTCGCCGTCCCGCCTTCGCCTCCTTTTTCTTACGAGGGTAGGCAACCGGTCGAGGACGCGACCGGCGAGTACCAGGCAGACACCCGACCCCCGGGCCGGCCGACCCAGTCCTGTCGGCCCCTGCCACGGCAGGAACAGCCCGGGGGTCGTCTTATGCCCAGGGGACGTCTCACACGGGAGTCGCCTCATGCCGGGGTACCTCATGCCGAGCGGGTCGTCTCACGCCGGGGATTGCCTGACGCCCGAGGTCGTCCCACGCCGGGGTGTTCTCACATCCGGGGCCTTTTCACCCCCGCGGTCCTCTCGCACCCGGAGTCCTCTCACGCTGGGGTGTCTCACACCCAGGGTCGCCCCACGTCCAGGCCTCGGATCTCCGGTGTCTTCGCCGACGCGGAGCCCGTTTTCCGCAACCGCCCGAAGCCCCCTTCATGATCTCCCGCACCGGCCGGGACATCGTCGGCGCCAGGCCCCGTATCGAGTCCCGCCGTCCCTACCCAGGCGTCTCAGGTCGTCGCCCTCGTCGGCCACCCCATCCTTCTGGGGGTCGGTCTGCCGGCGGGGCCGGCCGAGCCGGCCGCGTACGCGGTGCAGGACTCAGGACTCCGCGACCGCCGGGCCGGTCGCGTACGTGCCTCAACCGCGCCGTCGCGATGACCCCGTCGAGGCGCGCCGCCCGTACGGCCGTATCGTCCCGATGCCGTACGTCTCGGCGAGCCTCCGCCTCGAATCCGCGGCTCAGAGGCATCGGCCACTTCGAGAAAGTCTTCCCCGCGCGGGCCGTCCACCGTCTGTGAACCGGCCCGGCGAGTGTCTTCAGGGGGTGTACTAGGCCACGCGCTTCAGTTGTGCGGACAGATGCGATTGCAGGCCCTGGCCCTCGGCGGCCATGTCGTACGCGTAGCCGAGGTCCTCGCCGATCAGGCCGTACAGGCGGCGTCCCGCGGTGTACTCCTTGGCCGTCTCCGTACGCGCGACGACGTCGCTCTGCAGCTCGACACGGGTGCCGGTCACCTCGCCGATGTAGATCTCGGCGATCCCGGTCGGGTGCGCGAGCACGAGCTCGACCCGGCCTTCCGCCGAAGGGCGCCAGTAGCCGCTCTCGCGGGCCAGCGGCAGGCCGAGGTTGCCCTCGTCGTCGAGGCGCCACGTACGGCTGGTGTAGATGAGGTACGGCTTGCCGATGTGGCTGAACGAGATCTCCTGCCCGAAGCGGAAGCTCTCGATGGTCGGGTAACCGCCGACGCCGGCACCCTCCCAGTCTCCGAGGAGGAATTTCAGCGGCTCAAGGTCGGGATGCAGCTCAGGCTCCATGTATGGCCAGCGTAGTCGGGTTTCGTCGCGATAGCCTGATCGCGCTTGTGATCAAGGGCGTTAAGGGTGAACCGATGGGGCCGCCGCCACGTCTGATCTTCCTAGGGTCAAGGAGGACGCGGGTGTACGCGCTGATGACTTTGCTGGCCGCCGGTGTAGAGGCGGGCGCCGGGGCGGTGTCGAAGAGGGTCGGCACGGCACGACGGCGACGGGCCATCCACAAGGCCGAACCCGTCACGGACGCCACCACGGGCCTACGTGAAGTCAGCGGACGCGCCACCGCGGGTCCGGCCGGGCTCATCGTCGCGCCCTTCTCGGGCCGATCCTGTGTCTGGTACGCCCTGACCGTCTTCGAGCAGTACCACGCCTGGCGGCCGGGCCCGCTCGGGCCGACGAAGGTGGTCCGGAACACCAAGGCGGCCGAGCAGCTGAGCGGCCCGCTGTACGTCACGGGCGAAACCGTCGCCGTACGCGTCGACGCGCGGGGCGCGAAGTTCGAGCTCGGAGAGCCGGCCTTCAGCGCCTTCGAGGACAGCCCGTCCGGCCCGCTGGCAATCCGCCTGGCCGCGATGCTCGGCGGACGCCTTCGCCCCCGGCATCGCGAGCGCACCCTGGGCTTCATCGTCGAAGAGCATGTCGTGACCGCCGACGATCCGCTGTACGTGGTCGGTCAGACCCGCACGGAACTCGGTGACCTGGTGATCGGCAAGCCCACGATGCAGCCGTTCATCGTGTCCCGCACACCGGCCGTGCAAGCCGTCGGCGTACAGGACTAGTGTGCCGGATATGACACGATCACTCGTGATCAAGGTGACGGCGGGCGCAGAGTCGCCCGAACGGTGCAACCAGGCCTTCACGGTCGCGGCTGCGGCGGTGGCGAGCGGCGTAGAGGTGTCCCTCTGGCTGACCGGTGAGTCGTCTTGGTTCGCCCTCCCCGGCCGCGCGAAGGAGTTCACGCTCCCGCACGCGACGCCGCTTGAGGATCTGCTCGGCATCGTCCTGTCTTCGGCCAAGGTCACGGTCTGCACCCAGTGCGCGGCCCGCCGGGACATCACCGACGATGAGGTCCTACCGGGCATCCGCATCGCCGGCGCTCCGACCTTCGTCGAGGAGATCACCACCGAAGGCGTCCAGGCCCTCGTCTACTAGGACCTGTCTCGAAGTCCCGCTGTCCTACTGCGCGGCGCTCGCCACGAACGGAGACTTCGAGCCAGGCCCCTGAGGCGCCGCAGCGCGGATGACGCAGCCGCCCTAGTCCCGCCCCGGGTCTCACGCCCCTTGCCTGGTTCGTGGAGGCGGGCGGCGCCGCCTCAACCAGATCTCGCGCCCAGGCTGCCCGACCACGACGCCAGCCCGCATGCCAAGCGTCTCCATGGCGCGCAGCCATACAGCCCTCCTCCGGCGGTGCCGCACCCCACGCTCCAAACCGCAGGCGTCCTACCACCACACGTGCGTCCACATCCGACCGGCCACGCCCCGACCGGCGCACCAGCGTCCGTCGTATAGACGTGCACTGCCAAGACGCGCGCGTCGCGTGAGGCTCGTCGCGCGGACACGGGTTGTGTAGGTGCACGCTATGTAGATGTGGGCGAACGCTTCCTGGACGCACGGCACCGACAGGGCCGTACAGAGGACAAAGGCCAAGGGCACGCCGTGCGGTGAGTGAAGCACGGTCGGCCCCGGCCGCCTTCGCGATCACTTATGGCCATATGGCGAAGCGCCTCGGCTTCCCGGCGCCGGTCGACGGCCACACCGGTCGACGTTACGACCTCGCTGACGCCGCATCCGGCCACGCCCAGCGGTCACCCCTGAGTGTGACGGCCACGTCACACCACCATGCGCATCGCCATCAGCCTCATCGCCGCCGCGTTCGCCCTCACCTCCTGCTCGTCGGCGGGCAACACCGCCGCCGCGCCGCCCGGCGCCACGCCAACGACCACGCCGGCCGCCGCCAGCGAGCCCCGCACCGAGGCCGCCGTACGCCCCGCGGCAACCGAGGAGTTCGACAGCTACTCCAGCGGTGACTACGGCGGCGCCTGGGACCTGTACTACGCCGCGGCGAAGCGCGCGATCAGCCGGGCCGACTACCTCCGCGCGCACAAGCTCTGCCCCGACGCCGGCGCGGGCATCCGCTTCGAGATCGAGAAGGTCCGCATGGACAGCGACCACGAGGCGCATGTGCGCGTGACCCGGGCCATCGTCGTGCTCACGTACCGGTTTGTCTATGAGGCCGGGCACTGGCGGTACGTGCCGACCGACGAGGCGATGCACGACTTCCGCACCAAAACGGTCGAAAAGATGGTGAGCGACCTGAAGCAGAAGGGCGGCTGCAGCGGGTAGCCACTCGCCCTCGACCGGGATCACGTAGAGCAGTTCGTACCGATCGACGGGGATGATGATGTCCGCGATCTCGACTGGGGGCTCGGACGTCCAGTACGTGCGCTGGATGACCATGACGATCGTGCCCGCGTCGACGGCGAGCGGATCCGCCTCAGCCTGCGTCACCGGCCGGGCCGTCACCACCTCGGTGGCCATCTGCACGCGCTGCTCGATGCTCGCCATCCGCTCCGTCACGCCACAGCCGGCCAGCAGCCGGCGCTCGGGCAGCATCACCGGAGTGCCTTGGATGACCTCCAGCGGCTCGTACGAGGTCAAGGATGGGCGTCGGGATGGACGAATGCGTCCTGGACGCGGCCGGACGCGCTGCACGGACATAGGCCGTGCAGAAGGCAGAGGTACGTCGTGCGGTGGGTGAAGCCCGGTCAACCCGAGCCGCACCCGCACCGCACCGCACCGCACCGCACCGCACCGCACCGCACCGCACCGCACCGCACCGAAGGCTGTTACAGGTGGGCGCGGTAGGAGGGCTCGCTACCTCCTACGCCGAGCCGAAGACCCGCCTCCCACGCCGTGCCGCAGGGATCCACTTCCTATGCCGAGCCCGGGGCCAACCTCCGTCCGGATGGGTGTTGGGTGCGGGTGCAGCCGGGCAGGTTGGGGTGCCAGATGCCGGTTTCCGCACGCTGGGCGGCTTGTTCGGCGGCGTGGACGATCGCCGCGTGGGTGGTGTCGGGCGATATGGGCAGGGCTCGGGCGAGGCCGGCTCGGACGAGTTCGGTGTTCACGAACGCACCGCCCGGCGTCCAGAGGTAGAGCAGCCTCCGGCCGTAGCGGTCGTACGGCTCGCTGTCTCCGGCCGTATATACCGGTGTGCCAGGTGGGGTCAGCCGGTTAAGGGCGTGGGTGGCCTCCGGGCCGAGGCAGTCGTGCCTCAGCCACGTCTCCGGTGCGTCCAGGCCGATGAGCCGGACTCGGCCCAGCCCGCGCAGGACGAGTGTGTCGCCATCGACCACCCGCATCACGACGGCCCTAACGCACGGGCCCCGACACGGCGGAACGACCCGGCCGTGCGATGACGACCGGGACCACTCGGCCTCCGGCGCCCACCGAAAACGCCCGGCCCCTAACGCCGGCCGAAAACGCCCGGTCGCCAGCGCCTGGCGGAACCGCCCCACCTCCGACGCCCACCGAAGACCTCCGGCCTCGGACGCCCGGCGGAGCCGCCCGGACTCCGGTGTCCGTCCGAGCCGGCCGGCGCCCGGCGGCTGCGGACGCAAGCCCCCGCCGGACCGCGGCGGCCACAGAGGCAAGCCCGGCACTGGGATCGGCTCAAGCGAGACCGCAGCCCCCGCCCACCGATACCGACCCGCGCCCGGCGACCACTGGGGCAGCAGGCTCAGGAACACCGCGAGCAGCCCGCAGCCCACGGCCGTCAACAGGCCGCGCGCGTACGTCTCGGCTCGCCCCTTGCCACCCCCGCCGATCGCCGAGCCTAATCGGGTCAGCGCCACGCCGAGCGTCCATCGGCGGCGGGTCTCAGAACATCCGAAGACCCATCCGCTGACCACGAGCAGCACGACGGCCGGCCATCTCCACCACATGGCAACACCCTGCACCACATCACTGACAGAACGTCACCGGTCGAAGAACGGCAGCGCTCCCCCGGGGTCCTCGAAGGCTGCGGTGAAGCGGCGCGGCCAGTCGAGTACGTCCTCCAGCCACCGCACCCGCATCCGTTCGGCGACGTGCGTCAAGCGGTCGGCCGGGTCCACGCCGATTCCGAGTACGGCCAGGTCGGCCTCCACGCCCGCGTAGTCGTCGTCGCCCAGAACGGCCACTCGTACGATCGGGCGGTTGGACAACAGCTCCATCGACAGCGGATGGCGGCGCAGCGCCCGTACGCGATGGCCGAACAGCGGCTCGGCCGGCTCCTTCAGGCCCGGCAGTTCATGGTCCATCGGCGGCACCGGGTCGCGTTTGTCCGGAACGCCCTCGCCCGGAGGGAACAGCCGGCTCATCTCGTGCAGCCAGCGCAGTTGCGGGATCATCCACGCCGCGCCGGGGAGCGGGTCCGCAGGACGTCTGGGGTCGGCCAGCAGCTGCCCGGCCGCGGTCGCGACGCTCACCGTGAGGTCCTCCGGCGCGTACGCGGCCCGCAGGGCGGCCGAGCGGCGGCCGATGGCGCCGTCCAGCACGGTCGCGAGCATGCACTCGCGCAGGCGGGCGGACTGGGATGTCCAGTCTTCGGCGAGTTCGTCCGGGACGCGGGGCATCGGGCGGTCGACCAGGTGTGCGAGAACGAGAGTGTCCGCCCACACCCGCAGCCACGCCCACGGCGCCGCCGACGCGTTCAGGTCGGCCTCGCGCAGCTCGTACAGCGAGCACGCCCTCCCGTCCCGGCACGACTCCCCGCACGCGGCGGAGCGGCGGCCGTCGATGGGGGGGACCGGTCCGGGCAGCACGTGCTCGCGGTCGCGGCCCAGTGGCACACGTACGCGCAGCGGGCGGTCCATTCCGTCGGCGAACACCGCCGCCGCGCCCGGTGGCAGCGACACCACCTCGCGGGACTGGTCCTCGTCGAGGTTCATCGCGGCGCCGACGAGCCGCCGGTCGTCGTACGCGGGCAGCCGGTGTACGACCTTGAGCGCGGTGTTCTTGACCACGTCCGGGACGAGCTTGGTCGGGATCTGCTCGGCCACGACGATGCCCTCGCCGTACGCGCGGATCTCCGCGAGCATTCCGGCGAACAGCTCCACGGCGTGCGCGCTGGCACGTTCTTCACCGCGGTTGCGCAGCAGGCGGTGCGCCTCCTCGATGACGATCACGTGCTCCAGGCCGCGCGTACCGGTGCCGGAGCGGCGGGCGCGCAGCCGCAGGTGCTCGACGATGCGGATGATCAGGGTGCCCATGAGGAACGCCTTGTCCTCGTCGTTGGCGACGTCCTCGATCGCGAGTACGACGTTGCGGCTCAGCAGGCCCTCCATGTCGGCCGGGTGCCCGCCCTCGAAGAACCGGCCGGCCGAGCCGATGCGCAGCGACCGCAGGCGTACGTCGACGAAGCCCTTCACGTCGGCCATCAGCTCGTTGCCGTAGCCCACGTCGCTGATCACCTGGAGCGCGGCCTTCTGGAGCTGTTCGAGCGTGGGTACGGCGGGCTCGATGGCCGAGCCGGGCCGGCCGCGGCCGGTGACGACGTCCCAGCCGTTGGCCTCGTACACACGCTGCAGCGCCTGCGACATGATCTGCGGGAACGGCTCCTCGGCGTCGAACGCCGCCTGGAACAGTGCCCGCACCATGTCGATATGGGCCTGTACGGGATAGCCCGGCTCGGGTGCGAGCGGATTGACCGATACGGGGACGGCGGCCGGGTCGGAGGGGTTGATGACGGTTACGGGTGCGTCGATCCGGCCCGCCATCGCGGCGTACTCCGACTTGGCCGGCTCGATGGCGAGCCACGGGATGCGCGCCTTGGTCAGCTGTTCGAGCAGGTGGCGTACGGTCTGGGACTTGCCCGCGCCGGTCGACCCGGTGACGAAAACGTGCCGGTTGAGCGTCTGCAGCGGCACCGTGAACGTACCGACCTGGCGGTCCTGCCCGTCGAGCACCTCACCGAGTGCGATGCTCTCCCCGCTCTCGGGCCCGCCCACCTCGGAGGTCACGTCGAAGTAGCCGGCGTCGAGCACGCGCAGGCCCGGGACCTCGCGGCGTGGCAGCCCGGCGAGCGCGGCCAGGGCCCCGGCGGTCGCGATGAACGGGGACTTCAGGTCCTGGTCCTGGGTGTCGACGTGGACCGCCTCATGGAACCGTACGGACCGCTGTCCCGAACGCAGGCGGTACGGGTGGTGGCTCATCTCGACCGACCCGACGAGGACGGGCGCGATCTGGTCGAGATCCTGGGCGGACGCCGCGCCGGCCAGCACGCGTACGCGCCACAGGCCGGCCTCCTGGAAGGCGTCGAGCTCGGCCATGCGGCGTTCGAGGCGTTCGACGGCGAGCTCGTCGTCACCGCGGCGCTGCACCTGCAGCTCGTACTGCAGGTCGGTGACCTCGGCCTTCAGCACCTGCTCGCCGCACTGCTCGGCGATGACGAGCCAGCCGAACGGGCGGCCCATGAGCGTGACGAGCGTCGACTCGAACAGGCTGGGCCCGGTGTCGTTCCTCGTGGACATGAGCGGCGGCGCGAGCCGGGCGGGGCAGCGGCTCCAGGTCATCGCGGCGGCGTCGGCCAGCCAGCCGTCCCCGATCTCGACACCGCGGGCGCCGTTGGGGAACAGCAGCCCCTGCTGGCGATCGTTCGACGGCGTGAGCGGCCCGGCGTTGGTGATGAGCTCGAGCGGCGCGCCTCCGCCGCGCGACATCCAGCCGACGACGAACGACCGGCCGCCCTGCGCCGCCGACAGCACCGCGGGCAGGACCGTGACGAAGTCCCACTCGGCCGAGGAACTGCGGGCCGGTGAAAGGATCGCCTGAATTCGGTACCACGGCCCCTGAAGTCCCCCAGCAACCCCTGCCACCCATGCAGGATTACAGGGCCGCGCCCTTTCATGCCAGAGGGGGACGCCCATTGTGGAGGAGACATCGTGTCCGATCGGGACAGGCCGCAGTTCCTTCCGCCCGAGGAACCGGCCCCTCCTGAGCCGCCCGCGCCCGACGTTCCCGAGGGGCCGGACCGGCTGACCTGGATCGTCGTCGCCGTGAGCGCGGTCCTGCTCCTCCTGGTGGGCGGACTCGCGCTGCTACGGTCCGGCGGGGACGGCCCGTCTCCGGCCAAGGCGGGCACGTCGCCGAGCGACTACGCCGCGGTGCCGGACCCGTGCGCGGCACCGCTGCCCGCCGACGTCCGTACGGTGACGCCGCGGCCCGGCCGGGACTCGTGCACGTGGGAGCTGCTGCGGCCGGAGAAGTCGCGCTCGTTCGAGGTGGCGTTCCGGCTGTCGTCGTCCGCGCAGGGGGCGTCGGGTACGGTCCGGGCCGCGAAGGAGTTCGCCGACGACCTCGCCTACACCTCCGACCCGGTTCGCAACGGTGGCTTCGAGCACGACCCCGAACGGCTGTCCGGGCTCGGCGACGAGGCCTTCGCGGCACAGTCGTCCAACCTCGTCGTTTCCGGGCGTACCTCCTACGACATGGGGGGTGCCGAGGTGGAGGTCCGCCGGCGCAACGTCGTACTGACCGTGAAGTGGCGCGGCGCGGACTATCCGGCTCGCGTACGGGGGGATCAGAAGCTGGTCGGTACGCGGCTGCCCTATCCGGACGCGAAGCGGCAGGCGGTCTCGACGGCGGTCACGTTGCTGGGCCGGCTGCACTGAACCCCCTCTTTAACTTTCTGTAGCCGCCTGATTGCGATCAGTGGTTTAGGCGGGCTAGGTTCTGTGCTGGTGGCGGTCTTCGGGCCGTTCGCCGACTCCCCCCGAACCGGAAGGATCCTTCGATGAGCAGTGATATCGCCGAGCTCGAGCGTCGCGTGACCGCGGTCGAGCGAGAACAGGCTCAGCAGCGGATGGCCGAGCGGTTCGCGGCCCTCGAGAAGGAGACGGCGGACATCCGGATCGCCTTCGAGCAGCAGATGCGGCTTCTCAACGCGTTCGGCCGCGTGCAGTCCGACCAGAACTCCACCCTCCGCAGACAGGGCGAGGCCACCGGTGGACTGGTCCTGGAGGTGACCACGATCCGCCAGACGCAGGTCGACCACGGCGTGGTCCTGACCGAGCACGGGCAGACGCTCGCGGAGCACGGGCGGACCATGGCCGAACACACGCGGATGCTGACCGGACACGGGCAGATGCTGACCGATCAGGAGAAGCTACTGCACCAGGTCCTCTCGCGCCTGCCGGTGCCCGAAACCTGATCATCGCGTCGGTGCTCGCCGGGATGCGCTTCCGGCGGGCATCCCGCCTTCACCATCGCGCTGCGGAGTTGTCGCCAACATTCTGGCGAGTGTGGATCCGTGGCAGGGGTACTGAGGCGTCTCAGGCCGCGGGTCCCGGAGGACGTCCCGCACCACCAACGACTGATCCCACAGCAACGCTCACAAGCGCAGCCGCTCGCGGGCGTTGGCAGGCGCGAGGACGAGCGAGCGTTAACGCTTACTAGCGCGAGTCTCAACGCGCACGAGCGCGGCTGCTCCGCTCGTGGGCACGAGCGTTGACACTTACCAGCGCGGGTCTCAACTCGCACGAGCGCAGGCGCAGGCGAGCGCCCGCGTTGGCGCTTACGGACGCGAGCGTTGGCACCTGCCGACGCGGAACCCAACGTGCACGAGCGCAACCGCTCGCGGGCGCGGGTGTTGGCGGACGCGGGTGTTGGCGTCTTCGGACTTAAAGTCTCAGCGCTTTTTCTTGCGGAAGTCGAGGCGTTCGGGTGGGGGGCCCAGGTTCGGGGCCGAGCGGGAGCCGTCCTGTGGGGTGATGTCCGGCTTGGCGTGGCGGGCGCGGGTTGGGCCTGTGGCCTCCTCGTACTCCTGGATGTTGGCCGTCGGCAGCGTCATGATGCCCGGGTTCGCGTCCACCAGCACGATGCGTCGGCCCGACGGCTCGGCATGGGTGAAGATCATCGCCGTTGGAGGGAGTTGCTGTAGTTCCTGTGGCTCTACCGCCAGCTCGCGCGAGCCCTTGCCCGCGTCCGCGGCCATCGACGTGCTCTGGCCCCATGCGGTCGCGCGGCCGATGCCGTCCGGCAAGGCGTCCTCCGACGTGCCGGCGCCGTCGTACACCGACGGGACCGAGCGGCCCACCGTGCTGATGTACGTGCCGTTCTCCGGGTCCGCTACCGCGTCTCCCAGTTTGTCCGTGAGTTCCGCGACCTCCAGCAACTGCTCCGCACCGATCTGTTCCGCCGCCACGCGCGCGTCCTCGGCGTTGCCCAGACGCATGAAGCCCACCGCCGCGTGGCCTCGGCCCAGTCTCTCCTTCACGTGCGGCGGGATGGAGCGGTACATCAGGACCAGGCCCGTCGACGTCGCCTCGCACGAATCGATCAGACGGTCCAGGACATCGCCGCGCAGCTTCTCCGCGCCGCACACCATCAGCGTGTGCGCCCACGGGGTGCCGCTCTTCGTGGCGCGGAGCACGTGTGTCAGCGCCGCGGCGACGTACGTGCCGAGCACGCGGTTGGTCAGCACGCCGGCGCGGCGGTCGGTCGTGATGACCCGCAGCCGGCTCGGCGGGAGCAGTGTCGGGTTCGAGCCGAGCTTCTCCAGTTTGCGCAGCTGCGACTCCAGCGCCCACGCCCGTTCGATGACGACCCGGTCGGCGGCGCCCCGGCCGAACATCGTGGTGATCTTGGCGAGCTCCTCGTCCGTGATCAGGCCGCTCCGCAGGTCGTCGCGCGGGTCGCCCACCTGGGCCAGGGCGCGCAGCGCGGCGGTGATGCGCGGGATCGCGGCGCGTCCGCCGAAGACGCCGAGGACACGTTCGAGGATGGCGTTGTCGAAGGACAGATCCCGGGTGCTCGACTGCTCCTCGCTCACGCTGACCACCAGGGAGAGCACGTCCGCGAGCTCCTCGGGGCCCAGTCCGTGGGTGAGGTCGAGCTGCGGCAGGTCGCCGGGGAGCACCCAGACGAGCGGCCGCTCGCCCTGGTCGTTGCCGAGCTCGACGAGTTCTTTCGCGACCGCGCCCTCCGACAGGTCCAGCACGGTCACCTGGGAGCCGGCGGCCAGTCGCGCAGCGCCCATCATCGTGACCGCCGCCGACCAGCCCGCGAGCGTGCCCCCGGCCACGTCGACCCGTGCGACGCCCTCCGGAAGCGTCACGGCGTACCACTCGTGCTGCGACTCGAACGCCTCGCGGCGGTGCTGCCACTCCTGGTACGCGCGGGCGTGCGCGGCATGGGCGGCCTCGAGCCGGCGGCGGCGTTCCTCCTCGCGGCGCTCGAACCGCTCGGTCTCCTCGGCCATCCGTGCCCGCAGCACCTTTTCGCTCTGCCACATTGAGTAGCCGGTGATCCCCGCGATCGCCGCGCATGCCACCAGACCCGCGATCGCGAACGCCCACGGGAGGGTGCCGGTCAGCCCGGCGAGGATGAACAGAAGCGCGCCCACGCCGGTGGCGACGCCCATCATCTTCAACGGCCGGTTGAAGAGGTTCTCCTTCTGCCGCTGCGACTCCAGCCACTCCCGGTCGACCTTTTCCGACTCGGGCGGCGTCGGGCGTTTCGGTGGAGGGCCGGGATCGTCATGGACCTGGGCATAACGCCACCCGACGTAGACGCGGCCTGGTTGCAGTAACCGCGCTTCGCGGGCTGTCACATCGACCACGTCCCGGGCTTCTTCGGCTTCTCTAGGGGCACAGAGTAGAAAGCTTCGCGTGAAGAGGGGTGCGGTTTCAACCGACTAGAGGGGTTGTCGAGCGACCAGGAGTGGCATAACCGGACATCAGGCGACAGATGATGACAAAAACCTCACCAGGGTGGTTGTTGCTGACCCTGCGGCTGGGGCGGCGGACCGTAGCCCTGAGGCGGCGGAGCCGGACCCCATCCTTGGGGCGGCGGCCCCTGCTGGCCGCCGTACGGCTGCTGCCCACCGTACGGCGGCTGGCCCTGCGGAGGCGGACCGGGCGGACCGGGCGGACCCGGTGGGCCGTAGCCCTGCTGCTGGTTGCCCCACGCGCCGTACGGCGAGCCGGGCGGCGGCATCGGCTGCTGCCAGTTCTGAGCCGGCGGCCGGCCGTACTGGCCCATGTTCTTTCGCCGGGTCCTGCGCGCGATCGCGCCGACGATCGCGACGACTCCGAAAACGACCAGGTAGATGATGAGCCTGATCGGCGCGTAATAAGCGGTGTGGACGTACGCCTCGGGCATCTGCCTCACTGCTCCCGGTTCCCCTGATCGCCCCTTACGCCGCGCATCGTACGCTGTCTCGGGCATCTCGTGCATTCGGCGCGCCCATCGCTCGCACCGGCCTTTTGTAAGATGCCCGAATGCCCGCTGATCGCCACGTAAGAGCGAAATTCTCCGCCGAGACGATCGTCGTCTACCAGGCGTACCCGTCTCCGATCGCGGACGCCGCTCTCGCGGCCGGCACCTTCGTGGCCCCGTTCAAGCGCGGCCGGATGACCTGGATCAAGCCGAGCTTCCTGTGGATGATGTACCGCTCAGGATGGGCCACCAAGCCGGGCCAGGAGCGCATCCTCGCGGTCGAGATGACGCGTACGGGGTTCGAGTGGGCGCTCGCCAACGCCAGTCTCAGCCACTACGACCGCCACGCCCACGAGAGCGCCGACGCGTGGAAGGCCGAGCAGAGGATGAGCCCGGTGCGCGTGCAGTGGGACCCCGAGCGGTCGATCAGGCTGGAGCCGCTGCCGTACCGCGCGATCCAGGTGGGCCTGTCCGGCGAGGCCGTGAGCCGTTACGTCGAGGACTGGATCCGCGGCATCACCGAGGTCACTGACACGGCTGGAGACATCCGGCGGCTGGTCGCCGCCGGCGAACTCGACGCGGCCCGCGAGGTGCTCCCCGACGAACGCCCGTACCCGCTGCCCGAGCCCGCGCGCCTCCGTACTGCCGCCGCGGAGAACGAAACAGGCCGGCCCCGCTGAGAACTCCAGCGGGGCCGGCCGAAACCGAACACCGTCAGCCGATGAGCGGCGGCGCCACGTCGTCGTCCGCGGCCCAGATGTTCTCGTCCTCGGTCAGCCAGGTCGCTCGTTCGCGACCGTCGCCGTTCTGCCCCTGACCGCCCATCATCGGCGGCATCATCGGCATCATCCCGGAGCCGCGGGCCGCGTTGGCGGCGCCCGCCGCCGCGGCCTCTTCGGCGGCCGCCGCGGCGCCGTTCACCGTCCCGGCCGAACCGATCGTGCCGCCCGCCTCCTGGACGCTGCCCGCACCGGGCGACTTGAGTCCCAGCGGGTCGCCGCCGCCGAGGCCGCCACCGCCTCCGCCACCTCCGCCGAGGCCGACGGGCGAGTAGCTGCTCGGGAAGCCGCTGCCCGACCCCAGCCCCACGGGGCTCGTGCCAAGGCCGGTGCCGGTGCCGGTACCGGGCAGCGGGGTGCCGCCACTGCCGAGGCTCGTGCCGCCGCCGAGACCACCGGGGTTGAGGCTGGTGCCACCGTTCCCGAGGCCACCGTTGCCGAGCCCACTGTTGCCGACGCCGGACAGATCGGTCCCAGAACCCGGGTTGCCGACCCCGGAAAGGTTGGTCCCGGAACCGGGGTTGCCGATCCCGGAAAGGTTGGTCCCGGAGCCCGGGTTGCCGGACGCGGCCAGGTTCGACGCGCTCGGCACGTGCGGAATGCTTCCGCTGCCGCTGCTGCCGTTGTAACCGGGCACCTTGTTGTGCCCGCCGTTACCGTTCCCGTTGCCGTTGTTCGAGGGGTCCCCGTGGTGGCCCGTGTCCACCGGCGGAGGCGGGGGGACGTTCGTCCCGGGCGGGAACGACAGGTTCAGCATGTACGGCAGGCTGTCGTAGGACGTCGCGACGTCCGTGTTGTGCGCCACGAGCTTCTTGCGCGCCCAGTCGTCGCGGAAGGCCGTCTGCGCCTGCATCGACGCCCGGCCGAGGTCGAGCTCGTCCTGCTTGGTGTGACCCGCGCCCTGCAGCGCGGGGTACTTGTCGTAGTTCTCCTGCTT
Source organism: Actinomadura sp. DC4 (assembly GCF_030406325.1). Classification (GTDB taxonomy): domain Bacteria; phylum Actinomycetota; class Actinomycetes; order Streptosporangiales; family Streptosporangiaceae; genus Actinoallomurus. Next base: position 16,903 of record NZ_JAUEQY010000050.1, on the reverse strand, counting down.
CCACGTGGTGTCCATGTAGACGGCGGTCTGGCTGTCCAGGCCGTTGTCGCCGCTCTCGAAGTTCTTCTTGAACGCCGGCAGGGCGTTGTCGCCGTGCCCCTTCAGGGTGTATCCGGCTTGCGTGGAGGTGTCCATCAGGTCTTTGGCGGACTGGTACAGCAGTGTGAGCTGACGCTGTGCCTCCGGCGCGGCCGTCGCCCCGCCATGCCAGCCCTCGTGCAGTTCCTTCCCGATCTCGAACAGCAGCCCGGGCAGGTCGAGGTTGCTCTTCGCGCTGAAGTTCAGCTTGGTGAGAGCGTCATGGAAGTCGAGAAAGGCCTGGCCGTGCTTGGAGACGTTCCCCGGGTTCGCGGCCTTGGCCCAGGCGGTGATCTGCTCGGCGTTGTGCATGTTGGGATCGTCGACCGGGGCGTTCTGCGACTTGAGATACGCCCAGTACGACTCGTACTTGTGCTCCCCGCCGCCGGTTTCGACCTGAGTGATGTCACTGACGTTGTAGCCGGGGAGATTCGGCTTGTCGGTCATCGGGTCACTTCCAGTCGTTGTTCTGCGCGACGCGCTGCTTGTTGGCGTCCTCGCTGCTGTAGTGCTTCGCCTTGGTGCCTTCGACCTTCGTGATCAGGTCGCCCCAGGCGCTGAGGAAGGCGGTGAAGCCGGTCTGCAGGTGGTCGCTGGCCTGCTTGCTGTCCGACGCGAGGCGCTGACCGGTGGGCGGCCCGAACTCGGCCGGGTTGATGTCCTTGGGCAGGTGCTCGGCCGCCTTGACAAGGGCATCGTGCGCGCTGCGAAGGTTGCTCAGGACGCCTTCGAGCTTCGTGTCGTCATAGATGACCTGCTTTCCCCAGTCGGCACCGCTCTGACCGGTGTCGGGCTTCATCCCCGGCCACTCGTCGTTGCCCCACGGGTACTTCGGGCCTTCATCATCGATACGTGACACTGCGCCTCACCTCTACGACTCGATCCCCCACTTGGACGAGAGAGGGATGACCACGGTTCAACATCTGCGGATCTTCATCGGCTGCGTTCGTCCATGTCTTCCGGAGGCAGGAAATCCGGCCTGCCTCCCGGCTTCGGCGAACCGGCCGGATCGAAGCGACGGTTCGGTTCGGGGCCCGGCGACCTGGACGCCTCGTTCAACGTGCGCCGCCTGCGGAGCCCGGCGAACACGGCGACCGCGAACACGGCGACGATCAGGATGACGCCGATGACGGGCGTCGCCCAGTCCGCCGACTTCTTCTTCCCGGCCGGCGGCGCCGTCACGGGCGGCGCCGACCGCCCGCCGTGCAGGCGGTCGAAGCGTTCGAACACCGGGTTAGGCGCGTTCGCCGCCACCGGATAGGTGTTCTTCATCATCGCGTGGTAGATCCGGGCCACCCCGTAGCCGGTCACGCTGTCCCGGCCGGGCTCGCCGACGTCCTTGGCGGTCGCGGTGAGCCGCTGGACGACCTCACGGGCCGGCATCTGCGGGTTGGCCGCGCGGATCAGCGCGACGCCACCGGAGATCAGTGCCGCCGACGCGCTGTTCCCCCAGGTCTTCGGGTAGTACTTCCCGCTCTGGCCGACCCAGCCGACGTCGACGCCGGGGGCCGCGATCGTCACGTAGTCCTGACGCTCGCTGCCCTTCCAGGGCTGGGCGTACTTGTCGATCGCGCCGACCGCGAGCACACCCGCGCACGACGCCGGGTACTGCGGGAGGTTGGCCTTGTCCCCCTCGTCGCCGGCCGCCGCCACGATGACCACGTCGTGCTGGATCGCCTGCGCGATGGCGGTCTCCACCTGTGCCGGGCACTGGTCGGTCTCCCGGCTCGCGTCGACCGAGAGCGAGATGTTGACCACCTTGGCGCCGTGGTCGGCGGCGTAGCGGATGCCGTCGGCGATCACCTGCGGGGAGTTGATGACTCCCCCGGTGTGCGTGGTCCGGATCGGCAGGATCTTCGCCTCCGGCGCGATCCCGGCGAAGCCGGTGGTCCCGCCGCCCCGGCCGGCGATCACGACGGACATGGCCGTGCCGTGCCCGTCATTCTTCTTGTCGAAGTCCGTACGGCCGTCCGTGTCCTCGCCCGTCACGTCCCCGCCTCGCAGGACCGCTCCGGAGAGTTCGGGAAGGCGGGCGTTGACGCCGGAGTCCATGACGGCCACGGTCACTCCGGCACCGCGGGTGGTCTTCCAGATGTCCTTCACGGCCCACGGGGCGAACCACCATTCGTCCGCCCGCGGACGGGGCAGGGCACCGGCCGGCGTGACCGAAAGCATCGTCAGGCCGAGCGCCGCCGCAGCGGCGGCCATACACCTCATCGAACGCAACGCCGGTACCTTAGATCGTCGAAACGTCTGTCACCCTCGCACGACAATGAGCCCAGGGAATTCACGCGGTGATTCGGTGCGCACCGATCGAGCTGGGACTTTCGCCTCGATGGCCGGCGCGCACCGGACTCTGACGGGGTTCGGCCCCGGCCGTTGGAGCAGCCGAGGCCTGGAGACCTCTTCTTAGAGGACGCCACCGCTCCACAGGTCGTTGTTGGCCTTCTCAGCGGCCGAGTAGTTCTGGTGGACGTCACCGATGGTGAGGCCCAGCCGCTGGAGCACCGCGCCCATGTCGGCCGCGGCGGAGTTCCACTGGGCCTTGGCGGTCTCGTACGTGCTGCCGGCCTGGCCGACCCACGGGGCGAGCAGCTTCTTCAGCTCGCCGTCGAGGTCCTCCAGCTCATCCCGCAGGGCGCGGAACGCCAGCGAGAAGTCGGCCTCGGCCTGCTGCAATGTCGTGAAGTTAGCGCGTGTGTAGTCGAGCTGTCCTGCCATCCTTCAACCCTCCGAAGTCAGCTATGGCTTGCGAGAAGACGCGATCAGGTCCGGCCGTTGAGCAGGTCGTTGACCTTGTTCACCGCGTCGTGCTGCTCCTGCACGCTCGACTCGTACTTGATGTTCGAGTGGACCAGCTTCTCGTGCATCTGGTTGAGCGCCTTGAGGATTCGCGCGAAGTCGTCGTTGAAGTGGTTGAACACGTCATCGAACGCGAGCGCCGCGGTGCTGTCCCAGCCGGACCGCAGGTGGTCCTTGTGCTGCTGCACCTGCACCTGCAGGCCCTGAATCACGCTCGCGGAGTGGTCGATCTTCTGTGCGGCCTGCTTGGCGTTCGCCAAGTCAATGGCAGACTCATCAGCCACGGTTCACCTCCATGATGATCGGGCGGCTTGCGGCCCGATGCTCCGTCGCCTCCCGAGAGACAGCGCCGGGCCCTCCGTGACCGCCTAAAACTGGGATTACGATACGAGACTTATTACGGCCTTGTCCAGTGGATATGCAAAAGTCAAGCTACATAGCGAGAAGTAATGAATTGTTATGTTCGCGTGACCTTCCACGGCGGGCCTGGCCAACAACCCCTATTACCCTCCTGACCTGGTATAAGACAATGGTTTCAGGGCCTGCTGAGGGTCCAGCGCCGGCCCTTCCGGGATGAGATGGAGCAGATTTCCTGGAACCGGGGCGACCTTCTTCACGTCGAAGCCGAGTTTGCCCGCGATATCTGCGGACGGAACGGCGAAGCGCAGTCCCTGGTCGGTCAGGATCGAGTACGAGCTGATGGACTTCGCCTGGTTCGGCGCGGGCAGCAGGCCGAGGAGCGCGCCGTCGCCCGAGGGCAGCACCACCTGGTCCACCACGCCCCCGGCCGCGCCCGACCCGCTCGACGAGGCGCCCACGGCCGGCGTCGGCACGGTGCCGCCCACGGCCACCCGCGCGGCCCCTGACCCGCTCCCGGCGTCGGCATAGACGACGCACAGCGGCGTCGCGGCGTCGTAGGAGCCGATCTTGGGCATCTGGTCGGGCAGGCCGTCCTTGGAGACCTTCGAGGTGGACCGCTGCGCGGCGTTCGCGGCCGCGGCGTTCAGAGGGATCGGCCGAACCTGTTGTCCCTTGTACGCTTTTTGGCTGTCCGGATCGTTCTGCAGGAGCACGCCCTCGGTCTGCTTGATCGGGGCGAGGCCGTCACTCAGCAGGACGTACCAGCGGTCGGTGCCACCGACGGTGCGCACGATGTAGAAGGTGCCGATGGCGGCCTTGCCACCGTCCGGGCCGGTGACCTCATCGCCCCGGTTCGGGACCGGCGGCGGGCTGAAGTCGGGTCCCGGCGGCACCGCGTTGAGCCAGGTCGCCGAGACCTCGGTCGGATGGTCGGTGCCGCTCAGCGGACGTACCTCTGTGTCGGGCAGCTTCATCCGCTGGTTCCGCCACACGACCCACGACCCGCCGGCGCCGTGGACGACCACGGCCTGCCCGTCGCCGAGCGCGTGTCCGCCGACCTGGCTGCCGACGACGAGAGAGGCGTACGAGCGCGTGCCGCCGGTTCCGTTGTCGGCGCTGTGCACGCAGACCGACCAGGGGCCCGTCACCTGGTGGCTGGAGTCGGGGAGCGAGTCGGGCGCGCCGAGAATGCCCACCGGCGCGCCGCGGGTGAACTTGTTGAGCGAGGACTGCGAGACCAGCTTGCGGTTCACCTGGGCGGTGTTGAGGATCAGCCGCGCGGACGCGTAGTTGGCCACCGGGTACAGCTTCTTGTCCTGCTGGCTGTAGACGTACTTGGTGCCGGTCTCCTTCTCGATGATGAGAGTGCCGGCCGCGTCCAGCCCGGTCGCGCCGCCCGGTGAGAGCAGACCCCAGACGCCGAAACCGGCGACCACGAGCACGCCGATCATCATTCCGGCGAAGATCGAGACGGTGAGCCGGCGTGTCGGCGGCTCAGGCATGTCGGGCTCTCCGGCGAGAAGAGCCATCCCGATTCGCTGCATCATCAGGCGATGTGCCTGATACAGGTCACGACGGGTCTGCACCGACACCTCCCGATATTTGGAACATTGCGGAACCCCCCGGCCCGCACCGTAATCTAATGGGCATCGCGGGAGTAATGGAACGCGCCAGCCGGTTCATGGGGGATGGATGAGCGAGCAGCAGAATCGCATCGCGACCCTGCTCAATTCGGGCTCGAGCACGGCGACGACGCCGCCGACGACGACCGCGAGCACCACGACCACGCCGGACACCGTCTCGTACGACATTCCGGCAGGCAAGGACGCGACGTCCGACCAGCTCGGCATCGACTCCACGCCCGACGCGCTCATCTCCGTCGACGGCCACCAGGTCGCCGCGGGCGACAACGGGCTGAGCCTCGACATCGCCCCGGACGGGTCGACGCACGTCACCCACGGGCCGCAGGATCCGACGCAGCTCACGACCTCCACCGCGGGCGACCCGTACGCAGGCACCGCCACGACCGTCCCGGCGGGCACCCAGACCGGTACGACGCAGCCGGGCACGCAGCCGGGAACGACGCAGACCGGCACGCAGCCGGTCGACACCAGCGGTACGACCACGAGCGGCGACACCGGCCAGACCGTCACGCCGCCGCCGGACACGCCGATCGAGCATCTTCAGGGCATCGGCGACCACGCCGCCAAGCTGGACCTCGCGCTGTACGGGCCGGGCACGAACACTCCGGCCCCCGTCCAGCACCAGAACGCCGACGGCAGCTATGACCTGACGATCCCCAAGGGGCCGGACAACCCGCACGCCATCACGCTGCACGTCAAGCCGAACGACGACGGCAGCCTCGACGTCACGGTGCCGAAGAGCGAGACGAACCCGCACGAGATCAAGATCCACGTGCAGCCCGACAAGCACCTCGATCTCAACATCACCCAGGACAAGGACGGGCATCTCAAGATCGATGCCCACGACCACCCGGCGGACCAGCAGGGCGACTGGCCGGGGCTGAAGCAGCCCGCCGGAACCGCCGGTGACCCGAACAACCCGAGCGACCCGAACAACCCGGACGTCCCTCAGGTGCCGCAGATGCCGGAGACGCCCAAGGTGCCGGCGGCCGGCGACGGCTCCCCGGCCGGTGGCGGCGGCGGTCTTCCCTCAGGGGGCGGCGGCATGCCCTCGGGCGGCGGTGGCGCTCCCTCCGGCGGTGGCGGCGGCCTGCCGTCGACCGGCGGCAAGCCGAACGTGCCGGCCCAGCAGCAGCCGGCGGTCCCGGCGACCGGCTACGCCAGCATCCGGCAGGAGTCCATCACCAACCTGGGCAAGGACATCGACTCGGGTCCGGTCCAGACGATGGACCAGGCGCACAAGGCCGCCGCGGACATCAACATCGGGTACCCCGGTTTCGGGATCATGGGAGCCACGTCCGGGCTGGCCTCCGCGCACACGTCGGTACGCAACGCGGGCGCGCAGCAGTTCCAGGACGGCCACACGGCATTGTCGAAGTGGGTCCCCAACCTCAACGCGACGGCCACGAACTGGCAGGGCGCCGAGGACGACTCCACCACTCAGGTCAACGGCATTCCGAAGTAGAGCGCGAAGAGGGAAACCATGGCTATCAGCGACTTCATCGACTCCGCGCCGAGTGTGACCGGGGCGGGGCTCACCACTTACGCCTGCTTCGCCGTGCCCTCGGCGATCCCGCTCGCCCTCATGCAGGGCGCGGTCATCTCCGACCCGGCGGAGATCTGGCGTGCCGGCGCTGCGCACACCGACCTGGCCGGCAAGGCGAACACGACCAAGTCCGAGATCACCCAGGCCGTCGACAAGCGTGCGAGCGCCGACAACTGGGAGGGCAACGACAAGAACATGTTCGTGCAGGCCAACGTCGAGCCGTACAAGTCGGCGCTCGACCAGACCGCGCAGACGCACGACGGGATCAACGACGCGCTGAGCACCCTCGCGAAGGTCTACATGGGCGCGGGCCTGCTGTCGCTGACCATCGGCGGCATCCTGGCGGCCTGCGCCTCCGGGGTCATCGCCTGCTCCTGGATTCCCGGTGCCAACGTCGCCGCCGAAGGAGCGGCGACGGCGGCGGCCGAGACCTCCACCGGGGTGTTCCGGACCATCCTCTCCCGGCTCGCCCTGCTCATCAGCAAGGCCGGCAAGCTCCTGAGCTCGCTCAAGGGCCAGGGCATCCTGGCCCTCGCCGGCGCCGTGGAGTTCTGGTCGGCGAAGACGGGACTCACGACCACCGGTGCTTCACCGGCCATCTGGCCCGGGGTCGCTCAGCCCGGGCAGCCCGGCCAGGCGCCCGCCTGAGACCGGGACGTCAGAGTCCGAGCTGCTTGGCGATGCGCTCCAGCTCGGACATCGCGTCGTCGAGCGTACGGTCGTAGGCCACCGCGGCCTGCTGGATCCGCTCCTGGACGGCCTCTTGGTTCTGCACGAGCGCCATCGGGTTGGCGGCCTCGCCATAGGTCTCGGCCATGAGCTCGCTGAGCTGGCGGTGCAGGTCGTCGGTCGCCTCTTTGATGAGGTTCTTCAGCGCCTCGGCGAAATCGGCGGCCGGCATGCGCATGGCACGCGGGTCGATCTGAATGTCGGAGACACCGCCGGCGGTCGTGCAGGTCACTTTGATCCGCCGGTCGGCGCTCTCTGCGTGGCCCTCGAGTTCGGCGGCACGCTCCTGCATTTCCTTGACCCGCGCCGATTGCTCTTCCGAGATCCGGATGAGCTTCTCGATGTCCAGGTTGGTCAAGTCCCCGAATTCACTCATGCTTCACCTCTTTCGCCGTGAAGTATGCAGCCAAATGTCGACCGGCACCAGCGGAGACGCGGCCATGTCATCCGCTCAGCCCGCGGACCTTTCCATAGACGTGCAGGACCGCCAGGGCGAGCGGGACCAGGGCGATGATGGCGAACATGTCGATGATGTCCCCCGCGCGGCCCCAGAACGGCGTGGGCCGGTGGCCCGGGAGCCACATCGCCATCGTCAGGGCGATCGCGGCCACGGCGAGGACGAGCGGCAGCACCATCGCGAGACCCTGCGCGGGTGTCGCCCGCAGCGACAGCCCGACGTCCAGGAGGGCGAACCCGCCGAGCCCGACGACGAGCATCCAGCTCCGCTGGGAGCGGCCGCGGAAGATCCGGGCCCGCAGCAGGAGCGACAGGCAGACGACGGCGGCCATGATCGGCCCGGCCTTGCCCGGCGAGAGGGTGAGGAACAGCAGTCCCACCGCGGAGACCAGCGCGATGCCGGCCACCAGGCCGGTGGCGAACCGGTCGGCGACGCCGGCACGGCGCAGCAGCGACTTGCCGTCGATCACCGTGGACTCGCTCCGCAGGTCCTCGGCGCTGGTCGGGATCGGCGGCAGCGGCACCCGGGCGAAGCGGAACGACAGCGTGGGGACGAGCGCGCTGAGGGCGAGCACGACCACGACCGCGCTCGCCGCCACACCCGCCGGTTCGAGCCCGTCGAACAGCAGCGTGACCGCGGCGCAGACCGTGCCCACGAAACCGGCGAAGCCGACACCCACGAACCAGGGCAGCCCGTCGGCCACGCCGAAGCCCGCGATCACCGCGATCACCGTGACGGCGGCGAACGCCGCCAGCAGATGGGGCGCGCCCACGTCCACGAGCGCCAGCTCGTCCCGTGCGGGAGCCAGCAGACCGGCCAGGAAGGCGTACGGGAGCGCCGCGTACCCGAGGACGGCGCCGCCCATCGAGTCGCCGACCGCGCGGGACAGCGCCGCGCCGAGGGTCGCCAGGACCAGCGCGACGATCCCGGCGGCGGCCGCGGAGGGCACCCACGGCGGGCCGGAGGCCAGGATCGGGACGATGCCGAGGACGAGCATTCCCGCGCCGGCGAACATCCCGAAGCGGCGCGTCGTCTCGGGCCGCCAGCGGTCGGCGCGGTCCTTCTTCCCGGTCGCGACCACGTCGGCCACGTCGTCGTAGACCAGCTCGGGGATCAGCGTCATGCGCGGACGGAAGTACAGGACCTCGCCGTCGCGTACGTCGTGCTGGGCCAGGCTCATCCCGTTCTCGAACGGGGGCCCGTCCAGCCGCTGGAGCACCCAGCCCGAGTGCGCGAGCCCGGAGTCGGCCAGGTCACGGCCTGCGGCGCGCAGCAGTGTGGGAAGCATCTGGGCCAGCGGGACCTCGGCCGGCAGCGACAGATCGATCCGCCGCCCCGGCGCGACGATCGTGATCCGACACAGATCGGCTCCGACTCTCGGACTCACGGTCTCCCCCATCGGCGGATTCGAACGAACCAACATGAATTGGGTTAATAGGATGTCGCTTACTCACGCTCAATGCCAGCGGCCTCGGGAGGTACTCCGTTGAGCACGGTGATCGTCAGCAGGCAAGAACGACGGCCTCCCCCAGAGATGCCACGGGGCGAGGTACTCCTCGAATCACCGCCGGAGATCCCCGAGACCATGTCGGCGGGCTTCCAGGCCATTTTGACGTACGTGCCGATGGCCGCGGGCGGCGGCGCGATGGCCTTCATGCTCGTGGCGCCGGGTTCGAACCCGACCATGTTCCTGTCCAGCGGAATGATGTCGCTGTCGATGATGGGGATGATGCTGGGCCAGATCAGCCGGGGTACCGGCGACCGGAAGCAACGTCTCAACGGCGCCCGCCGCGACTATTTCCGCTACCTCTCGCAGGTGCGCCAGAAGGTGCGCCGCGCCACCGCGCAGCAGCGGGAGGCGCTCGAGTGGAACAGTCCCGACCCGGCGTCGCTGTGGTCGCTCGTGATGAGCGCCCGCCTCTGGGAGCGCCGGGCCAGTGACGCCGACTTCGGCAACATCCGCATCGGCAGCGGCCCCCAGCGGCTGGCCGTGCAGCTCATCCCGCCGGAGACCAAGCCGATCGAGGACCTGGAGCCGATGACGGCGGGCGCGCTGCGGAGGTTCGTACGCGCGCACTCCACCGTCCCGAACCTGCCGATCGCGGTCTCCCTCACGTCGTTCTCCCGGATCCTCCCGGCCGGCGACCCGAAGGCCGTACGCGGGCTCGTGAACTCCTTGATCGCCCAGGCCGCGTCGTTCCACTCTCCCGATGACCTGCGGATCGCCCTGTGCGCGTCGCCGGAGCGCATGCAGTCGTGGGACTGGATGAAGTGGCTCCCGCACGCGATGCACCCCGAGGACACCGACGCCGCCGGCCCGGTGCGGCTGATGGCCAAGACGATGTCGGAGCTGGAGGCGATGCTCGGCCCGGGGCTGAAGGATCGGCCGCGGTTCTCGCCCGGCCTGACCTCCGACGACATGCCGTACCACATCGTCATCGTGGACGGCGGCGCCGTCAGCGTGGACAGCCAGCTCAGCGCGGACGGCATCGACGGTGTCACCGTGATCGACCTCAGCGGCGTGGTCACTCCGACGTCCGAGGCGACCATGCTGCGGCTCAACGTCGCGGCGGACTCGATGAGCATCGTCCGGCGGGACCGTACCGGCAAGGACGTCGCCCAGCCTCTCGGCAAGCCCGACTCCATGGAGTACGTCTCCATGGACGGCCTGGTACGGCAGCTGGCGCCGCTGCGGACCAGCGGCGCGAGCGAGCCCGAGCAGAGCGCGCTGAACGCGAACCGCACGCTGACCTCACTGCTCGGTGTCAAGGACCCGACCCACATCGACACACCGGCGCTGTGGCGCCCGCGGGCACCCCGCAACCGGCTGCGCGTGCCGATCGGCGTCGCCGCCGACGGCCGCCCGGTGGAGATGGACATCAAGGAGTCCGCCCAGGGCGGCATGGGCCCGCACGGCCTGGTCATCGGCGCGACCGGGTCCGGCAAGTCCGAGCTGCTGCGCACCCTGGTCCTCGGCCTCGCGGTGACGCACTCCTCCGAGGTGCTCAACTTCGTGCTCGTCGACTTCAAGGGCGGCGCGACCTTCCTCGGCCTGGACACCCTGCAGCACGTCGCCGCGGTCATCACCAACCTGGAGGACGAGCTCCCGCTGGTCGACCGCATGTACGACGCGCTGCACGGCGAGATGATCCGGCGCCAGGAGTTCCTGCGCTCGGCCGGCAACTACGCCTCCCTGCGCGACTACGAGGCGGCGCGTGAGCGCGGCGCCCAGATCCCGCCGATGCCGACGCTGTTCGTGGTGCTGGATGAGTTCTCCGAGCTGCTGTCGGCCAAGCCGGAGTTCGCCGAGCTCTTCGTCATGATCGGCCGCCTCGGCCGGTCGCTCGGCGTCCACCTGCTGCTCGCCTCGCAGCGCCTGGAAGAGGGCAAGCTGCGCGGCCTCGACACCCACCTGTCCTACCGCATCGGCCTGCGGACCTTCTCGGCCATGGAGAGCCGGGTCGTCCTCGGCGTGCCCGACGCGTACGAACTGCCCTCGCAGCCGGGCAACGGCTACCTCAAGTTCGACACGACCGGCATGACGAGGTTCAAGGCGGCGTACGTCTCCGGCGCCTACAAGGCCGAGGAGGAAGAGGTCGACGACGACGGCCCGCGCGTCGTACCGCAGATCGTCCCCTTCATGCCGGACTATCTCGCGCCGCAGATGATCGCCGATCCGGACCCGGAGCGGACGCGCGACACGAGCGAGAACAGCACCGAGGACAGCCTGTTCGACATCATCGTCCGCCAGCTCGCCGGCCAGGGACCGCCGGCGCACGAGATCTGGCTGCCGCCGCTCGACGCGCCGTCGACGCTGGACGAGCTGATCCCCGGCCTCACGGCCACGCCCACGCAGGGATTCACCGCGCCGGGCTGGGAGGGCCGCGGCCGGATGTGCGCCCCGGTCGGCATCGTCGACCGCCCCTTCGACCAGCGCCGCGACGCGATGTGGGTGGACCTGTCCGGCGCCGCCGGAAACGTCGCGGTGGTCGGCGGGCCGCAGAGCGGCAAGTCGACCATGCTGCGCAGCCTGATCGCCTCGCTCGCGCTCCTGCACACGCCGCAGGAGGTGCAGTTCTACTGCCTCGACTTCGGCGGCGGGACGCTCTCCTCGCTCGCGAGCCTGCCGCACGTCGGCGGTGTGGCCTCCCGCCTCGACGGTGACCGCGTCCGGCGTACGGTCGCGGAGATGTCGGCCCTGCTGACCCAGCGGGAGCGGGAGTTCACCGAGCGCGGGATCGACTCGATCACGACGTACCGCCGGCTGCGCGCCGAGGGGAAGGTGCCCGGCGACGGGTTCGGCGACGTCTTTCTCGTCATCGACAACTGGCTGCTGCTGCGGCAGGAGTTCGACACCGTCGAGGGCGGCATCACCGACATCGCGGCGCGTGGCCTGGGCTTCGGCATCCACGTGGTCACCTCGACCAACAAGTGGTCGGAGTTCCGGATGAACATCCGGGACCTGTTCGGGACCCGCGTGGAGCTGCGGCTCGGCGACCCGTACGAGTCCGAGATCAACCGCAAGCTCGCCGACAACGTCCCGCAGAACTCCCCGGGCCGCGGCCTGACCCGCGACGGCCTGCACTTCCTCGGCACGCTGCCGCGCGTCGACGGCCGTACGGCCTCCGACGACCTCGGCGACGGCGTCCGCTCGCTGGTGGAGACGGTGTCGGCGGCGTGGACCGGCCCGGCCGCGCCGCGCGTACGACTGCTGCCCGCCACGCTCGCGCCGTCGGCACTGCCGGCGCCGTCGGTGTCCGGCCGGCGGATCCCGATCGGCATCGACGAGGACACGCTCTCGCCGGTCATGCTGGACTTCTCCGCCGACGCTCACTTCATCGTCGTCGGCGACACCGAGTCGGGTAAGTCGAACCTCCTGCGGCTCATCGCGGAGGGCATCGTCGCGCGCAACACCCCGGACCAGGCCCGGCTGATCTTCGTCGACTACCGCCGTTCGCTGCTGGACACGGCCGACACCGAGCACCGGATCGGATACGCGGCGGCGAGCACGTCCGCGACGTCGCTGCTGAAGGACGTCCAGGGCGCGCTGGTCAACCGGCTGCCGACCTCGGACCTGACCCCGGAGCAACTGCGCAACCGGTCGTGGTGGAAGGGCTCGGACCTCTATCTGATCATCGACGACTACGAGCTCGTCGCCACGTCCAACAACCCGCTGATGCCGATCGTCGAGCTCCTGCCGCAGGCCCGCGACATCGGCCTGCACGTGATCCTGGCGCGGGCGATGGGCGGCGCGGGACGCGGCCTGTACGACCCGGTGATCCAGCGGATCAAGGACATGGCCAACCCGGCGCTGATCCTGTCCGGCACGAAGGAGGAGGGCGCCCTCTTCGGCGACGTACGCGCACGGCCACTGCCTCCGGGCCGCGGCTATTTCGTCGAGCGCCGCACCGGAACCCGCCTCATCCAGACCGCCTTCCTCGGCGGCGACGAGACCGGCGGAGACACCGTCTAGGAGTCCTGGCGGTCCGGGGCCGGGTGGGTGCCCGGCTTCCAGCGGCGGCGGCGGCCCATCGGGATGAAGATGCCGCCGGCCACCGCCGCCGCGGTGCCGCCCAGGGCGATGCCGGTCACCGTCAGTGCCACCGAGCGGGTCTGCCGGTCGGGCCGGTTCCGGTACGTGATGTGGATCGCCTGGCCTCCGCCCGCCGCGGCGCCGCCCGAGTCCGTGCCCTCGCCGGGCAGCAGGGCCGTGACCGCCTGGACCGGGTTGATCATGCCCGCGCCCGAGCCGGTGCCGCTGGAGCCGTCGGCCGTGGCCTCCAGGCGCCGTTTGACCTGCTTGAAGTCGAGCTTCGGGTGGTAGGCGCGTACGAGGGCGGCGGTTCCGGAGACGTACGCCGCGGCGAAGCTCGTGCCCTCCTCGTTCGGCGCGTACCCGCCCGGCCAGAGAGTGGCCACCTGCTTGCCCGGGGCGCTGACGCTGACCCTCGTCACGGTGTTCGACGAGTCGGCGACCGAGCCGTCGGGGCTCAGTGAGCCGACGCCCATGACGTCCGGGTAGGCGGCCGGGTACGCGGGGCCGGTCGTGCCCTTGTCCTGGTCGGTGACGTTGCCGGCGGCGGCGACCACGAGGGCGTCGTGGGCCTGCGCGTACCGGACGGCCGAGCGCAGGGCGGCGGTGTCCGGCGAGGTGACCGAGACATTGATCACTTTCGCCTTGTGGTCCGCGGCGGTCCTGATCGCCAGGGGCAGGTTGGGGTCGGCTCCGTCGGTGTGGTCCTGGTTCGTGAACTTCACCGAGAGGAGGCGCGCGGCCGGCGCGACGCCGACGAACGGGAGGTTGCGCGACCGCCGGTCCTGGGCGGCGATGATGCCCGCGACCGCGGTGCCGTGCCCGACGCAGTCGCGGTTCATCGTATGGGTGAGGTCGATCGAGGTCACGTGGCCGGCGAGCTGCTTGTGGCCCGCGTCCACGCCGCTGTCGACGACGGCCACCGTGACGCCCTTGCCGCGCGTGAGGTTCCAGACGCGGGTGAAGTCCAGCCGCTGCTGGGCCCAGGGTTCGGTCTGCAGGGCGGCGATCGGCTGGGGCGGGGTGCACTGGACGGCCGGGGGCGCGGAACGTGACGGCGTGGCCTTGGGCGATCCCGTGGGCTTGGGCGTCGGCTTGACCGCGGCGGCGGACGGCGTGCCGATGAGCGCGGCCAGGCCGAGAGCTCCCGCGGCGGCGAGCCCGCCCAGCTTCAGTGCCCTCATACCCATCCCATCCACCGTCGCTCCGGTCGGCCGGGTTCCGTCAGAGCACGGACGGCCTGCGCCGACAAAGGCGGCACAAATGGTGATGTTAGTGCGTAGGGGCGTGCTCAGCCCTCGTCCGTACCCCGGCTCTGGTGCGTGGGAAACGGGTTGCCCTCGTCGTCAATGCCGATCGGGAACTGATAACGCTCGACGTCATCGACCTCGACCATCTCTTCGGGCGGGATCGCGTCGCGTTCCTCGACCGCGCGGCGCATGCGCTTCAGGGCTTCGCGGTCCTCGTCGGAGAGTTCGGCCATGACTGTCTTCCCCACCTCCACATCCTTCCGGACTACCTTATGCTCGATGCGGGGGTATTCAGGTTGATTGCCGCGAAGAGGAACCTGACGCGGACGGTCAGCGTCTCTACCTCCAAGGCCGGCCGGGGCGACATGACGGAGGTGATCGAACATGAGGGCTGAGTTTCGCGCGTCGCTCGAGGAACTCATGGATGACTACTCCAAGCAGGTCGGACGCCTCAACGAGATGCGGCGCGACCTCGACAAGGTCAGCGCCACCGCGACGCGGCCGGACGGCCTCGTGACGGTCGTCGTCGGCCCACGAGGGCAGGTACAGGACATCCGCCTGGACCCACGGGTCTACCGCAAGCTCGACAGCAGTGAGCTCTCGCGCGCCATCATGGAGCTGATCGCGAAGGGCACGGCCGACGTGTCCGAGCAGATGAAAAAGATCATGACGCCCTTCATGCCCGAGGGTCTGTCATACGAGACGGCGCTGGGAGAAGACGGCGACTTCACCGCCTTTCTGCCTCAGCCGCCGACGGTTCCCGACGAGGAAGAGAAGTCCTGAGGGCATTATGACGATGTACAACGGATACCTCGTGTATCCGGCGCAGATGCGCACGCGGGCCACCGGCTTCACCGATGCGGGCCACGACCTCGAGGTCGTGAAGAAGACCCTCGAAACGGACCTCGGTGACGGAGAGTATCTCGGTCGTGACCAATACGCCGAGCAATTCCTGAAGAATTACAAGCCGTTGCTGGCCAGCATCTGGAAGATGCTCGACGACAACGCGAAGGGCCTGCACGGGGTCAAGGGGGGCCTCGACGACATGGCGACCACATACGAGCAGGCGGACGTCGCCAGCACTATTCAGGCATAAGGCGTGGACCAGGCACTCGAGGATCTTGTTCCAGGGATCGTCAAGCCCTACGTCGGCTGGATCGTCGGCATGGACTGGCCCGAAGCCGACGAGGACACGATCTTCGAGAAGGTCGAGAAGCTCACCGCCGCGGGCAAGGGCACCGACGGCGTGGCGACCTCGGGCGACATCACCTTCGACGCCGTCAAGGCCTGCATGGACGGCATCGCCTCGGAGGCGTTCGGCAAGTACTGGGACCAGTTCACCAAGGCGGACCCGCAGTTCCTGCCGAACCTGACGAAGGCCTGCCAGGAAGCCGCCACGCAGCTCAAGAGCTACGGGCTGGACGTCGAGTACACGAAGTACATGATCCTGTGCTCGCTGATCCTGCTGGCGTTCCAGATCGCGTACTTCATCGCCATGGCCGTACCGAGCTTCGGCGGCTCGCTGTCCCTCATCCCCGGCGCGTGCGCCATCACCCAGATGAGCGTCCGGCAGCTCGCCGTGATGCTGCTGCGCAACATCCTCGTCTCCACCGCGATCATGGAGGGGATGGACGCCGGGATCCAGGGCACCCAGATGCTCGAGGGTCACCGCGACAGCTGGGACTGGGAGAAGACCAAGGCCAGCATCGAGGGCGGCGTGATGACCGGTGTCGCCCTCACCGGCATGGCCGGGCTGTTCAGCAGGGTCGGCGGTCCCCGTCTGGCCTCGGCGGCGGCGGGGGACCTGAAGTTCGGAGACCTGGCCGGCCGCGAGAAGCTCGCCGCGTTCATGACGAACTCCTGGGGCGGGCACATGCTCCAGAGCGGCGCGGCCAACATGCTCGGCAGCGTGCCGATGCTCGCCGCCAGCGGGCAGCTCGACTGGGAACACCTGGCCAAGGCCGGCACGTCCGGCCTCATCGGCGCCGCCGACGGACACCTCATCAAGCCGACGAGCGTCGGCGGGCGCGACCTTCCCCCTCCGCCGGGCGAGCTCACGCTCGCCGCCGCCCATCCGGGCGTCGGCGAGGCGGGCCGTCCCGA
This sequence comes from Actinomadura sp. DC4, assembly GCF_030406325.1. GTDB lineage: Bacteria > Actinomycetota > Actinomycetes > Streptosporangiales > Streptosporangiaceae > Actinoallomurus. Next base: position 402 of record NZ_JAUEQY010000050.1, on the reverse strand, counting down.
GCCCGCGGGTCCGCCGCCGATGGACACCGACCGGATCCTGTCCGGCGACTACAGGGGCCCTGCCGGAGACGGCGCGGTCGTACCGGCCGGCGAACACCTCCCGGTCGGCGAACACGACACCGGCGTCACCCAGAACGACGGCGGAGGCGGCAGCGCCCCGGCGGTCGTACACCAGGAGGGCGGCGGCACCCAGCAGACCGCGGCCCCGCACACCACCCTCGCGGACGCCCACGCGCCCGGCGGCGGCCTTCGCCCCGCCCAGTCGTTCGCCGGCGACGGGGGAACGGTCGTCCGGCCCGACGCCGCCGCGCGCCCCCGCGCCGAGCAGGAGGTGGCGCCGGTCCTCCCGGTCCCGCCCCCGCAGGCGGACGGCCGCGCCACGGGCCCGGCGGCACCGCCGGC
>NZ_JAUEQY010000004.1 GCF_030406325.1 Actinomadura sp. DC4 | reverse complement strand
CAGGTTACTCACGTGTTACTCACCCGTTCGCCGCTCGAGTACCCCGAAGGGCCTTTCCGCTCGACTTGCATGTGTTAAGCACGCCGCCAGCGTTCGTCCTGAGCCAGGATCAAACTCTCCGTTAAGGTCGAACGACAACCACCCGTTAAGAGCGGCCGCCAAACCTGAACAGACAAATCCCGGCAAGAATCATACTTGCCAAAGGAATCCAAAAACCGAACAACCACAACCAGACCATAACCGGCCTGCCATGACCATCCAGTCCGAGGACTAAAAAGGCACTGGCTTTTAGCACACTGTTGAGTTCTCAAGAAACGGACACACACCATCGAGAAGTCTCTCAACCCTCTCCGGGGCAACCCTTCTAACTTACCACCCTCAGCCAGTAAGTCAACCCCCAGATCCGTAAAGACCTAGAAGATCTCCCTACCCGCTGAAGTTCCCCATCCGGGCCGGCCACCTTCAAGGCGTCCTGCATCCCGTTCTTCCGGGGAGACTCTCACCCTACCGTCTCTATCCGGTCCTAAGTCCCGGACTCGTGATCTGGTGTGAGTTCCCCGCAGGTCCCGGGCGCCTTCCGGCTTCCCGTTCCCCTTGGGGCGAAGAGAACATTACGTTCGTCCCGGACCTTGGTCAAATCGGGGCCGCCGCACCGCCTCAGAGCCCCGCGACGACCCCCGTCAAAGCATCGCCATCCCCCGTGAATAGGGCGCGGGCGCGTCGCCATTCAGGACAGCTTTAGGCAGGTCAACAAGAGTTGAGCGCCGGCCGTCGCGGGAGGATGAGTTGCTGAACGAACGCAGCCGGAAGCAGTTGGCCTTCGAGCACTGCCGGCTCATGAACGCCGGAGACGTCGACGGCCTGCTCGCCCTCTACGCGGACGAGGTCACCTTCGAAGATCCGGTCGGCTCGGACCGCCAGAGCGGCCGTGACGCCCTGCGCACGCACTTCGGCCGGGCGGTGGCCGCCGGGATCCATGAGGCCCCTGGTGAGCCTGTGGCGTGCCAGGACGACGTCCGCGTGCTGATCCCCGTGCTCGCGATCATGGACTACCTGCCCGTGGGGCCGGACTCCGTAAGGCGCGACCGGCTGACGGCTCCGCGGAACCCGGAGGGCAGACGCCTCAAGCGGGACTCCACGCTCGTGCTCCGCACGGACGAGATCGGACGGATCGAGGAGCTGAAGGCCTACTGGGGCCGATCGGACCTCGAACTGATCTATTGACCGAACAGAGAAGGGCCCGGAGAGGAAATCCTCCGGGCCCTTCTCTAATTGGTAGCGGGGGTAGGATTTGAACCTACGACCTCTGGGTTATGAGCCCAGCGAGCTACCGAACTGCTCCACCCCGCGTTGCGGTGTGCCCTAACTCTATGGGCACTCCGACTCGCTATGCAAATCGAGTCCGGGACCTGTCCCGAGGTCCCCGTCCGTAGTCAGGACGGCGGGACCTCGGGACAGACCTCCTAGCCGCTGGGTTTGGGCGTGGGGACAGGGGTGGCCGGCGTGCTCGGTGTGCCGCTCGGGACGGGCGTCGGCGGTGGGGTGTTCTTACCCTGGTTCCGCAGCTTCGCCAGCTGGTCAAGGGCGGATTTGAGCTGCTTCTGCGCCTCTCCGTACGCCGTCCAGTCGCTCTTGGCCAGGGCGTTCTGCGCGTCGCTGTACGCCCTGTTGGCCGCGTCGATCGCCGCCTGGACGTCCTCGCTCGCCTGCAGCGGCGGACCGGTCGGCGTGGTGATGCCGCCGCCCTTGAGAACCTGGTTGAGGGCGTCCTCGAGCGTCGCCCCGAAGCCGATGTCGTTCCCGTACGAGACGAGAACGCGTTTCAGCAGCGGGTAGGACCCCCCTCCGGCGTTGGCCTGGAGATAGATGGGTTCGACGTACAAGAAGCCTCCACCGAACGGCAGTGTCAGAAGGTTGCCGCTCACCGTCCGTGACCCGGGCCCGCGCAACAGCGTGAGCTGCTGCGAGACCGTCGGATTGTTCTCGAACGTGTTCTGGACCTGTTCCGGCCCAGGTGTCACCTGACTTCGCGGCACCTGGAGGATACGGATCTGACCGTACGTCGGGCTCGTCGGCACGCTGTCGACCGCCATGAACGCGGTAAGGTTCGTGACCTTGCCCTTGGGGACGAACGTCGAGGTCAGCGAGAATCCCGGCGCCGTCTGGTCGGGCATCTTGACGCTCAGGTAGTACGGCGGCTCGACCGTGCCCTCGCTGGTCGGGTCGCTCGGGATCTGCCAGAAGTCCTGCCCGCCGTAGAAGGCCTGCGAGTTCTGCACGTGGTAGCGCGCGAGGATCTGACGCTGCACCTTGAACAGGTCCTCGGGATAGCGCAGGTGTGCCATGAGGTCGGCGGGGATGGCCGTACGCGGCTGCACCGTGCCCGGGAACGCCTTCATCCACGTCTTGAGGATCGGGTCGTCGTCGTTCCAGGCGTAGAGGTTCACCGTGCCGTCGAACGCGTCGACCGTGGCCTTCACCGAGTTGCGGATGTAGTTGATGCGGTCGCCGGACTGGGCGGCCACCGAAACCCTGCTCTCGGTGTTGGTGTCCTTGGTGGCGTCGGCGAGGCTCGTGCGCTCGGAGTACGGATAGTCGGCGGCGGTCGTGTAGCCGTCGACGATCCACTTGATCCGGCCGCCGACGACCGCGGGATAGGGATTGCCGTCGACCTTCAGCCACGGCGCGGCCTTCTGGACGCGCTCACGGGGCGTCCGGTTGTACAGGATCCGTGAGTGCGGGTTGATCGCCCCGGACAGCAGGAGGTTCTTCTCCTTGAAGCGCAGGGCGTACAGGGTCCGGTTGAACAGCGACCCGATGGGGACGCCACCGTTGCCCGCGTACGAGCTGTTGTGCTGTCCCGTGGGGCTCTTGTCGTCGGGGTAGTCCAGCTCGCGGTTCCCCGCCCCTCCGACGATGGAGTACGACGGGGAGCGCTCGCCGAAGTAGATGCGCGGCTGGGTGATGCCGAGCGCGCCCGTCGGCGGGATGTTCTTCTCGGTGAAGTCCGGGGCGCCCTGGGCGTCGACCTGGTTGCCGGGGGCGGCCACGAAGCCGTACCCGTGCGTGTAGACGAGGTGGCTGTTGATCCAGTTGGCCTGGCCGGACGGCGGCCCGTCGATCTCGCGTACGGCGACGACGGTGTCCTTCAGGGCGTTGCCGTCGGCCGGGTTGGGGTAGCGGTCGATGTCGAGCGGGTTCGGGAACTTGTAGAAGCCCTTGATCTGCTGGAGCTGCTGGTACGTCGGCGACACCACGGCGGGGTCGAGCAGGCGGACGTTGGGCAGCGTGGAGGTCTCCTGCTTGGCCTGCGCCGGCGACAGCTTGGTGTTCGGCAGGTAGTCGGTGACCTTCGTGTCGCCCACGTCGTACGCCTGTCTCGTCGCGGCGATGTTGCGGCCGATGTACTTGCTCTCCTTGTCGGCCTCGTTCGGCTTGACGTGGAAGGTCTGGATCAGCAGCGGGAAGACCCCGCCGATCAGGATCGCCGACAGGACGAGCAGGCCGAACGCCATGCCGGGCAGCATCGCGCCGGGGCGGATGAAGGTCGCGAAGAACATCAGCGCGCAGATCAGCGCGATGGCGGCGAGGATGGTCTTGGCGGGCAGCACGACGTTGACGTCGGTGTAGGACGGGCCGGTGACCACACCGCGTTCGGAGTGGGCCAGGCCCCAGCGGTCGAACCAGTACGCCACGGCCTTGAGCAGGACGAACACGCCGAACAGCACCGAGAGGTGCGCGCGGGCGGCAGGGCTGACCTTCTCCCCCACGCCCTGCACGCGCACGCCGCCGTACAGGTAGTGCACGACCAGCGAGGCGATGAACGTCAGGATCACCGCGGTGAACAGGAAGCCGAGCACGACCCGCAGCAGCGGATAGGTGAAGACGAAGAACGAGATGTCCTTGTGGAACTGCGGATCCTTGACGCCGAACGGCTGCCGGTTGAGGAACGCCAGCCAGACTCGCCACCGGCCGGCCGCCGCCGACGCGGTGAGCAGGCCGACCAGGCTCAGCAGGGCGATGACGATCAGCCGCCGGTGTGGATCGACGACGCTCCGGTAGCGGTCCAGCCCCTGCTGCTCGACCGACGAGGGCCGGTACGCGGGCCGCAGCCGGTAGGCGGTCACGATGTTCGCGCCGAGCAGGGCGACCATGATCAGGCCCGCGGAGAAGAACAGCAGGACCCGCGTGGTGATCTGCTTGGTGTAGACGGAGGAGAACCCCACCGACCGATACCAGAGCACGTCCGTCCAGATCGCGGTGAACGCCAGAAAGACCGCGACGAGGACCACGAGGATCACGATCACGGGTATCAGGAGCCGCGATCGGCCCACGTTGATTCGGCCGCCAAAGCCTGGGCTCCGGAAGGTCACAGCAGTCCCCCTTCGCCGGGTGTATGTGAAGGCAACTTACCGAGGCATCCCCGGGTTCCCGTACACGACCGGCCACCTACGGCGAAAACACCCGGGTGAGAGGTGAAAAAATAACCGCATGAGCCGATTGGAAGAGGTCGTCCTGGAACTCGAGCGCCACGTGTCGGGCGCCGGCTGGGACGCCGCGCCACGCCTGTACGCCCTGGTCGAGGCACCTGAGTTGCACCAGAACGAACCCGATCTCGCCCAGCGGCTGGGTGTTCCGAACACCGCGGGGCGGCTCGCCGTGCTCGAACAGCCCGAACTTCCGCTGGAAAAACCGATCGAGGAAATTCTCAGCGGCATCGAATGGCCGGACGGAGTGGCCGGCTGCGCGCTCGCCGTCGAACGCATCCTGCTACCCGACGGCGCCGAGGAGGAAATGCCCGACGAGGACCCGGTCGGCTGGGCGGGTGAGCATCCGGGCCGCGAGGACGTACGGCTCGTCGTGGGCGTGCTGCGGGACGGCTCCCGGCACTCGGCGATGCGGCTGCGCGGCCACGACAGCGACGATCAGGTGCTTTCGGGGGACGAGCTGGTGCCGGCGCTCGCCGCCGCGCTCGCGTCGACGCTCAGCTGATCACTTGGCGGGGCAGGCCGGGATGGCGCCGTGACCGGTGCGGATGGCGTCCAGCGCCGCCAGCGCCCCGTGCATGGTGTCGACGCGGACGAGCCGCAGCCCCTTGGGGTCGGAGGCGACCGCGTCGGCGCAGTTCTGCGTGGGCGTGAGGAAGATCGTGGCACCGGCGTCGCGGGCGGCGACCATCTTCTGCTGGATGCCGCCGATCGGGCCGACCTGGCCCTCGGGTGTGATCGTCCCGGTGCCGGCGATGAACCTGCTGCCGGTGATCTCCAGCGGGGTCAGCTTGTCGTAGATGCCGAGGGAGAACATCAGGCCGGCGCTCGGCCCGCCGACGTCGCCGACGCTGATCTTCACGTTGATCGGGAACTGGAACTTCTCCCGCAGGACGACGCCGACCACGGGCTTTCCCGCGGCTGCCTTGTCCGGCGAGGCGACGGTGCCGATGTCGAGGGCGGAGTCCTTGCCGCCGCGTTTGATGGCGAACTTCACCGTGTCGCCGGCCTTGTGGCCGCTGATGATGCCGCTCACGTCCGGCACCTGCTTGATCTTCTTGTCGTCGATCGCCACGATCTGGTCGCCGGGCTTCAGCTTTCCGGCGGCGGGCAGGCCCTGCTGCACGGAGTCCACGACGACGTCCGTGGTCGTGGGCATGTGCAGCTCGTGCAGGGCGGCCGCGGTCGCGGACTCCTGGGAGGAGGCCATCTCCTCGGTGTTCTCCTGCTCGACCTTCTTGGTCGGGACGTTCTTGGGGAAGATCGCCTCTTCGGGCACGATCGCCACGTCGGGGTCGAGCCAGCCGCGCAGCGCGGTGAACAGGTCGATGCGGTTGCCCGGCCCGCCCTGGTAGGCGACGGTCACGAAGTTGAGGTGCCCCTGGGTGGGGTAGGTCTTGGCGCCGGTGATCTGGATCAGCGGCGTCTTACCGAGCTGCCCGAGCGTGTCGGTGGTGGGTCCGGGACGCAACGCGACGTACGGCACGGGAATGAACGCGCCGACCATGCCGAGTACGAGAATGAGCACGCTCGCGAAGACCAGCGTGGCAGCACGACGAGACATGGCCGGAAGCCTACGCGGTCGATCGACCGCCTCGTCGGGGCCTCTGCCGACCGCGCCGTTTGAGGGCGTTCAGGAAACGGTGGAAGTGATCCACCTCTTCGAACGAACGGCTGAACCGGGGTCGCCGGCCCCACAGGTGAGCGAGTGCGCCCACGAGCAACGCGACGGTCACGGGTATGAGCCACCACGCAACGACTGCCATACCGCCTACCTCCCGGAAAACCGGTCACTTATTAAGTAACCAGCATCCGGTACCACAAATCACCCAATCCCCACCCATTCATCTCCACCGTCGGCAAAAACCTGGTGCTTCCAGATCGGTACCTCGGCCTTGAGATCGTCGATCAGCGCGCGGCACGCCTCGAAGGCCTGGTCGCGGTGGGGGCAGGCGGCGGCCACGACGACCGCGAGGTCACCGACGGCCAGGTCGCCGACCCGGTGCACCGCGGCGATCGCGCGCACGTCGTACTCCGCGACGATCTTCTCCATCACGACCCGAAGCCGGTCCGCCGCCTGGGGGTGCGCGGTGTAGCCCAGCCCGGTCACCGCACGCCGGTGGTCCTCATCGCGTACGGTGCCCACGAACATCGCGGTGCCGCCCGCGCCCGAGTCGGCGACGGCGACGAGCACCTCATCGACGGAGAGCGGGACGTCACGGATTTCCGCGAGCCGGATGACGTTCATCAAACGAACGCTACTCCGCCGTTTCGATCGCCTACGCCGCACCCTGGGCCGCGCCTGCGAGCATCAGCACAGGACATCGGCCGCAGGTGCGACGCCACTCTGGCACCACTGATCGCATCGGCGAGCGCGGAAACCGGAGGGAAACTATCCGCGGCGTTTGCGGCGGGCCCTCCGTACGATCGCGGCCGTGCCGATGACGGCGACCGTCGCACCGGCGGCGGTGGCCATCGTCGCCTCCTTGCGCGCCAGCCGGCGCCCGACGAGCGCGTGGCGGCCCGCGACCTCCTCGAGCAGCGCGGTCAGCGCCTCGGCGTTGTCCCGCGAGGGCTTCCAGCCGGCCTCGCGCAGCGTCGCGCAGTCGGCCACCCACGGATAGACGACGTAGTGCAGGTCGGTGGCCGGCGCCGGGGTGACCCCGATGCGGTGCAGCCGCTGCGCGGTGCCGAAGGTGACCGCCGCGGGCAGCTCGAAGCGCCGCCGCCCGGTGATCTCCTCCACCTCCTCGGGTTCGAGCCAGCCCTCGCACCCCACCGCGAGCCGGCCGGTCACCGCGCCGGAGACGGCGAGCTCGAGCGCGGTGACCAGGTCGTCGATGTGGCAGAACTGCCAGCGCTGCGCGCACCCCTTGACCGTGAGCAGGCGGGGAGCCTCGAAGTGCCGGGTCACCACCGTGTCGATGCCGGGGCCGACCAGCGCCGCCGGGCGCAGGACCGTGACGGTCATGCCCGGGTGCGCCACCGGCGCCATCGCGGCGAGCTCCTCGATCTCCAGGAAGTCGCCGACGATGCCCTCGTCCAGCTCGGCGGCCAGCGGGGAGTCCTCCGGCAGCGGGACCGCGTTGCCCTCCTCGGCGCCGTAGACCATGGCGCTCGTGATGAGGATCACGCGGCGCACGCGTACGGCCGCCGCCGCGGTGATCACGGTCTGGGCGCCGCGCACGTTGTACGCGCGGCGTTCGCGGTGGTCGGTTTCGGGCGACTGGTCGATGTCGAGATGAACGATCGCATCGACGTCGGAGATGCGGCTGGTGAGCTGCGGGTCGCGAATGTCGACGACGCGCCAGGTGACCCCTGGCACGTCCCCCCGATGGTCGTCGAGGGCGATGACCTTCTTGATGTCCGCCGAGCCGGCCAGCCGTGCGACCAGGGCGCGCCCGATGCCATCCGCCGCCCCCGTGACGGCGATGACCGGGCCGGCGCTACGCCGTGGGCGAACCTGTCGTGTACTCAAGTCGAGCGAGTCCTCCTATCGCACGCCCCCGGGCTGCGACCGGATAACGTGAAGGTTGTGACCCATTCATCCTGCCCGAGGTAGGGCTCGTGAGCGAGCGAAGCGAGCGAGCCATTAAACACAGCAGCCTGCTCACCCGGCCGACCAAGGCGGCCCCCGTGAGCGAGCGGAGCGAGCGAGCCATCATGTACGGCAGCGTTCTCGCGGGGCCGATCAAGGAGACCCGGTGAGTGATATCCCCTTCGGCTTCAATCGTCCGGGCGACCCCGGAGACGAGAACGAGCCCGGCAGTCAGGACCCGTTCGGCGCGGGCAACATGCAGGACTTCGCCGCCATGTTGCACCAGTTCGCCGACATGCTGTCCAACCAGTCCACCAGCAGCGGCGACGGGCCGCTCAACTGGGACCTCGCCAAGGACATCGCCCGGCACCAGATCGCCGAGAAGGGCGACCCGTCGGTGCTGGACGCCCAGCGCCGCGCGGTCGTCGAGGCGCTGCGCCTGGCCGACCTCTGGCTCGACGAGGTGACGACGCACCCCGCCGGCATCCGCACGCCCCAGGCGTGGAGCCGGTCCGAGTGGATCGAGTACACCCTCCCGGTGTGGTCCAAGGTCTGCGACCCGATGGCCAAGCGCATGGTCGAGTCGATGGGCTCGGCGATGCCCGAGGAGATGCAGGCCGTGGCCGGGCCGCTGGTCGGCATGGTGCGGCAGATGGCCGGCGCCATGGTCGGCGGCCAGGCCGGGCAGGCGCTCGGCGCGCTCGCCCTGGAGGTCGTCGGCTCCGCCGACATCGGCCTGCCGCTCGCTCCGGCGGGCGTCGGCGCGCTGCTTCCCTCGGGCGTACGCGAGTTCGGCGAGGGCCTGGAGGTCGACGAGGACGAGGTGCGCGTCTACCTCGCGCTGCGCGAGGCCGCCCACCAGCGGCTGTTCGAGCACGTGCCGTGGCTGCGCTCGCACCTGCTGCGCGCGGTCGAGGACTACGCCAGCGGCATCACCGTCGACCTGTCCAAGATCGAGGACGCGGTCGCGGGCATCGACCTCAGCAACCCCGAGGCGCTGCAGCAGGCGCTCGGCGGCGAGCTGTCGCTCACCCCGGACGAGACACCGCAGCAGAAGGCGGCGCTGGCCCGGCTGGAGACCATGCTCGCCCTGGTCGAGGGCTGGGTGGACACCGTGGTGAACGCAGCGGCCAAGGACCGGCTGCCCTCCACGGTCAAGCTGGCCGAGGCCGTACGCCGGCGCCGGGCCACCGGCGGGCCTGCCGAGCGCACGTTCGCCACGCTGGTCGGCCTGGAGCTGCGGCCGCGCCGGCTGCGCGAGGCCGCCGCGCTGTGGACGAGCCTCGGCGAGGCGCGCGGCATCGACGGTCGCGACGGCGTCTGGGCGCACCCGGACCTCATGCCGACCGCCGAGGACCTCGACGATCCGGCCGCGTTCGTCGAGGGCAAGAGCGCCGACATCGACATCACCGACTTCACCGAGCCGAAGGGCGAGGACGGCAAGCCGGACGAGGAGGCGTGACCGCACGGTCCCCGGACGGCCTGCACGCGGACGCGACACAGGTGCTGTCCGGCTGGCGGCCGGGCGACGAGGGACAGGACGCGCTCCGGCGCGAGTTCCTCGGGCACCTGGCGGCGCACGAGGACGGCATGTGGCGCGAGTGCGTGGTGGGGCACCTGACCGCCAGCGCCGCGGTCCTTGACGCCTCGGGCGAGCGTGTGCTGCTCACCCTGCATCCGAAGGCGAAGATGTGGCTGCAGCTCGGCGGCCACTGCGAGCCCGGCGACACCACGCTCGCCGGGGCCGCGCTGCGGGAGGCCGCGGAGGAGTCGGGCATCGGGGGCCTGCGGCTGCTGCCGGGCCCGGTCCGCGTCGACCGGCACCGCGTCTGGTGCCACGGCGGCTCGTACCACCTCGACGTCCAGTACACCGCCGTCGCGCCGCCGGGCGCCCGGGAGAAGATCAGCGAAGAGTCCGACGACCTGCGCTGGTTCGCCCTGGACGCCATTCCCCTCGATGCCGACGACGTCCTGCGCCGCCTGGTAAGGGCGTCGGCGGAGGTCTTCGAAAGGGCCTGATCAGGAGAACCGCGCGACGCCGCTCCACATCGTGGAGACGGTGGTGCCGACGGAGTACTCCGGGGCCGGCCGCCATTCCGACGCTCGTACGATGCCCGGTTCGACCAGCTCCAGCCCGTCGAAGAACCGCGCAACGTCGGCGAAGCCGCGCGGGGTCACCTTCTGGGCCATCACCCGGTTGAGGCTCTTGGCCATCGCGCCCATCTGCTCGGCCTGGATGTCGTTGGCCGGGTGGGAGATGACGAGGTAGCTGCCGGGAGGCACGGCCTCCCGCAGCCGGTTCACGATGCCGTACGGGTCGTCGCCGTCGGGGATGCAGTGGAGGATGGCGACGAGCATGAGCGCGACCGGCTGGGAGAAGTCCAGCGTCTGCGCCGCCTCCAGCAGGATCTTCTCCGGGTCGCGCAGGTCGGCGTCGAGGTAGGCCGTGGCGCCCTTGGGGTGGCTGGTCAGCAGCGCCCTGGCGTGGGCGAGGACGGCCGGGTCGTGGTCGGTGTAGACGATCCGGCACTCCGGCGCGGCGGCCTGGGCCACCTCGTGGGTGTTGTTCGCCGCCGGGATTCCGGTGCCGATGTCGAGGAACTGGCGGACGCCGGCGTCGCGGGCCAGATAGCGCACCGAGCGCGCGAGAAAGGCCCGGGTGTTCCGCACCGAGGCGACCAGGCCGGGAAATGCCTCGACCGCCTCGTCACCGGCCTCGCGGTCGGCCTGGAAGTGGTCTTTTCCGCCCAGCCAGTAGTCCTGCACCCGCGCGATGTGCGGTGTCCCGCTGTCGAACGCAGGCGGGGCGCTCTCCCCCGTGGCACCGGTTCTCCGGAACCATTCGTCGCCCGTCACAGCATTCCTTTCGGCCCGCGAATCTGCATAATAAGTAGATCACGCCCGAAGATGCGCATATGTGAAATACGACGAACAAGCCGACTATTGCCGCATATGTCAGCGGACGAGCCCCCGGCCCGTGACGAGTGGCAGGTCGAGCGCGGTCAGGAGCCCGGCGGGCGCGGCCACGACGGACGGGACCGCGTTGACCAGGCGCATCGCGGTGGCCTTCAGGCCCGCGGTGTTGTGGTCGCCGTTCGTGCCCAGGAGCTGCAGGTCGAGCGTGTAGTCGGGCTCGCCGCGGACCTCCACGCGGTACGAGCCCTGGCCGGCCGGCTGGGGCCAGTCCGGGCCGAGGTCGTCTCTCAGCCGCGTGACGTGCTCGAGCACGACCACCGGACGGCCGCCGCGCATGCCGCGCACCTCGAAGCGCAGCGCCGCGGCCGTGCCCTTCTCCACCGTGCCGGCGTCGATCTCGAAGGTCTCCGGGGCCGGCAGGCGCGTGTAGGACTCCTCGATCCCCTCCAGCTCCACGTCCAGGCCCGCGGCGAGCTGGCGGACGACGCTGCCCCAGGCCAGCGTGAGCACGGTCGGCGAGAGCAGGAGCGGCGTCTCGTCCATCGGGCGGCCGAAGCCCATGACGTCGAACAGCACGGTCGGCTGCGCGTAGGTGGAGTAGTTGAGGATCTCCATGCAGCGGACCTGGGTGATGCGCTCGCTGATGCCGGTGATCGTCAGCGGCAGCCAGTCGTTCGCGAAGCCCGGGTCGACGCCGTTCACCCAGATCGAGACGCCGCCCTCCAGCGCGGCCCGGTGGATCGGCGCGCCCACCTCGTCGTCGGGGAACTGCAGGAAGACCGGGCTGCTGGAGACGACGTTCACCCCGGCGCGCAGGATGCGCGTCAGGTCCTCCATCGCCTCGTCGAGCCGTACGTCGGCCATCGAGGTGTAGACGACGCAGTCCGGACGCAGCGCGAGCACCGCCTCGGCGTCGTTGGTCGCCGTCACGCCCAGGCGTCCGAGGCCCGCGAGCTCGCCCGCGTCGCGGCCGACCTTGTCGGGGTTGGAGACCCAGACACCGGCCAGCTCCAGGTCGGGCCGTGCGTCGATGCCGATCAGGGCGTTGCGGCCCACGTTGCCGGTGCCCCACAGCACCACGCGGTACGTCATCTGACTCCCCCTCAAAGATCCGGCAGGCCCAGGTCCAGGGTCGGCTGATCGGTCCCGCCGTCCACCTCGAGGACCCGCCCCGTGACGAAACCGCCGGCCGGGGAGGCCAGGAAGAGCACCGCGGCGGCGATCTCCTCGGGGTCCCCGATGCGCCCCAGCGGCGTCTTGTCCTCCATCTGCCGGCGCACGCCCTCGTCGCCGATGACGAACTCCAGCGCCGAGGTCGCCACCGAGCCGGCGGCGATGGCGTTCACCCGTACGCGCGGCGCCAGGTCGACCGCCGCCAGGCGCGTGTAGTGCGCGAACGCGGCCTTGGCCGTGCCGTACGCGAGGTATCCGCGCCCGGTGATCCGGCCCATCACCGAGGAGATGTTGACGACCGCGCCCTGTCCCCCGTCCGCGGTCATCAGCGGGACGGCCGCGCGGGTCACGGCGTGGGCGATGCCGACGTTGAACTCGAACGCCTCCGCGAGGTAGTCCACGGTCGTGTCGAGGAAGGCGTTCGGGATCGTGCCGCCGACGTTGTTCACCACCACGTCCAGGCGGCCGAACGCCTCCACCGCGGCCCGCGGCAGCGCGGCCGCGGCGTCGAGGTCGGTCAGGTCGGCCGCCACCACGGCGGCCCGCCGTCCGGTGGCCTCGATCTGCGCGGCGATCGTGCGGAGCTGGTCTTCACTGCGTGCGGCCACGAGGACGTCCGCGCCGGCCTCGGCAAGGGCGACCGCGGTGGCGGCCCCGATCCCTCGTCCGGCGCCGGTCACGATCGCGGCCCTGCCGTCGAGGCGGAAGCGGTCCAGGATCACGGTGAGAGCCTAAGTCGATCTAGAACACGTATCAATAGCCTGGCGCGCCCGCCACCAGCCGGGTCAGCCACTCGACGAGCAGGCGGCGGAACACCTCCGAGTCGCGCAGGTCGGGCCCGAAGACGTCGGTGACCGACAGCAGCGCGTCCACGACGGCGGCGGGCGTGTCCGCCCCCGCCACGGCCCGCCGGAGCGTCCCGGCCATCGGGTCGTCCAGCTCAGGCGCCGTCTGGACGTGCCGCATCCACGCGGCGACGGCCAGGGCGGCCCAGCGGGGCTCGGCGCCCGCGGCCAGCCGGTCACGTACGACGCCGAGCAGGCGCTGCGGCAGCTTCTGCGAGCCGTCCATCGCGATCTGAGCGGTCCGGTGCCGCAGGGCCGGGTTGGCGAAGCGTTCGAGCAGCGAGGACTTGTACGCCTCCAGGTCGAAGCCGGAGGGCACGTCCAGTGTCGGGCTCGCGTCCTCGTCCATGTAGCGGCGCACCAGGTCGCCGAGCACGCCGACCGCGTCGGAGACGTAGGTGAGGTCGGACCCGAGATAGGCCAGCAACGAGTGGGCGCCGTTGAGCAGCCGCAGCTTCATCGTCTCGTACGGCGCGACGTCGCCGGTGAGGATCGCGCCGGCCGCGTCCCAGGACGGGCGGCCGGCCGCGAAGTCGTCCTCGATCACCCACTGCGTGAACGGCTCGGTGACGACGACGCCCTCGTCCCGTACACCGAGGAGGCGCTCGGCCTCGTCGAGGTCCGCGGGGGTGGTGGCGGGCACGATGCGGTCGACCATGGTCGAGGGGAAGGCGACCTCGCAGCCGATCTCGGCGCCGCTCCGCCCGGCGTACTCCTCGACCAGGCCGCGCAGGGTCGCGCCGTTGGAGGGGAGGTTGTCGCAGCACAGCACGGTCACCGGCGCCTCGCGGGCGGCGAGGCCGGCGACCAGCCGGCCGACCACGGTGCGCGGCGGGCGTCCCGCGAGGTCCAGCGCGATCTCCGGGTCGTCGAGGCGCAGCCGCCCGGTCGCCGGGTCGCGCCGATAGCCCTTCTCGGTCACGGTCAGCGAGACGATCCGTACGGCCGGGTCCGCGATCCGCGCCACGGTGGCCTCGCCGGTGAGCACCTCGCGGACCGCGCCGATCACGCGTGCCGAGGCGGCGCCGGGCCCGCGTACGAGCACGCTGTAGAGGCCGTCCTGGGGCGCCAGCCGCTCGGCCACGGCCGCGCTCCGCTGGGTGATCCCGCAGATCCCCCAGCCGTCGCCGGCGTCCTCGGTGTAGACCGCCTGGTGCGCCCGGTGGAACGCCCCGATGCCCAGGTGCACGATCTCCACCGAGTCCGGCACCGTACGAGGCCGGCTCGTCAGCGACAACCGCTCGTTCACATCACCGCTCCCAACTGCCAGGGCGCGAACTCCTCGTCGCCGAAGCCGAGTTCCTCGCTCGCCGTCTTGCGTCCCGAGGCGACCTCCAGGACCAGCTCGAAGATCCGCTCTCCCAGCTCCGCGACCGAGACCTCTCCGGCGAGGATCGCGCCGCAGTCGACGTCCATATCCTCCTCCATGGCCAGGTACGTCTCGCGGTTGCTGGCCAGCTTCACGCTCGGCGCCGGGCGGCAGCCGTACACCGAGCCGCGGCCGGTCGTGAAGCAGATCAGGTTCGCGCCGCCGGCCACCTGCCCGGTCGCCGAGACCGGGTCGTACCCGGGAGTGTCCATGAAGACGAAACCGCGCTCGGTGACCGGCTCGGCGTACTCGTAGACCGCGGTGAGCGGCGTCGTGCCGCCCTTGGCGACCGCGCCGAGCGACTTCTCCAGGATCGTGGTCAGGCCGCCGGCCTTGTTGCCCGGCGAGGGGTTGTTGTCCATCGACTCGGCGTAGGACTCCCACCAGTGGATCCGCCCGATCAGCCGCTCGCCGACGGCGCGGGAGACCGCTCGGCGGGTCAGCAGGTGCTCGGCCCCGTACACCTCGGGCGTCTCGGCGAGGACCGCGGTGCCGCCGTGCCGTACGAGGAGGTCGGCGGCGGCACCCAGGGCGGGGTTGGCGGTGATGCCGGAGTAGCCGTCGGACCCGCCGCACTGCAGGCCGAGGACCAGCTCGGAGGCGGGCACCGGCTCGCGGGTGACCGCGTTCGCCGCGGGCAGCAGCTCGCCGATCACCTCCAGGCCGCGGCGTACGGTCGCGGAGGTGCCGCCGAGCTCCTGGATCGTCATCGTCGGCGTGCCCTCGGGCAGGTCGAAGCCGGTGAGCTGGTTGACCTCGCAGCCGAGCCCGATCACGAGGATCGCGGCGAAGTTGGGGTGGCGCGCGTAGCCGTTCAGGGTGCGGCGCAGCAGCCGGATCCCGTCGCCGTCGGCGGCCATGCCGCAGCCGGTGCCGTGGGTCAGCGCCACGACGCCGTCGACGTTCGGATAGCCCTCCGTCGAGGCGCGGGCGGCGATCCTGCGGGCGACCGTGGCCGAGCAGTTCACCGAGGTCAGGATGCCGATGTAGTTGCGCGTGGCGACGCGGCCGTCCGGCCGTACGATGCCCTGGAACCCGGCCGGGGCGATGGGCGGCACCGGGCGCAGGTCGGTGCCGAAGGCGTAGTCGGTGTCGTGCGGGCCCATGCCGAGGTTGTGCGTGTGCACGTGCTCCCCGGCCTTGATCGGCGCGGTCGCCACCCCGATCATCTGGCCGTACTTGCGGATCGGCGCGCCGACGGCCAGGTCGCGTACGGCGACCTTGTGCCCGCGCGGCACGCCGTCGATGTCGCGCAGGGCGACCGCCACGTCGTCCTCGGGCTGCAGCAGCAGGGTGTCACCAGTCATGCATGCTCCCGTCCTCCAGGCGGTTGACCGGCAGGTAGGCCCGCCGGTAGGGGTACTCCGCGGCCGCCTCCTCGTCGATGTCGACGCCGAGACCCGGCTCCTCCGAGGGGTACAGCAGCCCGTCGGCGAACCGGTAGGTGTGCGGGAAGACCGCGTCGGTGGCCTCGGTGTGCGGCATGTACTCCTGGATGCCGAAGTTCGGCACGGCGATGTCGACGTGCAGGCCGGCGGCCAGGCACACCGGCGACAGGTCGGTGGCGCCGTGCGACCCGGTCCGTACGTGGTGGAGGGCGGCCAGGTCGAACACCCGGCGCAGGTGGGTGATCCCGCCGCCGTGCACGACGTCCATCCGGATGTAGTCGATGAGCTGCTCGACGATCAGTTGCCGGCAGTCCCAGATCGAGTTGTAGACCTCACCGACCGCGATCGGCGTCGTCGTGTGCGACCGGATCAGCCGGAACCCCTCCTGGAGCTCCTCGGAGATCGGGTCCTCCAGCCAGAACAACCCGTACGGCTCCACCGCCCTGCCCAGGCGCGCCGCCTCGATCGGGGTGAGCCGGTGGTGCACGTCGTGGAGCAGGTGGAAGTCGTGCCCGAACCGCTCGCGCACCGCCGCGAACAGGCCCGGAACGAAGTTGAGGTACTTCGGCGTCGACCAGGTCTCCTCGTCCGGCCGTTCCCCCGCGACCGCCGGCTCGTACGGCTCGCGGGTCGCCGGCACGCCGTAGACCTTCTTCAGTCCGGGGATGCCGACCTGGACCCGCACCGCGCGGTAGCCGCGGTCGAGCAGGCCGCCGACCTGCTCCAGGACGTCGGGGACGGTCGCGCCGTTCGCGTGCCCGTACACCGTGACCGCGTCGCGCGACCGGCCGCCGATGAGCTGGTAGACCGGCATCCCGGCGGCCTTGCCCTTGATGTCCCACAGCGCCGTGTCGACCGCCGCGACCGCGGTCATCGTCACCGGGCCGCGCCGCCAGTACGCGCCCTTGTGGAGGTACTGCCAGGTGTCCTCGATGCGGGCCGCGTCGCGGCCGATGAGCAACGGGCACACGTGATCCTGAAGGTAGGAGGCGACCGCGAGCTCCCGGCCGTTGAGGGTGGCGTCGCCCACCCCGGTCAGCCCGTCGTCCGTGGTCAGCTTCAGGGTCACGAAGTTGCGGTCCGGGCAGGTGACGATGACCTTGGCCGCGACGATGTTCACCTCGGCCTCATCCGTTCTGGACCCAGGCGTGGTCGGGGTCGAGGTAGGGGATCATCTGCCGACCCTGGCCGGCCATCACCCACAGGTAGCAGAGGGAGTAGCCGGGGGCGGCCACGACCGGGTGGTAGCCGGCCGGGATGGCCGCGACGTCGCCGTCCCGTACGGTGAAGGCCTCCTCGCCCTGGCCGTCGTAGCGGAGCTGGATGCCGAAGCCGCCCTCCGGGTCCACCTTGAACAGGTAGACCTCCTCCAGCCGGACCTCTCGGGGCGGCTCGTGGGTGTCGTGCTTGTGCGGCGGATAGCTGGACCAGTTGCCGGGCGGGTTGATCGTCTCGCCGAGCAGCAGCCGCCCGGCGTCGTCGTCCGGGCCGAGGATCGTGCGCACCGTACGGGCCCAGTTGCCCTCGCCGCGCTCGTCGACGGCCTGGTCGGCCGGGCCGATGATCCGGGCCCGGCCGGGCGTGCCGTCGCCGAGCGGGGCCGAGGCGAGGACGATCTGCGCCGGGCCGCCCGTGGCGCGGAACCGCAGCGGCGTGCCGGGCGGGGCGTACACCGTGTGGCCCGGCCCGTCGAAGACGCCGGCGCGCCCGCCCGCCGTGCCGAGCCCGTCGACGTCGACGACGCCGGACAGGATCACGGCCGCGATCTCGGTGTCGCGGGTCAGGTCGAGGGTCTCGCCGTCGGCCAGGTCGGCCAGCTCCAGCCCGATCAGCTCGGTTTCCTTGCCCGGGGTCAGCAGGGTTCTCAATCTCTCTCCTTGATCTGGGTCACCAGCTGGGTCGGGTTGACGAAGCGCAGTGCCACGACGAGCAGTACCAGCATGGACATGGTGTAGAGGACCGCCATCGCGTCGATCTCCTGCTGCGCGCGGATGCCGGCCGAGGAGACGGAGTAGTAGAGCGCGACGACCAGCGTCTGGCTGTCCGGCCCCGCGGTGAGGAAGGTCAGCTCGAACATGCCGACCGTGCGCACGAGGATGAGGATCGCGGCGGCGAGCATGCCGGGGACGAGCAGTGGCCCGAGGATCCGGGTGAAGATCAGCCTCGTGCGCGCGCCGCACATCCGCGCGGCCGACTCGATCTTCGGGTCGATCTGCTCGATGAACGGCGTCATGACGAGGATGACGAACGGCACGGCCGGGACGAGATTGGCCAGGATGACGCCGGTCAGCCGGCCGGCCAGGTGGAACTTGTAGAGCACGGTGGCCAGCGGCACGCCGTAGGTGATCGGCGGGATGAGGATCGGCAGCAGGAACGCGACCATCAGCACGCGCTTGCCGGGGAAGGTCCGGCGGGCGAGGGCGTACGCGGCGGGCACGCCGACGAGCAGCGAGATCACCACGACCGCCAGGGCGACCTCCAGCGTGACGATCAGCACGCCGCCGAGGTCGAACTCGCGCCACGCCGTGCCGTACCAGTGCGCGGTCCAGCCGGAGGGCAGCCACCCGCCGAACCAGCGCGTGCCGAACGAGTCGACCACGACCGCACCCACGACGCCGGCCAGGATCAGCAGGAAGAAGACGACCGCGCCCCAGACCAGCCACGTTCCGGGCCGCAGCGCGACCCTCCGTCGGGTGATGGTGGTCATCCCTTGCCTCCCGTCGCACCGCGGTACAGCCGGGAGCGCCAGCCGAGCACCACGCCGATGACGACCAGCTCGACGGCGCCCATGATCATGGCGATCGCCGAGGCCATCGAGTAGTCGTACTGCTCGAACGCCGCGTGGAAGGCCGCGATCGAGATCACCCGGGTCGATCCGGCCGGGTCGCCGACCATGATCGCTGAGGGGAAGACCGAGAACGCCAGCACGAACGACAGGCAGAACGTGATGCCCAGGCCGGGCGCCAGCAACGGCAGCGTGATGTACCGGAACCGCTGCCACCAGCCCGCGCCGAGCGTCGCCGCCGCCCGCTCCAGCGTCGGGTCGATGCCGGACAGGTAGGACAGCGTCAGCAGGAACGCGAACGGGAACCCGGAGATGACCAGCGAGAACAGCACGCCCCAGTAGTTGTGCGTGAGGCGCACGGGGTGGTCGGTGAGATGCAGGTCGAGCAGGAGGCGGTTCAGCCAGCCGGTGGGTCCCATGAACGCCAGCAGGCCCTCGGCGGTCAGCACCGTGCCGAGCGCGATCGGCACGACGAGGATCGTGGTGATCGTCCGTTTGCCGCGGAACCGGCCGCGCATCCGGTACGCGATCGGCACCGACGCGAGGACGTTGAACAGGGCGGCGGGCAGGCCGAGCTTGAGCGTGGTCCAGATCGTGTTCCGCAGGTACGGGTCGGCGAAGAACGCGTGGTAGTCGGCGAAGGCCCCAGAGCCGTACCGCTGGACCGTCTCCGAACCGGGCTGCGGCTGGAAGGACAGCTGCAGCCCGTACACGAACGGATAGACGAACAGCGCCACGATGAACAGCACGGCCGGCAGCAGGAGCAGCAGCGTACGGTCCACGCCCCGGTCGGCCAGGCGGTGCCGCAGGGCCATCCGCGGCGCCGCCACCTGGACCGCCATCTAGGCCGCCTCCCCGGACGGCGCCGCCGGGCTCTCGGCGGCGAAGACCAGCACCCGCTCCGGCGGCACCGACACGGTCACCCGGTCGCCCGGGGCCAGGCGCGTCGGCGCGCGCAGGTGGAGCGGGCCGCCCTCTGCCGTACGGGCCTGGATCGCCTGCTCGCGGCCCTGGTACTCCACGACCTCGACGTCGACCTCCATGGCGTTCGGCCCGTCTCCCACGGTGAAGTCCTCGGGCCGGATCGCGGCGACCGCGACCTCGCCGAGGTCTTCGCGGCGCGTCCCGGTCAGGTCGCCCAGGACCACGGTCTTGTCCGTGACCGAGGTCACGGGCAGCTCCAGCTCGTTGCGGTACCCCATGAACCCGGCCACGAAGCGGTTGGCGGGCTCGGAGTAGACCTCCTCGGGCGTGCCGACCTGCTGGACCCGGCCCTGCCGCAGGAGCACGAGCCGGTCCGCCAGCGAGAGCGCCTCCTCCTGGTCGTGCGTCACGTAGACGGTCGTGAGCCCCAGCGTCTGGTGGATGCGCTTGATCTCGGTGCGCATCTCCAGCCGCAGCTTGGCGTCGAGGTTGGACAGCGGCTCGTCCATGAGCACGAGCGCGGGTTCGAGGACGATCGCGCGGGCGATCGCGACGCGCTGCTGCTGACCGCCGGACAGCTGGGCGGGGAACTTCCCCGCGTGGTCCTCCAGCTGGACGAGGGCGAGCGCCTCGTCCACGCGCCGCCGGGCCTCGGCCTTGGCGACCCGCGCCATCCGCAGGCCGAAGCCGATGTTGGCCCGTACGGACATGTGCGGGAACAGCGCGTAGTTCTGGAAGACCATCCCGAACCCGCGCTGCTCCGGGGGCACGGTGTCGATCCGCCTCTCGTCGAGGGTGATCGAACCCTCGCTCAGCGGCAGCAGGCCGGCCAGGCAGTTCAGCGCGGTCGACTTTCCGCAGCCGGAGGGGCCGAGCAGCGCCACGAACTCGCCGCCCCTGATCGTCAGGTCGAGGCCGTCCAGGGCCGTCACGCCCCCGAAGCCGCGGCTCACGTGGTCGAGCCGCAGCTCCGAGATCCTGCTGTCGGTCACTTGCGGACCTTTCCGCTGCCCACGGTGCGGTCCCACTGGTCGAACGCGGCCACCTGCTGCTCGGCCGGCAGCGAGGTCTCCTTGGGGAACGTGGCGATCCACTCGTCGTACTCCGGGCGGCCGAACTGCTGGATGACCTGCTGGGACTTCTGCGGCGCCATCTGCACGGTGACCCCGCTGACCGCCGGGCCCGGGTAGAAGTAGCCGGTGTCGTAGGCCTTGGCCTGCTGCTGTGGCGTGAGCATCCACTTGATCAGCTGCAGGTCCGCGGACAACACGTCGGCGGAGACGCCGGTCGGCACGACGGCGTACTGGGCGTCGGTCACCCAGTGCATGCCCTTGAGGGCGGCGACCTTGTCCCCGGCCGGCACCTGGCCGAGCGCGCGCGGGTTGATGTCCCAGCCGGTGGTCGTGGCGATGATGTCGGCCGACCCGTTGGCCAGGTTCGCCATCGTCTCGGAGGTCTTGGAGGGGTAGTAGTCGACGTACTTGCTGAGCTCCTGGAGGTAGGCCCAGGTCTTGGCCCAGCCGGCCTTGGGGTCCTTGGGGTCGCTGTCGCCGAGGATGTAGGGCAGGCCCATGAGGAACGTACGGCCGGGGCCGGAGTTGGCCGGGCGGGCGTACTGGAACTTCTTCGGGTGTGCCTTGGCCCACGCGAGCAGGTCCTGTACGGTCGCCGGCGGCTTGGTGACCGTCCTGGGGTTGTACTCGATGAGCGGCCCGGAGGGGTAGTAGACGATCTCGACGCCGTGGCCCTGCGCGAGCTCCTGCATCTTCTGCGCGGGCGGCAGGTAGTTCGCGGCGCCCATACGGCTCGCGTAGTCATCGGTCTTGACCCACAGCTTCTGGGAGATGCCGGCCGCGAGCCCGTCGGTGCCGGTGAGGACCAGCCCGATCTGCACCTGCCCCGCGCTCTGCTGCGCCTTGATCTTGCCGGGCAGCTCCGGCGCGGTGGCCGTGGTGTAGGTGACCTTCTTGATGACCTTCGGGTGCGTCTGGACGAACTCGTCGATCATGCCCTTGGTGAGCTGGAGGTTGCCCGCGACGTCGATGATGTTGAGCGTCACCGCCTTCTTCGGGCTGTTCGGCACCTTGTCCGGGGAGAGGTCCTTGGCCCCTCCCCCGGCGCTCGGCGAGCCGCAGGCGCCCACCAGGACGAACACCGCCGCGAGGCACAACTTCTTAGCGCGCATTCGGGGATTCACCTTCCGGTCGGATCGGGCGGTACGGCGGTCGACGCCCGCACGATCAGCTGACATTCGAGTTCCCGGCGCGGATCCCCCGCGGCGCCGGTGACGGTCAGGAGGCTGACGAGCAGGTCGACGGCCACGCGGCCCGCTCGCTCGTTCTGCATCGACACGGTGGTCAGCGGCGGGGTGGCCATGCCCGCCATCAAGATGTCGTCGAACCCGACGACGCTCATCTGCCCGGGTACGGACACGCCCCGGTCGGCCAGCCGGGACATCACGCCCAGCGCCATCAGGTCGTTGTAGGCGATGATCGCCGTCACGCCCTCGGCCAGCGCCAGGTCGGCGGCGTGCGGGCCGCCCTCGAAGCGCGGGGCGAACGGCCCCAGCTCGACGATCTCGATGCCCTGCCGGGCCGCGCGGCGCAGGCCGCGCCGGCGTTCCCGGTTGGACCACGAGGCGCGCGGCCCGTTCAGGAAGGCGATCCGGCGGTGCCCGAGCGCCGCGAGATGGTCGACCGCCTGCCGCATGCCGCCGGCCGTGTCCATCAGGACCGCCGGCTGGTCGCCGACCTGGCGGTTGACGAACACCAGGGAGGTGCTGCCGACGATGCGTTCGAGCTGGGCGGCCGACATGCGGGAGGAGCAGAGGATCACGCCGTCGACCTGCTTGGCCATGGCCTGGACGAGGGCGACCTCCTCGGTGGCGTTCTCGTCGCAGTCCGCGAGGAAGACGGCGTAGTCGGCCTCGCGAGCGCGGGACTGCACTCCCTTCAGCACGTTGGGAAAGAAGGGGTTCGACAGGTCGGGGACGATCACGCCGAGGTTTCCGGTCCTGCCGGTGATCAGCCCCCGCGCGGCGCGGTTCGGGCGGTAGCCCAGCCGTTCCGCGGTCGCGAGCACGAAGTGCCGGGTCTCGTCTCTCACCATCTCCGGCGCCGTGAACGCGCGGGACACGGTGGACACCGAGACCCCCGCCTCACGGGCCACATCCTGGATGGTCACCGGCACGAGTGCTCCTTGACGGGATGAATGAGTGAAACTCTGCAATCCTTTGCAGAGCGCGTCAATGTGACCTTTGGGTCAGGAAACCCTTACCGGATTTACCCGCCGCCGAGCAGGATTCTGGTGTTGTCCCAGCCCTCGAGGCCAGGGTCGAGACGCGTGAGGTCCCGGGGCGTACGGAGGCGGTGCCAGCCGGGCCCGGAGCGTACGGCGCCGGGGCGCCCGGCGGCGGCGCGCAGCCGGCTCGGGGCGTCTTCGGTGTCGAGGTCGATCTCACCGATCCACGGCGCGGCCGGCAGCCGGGCGGCCAGGGCGACGAGGCCGCCGTCCTTGGCCGGGCAGATCGCGACCTCTCCGCCACCGAGGGCGCGGAAGAGCTTTCCGAGCAGCAGGGGCGGCAGGTCCGGGGCGTCGTGGGCGACGACGGCCGCCTGGTCGGCGCCGAGGCCGGTCAGCGCGTCGAGCAGCGCCCGCAGGCCGTCCGTACGGACGATCTCGGTGCCCGGCCAGGTGATCGACGCGGCGTCATCGTCGTCGTCGGTGAGGGCGAGGACGGGGGTGACGAACTCCAAGCCGGCGACGACCTCATAGGTGTCCTCGATCACGGCGAGCCGGAACTCCGCCGGGTCGGCACCCGGCGGGGTCGCGACCTCGCGTCCGGCGAGGACGGCGACGAATCGGGCCGTCACGCGACGGGCTCTCCGTCCGTCAGGGGCAGACCGGCGGTGGCGGCGACGCCTTCGAGGTAGCCGCGGGCGCGCTCGGTCTTGGGGTAGCGGTTGACGAGTTTCCAGAACGAGGGCCCGTGACCGGGCTCCAGCAGGTGCGTCAGCTCGTGCAGCAGGACGTAGTCGACGACCCAGCCGGGCATGCCTCGGAGCTGTATGGACAGCCGGATGGAGCCGTCGTCGGGCGTACAGGAGCCCCAGCGGCTGCGCTGGTTGCTGACCCAGCGCACGCTCAGGGGCGCGGCGCGGCCGTCGAGATAGCGTGTCGACAGCTCACGGGCACGGTCGAACAGCACGTCGTCACTCGGGTGCCGGCGCTGCTCACGCCTCGCCAGCCTCTCCAGCACCGTCGCGATCCATTCCTGCTCTTCGGCGGCGCTCAACCCGGCCGGCATCATCACGACCGTCTTGTCACCGTCGCGGCGCGCGGTCACCGTACGGCGGCGCCGTGAGCTGCGACGGACTTCAATCTCGCCTGTGGGGGGCACCGTAGCACCGTACCGAAAACTTTGTTTTCTCCACAGGGGGTGGATCGCATCGATGCAGGTAGAACCGGGGTAATTGATTCATCCCCAGGGCTATCCACATCCTTGTACGCAGTCTGTCCACAGCGACACCCCGCGCCGTCCCCACCTAGGTCCCCAGCCTCGTCCACAGGACTCGTTGCGCTCCTGAGGACCCGGCTCCTACCGTCGGTGCACGGACCGGTGCCCGGCTGGGGAAGGGCGGCGACCGGCCCGTCGGGACTTCAGCGGCCGGTGAACCTCGGGACGCGTTTCTCCCGCTGGGCGGCGATCCCCTCGGCCAGATCCGCCGAGGCCATGGTCACGGGCTGGGCGAGCGACTCCCATCGCAGGGCCGCCTCCAGGCTCGGCGGCCCGCCGCCGGCCAGGGCCGCCTTGGTCAGCCTCGTCGCGACCGGCGCCCGCGCCGCGATCTCCGCGGCGACGCCGAGCGCCTCGCCGAGCACGTCCTCGCGGGGCACCGCCCGGTTGACCAGCCCGTACCGCTCGGCCTGCGCCCCGGTCACCACCCGGCCGGTGAAGAGCATCTCTCGGGCCAGCGGCAGGCCGCCCGCCTCGGGCAGGAGGTAGGTCGCGGCCATGCCCGGGTGGATGCCGAGGCGGGTGAAGGGCGCGACCAGCTTGGCGTCGACGGCGGCGTAACGCAGGTCACAGGCCAGCGCGAGGCACAGGCCGGCGCCGACGGCGGCCCCGTTGACCGCGGCGACGGTCGGCACCTCCAGGTCCCGGATCGACAGCCAGGTCCGGTAGAACTCCAGCATGTGGTCACGGAGCGGGGCGACCTCGACCTCACCGCGCTCGGCGATCCAGGTCAGGTCGCCACCCGAGGAGAAGGCGCTGCCGGCGCCGGTCACGACCACGCAGCGCAGTTCGGGATCTTCGCGCAGGCCGGCGACGACCTCGCGCCAGGCCGCCGTCATCGTGTCCGACATCGCGTTGCGCCGGTCGGGGTCGTCGAGGGTGAGCACGACGATCCCCTCCGGGCGCCGGTCCACTCGCAGCCGTTCGCTCATGCGCTCTCCTTCGCCGGAGGTGTGACCGTGGGCCCGTGCTCGCCTGTTCGCTCGCTCATGGCGGGAGGGTAATGTCCTCGCGTCCGGGGCGCTCGGGAGACCTAGTGAGGAAGCACACACTTACTCGTTTGGCCAGGTCATTTATGCTCAGAGGGACATGTCCCCAACATCTGGCGGTTCTCGCTATAGACGTGTCGCGTCTCTCCCGGACAATGAAGGCGTGATCGGACCGGACGGACGTCCCCAGCAGCCTCGCGGATGCGCGATCGAGCAGGTAGGCGAATGAGCGATCTCCCCCGTCGTGCCGTGACACGTTCAGCCAAGCTGGCCTCGCTCCCGATCGGCTTCGCCGGACGGACGGCGCTCGGTGTCGGCAAACGTACGTTCGGTAAATCGGCCGAACTCGTCGCGGCCGAGATCCAGCAGCGGACCGCCGAGCAGCTGTTCAAGGTGCTCGGCGAGCTCAAGGGCGGGGCGATGAAGCTCGGCCAGATGCTGTCGATCTTCGAGGCCGCGCTGCCGCCGGAGATCGCCGGCCCGTACCGCGCCACGCTCACCCGCCTCCAGGAGGCGGCGCCGCCGCTGCCCGCCCGTACCGTGCACCGGGTCCTGTCCGAGGGACTCGGCGAGGACTGGCGGTCGCTGTTCGCCGAGTTCGACGACCGGCCCGCCGCGGCGGCCTCGATCGGCCAGGTGCACAAGGCGGTCTGGCACGACGGCCGTACCGTCGCGGTCAAGGTGCAGTACCCCGGTGCCGGGCAGGCGCTGCTGAGCGACTTCAACCAGCTCGCGCGGCTGGGCCGGCTCTTCTCCGCCCTGGCCCCCGGCCTGGACACCAAGTCGATGCTCGACGAGCTGCGGGAACGCGTCCGCGAGGAGCTCGACTACACCGTCGAGGCGGAGTCGCAGCAGGCCTTCGCCGAGGCGTACGCCGACGACCCGGACTTCTTCATCCCGCAGGTCATCGACCAGTCCGGCGACGTGCTGGTGACCGAGTGGATGGACGGCACCCCGCTGTCGGCGATCATCTCCGGCGGCACGCAGGAGCAGCGGGACCACGCGGGCCTGCTCTACTGCCGGTTCCTGTTCTCCGGCCCCGCGCGGTGCGGCATGCTGCACGCCGACCCGCACCCCGGCAACTACCGGCTGCTCGACGACGGGCGCCTCGGCGTCATCGACTTCGGCGCCGTCGACCGGCTGCCGGGCGGCTTCCACCGCCGCATCGGCGTGCTCATGCGGATCGGCACGCTGCTGGACATCGACCAGATCATGAAGGCCCTGCGCGAGGAGGGCTTCATCCGCGAGGGCGTCGAGATCGACGCCGAGTCGCTGCGGTCGTTCATCGTGCCGATCGCCGAACCGCTGATCGAGGACACGTTCAAGTTCTCGCGCGAGTGGCTGCGTCAGGAGTTCGCCCGGGTCACCGACCTGCGGCCGACCAACGTCGTACGGCAGCTCAACCTTCCGCCGTCGTACGTACTGATCCATCGGGTGGTGGCCGCCGGCACGGGCGTGCTGTGCCAGCTCGAGGCGGAGGGACCGTTCCGCGGCGAGGCGCTGCGCTGGGTGCCGGGCTTCGCGGGCGACGACCCCACCGACGAGATCGCCAGCTGATCTTCGGCGGCTACCAGTAGGTCGGGTCGAGGCGGCCTTCGATCGACCGGATGTTGTCCCTGCTGCAGCGGTCACAGAGGTGCTGCAGGCCCCGCTCGGTCACATCCGTGGTCCAGCCGAGCGATGACTCGGCGGTGGTTCCACATGACGAACAGCTGACCATGCCCGGTGTTCCCCTCTGTCGGCCTCACTCCTAGCATCACCGATCGACCGCCCCGGCGTGGACGAAACGCGGCCACATTGGTCAATGCGTTGCCTCGACCAGGACATCCCAACCACCGGCGGCGTCGCACGCACGATTTCGTCGTCGTCTCTCGCGGGCGGCGTCCCCGAGACGACAGGAACCCCCGGCAGTGTGGTGCCGGGGGTTCCTTCCGTGTTGGTCTGGTTCCGGTTGTGTGGGGGCCGTCAGCGCATGGTCAGCAGGCGCCTGAGACGCGAGGCGGTCAGCTCGGCGTCACGCCGGGCCCGGCGCGCGGCCCGCGCCTGGGCCATGCCGCGCCGGCGTGCCACTTCACGCTCGGCCTCGCGTATTCGTTCCTGGGACAGTTCTATGCTCAGCAAGCTCATCGGCTGCTCTTTCTCGATGTGTACGGTCTCGGTCGGCCGGGGCGTCATGCCGCTACCTCGGCGTTCTTGCGCGGACGGCCGCGCGGGCGCTTGCGGGGAACGACGACGCCACGGATGAAGAGCTCTCCACCCCAGACACCCCACGGCTCGCGGCGCTCGGTGGCGCCGGCGAGGCAGGCACGCCGGATCGGGCACTCGGCGCAGAGCGCCTTGGCCAGCTCGACGTCCTGGGGCGACTCGGCGAAGAAAAGCTCGGGCTCGTTCCGACAAGGAAGATCAAGGTTCTCGCTGATCGCGGTGAGTGCGAGGCCCAAGGTCTCCACCCCCTTTCTCGATTCGATCTCGTTTGGCTCGGTGTGGTGTTTGCCGAACACGGTGTTGCTCCAAAGAAAAAGGCCGCGGTTCCCGGGTATGGGATCCGCGGCCTGGAGGCCTGCTCAGAGCTCTCACTCTGGCGGTCTCCAGGGGGGCGGACCCAGCGACATGCGGATGCCGGTGTCCTCGACCTGGGCATTGCTCAGAACAGCAGCGGACTTGGCGAAGACATGCTGCTCCACCCGCTTTTCCACGCCATCAGGTCGCACGCGCCCATAGAGGGACGTGGCACCGAGAAGCGTGACGCGACGCGGGGACAGCACAGCCGTACGCGGGCATGCGGCGGCCCAAGCCGAGGAACCGAAGTCGTTACTCACAGGACTGCCACCGCCTCTCTCGTCCGGAGACCCCTCTGAGGGAGGGGTCCGTCATGTGCTCGCGAGAAGCGTACGATCGCTTCCCCGATGTGGGCAACGTATTTTTCACCTGCGATTTCTTATTTTTCTTCACGCTGTCGCGCGGCCTCGTACAGGAGCACCGTCGCGGCGGCCGCGGCGTTGAGCGAACTGGCCGCCCCGCCGATGGGGATCCGCACGGTCTCGTCGCAGGCAGCCAGCCACGCGGCGGACATCCCGCGGGTCTCGTTGCCGATCACTATCAGCACCGGACCGCCCAGATCGCGGCGGAAGATGTCGTGTGTTCCGGTCTCGTCCGTGCCGATGATCCGGATGTCCGCGGCGCGGGCCCACGCGACGACGTCCCCGGGCGAGGACACGCGGACGACCGGCACGGCGAACAGCGAGCCGGTGCTGGCGCGTACCGCCTTGGGGTCGTAGACGTCGGCGGCGTGCCCGGTCACGATCACGCCGGAGGCGCCGAACGCGTCGGCGGAGCGTACGACGGTGCCGATGTTGCCGGGGTCGCTGGGCCGGTCGAAGACGATCACCGGGCCGCCGGGCGTGATGCGGTCCAGGTCGTCCGGCGGCAGCGCGGCCACCGCGACGAGCTCGGCGTCGTCCTTGCCGGCCAGCTCGGCGAGCAGCTCGGGTGCCATCTCGACCCGCTCGGCACCGGTGTCGCGCAGCATGGCCTCGGCCCAGTCCGACAGCCGCCGCCCGGAGGCGTACAGGAGCGCCCGGATCGGCCGGCCGTGCTCGGCGGCGAGGGTGATCGGCCGTACGCCCTGGACGAGGAACTCCCCGCTGCGGTTGCGCTTGGTCCGGTTGGAGAGCAGAGCCTCCCACTGCTGAAACCGCGCGTTGCGCGTGCCGACCCGGCTCATGAGAGGCCTCCTGGCGGCGTCGCCGCGTGTCCGTCGGCGCCGGGTCGTTCGCGGCCCTTCTCGGTGACGCAGTGGACGACGACCGGGCCGGGCAGGTCCTTCGCCCGGCGTAGCGCGGCCTCGACGGCGGTGACGTCGTGGCCGTCGACCGGGCCGAGGTATCGCAGGTCCTGCCCTACCGGATGGGAGGAGCCGCCGCCGTCGTTGACGACGATCACGAGCGGCCGGTCGTCCCCGGCGAGGCCGTCGAGCGCCTCCCAGGCCGTGCCGCCGGTCACCGCGACGACGTGGGAGCGGTCACGGGCGGCCTTGGCGAGGCCGTCGGCCCAGCCGAGCGCGGTCCGCCGGTTCGCGGCGCCGTCGTGGGACGGGCCGCTCTTCCGGTCCTGACGCCCGGCCAGCAGCTCGTGCACGTGGCTCTGGTGGCCGGTGTCGAAGACGATCCGGTCCCGTGGCGCGTCGAAGACCCGGTGCAGGGCGACGGTGAGTTCGACCATCCCGAGGTTCGGGCCCAGGGGTCCGCCGGTACGGGCCGCGGCGTCGGCCAGGAACGCCCTGATCTCCTCCGACAGCCGGGACAGCTGGTCGCCGTCGAGCGCCTTCAGGTCCCGCGGTCCGCGGATCGACGTCATGATGCCCATGGGGAGGGCCTCCTCCATGATTGGTCCGGTCACTCTCGCGGGCCCGACCGGTCCGTACGGATGTGCGCGATGGCGCCGAGTGGGCCGCTTTCGTAGAACCGCAGGGGCTCGCGCTCAACCGCCTCGCGGGCTCGCCGTGCCATGGCCGGCAGAATGTTACCGGCTACCCTTGGCGCCGGTACCGGGTTCCCGCCGCTGATCCGACCGGCGTGAGGGCCGGGCCCGCGCCGAAGGTGTCGGCGCACAGTTGGGTGAAATGACGGAGGCCCGGCAGCAGCAGGATCCAGCCGGCCAGCGCCCAGCCGAGGTGCAGGTGCCCGGCCGCGTGCGCCCAGGCGGCGACGCCCTCGGCGCGTACGCCGTCGGATCGCTCGTACGTCATCCGCCGCAGGCCGGTGGGGTGGCTCTCGGCGGCGCGTACGGTCAGGGCGACCGGTGCCCGCCTGACGATCCAGCCGGCGACCGGGGCGCAACGGTCGCAGCCGCCCGCGATCCAGACGACGGCCGCCGGTGTTCCCGCATGCGGACGTCTCCTCGGCAGCCAGGGCCGGACGGCCGACCGGTAGCGGGTCCACGCCTCGCCGTGCAGCCCGCGCAGCTGGGCGTCCTCGTGCCAGGCGGCCAGGCCCGCGCCGTACGCGACGGCCACGACGGCGCCGGCGAGGAACCGCGGCTCGAGGACGCCCAGGAGCAGGTACGCGGCGGTCATCCCGGTCTGCATCGGATTGCGGACATAGGCGTACGGGCCGGACGTCACCAGGCGGACCGGCGGGTCGTACGGCAGCGGCGTCCCCCCTCCCGTCCGGGCGAACTCCCCCACCGCCGCGGCGACCAGCGCCGCGGGCACGGTCGAAAGCTGGACGACCAGGCCCAGCGTCCAGCCGGGACGGGCGGGCACCCCGCTCAGAGCGACCGGCAGGACGACCATCAGGCCCATGGCCAGCACGCCCTGCATCGCCACCCGCGTCATGAGGCGGCGGCCCTCGGCGGTCCACCGGCCCAGCAGCAGCCCGGGCACCAGGGCGACGGTGACCGCGGCCGTCTCCCCGATCAGCCACGTATCGCCCAGCCGCACCACCGGCTCGCCCATAGGCATCACGGCGAGGTCGAACCACACTGCGAGCGCCGCGACGAGGAACAGCGACGACCGGCGCAGCGCCAGCACCCCGACGCCGCCCCACAGGACCGCCCAGCCGAGCAGCAGGTCGACCGGTACGCCCGCGACGACGCCGCCCTCGGCCGCGTACGACCACCACCCGGCGCGGAGGGCGACGGCGTTGACCCCGGCGAGCGCCAGCAGGTTCCATCCGCAGCCGAGGATCAGCGCGGCGATCTCCCGCCGTCCGGGCGTACGGTGCCGGAGCATCACCATGACGGCGAGGACCGGGCCGAAGAGGCCGACCGCGCGGACCAGCGCCGTCACCCGGCTCTCCCGGTGAAGGTCTCGGCGAGGTAGGCGGCGGCCTCCCGCATGCCGTAGTGCTGGACCGGGCCGAAGTACCAGGCGGGATCGAACGTCCTGCGATACCGGAGGGTCACGGACAGCCGGGTCCCCTGCCAGCGGAACTCCGCCTCGGTGAACCGGAGCCACCGGGCGAGCGTGGTGTCGCGGCTGACCGCGAACACCGCGAGGCCGGGGGCGCGCCGGACGACCGTGAGGTCCATCGAGCGGGGCGTCGGCCTGGCGCCGATGCCCAGCGACCTACGCGGGGTGAAGTCGATGTGCCGGGTGGCGCCCGGTTCGAGGCCGGAGCCCTCGGCCCGTACGGGCTTGGGGAACTTGAGCCGCAGCAGCGGCGACCGAACCGGACCGAACACCGGCGCGGCCGCCAGTGCCCGGTCCAGATCGGTGCCGGCCGGAGCGTTCCGGGTGACCGTCACTTCGCCCCCGCGCGGAAGTGAGGTCACCGCGCCCTCGGCGCTGAGCAGCAGCGGGATGACCAGCAGTGCCTGCATGCCCCTGTGCTTGCGGACCGCGTCGGCGATCACGCCCACGACCGCGCCGCACAGGTAGAACAGCGGTGCCGCGACGACCAGGCAGACCATGCCCTCGTTGAGCAGCGGCCCGGCCAGCGCGAGCCCGATCGTGATGGTGACCATGTTCGCGCCGAACGTGGAGCGCGGCCGGGCGGTCGCCACGACCGTGAGCGCGATGAGCGCCGGGATCCCGACGTAGAACAGCGCGGTCTGCTCGAGGTGCCCGGCCTTGAGGATCTTGTACATGAGCATCGCGACGAAGAGCGCGGCCACCACGCCGAGCAGGGTGCGCCGGGCGGTCCGCTGCCGCCGGGGGTCGGGAACGACCATGGGCCACCTCATTCATCAACTGATTTAATCGGTCGATTAAACCGTACGATGAACTAGGGTGTTCGGGTTGTCAACCGGGGAGTGTCGTGAGCGGGCAGAACAGCACGGAGACCCGGGAACGCCTGATCGAGGCGGCCGCCCAGACGCTGCGCACCGTGGGCTACGCGGGCACGAGCGCCCGCACGATCGCGAAGGCCGCGGGCTGCAACTCGGCGCTGATCTTCTACCACTTCAACGGCGTCGACCCGCTGCTGCTGGCCGCCCTCGACCGCTCCTCGGAGCAGCGGATGGCCGCGCACCAGGAGGCGGTCGCCGGCGCCACGACCATCGAGGACCTGGTCGAGGTCGCGACCACGATCTACCAGGCCGACATCGAGGGCGGCCACATCACCTTGTTCACGGAGCTGATCGGCGCCGGCATCGCCCGGCCGGAACTGCGCCAGGAGATCGTGGTCCGGGCCGAGCCGTGGATCGAGTTCATCGAGACGACCCTGGACCGGGTGATCGGCGGCTCACCCCTGGCCAAGCTGATGCCACCACGCGATCTGGCGTACGCGGCGATCACCTTCTACCTGGGGATCAACCTGTTCACCCACCTGGACGCGGACCGCACCCGAACCGACGCGCTGTTCGGCCTGGCCGCCCGCGTCGCCCCCCGCGCCAAACTCCTGACGATGCGCCTCCCCCGCCGCAAATCCAAGCCTCCGGCGGAGTGAGCCGGTCAGGAGTCCTCACCCGGATCAGGCCCTCCCGGACCACGGAGACGACCAACTCGCCGTCCTGGGTGAAGACCTCTCCGCGCGCCAGGCCGCGGGCGCCTGAGGCGTTCGGATGCCCGCCGAGGACCTGGGAGGAATTGTCAAGACTTGCGGATGGGCTTGTATCGCTGCTTGCTGATCATCTGTTGTTTCGGCGGGATGTGGTCGACGGCGTTGCGGTCGAGGTTGCCGGCGTGGTCGCGTCGGCGAGTGCGGCTAGTACGGCGGTCGCAGCGGGTGGGTCGGGTGGGTCGCCGTAGGTGGCGGCGTAGATCTGGCGGTGGCGGCCGGTGAGTTCGGTGGCGTGGATGTCGGGTCGGCGGTGGGCTTGGAGCGCGAGGCCAGGCAGAGTGGCGACGCCGATGCCGGCGGCGACGAGGGATTGCACGACGACCATGTCGTCGCTGTGTGAGGCGATGCGGGGAGTGAAGCCCTCGTGCCGGCACAGGGCGTTCAGTTCGTTCTGGCACCGGTCGCAACCGTCGATCCAGGCGGAGTGGCGGTGGTTGGCGAGGCTGTCGCCGGGTCGCCGGCTGATGAGGTAGATCGGATCGTCGCCGAGGTGTTCGAGGCGGAATCCCTCCTCCTCGACGGGGGCGTCGGCGTAGCGGTAGACGAGGGCGATGTCGATCTCGCCGTGCCGCAGCATGCGTAGCGCTTCGACGGGGTGGCGGTCGAACAGGCTCAGCTGGAGACCTGGGTGCGCCTGGGCCAACGCGGCGACCGCCGTGGGCACGATGGTGCTCAGTGTGGATGCGTTGGCGGCCAGCCGGACCCGCCCGGCCTGCAGGCCGACCTGGGCGGCCAACTCGTTGGTCGCCGCGTCGACTCGGCCCAGGATCTCGGCGGACCGGTCGGCCAGCAACCGCCCTTCAGGCGTCAGCCGGATCCCGCGACCGATCCGCTGAACGAGTTTGACGCCGGTGGCCGCTTCCAGGCGGGCCAGGTGGTGACTCACCGACGGTTGGGAGTAGTGCAACTCCGCTGCCGCTTCGGTGACCGAGCCGTGTCGGGCCACCGCGGCCAGAACCTTGAGGTGGGTCAGGGTGAGCATAGATCAAGAATATTAATGCGTTCCCGGCGGAATTGACATTAGACGTCATGTGATGGCGCTTCCATGCTGGCACGTGACGGGAAGGTCACCGCGAAGGCGACGGCAGGTCGCCACGAGGAGGACGGCGCAAATGACCACACGGCTGGGCAGGGTGACCTGCGATCTGACGATCTCGGTCGACGGATACTCCGCAGGGCTCAACCAGAGCGAGCAACGGCCGTTCGGCGACGACGGCGGAGACGGCTGGGGCGACAAGCTGCACGCCTGGTATGCCGCTGCCGAGGAGAACCGGGTCGAGCTCGACCGGGGGACCGCGGCCAAAGCGTTCATCATGGGGCGCAACATGTTCGGCCCCGTGCGGGGCGAGTGGGACCGGCAGTGGAACGGCTGGTGGGGCGACAATCCGCCCTACCATGGCCCGGTCTTCGTGCTCACTCACCACGCGCGCGATCCGCAGCCGATGGACGGCGGCACCACGTTCCACTTCGTCACCGACGGAATCGAATCCGCGCTGAAACGTGCACGCGAGGCGGTCGGGGACGGCGCCATCTCCATCCATGGCGGCGC
Organism: Actinomadura sp. DC4; assembly: GCF_030406325.1. Taxonomy (GTDB): domain Bacteria; phylum Actinomycetota; class Actinomycetes; order Streptosporangiales; family Streptosporangiaceae; genus Actinoallomurus. The sequence goes on along the minus strand of NZ_JAUEQY010000004.1, from coordinate 426,754 downwards.
GACCACCGTCAACCAGTACCTCGCCGCCGGCCTGATCGACGAGCTGCGGCTGCACATCGTGCCGCTCACGCTCGGCGCCGGCACGCGACTGTTCGACGGCGTCGGGCCACTGAATCTGCGGCAGGTGGAGTCGCGAGCAGCGAACTCGGTCACGCACCTGACCTATCGCGTGCTGCCCTGACCCGGAAGGCAGCGTCGCGCACTCTCAGGGGAGATCACCATGAAACCTGATGACGCCCCGCAGACCTTCGTCCACGACGTGGAACTCGTGGTCGGCAGCACCGGCGACGAGCACGAGATCACCAAGCGGGTCGCGGAGCGGTTGTCCGCCCTCCTGTCCGGCGACTACCGGCTCCCACCCGAGGTCCCACGCCCATCGGACGAGCGCCATGTCAACCATCCCCTTCACATCGCTGCCGACGACGGCTGGTCGTTGGCCTGCGCCGTCTGGAACGTAGGTCAACGCACACCCGTGCACGGACATGGGACATGGGACATGGGGCGTGTCCGATGGTTCGTCTCGGGCTGGAACGCCCCGGCAGCAGACGGTTCATCCATGGCCCGTGAGGAACCGGCGACGGCCCGCACCGGGCCAGACTCCGACCTGTTGTCACGATGTGCGGATCAAGATCTTTGAGCGGAATCCTCGGCGGGTCGTTCAGCCAGGGCCTCTCCGTGCCCATAGGCGCTTGACCTGTGAGAATTGAGCCGTCTGTCCAACCCCTCGCTCTGTGTCTGGAGGCCATCGCACATGACCTGCGAACATCAGGTCCCTTTCGGCCTACCAGGGCGGCGATGCGGACTATGTGCGACCGCTATTCAATCCGGCGGACGTATGGGATCACGAACGCGACCAGTTGCTAGCGACCCAGGAGGGAACCTGCGCGATCTGCCGCTATCCCGACGACCGGGCCGAGGGAGACCTACGGCACCCAGTAGATCACGATCATTCCTGCTGTCCCGGAAGGTCCGTCAACCGCTGCTGTGTGCGAGGCGTGCTGTGTGATAGACACTGGCCTCCATCAATCTGGCACCGCTCGGCTGTTTCATCAGAAGCCGCGTTTCACCAGATCAGGAGTCCTTGACGCGGATCAGGCCGTCCTGGACGACCGAGACGACCAGATCGCCGTCGCGGGTGCACTACCTCGCCCCGCGCCAGGCCGCGGGCGCCGGAGGCGTTCGAGCGTCCCGATCGCACCGCGCCCCGGAAAGCGCTTGGCCGCGCAGAGGGCACCGCAGGTCGTCTTGCCGGAAGTGACCGGCCGAGGCGATCACGCGGGCCTGGCAACGCGTCTGCGCTCTCCCGGATACCACCTGACCAGCACGAACTCGTCCCCGCGAGCGCGAAAGGAGAACCCGGGCCGCCGGCCGGCCATACCGTGAATGATCAAAGCTAGGGGGTCGGCAGGCTCGGTGGTGGCTCCGTCGAGCCCGGCGGAGGAAGCTGCTTCTTACCTCCTCTCTTTTCAATGCAGTTGTCGGCGCAGTCATGATATTTTTCCCCAGCGCAAAGAGCACAACGGTAACAGGTAAATGCCCTCAATATCCAGAGCGGCGTGTTCGTAGGAAGGGTCATTTCCGTGCATGCCAGGCACAGTTCCGCGCAGCCAGTGTCGTTCTCGATCTCCCCCAACAAGCACAAGCCCATACAGCCGATCTGAGCGGGAGTTTTCGGAATCCGGGGCCTGCGAAGGCTGGGCCATTTGAGGTGCGGCCAATCCGGCCAGGAAAGTCCGGGGCTCGCGTTTGAACCTGGCCCACACTTTCCGTTGCCCGGCGCAGGAGTTCCGGTCACGGGCGAGCTGTCGGGAGGGACACTGACCACCGGCGGGGAAGTCCCCGGGTCCGCGTTGTTCTGCGAACCTACCGCCGGGATCCCGGACTCCGCGGCGTCCCGCCCCTTGTCGACCTGGCCCTGGGTGATGGGATTCACCGTCGGCGGACGGGGTTGGGGGTGCCTCAGCGCGTGCTTGAGTTGCTGATGCTGGATGTCCTCGGGTGAGGGCTTGGGGGTTGGGCTGTGATGACCGCCACCACCGCCACCGCCACCGCCGCCACCGCCACCGCCGCCACCGCCGGACGAGGGATGGCCGCCGCCACTGCCACCACCGGGATTGTGGGCGTCGCCACTACTGCTGCCACCGTTCTGGGCGTCCTGGCAGTCGTCGCCCCCTGCGCCGTTCCAGTCGTTTCCCCTCAGCCCGTAGCTCGCGAGGCTCATCTGGCCTGGGGAGCCGCAGTCTCCGCGGGCCGAATGCCCGGTGGGGTCGACGTTGTCGAGTGGGGAACCGTTGGCGTACGTGTAGTGGTCGGCCTGGATGGACGGGACGGGGTCGAGGGTCCAGTCGTCGCGGCTTGCGAAGTCGCCTGTGCCGGGGGTGTACCAGCGGGCGTTCATGTCGACGCGCCCGGTGGTGGGGTCGGTGTACTCGCTCTGGAAGCCGAGGTCCGGGACGGTTCCGGTGGTGCCGGTGGGTGTCCCGAACGGGTCGTACACCGTCGAGCCGGTGAGGGCGTCGCCCGCCTGGTTGAGCGTGGCGGTGAGATCGTCGTGCCGGTCGGTCAGGACGCGGCCGCGGGTGCCGTTGACCCGTGCGGACAGCAGATCGCCGTCAGGCCCTCGGCCGTAGGTGGTCTGGATGGTGGCGTTGGTGGTCGCGACGGGGTCGTTCTGGTCGGTGGCGTAACTGACCTTTGTGGTGACGCCGGCCTGGGTGCGGGTGGTGAGGCGGTCGAGGGCGTCGTAGGTGTTGGTGACGCCATTGTCAGTGATGAGACGGTCGTAGGCGTCGAAGGTGAGGGTGTTCGCGGGTTGGTCGCTCTGGGTCTTGAGGTCGCCGCGACCGGTATAGGTGTAGGTGGTTCCGGTGCTGTCGGAGGTCAGCCGGTTGCGCTGGTCGTAGGTGTAGGTGGTGGTGCCCGCCCTGGTGCGGTTGCCCGCGGCGTCCCAGCTGTAGTCGGTGACGGTGCCCGCCGGGGCCGTCCACTGGGTGAGGCGTCCGGCATCGTCGTAGGTGTAGGAGTTGGCGCCCGCACCGGGCGTGCCCGCCGTGGTCTTGCCGGTGATGTGGTCGTCTCTGTCGTAGGTGTAGGCGGTCGAGGCGAGCGTGGTGGCACCGGGCGAGGTCAGAGTGTCGGTCTTGACCCGGTTGAGGGCGTCGTAGGTGTAGGTGCGATGTGCCCCGGTAGTGCCGTACTGGATGCCGGTGAGCCGGCCGGCGCCGTCGTAGGAGCTGGTGGCGGTGTCGCCGGTGATGTCGTCGGTGGCGGCCGTGAGCTGGTCGTAGCCGTTCCAGGTGAAGGAGGCCGCCCCGGCGGCGTCCGTACGGCTGGTCAGGCGCCCGTCGGAGTCGTAGCCGAAGGTGGCGCCGGCGCCGTTGGGGCTGGAGGTGGTCAGCGCCAGGCCGCGGTCGTTGTAGGTGGTCAGGATGTCGGCGCCGGGGGCCGAGACGCGTAGCCGGTGGCCGGCCAGGTCGTACCCGAAGGTCTTCTGCGCGGTGGAGGCGCCGGCGCCGGCGCCGTTCTCCTGGGTCAGGCGGCCGAGTTCGTCGAAGACCCGGGTGACGCTGACCCCGCTCGGCTTGTCTTGTCTGACCGGGTTACCGGCCGCATCGTAGGAGGTGGTCCAGGTGCGGCTCGCCAGGTCGTAGTGGGCGGGAGTGGACGGTTCGATGACCGACTCGGTCAGGCCGAGGGTGTTGTAGGTAGTGATCGTGGCGTTGCCGCGTCCGTCGGTCAGCCGGGTGCGTCCTCCGTCGGCGTCGTATCCGAACGTCGTGGTGATCGAGCTACCGGCCGCCACCGGTTCCACGAGCTTCGTCAGGTTGCCTGCGGCATCGTAGGTCCGCTGGGTCGTTCTGCCTTCGGGTGTGGTCTCGCTGGTGCGGTTCCCACTCGGGTCGTATCCGAACACGCGCGTCCGCAGGATCGAACCATCGGAGTCAAGATCTTTTGATGCCGTCATACGGCCGGCGGCGTCGTGCTCGACGGCGGTGCTCCTGCCCAGCGGATCCGTCACCTTCACGGACCGGCCCGCCAGGTCGTACTCGGCCGTTGAGATCTTGCCCAGCGGGTCGACCTGCTGGGTGATCTCCCCCACTCCGTCGACGGTGAGCGCTGTGGTGTCGCCGCCCGGCTTGACCGTCTGGACGAGGTTCCCGGCGTCGTCGTAGGTGAGGCCGGTGGTGTAGGCGGCCGCCGAGGGTTTGCGTTCGACGGTGGTCTGGGTGATCTGGCGGCCCAGGTCGTCGTAGGTCGCCTCGGTGCGGGCGCCCATCGGATCGGTCTCGGACAGCGGCTCACCGGCGGTGTCGTAGTCGTAGCTCCAGCGTCCGGGATTGTTCTCGGTGGACAGCCGCGGGTCGTCGCGGTGAACGGAGTTGCCGAGCGCGTCGTAGGCGTAGCTGGTGGTGTCGCCCCGCGGATCGGTCTGCCTCAGCAGTTGCCCGGCGGCGTCGTAGGCGAAGGTGGTGGTCGCGGTGAACGCCGTGCCACCGGGTGGGGTGTAGGACGGCTGCGCCAGAGCGATGGTCTGGCCGGTCCTGTCGTAGCCGATGGTCTTCTTACGGCCTTCTGGGTCGGTGATCTGGGTGCGTTCGCCGGCGGTGTCGTACCCGATCTTGAGGGTCGGGTTGGACTGTACGGCCGGGGCTCCGTTTCGCTCGACTTGGGCCGGCGGCTGGGTGACCTGGACGAGCCGGCCCGCCGGGTCATATCGCATGGTGGTGGTGTGGTCGGCGGGCGTGGCACCGGCGGCGTTGCCGCGCGGGTCTACCACCGAGGTGATGTCTCCGAGCTGGTTTCGGGTGTACGTCGTGGTGAGATCCTCGTCGCCGTTCTCCACGGTCCGTGCGGTCGTCCGGTGCAGCGCGTCGAAGGTGTAGGAGGTGACCTCCTGGCGCTCCGAGCCGCCATCGGTCAGCGTGGTCTTGACGACGTTGTTGTCGGCGTCGAGTTTGTTGTCGGTGCGCCGGGCCACCCCGTCGGGGTCGACGACCTGGGCGACCCGATTGCCGATCTGGTCGTAGACGTAGTCGACCCGTTTCTTCCCGCCCCCGGTGACCTGCGTGGTCAGGTGGCCCGCGCCGTCGTAGGTGTCGGACTCCATCACCACGTCGCGGCCGGTGGAGGCGTTGTTGAGCGTCACGCCCCGGGCGGTGGTCTGGGCGAGCAGATCGTCGCCGTAGTAGGTGTAAGCGAGGGTACGGCCCATCACGTCGGTGTGGGAGGCGAGGCGGCCGCCGTCGTCGTAGGCGTAGGAGTCGACCACCAGGTCCCGGGCCGAGCTCGGATGGTCGGGGTTGCCGGTCCAGCCCTTGAGGGTGCGGGTGGCCGGTTGCCCGCGCGGCGTGTAGGTGAGGGCGTAGGTGTGACCGAGCGGGTCGATCTCGGTGGTGCGTGCGCCGGTGGTGTCGAAGGTTGCGTACCGCGTGTGGTTCTCGGGGTCGGTGACGCTGTCGGGACGTCCGTGCGAGTCGTAGGTGTACGTGGTGACCCGGCCGGGGTCACCACCGGTGGTGTCGGCGAGGGTCTCGGTGAGCCGGTTGCCGTCGTCGTCGTAGGTGTAGCGCGTCTGCGCGGTGTGGGTGACCCCGGTGACCTCGTTGGTCACGGCGGGCCCGGTCTCGGTGGTGACCCGGTCCTCCCCGTCGTAGGCCAGGCTGGTGGTCACCCCCGCGGGGTGGGCGTCGGAGGTCTCCGTCGTGGTCAGCACCCGGCCGAGCGCGTCGTAGGTGTAGCTGGTCGCCTTCCCCGCGGCGTCGGTGTCGCGCGCCACGTCACCGGCCGAGGTGTAGGTGAAGGTGTGGGTGGTCCGGCCGCTCCCGTTCGACTGCCGCTTCAGCAACCCCGCGGGTGTGCTGCCGCCGCCCCAGGCGGGTTCGGTGCCGTCGGTGTACTCATAGGCGAGCCCGTGAACGCCATCGGGGAACTCGTCGGTGCCGGGCCACTGCTGCTGTGTCTGCTGCCCATAGGTGTCGTACTGCCAGGTCGTGGTGTACGGACTCGCGGACGGATTCACGGTGCGCCCGTCCTGGTGGGCGGTCAGCTGGTCGTTACGGGGATCGAACGGGTCACCGGAGTTGAGGTAGTAGCTCCAGTACTCGGCGTAGCAGGTGTCGGGGTCCCGGCATCTCCGCTGCCAGTCCAGGTTCCCGCGCTCGTCGTAGGCCATGGCGGTCTCGTTGCCGTTGGCATCGGTGACCGTCGCCAGGTGTCCGGCGATGTCGTACCCGTAGGTGGTCGTCTTGCCCAGCTGGTCGGTCTCCGAAGTGATCCGGTTGCCCCGCAGCGGGTCGTAGCGGTAGGTCATGGTGCCAGTGCCGGCCGGAGTGTCCAGGGTGACGGTCTTGACCGGAGCATCGGTGGTCCCCGAGTACGCCGGGGTGCCCAGCGCCCACGCCCCGCCGTTGTGGTCGGTCTGGGTGGCCAGCCGGTCGTGGCCGGTGTCGTAGGTGTTGATCGCGTGCACCCGGCCGGTCGGCAACGTGACCTGGGTCAGTTGCTGGGCCGCCAGCCGCGCCGCGTAGTGCTGCTGCACCGCCGGCAGGCCGAGCGGCTTGTCGTAGATCGCCACCTCGTCGATGTCGCCGGTGAAGTAGAAGTTGCTGCCCGCTGTCGTCACGGTCTGCGGCCAGTGCGAGGACGCCCACCCGTATCCCGCATACACGTACGGCTGGTTCAGGTGATCGATCGTCCCGTCCAGGGAACCGACGACCGACCCGTCCAGGTACAGGGTCTGGCTGCCGCCCTGCCCGGACAGCACCACGTGATGCCACTGGTCGTTGTTCACCACACCGGATGAGGTGATCGGCGTGGCCGTCCCGTTCCAGAACTGGCCGCGCAGCCTCCCGTCCCCGCCGACGTAGACCGCCGGGGTGAAATTGGTGGGCGACGACCCGGCGGCCGCGTTCTGGTAGGCCAGGATCGTGCCCTTGCCGGAGGTCTTGAACCAGGCCTCCACCGCCAGGTAGCCGCTCTGCTTGCTGACATAGCGGTCCGGCAGCCGCACGCTCCCCGCACCGGCCAGGTGCACCGCCTTGTCACCGGTGCCGCCCACCGCACCCGCGGTGTTGAGGGTCGCCGCGGCGTACGTGCCCTTGTCGGTGCCGAGATTCGCCGCCGCCTCGCTGTTCGCGGTGGTCCCGGCGGCCTCCCCCAGCCGCCAGTACCCGACCGGGTTGTCGTCCAGCACCGTAGTGCGGTAATGCGAGCCCGACCCGTAGGAGTAGCTCGTGCACGCCGTGGCCGACGTGGGCGGGCACACCTTCGTCAAGGTGTCCCCGCTGTAGGAGTAGGTCCACGTCAACGGCGACCCGTCAACCGGGTCGGTGCTCACGGTCTGCACATGGTTGCCCGACCACCCGAACGTCAGCGACCGGCCACCGGTCGCCGTGACCACCGACAGCTTGCCGCCCGTTCCGTACGCGAGACTCTGCGCGCGCCCCCGGTGATCGGTGATGGACGTCAGCCGGCCGGCTGAATCGAAGTCGTAGGTGGTGGAGGACTTGTCGCGCAGCCGCCACCCTCCACCGTTCACCGCCAGGGTCGCGAACATCCCGATGGGCGGGGCGTAGGTGCCGTCACCGTTGCCGGCGAACCGGACCTCCTGCCCGGACGGGTAGGTGACCACCACGTTGCCGCTACCGGCGCTGTCGGGAACCACCTTCATGTCGTAGCGGCTGGTCCAGCCCGCACCGAACATCCCGCCCGTACGTGGGTCGAGGCTGTTGTAGGTGCGGGTCACCGACAACGGCGTCCCCACCGCCGCGACCTTCGCGTCCGTCGCCGTGGTGATGAAGTTACCGGTCTGCTGGTCGAACTCCTGGCCACCGGACGCCGTGGCGGCCAGGTGGGAGGTGATCTCCGGCTGCTGCACGGCGGTTGCGAACTTATGCCACGGGCCGTTGGTGGTCGTGCCGCCACCGTCGTTGACCGACACGGTCCAGTAGTACTCGTTGGCCCACTCCAGCCGTTTTGCCGGATCGGTGTCTGGCACCGTCCACTTCGGGGTCTGCTGCCACGGCGAGGTCACACACCACGACCAGTCGATCCACGGTGCCGCGCACACCGTGAACTGGTAGTTCACCGTCGCCGACGGCCACGCGTCCACACTCACCGCGTCCGCGAACAACTGCGGGGTCAGCGACCCGACCTGGAGATTGTTGTGCGGCGACATCTCGTTGAGTCGGGCCGGGACGTCCGGGACCGTCACCTTCACCTGCGCCGTGCGCGCCACACCCCAGTCGGAGAACAACGCGCCGCCGCTGGTGACCATGTCGAACTTGATCGTCCAGGTGCCCGGCGGCAGGGCGTTGACCTTCGCGTTGACCGTGGCCGTCTGCCCGTAGGCGACGTTTCCCGGCATCACCGTCTGCGCGGCGACGTGCTTGATCTGGTTACCGGCCTGGTCGAACACCTCGTAGGACAGCTTGTAGCCGTTGGTCGGTGTCCAGGTGGTGTGGCCCTTGTCGGTGACCTTCACATGCACGTAGCCGGCCTGGTTGTTGAGCACCGGCGGGTTGAACACCACCGGGTTGTCCGCCATCGTGTACGTGGCGTTGTACGGGCTGTAGACGATGCTCATGTACGGGCCGTTGGGGGTCTCCCTGCTGGAGAACTTCTTCCAGCCATAGCTGCTCGTCGTCGAGGCCCGCACCGTCAACCCGTAGTTCGCCTTGGTGCCGTCCACCCACCCCTGCACCAGGGCGTCCCCGGCCGTACCCAGATCGATGCCCTCCCATCTGGCCGGACACGGGCTGGCCGCGCCGCTGCCGCTGGTCCATCCGTCCGCGAAACTCCGCGACGCCAGCGCGTACCCGTACGACGGACCCGGATAGGCCGCGATCGACGCCTGCCCCCAGCTCTGCGTCACCGGATGCACCGAGATCGGCTCGTCCTTGCACGAGTACGACCACGCGTTCATCAGGTGCAGGTCGACGTCATAGATCTTGGAATGGCTCAGGTCGTTGTCGACCTGGGAGAATCCCAGATACGTGGCGGCCTTGGTAGAGCCCCCGTCGTACGTGCCGACCTTCAGCTGGTCCTCGGTGTACGGGCTCGACCCGTAGCCGGTCTGCACATAGGTGTCGGAGGTGTCACTGAAGTTCGTCACCGACGTCGGGTCCACCGTCACCGGGAACACTCGCGCCGGATCCGCCAGCCATGCGTGGTCGGCGGTCACCTTCAGCACCCATCGGCCGCCGCGCTCCTCCAGTCCGTAGGCGACGGCCTGCGAACGGGCGCCCTCCCCCGAACGCGGGTCGATCTTCGCGTCGACCATGAAGCCGTGCGGGATGTGCACCACCACCGCACCGGCCGCGTCGACCACCTCGACGCTGCCGTCAGCGGCCAGCCGCGGCACCAGCCCGTCGGTGCGCAACGGGAACTCCCACGACGAGGCACCGCCCGGGGACCGCAGGACGAGCTTCTCCTTGATGCTGGCGCCGTTCAGCGACTGCAGGACCAGATCCGTGCCCGGCTCGATACCGGCGTACCGCACCGTGTCGGCCCGGGCCGTCCCGGGCACCGTGGCAGCGCCTGCCACTCCGAACCCGAACCGCCTGCCGCGACCCAGATCCATCGTCGCCAGATCCTGCCCGGAGGCTCTCCCGGCGAACGTCAACCGGCTGCCGTCGGCCGTGTTCCGCCACTGACCGTGGCCGTCATCGACGAGCCTGGCGTCGATCGGCTGGAACGCGCCCGTCGCGTCCCGGTAGTTGACCGGACGGGTGTAGACCCGCGCCGTCCACGTCCCATCGGGGTTGCGATACCGATCGGTGAACCGGCCACGCTGCCCCGGATCCGCCACGCTGCGCTTCGCGTCGAACCCGGTGACCTTCACCGGCCCGCGCTTGGGCATCAAGCCGACCCGGTGCGGTGGCGCGGGTCGCTTCCCGCCGGTCTTGACCACCTGGGGGGTGAACGGTCGCTCCACCGGCGGCGCGTTCTTCGGCCGCTGCGGCAGCCGCTGCGGCAACCGCTTCCTCCCGTCGCCCCTGGCCGTCGTCTGCTTCGAGGACACCAGATGCGCCCTGCCGGCGGCGGAACCCGATCGCTGCTTCGGCGTCACCACATGCGCCCGGCTCGTCAACGAGGGCGGGACCGGAACGCCACCACCCAGCAATCCCCCGAACGCCAGCGCCATACCCACCAGCAGAACCACCGGCCGCAACCACACGGACCTGCTGATCTGGGCAACGAACCGTGAGCGACCCATAACGCCTCCCGGAAGGCAGCGCGGTGTAACGGACCATCGTGCGCCCGAGCCTGTCGCGCCCTCAGGAGGAAGTCGTTGACGTTTTACGCACTGTTGTTGCCGGTTCTTTCACGCTTGGCCGGGACTGTCGTCCGCGAGCCTCTGAGGTGACACTCCCTTGGACGGCGTTCGGATCGCCCGGTAGTCCTTTGGGCACATGCCGTATGCGGCCCGGAAGAGCCGGCTGAAGTGGGCGTTGTTGGTGAAGCCCCAGCGAGTCGCGATGGCGTGGATCGGTACCTGGCTCAGTTGAGGGTCGGCGAGATCGCGGCGGCAGCGTCCGAGTCGGCGTTGGCGTATCCAGCCGGCCACGGTCAGGCCCTGTTGTTCGAAGAGTTTGTACAGGTAGCTCACGGAGATCTGGTGAGCGGCGGCGATGGTGTCGGCTGACAGGTCGGGGTCCCCGAGGTTCCGCAGCACGAAGTCGTGGATCTGCGCCTGCAGGGCACGCTGGCGTGTCTCGGGCGGTAGACAGTTGTCTGCCTCGATGAGGGAGGCGCACATCGCGGCCATCAGATCCAGGGTGATGGTGGCCAGGCGGGCGGTGTCGGCCGGCCGGAAGCGGGGAGCCTGCCGGATCAGTTCGATGAGGTGGCGATGAAACAGGGCGGGTATTCCCTCGCCTGCCGGTATGCGGATCGCGGTGATCCTGGCAATGGCGTTAGAGGGTATGGGCATCAGCGCGCGAAAGAATTCCACCTCAACTCCCGTGACCGCGTCCGCCCGACCGTGGTAGGGCCGTGAGCTGTCATAGAGCACCAATTCGTCGCGGGCGAGTTCTACACATCGGCCGCCTTGGGCGATCTCCATGGTCCCCCGCAGGCCGAGCCACACGGCGAAGGTCTCCGGATCGGACTGGCGAATCAGTTTCGGGGGGCGGCTCACGTACACGGGCGGGAAGGTCAGTTCGGTCACCTGAACGGCTCCGAGGTCCAGGTTCCGCGTGGTGGCCTGGAAATCCGCCTTGTGATCACTGCGGATCATCACCGGCGCGTGTTTGCGGTTGCTCATCTCGTGCCAGCGGGCGAACCGTTCTGCCGACGGTACGTCCTCACTCCGGAACACAGTCTCAATCATGGTCCGACTATCACCGATCAGTCGGCGCCGGGATAGACGGTCTTCCCGGTGTCCGAATGTGGACATCGCAATGGTGAGTCGGATATTTCACAGCTGTCGTGCCGGGAAACGACGGCCTTTCGTCGGCGCCGATACCTATCCTCGTGGGGTAATTGGTCACCCGGTCAATCAGATGACGTAACCATTCGTCTTGCCGCGACGGCTCGCCCTTACCACCTCACCTGTCGCCTCGCCTCTGACCGTCCGGCCTATGTCACGCTGCCCTGACGCTCTGGCTCAACTCGGGTGTTCGTTCCTGCCGCAGAGGCGGCGCGCCACGCCGGCAACACGGTGCCCGTGCTGCTCCAGACCTACGCCAGGGGCGATCCACGGCCAGAGCGAGCCACCGGCCGAGCTGGCACACTCCCCGCACAAAACGGTGGCCCTCAGCGAGGGTCTCCGATCCGGGATGACACACAGTGAGATCGTTCCCGGTCGCTCTCCTGGTTCGCTACGCGCCGGGCCTCCCAGCCGTCGACGCGTTTGTCGCGCGGCTTCCTCGCCCTCCTCGAGGAAGCCGCGTCTCACCAGGTCAGGACTCCGTCGTGCGGATCAGGCCCTCCTGGACGACCGAGACGACCAGCTCGCCGTCCTGGGTGAAGACCTCGCCACGAGCCAGCCCCCGGGCGCCGGAGGCGTTCGGGGTGTCCTGGGCGTACAGCAGCCACTCATCGGCGCGGAAGGGGCGGTGAAACCACATCGCATGATCCAGGCTCGCGCCCATCGTCATCTTGTCGCCCCATGCCAGGCCGTGGTTGAGCAGCACCGTGTCGAGCAGCGTCATGTCCGAGGCGTACGTCATCAGGCAGACGTGCAGCAGGGGGTCGTCCGGGAGTTCGCCGTCGACGCGCAGCCAGACCCTCGACTCCGACGAGGTCAGCGACGGGTCGCGGGCGGCCTCCCACGTCAGTGGGGTCACGTGACGCAGGTCGACCGGGCGCCGGCGGAAGAAGTCGTTGTCCTGCGGGCCGAACAGCGCCTCCATCCTCTCGCGGAAGGTCGGCAGGTCCTCCGGGGACGGGACCTCCGGCATGGGCGCCTGGTGGGACGGGCCCTCCTCCAGCACCTGGAAGGACGCCGACAGCGTGAAGATGACCTTGCCATGCTGGATGACCGAGACGCGGCGGGTGGTGAACGAGCGGCCGTCGCGGACGCGGTCGACCGTGTAGACCAGCGGGACGCTCGGGTCGCCCGGGCGGATGAAGTACGCGTGCAGCGAGTGGACGTGACGGTCCGAGGGGACCGTGCGGCCCGCCGCGACCAGGGCCTGGCCCGCCACCTGGCCACCGAACACGCGCTGCTGGCGTTCGGCCGGGCTGCGCCCGCGGAAGATGTCCATCTCGATCTGCTCGAGGTCGAGCAGATCGAGCAGCTCCGTCAGCGCGCCGTTCATTCGTGACAATCCCTACTGAAAGTGACCGGGTCCATCAGTCAACCAGGTCGAGCGTCTCGCCTCGGCACAGGGCCAGCACCTCCGCGCCGTAGCGGTCGAGTTTCACCGCGCCGACTCCCGGGATGGCCGCCAGCTCCGCGTCCGACGACGGCGCGCGCTCGGCGATCGCCTGGAGGGTCGCGTCGGTGAACACGACGTAGGCCGGGACCTTCTGCCGCTTCGACGTCGCCACCCGCCAGTCCTTCATGCGGGTCAGGAGTTCCTCGTCGTAGTCGGCCGGGCAGCTCTCGCAGCGGCCCAGCTTGCGCTCGATCGCCGCCATCAGCGGCCGAGCGCAGACCCGGCACGGCTGCGGGCCCGACGCGGCGGAGCGGCGTTTCGTACGGTCGACGCGCGGCGGACCCGCACTCTGCGGCGCCAGCCCGTCGAGAAAGCGCGAACGGCGCCGGCCCTTGCGGCCCCCGGGAGAACGCGACAGCGCCCACGACAGCGTCAGGAACTCCCGTGCGCGGGTCACCCCGACGTACAGCAGCCGGCGTTCCTCCTCGATCTGGTCCGGGCTCTTCTCCGCGTAGATGATCGGCAGCGTGCCCTCGACCAGCCCGGCGAGGAAGACCGCGTCCCACTCCAGGCCCTTGGCGGTGTGCAGGGTCGCGAGCGTCACGCCTTCGAGCGTCGGCGCGTGCTGGGCGCCGGCCCGCTCCTCCAGCTCCGCCACGAACTCCCGCAGGCCCGCGGACGGCCGGTCGGCGGCGACGTCCTCGGCGAGCTGGGCCAGCGCGGCCAGCGACTCCCAGCGCTCGCGTGCCGCGCCGCGTCCCTCCGGCGCCTGGTCGGTGAGACCGGTGCTCGCCAGAACGTCGCGTACGGCGCGGACGAGCGGCTCGTCGCCGGCCGAGCGCGCGGCGCCGCGCAGCAGCACCACCGCCTGGCGTACCTCCGCGCGTTCGAAGAAGCGCTCGGCGCCCTTCACGACGTAGGGGATGCCGAAGTCGGCGAAGGCCTGCTCATACGGCTCGGACTGGGCGTTGATGCGGAAGAGCACCGCGATCTCGCGGGCCGGCACTCCCTCGTCGAGGAGCTCGCGGATGCGCTTGGCCACGGCCTCGGCCTCGGCCACCTCGTCGTCGTACTCGTGGAAGGCCGGCGCGGGCCCGGTGGGGCGCTGCGCGACCAGCTCCAGGCGGTGGCGGCGCGTCTCGCCTCGCGCCTGCGCCAGCACGTCGTTGGCGAGCCCGACCACCTGCGGCGTCGAACGGTAGTCGCGGACGAGCTTGACGACCTTGGCCTCGGGATGCTCGATCGTGAAGTTCAGCAGGTAGGAGGGGCTGGCGCCGGTGAAGGAGTAGATCGTCTGGTTGGGGTCGCCGACGACGCACAGGTCACGGCGCTCGCCGAGCCAGGTGTCGAGCAGGAGCTTCTGCAGCGGGTTGACGTCCTGGTACTCGTCGACGACGAAGTGGCGGTATTGGTCGCGGAACTGGTTCGCGACCTCCTGGTGCTCGGTGAAGATCGCGGCGGTGAGCTCCAGCATGCCCTCGAAGTCGAGCAGGTTGCGGTCGCGGCGCAGGTGCTCGTACGCCTCGTAGACGCGCGCCATGTCGGCCGCCTCGGCGGGCGGCGTGCGCCCGGCCTTGCCCGCGGCCGTGACGTACTCCTCCGGGCGGGTCTGGGTGACCTTGGCCCACTCGACCTCGGCGGCGGCGTCGCGCAGCTCCGTACGGCCGAACGACAGGCGGCAGGACCGCGCCGCCTCCGCGACCAGGCCGAGCTTGGACTCGACCAGCCGGGGCGGCTCGCCGCCGATGACCTTCGGCCAGAAGTAGTGCAGCTGTTTGTAGGCCGCGGCGTGGAACGTCCGCGCCTGCACGCCGGGCGCGCCGAGCTGCCGGAGGCGCCCGCGCAGCTCGCCCGCGGCGCGCGTGGTGAACGTCACAGCGAGCACGCGCTGGGGAGAGACCACCCCGGTGAGCACCGCGTACGCGATGCGGTGGGTGATCGCGCGCGTCTTGCCCGTACCCGCGCCTGCCAGCACGCATACCGGCCCGCGCGTGGCCTCGGCGACCTCACGTTGCTCCGGGTCGAGCCCGGCGAGGATCTCATCCGCCTCCATCGCCCCTCCTTCCACGGAGCGCTCATCCTCTCAGTACCGTCGGACGCTCGCGCCCCATCCCCGCCGAGGGAATGCGACGCGACGGCCCGGTGTTGCGCTGATCGACAGTCCGCAGACGGACCCGGGGAGAGTCATGACCACGCCCACGACGGGTGAGCTCACGATGTACACCACGACCTGGTGTGGCTTCTGCAGGCGGCTGAAGACCCAGCTCGCCCGCGACGGGATCGAGATGGTCGAGATCGACATCGAGCGCGACCCGGCCGCCGCCGCGTTCGTCGAGAACGTGAACGGCGGCAACCAGACCGTGCCGGTCGTCGTGTTCCCGGACGGCACCGCGGTGACCAATCCCAGCGCCAAGGACGTGAAGGCGCGCCTCGCCGCGATCGTCCCGAGCTGACGGCGGCCCCGTACGGGGCTTGACCTGCGCTGATGCGCGCAGGACCGGCGGTAATGTGTGGTATGCGCCGATCCTTGCCGCTCACGCCACCACGCCCGTGCCGGCCGTCGCAGGCTTCCGGACTCGTCGTGGCGGCGCTGTGCCTGACCCTCGCGACGGCCGTCGGCGCCCTCGTCTCCGCGTACACGCCGGCCCAGTCCCTCGGCGCGGTCTACCTGCCGGGCCTCCTGCTCGTCGCCTCCGTCTGGGGCCTCACGCCCGGCCTCCTCATGGCCGCGGCGAGCACGGTCGTCTTCGGCTTCTTCCTCATCTCGCCCGGCGGGAGCATGCGGTTCACGCGGTGGGCGGACCTGGCGATCCTCGGAGTCTTCATGGCGCTCGCGCTGCTGGCCTCCGCGCTCGCCCAGGTGTCCCGGCTGCTGTGGGTGGCGGTGGAGGCGCGCGAGGAGGCGAACCTGTCCGCCGAGCTGGCCCGTCTCCTGCTGCGGGCGCCCGAACCGGGCACGGCGCTGCCCTCCACCGCCCGGCGGCTGGCGCAGGCGCTCAAGATCCCCGGGGCCACGATCGAACCCGGCGTGATCCTCTCCGACGACCGGCACGTGGCGTTCCCGCTGCACGGCGACGACGCGCCGGCGACGCTTCGCGTGCCCACCGGCCTTCCGCGGCCGGTCATGCAGCGGCTGCGGGACAGGGTGGTGCCCTCGCTGGAGGTGCTGCTGGACGCCGCGCGCGAGCGCGAACGGGTCGCCTGCGCCCTGCGCGACAGCCGGGACGAGCTCGCCCGCGTCGCCGACGAGCAGGCCGCGCTGCGCCGCCTGGCGACGCTGGTCGCGCACGCCGCCCCGCCCGCCGAGGTCTTCGAGGCGGTCGCCCGTGAGATGGGGCTGCTCCTCGGCGCGATGCACACCATCGTCGTACGGTACGAGCCGGCCGCCACGGCGGTGACCGTCGGCAAGTGGAACAACCGCACCGACCTCGACGCCACGATGCCGGTCGGCTCACGCTGGACGCTGGAGCGCGGAACCGTCTCCGAACTCGTCTCCCGTACGGGAGCGCCCGGACGCGTCAGCGCGTACTTGGGCGCGGGCCCGCTCATGGCCACGCTGCGCGCGCGGGGTGTCGTCTCCTCCGTCGGCTGCCCCATCGTGGTCGGCCGGTCCCTGTGGGGGGTGGCCGTCATCTCCTCGAGTACGGCCGAGCAGCCGCCGCCCGACACCGAGGCGCGCATGCTGGAGTTCACCGAGCTCGCCGCGGCCGCCATCGCCAACGCCCAGGGCGGTGCCGACCTGCGGGCCTCGCGGGCCCGCGTCGTCGCCGCCGCGGACGAGACGCGCCGCCGGATCGAGCGCGACCTGCACGACGGGATCCAGCAGCGCCTGGTCTCCCTCGGTCTCGAGCTGCGCGGTGCCGCGAGCACGGTCCCGCCGGAGCTGGAGAGGCTGCGCCACCAGTTCGCGGACACGGCCGAGTCCCTGGACGAGGCGGTCGCGGACCTGCAGGAGATCTCCCGGGGCCTGCATCCGGCCATCCTCTCCAAGGGCGGTCTGCGGCCGGCGCTCGCGGTGCTCGCGCGCCGCTCGGCGATCCCGGTCGAGATCGACGTGTCGGGGTGCGCGCGGCTCGCGCAGCGCTTCGAGGTGACCGTCTACTACATCGTGTCCGAGGCGCTGACGAACGCCACCAAGCACGCGCACGCCTCCGTGGTGCACGTCTGCCTGACGGCGGCCGACGGGGTCGTCCGGCTGTCGGTGCGCGACGACGGCATCGGCGGGGCCGACCCCGCGCACGGGTCGGGGCTGATCGGCCTCACGGACCGCGTCGAGGCGCTCGGCGGCCGGCTCTCGGTCACGAGCCCGGCCGAGAAGGGCACGTCGTTGCTGGTCGAACTCCCGATCGCGGGATAGCGCAGGGTCAGAATCCGATGGCCTCGCGGAGCAGCAGGACGGTGCCGCGCCCGGGGTGGTGCTCGGCGTTGAGGACGAGAAGGCGGTTGACGGCGCTGGGCCACCCGTGGACCTCCTGGGTACGGGCGCTCTCCAGCGGGAGGCAGTGGTCCTCGACGCGCCGCAGCGCGGTGTCCAGGTCGGGCACCACCTTCTGCGCGCCGACGACCCAGATCGCGCGGGCGGCGCCGCCGGCGTAGCCGGGCAACTGGCTTCCGCTGCCCGAGGCGATCACGAGGGAGCCGGTCTCGGTGAGCGCCGCGACGCTGCCCACGATGACGTCGGGGCCGGCGAGCAGCCGCCGGATGTCGTCGGCGCCGCTGACGCGGTCCATGGCCAGGACCCGTGGCTTGATGGCGCGGTACCGCCCGCCGGTGTTGATGTCCGCGTCGATGCCGGACAGGCGGAGCGTCTCACTGGCCCCGGTGAACACACTGGCGCCCTCCGGAATCAGATCTCTGACGCGGGTACGCGCGGCGGCGGCGTCATCGAGGATCTCGGCGGTGAAGCCGTGCGCGGTCAGCGCGGCGGCCGCCCGCTCCAGGCGCTGCGCGGGCGCCGGGTCGGCGAATGCTGTCAAGGCGGTCATGGTGACTCCTGGCCTGCTCGTCCAGATGGTGTATTGGTCTCAGCGGGTTCGACAGCACGGCCCTCCGGAATGTGAGGCGGCACTCCGGCCTCACATTCCGGGGTGCCGTCTTGTCGGACCGGTGAGGGCAGACGCGACGGAGGGAGCCGCCGGCACCATGACCACCCCATCCGGACCGGAGGCCGTCGGCTCAGGCGGGGACCGGCCCGACCCCCTGGACGCGATCATGAGCGAGCGGCGTCAGCTGCTCAACATCGCCTACCGGCTCATGGGCTCCCTGGCCGAGGCCGAGGACGCCGTCCAGGAGACCTACACCCGCTGGTACGCCATGTCGCCGCACCAGCGGGACGCCATCCGCTCCCCCGGCGCCTGGCTGACGACGGTCGCCGGCCGCGTCTGCCTCAACCTGCTCGGCTCCGCCCGGGTCCGGCGGGAGACCTACGTGGGCGAGTGGATCCCCGAGCCGCTGCCCGAGACCGGGCCGCCCGGCGGCGCCACCGCCGACCCGGCCGACCAGGTCACCCTGGACGAGTCGGTCAACCTGGCCTTCTTGGTCGTGCTCGAATCCATGACCCCGGCCGAACGCGTCGCGTTCGTCCTCCACGACGTCTTCTCCCACTCCTTCGCCGAAGTGGCCGAGATCGTCGGCCGTACGCCGGCGGCCTGCCGCCAGCTGGCCTCCTCCGCCCGCCGCCGCGTCCGGGCCGCGCGGCCCTCCGCGACTCCGGCGGCCCAGCGCGCGGGCGTCGTCAGGGACTTCAAGCGGGCGTGGGAGGCCAAGGACATCGAGGCCCTGATCGGCCTGCTCGACCCCGGCGCGACGGCGGTCGCCGACGGCGGCGGCCTCGCCACGACCTTCCTGCACCCCATCGAGGGCGGCGAGCGGATCGCGCACGCCTGGGCCGAACTCGCCCGCCGCAGGCCCGGCGACATGACGTTCCTGGAGCGTACGGTCAACGGTCAGCCCGGTCTGGTGGCCCAGCAGGGCGGCGTCACCGTGACGGTGTTCGCGTTCGAGGTCGCGGGCGACCGGATCACCCGCATCTGGGTGGTGCGCAACCCCGAGAAACTCCGTCGCTGGACGACGGGCGGCCGGTTGGACAGGCGCGGAGAGGAGGAACCCCCGGGCCGCTGAGACGTCGGATGGTTCGCCGGAGGACGGTGCTCGCGGTCGGCGGTCACGCGGACCAGCGACTCCCGTACGAGCGATGGGCTCGTCACGACGCTCGACCTGGCGGCGGTCGTTCCACGCGGACCATGGCTGCCGTACGCCCTGACACTCCACTGAGTCGGTGTAGATGTTCTTTACCCTGCGAGGCGGCCAGAAGACGGGGCGGACGCGCCGCCCACCCTCCGCTCCGATCCGAGCGGGTAGGGGCGGCCGCCGGCTCACCGCGTGCGGGACAGGTCGGTGATCACGACCTTTCCGATCGGCCGGTCCTCGACCAGGTGGCGGATGGCCTCGCCCGCGGCGTCCAGGGGGAAGATCGAGTCGATGACCGGGTGGATCCGCTCGCCGACCAGCAGTTCGGTGATGGTCGACCAGGCGAGGCGCGACTGCTCGGGGGTGACCGAGGGCAGGGAGAACCCGTGCAGGCTGGCGCGCCGTCGTACGACCTCGCCGATCGGCACGTGCGCCACCCCGCCGCCGGAGTGGCCGACCAGCACGATCCGGCCGCCGGTGGCCAGCGCCTCGGCGATCTGCGCGGTCACGGCGCCGCCGACGCCGTCCACGGCCAGGTCGATCCCGTCGCCGAAGCCGTCCCCGAGTCCCTCGCTCAGCCGTCCGCGTTCGAGGTCGACCACCGTGATCCCCCGCGCCCACGGCGCCGCGCGTACCGCCTCGGCCTTGGCCGTGCTGCCGGCGCCGCCGGCCACCACGCGGGCGCCGAGCGCGCGGGCGAGCTGGACGGTCGCGTTGCCGACGCTGCCCCCGATGGCGGGGGCGAAGACGCGCGCGCCGGGTGAGAACCCGCCGAGCCGCAGGGCGAGAACGGCCGTGAGGTAGGCGATCGGCACGGCCGCGGCCACCTCGTCGGCCACGTGGATCGGGATCTCGGCCAGGTTGGGTTCGGGGATGACGGCGAACTCCGCCATCGTGCCGCGGCCGCTCGTCTCGCCGGATCCGGCGAAGAACATGACGCGGGTGCCGGGCGCCCAGCGCCCCGCGGGGTCGGCGGCGACGATGCCCGCTCCCTCGTTGCCGAGGATCAGCGGGCCGGCCGCGGCGCCGGTGGCGGCGGTGTGGTCCCACGGCGTCACGCCGGCGGCGGTGACCTGTACGAGCACCTCTCCGGCGCCGGGTGTGGGGTCCTCGACGTACTCCACCCGCAGGTCGGTGGTGTGCTCGGTGATCGGATACGCCCGCGCCGCCTTCAACGATCGCCCCCCGTCAGCTCCAGGGAGACGCGCGCAATGCCCCAAGCGCCCCCAAGTGCGGCTTTCGTCCCTCCAAAGGCATACCCGTGGCGCCGCCGACGCACGCGTGACCAGGGCCGGTACCTGCGGGTATGCGGGTACCGGCCCTGGATGCGCCGATCGTCAGAACGCTCCGATCAGGGAAGCGTCCACTTCTGGTTGGCGCTTCCGGCGCAGTCCCAGATCTGCAGCCGGGTGCCGTTGGCCGAACTCGGGCCGGTCGCGTCCAGGCACCGTCCCGACGCCGGGTTCACCAGCGAGCCGTTGGAGCCCGCCTGCCATTTCTGCGCGCCCGTGCCGTTGCAGTCGTACAGCTGCGCCTGCGTGCCGTTGGCGGTACCGGCCGCGGTCAGGTCCAGGCACTTGCCGAGGGCCCTGAGCGTGCCGTCCGATCCCACGGTCCACTGCTGGGCGGCGGACCCGTTGCAGTCATAGAGCTGGATCGCGGTGCCGTTCGCCGTGCTCGCCGCGTTGACGTCGACGCACTTGCCGCCGTACCCGGTGATCGCGCCACCGGTGCCGCCGCCCCCGCCCGCGCTGGTCGTGACGTGCACGTAGTCCACGACGAGCTGCTGCGGGAAGCTGGTGGAGCCGTCCGGGTCGCCCGGCCAGTACCCGCCGACGGCGAGGTTCATCAGCAGGTAGAACGGGTGGTCGAACACCCAGCGGTTGCCGTTCAGGTCGGCCGGGGTCCGGGTCTCGTAGACGTTGCCGTCCACCGACCACTTGATGGAGTTCGGCGCCCAGTCGACCGCGAACGTGTGGAACGCGTCGGCGAAGGCCTGGCCGTTCGGCAGTGAGTAGCCGGCGCCGATGCCGGCGCTGCCGGAGTAACCCGGCCCATGGATCGTGCCGTGGACGGAGCCCGGCTCGAAGCCGACGTTCTCCATGATGTCGACCTCACCGCTGTTCGGCCAGCCGACACTGCCGATGTCGTTGCCGAGCATCCAGAACGCGGGCCACATGCCCTGGCCGCGCGGGATCTTCATCCGCGTCTCGAAGTGGCCGTACGCCTGGGTGAAGGTCTGCGCGGTGTTGAGCCGGGCCGAGGTGTACTGGCAGGTGCCGTACCAGCACTGGTAGTTGGCGGGGTTCTCCTTCCGTGCCGTGATGACCAGGTGTCCCTGGCCGTCCAGGGCGGCGTTGTGCGTACCGCTCGTGTAGTACTGCCGCTCGTGGTTGCTGACGTTGTCGCCGGTCTCGAACCGCCATTTGCTCGAGTCGACACCGGCGCCGGCGGCGCCGTCGAAGTCGTCGGTGAACGACGCCGCGGCAGCGGCGGCGGCCTGCGGGGCCAGAGGCACCCGCGGGCTCGCCGCCGCCGTGACGGCGCCGCCCGACCCGGTGACCAGCGCGAGGGCCAGGGCGAACAGGCCCACGCGCCGTCGGGAGGTGGACAGCATCTCGTTGTCTCGCTTCGTCAGGAGGGAAGGGTCCACTGCTGGTTGGCGCTTCCGGCGCAGGTCCAGATCTGCAGCCGGGTGCCGTTGGCCGAGCTCGGGCCGGTCGCGTCCAGGCACTTGCCCGATGCCGGGTTGACCAGCGTCTTGTTCGAGCCGGACTGCCATTTCTGCGCGCCGGTGCCGTTGCAGTCGTACAGCTGCGCCTGGGTGCCGTTGGCGGTACCGGCCGCGGTCAGGTCCAGGCACTTGCCCAGAGCCTTGATCGAGCCGTCGGTGCCCACGGTCCACTGCTGGGCGGCGGACCCGTTGCAGTCATAGAGCTGGATGGCCGTGCCGTTCGCCGTGCTCGCGGCGTTGACGTCGACGCACTTGCCGCCGTACCCGGTGATCGCGCCACCGGTGCCGCCGCCCCCGCCACCGCCGCCACCGCCGCCGGTGATGCCGTTGAAGGTGCGGGAGAACTGGTACGCGCTCTGCGGGGTGCCGCTGCACGTGTCCGAGAGCTGGCCGTTGGTCGCGCACGCCTTGTCGCGGCCGAGGGCCCAGAACGCCAGCAGCTGGATGCCGTGGCTCGCCGCGAAGCTCTCCAGCGTCGTGGCGTTCCCGGTGGTGAAGATCTCACTGGTGGTGTCGTTGACCCCGATCATCGGGGTGTTGCCCTCCATGGCCCAGAGCTGGTCGGAGGTCTTGGTGTTCCAGATCTGCCCGAGCTGGCCGTGCAGCGCCGTGGCGGCGTTGACCGCGGCCTGGCCCATGTCCATCGGCGAGCCGTAGTCCATCGTCATGATGTTCACGAGGCTGACGTCCACGCCGCGGCTCTTGGCGTTGTTCAGCAGGCTGAGCGAGTTGGACAACAGCCCGGTCGGGTCGACCGGCAGCGTGTAGTCGACGGCCAGCTTCTTGCCGGCCGCCGCGTACTGCGACTGGAGCGCGGCGAGCGCCTGGTTCCGCCGGTCGTTGGCGGCGGTGTCATTGAGCGCCGAGCCCTCGATGTCGAGGTCGATGCGGGTCAGGTTGAGCGTGTCGATCACCCGCTTGTATTGCGCCTGCAGCGTGGAGACCGAGCTGCACGCCTGGCCGAGCTCGGTGCCCGACGCGCCGCCGAAGGAGACGAGGACGTCGCCGCCGGAGGCCCGCAGGTTGTTGATCGCGGTCTGCCACCCGCTGTTGTCGATGGAGGTGTCGCCGTTCCAGGTGGCGTTGCAGCCTCCGCCACCGATGACGAAGGCGAGCGTGTAGTACTTCAGCCCGGTGGCCGACTGCGCGTTGGCCATGGCCGAGGTCGAGCCCCACGTCTCGACGTACGGGGCGGCGAAGTGCGCCGGGAAGCCCGGGCCGGGGTTGACGGCGGCGTGCGCCGCCGTCCCCGTACCGACGAGCGCTCCGACGGCGGCGAGGAGCACCGCGGCGAGTGCCGCGAGACGCGCCACCCTCCGTCGGAGCATGGCGAACCTAGGTCGTGACATGAAGATCCTCCTGGCGGTGAGGAAAAGGTGACTTACGGAGTGGTCCACTGCTGGTTGGTGGCGCCGGTGCAGGTCCAGATCTGCAGCCGGGTGCCGTTGGCCGAGCTGGGACCGGTCGCGTCCAGGCACTTGCCCGACGCGGGATTGACGAGCGAACTCGACGTGCCCTTGGTCCACTGCTGGGCGCCGCTGCCGTTGCAGTCGTACAGCTGGGCCTGGGTGCCGTTGGCGGTACCGGCTGAGGTCAGGTCCATGCACTTGCCGAGCGCCCGGATCGTGCCGTCGGTGCCCACGGTCCACTGCTGGGCGGCGGACCCGTTGCAGTCATAGAGCTGGACGGCGGCACCGTTGGCGCTGCTGGCCGCGTTGACGTCGACGCACTTTCCGTCGAGGCCGGTGATCTGGCCGGTGCCGCCGGTACCCCCGCCACCCTGGGTACCGCTCCAGGTGAACGTCGCGGTGGTCTTGGCGGGCAGCGAGTAGGTGAACGACTGGCCGCCCCAGTTGACCTTGACGGACTGGGCCGAGCCGGTGTCGTTGTAGGCGACCAGTGCCTTCGAGCCGTCCGGGTTGCGCCAGGCGACGTTGGGCACGGAGGAGTTCGCGGTGGAGTCGATGCGGTAAGCGCCGGGCTTGACGAACTTCGTCAGATGGCCCATGTCGTAGTACTCGACCGTGTAGTCGACCTGCCCGCTGCGGCTGTCACCGTTGTGCACGGTGATCAGTCCGGTGCAGGTGCCGCAGCCGCCGTTGTGCGGGCCCATGTTCTGGTCCACGGCGAGCGACCACTTCACGACGCTCTTACCCCAGTTGCGGGTGTAGTCGATGATGTTGTGCATGTCCTCCTGCTGCTGGTTCCCGATCCAGGTGCCGCCGGAGTGCTCGGTGTCGTAGGCGTCCAGGTTCGGGTACTGGTTGTGCGTCGTGGTCTGCTGGCTCACGTTGCCGCCGTAGCCGTGCCACGCGATCCCGCCGAAGTTCGCGTCGCCCCGGATGGCGGTGTCGTCCACCTGCGGCGCGCCGTAGCTCGCGTACGTGTCCCAGTTCCAGTCCAGGGCGAGGACCTTGGTGGACAGGCCGGCCGCGTGGAAGGCCGGCAGCAGGTTGGTCTTGGTGAAGTAGTCGAGGCCGGAACCGTTCCAGCTCATCGACGGATAACCGCCGCAGCAGGTCGGCTCGTTCTGCGCCGAGACGAAGTCGATCGGCACGCCCTGCGCCTGGTAGGCCTGGATGTACTTCACGAAGTACTGGGCGTACGCGGCGTAGTACTGCGACTCCAGCCAGCCGGGCTGGTTGAAGGTGTCGTTGTCCTTCATCCAGGCCGGGGCGCTCCACGGCGTGCCCATGACCTTGAGCGACGGGTTGAGCTGCCGGGCCTGCTTGGTCAGCGGCAGTACGTCGGCCAGGTCGTGGGAGATGGAGAAGTGGCTCAGGCTCGCGTCGGTCTGGCCGGCCGGCATGTCGTCGTAGGAGTAGTTGCTCCGCGCGAGGTCCGACGCGCCCATCGGGTTGCGGAGGAAGTCCAGGCCGATGCCGCTGCTCGGGTCGAACAGCTTCTGCATGACCTGGGTACGCGTGGTCGAGCTGAGCGCGCCGCTGCTGTTCATCAGCCACGCGGCGGTGTCGGTGAACGACGCGCCGGCGCCGGTGAACTGCTGGTAGCGGGTGTTCTCGTTGACGGTGATGTTCTGCGCGCCGCTGCCGCCGTTCCCGAAGGCGATCGGCGTCTGCTGCTGCAGCCCGCGGGTGACGTGACGGCCACCGGAGTCGTCGGTGGTGGTCAGCCAGACGTTGACGCTCTCCCCTGCGGCGTGCGCGGACGACGCCGCGCCGGCGCCGGTGAGGAGGGAGGCGACGAGAGCGAGGAATGCGGAGGTGGCGAACAGCCGGGCGGGCCTGCGGCCGGCGCGGCGGACTTTCCTGGACATGGGAGGGCTCGGCTCCAGTGGTCAGGGGGCGGAGGAGTCAGGTGCCTGTTGGCGGCAGGCGGGTGTACGCGCCGGGGGCGCGCGGGCGTGACGGAAACCCTCGCCGGCGGTGCCGGGTGAGGGCCGCGAGCCGATCTCGCGCCACCGCGCCGTCCGCCGGCCCACCCGCCGGAAGAACGCCACGGTGAAAGAACAGGTGAATGTGCCGAGCCGTGGCACGCCGCGCCCGGACGGTCGAGTCGCCGCGTGACCGCCGTCGCCGGGCGACGCGCTGGCGGGCGCGTCGGCACGCGACGGGGGCGGCTCCGTACGACGGAGTCTCACCGGGGCCGTGTCATGGCCCCGGCGTCCTGCGGGTTCGGCGTCTCCACCGGCCGGGTCGCCCTCGTCCGGCCCCGCGCTGGCGGGCGCGGGCGTTCGCGAGGGGGGCTCGGGCGTCGGGAGGAGGTCCGTGTGGCCGATCCGGAGGTCCGGTTCGGGGATCCGTACCGGCCGGGCCGGACCCGCGTCCGCGCGAACGCCGAACTGCGGTTCAGGCGTAGCGGAGGCCGGCTCCCGGACATCGCCGCAGGGGTGTCCGGCCATGGTGATCGCGTCGTGCCCGGTGCTGTGGTGCGGCATGGCGGCTGGCCCCCTTCCGGCGGGATGGACGTGCTGAATCGGCATCCCCCGAGGCCTATTAATTAAGAAACCTTCCTTTCAATAGACCTGACGGTAATGGGACGGTCAAGCTCTGTCAACACCCGCCGGGGGAAGTCGTCGGGCCCTCTGACGGCCGCTGGACTCCTACTCCAACACCGCTCCGCCTCTTGACTGGTCACAAAGCAGAGCGATAAACAGAAACAAAACAACGCTGAAATCGGTGGTCAAACAACATATGTACGCCGAGGAGAGACAGCAGGAGATCCTCCGGCGCACGCGCGACGCGGGCCGGGTCGACGTCGTGACGCTCGCCGAGGACTTCGGGGTCACGATGGAGACGATCCGCCGGGACCTCACCGTCCTCGAGCGCGCGGGCACTCTACGTCGCGTCCACGGCGGGGCCATCCCGGTGGAGCGGCTCGGTTTCGAGCCGGCCCTGGCCGCCCGCGACGCCGTGATGACCGCCGAGAAGGAGCGCATCGCCAAGGCGGCCCTGGCCGAGCTTCCCGCCGACGGTTCGATCATCATCGACGCGGGTTCGACGACCGGGCGCCTGGTTCAGGTCCTGCCGAGCGACCGCGAGCTGACGGTGATCGTCAACTCTCCGCCGCTGGCGACCATCCTGGCCACGCGGTCCAACCTCAACGTGATCATGCTGGGCGGCCGGGTGCGCGGGCGCACGCTCGCCACCGTCGACGACTGGGCGATGCAGCCGCTCTCCCGGATGCGGGTCGACGTCGCGTTCATGGCGACGAACGGCATCTCCGCCGAGGTCGGCCTGACCACCCCCGACCCGGCCGAGGCCGCGATGAAGCAGTCGATGATCGGCGCCGCGCAGCGGACCGTGCTCCTCGTCGACCACACCAAGGTCGGCAATGACTACCTTGCCAAGTTCGCGTCGCTGTCGGAGATCAGCGTGCTGATCACCGACAGCGGGCTCGACAGCGGCCTCGCGGCGGACCTCGCCGCGGCAGGCCCCGAGGTCGTACGCGTCTGACGGCGACACGGTGGACCTCCCTTCGATAATTACCACGAGAAAAGGTGCAGCGGCCTCCCCCCGGCGGGCGGAGCCAAGGGGAGACCGCTGCGGTCGGAGTGCGGTCAACGAACCGACTCCGTGGATCGCCGGACAGGGTGTGCGGGCCCGTCCGGCCAGGTGGACCGATGTTCACGGCCCGTTCAGAGCCGCTCCTAATCGCATGAATCAGTTATACCGAGAATTGCGCGGGCGTTTATTATCTGCTCCTTAAGGGGCGCCTAACGCAGTTTCATATCGGCGGATGCCCCCCTGCCGCGCGCAGAGGGGCATCCGGACCGGTGCGGTCAGGAGGTCGCGTCGATCACCGCGGCACGAGCCTCGGCCGCGTCGCCGGTGTCCAGCGCGACGGCGGCCAGGCGCTCGCACTCGGCGAGCGTGTACCCGGCGAGGCTCGCGCGCACGGCCGGCAGGCCGCGCGGGCTCATCGACAGCTTGGTGATGCCGAGCCCGGCCAGTACGGGGGCGAGCAGCGGGTCGGCCGCCGCCTCGCCGCAGATGCCGACCGACTTGCCGGCGTCCTGTCCGGCCGCCGCGCAGCCCTTGATCAGTTCGAGCAGCGCGGGCTGCCAGGGGTCGAGCAGGTCCGCGAGGTCGCCGGTCTGCCGGTCGGCGGCGAGCGTGTACTGGCTCAGGTCGTTGGTGCCGATGCTGAGGAAGTCCACGACATCGAGGAACCTCCGGGCGCGCAGCGCCGCGGCCGGTACCTCGATCATCACCCCGGCCGTCGGCAGGCCGTGGTGGCGTACCCGCGCGGCGAACGCGTCCGCCTCCGGCTGCGTCGAGACCATCGGCGCCATCACCCACACGTCGGCGCTGGTGTTGGCCGAGGCCAGCGCGATCGCCTCGAGCTGGGTGTCGAGAATCTCCGGGCGGTCGCGCGCCACCCGCAGACCGCGTACGCCGAGCGCCGGGTTGGGCTCGTCGGGCAGGCCGAGGAACTGCAGCGGCTTGTCCGCCCCGGCGTCCAGGGTGCGTACGACGATCGTGCCGGCCGAGAAGAAGCGGAACGCCTCGGAGTAGGCGGCGACCTGCTCCTCCAGGCCGGGCGCGTCGTGGCGGTCCAGGAAGAGGAACTCGGTACGGAACAGCCCGACGCCCGCGACGTCGGTCAGGTCCATCCCGGCGAGGTCGGCGGCCGAGCCGATGTTGACCATCAGGTCGACCGCGTGCCCGTCCGAGGTCCGTCCCGGTCCGGACCCGCCGGCGAGCCGGGCCCGTTCGTCCGCCGCCCGTTCGCGTACGCCGGCCGCCTCCTCCTCGTCCACGCCGGCGCGTACCTGCCCGGTCGTGCCGTCCACCGTCACCGTCGTCTCGTCGGCGACGTCCAGCGCGCCGGCGCAGCCGACCACCGCGGGCAGGCCGAGCGAGCGGGCCAGGATCGCCGTGTGGCTCGTCGGCCCGCCGCGCTCGGTGACCAGCGCCAGGACGCGGTCCGGGTCGAGCGTGGCCGTGTCGGCCGGGGCGAGGTCGTCGGCGACCAGCACGAACGGGTGGCCCGGATCGGGCACGCCGGGCATGGGCAGCCCGAGCGCGACGGCGATCGCGCGGTGCGCGATGTCGTCCAGGTCCGCCGCGCGCTCGGCGAGGTATCCGCCCAGCCCTTCGAGCGTCCGGCGGTGCTCGTCGAAGGTGTCGCGCAGCGCGTGCGGGGCGTCGGCGCCGTCCTTGATCCGGGCGATGACCCCGTCCCGGAGGGTGGGGTCGCCGGCGATCATCGACTGCGCGTCGAGGATGTCGTGCGCCTCGCCGGCCGCCGCGGCGGCACGCTCGCGCAGCCGTGCCTCGGTCGCCTCCAGGGCGTGCGCCGCCGTGGCCGTCTCCCGCTCGGGATCGGTCACGGTGCGCGCGTCCGGCAGCGGCGGTGGCGGGCTCATCCGCGCGACGGGGCCGGCCGCGAGGCCGGGGCTGACCCCGATGCCCCGCAGCACGTCAGGCATCGCTGGACTCCTCCGCGTCCAGATCGCGGGCGAGCACCTCCGCGAGCGCGTCCAGGGCCTCCTCCGAACCCGGGCCCTCGGCCTCCAGGACGACCTCGGTGCCCTGTTTCGCGCCCAGCGACAGCACGGCGAGCATGCTCGCCGCCGGTACGGGCTTGCCGTCGCCGACCCGGATCTTCACCGGAACGCCCTGGTCGGCGGCGGCCTTGACGAACAGCGCCGCGGGCCGGGCGTGCAGGCCCGTACGAGAGGCGATCTTTACTGTTCGCTCGGACATGCTTGCTCCCTCATCAGGGTTCGATGGTGACCTTGATCGCGGTACCGGCCGCCACGATGGCGATGCCGTCGAGTACGTCGGACAGCGGCAGGCGTTCGGTGATCAGGTCCGACACCGGGACCGCGCCGGAGGCGATGAGCTCGAGCGCCCGCTTGTTGTGCTGCGGACTGGAGCCGTTGGCGCCCACGATCGTCAGCTCGCGGTAGTGCACGAGGTTGGAGTCGCAGGCGATCACCGGGTTGTCCTTCGGCAGCCCGCCGAAGAAGCTGATCCGGCCCTGGCGGGCCGCCATCTGCAGCGCCGACTCCTGCGCGGCGCCGGAGGCGGCGGCGGTCACGATCGCGTCCGCGCCCCGTCCGTCGGTCAGCTTCATGACCTGGTCGACCAGGTCGGCGCCGTGGATCGCGGCGTCCGGCTCCACCCGGTCGGCGGACATGGCCAGCCGGTCGGGGTTCAGGTCGGCCAGGAAGACGCGGGCCGCGCCGCGGGCGCGCGCCAGGCGTACGTGCAGGCAGCCGATCGGGCCGGCGCCGACGATGACGACGTCGTCGCCCTCGCCGATGCGGGCCAGCTCCTGACCGTTGAGCACGCACGCGAGCGGCTCGGCCACCGAGGCCTCGGCGAAGCCGATCCCGTCGGGGACGCGGTTGAGGCCGTCGACGGCGAGCACCTTGGCCGGCACGATCGTGTACTCGGCGAAGCCGCCGTCGTAGTGGTAGCCCATCGACTCCTGGTTCGGGCACACGGTCATCCGGCCGCGCCGGCACTCCTCGCACGTGCCGTCGGGAATGGCCGCGATGACCTGCACGCGGTCGCCCGGCTGCCAGCCGGTCACGCCCTCGCCGAGCTCGACCACCTCCCCGGCGATCTCGTGTCCCATCACCCGGGGCGGCCGGATGTGGTGGTGGCCGAACTTGGAGATCTTCACGTCCGTGCCGCAGGTGGAGCAGTTGCGCACCCGGATCTTCACGTCTCCGGGGCCGGGCGAGGGCTCCGGGGCATCCTCGACACGGATGTCTCCGGGTGAGTAGAAACGGGCGACCTTCACGCTGGTTCCTCTTCTCCGGCCGGCTGCAGCAGCCGTACCACTTCGTCGATGTCGGTCGTCTCGCGGAGAGCGCGGGCGCGTTCCGGGTCGAGCAGGATCTGGGCGAGCTCGGACAGCAGCCGTACGTGGCCGTCGCCGACCGCGGCGATGCCGATGCACAGGACCACCTGCTGGTCGTCGCCCCAGTTCACGCCGTCGGGGAAACGGACGAAGGAGACCGCGTCGTGGCGCACCGATTCCTTGCCGGAAAGCGTGCCGTGCGGGATCGCGACGCCCTCCCCGACGTACGTCGACACGGACTGCTCACGTTCGAGCATGGTGTCGACGTACGCCGGGTCCACCGCGCCGGTCCGTACGAGCGCCTCGCCACACTGGCGGATGGCGTCGTCGCGGCCGGTCGCGGTCGCGTCGAGGCGTACGGCGCCGCGGTGAAGGAGTTCAGGCACTGATTTCGCCGCCGTTCTTGATCGCGGAGACGAGGCTCTTCACGGCGGGGTCGCCGATGAAGACCTGGAACTTGACGATCGGCTTGCCGCCCGCGCCGACCGCGGCGCGCGCGGCGAGGCCCTGGTGGCAGACGACGATGTCCGCGTCCTCGGGGATGGTGTTGACCGGGGTGTGCTCCACCACGACCGAGAACTTCTTGAGCTCCTTGCGCAGCTGACTGGCCAGCATGACGCTGCTGCCCATTCCGGCGTCACAGGCCACGACGATCTTCTTTACGTCCTTGCCGTTCATCGGTCACGCTCCATGGGGTGCTGTTTCGGTGGCCGGCGCCTCGTCGGTCCGGGTCGTCGTCGCCGCCGGCTCCTCCCCGGCCGTCACCACGGCCGGTTCCTCGCCGGCCGCCGCCGCCTCGGCTTCGAGCTCGGCCTCGTCCTCCTCGTCACCGGCCAGCTTGCCGAAGCCGAGCAGGACCGAGCCGACCGCGAAGGAGACTCCGGCGGCGATCAGGACCCCCAGGAACACCCCGAAGTAACCGCCCCGGGGGGTTTCTGCGGCGTACGCGAAGATGCTGCCGGGCGCCGGGGTGGCGACCAGGCCCGCACCGGTGATCATGAACGTTCCGATGCCCGCGGCGCCGCCGGCCATCGCCGCGAGGATGAGGCGCGGCTTCATCAGGATGTAGGGGAAGTAGATCTCGTGGATCCCGCCCAGGAACTGGATCACGATCGCGGCGGGAACGCTGGGCCGCAGGCGCTTGGGGCCGAACAGCAGGTAGGCGACCAGCACACCGAGGCCGGGCCCGGGGTTGGACTCCAGCATGAACAGGATCGACTTGCCGTGCTTGGCCGCCTCGGCCACGCCCAGCGGGCCCAGCACGCCGTGGTTGACGGCGTTGTTGAGGAACAGCACCTTGGCCGGTTCGATCAGCACCGACGCCAGCGGGAGCAGGTGGTGATGGATCAGCCACTCGACCCCGCTGCCGGCCCAGCTGGTCACGTGCTTGACGATCGGCTTGATCGCCCAGTTGCCGAAGATCGCGGCCGCCGCGCCGATGATGCCGGCGCTGAAGTTGTCGACCAGCATCTCGAAGCCGGCCTTGGTCCGCTCCTGGATGAAGCCGTCGACCAGCTTGAGCACGTACGCCGCGGCCGGGCCCATGATCATCGCGCCCAGGAACATCGGGATCCCCGCGCCGACCACGACCCCGATCGTGGCGACCGCCCCGACGACCGCACCGCGCTGGCCGTGCACCATACGCCCGCCGGTGTAACCGATCAGGATCGGCAGCAACATATTGATCGTCGGGTCGACCAGCGCGCCGAACTCCTTGTTCGGCAGCCACCCGGTCGGGATGAACAGGGCGGTGATGAGACCCCAGGCGATGAACGCACCGATGTTGGGCATCACCATCCCGGCGAGATAACCGCCGACTCGCTGGATGGTGGCCTTGACACCACCACCGGTGACTTCTGGCGTGTACGGAGTGGCCATGAAGGGCCTCCCTTGGGGGTTGGGAATCTGCCGGGACAGATCAGGCGATCAGCGACCGGCCCAGGTCCGGACGCGAATGGATGTGGACGATGTCGCGGCGGATGTCCTGCGGCCGCGGCATCCGGCTGGCGGGCAGACGGACCGCCGCCGCCCCCCAGGCCAGACCTTCGGCGAGCGCCTCGCTCCCCCGCGCGCCGGCGGCCAGGAACCCGGCGAGCAGGGCGTCGCCCGCTCCGACCGTGCTCCTCGCCCCGGCGACCGGCGCCTCACCGATGGTGACGCCGCCGTCCTCGACCAGTACGGCGCCGTCGGCGCCGAGGCTGGCGAGCACGCTTCCGGCGCCTCGTTCACGCAACTGCTGTGCCGCCTCGACGGCGTCACCGACGCTGTCGACCGGCCGTCCGACGGCCTCGGCGAGCTCGTCCC
Source organism: Actinomadura sp. DC4 (assembly GCF_030406325.1). Lineage (GTDB taxonomy): Bacteria > Actinomycetota > Actinomycetes > Streptosporangiales > Streptosporangiaceae > Actinoallomurus. The sequence goes on along the minus strand of NZ_JAUEQY010000004.1, from coordinate 394,423 downwards.
GGTTGGGCTTGATCAGCACCGGGGCGGCGTCGACCGCGGCCAGCAGCGCCGGGCCGCTCGCGTCGACCGCGACCTGGACGCCCGCCTGGGTGAAGAACTCACACATCTGGGCATAGATCCCGTCCGGTACACCGGGCGGAAGGCTGCCGCAGGTCACCACCCAGCTCGCGGACTCGGTCTCCCCGAGCACCGCGTCGGCGACCGCGTCCAGCTCCTTGCGGGAGAGCGGTTCTCCCGGCTCGTTCAGCTTGGTGACCACGCCGTCGGGCTCGGCGATGGTCACGTTCGAGCGCGTGCGGCCGACGACGCGGACCGCGCGGAGCGGGATCCCGTCGGCCTCCAGCAGCCGTACGAGCTGCTCGCCGTCGGCGCCGCCGACGGGCACGACCGCGACCGAGGGCACCTGGTTGGCCAGCAGGGCGCGAGAGACGTTCACTCCCTTGCCGCCCGGGTCGAGCCGCGCGGACGTGGCACGGGTCATCGTGCCGCGTACGAGGCGGTCGACCTCGATGGTCCGGTCGAGGCTCGGGTTGAGCGTCAACGTGACGATCATGCGTTGTCCGTCCTTACCGTCCGTGCCGTCCGTATGACCCGGGACCGTCGGTCCGTACGTCGTGCCGCGACTCCGGTGGCTTGACCTCGTGCGACGCCGACCCCGAGCGGATTCACCCGCTTCCTCTCCCCGGCGCACATCGTGTTGCTTTCACCGCCGTTTCGCTTTGGTTTCCATTTGTTTACGCCCATATGAGTCCGGACGTCAAGGGAAAAGTACCCAGCGATCGCACGAACCAGGGAAGTCGGCGGCTTCTGGCCATGCTCGGTCACAGGAGTAACGGAAACCACTCCGGCAACGAAGGGCGGACCGGAAATCAGGGGCGGGGGATGTTGCGGAGATTCGAGCGGGCCAGTTGCACCATGCGCCCCACGCCGCCGTTGATCACCATCTTGCTGGCCGACAGCGCGAACCCGGTGAGCTGCTCGCCGGTGATGCGCGGCGGGATGGACAGGGCGTTGGGGTCCGTCACCACGTCGACCAGGGCCGGGCCGTCGTGCCGGAACGCGTCACGCAGTGCGGTGCGCACGTCCTTCGGGTCCTCCACGCGGACCCCGAAGGCGCCCGCCGCGCGGGCGATGGCGGCGTAGTCGGTGCGGGGGTAGCCCGTGGCGTGCGGCGGCATGCCCTCGACCATCATCTCCAGCTCCACCAGGGCGAGCGAGGAGTTGTCGAACACCACGATCTTCACCGGCAGGTCGTACTGGACCACCGACAGCAGGTCGCCCATCAGCATCGAGAACCCGCCGTCGCCGGACATCGAGACCACCTGGCGGCCGCGGCCGGCGAACTGCGCGCCGAACGCCTGCGGCAGGGCGTTGGCCATCGAGCCGTGGCTGAAGGAGCCGATCACCCGCCGGCGGCCGTTCGGCGTGAGGTAACGCGCCGCCCAGACGTTGCACATGCCGGTGTCGACGGTGAAGACGGCGTCCGCCGCGGCCTCCTCGTCCAGCACCGAGGCGACGTACTCGGGGTGGATCGGCGTGTGCCGGTCGACGTCGCGCGTGTAGGCGGCCACCGCGCCCTCCAGCGCGTCCGCGTGCTTCTTCAGCATGCGGTCGAGGAAGCGGCGGCCGGTCTTCTCCCGTACGAGCGGGATCACCGCCTGCAGCGTCTCCCGCGCGTCGCCCCACACGGCCAGGTCCAGCCGGCAGCGCCGGCCCAGGTGCTCGGGCCGCACGTCGACCTGGACGATCGGCACGCGGTCGGGGAGGAACTTGTTGTAGGGGAAGTCCGTGCCCAGCAGCACGAGCAGGTCGGCCTCGTGCATCGCCTCGTACGCCGCCCCGTAGCCCAGCAGCCCCGACATGCCGACGTCGAAGGGGTTGTCGTACTGGATCCACTCCTTGCCGCGCAGCGCGTGGGCGACCGGGGCCTTGATCCGCTCGGCCAGGGCCATGACCTCGTCGTGCGCGCCCGCCGTGCCGCTGCCGCAGAACAGCGTGACCCGCTCCGCGTCGTCGATCATCCGGGTGAGCGAGGCGATCTCCTCATCGGCCGGGCGGATCGCCGGGCGGCGGGTGACCAGCGCCAGCTGGGCGGCGCCCTGGGGTGCGTCCAGCCCGGCCACGTCGCCGGGCAGGCTGACCACGGCGACGCCGGACCGGCCGACCGCGTGCTGGATCGCCGTCTGCAGCACCCGGGGCATCTGCTCCGGGTTGGAGATGAGCTCCGAGTAGTGGCTGCACTCGGCGAACAGCCGGTCGGGGTGGGTCTCCTGGAAGTACCCGGTGCCGATCTCGCTGCTCGGGATGTGGGCGGCCAGGGCGATGACCGGCGCCATGCTGCGGTGCGCGTCGTACAGGCCGTTGATCAGGTGGAGGTGCCCGGGGCCGCAGGAGCCCGCGCACGCCGCCAGGCGGCCGGTGACCTGGGCCTCGGCGCCCGCGGCGAAGGCGGCGGACTCCTCGTGGCGCACCTGGACCCAGTCGATGCCCGGCGTACGGCGGACCGCGTCCGTGACCGGGTTGAGGCTGTCGCCCACCACGCCGTAGATCCGCTCGACCCCCGCGCGCACGAGGATGTCGACGAACTGCTCACCGATGCTCTGCCTGGCCATTCGCGTCCCCCCGTACGGTCTCCTACCCCTGGCTCAGCGGTCCCAGAGGGGAATCCGCACGTGGATCGAGGTGCCTTTGCCGCTGGGACTCTCGACCTCGATGACGCCGCCGAGCGCCTCGACGCGGTCCTTCAGGCCGATGAGCCCCGAGCCGCCGCCGATCGCGGCCCCGCCGACGCCGTCGTCCTCGACCAGCAGGCGGATCCCGTCGTCCTCGAGGTCCAGCCGGATCCGTACGACCGAGGCGTCCGCGTGCCTGATCGCGTTCGTCACGGCCTCCGCGACGATGTAGTAGACGGCCACCTCGAGCCGCTCCTCCAGCCGCCGCTCGGCGTGCAGGTTCAGCTCGACCGGGACCGCGGCCCGCCGGGCGAACGCCTTGATCGCCGGCTGCAGGCCCCCCTTGGACAGGATCGCCGGGTGCAGGCCGCGGGAGATGTCCTGCAGGTCCTCCAGCACGCCGGCCAGGCCCGTCACCGTACGGCCGATGCGGTCACGGACGACCTCGTGCCCGTCGGGCACGGACGCCTCGGCGGCCCGCAGCTCCAGCCCGAGCGAGACGAGGCGCTGCTGCGCGCCGTCGTGAAGATCGCGCTCGATCCGTCGGCGGGTCTCGTCCGAGGCCGCGACCAGGCGGGCGCGGGCGGCGGTGAGCTTGGCCCGGCTCTCGGCGTTGGCGATCGCGGTGCCGACGAGCTCGGTGTACTCGATCATGCGGGACTCGATGCCCTCCGGCTGCGGCTCGCCGGTCGCGGAGAAGGCGATCATCACGCCCCACAGACGGCCCTCGACCACGACCGGGCTGCCGGCCCCGGACTGGATACCCCGCGTCCGCGCCCACACCCCGATGCCGCTGGTGGCGTGCTGGTAGTCGGTCATCCGCGCCGGGCGGCCGGTCCGCTCCACCACGGACTCCAGGCTCCGGCCCTCCAGCGACCAGCAGGAGCCGACGGGCGGCGCGGGCTCGGGGTTCTCCTCGGGCTTCCAGGAGCCGACCACGGTCTCCATCCGGTCGGGCTCGAACCTGATGATCACGATGAAGTCGGCGCCCAGGATCCGGCCGAGCTCGGTGGCGACCGCCTCGAAGACCTCGTGCGGCGAGACGGCGCGGGCCACGAGGGTGGCCACGCGCCGGAGCGCCGCCTGCTCGTCGGCGACCCTGCGGAGCTTGGCATGGCTCAGCTGCAGGGAGCGCGCCATGGTGTTGAACGCCCGTTCGAGCACGCCGATCTCGCCCAGCGAGGTCTCGGGCATGCAGACGCCCAGCTCGCCTCGGGCCAGGTCACCGGCCATGATCGACGCCCGGCGCACCGGGCGTACGAGGGCACGGGTGAGGTAGGAGGTGAAGAGGAAGACCAGGACGAACGAGCCGATCGCCGCCGCGCCGGCCATCGCCATGGCCCGCCGGGAGGCCTCCAGCGAGCGCTGCTCGTAGCCGGAGGCGAGCCGGCGCTGGACGTCCACGAACTGGTCGAAGTCCACCCGGATGCGGTTGAGGCGCCGCTGGCCGTCGGCGACCGCCGGAGTGGTCTTCACGCCCGGGTTCTGGGCCCGGACCTTCGCCACGAGCGGTACCGAGTAGTCCTGGAGGTAGGACATCACGGACTCGGAGATCAGGGCGGCGCGCCGGCCCTGGTAACGGTTGATCTCCGCGCCGAGCCGCCGGAAGTCCGCCGCCTCGTCGGGAAGGATCGCGCGGGCCGTCTCCCAGGGCGTCAGGAACGACTCGTCGTGGGTGATGATGTATCCGCGCTCGCCCGTTTCAAGATCGACGATCAGCCGTTCGAGCCGGTTCGCGGAGGAGAGCACCTCCTCCGACCGGCCCGTGAGCGCCGCCGCGTTGCGCAGCCCGGCGATCGCCCCGAAGAGGATCAAGAACGTCGCGGCCATCAGGAGCGCGAGCAGTGCGCTCGCGATGACCAGCCGCCGGCTCAGTCCCCCTGGAGCATCGACCCTCAGTTGCGAGCGGCGTGACAGCCATCCGGTCACTACTCGCCCCCCCGACCAGCAGAGACTGGCCGATAATGAGATTAGGGTTGGTGTGGAATCACTCTACGTGCGGAGGAGAGTGATGGTCGAGCGAAGAGCGCGGATCACCCTGGCGGAGGACGACGTCCTGCTCCGGGCAGGGCTCGCCAGCCTGCTGGAGCGGTCGGGGTTTCAGATCGTCGGGCAGGCGGGCGACGGCGAGGAGCTGATCGCCGCCGTACGCGAGCACCAGCCCGACGTGGCGATCGTCGATATCCGGATGCCGCCCGCCTACGAGACCGAGGGGCTGGACGCGGCCCAGGTGATACGCCGGGAGTTCCCCTCGATCGGGATCCTCCTGCTGTCCGCGCACGTCGAGGTCGACCAGGCCACGGAGCTGCTCGCCGCCGGCCAGCGCGTCGGCTACCTGCTGAAGAGCCGGGTGACCGAGGTGAGTGAGTTCATCGAGACGGTCGAGCGGATCGCCCAGGGCGGCTCCGTCGTCGACCCGGGGCTCGTCCAGGAGCTGCTCACGGCCCGGCACAAGGACGACCCGCTGGAGAGCCTGACCGAACGCGAGCGCGAGGTGCTCGCCCTGATGGCCGAGGGGCGCTCGAACGCCGGCATCGCCAACCGCCTGTGGATCACCGAGGGGACCGTCGAGAAGCACGTGCGCAGCATTCTCGCGCGGATGCAGCTTCCGGAGACCGAGGACGACCACCGGCGGGTCCTCGCCGTGATCACCTTCCTGGACAACCGCTGATCGACACGATCAGTGATCAAATACGGTCATTACGGACGGGGGCCCGGTCGTCGGAGAACCCGAGGACCCTGCGGACCGCCGGGCCGGAGAGCTCGGACTTCGGCAGGAAGCCGAGGGCCGTGCACCCGGCGACGATGTCCGCGAAGTCGTCTTCGGGATAGGTCGAGATCAAGATCACGGTCGGCTTCGACAGCGACGCCTCGGTGAGACGGTCGGCGAGGTCCACACCGGACTCATCCCCCAGGCACACGTCGACGAGCACGAGATCCGGCCGGAGCCGGTCGACCAGGTCGAAAGCCGACGCACTGTCCGACGCCACGCCTACGACGGTGATCCCGTCCCGCTCCAGCACACCGCGTGCGGTCACGAGAAAACGGGCATTGTCATCGACGATCAGACAGCGCATGTCCATTGCCCCAGTCTGGCGAATCGCAAAGCTGATACGCATTGCCGCTAACCGGAATATAAGCTTTCCCGCTGGCCGGGCGGTAACGGGGTGCCGCGCAAGAACGCAGGTCAGGGACGCGCCGTACGCGGCGGGCACGGGAGCGTACCGGCTAGCTGGGGGGTCGGCACTGCGGCTGGCAGGACAGCAGGATGGGTGCTGGCCGCGCAGACACCGAGCGCCGTAGGCGCGAGTGTGAAGGCATAACCCCATTACCAGCTGTGAGAGGAGAAGACGTCATGTGCCAGCACTGGCCGCAGTGTCCGACAGCGACCGCGGATGACCACATCGCCGCACGCGTCATCTCCGCGCACCCGGAGCAGGGATGGAGCCTGCTCTGCAACGGTGTCGTGGTCTTCGATGACACCGGTGAGCTGTTCCCGGACGGACACGCGGTCTCACCGCACCGAGCCCGCCCGCTGACGCTCGCCGCCTAGATCTTCATGAAGAGCGTAAGGACCGATCCTATGCGCCGCATTCGTATCAAGGCAGGCCGGCCGCGCGAGACCACGCTGCCCGAGCTCGACCTGCGTTCCCCGTCAGGCCGGCCCCTGCCCTACTGAGCCGAAACCGCTTTGGTCGGTCCCCGGACCGTAGAACCGGAGATCGCCCCCGGCCGAAGGAACGCCGTACGGTCTGGCGACGTTGGCCCCCGTCGTCCAGGCCGTACGGCCAGTCCCCCTCCCCTGCCCCCGACAGCGGCGGCGGGCTGCCCATCACCAGTCACCGGGCAGCTCGCCGCCGTACCAGCGTTCGATGAGCTGGCGCGCGATCGAGACCCGGCCCGGCAGCAGGACCTCCCCGGTCTCCGTGGCGGCGCGCAGCTCCTCGCGGGAGTACCAGCGGGCGCTCTTGATCTCCTCCCCGTCCACCTTCAGCTCCTGGCCGTCCTCGGCGTGGGCGAAGAACCCCAGCATGAGGCTGCGCGGCAGCGGCCACGGCTGGCTGCCGAGGTAGCGGCAGTCGCCCACGGCGATCCCGACCTCCTCGCGGACCTCACGGGCGACGGCCTGCTCCAGGGACTCACCCGCCTCGACGAACCCGGCGAGGATCGAGACTCGCCGCGGCGGCCAGTTCGCGCTCCGCGCCAGCAGGATCCGCTCCGAGTCGTGCACGAGCATGATCACTGCCGGGTCCGTACGGGGAAAGTGCTCCGAGCCGTCCACCGTGCAGATCCGCGTGTGGCCGGCGGAGGCCGGAGTGGTCAGGGCGCCGCAGCGCGGGCAGTGCGTGTGGGTGTCGTGCCAGTTCTGCAGGGCCACCGCCTGGGTCAGCAGGCCGGCGTCACGGTCGCTGAGCAGCGCGCCGGCCGCCCGCAGACTCGACGGTTCGGTCCCCTCGATCGCGGGCAGCGGAGCCGAGACCGCGAAGTACGCGACGTCGTCGGTGTCGACGCCCAGAAGGTAGCGCTCACCCTCGGGCGCCTGCTCCGGGGCGATCAGCACCAGCGCGGGTTCCGGCCGGATCGGCACCTTTCCCCGATCGATCACGAGCACGCGGCTGCGCGGATCGGCCCACCTCCCGGCAAGCCAGGCGTCGTCGCGGCGGCGCTCGCCGACGCGGTCGAGCGCGCCGCGGGCGAGTGCCAGCCAGCCGAGCGCCGTCTCGGTCACGAGCCCGCCTCCGCCCGCCCCTGTCCGGCGAACTCGTCCCAGAGGTAGGCCGCGACCTCGGCACCCTTGAGCAGCAGCGGTTTCTCGACCTTCTCGTTCGGCGCGTGGATGCGGTCCTCGTCCAGCCCGACCGCCACGAACACCAGCGGCGCCTCCAGGATGTCGGCGAGATCGGCCTCGGGGCCGCTGCCGCCCTCGCGGGTGAACAGCACCTCCTTGCCGAACGCGCGCTCCATCGCGCGCCGGGCGGCCAGCACCCCGGGCGAGTCGATCGGGGAGAAGCACGGGCGTACGCCGTCCCCCGAGGGGAAGGCGACCTCGGCCTTGACACCGGGCGGGGCGTTCTCGGCGACGTAGGCGGCGAACGCCTCCTGTACGGCCCGCGGGTCCTGCCCGGCGACCAGCCGGAAGGACACCTTGGCGTGCGCCTCGCGCGGCACGATCGTCTTGCCGCCGGGGCCGGTGTGGCCGCCCCACATGCCGTTGATCTCGGCGGTCGGCCGCGCCCAGACGCGTTCGAGGGTGGTGAAGCCCTCCTCGCCGAACGCGGCGCGGCTCCCGCCCGCCGTCGCCAGCCACTCCGCCTCGTCGAACGGCAGCCGCGCGAACGAGTCGCGCTCCTCCTCGGTCAGCTCCACGACCCCGTCGTAGAAGCCCTTGAGGGTGACGCGGTTCCGCCCGTCGTGCAGGCCGGCCAGGAGCCCGGCCATGGCGTGCAGCGGGTTGGGCACCGCGCCGCCGAAGGAGCCGGAGTGCAGGTCCATCGACGGGCCGTACAGCGAGACCGACGCCTCGGTGAGGCCCCGCATGCCGGTGCACATGGACGGCACGTCCGCGGCCCACATGGTCGTGTCGCTGATCACGATGGCGTCGCAGGTCAGCCGGTCCCGGCGGTCCCGCAGGAGCCGCGCGAAGTGCGGCGAGCCCGACTCCTCCTCGCCCTCGACCAGCATCTTGATCGTCACGGGCGGCGCGGTGGCGCCGCTCGCCGCCATGCCGGCCCGCAGGCCGAGGGTGTGGAAGAAGATCTGCCCCTTGTCATCGGATGAGCCCCGGCCGATCAGCTGGTCGCCCCGCTCCACCGGCTCGAACGGCGCGGTCTCCCATTCGGCGAGCGGCTCGACCGGCTGCACGTCGTGGTGGCCGTAGACGACGATGGTCGGCGCGGCCGGGTCGGCGGCGGGCCACTCGGCGAACACCGCGGGCAGCCCCGGGTCGTCGGTGGTGCCGGTCTCCCAGATCTCCACGACCGGGAACCCGGTCTCGCGGAGATGGCCCTGGAGCCACTCGGCGGACCGCCGCACGTCGCCGCGGCGATCGGGATCGCCGGAGATCGACGGGATGGCGAGCCAGTCCTTCAGCGCGGCGAAGAACCCGCTCGCGCCTGCCTCGATGTATTCGCGTACGTCCATTGAACCGCTTCCTCGCAGGCGGAACTACCTCTGGCACTCTAATGCGGTGACCATCCTCATCGACCGCCCCCTCTGGCCCGCCCGCGGACGGCTGTGGTCGCATCTGGTAAGCGACACCTCATTCGCCGAGCTGCACGACTTCGCCGAACGCCTCGGCGTGCCGCCGCGCGCCTTCGAACGCGACCACTACGACATCCCCGCCGATCTGTACGAACCCGCCCTGCTTCTGGGAGCGCAGGCCATCGGCTCTCAGGAGCTGGTGGCCCGGCTCATCAGGGCGGGGCTGCGCCGCCGGAAGCACGCTCCAGGAGCATGAGCTCGGTCCGGAGGTTGTGCCGGGCCGCGGCCTCCCACCGCTCGTGGCCGGCCGGCGTACGGAACAGCGCGGGCAGGCCGAGCAGGCTCCGCAGCACGTCCGCGCGGCCCGCGCGGAACGCCTCGTCCGGCACCGCGGCGTACTCCTCGCGGACCGCGGCGGCGTACGCGGCGTAGCGCTCGGGGCCGGCGGCCAGGATCGCCAGGTCCGCGTCCGACAGGACGGCGCCGTTGCGGTCGCCCTCCTGCGGGTCGTGCGTCGTGGTCAGCCGTACCAGCCGGGCCACCTCGGCGACCGGCAGGCCGGTGCCGGCGAGCGCCTGCTCGGCGAGCACGGCGCTGCGCTCCTCGTTGTCGCCGCGCGCGGGGTCATAGACCGCGTCGTGGAACCAGGCCGCCAGCCGTACGGCCTCGACGTCGTCGGCCTCCGCCGCCAGCGCGTCCACGCCGTCGAGCACCGCGGCCAGGTGGTCGAGCGTGTGGTAGCGGCGGTGGGGCTCGGCGTAGCGGCGCAGGAGGTCGGCGCCGACCGGCTCCGGCCCCGGCCAGCGGGCCCGCAGGTCCATCAGGAGGCCCGGGCGGCCCAGCGGCCGCCGGACTTCTCGATGGTGATCGGGTGGTCGAAGCACGCGCTGATCAGCTCGGTGGTGAGGACGTCGTCGGCGGCGCCCGAGGCGAGCACCCGGCCGTCCCGGAGCAGGATCGCGTGGGTGGTGCTGGCCGGCAGCTCCTCCAGGTGATGGGTGACGAGCACGCTGGTCAGCCCGGGCCGGGCGTTCCGCAGCAGGTCGATGGAGGTCAGCAGCCGCTCACGGGCCGCGACGTCCAGGCCGGTGGCGGGCTCGTCGAGGAGCAGCAGGCGCGGCTGCGGCATGAGGGCGCGGGCGATGAGCGTACGGCCGCGCTCGCCGTGCGACAGCGTCGGCCAGCGGGCGTCGCGGTGTGAGGCCAGCCCGAGCAGCTCGATGAGCTCCTCGGCGCGGTCCGTCACCTCCGGCTCGGGCTTCCAGTGCGGCACCAGCTCGATGCTGCCGGTGGCGCCGGTGAGCACGACCTCGTGCACGGTGCGGGCGGACCGCAGCGGGTGGTGCGGGTTCACGTGCCCGATCCAGGCGCGCAGCTCGCGGACGTCCACCCGGCCGAGGCGGTGGCCGAGGATCTCGACCCGCCCGGTCGTCGGGTGCTGGTAGGCCCCGAGCAGGCTGAGCAGGGTGGACTTGCCCGCGCCGTTGGCGCCGAGCAGGGCCCAGTGCTCGCCCTCGTGGACGGTGAGCGAGACTTCGTCGAGCAACGCGCGGCGGTCGCGTACGAACCGGACGTCTTCGGCGTGCAGCACGGTCGGCAGGTCACTGGTCATCGCCTGGCAGGTTATCGAAGACACGCGCGGCGCCCGTGGTTGCGTAGGCCTGTGGGGCGGGCCACTATTGTCCCCGCCAGAGCTTAGGTAAGGCTTACCTATCGGCGGGGGACTCGTGCGGCTCTACATCGTGGCGGGCAAGGAGACCGACTCGGTGACGCACGGGTTCCTCCCGGCCGCCGCCGCGCTCGGCCTCGACGTCACGCTGCTGACCGACCGCGCCTGGCCGGTGGAGACCGTCCGGTGCGACGTCACCGACTTCCGGTCGATCATCGCGGCCGTCGCCCGCGGGCCGGCCCCGGCGGCGATCTTCTCCAACAGCGACCACCTCCAGGCACCGGCCGCGCTGGCCGCCGAGTTCTTCGGCCTGCCCGGCAAGGACTGGCGGGCGGCGCTGCGCACCAAGAACAAGGCGCTCATGCGCCGGGCGCTCGGCGGGGTGTACGCCGCCGAACTCCGGCCCGGCGGCGGGGAGCCGCCCGCGGACGCGCCCTACCCTCTGGTCGTGAAACCGCGGGAGGGCGTGGCCAGTGAGGACGTCTTCCTCGTGGCCGACGCGGCCGAGCTGGCCGCCCGCTGCGGTGAGATCTGGGCCCGCCGACCCGAGCCGCTGGTCGCCGAGGAGTACCTCCCCGGCACGCTGCACACCCTGGAGACGCTGGACGGCCGGGTCCTCGGCGGGTTCCGCACCACGGTCTCGGTGCCCCCGCACTTCGTCGAGGAGCGCCTGGACTGGGCGGATCCGCCCTGCGCCGGCGAGGTGCTGGCCGGGCTGGCGGCGCTCGGCGTCGGCTTCGGCGCCTGCCACACCGAGTACGTCGTGCACGAGGGCCGCGCCCGGATCATCGAGGTCAACTACCGGATCATCGGCGACCACTGCGACTTCCTGCTCGCCGACCTGCTCGGCGTGCCGATCTTCGAATGGGTGCTGCGCGCCCACCTCGGCGAGCCGGTGCCGCCCGTACCGGCCGCCTCGGGGCACGCCGCGGTCGACTCGGTGATCGCCGACCGGTCCGGCACGCTGACCGCCGCGCCCGCGCGCCAGGAGTACGAGTCCGGCGGTGTGCGCCTCGCCTACTGGCCGGTCCGCGCGGCCGGCGACACGATCGAGCTGACCCGGACGAACCGCGACTACGTCGGCATGATCCGGGCGGTCGGCTCCGACGCTGCCGGCGTCGAGGCGGCGATCCGCGGCTTCCGCGCCCGGCACACGTGGGAGATCGTGCCGTGACCGCGCCCGTACGGGACGGACGGCGCGCGGAACGCGAGACCTACCTCGCCGCACGCGTGCTGGACGCGCTGCTGCGCGAGGACTACGGCGGGCTGTCCGGCCGCGTCTCCGGCGACCGGCTCACGCTGCCCGGCGGGCGTACGCTCGCGCTGAGCGCCGCAGGGTTCCTGCAGGACCTCGCGGTGGATGATGAGATCGGCCTGGACGAGGTGCTCGCGGCGGTGCGCGCGGTGGCCGACCCGCGCGACGACGTCGCCGCCTTCGAGCGCGAGTGCCGCGAGGCGCTGCGCGCGCTCCGGCTGCACGACGCCGTACGGCCGCGGCCCAAGGGCGCCCTGCGCTACGAGGCGCTCGCCGCGGCCGTGGACCATCCCGTCTACCCGACCTCCCGGTGCCGGCTGGGACTGGACGAGCGCGACCTGCTCGCGTACGCACCGGAGTTCGGCCCGTCGTTCCGGCTGTGCTGGACCGCGGTGCCGCACTCCACGATCCAGGGCGAGCGGCCGGGCTGGTGGCCCTCGGCCGCCGACCTGGGCCTGCCAGGCGAGCTCGACGTCTTCCCTGTGCACCCGCTGACGGCGCGGCTGCTGCCCACGGTGACCGGGCCGCCCGTCACGGTGCGGCCGACGCTGTCCATGCGCACGGTGGCCGTGAGCCCGCGCGAACACCTCAAGCTGCCGCTGCCCACCAGCACCCTGGGCCTGCACAACCGCCGCGTGATCATGCCCGGCACACTCTCCGACGGCGCCTTGGTCGAACGCGTCCTGCGTGCCGTACGTGACCGCGAGGGCGCGCCGGTGCTCCTGGCCGACGAGCAGACCTGGGGCCACGCCGACGACCCGCTCCGCGGCTACCTCCTGCGCCGGATGCCGGCCGAGGGCGTGCCGGTCGCCGCCCTGCTGGCCCGTACGCCGTCGGGCCACCACGTCATCGAGGAGCTGACCGATGACGTGGCCGCCTTCTTCGGGACCTACCTTCGCGCGCTGTTCGGCTGGAACGTCGCGCTGTTCACGAGGTACGGCATCGCCCTGGAGGCCCACCAGCAGAACGTCTCCATCGTGCCGGGCGACCCGCTGCGGCTGATGATCAAGGACAACGACGGCGCGCTCCTGGACCTGCGGCGCCTCGGCGACGCGCTGGGCCACGCGCCGGCGCCGGAGGAGTTCGCCGACCGGCGCCTCCTGACCGGCGACCCCGAGGCGCTGGCCCGGGTCTTCGTCACGATCACCGTGCACCTGTGCGCGGGGGCGCTCGCCTTCGGCCTCGCCGAGCGCGGCCTGCTCCCCCTCGCCACGGGTCTGGGCCTGGTCCGCGACCATCTCGGCGCGGCCCTCGACGCCCACGGCGACTCGGGCTTCCTCCGTACCCGCACCCTCGACGCGGACCGGCTGCCGGCCAAGGCGATGGTCACCGCCGGCACGCTCGTCGGCAAGGACCGCACCCGCGCCGAGGACATCAACAAGCACTACGGCCCGCCGGGGCCGAACTATCTGAAGAGGTCTGCGCATTGACGTCGCTCGCCCAAGCCGCGCCCACGCTCGCCCCCGCGGAGACACGGCCACGGGCCGACGCGGGTGAGATCACCGCGCTGGCCCTGCTCAACTGCGCGGTGCGGGAGCTGTGCGCGCCGGGACGGCAGGTCTGGCCGGCCGAGCCGTACCTCGTCATCCGGCTCCCCCGGTCGGGCGTGATGCTGCGGGCGCGACTGCTGCGCCCGCAGCTCATGACCCCGCGCCTGGCCGCGCCGGTGGAGGAGCTGCGCGACGGCTGGAGCCCGGCCGGCTGGCGGCGGCTGACCGAGCTGGTCGCCGGTGAGCTGGAGCTGACGACCGGCGAGGCCAACCCGGAGTTCGCCGAGCAGGTCACGGCCAGCCACGACGTCGTCGCGGCCATGATCGGCGAAGGGCGGCAGCCGGTCGGCGATCGCTTCCTGGACTCCGAGCAGGCCCTGCTGGCCGGGCACCGGTTCCACCCCTCGCCCAAGGCCCGGCAAGGCGCCGACTGGCCGCGCTACGCGCCCGAGACCGGCCGGCGCTTCCCGCTGCACTGGCTCGCCGTACGCGAGGACGCGATCGCCGAGGCGGGCGACGTCTCGCTCCTCGACCGGCTGGGCCCGCCGGTGCGCGACGGTTACCGCGTGCTGCCCGCCCATCCCTGGCAGCTCTCCCTGGTGCGGCCCGAGTCCGAGGCGATCATCGACCTCGGGCCGTACGGGCCGGAGGCCGTGCCGACGTCCTCGGTGCGCACGGTGTACGTCCCCGACGGGTTCCTGAAGTTCAGCCTCGACGTGCGCATCACCAACTGCGTGCGTAAGAACGCCTGGTACGAGATGCCCGGCGCGGTGGCGCTGACCGGCGCCCTGCGGCCGGTCTTCGCCGGGCTGTCGGCGGGACTGCTGGGCGAGCCGGGATACCGGACCGTCTCGGCGGACCCGCGGCTGCACGAGGGGCTCGGGGTCATCGTGCGCGACGGCGTACGCGGCCTTCCCGGCACGCCCCTGCTCTCCGCCGCCATCGCCGACCCGTACGCCCGCAGCGGCGCCGCGGTCGCCCGGCTGCTCCACGGCTCCTCCCCCGAGCACCTGCTGGCCTGGTGGGACGCCTACGTCCGGCACGTCGCGCCGCCGGTGCTGCGGGCCTACCTCGAGCACGGCGTCGTCCTCGAACCCCACCTGCAGAACGTCCTCGTCTCGATGGACGAGGACGGGATGCCGGTCCGGGCGACCTTCCGCGACCTGGAGGGGACCAAACTGCTGTCCGGGCACTGGGCGTCATTCCTGGACGGCCTGCCCGGGCCGGTGGCCCGCGCCATGACGTACGAGCCGGAGCGGGGCTGGAACCGCGTCGTCTACTGCCTGTTCGTCAACCACCTGGCCGAGGTCGCCGCGGCCGTCGCCGACCTGTGCCCGCCGCTGGAGCGCGAGCTGTGGCGGCTCACCCGCCACCACGTCGCCCGCTGCGCCGAGGAGACGCCGTCCGGGCCGGAGGGCGCGGCACGGCTGCGCGCACTGCTGGCCGGGGTGCCGATGCCGGCAAAGGCCAATCTACGCACCCGCTGGGCCCGTGACGCCGACCGCGACGCCGTCTACGTATCGGTGCCCAACCCGCTCGGCGACCTGGAGGCTGCGCCGTGACGCCGCCCGAGGCCGTACGTGAGCGTGCCCTGTCCGCCGCGCTCCCCGCGTACGTCTATGACCTGGACGGGCTCGGCGCGCACGCCGCGGCGATCCGCGCCGCGGTCCCGGCCGAGCTGTTCTACGCGGCCAAGGCCAACCCCGAGGTGCCGATCCTTACCGCCCTCGCGCCGCACGTCGACGGATTCGAGGTCTCCTCCGGCGGCGAGCTCGCGCACGTACGGCAGGTCCTGCCGAAGGCGCGCGTGGCCTTCGGCGGGCCGGGCAAGACCGAGGAGGAGCTGGCCGCGGCGGCCGGCCCCCCGGTGCACCGGATCCACGTCGAGTCGCCGGGCGAGCTGCGGCGTCTCGCCGCGCTGCGCCGCGAGGCGGACGTGCTGCTGCGCGTCAACCTGCCGGTGGCGGCGGCCGGGGCGTCGCTGCGGATGAGCGGGCCGTTCGGGATGGACGCCGAGTCCCTCGGGACCTGCCTGGACCTGCTCGCGGAGGCGCCGTGGCTACGGCCGCGCGGCATGCACGCGCACCTGGCGTCCGGCCTGGAGGCGGGGGCGCTGCTGGAGGTCGCGGCGCAGGTGCTCGGCTGGGCGCGGTCCTGGTCCGAGGGCCCGCTGGAGGTCAACCTGGGCGGCGGCATGGCCGTCGACTACCGCGACCCGGGGCGTCGCTTCGACTGGGCCGCGTACGGCGCCGGGCTGGCGGCGCTGCGGCGGCCGGACGAGGTCCTGCGGATCGAGCCGGGCCGTGCGGTCACCGCGTACTGCGGCTGGTACGTCACCGACGTGCTCGACGTGAAACGGACCCACGGGGAGTCCTACGCCGTCCTGCGCGGCGGAACACACCACCTGCGCACGCCGGTGGCCAAGGGTCACGACCAGCCGTTCACGGTGCTCCCCGCGGGCGCGGGGCCGTCGCTGTCGGGCCCGGTGACGCTGGTGGGCCAGCTCTGCACGCCGAAGGACGTCCTGGCCCGGCAGGTGCCGGTCGAACGCCTCGCGACGGGTGACGTGGTGGCGTTCGCGATGGCCGGGGCGTACGCCTGGAACATCTCCCACCACGACTTCCTCATGCACCCGAAGCCGTCCGTGCACTACGTCGGGGTCAGATCCGGCTGAGCAGCAGCGCGAGCCGCCCCTCGTGGTGCTCGCGCCGGAGCCTGCCGTTGCGCATGAGCGTGAGGAGCCCGTGCAGCCCGCTCCACAGGGTCTCGGTGAGCATCTCCGGGTCGTCGTCTCCCGCGAGCGGCCGAACGGTCTCGAGCAGCTCGCCGAAGGCCTTCCACAGGGCGGGCGGCGCCTCGGGAGTGGCGAACGGCAGGTCGACGGTGAGCGTGAACATCGCGTCGTACAGCGCCGGCCGCCGCTCGGCGAACGCGCAGTAGGCCCTGCCGACGGCGGCGAGGGCCTGCCGCGCGCCGGTCTCCGACGTACGGGCCGCGTGCAGCTCGGCGGCGAGGTCGGCGAAGCCCTCCACCGCGACCGCCGCCATGATGGCGTCCTTGCCCGTGAAGTGGCTGTAGAGGACCGGCTGGCTGTACTCGATCTCGGCGGCCAGCCGTCGCGTGGTCACCGCGTCCCAGCCCTCCGACTCGGCCAGCTCCCGTGCCGCGGTGACGATCAGCCGCTCTCGTTCCGCCCGCTCGCGCTCTCGGCGCTGTTGGATCGACATGACCTTCATCCTAGCAACGCTAGCGTTCGTGTCGATGCTTCTGCTAACGTCGATCTCGTTCCTAGCGCTGCTAGATATCTCGGAGAGGGCCATGCTCACCCCCATCGCCTACGGGCTCGCGATCGTCCTCGTCGTCTTCGTCCTCGTCATCGGCCTCCGGTTCCTGCTGGCGCCCTCCTCGGCGGCCGCGGGCTACGGCGTCCCGGCCAAGGAGAACGGGGACGCCGCCTACCTGAGCGTCAAGGGCGTGCGCGACCTCACCTACGGAGTCCTCGGCCTCGCCCTGCTGGCGTTCGCGAGCGCCCACGCCGTCGGCTGGTACATGCTCGTCGTCGCGCTCGTGCCCCTCGGCGACACCGTCATCGTCCTGCGCCACGGCGGCACGAAGGCGGTCGCGTTCGGCATCCACTTCGCCACCGCCGTGGTCGTGCTCATCAGCGCCGCGCTGCTGTTCGCCCTCTGATCCCCTCAAGGAGTCCGGATGTCCCTCTTCACGCCTGAGTTCGACGAGTCCGTCATCGTCCGGTCCGCCGACGCGGAAGTGATCGGCCGAGCCGCCACCACCATCCGCCTGCTGGCCGACAGCAGCTCCACCGGCGGCGCGCTGTCCACCCAGCGGGTCAGCCTGACCGACGGCGCGGACGGCGCCAAGCCGCACCACCACGCCCAGTCCACCGAGCTGTTCTACCTGCTGGACGGCACCGCCCAGCTGCTGTCGGGCGACCAGGTCGTGACCGCCGAACGCGGCGACCTGGTCATCGTGCCGCCCGGGCTCGCACACGCCTTCGCCGCCGCACCGGGCGAGGACGCCGACATCCTCATCGTCATCACCCCGGGCGTCGAGCGGTTCGAGTACTTCCGCCACCTGGAGCGCATCGCCTACGGAAAGACGCCACCCGAGAGCCTGCTGGAGGTCCAGGAGCTCTACGACACCTACTTCCTCCAGAACCCGGCCTGGAACGCCGCCAGATCCTGAAGCGACCGGACACCACGGACGCGTCGATGGCGGCCACCGCCTCCTCGACGCGTCCCATCCGTTCCAGCAGCGTCGCCACCGACCGCGGCAGCCGATCGGTCGTCTCGATGTCTCCGAGCTCGCGGTACGCCGTCGCCGGCAGGTACTCGGCTTCGGCGCCGTGGATGTCCAGCGCGGCGAGCAGCCGGGCGACGGACCTGCCGCTCTGCCTGCGTGTGGGGAGTGGAGCCGGCTCGACGGCGAGACGGCGAGACGGCGTCTGATCCGCACGGCCTCGGCCGGCCTGCCGGAACGCTGCAGCAGGACGGCCAGGAGGTTGCCTGCGGCACGGTCACCTTGGTCGACCGCCGTCCACGGTGGCGGTGAGGGGGTCGCCCCGGCCGGGAAGCTCCCTCCCTGCCTCTCGCCATCGGCGGCGCGATGCTGACGGGCCTGGCTCAGCACCGCGGCCACGACGAGCAGGCCGGTCGCCGTCCCTGTCAGCGGCACCCACCATCCCGCCCTCACCTGCACGGTGCTGGTCGCCGGGTTCCCCACCAGCCCGATGGCGATCGGTATCCCGGCGACCGCGACCGGCGATATCGCCCCCGGCCGTTCGCGCCCATGGGAGACATCATCGCGGCCCGCCCGTCGATCGGACGGTCCTCAGGCCTGCGGGACGAGGTTCAGCAGTTCGGTGAGGCCGGCCTCGTCCAGCAGGTCGGCCGGGCGTACGGTCACGTCGGCCGCGACATAGTGGAACGCGGCGCTCACCCGGTCGACCTCGACGCCCGCGAGCTGTGCCCAGGCGAGGCGGTAGGCGGCGAGCTGGACCCCGGCCGCGCGCGCCTCCTCGCCCGACGGCGGCCGGCCCGTCTTCCAGTCGACCACCTCATAGCCCTCGCCGCTGCGGAACACCGCGTCCATCCGGCCGCGGATGAGGCGGTCGCCGATCAGCGTCTCGAACGGCACCTCGACGTCCAGCGGCTCCCGGTCGGCCCAGGCGCTCCGCTCGAACGCCTCCTGCAGCGCCTCCAGCTGCCCGTCGGACGCGGCTCCGTCGTCGGACGCGCCCGGCAGGTCGTCCAGGTCGAGCAGGCGCTGCTGGCCCCAGCGGGACTCCAGCCAGCGGTGGAAGGCGGTGCCGCGCCGCGCGTACGGGGCCGGCGGGCGGGGCAGCGGGCGGCGGATCTGGCGGGCCAGCGCGGCCGGGTCGCGGGCCAGGGAGACGAGCGAGGACACCGACAGGTGGGCCGGCAGCTCTACCGCGAGGCCGTCGTTGCCGCGCGAGCGGTCGCGTTCGGCGAGGAGGAGCTCGACGTCGCGGGCCCAGGCGGACACGCGCCCGCGCTCGGCGGGGGGTACGGCCGAGTAGGCGGTGCCCGGGCGGGTGCGCCCGCTCATCGCGTCGGTCACCATCCGGGCGCCCTCGGCGAGCGCCGCGTGCCGTTCGTCGTCGGGCGCCTCCACCGGCCAGGTGGCGCTCTCCTGGTCGGCGAGCAGGGGGTTCTCCTCGCCGATGGGCTCCTCCGCCCAGTAGCCGACCTCGCCCGCGCCGGCCTCGCACGCCTCGCGGATCTCCTCCAGGAACGGCGACGGCCGGAGTGGCCGGCTGCCCATGCCCCAGCGGTAGCCGGTGGTGATGAGCAGGTGCTTGGCCCGCGTCACGGCGACGTACGCCAGGCGGCGCTCCTCGCGTACGTCACGCTCGGCGGTCGCGGCGTTGAAGGCCTCGATGTCCGGTTTCTGGAGCCCGGGCAGCTCCGGCAGGTCGGCCCGGTCGCCGCGCAGGGGGTACGGGAGGGTGCGGGCGTTGGTGGTCCACCGGGAGGAGCTCTGCGGGCTCGTCGGGAACACCGAGCCCTTGCCGGGCGCGCCGTCCCTGGTCGGAAGGTAGACCAGCCCCGGGATGGCGACGACCTCCCACTCGAGGCCCTTGGCCGCGTGCACGGTCAGCAGCTTCACGCTGTTGGTCTCACCGACCCGCCCGGCCTCCAGGCCGAACTCCTCTGACTCCGCGGCCTTGAGGTAGGCGAGGAAGGCGCCCAGCGTCGGGTCCTCGGCGTCTCCGGCGAAGGACGCCGCCGCGTCCACGAACGCGTCGAGGTCGGCGCGGGCCGTGACCGGGTCCAGGCCCGTACGGGCCGCGACCTCGATGTCCAGCCCGAGCGTGCGCTCCACCTCGGTGACCAGGTCGGGTAGCGCGAGGCCGACGTGACGGCGCAGGACGCGAAGCTCGTCGCGCAGCCGCTCCAGGCGGGCGCGGCCCTCCCCGCTGTAGGCCTCCCCGGGGCCGAGGTCGTCGAGGGCGTCGACGAGGCTGCCGCTCTCGTCGTGCAGCTCCTCGACCACCTGCCGCAGCGGGTCGGCGTCGGTACGCTCCGGCGGCGCGCCGGCGTCGGGGTGGACGTCGCGGGCGGCCTCGCGCGCCAGGTCCCGGGCCCGGCGGCCGAGCGCCACGAGGTCGCGGGGGCCGAGCCGCCAGCGCGGCCCCGTGAGCAGCCGGGCCAGCGACGCGCCCGCGGTGGGGTCGTGCACGACCTTGAGCGTGGCGACGACGTCCTGGACCTCCGGCACGGTGAGCAGGCCGCCGAGCCCGACGACCTCCACCGGGATGCCGCGGGCCTCCAGCGCGGCCCGGAGCAGCGGGAACTGCGAGCGTTTGCGGGCCAGGATCGCGATGTCGGAGGCCTGTACGCCCGGCCCGTGCCGGCTGACGTGGTCCCAGGCCACACCGTCGGGGGCGATCTCGCGCGGCTGGCGCAGCAGCGCGGCCAGGCGGGCGGCCAGCCGCTCCGCCTCGTCCTCCACGGTCTCCAGCATCGCGCACTCGATGCGGCCCCGCGCCTGCTGGGCGGCGCCGGGCCACAGGCGCGGCACGTCCTTGGCCTCCTCCCGCAGCTCGGTCTGGATGCGGGCGGCGGCGTCGAGGATCCGCTCGCCGTTGCGGAAGCTGGTCGAGAGCTGCCGCATCGGCGCGGGCCGGTCGCCGTCGGGGAAGTCGCGGGCGAAGCCGAGGAGGTTGCCGGCGCTCGCGCCGCGCCAGCCGTAGATGGACTGGCACGGGTCGCCGACCGCGGTCACCGGGTGGCCGCCGCCGAACAGCGACTTGAGCAGGACGAGCTGCGCGTGGCTGGTGTCCTGGTATTCGTCGAGCAGCACGACGCCGTACCGCGACCGCTCGATCGTGCCCACCTCGCGGTGCTCGTGGGCGATGCGGGCGGCGAGCGCGAGCTGGTCGCCGTGGTCGAACACCTCGCGCTTGGCCTTGGCCCGCTGGTAGGCCTCCACGATCGGCAGGAGCTGCTCGCGTACGGCCTGGGCGGACATGATCCGGCCCTGGTGCGTCTTGGTCGGCTTCTTCACCTCGGCGAAGCGCTCGTCGAGCCAGGCGCCGATCCGGCGGACGTCGTCGGGGGTGCGCAGGTGCTCGGACAGCTCGCCGGCCGCGCCGACGACCGCCTTGGTGACCGTGTCGGGCGCCCACTCGACGGCGCTCATCGGCCCGTCGTAGGCGTCCACGACGCGCGCCGCGATCTGCCAGGCCACGGCCGGGGTGATGAGCCGCATGGTGGGTTCGAGCGCGGCACGCAGCGCGTGGTCGCCGAACAGACGCGCGGCGTACGCGTGGTAGGTCGAGACCGTCGGCTCGCCGTCGAGGATCGCGGGGTCGATGAGGTCTTCGTGCTCGCGAAGCTGCCCGAGCCGGCGGCGCACGCGGTCCGACAGCTCGGCCGCGGCCTTGCGGGTGAAGGTGAGGCCGAGCACGCGCTCGGGCCGGACGAAGCCGTTCGCGACGAGCCAGACGACGCGGGCGGCCATCGTCTCGCTCTTGCCGGACCCCGCCCCGGCGATCACCGCCATCGGTGCGAGCGGCGCCTGGATGACCGCGGCCTGGTCCGGCGTCGGCTCGGGGACCCCCAGCCGCTGGGCGAGCTCCTGCGGCCCGATCACGCCCGTATCCGGTGGGTCATGTGACCTGGCCGCCGTTCTCGTGCGCCGGGCAGCAGCTCTGCACCGGGCACGTACGGCAGTGGTCGTCGCGCTTGGCCTCGAAGAGCGGGCTGGACATGCCCTCGGCGACGCGGTCGACGAGCCTGCGCGGCCACTGGGGGTCCTCGTCGGCCGACGGCGGGGCCTGGGTCTGGACGCGGACCCGCGCGGTGTAGGCGCCCTTGCCGACCTGGACCAGCTCCGCTCCCCCGGGCTCGATCAGGCCCTTGTCGGCGAACGCGCCGAGCATGACGGCGAGCTGGTACACCCCGAGCTGCGGGTGCCGGGCGAGGTCCTCGTCGCGTACGTGGGTGCTGGAGGTCTTGATGTCGACGATCCAGGCCCGCCCGTCGTCGTCGCGCTCGGCGCGGTCGATCCGGCCGCGGATCCGGACCCGGTCGAGCTCGATGTCGAAGGAGTCCTCGATGGAGACGACCTCGCGCGCCTCGGACCGGTTGTGCCACTCCATGAACTTGGCGACCATCTTCTCGGCCTGCTCGCGCTGCTTCTCCGAATACCAGACGCTGCGGAAGTCCAGGTCGTCCCAGATCTCGTCGAGCCGCTTGGCGATGTCGGCGTCGGTCGCGCTCTCGTCGCCGCCGACCAGCTCGGCGACGGCGTGGATCACCTTGCCCATCGTGGCGTACTCGCCCGCGCCGCCGTCCTCGGCGCCGACGTTGGCCGCGAGCAGCCAGCGCAACCCGCACTTTGAGAACGTCTCCACCTGCGAGGGCGACAGGACCAGCTGCTCGTCCTCGGCGAACGCCGGCCCTTCCTGCGACAGCGCGGTCAGGGCGTACCAGCTCCCCGGGTCCGCGCCCTGCACGCCGCTGCGGGCCAGGCGGGCCAGGTGCCCGGCGGCGGTGCGCCGCAGCTGCGGCGCCGTCTCGGGGTCGGTCACCACCGAGCGCAGGTCGGCGACCAGCGCGCGCAGTGAGAGCCAGCGGGTGCGCTCGTCGAGCTGGGAGTGTTCGGCGTCGGGCCGCAGCTCGCGCAGGAAGCGCGAGGGGCGCTCCTCGGCGTCCTCGCCGCCGACCGCGGTGACGATGAGCCGGCTGCGGGCGCGGGTCGCCGCGACGTAGAACAGCCGCCGCTCCTCCTCCAGCAGCTTGGCCGCCAGCGACGCCGCCTGCGCCCCGTCGGACCCGGACGTGGCCGTCGCCGACTCGATCAGCTCTTCGCCGCCCAGCAGGGACCCGCGCAGCCGCAGGTCGGGCCAGACGCCCTCCTGGACGCCCGAGACGATGACGACGTCCCATTCGAGGCCCTTGGAGCGGTGCGCGGTCAGGATGCGCACCGCCTCGCCGTCGGGCGACCGCTCGGCCAGGCTGTCGCCGGGGATCTCCTGGGAGGCCAGGTCGTCGAGGAAGAGCTGCGGGCCGGCCTGCGGCAGCCGGTCGGTGAACCGCGCGGCCATGTCGAACATCGCGACGACCGCGTCGAGGTCGCGGTCGGCCGCCGCGCCGCGCGCCCCGCCTCTGATGCTCTGCTCCAGCAGCCGGTCGGCCAGGCCGCTCTCCTGCCAGACCGTCCACAAGACGGCCTCGGCGTCGCCGCCGCGCTCGGTGACCTCGCGGGCGAGCCCGATGAGCCGGGCCACCCGCTCGGCCGGCGCGCGTACCTTCGGGTGGATCAGGAGCAGCTCGCGCGGGTCGTTCAGCGCGCGTACGAGCAATCGGTCGGCCGGCTCGCCCTCACGCAGGGAGTTGAGGTCGCGCAGCGCCCGCCGCAGCCGCCGCAGGCCGAGGGCGTCGGCGCCGCCGACCGGCCCCAGGACGAGCTCCTCGGCCGCCTCCTCATCGAGCAGCTCGGGCCGCAGCGCGCCGCGCAGCAACACGATGAACGGACGGGCGCCCGGCTCGTTGACCAGCGGCACCTCGTCGCCGGCCACGACCACGGGCACGCCCGCGGCGGCCAGAGCGCGGCGCAGCGGCGGCACCTGGCGCACGGCCGAGCGGACCAGCACGGCCATCCGCGACCAGGGGACGTTGTCCAGCAGGTGGGCCCGGCGCAGCTCGTCGGCGACGAGGGCCGACTCCTGGCTGGCGCTGTCGGCCACGATCACGCGTACGGCGTCCGCGGCCTCCTCGTGGTCGTCGGAGGCGGGACGCAGGTCGCGGTGCTCGCTCGTCAGTCCGCCGATCGGCAGCCGCTCGGCCACCCGGCGGGAGGCCTCCAGGAGCACCGGCGTCATGCGCCGGCAGGTGCGTAGCGAGACGACCGGGGCCTCGTCGCCGGTGAGAGTGCGGAACCGGCGCGGGAACTCCAGGATGCCGCTCACGTCGGCGCCGCGGAACCCGTAGATCGACTGGTCGGGGTCGCCGACCACGATCAGGTCGGCGCCGCCGCCGGCGAGCTCCCGCAGGAGGTGTTCCTGGGCCGGGTCGGTGTCCTGGTACTCGTCGACGAGGATGACGTCGTACGCCGCGTGCTCCCGCCGGCGTACGTCCTCCAGGGTCAGCAGCCCGGCCGCCGCGCGGATCAGCTCCGCGTAGTCGTAGGCCATGACCGGGTCGATGTCGAAGCGCTCGTCGTAGCGGTGCATGAAGTGTCCGGCGGCCTGCCAGTCGTCACGGCCGCCCGCCCGCCCGAGGCTGACCAGCTCCGCGGGGCCGAGGCCGCGCTCGCCGGCGCGGAGGACGAAGTCGCGCAGCTCCTCGGCGAACCCGCGCGTCCTGAGCGTCTCGTGCAGGCGCCGAGGCCAGGTGCGGGCGCCGTCGGCGACCTCGCCCTGGAGCAGCCGGCGTACCTCCAGCAGGTGCTCGGGCCCGGACAGCAGCCGCGGGGGCTCCTCGCCGCCCAGCGCCGCCTCGCGGTTCAGCAGGGCGTACGCGTAGGAGTGGAACGTGAGCGCCAGCGGCGTGCGGGTGGTGCGGTGCAGCCGGCCGGTGATGCGCTCCCGCAGCTCGCCGGCCGCCTTGCGGCCGAAGGTGAGGACCAGGACGCGCTCGGGGTCGACGCCGCGGTTCTCGATGCGGTCGACCACGGTCTCGACGATCGTGGTGGTCTTGCCCGTGCCGGGCCCGGCGAGCACGAGCAGCGGGCCGCCTGCGTGCGCGACGACCCGCGCCTGGTGCTCGTCGAGCACAGGCGGGGGCGCTTGCGCCGGTCCGGCGCGCCGCACGAGTCGGTAGGACGCTGCTGACACAACAGACGATTCCAGCAGATCATCGGGGCTGCGCTGGCCAAGACGCACGCATGTCACGAATGTTGCGATTGATTCTTCATCGAATCGGGCCTCGATCCCCCAGGTACGGGCACTCCTTGCACCTGAGCGGGAGAGATGATTTAGTTTTCAACTAACTCCGGGACGAGGTGACCCATGATCGACCTGACCGTGATCGAGGCGGAACGTGAGCGGCTGCGGACGGCGCACCTGCGGGACGTACGGCCGGCCAGCTCGGCGCGCGGGCTGCACCACATGGCGCTACTGTCCTCCGACGTCGAGCGGACCATCCGCTTCTACCAGGACCTGCTGGAGTTCCCGCTCACCGAGATCGTCGAGAACCGCGACTACGCGGGCTCGAACCACTTCTTCTTCGACATCGGCAACGGCAACCTGCTGGCGTTCTTCGACTTCCCCGGGCTGGACCTCGGCCCGTACGCGGAGGTGCTCGGCGGGCTGCACCACGTCGCCATCTCCGTCGACCCGGCGACGTGGGAGCGGCTGCGAGGCAGGCTCGAGGCGGCCGGAGTGGAGTACCAGACCGAGAGCGGCTCCTCGATCTACCTGCGCGACCCCGACGGCGCCCGCCTGGAGCTCCTCGCCGACCCGCTCGGCGAGATGTACGGCCACGAGGTCATGTGAGGTCGCCGTCCCAGCGCGCCCGGCGCATGTCGACGCGCTCGCCGCGCAGCGGGGTGCCCTCGGCGGCGTAGTGCGGGCGCGCGCCGGCGACGTGGCTCACCGGCAGCGACCCGTCGGAGCGGATCACCCGCCACCACGGCACCGCGCCGCCCCACAGCGCCATCACGCGGCCGACCTGCCGTGGACCGCCCTCGCCGAGGTATTCGGCGATGTCGCCGTAGGCCATGACCCGCCCGGGCGGGATGCGCTCGACGATCTCCAGCACGCGCTCGGCGAACTCCGTGGGCTCACCCGTCATATCCGGTCTCCTGCTGGGCTCGGATCCGTCGCACGAAGAGCGCCGTGCAGATCAGCGCGCCGGCGAGGCCGAACAGCGCCGCGACGCCGACCCAGCCTCCCAGGATGACCAGGCCCGGCGGGTGCCGTTCGACCTGCACCGGCTGGACCGGGCCGTCGTCGAACCGCCCGGCCCTGCCCGCCGTGACGTCCTGGTAGCCGCGCAGCTTTGCCGCCTCGGTCAGCGCGGCGGCGGCGTCCACCTCGCCGAAACCGACGAGCTCGTCGTACCCGTCGGCCGGCCGGTGGTCGGTGCCGCGGCTGATCGCCTGCGCCACCAGGGCGGGCGACATGTCGGGGTACTTCGCTCGTACGAGGGCGGCCACGCCGGACACGATCGCGCCGGCCTGGCTCGTGCCCTCGCCGACCCAGTAGCTGTCACCCGGGCCCGCGCCGACCACGCCGGCGCCCGGCGCGGCGACGAGCACGCTGGAGTTGCGGTCGGAGAACTTGGCCGGCTTGCCGTTCTTCGCCACGGCCGCCACGCCGATCACGCCGGGGAAGGCCGCCGGGTAGGACAGCCGTACGAGACCGTTGCGGTCCACCTTCTTGGAGCTCTTGGAGTCACCGTCGTTGCCGGCCGAGGCCACCACGACGACCCCCTTCGCGATCGCGTACGCGACCGCGGCCCGCTCGTTCATCGAGGCGTTGGGGCCACCGAGCGACATGTTGATCACGTCGGCGCCGTGGTCGGCCGCGTACCGGATCGCCTTGGGCAGGCCGCGCTCGTACTCCGGGCGGTCACGGAACGTGTGATAACCGGGCTCGTCCGGGTCCGCGATGGTCCGTACGGACAGGATGTGCGACTCGGGCGCGACCCCGATGATCCCGGCGCCCGAGCCGTGCCCGCGGCCGGCGATCAACGAGGACATCCAGGTGCCGTGGATACGGCCGGGGTGCGGGGCCACCGAGTGGATGAGGTCGGGGCCGGTGGTGACCGCGCCGGCCAGGTCGGGGTGCGTGGCGTCCACGCCGGTGTCCAGGACGGCCACCGTGACGCCCTTGCCCTTGGTGACGTGCCAGGCCTTCTCCGCCGAGACGGCGTCCAGCACCCACTGCTCACGGTCGCGGATGTCGTCCGCGTGGGCGGTCGTGGTCGTCATCGCCGCCGGGGCGGTCACCGCCGCGAGCGCCACGACCAGCGCGGCGGCCTTTCTCAGCACTTCCACTGCCGTTTCTGCGAACAGTCGGGCTGGGCGCGCAGCGCGAGCGCGTCGGCGATGTTGCCGCCGACCTCGGCGGCGAGCAGGAGGGCGCTGGTGTGCTTCTTGCGTACGGCCGCCGCGGGCCGCCCGTCTGTCTGCCCGGCGACGGTGAGCACGACGTACGGCCCGGCCTGGCCGGCGGACGCGTACTGCCGCGCGGCGTCGTCGAAGCGACCGGCGACGGTCTGCGGGAAGGCCAGGGCGCGCAGCGTGCCGGCCACCTCGGTCGGGGCGGGGGGCATGAGGGCGTCCTTGGCGGCCAGCGCGGTGCGCTCGTCGGTCACCGCGGCGACGCCGACGGTCATCACGATGCCCTGGAGCTGGTCGACGTAGGTGGCGCGCAGCAGAGCACGGCAGCCGTGCCGCTTGAGGATCGCCGCGGACGCGGCTTCCACGCCGTCCGCGCAGCCGGTCCCGGACGCGATCCCGACACGCTGAGCCTGCTCGACGCCGCCCTGCTCGGAGGTGTACGGGACGGAGGTGGGGAAGATCCGCTCGGCCGCCCAGGTGCGCCAGCGGTCACGCACCTCGGCGGTGGCGGCACGGTAGAGCTCACCGGCCGTCGGCTTGCGGTGGAACTCCCAGTAGACGCGCCCGGTGGCGAGAGCCCCCACGGCCAGGTAGCCGACCGCGGTGCAGATCGCGATGACGAGCCACAGGGTTCGCCGGGCGTGCCAGGGGGTGGGTTCGGGGGGTTCCGGCGGCTCCGCGCCGGGTCCTCGCCACGACCCGGATGAGGCCGGGCCGAGGGCGGGCCAGCCCGGCCCGGAGCTTTGCGCCATATCCGACTAGGTTACTTGGCGATCCTGATGATCTTGGCCCGAAACTGATCGTCCTGGCGCGGCGTGGCCTCCGTCCCCGGCCGGGCCGGGATCGCCGGTCAGTCGAACAGGTCGGTGACGCCGTGTCCGTAGTGCTCACGCGCGAGGGATCGCGCTCTGGACACACGCACGGCACCGTCACCGGACAGCGCAGCAACGACCACAACGCAGCGGCATAACGAGGTGACCGCTTGCGCTTGGCGACGGCGATGTCCGGTCGGGCCGCGCCGGGAACAGCGTCCCGGCGCGGGCCGCGGAGGTCGGGTCAGTAAGACGGGAGGGACGGGTCGATCTGGTTGACCCAGGCCAGTACGCCGCCGCCCAGGTGGACGGCGTCGGAGAAGCCCGCGTCCTTGACGATCGCCAGGCACTCCGCGCTTCGGGCGCCCGACTTGCAGTGGAGCACGACCTTCTTGTCCTGCGGGAGCTTTTCCAGCGCGTCGCCCGACAGGAACTCGCCCTTCGGGATGAGCGTGGCGCCCGGGATGTTGACGATCTCGTACTCGTTGGGCTCGCGGACGTCGACCAGGAAGATGTCGCCCGTGTCCAGCAGGGTCTTCAGCTCGGTGGCCGAGATCGTGGAGTCCTTGGCCGCGTCGGCCGCCTCCTCCGAGATCGCGCCGCAGAAGGCCTCGTAGTCCTCGACCAGCTCGGTGATCGTGGGGTTCTTGCCGCACAGCGGGCACTCGGGGTCCTTGCGGACCTTGACACTGCGGTACGTCATCTCAAGGGCGTCGTAGATCATGAGCCGGCCGACGAGCGGCTCGCCGATGCCGGTGAGCAGCTTGATCGCCTCGTTGACCTGGATGGAGCCGATCGAGGCGCACAGCACGCCCAGGACGCCGCCCTCGGCGCACGACGGCACCATCCCGGGCGGCGGCGGCTCGGGGTACAGGCAGCGGTAGCACGGGCCGTGCTCGGCCCAGAAGACCGACGCCTGGCCGTCGAAGCGGTAGATCGAGCCCCAGACGTACGGCTTGCCGAGCAGCACCGCGGCGTCGTTCACCATGTAGCGGGTGGCGAAGTTGTCGGTGCCGTCCACGATCAGGTCGTAGCCGGCGAAGATGTCCATGACGTTGTCATTGGACAGCGGCTCGTTGTGGACGATCACCTTGACGAGCGGGTTGATCTCCTTAATGGAGGCCGCCGCGGACTCGGCCTTCGGCCGGCCGATGTCGGACTGGCCGTGGATGACCTGGCGCTGGAGGTTCGACTCGTCGACGACGTCGAAGTCGATGACGCCGAGAGTGCCCACGCCGGCGGCGGCGAGGTACAGCAGGGCGGGCGAGCCCAGACCGCCGGCGCCCACGCACAGCACCTTGGCGTTCTTGAGGCGCTTCTGCCCCGCCATCCCGACGTCCGGGATGATCAGGTGGCGCGAATAACGCCGGACCTCGTCGACGGTCAGCGCCTCCGCGGGCTCGACCAGGGGTGGCAACGACACTGTGTCTCCTGTGCGTGCTCGGGATTCTCCGGACGGACACTCTTGCTCCCAAGCCAGTGTCCTATCCAGGCGACAACTCTCCCATAGGGCATGTCATTCCCGGGGGCCGGCCGGAGCGGGTGTCGCCGAGTGGTCTAGGTCTCCATCGGCATAGATCGCTAAATAGCGGGCACATCGCACCCATACACCTCTGCGAGGAGATGCACAAGATGAGTCTCATAGACAAGGTCAGGAACAAGCTGCAGATGGCCAAGGGCCGTACGAAGGAAGAGGCAGGCCGGACGACCCGTGACCGCGACCTCGAGGCCCGTGGCCGTGGCGACCGTGTCCAGGGTGGCGCCAAGCAGGTCGGCGAGCACCTCAAGGACATGGGCAAGGACATCAGGAAAAGCTTCAAGAAGTAAGCCGGCGGTCGGCCGGCGCGGAGGTCGTGTCTCCGGACCTCGCGATGTCATCGAGCATCGCGCGAAACTCCCGGGCCACGACCTCCGGGCGTTCCATCTGCGCGACGTGGCCCACGTCCGGCAGGACGAGGACGCGTGCGTGCTTGAAGACCCGGGCCGCGCGTGAGGCCATCCGCGGGTCCACCAGCCGGTCGTGCCTGCCGTAGATCAGCAGCGTCGGCGCGGCGACCCGCGCGGCGTACCGCCACAGTGAGCGCCGTACGTAGGCGTTGACGATGGCGCGGGAGGAGGCGATCAGCGCCTCCGCGTTGTGTGATAGGCCGTCGCGGCGGCGTACGTCCTCCACGAACTCCATGAGCCGGTCCGGATGCACGCAGGTCGGGTCGGCGAAGCACATGTCGAGCGTGCCCTGTACGCGCTGCTCCGCCGACAGCAGGGTGAACCTGCGCACCGCCCACGGCCCGAAGCCGGGCATCGTGGCGGCCAGGATGCGCGCCGGGCCGTACCTCGGCCGCAGGTCCGGCAGCGCCGGCGAGATGAGCGTGAGCGTACGGACGAGGTCCGGGCGGGTGCCGGCCAGGCGCGTGGCGATCGCGCCGCCGAGTGAGTTGCCGAACAGGTGCACGGGGCCGTTCGCGCGTTTTTCGATCAGCCGTACGACCGCGTGGGTGTGCGCGTCGATCGAGTAGTCGCGGGCCGGGGGCGGGGGTGAGTAGCCGAAACCGGGCAGATCGAGTGCGTCGCTCGCGAACTCGCCGGACAGCAGGCCCATCAGGTCGGTCCAGTTGACCGCCGAGCCCGCGAGCCCGTGTACGAAGACGGCCGACTCCGCGCCTGCTTCGCGCGCGGGCGCCGTCCGCGTGAAGACCTGGAGGTCACCGAGCGAGATGAGTTCGCCAGGCCAGGCCGGAATCGGAGCGCTCATGTCGAGGGAAACAATACGCGGGTCGAATCTGTGCCCTCGCCCGTCTTGACCCGATCTTGGACATAGTCAGGGCCGCCCACCACAGAGTGGGCGGCCCTGACGTTGACCTGCGAAGATCGGTTACTGCGCGGTCTCGCGGCGCGGGCGGCGGCCCTCGGGACGGCGGTTCGGCCGGTCGTCGTGCCGCGGGCCGCCGGAGCGGCCCTCGGGACGCTGGCGGGGAGTGCCGTCGTGGCCCTCGCCCGGACGCCCCTCGTGCCGCTCGCCGAAGCGCGCACGGCCGCCCTCACGGCGCTCGCCGTAGCGCTCGCCGCGCTGGCCGCCCGGGCGCCGGTCGCGGCCCGCGCCCGGCCGGTGGCCGCGGCGCTGGGGACGCGGCTCGGGCTCGACCTCGACCGGGATGCCGCTCGGCGCCTGCGCGCCGGTGATGCGGATCAGCGTGTCGTCGCCGACCGTCACTCGCGAGCGCAGGGCGCGTACGCCGGCCCGGCGCATCATGCGCTCGGCGTTGCGGACCTCGTTGTGCGCGACGAGCGTCGCGACGGTGCCGCGCTCGCCGGCCCGCGCGGTGCGGCCCGCACGGTGGAGGTAGTCCTTGTGGTCGGCCGCGGGGTCGACGTGCACCACGAGGGTGACGTCGTCGACATGGATGCCACGTGCCGCCACGTCGGTGGCGATCAGCACCGCGACCTTGCCCTCACGGAAGTCCGCGAGCGTGCGGGTGCGGGCCGACTGGGTCTTGCCGCCGTGCAGGGCGCCGGCGCGGACGCCGACACGCGCCAGCCGCTTCGTCAGCGCGTCCACACCGTGCTTGGTCCGTACGAACATGATCGTCCGGCCCTCGCGGCCGGCGACCTCGGCGATGACGTCGTGCTTCTGCGCGCGGTCGACGACGAAAAGGTGGTGGTCCATGGTCTCCACCGGCGCGGCGGCCGGCGAGACCGAGTGGGTCACCGGGTCGTGGAGGTAGCGGCGGACCAGCTTGTCGACGTCGCCGTCGAGCGTGGCCGAGAACAGCATCCGCTGCCCGTTGGAGGGGATCTGGTCGAGCAGTGCGGACACGGCCGGCATGAAGCCGAGGTCGCACATGTGGTCGGCCTCGTCGAGGACGGTGATCTGCACGTCCTCGAGCGAGCAGGCGCCGCGCTCGATGAGGTCGGTGAGCCGGCCCGGCGTGGCGACCAGAAGGTCGACGCCGCGGCGCAGTGCCTGGATCTGCTTGGTCATCGACATTCCGCCGACGACGGTCTTGGCGTGCAGGCCGACACTGCGGCCGAGAGCGGCCAGAGCGTCCTGGACCTGCGCGGCGAGTTCACGGGTGGGGACCAGGATGAGCGCCGCGGGGCGCTTCGGCGCGGCCGAACGGCCGGCGAGCCTGGCGAGCAGTGGAAGCCCGAAGGCGAGTGTCTTGCCTGAACCGGTCTGCCCACGCCCGAGCACGTCGCGCCCGGCGAGGGTGTCCGGCAGACAGGCCGCCTGGATCGGGAACGGCGTACTGATGCCGCGACGCTCCAGTGCGGAGACCAGCTTCTCCGGAAGGCCGAGTTCGGCGAAGGAGGGCAAGGTCGATGAAGCTGATGTCAAGAAAGAACCTCTCAGAAAGGGCCCGCCTCGAGAGGTATCCGCAAAGTCGGGGGATCGCGGACTCGTAGCCGGCCGTCGGCGCGGGAATGCGCCTGAACACGAAACACAAAGCCTACAGGGCGTCACAACCGGCACGGGGTGCGGTCTATTCCGCGTGAGGTGGATCTCTTTCGGCGGGATGCGTCCCCTCAGGCCGACTTGCGTGTGCCGCTGCCGCTCTTCGGCTTGGACTTGGCGTCGCCCGCCTTGCCGCCGGACTTGGCCCTCGGCTTCGCGGGCTTGCCGGTGGGGGCCTTCTTCGGCTTGGCGCCGGACCCTCCGCCCGAGCGGCCCTTCTTCGCCGCCTCGACGCTGGCCCGCAAGGCGCTGAGCAGGTCGGACGCTGCCGGAGCGGCTTCTTCGAGCTCCGGTGCGACGATCTCCTTGCCCTCCACCTTGGCGTCGATGATCTCCTGTACGGCCTCGCGGTAGGCGTCTTTGTACTCCGTCGGGTCGAAGTCGCCCTCCATCGAGTCGATCAGCGAGGAGGCCATCTGGAGCTCCTGCGGCCGGAGGTCGACGTCCTCGTCGAGGAACGTGAACTCCGGCTCGCGGATCTCGTCGGGCCACAGCATCGTCTCGAGCACGAACACGCCGTCCCGTACGCGGAGAGTGGCGAGCGACTCTCGCTGCCGCAGCGCGATCTTGACGACCGCGACCTTGCCGGAGCTCTCCAGCGCGTCGCGCAGCAGGACGTACGGCTTGGTGCCCTGCGCCTCGGGTTCGAGGTAGTAGGTCTTGTTGAAGTAGATCGGGTCGACCTGCTCCATCGGCGCGAACAGCAGCACGTCGATGCGGCGGCTCGTGGACAGCGGGAGGTTGGCGAAGTCCTCGTCGGTGAGGACGACCATCTCCCCGCTCGGGAGTTCGTAGCCCTTGGCGATGTCGGAGTAGGGCACCTCCTCGCCGTCCTTCGTGCAGACCCGCTTGAACTTGATACGGCCGCCGTCTTCGCGATGGACCTGGTGGAACGCCACGTCACCCTGCTCGGTGGCCGAGTACAGCTTCACCGGGATCGTGACGAGGCCGAAGGAGATCGCGCCTTTCCAGATGCTGCGCATGAGGTTCCCCTACCCGTCGCGCCATCGAGCTAGTTCTTTCCGATTTGCGAAGTATGTTCGAATATACGGTTGCCGCTCCGTCACGGCCAGTACCCGCTTGGCGGATCCGGAACCGCAGGCCCGCGTACTATCGATCGACTGGCGTCAGCCGCGAGCGAGATGGGCAGAAACGCCGTATGGGTGACCCAATGCCCGAGAACATCCAGCCGATGCTCGCCACGACGGGCGAGCTCCCGGACGACGTCGCCCGCTGGGCCCTCGAGGTCAAGTGGGACGGCGTGCGCGCACTCGTCTACGTCGCGGGCGGACGCGTACGGGCCGTCGGCCGGCGCGGCATCGACGCGACCAGCCGCTACCCCGAACTCCAGGCCCTCGCCGACCTTCTGCCCGACCAGAGCGCCGTCATCGACGGGGAGATCGTCGCCTTCGACAGCGAGGGCCGCCCCAGCTTCGAGCGCCTCCAGCACCGCATGCACATGAGCCATCCGGACACCCGGCTCATCCGCCAGGTGCCGGTGCACTACGTCGCCTTCGACCTCCCCCACCTGAGCGGCCACGCGCTCTACGACCTGCCCTACCAGGAGCGGCGCGCGCTGCTCGACGGGCTGGAGCTGGCGGCCGGCCCCATCGAGGCGCCGCCGTACCTGCACGGCGGGGAGGTCGAGCAGGTGCGCGAACTCCAGGACTACACGCGCGAGCAGGGGCTCGAAGGGCTCATCGCCAAACGGCTGGACTCCCCGTACCGGCCGGGCCGCAGGGTCGACTTCTGGCGCAAGGTGAAGAACTTCCGTACGCAGGACGTCGTCATCGGCGGCTGGAAGGCCGGCAAGGGGCGGCGTGAGGGCGGCGTCGGCTCGCTGCTGCTCGGCGTCTACGACGACCGCGGGTCGCTGCGCTTCGTCGGCCACGTCGGCACCGGCTTCACCGACGTCGACCTCGACGACCTGCACAAGCGGCTGGTCGCGCTCGAACGCCCGGACAGCCCGTACGAGGGCGAGGTCCCGCGCGAGCACGCCCGCCACGCGTCCTGGGTGGACCCCTCGCTCGCCGGCGAGGTGGAGTTCTCCCGGTGGACGCGGGACGGCATGCTGCTCCACGCGTCCTGGCGCGGCCTGCGCCCGGAGATCCCCCCGCAGGAGGTACGCCGGGAGCCGTCAGGTTGATCCGGCGACGCCCCTGCTCGCCCGGCGTCACGCATACCGCCAGGCGCGGCCGAACAGGGTTGAACCCGGCATCGCCGGGGAGGTGGGCCACGTGAGCGACAAGACGAGGGTCGAGGTCGACGGGACACGGCTCGCGCTGTCCAACCTCGACAAGGTCCTCTATCCCGGGCACGGCTTCACCAAGGGCGAGGTCATCGACTACTACGCCCGGATCGCGCCTGCGCTGCTCCCCCACCTCAGGGGCCGCCCGGCCACGCGCCTTCGCTACCCCGACGGCGTCGACGGGCAGTCCTTCTTCGAGAAGAACGCCCCCTCGCACACGCCCGATTGGGTACGCACCGCGCGCCTGCCCACGCCCGGCGGCAGCCGCGACTCGCTCGACTTCGTCATCGTCGACGACCTGCGCACTCTCGTGTGGACGGCCAATCTGGCCGCCCTCGAACTCCACGTGCCGCAGTGGCGTACCGGGCCGCGCGGCGGGGTGCACGACCCCGACCTGATGGTCTTCGACCTCGACCCCGGCGCGCCCGCCGGCATGGGCGAGGCGCGCGAGGTCGCCACGCTGCTCCGCGAGCTGCTGGACGGCGACGGCCTGGAGTCCTTTCCCAAGACGAGCGGCCGCAAGGGCCTGCACCTGTACGTCCCGATCGAGGAGACCTCCGGCGAACGCACCTCCGCGTACGCCAAGGAGGCGGCGCAGCGGCTGGAGAAGGACCACCGGGACCTCGTCGTCAGCCGCATGGACAAACGGCTGCGCAAGGGCAAGGTCTTCGTCGACTGGAGCCAGAACAACCGGCACAAGACCACGGTCGCGCCCTACTCCCTGCGGGCGGCGGCCGAGCCGTACGTCTCCACGCCGGTCACGTGGGAGGAGATCGAGAGAGACGACGATCTTCGATTCGGCCCCGACGACGTCCGCGGCCGTGTCGACCGGGACGGAGACCTGCTCGCGCCGATGCTGGAGCTGCGCCAGAAACTTCGATGAACCTTCCAGCTCACGCACAGGTCGGCATTCTGGTGCGCGACCATTGGTCCGTGGGAGACAATCCCACGCGCCACGAATGTGGACTGGGGAATCACCGACAGCACCCATGGGGCTGACGCGCGGCCGATGCGCGCGGATATGGAGGATGATCAGGTGACGGACGCACAGGACAGGCGCTACGACGTCCTCGTGCTCGGGGGCGGCGCCGGGAAGAACATCGCCGCCGACCTGGCGCGTGCGGGTCGCTCGGTCGCGCTCGTGGAGCGCCGCCTGGTCGGCGGAGAGTGCCCCTACCTCGCGTGCATGCCCTCGAAGTCGCTGCTGCACTCGGCCCGCAGGGGCGAGACCTGGGAACACGCCGTCGCGCGCCGCGACGAGGTCACCCGCCATCTGGACGACGCGCCCACGGCCGCCGCGATGGCCGAGGCCGGCGTCACGGTCGTCCGCGGGCACGGGCGCGTCGCGCGGCCCGGCACGGTGGAGGTCGAGGGCACCGAGTACGGCTACACCGACCTTGTGATCTCCACCGGCAGCGAGCCGGTCACCCCCGACGTCGAGGGCATCGGCGACGTCCCCACCTGGACCAGCGACGAGGCGCTGACCCGCCCCGACCTGCCGCGCCGGCTGATCGTGCTCGGCGGCGGCCCGGTCGGCTGCGAGCTCAGCCAGATCTACGCCGCGTTCGGCTCCCAGGTGACGCTCGTCGAGTCGGCCGACCGCCTGCTGTCCTCCGAGGCCCCGTTCGTCGGCGACATGCTCGCCGACGCGCTCCGCCGTATGGGCGCCGACCTGCGCCTCGGCGTGGGCGCGACCAGCGCCGAGCGCACCGAGGCCGGGCTGCGCCTGCAGCTGTCCGACGGCGGCCAAATCGACGCCGACCGGATCCTCATCGCGGCCGGCCGCCGGCCGCGCCTCGCCGACATCGGGCTGGAGCAGCTCGGCATCGACGTCGACCCCGGGCGCGGCATCGCGGTCGACGTCACCTGCAAGGCCGGCGGCTCGGACGGTACGACCGTGTGGGCGGCCGGCGACGTCACCGGTGTGGCGCCCTACACGCACGCGGCCAACTACCAGTCGCGCCTGGTCGTCTCCAACGTCCTCGGCAAGCGCCGCGAGGCCGACTACCGCGCCGTGCCGCGCGCCGTCTACACGACGCCCACGGTGTACGCCGTCGGCGTCTCCCCGGTGTCGGCGACCGGTCTGGATCTCGTCGCGGCGGGCTATGACCTGTCCAACCTTCCGCGGGCGACGGTCGAGAACGACGACCGCGGCCGGGTCGAGCTGTACGCCGACCGCGCCCGGGGTGTCCTGGTGGGGGCCGCGGCGGTCGGGCTCTACGCTGAGGAGTGGATGAGCGAGATGACGCTGGCGATACGCGCCGAGACGCCGCTGAGCATCCTGACCGACGTGGTCCACGCGTTCCCGACGTACGGCGAGGCCGTCGAACCGGCCCTGCGCGAGCTGGCCGAGCGTCTCTGAGAAAGCCGAAAGGGAAGAGCATGTCCGAAGAGGAGATCGAGCTGGGGCTCGAGACCCCGGAGGCCGACGCGGTCGAGCAGCGTGGCCCCGTACGCGGCGGCGAGCCGCCGGCGGTGCCCGACGAGGCGGACGCCGCCGACGTCGCCGAGGAGTACGGCCGCGCCCGCGACCGCTGGCCCGAGACCCTGCCGGTCGAGGCGAACGAGGCCGACACCGTCGAACAGCACGCCCCCGTACGCGATGAGCAGTTGGACGAGGACGACGACTACCGGTAAGCACTGCTCGCGGGCCGGTGTTACCCGGCCGTAGGATGATGGCACCAGGCGCTTTCGCGTTCCGCGCCGCTCTGCAGCTGATCGGAGAACCCACGTGACCGCAACTCCGGACGCCCGCCCGCGAGGCACCAGGCTCCCGAGGATGGCACGCCGCCGTCAGCTGCTGGGCGCGGCGCAGGAGGTGTTCGTCGCACAGGGCTACCACGCCGCGGCGATGGACGAGATCGCCGAGCGCGCGGGCGTCAGCAAGCCGGTGCTCTATCAGCACTTCCCCGGCAAGCTGGAGCTCTACCTGGCGCTGCTGGACGAGCACGCCGAGGGCCTCGTGCAGCGGGTGCGCGACGCGCTGGCCTCCACTGACGACAACAAGCTGCGGGTCGAGCGGACCATGGCGGCCTTCTATGACTTCGTGGCCGGCGAGGGCGAGGCGTTCCGCCTGGTCTTCGAGTCCGACCTGCGCAACGTCGCCCCCGTACGCGCCCGGGTCGAGCAGACCAACCAGCAGTGCGCCGAGATGATCGCCCTGGTCATCCAGGAGGACACCGGCGTCTCGAGTGACGAGGCGCACCTGCTGGGCATGGGGCTGGTCGGCATGGCCGAGGTCAGCGCGCGCTACTGGCTGTCCCAGCGCGGCACGATCCCCCAGGACCAGGCCCAGCACCTCATCGCCCGCCTGTCCTGGCGCGGCATCGGTGGCTTCCCGCGCACCACCTGATCGCCGTGCCGGCGGTCATGCCATAGTGCCTGGGTCACGCCGGTAGCCGCGTACGGCGGACATCACTTGATCACGGAGGAATGACGTGCAGGTCAGGATCGGTGTGCAGTCCGTGCCCAAGGAGCTGGTCGTGGAGACCTCCCTGTCCGCCGAAGAGGTGGAACAGGCCGTCTCGGACGCGCTGGGCGACCCGGACGGCATCTTCACGCTCAAGAGCAAGAACGGCCGGGTCGTCGTCCCCTCCTCGAAGCTCGCGTACGTGGAGGTCGCCGAGACGGACGTTCCCTCTGTGGGTTTCGGCACCTTCTAGTCCGGATCAAGAATGGGTCGTTGATGAGAGGGCATACCGACCGCTGAACCGAGCCGTCCAAGGATGGCGGCCGGCAGGAGGTGTCACAAAGATGCTGATGACAGTGGTCTGGTTCATCCTCATCGGCGCCGTGATCGGCGTCCTCGCCCGTCTGCTCATCCCGGGGCGCAACTCGATCGGGACGCTTCTGACGATCCTGGTCGGGATCGTCGGAGCGGTCGTGGGCGGAATGATCGCAGGCGCCGTCGGCGCCGGGAGCGTACTCGCGTTCGTCTTCTCGGTCGTCATCGCCGCGATCCTGGTCGCGTTCCTCAGCGGCGGCGGACGCCGTCGCCGCGTGTTCTAGCGCGCCACGTCGTCGTGGGCCGGGCCGGTGCGCCCGGCCCATCGCACGACACACCGAACCGATTTCCTGGCCGGAACCGGCCATCTGATCACTCTGTGAGCATTGACGTGCCAACGCGATGTCACAGCCTGTTTCACCAGCGCGGACGGCCCGTAAGGGCCGTCTCCGGGCTCTGAGCGCCCGTACGAGCGGTCCCCGGCGGCCCGGCACGCGCCCCACCAGGCCGGATGCCCGACGATCACCCTCGCGACGGCAGACTGGACACCCGGAATGAAAAGGGACGGACGTGTGTTGAAGCTTTACGTCGGGGACTTTCTGTTTCCGATCCGCCCCGCTACACTGCGTGGCGAAATGTGACCGCGCGCTGCGCAGCGCGACCCCCGGTCACGCCTTTCCTGATGTAGGAACAATTTGACGGCTGGTCCCTCCCGCGCGAGTGCGCGACCGTGTGCGACGACCGGCAGGTGCAACAAGGCCCTGTCGCGGACGGCGCATGAGATTGCGACCGTGAGATGGGCAGCCGCGCCACCGACCTGGTGCATGCGCGGCGCCGAGCGGACCCCGCACTCTGGAGGCTGAAGGCCCTGACGACCTTTCATGATCTGGGAGTAATCCCCGAAATCGCAGATGCGCTCGAAATCGAGGGCATCATCGAACCGTTCCCGATCCAGTCACTGGCCGTGCCCATCGGGCTGAGCGGCCATGACATCATCGGCCAGGCCCGTACGGGCACCGGCAAGACCCTCGCCTTCGGCATCCCGCTGCTGCAGCGCATCGAGCACGGCAAGAAGAAGCCGCTGGCCCTGGTCATCGTCCCGACACGTGAGCTGGCCATCCAGGTCACCGCCGACCTCGTGGTCGCCGGCGGCAAACTCGGCAGCCGCGTGCTGGCCGTCTACGGCGGCCGTGCGTACGAGCCGCAGATCCAGGCCCTCAAAGAGGGCGTGGAGGCCGTG
This sequence comes from Actinomadura sp. DC4, assembly GCF_030406325.1. Lineage (GTDB taxonomy): Bacteria > Actinomycetota > Actinomycetes > Streptosporangiales > Streptosporangiaceae > Actinoallomurus. The sequence continues at coordinate 355,105 of NZ_JAUEQY010000004.1, read as the reverse complement.
GTCGGCACGCCGGGCCGTCTGCTGGACCTGGTCAAGCAGAAGTACCTCGACCTGTCGCAGGTGTCGGTGCTCGTCCTGGACGAGGCCGACCGGATGCTCGACCTGGGCTTCCTGCCCGACATCGAGCGTCTCGTCGACCGGGTGCCCGCGAAGCGGCAGACGATGTTGTTCTCGGCGACCATGCCGGGCGAGATCGTCGCGCTGTCCCGCAAGTACCTCACCCGGCCGACCAACGTACGGGCCGAGTCGCACGAGGAGTCCGAGACGACTCCGCAGGTCGTGCAGCACGTCTTCCAGGCACACCAGATGGACAAGCCCGAGCTGCTCGCCCGCGTCCTGCAGGCACGCGGCCGTGGCCTGACCATGGTGTTCTGCCAGACCAAGCGCGCCTGCGACCGTGTCGCCGAAGACCTGGTCAAACGCGGTTTCGCCGCTGCGGCCGTCCACGGCGACCTCGGCCAGGGCCAGCGTGAGCGCGCCCTGCGGGCGTTCCGCGCCGGAAAGATCGACGTTCTCGTCGCCACGGATGTGGCGGCCCGCGGCCTCGACGTCGATGACGTGACCCACGTCATCAACTACGAGTGCCCCGACGCCGCCGACACCTACGTGCACCGCATCGGCCGTACGGGCCGGGCGGGCAAAGAGGGCATCTCGGTGACGCTCGTCGACTGGAAGGACCTCCAGCGCTGGAAGCTCGTCAACGCGGCGCTCGGCATGGACTTCGCCGAGCCGGCGGAGACGTACTCCACCTCCGAGCACCTCTACGAGGCGCTCGACATCCCGACGGGCATCACGGGCACTCTGCCGAGGGCTCAGCGCGACCGCGCCGGGCTGGAGGCAGAAGAGGTCGAGGACATCGGTGAGACCGGCCGCAACCGCTCACAGCAGCGCAGCGAGCCACCGGCCCGCAAGCCGCGTACGCGCAGCCGCACGCGGCAGCGCACCCGTGGCGGGCAGCCACTCGAGGACGAGACCGGCACGACCGTCACCGAGGCCGCCGAGGCCCCGGAGCCGGCCGTTCCCGCCGAGGATGTTCCCGAGAAGGCCGAGCGAAAGCGCCCGGCCCGTCGCCGCACACCTCGTGCGGCCGACGCCGCCGTCGAGACCGACTCCGCCGTCGAGACCGAGAGCGCGGTCGAGACCGACGCCGTCGTCGAGACCGAGAACGCGGTCGAGACCAAGACCGCCGTCGCTGTCGTTACGGCCACCGAGACACCGGTGGTACCCCCGGCCCGGCGCGAGGCACCGACCTCCGTGACCCCGGCCGGCATTCCGGTAGTTGAGTTCATGGCACCACCGGTCGACCCGGCAGCCGCCGAGTTGCCGACCCACCCTGCCGAGCAGGCACAGTCCCAGCCCAGGCGCAGGCGCCGCACCCGAAGCGGCGGAGCACGCAGGTAGCCTGACGGACGTGACAAGGGGCGTGGTAACGAACCGCGCCCCTTACTCATGCCCGCAACCCGCCTGCGACCCCTGCCAGCGGCCCTGAGACCCACGACCACCGCCCGCGCCCTCCCAAGCCACTAGGCGGGGACGCCAGGTAGGGGTAAGGCGAGGCGGACCGCCTGAGGGCGAGATCGACACGTACGGCGACAGGCGAACGCCGGGCACCGGCCACCAGGCACAGGAACCGGGCACGGCCACCGACAACGGCCATCGGGCACCGGGCACCGGCCACTGGGCACCGGGCACCAGGCACCAGGCACCAGGCACCAGGCACCAGGCACCAGCGTCACCACGAGGTCTCCCATGACCCGCCACGATCATGTTTCCCCCTCGCACCCAACAGAGTGAGAAACGGGCGTTTCGCGGCCCCGCGCCGTGGGTGACGCTCTTCGGGACGAGCGGGCGGGGCGGAGCGGTCCGCGTGAAGGTGGTGGCCAGTTCCACCGCCACACCCCAGGCACCCGGGCGCGGCGCCCACGAGCTGCGGCACCGCCGGCTGACACGCGGACCGGCGCCCCAGGCGGGGCTCCACCCATCGCGTGAACGCCAGCTCACCGCCACGCCCACGCACCCCGTAGAGCGCCCGGCAGCCACCCACCCGACAGATCGCGCAGACCACAGCCCCGGCCACCACGGCGAACACCCGGGCCCGCCGCCACGTCGTACATCACCGTCCCGACGCAACCGGAGATCGATCGCCGGTGCGACGCCAAGGGCGCCCGGCGGCACCCCTCTCAGGCGGGGCCGGGGGACGTTCTCAGGCTGAGGGCGTAGCGCGGGCGGTCGGTGATCAGGACGGTGACCCTCGGATCGGCCAGGAACCGGCGCAGCTGTGGCTCCCCGTTCACCGTCCACACCATCGCCGGGATGCCGAAGCGTCCGCACAGGCGCAGGACGTTCGCGCGGGCCAGTCTTCGGTGGACGGCCACCCAGTCGGCGCCGCAGGCGCGCATCCTCCCGAGCGGGTACACCTCGCGTGCCCTGGCCGGGAGCCGCAGCAGGCGGCCGACCTCGCGGAGGTCCCGGCCCAGCGACAGCGCCGTCGTGACCTCCGGGAAGCTCTTCTTGATCCGCCGGATGGAGGAGTCCTCCAGCGTGGTGGCGACGAAGTTTCCCGGGCCCAGGAGATCGAGCGCCATGAGGATCACCTCGTGCTCGTCCCCGATCTCCTTGAGGTCGAGGTGGCCGATGGCCCGGCCGGCGATCAGCTTCATCACGTCGCGGACCATCGGCACCCGGTGCCCGGCCGCGCCGCACAACTCTTCGTAGGTCAGTTTCGCGATCGGGTGGCCGGCGACCTGAGGATCGTGGAACACCACCAGATCACCGTCGCGGGTACGCCGGATGTCGAACTCGACGTACTCCGCCCCTGTCGTGAGGGCGGTCTCGTACGCTTCCCATGAGGCCGGTGGCGCGTCTTCCGACCCGCCCTTGTGCGCTGACACGGCGACTCCCATATCCAAAGCGTACGTCGGCTCACTAGGGGCCTTAACCGGCAAAATCATTAAGCTGGTGTCGGTTCGCCATCGGCAAGTAAGCTCCTGCCAGTGAGTACGCCCCGGTTTCTTACTCTGCCCCCCGGTGTTCGCCGGACGGACATCGAGACTTCGCGTGGTGCTTTCGCCGCGTTGGAGGCGCTGCCGGGCTCCCGGGTCTGCGAACGCGGCCCCGCGCTCCTGGTTCCCGGCTTCACCGGGAGCAAGGAAGACTTCATCGCCGTCCTGCAGACCCTCGCGGGCGCCGGACGCCGTGTGATCGCACTCGACATGCGCGGCCAGTACGAGACTCCAGGGCCGGATGAGGCCTCCGCCTACAGCTGTGCCGAGCTCGGCGCCGACATCGCCGCGGTGATCGAGGCGATCGGCGACCCCGTCCACCTGGTCGGGCACTCCTTCGGCGGCCTCGTGACCCGCGAGACCGTGATCACCGACCCGTCGCTGACCGAGTCGTTCACGCTGATGAGCTCTGGCCCCGGGGCGATCACCGGCGGGCGTGAGGTCGAGGGGCGCGTGATGCTCGCCGCGCTGCCGAAGGTCGGCCTCGAACACCTGTGGTCCACGCGGATGGAGCCGGACGCGATCGCCAAGGGCGTTCCGCCGGAGATCGTGGCGTTCCTGCGCCGCCGGATGTTCGCCAACTCCGGCGCCGGCCTGATGGGCATGGCCAACGAGGTGCTGTCCTGCCCCGACCGCGTCGACCAGCTCGCCAAGGTGGCCGGCGGCGTGGGCCTGCCCGTACTCGTCCTGTACGGCGAGAACGACGACGCCTGGGCCCCCGCGGAACAGGCCCTCATGGCCCAGCGCCTGGACGCGCGGAGAGTCGTAATCCCGGGCGCGTCGCACTCACCCGCGGTCGAGGCTCCGGAGACCACGGCGAGCGCGCTCACGACCCTCTGGAACGAGGCGGAGCGCGCCTGAGCGGACATGAGACGAGAGACACATCGCGTCTCATGTAAGGAAGCACTTACGATGGTCGCCATGGACCTGACCGTGCAGTCCCCCCAGAGTGTCACCTGGCAGGTCCACATCGACCGGTCGATGTGGATCGGCGGCGTACGCGGTCTGATGCTCCAGGCCCTGCACCCGATCGCGATGCGCGGCGTCTGGCAGAACTCCACCTTCCAGGAGGACCCGATCGGCCGGCTGCAGCGCACCGCCGACTTCGTGGGCGTCGTGACCTGGGGCACCGCCGAGGAGGCCGACCGGATCGGCCGCAAGGTGCGCGGCATCCACAAGGCCCTGCGCATCAAGGACCCCGACACCGGGCGCGTCCACCACGTCGACGACCCCGAACTCCTGCTGTGGGTGCACTGCGCCGAGGTCTCCTCCTACCTGGAGGTCGCCCGCCGCGCCGGCCTGCGTCTCACCGACGGCCAGGCCGACCGCTACTTCGCCGAACAGCGCCGCAGCGCCGCCTACGTCGGGCTGCACGAGGAGGACGTACCCGGCAGCGTCGCCGAGATGGAGGCCTACTTCGCCGAGGCGCGCCCGCGGCTGAAGGTCACCCCGGAGGCGCGCTCGGCCGTACGGTTCCTGCTCTGGCCGAAGCTGCCGCGTGAGATGCGCTTCCTGCGCCCGGGCAAACCGGCGTACGTCCCGTTCGGCGCGCTCTGTTACTACTCGATGCCCAGGTGGGCCCGGCGGATGTACGGCATCCTGCCCGAGGTGCCGCAGCCCGTGGTGACCGCGGCGCTCCGGTCGTTCCGGCTGACGATGAACTCCCTGCCCGAGGTCGTGCACGACCTGTCGTTCCAGCAGGCGACGAAGGACATGCTGGAGGGCGCCCGCCACCGGCTGGCCGAAGGCGGCTATGACATGAGCAAGGGCCTGTACGGCCTGCGCGACCCCCGCCGCTGGCCCGCCGGCGTGTAGCGGTCAGGCCTCGTCGGGCAGTGAGGCCCAGGGGTCCTTGGGGGGAGCGGTCTGCCGCCCCTCCGGGCAGTGCCGGGAGTAGTCGCACCACGCGCACAGCACGCCCGGGCGTGGCGGGAACTTCGCGTCGAACTCCGCATGCGGCCGGTCGTTGACGCTGCCGCGCGGGATCTTCTCGCGGTACCACTCGTCGGCGTCGCCGCACTCTTCGGCGATCTGCTCGGCCCTCCGCAGGTGGCGGTCGAGGGACTCGTCGGTGTGCTCCCAGACCGCGACCTCGCCGGTCGGCAGGTGGTGCAGCTCGACCAGGTGGCACTCGGCGCGCATCATCCGCCCCGCCGCCGCGGCGTAGAGCGCGAGCGCCAGCGACGAACGCGCGTCGTCCGATGTGAGGGGCCTGCGGCCGGTCTTGTAGTCCACCACGACCAGCTCGGCGCCGCGGCGGTCCAGCCGGTCGATGCGGCCCTGCACGGTGATCAGGTGGGTCTTCATCGAGACCGTGCGCTCGACGCCGACCGGCTCGTCGGCCGGGTCGATGCCCGCGACGTAGGTCTCCACCATCGCGCGTGAGCGCCGCCGCCACTCGGCGGACTGCGCCGCGTCACGGAAACCGTCGGTCAGCCAGCCGCGCTCCAGCAGCCGGCCCGCGGTCTCGGCCGTACGCTCCTCGAGCGGCAGCCGCCACCAGCCGGCGAGCGCGTTGTGGACGCTCGCGCCGACGCTGTTGTGGGCCCACGGCGGGCCTCGCTCCGGCTTGGGCCGGTCGAGGTAGGTCATGCGGTAGCGGCGCGGGCAGTCGAGCCAGGTGTTGAGCCGTGAGGGCGTGCAGGGATAGAGCCGTTTCGGCATTCCCTCGAAGCCGAGCTGCTCGGCGGCCATCGTCTCAGGACTCGGAGTCGGGCTCCTGGGCGAGGACGGACCAGCTCTCCCACTGGGAGTCCTCGTCGCCGATCGTGGTCTCCTCGCCCTGACCAGGCAGGACCCGGGTCTCGGCGGGCAGCGGGCCGAGCAGCGCGCCGATGGAGTTGAGCTGTTCCTGCAGCTCCGGGTAGTCCGGCCCGATCCGGCCCGGCCGTCCCTTGTGCAGGGTGTCGCCGGAGAACAGCACACCGAGCTGCTCGCTGTAGAGGCAGATGCTGCCCGGCGTGTGGCCGGGCGTGTGCATGACCTCGAGCTGCGCGCCGCCGATCTCGAAGACCCCGCCGTCCTCGATGTCGAGGTCGGGCGTGAGGTCCTTCATGAACTCCGCGTCCTCGCTCTCGCTCGCGAGGGCACGGAAGTATTGGCGCCAGAGCAGCCGGTCACGGGTGTGCAGCGCGATCGGCGCCGGGTCGTCCGCGTCGGCCTCGGCCACCTCGAGAACGGCGCTCAGGTGACCCGCCCGGCCGTCCGTGCAGATGACGGCCATCACCTCGCGTTCGCCGACCGCCTTGAGGATCGGCTCGGCGTCGTGAGAGGGGTCGATGACGATCACCGAGTCGTCGTCACCTACGACGTAGGTGTTGCTCTCGATGTCGTACTCGTTGTCGTCGATGGCGACCTTGCCCGATGTCACCACTTTGTCGATGCGCGCGTCCACGGTTCAGACCCTACCGACTCCTGGCCTCCGTTGCGCGCGGCACCGCGTACATCAGCTCGACGACGGGTCGACGGCGGGCTCGCCCTCCCACGTCACCCGCACCGTGTGGGTGCGGCCTCCACCGGTGAAAGTCACGGTCACGGCGCCGTCGGCCCGGGGCGTGGCCGGGTGAAGGGTGACCGTGACGGTGACCGTTTCACCGGGGTCGAGGGAGCCGCTCGTCACGCTGAGGGAGAGGGGTTCCCCGACCGAGGCGGTCCAGTGGAGCGGCGCGCCGCCGCCTGTGAGCGTCACGGTGCAGGTGGTCCCGGTGGTGCCGAGGTCGCAGTCGCTCGCCGTGACGGTGAGAGTCGGCTGTGGCGCCTGGTGCTCGGTCCTGGGCGACGAGCCCCGCGGCGGGACCGCCTGGCTCGCCGCGGTGGTGCCGCTCGTGTAGACGGTCGTGGTCGGTCCCGGTACGGGGTTCTGCTTCTTGTCGTCACGGAGCGCCGCCAGCGCGATCACGGTGCCGGCCAGGGCGAGCGCCGCGGCCAGGCCGGCCACGGCCAAGAACACGTTCCGGCTCTTCTTCGGCGGCGGGACCGTTGCGGCGGTGAGCGGGGCGTCGACGGCGCGCGTCTCCGCGAGCCCGGCGGGCGTGACCGGGCGCGTCGGCGGCCCCGTACGCCCGGACGGCACGGCCGCCGTGACGCCCTCGGCCAGGATCGCCGTCTGCGCCTGGCGCTCCACGGGCACCGTGGTGTGACCGAGCAGGCGCATCAGGAGCATGCTCGCGTCCGGCCGCCGGGCCGGGTCCTTGTCCAGGCACTCGGCGACCAGCGCGCGCAGGCTCCCGGTCAGGGCGCCGAGCTCGGGCGGCTCGTGGATGATGCGGTGGGCGAGCACGGCGATCGAGTCGCGGCCGAACGGCGGCATCCCGTTCGCCGCGAAGACCAGCGTCGCGCCCCAGGCGAACACGTCGACCGCCGGGGTGACCCGCCCGCCGGAGACCTGCTCCGGCGCCATGTACGCGGGCGTGCCGAGCATGTGGCCGGTGAGCGTGGCCGAGCGGTCCATCATCCGGGCGATGCCGAAGTCGATCACGCGGGGGCCGTCGGGTCCCATCAGGACGTTCGGCGGCTTGAAGTCGCGGTGCACGACGCCGGCCTGGTGGATGGCGACCAGCGCCGTGGCCGTGCCGATGGCGAGCCGGTCCAGCGCCCCGCCCTCCAGCGGCCCCCGCTCGGCCACGAGATCCTGCAGAGAGGGCCCGGGGACGTACTCGCTGACGATGTAGGGGCGGTCGCCGGCGAAGTCGGCGTCGAGCACCTGAGCGGTGCAGAACCGCGCCACCTGCTTGGCCGCCGCCGCCTCGCGGGCGAACCGCTCGCGCTCGCCGCCCGTCTCGGCGAGCGCGGTCTGCAGGAGCTTGATCGCCACCCGCTCGCCGTGCGGCGGCTCGGCGAGATAGACGACGCCGTATCCGCCGCGGCCCAGCCGGCCGGTCAGGGTGTACGGCCCCAGGCGAGCCGGGTCGTCCGGCCGCAGGGGCTCAGTGTCGGGCATCAGGACCTCCGGTGGAAGAGCGACCGGCGATCGGCGACGCTCACACCCGTTGGACGTCACCCGGGCGCCGGGAGTTTGCCCCTTTCCCGCCCGTCCGCCCCCGCTCACACGTCGTCGTTCACCAGCGCCATCACGAACCCGTCGTGTCCCTTGCGTCCCACGGTCTGCATCGCCATGGCGCTGACGCGGGGCTCGGAGGCGATCAGCTCGTTGAGCCGGTGCACGCCCTGGGTGTCGGGGTCGGTGTCGTCCGGGTCGACGACCTGCCCGTAGCGGACCACGTTGTCGACGACGATCAGCGTGCCGGGCCGGGCCAGCTCGATCGCCCATCCGAAGTACTCGCGGTTGTTGGGCTTGTCGGCGTCGATGAAGATCATGTCGAACGGCCCGCCGCCCTCGGTGGCGAGCTTGGGCAGCGTCTCCAGGGCCGGGCCGAGCCGCAGGTCGACCACGTCGGCGAGGCCGGCGCGCGCGACGTTGGCGCGGGCGACCTCGGCGTGCTTCGGGTCGACCTCCAGCGTGATCAGGCGCCCTCCGGGCGGCAGCGCCCGCGCCAGCCAGATCGTGCTGTAGCCGCCGAGCGTGCCGACCTCCAGGATGCGGCGCGCACCCTGCAGGCGGGCCAGGAGCTGCAGCATCTTGCCCTGGTTGGGCGCGACGCCGATCCGCGGCAGGCCGGCCTCCGCGCTGGCCTCCAGCGCGGCGTCCAGCGCGGGGTCGGAGGGCACGAGCGCCCTGTCGAAGTAGTCGTCCACCGCGGTCCAGAGTTCCGCGCTCATCCGCCCACCCTTTCGTCCGCTGTCGACCGGCCCCGCCGGTCCGTCTTCCTAGCATCGTGCCACGCTGGGATTTCTTCCCCGGCCACGGCCGTACGGCCGGTCCGTGACGTCACCGGCCGGCGTCCGGAGCCGCGCCCGTGGCCTGGGACCGCAGCGCGTCGTACGCCTCCGGCGCCGTGCTCTCCACGCCCAGCCGGTGCCCGGTCAGCTCGCCGTGGTCATCGCTCGATCCCGTGACGAACAGCCCCAGCTCACCCGCCAGCCCCAGCAGCGCGGCGCGGTCGGCGGCGGGATGGTCCGGATGGTCGACCTCGATCCCGCCGAGCCCGGCCCGTACGAGGGTCGCGATCTCCTCGTCGGTGACGGTGTAGCCGCGCTGCTCCGGACGCGGATGGGCCAGCACCGGCACGCCGCCCGCCCCGCGTACGAGCCGGACCGCACGCTCCGGGTCCAGGGCGTAGCGGTCGACGTACGCGCGCCCGCCCGGTCCGATCCACTCCGGCGTGAACGCCTCTCCCACGGTCGCCACGACGCCCGCCTCGACCATGGCGCGGGCGATGTGCGGCCGTCCGGGAACCGACTCGCCGGTGATCCGCCGGACCAGGTCCCAGGTGACCGGGGTGCCCAGCTCGCCCAGCCGCTCGACCATGCCGCGCGCCCGGTGCACGCGGTCGTCGCGGATGCGCTCGCGCTCGGCCGCCAGCTCCGGCTCATCCGGGTCGAACAGGTAGGCCAGCAGGTGGAGGCTGTGGTCCTGCAGCCGGCACGAGAGCTCCATGCCCCGTACGAGCGTCATGCCCGGCGGAAGCGCGCGTACGGCCTCCTCGTGCCCGCCGACCGTGTCGTGGTCGGTCAGGCCGAGCACGCCGACGCCGGCGGCGTGGGCCCGGCGTACGACGTCGGCGGGCGGCTGCGTGCCGTCGGAGACGGAGCTGTGGGCGTGCAGGTCGATGCGCATCGATCATTCCTCGAGACGGGGGCAGAGCGCGCCGTACGGCAGATCGGGGTCGGTCTCCCGCAGGTCGCGGAGGCTGAGCCCCTCCAGCATGAGGAGCCCGGCCGTGTCGGGCCACAGGATCGCCCACAGCCAGTTCGCGAGCGCCTCGCCCGCGTACGCGGCGGCGGTGCGGGTGTCCGCCGCCCACATCGACACAGGGTGGCCGTCGATCTCGACCTTGGCGTTGGGCGCCGAGACGCCGAACCCGTCGCCCGGGTCGGGTCCGGGCAGGCCGGCGTAGGAGGAGCCGAGGCCGACCCCGGGCTCCTCGGCGACGAGCACGAGGTCGGCCGGGCCGCCGACCGGCGACGGGCCGGACAGCGCCACAGCGGTGGCCAGCGCCCCGGACCGCTCGTCGCCGGCCTCGGCGAAGCCGGTCACGAGCCAGCCGGGCGGCAACGGCCACGGGACCCAGACCGGCACCCGGGCCCGCGAGCGTACGGCCTCCAGGGCCTCTCTGCAGGGCCTGCGGGAGGGCGTGAACGGAGGCACCTCACCGTGCACGCTGCAGATCCACGCGCTCGACCAGACGCTGGGCGGTTGGAGCGGCCCGCGGCACCGCGGGCACGTGGGCGCGGTACTCATGGTTACTCACGGTCGCCCTTCCGAGGTCAGACGTCAAGGGGCCCGGTGACCGGCACCGTCACGGCTCGAAGGTCTTCGTGCGCCGCAGACCCGCCGCGCGGCCCTTGGCCGCGATGACCAGCGCCATCTTGCGCGAGGCCTCGTCGATCATCTCCTCGCCCAGCATCGCCGCGCCCCGGCCCTGCACCCGCGTGGCGTGGTCGTAGGCGTCGAGGATCAACTCGGCGTGGTCGTAGTCGTCCTGCGCCGGGGAGTAGACCTCGTTGCCCGCCTCGATCTGGGCGGGGTGGAGCACCCACTTTCCGTCGAAGCCGAGCGCCGCGGAACGCTCGGCGGCCCGGCGGAAGGCGGGCACGTCACGCACGTTGAAGTAGGGCCCGTCGATCGCCTGCAGGTCGTGCGCGCGGGCGGCGAGGAGGATGCGCATGAGGATGTAGTGGTACGCGTCGCCCTCGGTGTATCCGGGCGGCTGCTCCCCCACCACGAGCGTCTTCATGTTGATCGAGGCCATGAGGTCGCCGGGCCCGAACACCAGGGCCTCCAGGCGCGGTGAGGCGGCCGCGATCTCGTCGACGCGGGTGAGGCCCGGCGCGTCCTCGATCTGCGCCTCGACGCCGATGCGGCCGACCGGCAGGCCGGCCGCGCGCTCGACCTGGGTCAGCAGGAGGTCCAGCCAGACGACGTGGTCCGGGGAGGAGACCTTGGGCAGCAGGAGGCAGTCGAGGTTCGCGCCGGCGTTCTCGACCACCTCGATGACGTCGCGGTAGGCGAACGGGGTCGTCACGTCGTTGATCCGCACGACGCGGACCCTCTCGCCCCAGTCGCCGTCGTTGAGCGCGGCCACGACGTTGGCGCGCGCCTCGTCCTTGGCCTGCGGCGCGACCGCGTCCTCCAGGTCGAGGAAGAACTCGTCGCTGTCCAGCCCGCGCGCCTTCTCGATGAAACGCGGGTTGCTGGCGGGCACCGCGAGAGTGGTGCGGCGGGAACGCATCGGCATGCACCGGATGCTATCCATCGCGTGCGCGTGGGAGACTGCGGGCGTGGACATCGCGGCACTGGTCGAGGAGGCCACCAAGAAGTCGGGTTTGCTGTGGCTGGCGCTGCCCGGCCTGCCCCAGCCCCGTACGGCCTGGCACATCTGGCACACCGGCCCGGACGGCGAGGGCGCGGCCTACGTCGTCACCGGCGGCATCGAGCAGCCGCTGCCGGGGCTGCCGGAGGCCGAGCGGGTCACCGTGACGGTCCGCAGCAAGGACAAGGGCGGCCGGCTGGTCTCCTGGGTCGCCGACGTCGCCCAGGTCGAGCCCGGCTCGGAGGAGTGGGACGCGATCGCCCCGCTGCTCGCCAAGGCCCGGCTCAACGCCCCGGACGGCGAACACCAGATCGAGCGGTGGGCGGAGGAGGCGTACATCATCCGCCTCACGCCGAGCGGCGAGGTGCCCGAGTCGCCGGGCGGCATGCCCGCCGACTACGCTGCCGTGCGCCCAGGCGGCGGACCGGCCACGACCACGGGCCGCGGCCCCTTCATGATCGGTGCCCGGCGGCGGCGCTCCGACCGCTGACGTCAGCGTTCGAGCGGCACCTCACGGCGCTCGGCGACGGTCTGCAGCTTGTCCGGGTTGGCGATCAGGTGGATCGCGTGGATCCGGCCCTCGGAGACCTCCGCCGCCATCGCGCTGAGCACCGTCCCGCCGCCGCGGATGACCACGCCGGGCACGCCGTTGACGTCGACGAACTCGACCGTCATGTCCTCCTGCTCCACGCCGTCGTAGGGGCGCTGCGCAATGCCGGCCATGAAGCGGCCCACCTGCGTCGCGCCCACGATCGGGCGGCGCGCCGCCGTGCGCTTGCCGCCGCCGTCCGAGACCAGCACGACGTCGGGGGCGAGCACCGCGAGCAGGCGGTCCAGGTCGCCGCCGACCATGGCGGACAGGAGCTCCTCCGTCACGCGGCGCTGCTCGGCGCGGCCCGCCGTGAAGCGCGACCGCCGCTCCGCGACGTGCTGCCGGGCCCGGTGCGCGACCTGCCGCACGCTCGCCTCGGAGCGGTCGAGGGTGGTGGCGATCTCGGCGTGGGAGAAGTCGAACACCTCGCGCAGCACGAACACCGCGCGTTCGAGCGGCGACAGCGTCTCCAGCACGACCAGCATCGCCAGCGAGACCGACTCGGTCAGCTCGACGTCCTCGGCGACGTCGGGCGCGGTGAGGACCGGTTCGGGCAGCCACGGCCCGACGTAGGACTCGCGCCGGACCTGGGCCGAGCGCAGGCGGTCGATCGCGGTGTTGGTGACGATGCGCACCAGGTAGGCCTTGGGGTCCTTCACCATCGCGCGGTCGGCGCCGGACCAGCGCAGCCAGGTGTCCTGGACGACGTCCTCGGCGTCGGCGACCGTGCCCAGCATGCGGTACGCCACCGAGAAGAGCAGGCCCCGGCAGTCCTCGAACGTCTTCGTGCCGGTGTCGTCGTTCGGCTCGTCCACGCGCTCCCCCGTCGGTCTGTTTCCATCGTGTCATCCTCCGGCGGGGGCGGTATAGATCACGCTTGACCGGGAGACCGCACGCGCATCGGTAGCCTTCGAGCATGACCGCAACGCCATCGCGGGTGTTCGTTGCGCGCTTGGCCGGAATCGCGGTGTTCGACCCCGCCGGGGACCAGATCGGCCGCGTGCGCGACGTCGTCGTCGTACTCCGGCCACCGCCGCGACCGCCAAGAGTGCTCGGCCTCGTGGTCGAGGTGCCCCCGCACCGCCTCGTCTTCCTGCCGATCACCCGGGTGACCAACATCGACGCCGGCGCCGTGATCTTCGACGGCCGCATCAACATGCGCCGGTTCGAGAAGCGCGGCTCCGAGACCCTCGCCCTCGGCGAGATGCTCGACCGCCGGGTCGAGCTGGCCGATTCGGGGGACCACGTCGTGGTGATCGACCTCGGCATGGAGCAGACCCGCAGCCGTGACTGGCTGATCACCAAGGTGGCCGTGCACCGTTCGGGCGGCGGCCTGTCCGGGCACGGGCACCGGTGGGCGGGCGGAGGACGCGGCACGGGCGCCCGGCTGAGCCTCCGGAGGCGGCGCGGCGAGACCTTCGTGGTCGAGTGGGCCGCGATCAGCGGTCTCGGCATGCCCGAGGAGGGGCAGGGAGCGGCCAGCCTGATCGCGGCGTTCGAGCGGATGCGCGCGCCCGACCTGGCCAACGTCGTGCACGAGCTGTCGGCCAAGCGGCGCGCCGAGGTGGCCGCGGCCCTCGACGACCGGCGCCTGGCCGACGTCCTGGAGGAGCTGCCCGAGGACGACCAGGTGGAGATCCTCGGCAAGCTCGAGCTGGACCGCGCCGCGGACGTCCTGGAGGAGATGGGCCCCGACGACGCGGCCGACCTGCTCGGCGAGCTGCCGTCGGAGCAGCGGGAGCGGCTGCTGGCGCTGATGCAGCCCGAGGACGCCGCGCCGCTGCGCCGGCTGCTCAGCTACGCCGACAACACCGCGGGCGGCATGATGACCAGCGAACCGGTGATCGTCCCGCCGGACGCGACCGTGGCCGAGGCCCTCGCGCAGATCCGCAACCCCGACCTGAACCCCGCGCTGGCCGCGCAGGTGTACGTCTGCCGGGCGCCGAACGAGACGCCGACCGGCCGCTACCTCGGCACGGTCCACTTCCAGCGGTTGCTCCGCGAGCCGCCGCCCACGCTCGTCAGCGCGATCTGCGACACCGAGCTCGACCCGCTGCGGCCCGGGCTCCCCCTCGAGGCGGTCTCCAACTACCTGGCCACCTACAACCTGGTGTCCGTGCCGATCGTGGACGTCAACGGCCGCCTGCTCGGCGCGGTGACCGTCGACGACGTCCTCGACCACCTGCTGCCCGACGACTGGCGCGAGAGCGTCATGGAGACCGACGCGGAGATCGACGAAGAGGAAGAGGCCCTGCGCGACGCCGAGGCGGCCCGCGCGGCCGAGAACGGCGACCCGCTCCAGTAGAAGGAAGTGGCGATATGAGCACCGGCCTCGATCGGGTGCGGGACCGCCGCATGGGGCGTCTCGACCAGCCCCGGGAGATCCGTCGTGCACTGGTCCCCCGGCTGTACTACGACCCCGAGGCGTTCGGGCAGTTCTCCGAGCGCATCGCGCGTTTCCTCGGCACCGCCCGTTTCCTCGTCTACATGACGGTGTTCGTCCTGCTGTGGTTCGCCTGGAACATCCTCGCGCCCGTGAGCTGGCGGTTCGACCCGTACCCCTTCATATTCTTGACCCTCATGCTGTCGCTGCAGGCCTCGTACGCGGCCCCGCTGATCCTGCTGGCCCAGAACCGCCAGGACGACCGGGACCGCGTGCAGTACGAGGGCGACCGCGCGCGGGACGAGCGCAGCGTCTCCGACACCGAGTACCTCACCCGGGAGGTGGCCGGCCTGCGCATGGCGATGGCCGACGTCGCCACCCGTGACTGGATCCGGGACGAGCTCCAGCACCTGCTGAAAGAGCTCGAGAACCGCCGCCGGGAAGGGTGACCTTGGCGACATCCGCGTTCTCGGCGCACATGAGTTCGCCGGGCGCTTGTCGGCTCAATACCATGGGCACATGGCCTCCCCCACGATCGAGCAGGTGAACGCGGCGCTCGCTACGGTGAACGACCCGGAGATCCGGCGTCCCATCACCGAGCTGGACATGATCAAGGGCGTCGACGTGTCGCCCGAGGGCAGCGTGACCGTAGGGGTGTTCCTGACGGTCGCGGGATGCCCGATGCGCGACACGATCACGCGTGACGTCACCGCCGCCGTCTCCCGCCTGCCCGGCGTCGCGGGTGTGCAGGTGGACCTCGACGTCATGAGCGAGGAGCAGCGCCAGGCGCTGCAGACCAAGCTCCGCGGCGGCCAGGCGGCGAAGGAGATCCCCTTCGCCAAGCCCAGCTCCACGACCCGCGTGTACGCCGTGGCGAGCGGCAAGGGCGGCGTCGGCAAGTCCTCGGTGACGGTCAACCTGGCCGCGGCGCTGGCCGCCCAGGGCCGCAAGGTCGGCGTGGTCGACGCCGACATCTACGGCCACTCGGTGCCGCGCATGCTCGGCGTGACCGGCCGGCCGACCCAGGTCGAGCAGATGATCATGCCGCCCAACGCTCACGGCGTGAAGGTCATCTCGATCGGCATGTTCACCGAGGGCAACTCCCCGGTCGTGTGGCGCGGGCCCATGCTGCACCGGGCGCTGCAGCAGTTCCTGGCCGACGTCTACTGGGGCGACCTCGACGTTCTCCTCATGGACCTGCCCCCGGGCACCGGCGACATCGCCATCTCGGTGGCCCAGCTGCTCCCGTCGGCGGAGATCCTGGTGGTGACCACGCCGCAGCAGGCCGCCGCCGAGGTGGCCGAGCGGGCGGGCGCGATCTCGGCGCAGACCCACCAGACGGTCGCCGGCGTGATCGAGAACATGTCCTACTTCCCGTGCCCGCACTGCGGCGAGCCGGTCGACGTGTTCGGCTCCGGCGGCGGCCAGGCCGTGGCCGACGCGCTCACCCGTACGCTCGGCACCTCCGTCCCGCTGCTCGGTCAGGTGCCGATCGACGTACGCCTGCGCGAGGGCGGCGACGAGGGCCGCCCGATCGTGCTGGACGACCCGGACGCGCCCGCCTCCAAGGAGCTCCGCGGCATCGCCGACAAGATCTCCGGGCGGGCCAAGAGCCTGCGCGGCCGGCAGCTTGGGCTCAGCCCGAATCGCGGTTGACCAACGCGAGGGCGTGTTTCCGCTTGACGCGGAGCAACGGCATGATTACGTGGACGTATGGCATTCGACGGGGTCATACGGGGGGCCGCGGCCGCGGTGACGCTGGCGGTCGCGGCCGGCACAGGCGGATGTAGCGGTCATTCTTCACACGTAACGCAGAGCGGAAACGGCGGTCACGGGGGTGGCAAGCCGGCCGGATACTCCAAGATCTGGGGCGCGCCCGTGCTGTCGGACGACTTCGGCGGCACCCGGCTCGACACGCGCAAGTGGCAGGTCTACCAGGCCCCGGACGCGTCCTCCCACCGCGGCGTCGCCGCCGGCACCCACGTCTCCGGCGGGCAGCTCACCCTCGTGGGCGGCCTGTACGACGGCAAGGACCAGGGCGCGGGCGTCATCTCCGACCTCGCCCAGACCTACGGACGCTGGGAGGCCCGCCTGCGGTCCGACCCGGGCGCCGGCTACTCCGCCACCGCGTTCCTGTGGCCGCTGACCATGGGCCACCCGGAGTACGCCGAGATCGACTTCGCCGAGATCCTCGGCGCCGACCGCCGCAGCGGGGGCCTGTTCATCCACCACGGACCGGACGACCGGCAGGTCCAGCGCACCATCCACACCGACTTCACCAAGTGGCACACCGTGGCCGTCGACTGGCTTCCGGACCACGTGACGTTCTGGACCGACGGCAAGAAGACCTGGACGTACAAGGGGTCCTTCGTCCCGAGGCGGTCCCAGATGCAGCTCTATCTGCGCAACGAGATGCGCAGCGGTTTCCGCCGCACGTCGCACACGCCGGACAAGATCACGATGCAGGTCGACTGGATCCGGGTGTACCGCCCGCCCGCGACGAGCCGGTGAGGCTCAGGTCGCCTCGGTATCGTACGGCGGGCGCTCGCCGAAGGGCAGCAGCGGATCCTCCGTCATGACCGACGGCTCGTCGAAGTCGTCCATGTCGTCGAGCAGGTGCTTGCGGACGAACCGGCGCGGATTGAGGTCGGCGACGTCGAAGTCGGCGAACTCCGGGCCCAGGCCGTCGCGCAGATCCTCCTTGGCGCTGTTGGCCATCGTCCGTAGCTGCCGCAGCGCCCGCCCCGCCTGGGAGGCGACCTTCGGCAACTGGTCGGGACCGAAGATGACCAGGGCAAGCACGACGAGGAGCAGTGCCTCACCGAGTCCTACGTCGAACACCCGATCCTCCACTGGTGGCCCGCGGCCCCGTTCACCGAGGCCGCCGATGCCAGCTTAACCGCGCTCCGCCTCACCCGTCGCCGGGGAGGCGGGCGCGTCAGTTGCCCGCGCCCAGTGTGAGCACGGTCGTCGCGTGCTGCGCGCCCCGCGTGTAGGCGATCTGCACGCGCTGGCCCGGGGCCTTGGCGCGGATGGCCATGATCAGCTCGTCCGACCCGGTGATCGTCTTGCCGTCGAAGGAGGTGATGATGTCGCCGGCCTTCAGGCCGGCCTTCTGCGCCGGGCCGCCCGCCACGATCGTGCCGCCCTTGCAGGTCGACTGGGAGCCGTCCGTGGCGATCCGGGCGCCGCCGCCCTGGTAGGACATGTCGAGGCAGGCGCCGATGATCGGGTGGGTGGCCTTGCCGCCGCTGATCAGCTGTTCGGCGACCCGCTTGACCTGGTTGCTCGGGATCGCGAAGCCGAGGCCGATGCTGCCGCTCTGCTGCTTGTCGCTGCCGAGCGTCTGGCTGCCGAGCGTGGCGATCGCGGAGTTGACCCCGATGACCTGGCCCTTGGCGTCGACGAGCGGGCCTCCGGAGTTGCCGGGGTTGATCGCCGCGTCGGTCTGCACCGCGTTGATGAAGGCGGACTCGCCGCCCTCCCCGCTGGTGCTGACCGGCCGGTTGAGCGCGCTGACGATGCCCGTCGTGACGGTGCCGGCCAGGCCGAGCGGCGAGCCGATGGCGATCACGGGGTCGCCGACCGCGAGGTCGTCGGAGTTGCCGAGCGTGAGCGACTTGCGGCCGCCGAGGGTGCCGGGCTTGATCACCGCGATGTCGGAGGTCGGGTCGTGCCCGACGATGGTGGCGGTGGTGGTCTTGCCGTCGTTGAAGACGACCTGCATGTTGCCGCCGTTGACGGCCGGGGCGACCACGTGGTTGTTGGTCACGATGTAGCCGCCGTGCACGATGAAGCCGGTGCCGGCGCCGCCCTCGGTGCCGTTCGAGACCTTGATCATCACAACGCTGGGAACCAGGCGCTGGGCGATGCCGGCGATGGAGCCCGGGTCGCGGTTCTTGCTGCCCGTGGAGTTGGCGCCGCCGCCGAGGTCGACGCTGCCGGTCTTGTCACCACTCGCCATGACGCCGATGCCCGCGCCGAGCGCGCCGGCCAGCAGGGCGACCACGACGGCGACGATGAGGAACACGCCGGTGGAGGGGCCACGGCGCTGTCTCGGCTCCGGAGAGGGCACGGGCGCCCAGTTGGGGCCCGGTCCTCCGGGATAGCCGCCGGCGGCCGTCTGCTGGTGCGGGGGCGGCTGGGTGTTCCAGCCCGTGTACGCGGGACGCTGCTGCGGTTGCTGCTGCCGCTGGCCGTACTGCTGCTCGTAGTGCTGGTGCGGCGTGAAGGCGGGCCGCGGCGGCGCGTCGGATCGGGGGCCGTACGGCGAGGCCGACCCGTTGTCGGGCGGCGTGGCGTACGGCGATGACGAGCCGTTGTCAGGCGGCGCCATGCCCGGCGGCGGACCGGAGGCGAAGGGCTGGTCCTGAGACGCCCCGGCGTAGCCCGTCTCCGGCTCTCGCGTGCGCCGGTCGTCCTGCGGTGGACCCCCGGGCGCGCGGCTGTCTTCCGTCATTGCCTGACTCCTTGCGGACCGCGCATGAACCTGTCGTCGTCGCCCCCACAATGGCGCACCAGGTATGTGGCGAGCATAAGCGACCTTGACGGTGAAAACCGTCGGTTCACGCTCCATCCCCCATGGACGAGTCGATCTGAGCATCCCAGCCAACGGGATCTTTGCAGATCAGTCAAATGGGTTGGCCCAGGACGTAAGACGATTCATCCCCCGTCCCAGACGTTCCCAGAATCCGGTGCCGCCGTGGGGCAGCGCGGCCACCGCGTTGTCCACCACGGGCGGCGGGGCGTCGGCCAGAACCGTGAAGACATAGCCCCGGCTGGCCCACATCGCGCGCTGCTGCACCGTGTCGCGGAGGTAGACCGTACGGCCGCCGCGGGTCGCCTTGCGCCAGTGCGCGACGCTGCTCGCGTCGAGCGTGCCGCGCTGCACGAAGACCGACACCACCGACAGGCCGTCGGAGTAGCTGAGGTGCACGACCGGGCCGTCGCCGTCGAGCTGCCGGGCGTCGTACAGGCTGAGCCGGTCGGGCAGGCCGGACTGCACGGGCCAGCCGTGATAGCGCAGCGAGCCGAGGTCGGCGCCGGCGAGCTGGTGCGCCCAGGGCATCTCGACCGTACGCGGCGCCACCGCGGCCACGACCCGCGCCTTGGGCACCGACGGCCGGATCTCGGTGAAGAACGTGAGGTTGACCTCGCGGCCCTGCTGGTCGAGCAGCTCGCGCCGGAGCATCAGCCCGGTCTCCCGGTCGATGTGGAACCGGCCGGCCGCGGTGCCGTCGGCGCGCCGCGCCTCGATCACCGAGGTGGGACGGCCGGACACCTCGCCCTGCCCGGCGCGGACCACCGCGTAGTTGCGCGCGAGGAGGTCGAGCATCTTCGGCGTGTAGCCGGTGAGCCCGCCGGTGTGCTGGGAGTCGTCGGCCTCGAACATCTGGCCGCCCTGGTCCGCGGTCGTGCTCTGCACCCGCATGCGGGTGCCGTCGCCGGGGACGTGCTCCACCTTGACCAGCG
Organism: Actinomadura sp. DC4; assembly: GCF_030406325.1. Lineage (GTDB taxonomy): Bacteria > Actinomycetota > Actinomycetes > Streptosporangiales > Streptosporangiaceae > Actinoallomurus. Next base: position 335,284 of record NZ_JAUEQY010000004.1, on the reverse strand, counting down.
ACGTGGTCGCCATCCCGCTGCGGCTCCACGCGGTGATGAACTGCGTGCCCTCGTAGGAGGTCGTGCGGGCGGCGCTCTCGGCGTTGCGGAGCAGCCGCAGCGCCTCGGGGTCGGACCGCAGCCGCGCGCCGCTCGCCGTGTCGCCCGTCGTCACGAACCAGAGCATGAGGAGCGCGGCGGCGATGCCGCCCGCCATCCACGAGTTGCGTGAGGTCCGTTCCGTCACGGGCTATCGCTGGTCTTCTCTGCCGGCTTGGGGTCGGTGAGGGGGACGTCGCCCGAGGTCAGCGCGTGCTCGACGGCGAACTGCTCGATCGACGGCGCCACACGCGGCAGTGAGCGCGGCTCCGAGCCCGCGGCGAAGGCGGCGGAGCCGACGCCGAGTACGGCCAGGGTCGCGGCCCCGGCGAGCAGATAACGGCCGCGCGGCATGCGGCGGCGTGACGTGGCGGCACGCCGTGCGGGACGGGTGTCGCGCGGTCGTGTGGCGGCCGGTACGCGGGTGTGGCCGGGCAGGCGGCGGACGACCGGGGGCAGCGGGCCGCCCGGCTCTCCCATCGCCGTAAGGCGTTCGAGGAGGCTCTCGGCCGGCAGCGCGTCGCCCATGGCGCGAAGGCGCCGCTTGAGCGTGCGCAGCGCGTCGGCTTCGGCCCGGCACTCGTCGCAGGCGGCGAGGTGGTTGAGGGCGCGGTCGCGCTCGTCGTGACCCAGCTCGCCGTCGACGAGGGCGGTGAGACGTTCTCCGAGATGGGTCATGGAACCTCCTTCGTCGACCCCATGCCGTACTCGCCGGATCGCTTGCTCCGCTCGGTCATGGCCTTCTTCGCCGCGGTGTCGCTCGCTTCGGTCATACGGCCTCCCCCGTGGCCTCTGTGGGACCTGCCGCGGTGCGCCGGCGGGGGCCGCGGTGTTCGAGCGCGGCGCGCAGTTGCGCCCTGCCGCGGTGGATGCGGCTGCGGACGGTGCCGAGCTTCACCCCGACGGTCGCCGCGATCTCCTCATAGGACAGGCCCTCGATGTCGCAGAGCACGACGACCGCGCGGTAGTCCGGCGCCAGGCCGTCGAGCGCCGCCTGCACGTCGGCGTCGAGCTTCTTGTCGTCGTAGGCCTGCGCGGGCGTGGGCTCGTGGCCATGGAGCCGCTCGGCGGCGTCGTCGGCCAGGCCCTCGAACCGGATGCGCTGACGGCGGCGCGCCTGGTCGAGGAAGAGGTTGGTGGTGATGCGGTGCAGCCAGCCCTCGAAGGTGCCGGGCTGGTAGTTGGCCAGCGACCGGAACACGCGGACGAAGACCTCCTGCGTGAGGTCCTCGGCGTCGTGCGGGTTGCCCGTGAGACGGAAGGCCAGGCGGTAGACGCGGGTGGAGTGTTCGCGGACGATCTCGTCCCACGTCGGGGGTGTCCAGGCGATGCCGGCGTCCCGCACCGTCTCTCCCCTCTCACGCAAGAGTTCTGCCACCGCCATACTGCCCCGTTTCTTCCTTTCCGCCTACCGGCTGCCGTGGCCCCACTGAAGAACGTGACGGTAGGCGGTGGAGTTCCCCCACCGCAGTAGTCTTTGACCTCGCAGGCTCATGCGGCCCCAAGGAGGAGTCATCGACGCGGTGAAGGCCACTCTGGCCTACGTTGAGCAATACCTCCCTGAGGACGAGGCGCTGCGCGACGCCCGGCAGCGGGGAGAGGACGTCGGAGCCATGCCCATCGGGCCGGGCGCCGGTGCCGCTCTTCGGTTCCTCGCGACCGCCATCAGCGCCCGCACGGTCGTCGAGGTCGGCTCCGGGTGCGGCGTGTCGGGCATCTGGCTGCTGCGCGGCATGCAGAAGGGCGGCGTGCTGACGAGCGTCGACGTCGAGCCGGAGAACCAGCGGCTGGCCCGCGAGGCGTACGCCGAGGCCGGCTTCCCGACCTCGCGCGCCCGGCTCATCACGGGCCGCGCGCTCGACGTGCTGCCGCGGCTCACCGACGGCGCGTACGACCTGGTGTTCTGCGACGCGCTCAAGCAGGAGTACCCCGACTACCTCGCCGAGGCGTTGCGGCTGCTGCGGCCCGGCGGCGTGGTGGCCTTCGACAACGCGCTGTGCGGCGACACGGTCGCCGACCCCACCAACCGCACGCCCGACACCGTCGCGGTGCGCGAGCTCGGCCGCCTCGTACGCGACGACGACCGGCTGACGCCGATGCTCCTGCCGGTCGGGGACGGGCTCCTCGCCGCGGTCAAGGGTGAATGAGAGTACTCCGGCGGCCCGTCGCGGGTGACGTACGGCCGGTGGGGTGCGCCTTCGTGCTGCTCGTCTTCTCGGCCGTCTTCGCGGCGACCGCCGTGCCGGCCCTGCCGGGCATCGGCGCGGTCCTCTACCTGCTGGTCGGCGTGGCCGGGATCGTGCTGTGCGCCGCCGGACTGACCGCGACGGCCGGGCGCCTGCTGGCACGCCGGCCGGTGCTCGAACTCGACGACCGGGGCGTACGCCTGCCGGCGCCGTGGCCGTGGCCTCGTGCCCGCGACCGTTCGCTGGGCTGGACGGACCTGGCCGCGGTGGTGCTGTGGAGCACTCCGGTCCCGCGCGGCCGCCGGGCGCTGGAGGACCACCTGGCGTTCCTGCCCACGAGCGACGGCGCCGATCGGCTGGGCCCGCCGCCGAGCGCGGAGCTGCTGGCGTTGTCCTCCGGTGACCTGCCGGGCGTGCCGACGGCCCACTGGTCGATTCCGATCTCGCCCGGCTGGGACCCCGGCGTGGAGGAGATCCTCGCCGAGATCCGCCGCCGCGCCCTGCCCGCCACGGACCTGCGCGAGCGCCCTAGGCGGAGGTGAGCCAGCGGAGCAGGAGGCGTACGCCGAAGCCCGTGGCTCCCTTGGTGATCTCGCCGTCGTCGGAGGCTGCGCGCGCCGGGCCGGCCACGTCGAGGTGGGCCCACGGGCGCTCGCCCGCGAACTCCCGCAGGAACAGCGCGGCCGTGATCGACCCCGCGCCGAAGCCGCCGCGGCCCGCGTTGGCGACGTCCGCGATGTCGGAGTCGATGGCGGCGCGGTAGTCGTCGACCAGCGGCATCCGCCAGAGGGCCTCGCCGCTCGACTTCCCCGCGCCGATCAGATCCCCGGCGAGCGTCTCGTCCGTGGCGTACAGCGCGCCGTGGCGCGTGCCGAGCGCCACCTTGGCCGCGCCGGTGAGCGTCGCGATGTCGACCACCGCGCTCGCGTCGAGCTCCGCGTCGGCGTACGCGAGCGCGTCGGCGAGGACCAGCCGCCCCTCGGCGTCGGTGTTGAGGACCTCCGAGGTCGTGCCGCCGTAGTGGCGGATGACGTCGCCGGGGCGCATCGCCGAGCCCGACGGCATGTTCTCCGCCGCCGCGACCAGCCCGGTGACCTTGGCCGACACGCCGAGCGCGCGCAGGGCGCCCAGAACCGCGATCACGACGGCGCCGCCCGCCATGTCGGTCTTCATCGTCTTCATGCCCTCGTTGGACTTCAGCGACAACCCGCCGGAGTCGAACGTGATGCCCTTGCCGACGAGCACGATGTGCCGGTCGGCGCCGTCCGGCGCGTAGGTCAGCTCGATCAGCCGGGGCGGCCGCGCGGAGCCGGAGCCGACGGCGACGAGCCCGCCGAAGCCCTCGGTGGCCAGCACGCCCTCGTCGCGTACGCGGACGCTCAGGCCCGCCTCGCCGGCGAGGTCCGACGCCCGGTCGGCCAGCCACTGCGGGGTCTTGTCCAGCGACGTCGTGTTGGTGAGGTCGCGCGCCAGGGTCACCGCGCGGGCGATCGCGGCGCCGCGATCGAGCGCGGCGGAGGACACGTTGACGACGCTGATCGACTCGGCGCCGGGCCGCTTGGCCGGTCCGCCGACGCGGAAGTCGTAGGAGGCGAGCAGCAGTCCCTCCGCGAAGGCCGCGAGAGCCTCGTCATCGGAGGAGGACGGGCCGCCGACGACGACCGCGCCCCGGCCTCTGACCTGCCGTGCGAGGGTGGCGCCCGCCTTGCGGAGCGCGGCCGGTGAGCCGTCGCCCACGCCGAACAGCAACAGCTCGGTGATGCCGTCGCCCATGCGGAACGGCGCGCGTACGACCTCTCCCGGCTCTCCCTTGGCCTCCTCGTGCGCGAGGAGGTCCGCCGCGCCGAGCGCGAACATGCCCGCGAGGCCGTCCGCGTACGCGGGGTCCACCTCGGGGCCGGGCCGTACGGGGACCGCGACCGCCTCGGCCGACCCCGCCGCGTTCCGGATCGTCTCGTCGAACGCGCGGAGCTGCGTCTGTAGTGGCACGTTCCCTCTCTCAATGAGCAGCGAGGCCCCGGCATCCGCCGGGGCCTCGCTCGATATTCACGTCGGCCGGAACGGTCCCGCCGATGGCGGGCGCGGCGTCCTAGCCGACGACACCCTTCAAAGCGTCCCCGAGCTCGCCTGCCTCATCTGCCGACAGTTCGACAACGAGCCGCCCGCCACCTTCGAGCGGGACACGCATGACGATTCCGCGCCCCTCCTTGGTAACTTCGAGCGGACCATCGCCTGTCCGCGGCTTCATCGCCGCCATGCGTGCATCCCCTTCCTGCCTAGGGCCGCGTGGGGCCGCCGGGCTTCCTTGGCCGCTGACCCGCCTGCCGCATCAACGTCAACTGTGGTGGACCATTATCCCGTTTTCGGGACGCTAAGTGGTAACGATCAGCTCGGTGATCGTCAGACTGGAGTTCTATGAATGCCCGCTCCGCCCTCTTCGACCTCTACGGCGACCACCTCCGGACGCGTGGGAGAAGCGCACCGATCGCCTCTCTCGTACGGTTGCTGGCCGCCCTGGACATCGCCGCTCCGGCCGCCCGTACGGCGGTGTCGCGCATGGTCCGGCAGGGTTGGCTGTCACCGGTGCGGCTGCCTCAGGGCCGCGGGTACGCGTTGACCACCAAGGCCGTACGGCGCCTCGACGAGGCCGGACGGCGGATCTACCGGGACGCTCCTGACGCATGGGACGGACACTGGCATCTGCTCGTTATCCAGCATATTCCCGACCGGGCGCGGCGCGAGCGGCTGCGGGCCGGGCTCGGCTACCTCGGGTACGCCGCGCTCGACGACACGACGTGGATCAGCCCGCGGGCCTCCGGTGAGCTGGAGGCCCTGTTCGAGGCCGAGGGCGTACGCGCGGAGCGGTTCTCCTCCAGCTACGACGGCGACGCGCGCGGCCTGGTGGCGCGGGCGTGGGACCTGGACGGGCTGGCCAGGGCGTACGAACGCTGGCTCGGCGAGGCCGAGGAGCTCCTGGCCACCTGCCGCGAACCCGCCGACGAGCAGGCGTTCGCCGTGCGGAGCCACCTGGTGCACGAGTGGCGCAAGTTCCTGTTCCGCGACCCCGGGCTGCCCGCGATGCTGCTGCCGGACGACTGGCCGGGGGCCAAGGCCGCCCGTTTCTTCGACGCGGAGGCGACGCGGCTCTTGCCTGCGGCCTCCCGGTTCGTCGATCGTTGCCTCGATGGTCAACCGCCGACGCACAGTGACCGACCTTAGGAGCCTGACGGTGCCGACGAGCGTGCAGTACGACGTGGCGAACGGTGTGGCAACGATCACATTCGCCCGCCCGGACGCGATGAACCCGCTGACCGCCGCGACGAAGACGGAGCTGCGCGAGGCGGTGGAGCGGGCGCGCGACGACGCCGCCGTACGCGCCGTGGTCCTGACCGGCTCCGGCCGCGCGTTCTGCGTCGGGCAGGACCTGCGCGAGCACGCCGCCAACCTGGAGCGGGGCCTCGGCCTCGCCGGCACGCTGGAGGACCACTACGGCCCGATCGTGCTGGGCCTGACCCGCATGCCCAAGCCGGTCGTCGCGGCGGTCAACGGCACGGCGGCGGGCGCGGGCTTCGCGTTCGCCCTGGCCTGTGACCTGCGGATCGCCTCGGAGAAGGCGTCATTCGCCACCGCCTTCACCAAGATCGCACTCGCGCCGGACAGCGGCATGTCGTGGACGCTGCAGCGTCTGGTCGGCCGCGCCAAGGCGCTGGAGCTCCTGCTGCTCGCCGAGCCCGTACGCGCGGCCGAGGCGCTGGAGCTCGGCCTCGTGAACCGCGTGGTGCCCCCGGAGGAGCTCGACGCGACGGCGCGGGAGCTGGCCGTACGGCTCGCCGCGGGCCCGACCCAGGCGTACGGGGCGGTCAAGGCGGCCCTGGAGCACGCGGCGGCGGCCGACCTGGCCGGCGCGCTGGCCAAGGAAGCGGAGCTGCAGAAGGCCTGCGCGGACACCGCGGACCATGCGAACGCCACCAAGGCGTTCCTGCAGAAGGAGCAACCTGTCTTCGAAGGCAGGTAAGGCGACCACTTTGCCGCCGTTTGCTCGCATTTGCGGCTAGGCGATGCGCGAGACGGCGAGAGGTTGTCACGGCGGCCTCAATCGGACACATCAAAGTGTCCGCGGCCCGACCCCGATTACCCTTCCCACCCATGGCAGCACGAACTGCGGTGATGGCCGCCGGCGCACTCGCCGCCGCCATCGCGGCCCTCTCGGCGGTGGACGGCCCGCCCGCCGGAGTGGTGGTCCTCCTCGTGCTGGCAATCGCCGCCGGCGCCGGCGTCGGGCTCACCCGCGGACCGGCGACCGGCGCCATCAGGGGACGGCGCGCCGAGAGTATCGTTGACTGCACCGGAGAAAGCCTGCGCATCGGCGACACCGTACGGGCCGGAGCCGGCTTCGACGGGCCGATGGAACTCGGCTTCGGCCGGGGCGTGGTCGTCAAGGTCGGCCACGGGAAGGCGCACGTCCGCTTCAACGACATACCCGAACAGGTCCACCCCATTACGCCCGGCACTCTACGAAGGCTCGCCTAGACCATGCGTCCGGCCGCTTGCGGCCAATTCGGAGAGCGCCTGCGGCGACCGTTATAGGTAAGGCCGGCACGAGCACCGGAGGATTCCGGCGCTCGTGCCGGACCGGTCCGCGGTCGGTCTGCAGCCGCCCGCGTACCGATGCCGCACCGCGCGGAACTCCATCCGCGTCCGTTCTCGAACGAGGCGGTGATCAGTAGGCGAGCCCGCGATCAAACGTAATAGTGGAAACGGCTCGCACACCTTTTAGGACGCAGCGCATTTTCGATACCAATGAGGATAATTCGTCCTTTCATCGAGTGATGCGTACGCTGCACGTTGGGAATTCTCCGCCGGACGCTTCGCCGAAGGTAAGACATGGCCTCCGCGAATACCGCGCGGGCGGAGAAACACGCGAACGGGCGGCACAAGTGAGGCGCGAACACCAGTTCGCGTTTTCGGGCTGCCCAAAAACCATGTCGTGAGGCCGATGAGACGCATCGAGCCGATTGGGGAGAGGAAACGTGAGCACGACCCACTCCGCGACCCGTCGTCACGGCGACGACGGCGGCCATGAAAATGGCGACTGCGGCAAGAAGTCCGAAACCGATACGACACTACGGTTCACGAGGTGAACGCCCGCTGGCGTAAGAGCAGCCACAGCGGTCACGCGGGCGAGAACTGCGTCGAAATCGCTCTGAGTATGGACCGCAACGCCAATTCAGGCGCGGCGCTTCCACCACGGAATCACAGGAGAACGGGACAGCGGCCGCTGAGCCGGGCGAGCGCCTGGACGGTCTCTCAGCGGTGACCGATCAGTAGGCGCCGCGGCGATGGCATCCCTGCAGATGGTCATCGACCAGGCCGCACGCCTGCATCAGGGCATAGACGGTCGTAGGGCCGACGTGCCGGAAGCCATGGCCCTTGAGTTCCTTGGCCAGCGCCTTGGAGCCGGGGGTCGTGGCGGGCACGTCAGCGGCCGTCTTGGGCGCCGGAGCGCCGGGGTCGGCGTAGCGCCAGACGAGGGCGGCGAGGCCGCCGGGCAGGTCGAGCGCCGCCTGGGCGTTCGCGATCGTCGCGTCGATCTTGCGGCGGTTGCGCACGATGGCGGCGTCGGCGAGCAGCCGCTCGACGTCGGCCGGGCCGTACGCGGCGACCTTCTCCGGGTCGAAGTCGGCGAAGGCCCGGCGGAACCCCGGGCGCTTGCGCAGGATCGTCAGCCATGACAGCCCGGACTGGAAGGCCTCCAGGCACAGACGCTCGTAGAGGCCGCGGTCGTCGCGTACGGGCCGCCCCCACTCCTCGTCGTGGTAGGCGATGTAGTCGGGCGCTGACGCGCCCCACGGGCAGCGCACCAGCCCGTCGGCGCCGGTCACGGTCATTCGAACAGTTTAGCGAGACGCCTGAGCGCCGTGTGGAGCATGAGACGTACGAACGGGCCGGCCCCGATCCAGCCGAGGCGGCCGGCCACACCGAGCGGGAGTTCGACGAGCTCGGACCAGGTCACCCGGCAGCGCCCGCCGGGCAGGTCGAGCAGGTCGAACCGGCCCTCGCCGCGGATGGGCCATCCGGTGTGGCGGACGGTGACGCGTGTCGGCGGCCGCCAGTCCTCGATGACCATCGTGTCGAGGAAGACCGCCGGGCCGATGCCGGTCCACGCCTCGACGCGCTCGCCCTCGGCCGCGCCGCCCTCGGCGGTGGTGAACGGCACCCACTCGCCGTGCCTGGGCCAGTCGACGAGCACGTCCCAGACCTGCTGGGCGGTCGCGTCGACGTCGACCGCGGCGTGCACGGCCACGCGGCTCACGCGCCGTCGTCCTTGCGCTCGGCGGCCCGCTCGTCGTCGGCGTCACGGGCCGTGGCCCGCTCGTCGTCGCTGTCACGGGCGGTGGCCCGCTCATCGTCCTGACGGGCGGTGGCCCACTCGCCGCCATCGTTACGCTCGGCGGCCCGCCCGTCGTCGGTGTTACCGGCGGTGGCCCACTCGTCGTCGGCGTGGTCCAGGCCCCGCCCGTCGTCGGTGCTACGGGCGGTGGCCCGCTCATCGTCCTGACGGGCGGTGGCCCACTCGCCGGCGGCTGGTTCCGGGGCGTCCTCCGCGCGGTCGTCCTGGGGTTCGTCGGTGATCGTCTTCCAGGGGTCGTCCAGCGGGGCGAACCCGGGCTCCGACCAGGCGCTCGCCTGCCTCGCCGCCGGATCCGCGGCGGCCCGCGGGCCGGTCCGGTCCGTACGGGTGACGATCGCGTCCTCGCGCGTGACGGGCCCGTCGTAACGGCCCCGCGGCAGCGCGCGCGGATCGGTCTGCGCGGGCCCGCCCTGGCGCGCCTCGGCGAGCGCCTGCTCGAGGACGGCGATGCGGGTGTCGCGCTCGGTCAGCTCGTACGCGAAGCGTTCGAGCGCCTCGTCGGTGATCTGCTTGTGGTAGCCCCACAGGCCGAGCGGCAGGCGGAGCAGCGCGGCGTCGGTACCACCGACGGCGCGCCGCCCGGGCAGGGCCAGCGGCGGGTGGTCGGGGTGCTCGGCGGAGAGCTCCCCGCCTCCGCCAACGGCCACGACGACGATCGCGGCCAGCACGGCCACGGCGGCCAGGGCCACGGTGATGGTGACGAGCAAGGTCGAGCTCCCCTCTGTACCACTCCGATCGTGCCACAACTGCGCACCGGAGATCGCGGACCGCGCGTCAGAGGGGGTGTCGGGGTCGCCGGACGGGGGTGTGTCACGATCGGCGGTATGGAGCTGCGTCTGGCCACCCGCACGTTCGGCCCCGGCGCGTTCGCCATCATGGCGGACGGGGTGGACGACGGCGCCGACATCGCACTCGTCGCATCCGACCCGGCGACGGTGCTCCGGGTCCGCGCCGGGCACCCGGGAACGCCGATCGCCGTCGAACCGGACACCGCCGCACAGGCCGGGGCCTGTGTACGGGCGGGGGCGGACCTCATCGTGGGCGACGCGTTCGCCGAGGTCGCCGCCTCCACCGGCGCGGCGCTGGCGTGCTCGTCGCCCGAGCGGGCGACGGGCGTACGACCGGACGGCCTCCTCGTCGCCTCCGCCGACCTCGTCGGGACCGCACGCCTCGCCGACGCGGGCCTGGCGGCTCTGACCGACGAGCCGGAACAGGCGGTCATGGCGGTACACGCCTGGCTCGGTGCCCGCGTCTTCCGCACCCACGACGTCCACGGCACCCGCCAGGTACTCGACATGGTCGCTTCGATCAACGGCTCCCGCACCCCTGCCGTCGCACGCCGCGGCCTCGCCTGAGCCCGCCGCAGGCCCGTGACCCACAGCGACCCTCACCGACCCCGCCCAGAACGCGCGGACGGACGAAACACACCAGAACCGGCCGTCACAACCGATCCCGCGCCCCCATCCTCCACACCGTCCGCGACACCGTCACCTCAAACCCCGCCTGAACGGCCCGCCACGGCCGTAGCGCCCGGCTCCGCCGGCCCCCGCGTCCGCCGGGCGCCACTCGCCTTGGCACTCAGACCCGCAGCAGCCCCGCGGGTCCGGCCGGCCGCGTCCAGAACACGCGGCCGGGCAAAAGCCCACCGGAACAGCCCTCCCGCGCACCCACCGGGCCCTGTACCCGGGGCTTAGGGCTCGGACTCGAGGTAGTCCTCCGGCGTAGGCTCCATGCGGACCGGGGACCGCTCCAGGTGGTCGAAGGCCTCCGTGACCGAGCCGGTCCAGCCGACCGCGTCGAAGATGTGCGGCCGGGCGAAGCCCTCCTCCAGGAGGTGCTTCATCAGGCCGCCCAAGGGCTCGTACAGGCCGTACGGGTCGAGGATCGCGATCGGCTTCTCGTGCATGCCGAGGACGCGTGAGGTCCAGATCTCGAAGAGTTCTTCCAGCGTGCCGAGGCCGCCCGGCAGCACGAGGAACGCGTCGGACCGGCGATCCATCTCGGCTTTGCGCGAGCGCATGTCGTCGGTGACGATCAGTTCGGCGTCGTCGTCCGCGATCTCGATGTCGACCAGTGCCCTGGGGATGACCCCGACGGTCTGCGCGCCGCCCTCGCGTGCGGCGCGTGCGACGGCGCCCATGCACGAGACGGTGGCGCCGCCGCTGACGAGAGTGTGCCCGCGGCGGGCGAGCTCGGTGCCGGCCTCCTCGGCGAGGTCGAGGTAGCGTCGGTCGATCCGGCCGCTGGAGGAACAGAAGACGCAGATGCGCATCAGGAGCCGTTCCCTCCCTCGCGGGCGAGTTCCTGCTGGGCCGCGTGCTCCTCCAGGAGACGTTCGTGCGTCTCGTGAGCGCGCTTGACGATCTCCACGACCTCGTTCGGGTCGTCGGTGAGGTGGACGAGGTCGAGGTCCTCCTTGGAGATCTTGCCGGCGGGCAGCATCTGGTTCTTGACCCAGTCGAGCAGGCCGCCCCAGAACTCGGTGCCGACCAGCACGATCGGGAACCTGGTGATCTTCTTCGTCTGGACGAGCGTGATCGCCTCGAACAGCTCGTCGAGGGTGCCGAAACCGCCCGGCAGTACGACGAAGGCCTGGGAGTACTTCACGAACATGGTCTTGCGGACGAAGAAGTAGCGGAACTCGATGCCGACGTCGACATAGTCGTTCAGGCTCTGCTCGAAGGGCAGCTCGATGCCGAGCCCGACGGAGACGCCTCCGGCGTCGACCGCCCCGCGGTTCGCCGCCTCCATGATCCCCGGGCCGCCGCCCGTGATCACGGTGTATCCGGCCTCGGTCAGCGACGCGCCGATCCGCTCGGCCAGGGCGTACTCCTCGTTGTCCCGCTTGGTACGCGCGGAGCCGAAGATGCTCACCGCGTGTGGCAGGTCGGCCAGCAGCCCGAACCCTTCGACGAACTCCGCCTGGATGCGCAGCACACGCCAGGGGTCGGTGTGCACCCAGTCCGACGGCCCACGGGAGTCGAGGAGCCGCTGATCGGTCGTGGTCGAGGGGATCGCCTTGCCGCGAAGCGTGACCGGGCCCTGCCGCCTCCTACGCTTTGTCTGATCAGATTGCATGCCCATACCGTAACCAGCGGCGCAACCGGTTTGCCTCCGCTCCCGAACGCGCCATGTGTACGCCATCCGCCGGTGGACGAACGGTCACCGCCCCGCCCGCCCGCCGGAGACTCAGAGTCCCAGGCGCTCGCGTTCGAGGTCGTCGTAGACCTTGATCTTGTAGTCGATCACCGCGAGGTCCTCGCGGAGCTGCTCGACGCGGGCCGCCACCTCGGCGCGGTGCTTCAGCAGGAGCGCCTTGCGCTCGCCGGCGGACGTGGTGCCCTCCCTGGCCAGCTCGGCGTAGCGGAGCAGGGTGGCGATCGGCATGCCCGTGGAGCGCAGGCGGGTCAGGATGCCGATCCAGTCCAGGTCGCGTTCGGTGTAGCGGCGGTGGCCGCTGGGCGCGCGTCCGGGAGGCTCGCGCAGCGCGCCGATGCGCTCGTAGTAGCGGAGGGTGTGCGTGGAGACGCCCGTACGCTCGGCCGCCTCCGCGATCGTGAATGCCTCGGTCACTGCCTGCGTCATGGGTCCACTCTTGCCCTTAGAGTGCGCTCGAAGTCAAATCACTCCGTGAGCCAGGCGCGCATGCGCTCCTCGCCCGCGTAGATCCTCGGGATCTCGACGTACTCCTCGCGGGTGTGCGCCAGGCTCGGCTCGCCCGGCCCGAAGTTGACCGCGGGGATGCCGAGCGCGGAGAACCGCGCGACGTCGGTCCAGCCCAGCTTGGCCCGCGCGGCGGCCACCCCGCCGACCGCCGCCACGAAAGCCGCGGCGGCCGGGTGCGTGAGGCCGGGCCGGGCCCCGGGGGCACCGTCGGTCACGGTCACCTCGTAGCCGTCGAAGACCTCGCGCAGGTGCTTCTCCGCGTCCTCCATCGACCGGTCCGGCGCGAACCGGTGGTTGAGGGTCACGACGCACTCGTCCGGGATGACGTTGCCGGCCACACCACCGCTGATGAAGACCGCGTTGAGGCCCTCGTGGAACTCCAGGCCGTCCACGACGGGCCGCCGCGGCTCGTACGCGCGCAGGATGTCGAGCACCGCCCCGGCGTTGTGGATGGCGTTCGAGCCCATCCAGGACCGCGCGCTGTGCGCCCGCTCGCCGGGCACTCTGATCTCCACCCGGATCGTGCCCTGGCAGCCGCCCTCGACGATGCCGCCCGAGGGCTCCATGAGGATCGCGAAGTCGGCTTCGAGCAGCTCGGGCCGGGTCTCACCGATGCGCTTGAGCCCGTTGCGCGACTCCTCGATCTCCTCGCACTCGTAGAAGAAGTACGTGACGTCGCGGTTGGTCTCCGGGAGCGTGGCGAGCTTGAGCTGGACGGCGACGCCGGCCTTCATGTCACCGGTGCCGCAGCCGTACAGCCGGTCGCCCTCGACCCGCGAGGGGAGGTTGTCGTTGACCGGGACCGTGTCGATGTGGCCGGCGATCACGACGCGCTCGCTCCGGTCCTGCGACGTCCGTGCGATCACCGTGTCGCCGTCGCGCTCGACGGTCAGGTGGGGCAGCGCGCGCAGCGCCTCCTCGATCGCGTCGGCGAGGGCCTTCTCGTTTCCGCTCACGGATTCGATGTCGACGATCGCCCGGGTCAGGGTCGCGACGTCCTGGGTCAGATCAAGGCGCATGAGCCCTCAGCCTACGCCGATCCGTGCCCGCATCCGGCCAGTCGCCCTTATGGGGATGGCCATTTGACCACACCACTGACCTGTACTGACTGCGCCAAGTGCCAACAGGAAGGTGCTTTGTTAGGAGACTTTTCCACCTTTCTCTAAGTTACTGCGTAGGATATTTACCTAGTCGGGAGCGGAAACAGCTCAAGCGCAGGGAGTCCCCCGCCATGCCCGACATGTCCTCCTTCGACCGCCGTGCCTTCATGGCGCGCGCGGCCGCCGTCGCGGGTGGTGCCGCCTTGATCGGAGCGGCCGATCTCACCCGCTCACGCCCGGTGCGCGCCGCCTCCGCACCGCACGTCTACACCCGGGCCGAGTGGGGCGCCCGGCCTCCCACGGCCACGGCGGAGATCATCGCGGCGCCCGACCATCTCGTCGTGCACCACATGGCCTTCCCCAACTCCACCGACTACTCCCTGAGCCACGCCTTCCAGCTGTCGCGTGACTGCCAGGACCTGCACATGGACACCAACGGCTGGTCCGACACCGGCCAGCAGCTCACCATCAGCCGCGGCGGCTACGTGATGGAGGGCCGCAACCGCTCGCTGGAGGCCATCGGCAAGGGCGCCAACGTCATGGGCGCCCAGACCGCCAACAACAACGGCCACACCCTCGGCATCGAGAACGAGGGCACGTACACGAGCGTCCTGCCGCCGACGGCCCTGTGGAACGCGCTGGTCAAGACCCTCGCCTGGCTCTGTGACGACTACGGCCTCGACCCGCACGCCTCGATCGTCGGCCACCGCGACTACGTCTCGACCCAGTGCCCCGGCGACGCCCTCTACGCGAAGCTGCCCCAGCTCCGCAACGACGTCGCGACCGCGCTCGGATCATCGCTCACCGCCGAGCGCGCGACCCCGTACGTCCGGACCGACCTTCCCGGCCCCGGCCGCAGCGGCGACCACGGTCCCGCCGTCGGCGCCCACGAGCACCCCTGACGCCGGCGTAGCCCACCGGCCCCCGCCAGAGGTGAGGGGTCCCCCTCACCCCCCGCTCCCCGAGGGGGACCCCCCGCCTCCCCGCGCGAGCGGCGCGCGGACCTCGGCGGCTGCGCATCGGACGCGCCGAGCCGGTACGGTCGTTCGCGTGAGTCGTAAGGATGGAGGGCGGCTGCGGCTCGCCGCGGTCGCGTTGGTCACCGCGCTGGTCATCGCGGGTGGCGCCGTCGCGCTCTATCTCCATTTCCGTCCCTACCTCCACGGCACCAGCTGCGAGGCGCGCTCGGGCACCGACGTGATGCCGCTCGACCTCGACCAGGCCGCCAACGCCTCGACCATCGCCGCGGTCGCGCTCCGCCGCAAGCTGCCCGAACGCGCCACGGTCATCGCGTACGCCACCGCGCTGCAGGAGTCGCACCTGCGCAACCTGGAGAGCGGCGACCGCGACTCGGTCGGCCTGTTCCAGCAGCGGCCCTCGCAGGGCTGGGGCTCGGCCGAGAAGCTCAAGGACCCGGTGTACGCCACCACCCGATTCTTCGGCGCGCTCGTCAAGGTGAAGGACTACACCGGCCTGCCGGTGCACGAGGCCGCGCAGAAGGTCCAGCACAGCGCGGACGGCAGTGCGTACGCCCAGCACGAACAGGACGCCAAGACGCTCGCCGAGGCGTTCACGGGCCGTACGGTCGCCTCCGTACGCTGCTGGTATCCGCCGAACAAGCGCAAGAAGCACTCAGACCCGCGCGGGGCGCTGGCCGAGCTCCGTACGACGCTCAAGCGCACCGACGCAGGCGACCTGACCGCGCCCAGCACCCGCGCCGGCTGGACGATGGCGGCCTGGCTCGTCGCGCACGCGCAGCCGTACGGCCTGCACGAGGTGCGTTACGCCGGGCGGCACTGGCGGGTCAGTGACGGGCACAGCGGCTGGACCAAGGACAAGAAGGCTCCCGCGGACCACATCACGGTCCGCTGACGTACCGGGGCGCGGGCCAACGCGCGTTGACACCCCGGAGACGAGCCGCAGATAATGATCTTGGAGCGGAGCTCCGGAGGCGCGCTCTGGGGCGCCGCTCCCTCGTCCTCTCCTCCGGGACGCCCGGTCCGGCATCGCTTTCTGGAGGGAAAACGGCATGGACCGTCATGAACGTGGCCGGCGCGAGTTCGAGGCGCTGATCGGCTCGCCGCCCGAAGAGGCCCTGCGCGAGGTACGCCTGCGTTCGCCGGGGATGTACGACGCCGTGGTCGAGGGAGGCTTCGGCGGAACACTCGCCGAGAGCGACCTCGCCCGCGCGACGCGCGAGGTCGCCACGGTCGCCATGCTGTCCGCCCTCGGCGGCGCCGAACCCCAGCTGACCGTGCACGCGAAGGCCGCGCTGCGGGCGGGCGTCGCGCCGTCGGAGCTGCGGGCCCTGTGCGAGCACGTCGCGGGGTACGCGGGTTTCCCCCGGGCGCTCAACGCCCTGACGGTGGTCGACGAGGTGCTCGCCGGCGCGGGCGTGCCGAGGCCGGCCGCCACGCAGCGGGTCGACCTCCGTGACCACTCGACGACTGTCGCGGGGTACGGCGACAGCGGGCCCGCCGTGGTCCTGATCCACGCCCTCGGCCTCGACCGGCGGATGTGGGACCTGGTCCTGCCGGGCCTGGCGGCGGGACGACGTGTGTTCGCGTACGACGTCCGCGGCCACGGCTCGGCGGCCGGCGCGCCCGTCCCCGCGGCGATGACCGACACCGGCGCCGACCTGCTGGGCGTACTCGACGCGCTCGGCCTGGAACAGGCGCACGTGGTGGGCCTGTCGTACGGCGGCGGCATCGCGCAGGCCGCGGCGGTCGGCGCCCCGGAGCGGTTCGCCTCGCTGTCACTGCTGGCGACGACGGACCGTCCGTCCGACGGGTTCGAGGGCCGGGCCGTGGCCGCCGAGGAGGAGGGCATGGCCGCCCAGGTGGTGCCGTCACTGACCCGCTGGTTCACGCCGGCGGCACTGGCTTCGAACGGCTGGGGAGTCCGCTACGCCCGCGAGTGCGTGCTGCGGGGGGATACGGCGGACTGGTCCGGAGCGTGGCGGGCGTTCCGCAATTTCGACGTGCAGGACGGCCTCGCCCGGCTGGACCTGCCGGTACTCGTCCTCGCCGGCGACCAGGACGCCTCGACCACGCCGGCGATCATGTCCGAGATCGCCACCCGCATCCCGGGCGCGCGTTACCGGGAGCTTCCCGGCGCCCCGCACATGCAGAGCCTGGAGACGCCCGACCTGGTCACCGCCGCCCTGGACGACTTCCTCCCCGCCTGACCCCGTCCGTGTGCGATCGGCGTCCGCCGTGGAGAGCCGGGCCCTAACAGCAGGGCCGGTCGCCCGTGGAGGCGCTGTCCTCCGGTCGGGGCGGGCCGGCACGGACGAGGCCCGTCTCGCCGAGTCGGCGGGACGGGCCTGTTCTCGTTCGCTGGGGTCGTTCCGTGGCGTCACGGAGGCCGATCAGCCCCAGGACTTCGCCTTGGACCTGGCCTTGCTCGCCTTGGCCTTCGCCGCGGCGATCTGGGCCGCGGCCTGGGCACGCGACTGCTTACGCGCCGACTTCAGGCCCGACTTCGCCTGACGGCGGGTGCTCTTGATCTGGGACTTGGCCGTACGCGCGGCGGCGTGCCAGGGGTTGGAGTTCCGGCGGGCCCGGCGGCGGAGCATCCATGCGACGAGGACGGCGGCCACCCCGGTGGCGGCGGCCCCGGTCCGGACCGCCGGGTTCGAGGCGGCGGCGGACGCGTCGCTCTCCCGCGCGCGGGAGGCCAGGTCGGTGACCTTGTCCTTGGCCTGCGTGACCTTGTCCTGCGCGGCCTTCACGGCCTGGTCGGTCTGCCCGGCCACGGCCTCCTTGGTCTGGGCCGCCTTGGCCTTCGCGCGCTCCTTGACGTCGTCGGCCTTGCCCGACAGCGTCTCGGTGCCGCTCGCGACGTCCTCACGCGCCTGCGCGGCCGCGTCCCGTGGCAGGTCGTTTCCGTTGGCGGTCATCAATGGCTCCTTTTCCGGACGATCGTCGTTTCCGTCCTGCTATCGGGCGGCCACTTCGTCGGGGTAGGAGAAGCACCGCCCGCATCACGGCCTCCGCACCCGGCGGGCGCGTTTCTCTCGGCCATCTCAGCTCTGTATCTCACGTCGAGACCCCCGATGCCCTGGGGATGCATCCCTAAACGCGCCCACCCGGCACGCCACCGCACGATGCCGTACGCCGATGCCGTGGCCAGCGGATACACCCCTGCCAAGCCATTCGGAGACATGGTGCCCGAAGAGCACCGGAAACGACGCCGTACGGATTCTGACGTCGATCGACCAAGCGGCCGTACGAGCCTCAGACGTCGAGGCTCCGGCCGATGATCTCCTTCATGATCTCGGTCGTACCGCCGAAGATCGTCTGGATGCGGGCGTCGAGGTAGGCCTTGGCGATCGGGTACTCCGTCATGTAGCCGTACCCGCCGTGAAGTTGCAGGCAGCGGTCGATGACGCGGTTGCACAGCTCGGTGTTCCACCACTTGAGCATCGAGGCCTCCTCGGTGCCGAGGCGGTTCTCGACGTGCTCCGACACGCAGCGGTCCGTGAACGACCGGGCGATCGTGAGCTCGGTCTTCATCTCCGCGAGGGTGAACCGGTTGTGCTGGAACCGCCCGATCGCCCGGCCGAACGCCTCGCGGTTGCGGCAGTACTCCACGGTCTCCTCGAACGCCTTCTCCGCGCCGGCCAGGGAGGTGACGCCGATGGTCACGCGCTCGCGCGGGAGGTTCTGCATGAGGTAGATGAAGCCCTCGCCCTCCTCACCGAGGAGGTTCTCCTTGGGGACCCGTACGTTGTCGAAGTAGAGTTCGGCGGTGTCCTGCGCGTGCAGGCCGATCTTGTCCAGGTTGCGGCCGCGCTCGAAGCCGATCATCCCGCGCTCGACGACCAGCAGGCTGATGCCCTTGTGGCCGGCCTCCGGGTCGGTCTTGGCGACGACGATGACGAGGTCGGACAGGATGCCGTTGGTGATGAACGTCTTCTGCCCGTTGAGGACGTAGTCGTCGCCGTCCTTGACCGCGGTGGTCTTGATGCCCTGCAGGTCGGAGCCTGCGGACGGCTCGGTCATCGCGATGGCCGTGATGATCTCACCGGAGCAGTAGCCGGGCAGCCAGCGGCGCTTCTGCTCGTCGGTGGCGAGGCGGCCGAGGTATCCGCCGTTGATGTCGTTGTGCACCGCGAAGCCCGGGCCGTGGACGCCCGCGCGGGCGAGTTCCTCGTTCATGACGACGTAGTAGCGGTAGTCGGTCTCCCCGCCGCCGCCGTACTCCTCGTCGATGTCGATGCCGAGCAGCCCCTGCCGCCCCGCGGCCAGCCACACGTCGCGGGAGACGACACCGTCCTTCTCCCACTGCTCGTGGAACGGCGCGACCTCCTTGGCGATGAAGGACCGCACGGTGTCGCGGAAGGCCTCGTGTTCCTCGCTGAAGATCTCGCGCTGCATCGCCTGGCTCCTCGGACGGGTGTAAGTAGAACCTTATTCGGTTCCATGTAACACCATGGCGGCGGAGCCGCACAGTCCGCGTACGGCCGGATCGGCCGGTCAGGCCATGAGGCGCGCCGCGGCGGCGGCGACCCGTTCGTCCGTCGCGGTGAACGCCGCGCGTACGTGCTGCGCGCCGCGTGTGCCGTAGAACTCCCCCGGTGCTACGAGGATGCCCAGTTCGGCCAGGGTCTTAACGGTGTCCCAGCACGGCTCGTCGCGGGTCAGCCAGAGGTAGAGGCCGCCCTCGGAGTGGTCGACGCGGAAACCGCAGGCCTCGAAGGCGGTGCGCAGGGCGTCGCGGCGGCGAGCGTAGCGGGCCCGCTGCTCCTCGACGTGCTCGTCGTCGCCGAGCGCCGCCGCCATCGCGGCCTGGATCGGCGCGGGCACGATCATCCCGGCGTGCTTGCGGACCTCGAGCAGCTCTTTGACCAGCCGTGGGTCCCCGGCGACGAAACCGGCGCGGTAGCCGGCGAGGTTCGACCGCTTGGACAGCGAATGCACGGCGAGAAGACCGGTGTGATCTTCGCCGCACACGTCCGGGTGGAGTACGGAGACGGGCTGGGCCTCCCAGCCGAGTTCGGCGTAGCACTCGTCGCTGATGAGGATCACGCCGCGCTCACGAGCCCAGTCGACGACCTTGCGCAGGTGCTCGGCGGGCAGCACCTGACCGGTCGGGTTGGACGGCGAGTTGATCCAAACGATCTTCGGCGTCTGCGGGCCGAGCGTCAGCAGGCCGTCGACGGCCTGGGAGGTCGCACCGGCGATACGCGCGCCGACGTCGTACGTCGGGTAGGCGAGGCCGGGGATGGCGACGGTGTCGCCGGGCCCGGCGCCGAGCAGCGTCGGCAGCCACGCGACGAGCTCTTTGGTGCCGATCACCGGAAGGACGGCCGCCGGATCGGCCACGACCCCGAGTCGCCTGCTCAGCCAGCCGGCGGCGGCGTCACGGACCTCGGGAGTGCCGTACGTCGCGGGATAGCCGGGCGCGTCGGCGGCATCGGCCAGCGCCCTGCGTACGAGCTGGGGCGTGGGGTCGACCGGCGTGCCGATCGACAGATCGACGATGCCGTCCGGGTGGTGCTGTGCCTGTGTCTTGTACGGGGCCAGCAGGTCCCACGGGAAGTCCGGCAACGTCTTGATCATGCGTCTCCCAGCTGACGCGCGCCGCCCGCCTACGAGAGACAGACGGCGCGCTCGTTCATCCGGTCCTCAGGCCTCGTCGCCCTGAGGCGGCAGCACCGACACGACCGGGTGGTCCTTGTCGATCTTGCCGACCTTGGACGCCCCGCCCGGTGAGCCCAGTTCGTCGAAGAACTCCACGTTGGCCTTGTAGAAGTCCTTCCACTGATCGGGCGTGTCATCTTCATAGAAGATCGCCTCGACCGGGCACACCGGCTCACATGCGCCACAGTCGACGCACTCGTCCGGATGAATGTAGAGCATGCGCTTGCCCTCGTAGATGCAGTCGACGGGGCACTCTTCGATGCATGCCTTGTCGAGCACGTCCACGCAAGGCTGCGCGATGACGTAGGTCACGTCGTACTCCTCAACGTCTGTGGCCGTCGCCACGGCTCGCAGCGGTTCCTTGCCTAGTATTGCCGTTATCAGTCACACGTTTCGACATGGGGGGCGTCACATCGCACCGCAATTTTCCGCTCGGTACGTCGTAGCCGTATCCCCCTCCGACGTCGGGCGACGCGTGTCGCTCCGCCGACGGCTGCCTAACGGAGCGTACAGCGATGTTGTCGGAAACCTACAGGCATGGGCTGATGGGGTGCTAAAGGTACGTCGCCGGGACGACTCCGTGGTGGCGGTCGCCGAAGCCGACCTGGTCGCGGGCAAGGTCGTACCTCCCCCACCACCGCGCCGGAGATCCTCCCCCGACTCGGGCGCCTGAACACCTGACCGAAGCCCTCTATCCGGGGCTGACGGGCCTTCTTCGCCCTGGTGGGCAGACATGGCCTCACCGTCGGGTCGGCCCGGTCTGCCAAGCCCGGGTGTCTGACGGCCGAGGCCGGTACGCCGCGGACCCTCGACCGAGCGTGCGGCAGAACCCCGCAGGCTCGCCGGCGCCCGGGCCTTGTCGCCTGGCGGGTACGACTTCGGTGTCGTCGCCGCGGCGTCGAGGGCCATGGGGTGGGCCACAGGCCGTTTGGCCGGCCTGGGTGGCGTCGAGGGGCGTGACGGCCGAGCCCGATACGGCACCGGGCAGGTTAGATGATCCCGCCCTGGTCTTCCGGCCAGAGGGGTACTTCGGCGGGAAGATCTTGGCTCATCTTCATCGGGAAGCCGGCTGGGCGCTTCTCCAGAAAAGCCGTGACTCCTTCGGCGGCGTCCGGGGCCGCGCCGAGGATCCGCATCAGAGCCGAGTCGGCCCGGT
Source organism: Actinomadura sp. DC4 (assembly GCF_030406325.1). Taxonomy (GTDB): domain Bacteria; phylum Actinomycetota; class Actinomycetes; order Streptosporangiales; family Streptosporangiaceae; genus Actinoallomurus. The sequence goes on along the minus strand of NZ_JAUEQY010000004.1, from coordinate 314,039 downwards.
GAGCGTCCCAGGGCGTGGGCGAGCCGAGCCCCGACCACATGAGGCGGCGGATCGCCGCGACCGCCACAGAGGAGGTGTTGGCCGCGATCTCGCCCGCGAGTTCGTATGCCGCGTCTAGGAGGGCCTCCGCCGGATAGAGGCGGGATACGAGACGACCGCGCAGTGCCTCGTCGGCGTTGAAGACCCGGCCGGTCGCGGCCCATTCCATCGCCTGGGAGATGCCGACCAGCCGAGGCAGGAACCAGCTCGAGGCCGCCTCGGTGACGATCCCCCGCCGCGCGAACACGAACCCGAAGCGCGCGCTGTCGGCGGCCAGCCGGACGTCCATGGGCAGCGTCATCGTGATCCCGACACCGACCGCGGGACCGTTGATCGCCCCGATGACCGGTTTGAGCGACCGCGCGATCCGCAGCGCGACCGTACCTCCCCCGTCCCGGGGCGAACCGTCCTCGAAGACCTCCCGATCGCCGAGCACGTGCTTGGAAGCCTCATGGTCGAACGTCCCGGCCCCGCGCTCCAGATCGGCACCGGCACAGAACGCCCGCCCCCGACCGGTGACGACGACGGCCCGAACCTCGTCATCGGCGTCGGCGCGGTCGAACGCCTCGATGAGCTCCCCGCGCATAACGAGCGTGAACGCGTTGAGCCGTTCCGGACGGTCGAGCGTGATCGTGGCGATCCGGTCGGCGACGGAGTACTCGATCTCGGTGAACGACACTTCTGCTCCCTGCGGACGGGGAAGGTGGGTGAACCGAATTCTAGAACGCACCCGGCCAATCGCCTCCTGAGCGGGCTCCAACGATCGCGGGAACGCGCGCATCGCACCGGGAAGGCGCCATCAACGAGGGCGCCGGAATGGCCCGCGAAGCATCGCTCAGGCGGCTCACGGCCGACAGACGCAGCACTGACCGGCGCATACCACCCTCAGGACAAGCCCGGCCGCCGCAGACCGACCAGACCGGTCACGTGGTCCAGCGGTGGCGTGTTGTCGCGTCTCCCCAGGCGTCTCCTCTCGGTCTCCCCTCGGCCAGGCCCGGGGCGCGCGTGTGTCCTCTGCGAGGCCCCGGGACATCGGCAGCGCTGGGGCAGCCCTCGCCGCCTCAGCCTCGCGGAAGGCCGGCTGCAGGCTCGCCGGCTCTTCCCACCGCCCCCTCAGGCGCGGTCAGCCCGGCAGGCGCGGTGGTGGGACGGTGGGGCGGCATCTACGTCCGGAGGCCGCCGACCGACCCGGTGTCCGCGGACTGGTCGACGTCCGGAGAGCGACCCGGCGTCCGCGGGCCAGCGCCCGCCCGGAAACCCGCCCCGCGTCGCAGACCAGCTCCCACCCGGAAACCCGCCCCGCGTCCGCAGACCAGACCAGACCAGACCAGACCAGACCAGCGGGGCGGCGTGCCGCATACACCGACCTCCAACCGCTACCGAGCGCGGTGGAGGAGCTGGCCCGGCGGCGGGAGGAGCGTCATGCGCCTGACACGGCGCCCGGAAACCGGCCTACGCCGCAGGCCGGCCCGGCGTCCGGAAACCGGCCCGCGTCCACAAACCCGCCCGCGTCCGGAAACCGGCCCGCGTCCACAGACCGGTCAGCAGCGCCCGTAAACCAACGCGCGTCTGCCGGGCGGCCGGAGCGCCCCACGTGGTCCAGCGGCGGTGCGTTGTCGCATCTCCTCAGACGGCCGCTCTCGTTCTCTCCTCCGGGCCAGGTCCGGACTGGACCCGCGCGGTCAGGCCTCCAGCAGGGCTCACACCTCCCTAAGCGTCTCCCTCTCGTTCTCCCCGCCCGGGCCGGACCCCGGGCGGCCGCGGCTGCCCCAGCAGGGCTGTCGCACCTCCCTAAGCGGCCCCTCTCGTTCTCTCCCCGGCCCGAGCCCGGGCTGTCCGGGCTTCCCCGGCACGGGTTCCGGCTGGGCGCGGGAGTCCGGGCTCCCCCGCGCGGGCTCCGGTTGGGCTTGGTCAGGCCTCGCTTTCGGCGGGGTGGAGGTGTGGGGAGTCTTCGTCGGCCGGGCAGCCGACCAGTGGGGGCATCGAGGGGACCAGGACCTCGCGGGCCCAGGTGGCTCGGGTGCCCGGGTAGTCGGACGGTGGGGCGACCTTCAGCGTTGTGCGGGAGATCGGGATCAGGCGGGTCGTTATCGGGTGGCTGTCGACGAACGGGGTGGCGGCCCAGAAGTTCCAGAAGTCCTCCGGGTCGATTTTCGGGTGGTCGTGGACCGGGCGGGTCGCCTTGCCCGGGTGGTGGCGGGCCCACTGCCACTGGTCGGTGAGCAGGCGGCAGGCCAGGGAGCGCAGCAGGTTGAGGGCGGCCAGGTCGTGGGCGCAGGCGACCTGGTCGATCACCAGGTCCGGCAGGCCGAAGCGGCGCAGGCCCAGCAAGGTCAGGCGGAGGCACGAGCACGTCTCCATCGCCCGCAGGTCGCCGTCGTGGCGTGGGCGGGCGGTGCCGCCCTCGAACTCGTACCGCGTTCCGAACCACTGGTCGCCCATCCGGAACCAGCCGCGCTCCAGCCGGGCCAGGCCGTCGCGCAGGACGACCTGGCGGGCCTGCGGGTCGATCAGGGTGCCGGCGCAGGCGTCGGCGATGGCTCGGGCCACCGCGCGGGCGGTCTGCTCGCCCCGGGGCTGGGCCGCCGTCGGGGCGCGGTGGACGACCAGGATCTGGTGTGAGGACTCCCGGACGCGACGGCGGTCGTCGTCGGAGGCCAGCAGGCCGTCCAGGCGCCACGTCGCCTCGTCGGCGGCGATCGTGAAGACGCCCAGCCTCGGCGTCTTCAGCGCCTCCACGGCGGCGGGGCGGAACTCCTCGGCCACCCGCCACGGCACGGCCGCGCGCGGGTCGTCGAGTGGATCGTTGGTGGCGATCACGTAGTGCGAGGTCACCGTCTCCGGGACGGACAGCACGAGATGGGACATGACCCTCTCCTCAAAGATCGATGAGCCGGCTCAGGCGGCCGTCCGCCGCGGGGCCTCCGGGACGTAGGGCATGGCGAGATCGACGACGTCGTTCCACCATTCGCGGACCGGGGCGGCGAAGTCGGCCGGCGGGCCGACGGCGACGTACGGAAGCGTCTGCGGGCCGTCCTGGGGCGAGCGCACGAGGCGGACCCGCACCCGCCCGCCGGACGTTTCTCGGGGCTCGGCCGCCCAGTAGCGCCAGACGTCGCGGCCCTCGACCCACGCGTGCCGCTGGAGCCGGCGCGACCGGGCGCCCGGGTTGCAGGCGAGCCAGTCCCAGTGCTCGTGCAGGAGCGTGACCGCCAGGCACCGCAGCAGCGTCACCGCGGCGAAGACGTTGCCGAGCGGGACCTTTCGCGCCTCCAACTCGGGCAGGGCGAAGCGATGCAGGCCCGCGGTCGTCAGGTGCAGGCCGCCCGTCGAGTCTCCTCCGGAGATGAAGGTGGCCAGCCACTCGTCGGCCAGGCAGAACTCCGGGTGCTCCGCGCCGTAGCGGAAGTCGTGCGGCAGCACCTGGTGCGACCAGGCGTCGTAGACCACGCCCTCGCACGCCTCGGCGACCACCCGGGCGATCGCCCGGGTCGCCTGGCCGTGGTCGGGCTGGGAGACCGGCGGGATGTGGCCCATGACGACGACGTGGTGGGTGAGCTTGGGCAGCAGGCGGCGGTCCTCCGGCCGCGCCCACGCCGCGCCCTCGATCAGGTCGGCGTAGCCCGACTCGCCGGCCGGCAGCGTGCGGACGCGGACCAGCGGCGTGCGGAGGAGGTCGGCGGCTAACGGGTGGCGTGTCCGGGCGCGTGCCACTTGAGCGGGGTCGTGCGGGGGCTGCGCGGTGGCGACGACGAAGGGCGTCGTGACGGTCTCCGGCACGGAGATGTCGATCATCTGAAGGCCTTCCCGGGGGACGGTGTTGACGACAGCCTGACGTGGTGGGGGTGGGGCGCGAAAGGTCGCGTGCGCAGGCTGTGGATAACGTCGCGCGGCCCACACCGACCAAGATCCACCAGGCGAAACACCAGTGACAGGAGTCACTTTCGGCGATCCACGATGCGAGACGTAACGGCACCTACTGGCTTTGTCGGATATGTTTCCGCCATGCAATGGGCCGTGGCGACGTACGACACAGCGTTCGGCTACGTGTCCGCGCACGGTGCGCCGCTGATCGATCTGCTCGATCCCAAACCGGACGAGCGCATCATCGATCTCGGCTGTGGCACCGGTGGGATGACCGTGGAGATCGCCGCGCGCGGCGCGGACGTGCTCGGGATCGACGGCTCTGTCGAGATGGTGAACACCGCGCGCTCGGAGCACCCGAACCTGTCCTTCGCCGTCGGGGACGCGCACGACTTCACCACCGGCGACCAGTACGACGCCGTCGTGTCCAACTCCGCCCTGCACTGGATGACGCGCGACCCCTCCGCGGTGATCTCCCGCGTACGGGAGGCACTGCGGCCCGGAGGGCGGTTCGTCGCGGAGATGGGCGGCGCGGGCAACTGCGCCGACCTGATCACGGCCGTCCAGACCGCCTGGCGCGTCTTCGGCCTGCCCAAGCCCGAGTTGCCCTGGTACTTCCCCACCCCCGGCCAGTACGCCGCGCGGCTGGAGGAGGCGGGCTTCACCGTACGGCTCATGGAGTTCTTCGACCGGCCGACGCGTCTCGCCGAGTGTCCCGACGGTGCCGCCGACTGGGTCCGCCTGTACGCGCCGGAGCTGATCGCCGAGCTGCTCCCCGAGGTCGCCGGGCCGGTCCTGGACAAGGTCAACGAGCTCGCCGCCCCCGCCCTGCGCCGGGAGTCGGGCTGGATGGCCGACTATGTAAGGCTCCGCTTCGCCGCCGTACGCTGAACGGTCTGGGTAGGGTCATGGTGTGTTGAGGCTGTACGACGGAAAGACCCGGAGCGTCGAGGAGATCCCCACGACGCGCGCCGGTGTCGTGCGCATCTCGTGCTCCGGTGAGCTGCGGCCGCTGCTCGTCGCCGACCTGATCCGCCGGGTCGTCGGGCACCACCGGCTCCGCGCGATCGGCGTCTGGACGCCCGTCGAGGGTGCCGAGGCCCTCAACGTACGGCCCGCCGAGCTCTCCGACGGCGAGGCCGACGTGCACGTCGGAGAGACGGTCGGCCGCTTCGAGATGGCCGAGACCGACGGGATCGACCCGCTGGCCGTACGGCTCGCGCTCCTGCGCCGGCACTACCGGTCCGACGTGCGCCTCGGCGAACAGGATCTTGCCGAGGCCGACGCGTCGCTGACCGCGCTGCGCCGGCAGGCGGCCGGATGGGCGGAGGCGCCGGGCCGGCCGGTGCGGCGGGACTATGTCAAAGAGGCCGTCGAGGCCCTGGACGACGATCTGAACACCCCGGCCGTCTTTCCCGTGCTTTCCCGGCTCGCCGAGGACGCCGATGTTCCCCCCGGCGCCCGGTTCGAAACAATGATCATGCTCGACATGATCCTCGGGCTTGACCTGGTCGCTCTCGTCGGACGCCTCTAATACGAAATAGGTTTGGACCGTTTTCCGGGTTCTGCCAAAGGTCTTTTCTTACCCCTACGGTCTCAGTAAGCTCAACAGGTAATTTTGCCCCGATGCCAGCGAGAATTGACCATGCGATTCCGTAAGTGCGTCGGCACGTTCCTGCTGATGGGCTTGCTGGCGGCCTGCGGCGGCCGCACCGAGGGTGGCGGCTTCCACCCCAGCGGCAGGGCCCCGGCCGACGGCTCGTCAGCCGGTCCCCCGGGCTCCTCGGCCGGCGGCGTGGACGCCGTCGACGGCAACCCGGGCGTCGGCACCCCCGCGCCCAAGGCGCCGCAATCGGCGCTCGCCGCCTATCGCGCCTATCAGCTCGCCTACGAGAAGGCCTACCGCACCAACGACGCGAGCGTGCTCAACCCGGTCGCCATGGATCCGCTCCTGGCGACAGTGGCCAAGGACATCGCCTCCGTCCGCGCCGACGGGCTGATCTGGCGCTTTCACAACGCCATCAACCCGCACGTCCAGGGCAAGTCGACCGACGGCGCGACCGTCGTCATCCTCGACTGCCTGAAAACCCTCGGCTCGTACAAGTTCGACGCCAAGACCGGCAGGCGCATGGGCACCTGGCGCGGCGGCGACTCCGAATACCAGGCGACCATGCGCTACTCCAGCGGCATCTGGAAGATCTCCGAAGCGACAGAGGGCGGAAAATGCTGACCAGGTTCTCTTCGGCCATCGTGACCGTGGTCCTCGCCGGCGGCGCGATCCTGGCACTCGACGCGACATCCGCCTCGGCCTGCGGCCCTACCGGCCACGTGTGCGCGGCCACCGGCCGGACGATCCCCGGCCGCCCGGCGCCCAAGGGCGGCGGCGGGGGTGGTGGTGGGGGCGGCGGCAAGGCCGCGCCCATGCCGTGCCCCGGAGCCGTCAACTGCAACGCGATCGGCGCCGGCGCCGCCGCCGCGCCGGTTCAGCGGGTCCCGACGATCGACGTCGCCTACAACGCCGAGAACCAGCTCGCGCTGCCCGCTCCGCACGTCCACACCTCGCCTGACGGGAAGACCTACGTCGACCTGAGGACGGGGCTCTGGGTGGCTCCAGGGGACTTCGCCCGCGAGACGGCCGCGGCGACAGTGCCCGGCCAGGTCGTGACCGCCGTCGCCACCCCGAAGGACGTCACGTGGAACATGGGCGAGGGCACGGTCGTGTGCGGGACCGCCGGCAGCGCCACCGGAAACGGCTGCGGCTACACCTACAAGCGCTCCTCGGCCGGCCAGCCGGACGGAAAGTACGCGATCTCGGTCACCGTCACCTGGAGCGTCTACTGGACGTGCGCCGGTGACTGCGACGCCGCGCAGGGCACATTCGCGGACCCGACCATGGCGATGACCACCAACACCACCCTGGCCGTCGGCGAGGTGCAGACCGAGTCACGGCCGGGCTAGAACCCGCGCGGGACCTAGAGAAGATCGCGGGCGGCGAGGACGATGCCGTCCTCGTCGCTGTAGAGCCACATGCCCGGCCGGATCTCCGCCTCGCCGAAGGACACCGGCACGCCCGTCTCGCCGGCGCCCTCCTTGGCGCTCCGGCGCGGGTTCGAGCCCAGCGCCTTGACCCCGAGGTCCAAGGTCCGCAGCGCCGCCACGTCGCGCACCGCGCCGTTGATCACCACGCCCGACCAGCCCTGCTCGACCGCCGAGGCCGCGATCATGTCGCCCATCAGCGCCGTACGCAGCGAGCCCGAGCCGTCCACGACCAGGACGCGGCCCGAGCCGGGCGTCGCCAGCACGCTCCGCAGGAGGGCGTTGTCCCCGTGGCACCGCACCGTCTCCACCCGGCCGCAGAAACGCTCACGCCCCCCGTACGAGCGGAACTGCGTCGAGCATCCGACCAGTTCGCCGCCGAATTCGTCCACTAGGTCAGCCGTCGCGAAGTTCACGCCGAAACTCTAGTCAGGCGTCCGGGCCGTCGGTCGGGCGGCCCAGGAGCCGGGACAAGACGATCGAGGTCTTCGTCTGCACGATGTTCGGTTCGTTGCGCAGCCGCTCCAGCGCCTCCTCCAGGCCCTTGATGTCGTGCGCCCGCAGGTGGACCAGGGCGTTGGCCTCCCCCGTCACGGTGTACGCGGCCACGACCTCCGGATGCCGCCGGATGCTCGCGTAGATCTCGTCCGGAGACGTACGGCCGGTGCAGAACAGCTCCACGAACGCCTCCGTGGTCCACCCCAGCGCCGCCGGGTCGACCACGGCCGCGTACCCGGTGATCACGCCGTCCTGGCGCATGCGGTCGACGCGCCGTTTGACCGCCGGGGCCGAAAGCCCGATCTGCCCGCCGATCTGCGAGAACGACAAACGGGCGTCTTCGAGGAGGCACGCAACGATTCGCCGATCCAGATCGTCAAGACGCAACGATTAGCCCCTCTCGCGTCCAAAAACATCATTGGTTCGCCGCCTGTGCCGACTCTACGCTTCACGTGGTGCCTCAACGAACCCCAACAGGCACGACGCATTGCCAGGAGAGTCAATGACGATGCAGACCCTTGCCCGCGACACCGCGGGCATCGCGTCAGGCCGGCCGGCACGCACCTACCTCATGTGCCCGCCGACCCATTTCGACGTCGCATACGCGATCAACACGTGGATGGACCCGGCCACGCCGGTGGACCGCGACCGCGCCATGGCCGAGTGGGAGCGGCTGCGCGCGACGTACGTCGCACTCGGCCACACCGTCCACCTGCTGGAGCCGAGAGCCGACCTGCCCGACATGGTCTTCGCCGCCAACGGCGCGACCGTGGTGGGCGGCATGGTGATGGGCGCCCGCTTCCGGCACCCCGAGCGCGCGCGGGAGACCGACGCCCACCGCGACTGGTTCGAGGACCACGGCTACCGCCGTTACACGGCCCCGACCCACGTCAACGAGGGCGAGGGCGACTATGTCTACGCCTACCGGGCGATCGTGGCCGGGCACGGGTTCCGTACCGACCCGAGAGCCCACAACGAGCTCCACGACGCCTTCGGCCTGCCCGTGGTCAGCGTCGCGCTGGTCGACCCGCGCTTCTACCACCTCGACACCGCGCTGTGCGTGATCGACTCCTTCACCGCGGCCTACTATCCGGGCGCCTTCGACGAGGACGGGCTCCTCAAACTCAAGACGCTGTTCCCCGAGCTGATCGAGGCCACCGAGCGGGACGCGCTCGCCTTCGGCCTCAACGCGGTCAGCGACGGGCGCCACGTGGTCATCCCGCACGACGCGACGGATCTTCGGGACAGGCTCACGGAGCGTGGCTACGACGTCATGCCGGTCGAGATGACCGAGCTTCGCAAGGCGGGCGGCGGCCCCAAGTGCTGCACCCTTGAACTCAGGCCGTAAATACCCTCTAACCTGGATGAACGGACACTCGCGGAGACCCCGCGAGTCGACGAAGGAGCCGCCGTTGAACACAAACGATCTCCGCGCGTTGTCGGAGCTGCACAGTGCCCACAACTACCATCCGTTGCCGATCGTCATCGCCGAGGCCGAAGGCGCCTGGGTGACCGACGTCGAAGGCCGCCGTTACCTCGACATGCTCGCCGCCTACTCCGCGGTCAACTTCGGGCACCGGAACCCGCGGCTGATCGAGGCGGCGAGGCGCCAGCTCGACCGGGTCACCCTGGTCAGCCGGGCGTTCGACCACGACCAGTTCGGGCCGTTCGTCGCCGAGCTGGCCGACCTCGCCGGCAAGGACATGGTCCTGCCGATGAACAGCGGCGCCGAGGCCGTCGAGACGGCGCTCAAGACCGCGCGCAAGTGGGGTTACGAGGTCAAGGGCGTGCCCGCCGACGAGGCGAACATCGTCACCTTCGAGGGCAACTTCCACGGCCGTACGACGACGATCGTCAGCTTCTCCACCGACCCGGACGCCCGTAACTCCTACGGGCCGTTCACGCCGGGCTTCCGCACCGTCCCGTACGGCGACGTGGAGGCGCTGCGCGCGGCCGTGGACGCGAACACGGTGGGCGTGCTGGTCGAGCCGATCCAGGGCGAGGCGGGCGTCAACGTGCCCCCGAGCGGGTTCCTCACGGCCGTGCGCGAGATCTGCACCGAGGCGGGCGCGCTGATGCTCGCCGACGAGATCCAGTCCGGGCTCGGCCGTACGGGCACGACGTTCGCGGTCGAGCACGAGAACGTCGTCCCGGACGTCTACATCCTGGGCAAGGCGCTCGGCGGCGGCATCATGCCGATCTCCGCCGTCGTCGCGGACCAGGAGGTCCTCGGCGTCTTCAAGCCGGGCCAGCACGGCTCGACGTTCGGCGGCAACCCGCTAGCGTGCGCGATCGCGCGTGAGGTCATCGCGATCCTCAAGACCGGGGAGTTCCAGGAACGGTCCCGTACGCTCGGCGCCCATCTGCACGCACGTCTCGGCGCGCTGCCGGCCGAGAAGGTCCGCGAGGTGCGCGGGCGCGGCCTGTGGGCCGGGGTCGAGCTCAACGGCAAGGCGCGGCCGGTCAGCGAGAAGCTGATGGACCGCGGCGTGCTCGCCAAGGAGACCCACGAGACGACGCTCCGGCTCGCGCCGCCGCTCGTGATCGACAAGTCCGACCTCGACGACGCGGTCGACCACCTCGAGGCGGTCCTCGCCGAGCTCTGAGAAAAGCACGCGGAAGGCCCGGACCCCACCGGTCCGGGCCTTCTTCGGCCGCGCGATCAATCGGATTGCGAGTGTCCGGCCCGGAGGCTTATAGTCCACGTGGACTATTGAGCACCGACTAGAGAACACCGCCTATGTCACGACCACTCACCCCGCTGCAGATGGCGGTGCTGCGCCTGCTCTCCGACGAGCAGATGCACCCGTACGAAATGCAGCAGCGGATCCGCGAGTTCGCCATCGACGAGGTCGTGAAGGTCACCCACGGATCGCTCTACCACGCGGTCGCCCGGCTCACCGAGCAGGGACTGATCGAGCCGGTGGAGACCAGCCGCGAGGGGCGACGGCCCGAACGCACCGTCTACGCGATCACCGAGACCGGCCGGGACGAGGCGCTCTCGCGGCTCCGGGAGTTCCTGATGCGCCCGATCCAGGAGTACCCCTGCTTCGGCATGGCGCTGTCCTTCGTCGCGATGCTGCCCCCGGCGGAGGCCGCGTCGCTGCTCGACCGGCGCACCGTCGCCCTGGAGGCGAAGCTGGCCGCGCACGACACGGTCGTGGAGAGCCTGATCAAGCAGGGACTCCCGCGGGTGCAGGTCATCGAGGTGGAATTCCTGAACTCCCGCCTGCGTTCGGAGCTGGATTTCGTGCGAGCGCTGAGCGAGGACATCAAAGACCGCCGGCTCGACTGGCGGCCGCCTTACGGCGGAGACGGGGAGAAGCAATGAGAAAGTGGCACGGCAATCAGTGGGCGATCCTGCTCACGCTCAGCCTCGGGTTCTTCATGACCCTGCTGGATCTGACCATCGTCAACATCGCGATGCCCAGCATGATCGACCAACTGCACGCGTCGCTGGACGAGATCCTCTGGGTGATCAACGCCTATGTGCTCATCCTCGCCGTGCTCCTCATCACCGCCGGCCGCCTCGGTGACGTACGCGGCCAGCGCAACATCTTCATCTTCGGCGTCGCCGCCTTCACGGTCGCGAGCCTGTTGTGCGGCATCTCACAGAACGCCGCCGAGCTCATCGCGGCGCGGTGCGTCCAGGGCCTGGGCGCGGCGATGCTGATGCCGCAGACCATGGCGATCATCGTGGCGACGTTCCCGCCGCAGCGGCGCGGAACGGCGCTCGGCATCTGGGGCGCGGTCGCCGGCGTGGCCACGATCGCCGGGCCGACGCTCGGCGGCTTCCTCGTCAGCACCTTCGACTGGCGATGGATCTTCTTCGTCAACCTGCCGATCGGCGTGATCGTCCTCGTCGCGGCTGTCACCGTCATCCCGTCCGTGAAGCAGGAGCGGCAGCACCGGCTCGACCTGGGCGGGGTGCTCATCGCCACCGCCGCGCTGTTCTGCCTCAGCTTCGCGCTCACCGAGGGCCAGCGGTACGAGTGGAACGCCTGGATCTGGGCCCTGGGCGCCGCGTCGATCGTCCTCCTCGTGATCTTCCTGTTCCAGCAGCGCACCCAGCAGGGCAACGAGCCGCTCGTGCCCTTCTCCCTCTTCCGCGACCGCAACTACACGATCCTCAACTTCATCGCCGCCGCCGTCTCGGTCGGCATGATCGGCATGTTCCTGCCGCTGACCATCTACCTGCAGTCGGTCCTTGGATACAGCGCGCTCAAGGCCGGTCTGGTGATGGCGCCGATGTCGGTGATCTCGATGTTCGTCGCCCCGGTCGCGGGCCGGCTCTCCGACCGGATCGGCGGCAAGTTCATCCTGATGGGCGGCCTGACGCTGTACGCGATCGGCATGGCCTGGATCGTCCTGATCGCCGAGCCGACGACCGACTGGCCCGCCTTCTGGCCGGCCCTCATCGTGGCCGGCGTCGGCGTCGGCTGCGTGTTCGCGCCGATGGCCACGGAGGCGATGCGCGGCATCGAGCCGCGGATGGCCGGGGCCGCCTCCGGCGTCTACAACACGATCCGCCAGATCGGCTCGGTCGTCGGCAGCGCCGCGATGGGCGCCATCCTGCAGAATCAGCTCGCGAGCTCCCTCCGGCACGAGGCGACCGTACGGTCCGGGGCGCTCCCGGCCCAGGCCCGTGCGCCGTTCATCGCGGGCTTCAAGAACGCCGGCAAGAGCGGCATCGAGGTCGGCGCCGGGCAGAGCGGCGCTCCCCGCAACGTGCCGGGGAACCTGCCGGAGTCCGCCGCCGCCCAGATCGCCAAGGCGGGCAAGGCGGTGTTCGACCACGGTTTCGTCACCGCGATGAAGCCGACCATGGCCCTGCCGATCGTGGTCGTCGTGGTGGCCGCTCTGTCGTGCCTGGTGATGAAGAAGTACGTACGGGCCGGCGAGCCGCGGCCCGCCGAGACGGTCGAGGCGACCGCCGGCTGACACCTCAGCGCGGATGGACCCGGTGGTAGCTCCCGTCGTAGTACAACAGGGGGCTGCCATCGGGGTCCGGGCTGCTGACGCCGAGCACCTCGCCGACGACGATGCTGTGGTCCCCGCCGTCGTGGACCGCGTGCGTACGGCACTCGAGGGCCGCGATGGCCTCGTCGAGGATGGGCGCTCCGGTGCGGGGGCCCGGGTGGGACGGCCGGCCGTTCAGCCGGCCGTCGATCTCCCGCCCGCGCGTCGCGAACCACCGTGAGGTCTCCTCGGCTTCCTCGCCGAGCACCGAGACGGCCCAGGCGCCGGCGCCGGTCACGACGTCATGGAAGCGCGCGATCTTCTCGGGGCAGAAGAGCACGAGGAGCGGGTCCAGCGAGACGGACGTGAAGGCGTTGACCGTCATCGCGTGGGCGGTGCCGTCCAGGACGGCCGTCACGACGGTGATGCCGGTGGCGAATCGCCCGGCCACGCGACGGTATTCGCCGGGGTCGACGCCCGCGGACATCGGATCGTCCCCCTCAGACCGCCTCGAAGCGCCCGGCGAAGGGCCTGTCACCCGGATGTTACCGGCCGGTCGGTTATCGGGCCTCCGGTGCCCTCGGCGCGCCGCTGAGCATCCACGGGCGGGCGGATCGGGTCCAGCCGATCGCGACCAGGGCGGCGGCCGCCCCGCCGAACATGTAGACATAGCCCGCCGCCGTACCGGTGACGACGAGATCGCCCTCGGGCCGCCGGCTCGACAGCACGACCAAGATGATCATCCACAGCAGGGCCGGGACGACCGCGCCGAGCTTGCTCTCCATCGCCCAGCCGGCCGCGCGGAAGGCGGCGAGGTTGACCGCCGACAGCAGGATCGCCGCCACCGGGACGTCGCCGAAGCCCCACGAGAACTCGAACGACCCGATCACGCCCAGCACGACGCCCAGCACGGCGAGCACCCCGTAGGCGAGGCCGATCAGGAAGGCCGGCTCCGGGGTGGGCTCGGGCGGGGGCTGGGGAGGGTACGGGCCCGTCGTCTGTTCCACAGCCGGTCAGGCTACCGGGTGGAAGAGACCGGTCTCGCGTCCGTCATCCCCCGGTACGCCGGGCTCTCCCGCCAGGAGCGTGTAGTACTCGGCGTCGAAGATCGGCAGTCCCACGTCGTTGGAGAGCGCGTAGTAGGGCGGCGCCATGGTGATCTGGGTGGCGTGCGAGCGCATCGCGGCCACCTTCGCCGGGAGGTAGGGCGCGATGTCGATGCGGGTGGTGACCTGCTCGTCCGGCACCCCGAAGCCGTACTCCCGTACCGACCGCACCCGCTCGAACGGGCCGCGGCCCACCTCCGCCGCCAGCGTGGACAGCGGGATCGCGGTGGCGTAGAGCCGCGACGGGGCCCACGGCTCGCCCTCGCCGTAGGAGGGGTCGGCGGACCGGTCGAAGGCGCGCCGGGCCACCCGGTGGGCCTGGATGTGGTCGGGGTGGCCGTAGAAGCCGTTGTCGTCGTAGGTCACGATGACCTGCGGGCGCACCTCGCGGACGATCCGCACCAGCTCGGCGGTCGCCTCGTCGAGGTCGGCCCGCCAGAAGCAGCGCGGGTCGTTGTTGGCGGGCTCGCCCATCATCCCGGAGTCGCGCCAGCGCCCCGCGCCGCCGAGATAGCGCTGGTCCGCCACGCCCAGGGCGGCGCAGGCCCGCGCCAGCTCGCCGGTGCGGTGCTCGCCCAGCGCGTCTCCGGTCAGGTGCTGAAGATCCGGCGGGATCACCTCACCCTCCTCGCCGCGGGTGCACGTCACCAGGCAGACGTACGCGCCCTCGGCCGCGTACTTGGCCATCGTGGCGCCGGTCTCGATCGACTCGTCGTCCGGATGCGCGTGCACGAGCAGCATTCGCAGGTCAGGCATTCATCTCCCTGTCAGGTCGCGTGCGCGGCCGGCTGAGTCCTGCCATCGCCGCCATCGCCACTGCCCGGGTTGACGCTGGCTCCGCCGTCGCCGGGCTCGGAGGTGTCGCCGTCGTCCGGCGGCGTCGTCTCATCATCCGGTTCGGAGGTGTGCCCCGTCGGGTGGGTGGCCGGCGGCGACGTCGAGGGCTCCGGCTCGTCGCTCTCCGGCGGGGCCGAGCCGCCCTGCTGACGATGGGTCGGCGAGAGCGGCTGGTTGGGCTCGACGGAGGTCGCGGGCGCGCTGGAGGGGCCGGGCGTCTGCACGGTGCCCCCGGGCTTATGGCCGCTGCCGCTCGACGCGGCCCAGACGACCATCGCGATCACCCCGACCGCGACCACCAGCCCGGCCAGGGCCGCCACGGCCGCGCGGGTCGACAGCGTACGGCCGGATCCGCCGATGCCCGGCTGGGTCGCGACCGGCGGCAGCGTCGGCGAGGTCGGCGGGACGTAGGAGACCGGCGCGGTCGGCGGGACCACAGACGACGCCGAGGACGCCGAGGACGCCGAGGACGCCGAGGACGCCGCCGCCGCCGTGCCGGCGAACGCCGCGCCCTGATCCATGATCGCGGTCTGCGGGTCGGCGCTCGCCGGCCCGGCGGGCGTGAGGCCCTCCTCGCCGAGCAGGCGCATCAGGAGCGCCTGGGTCTGCGGGCGCTGCGCCGGCTCCTTGGCCAGGCAGTCGGCGACGATGCCGCGCAGCGGCTCCTCGATCGGGCCGAGGTCCGGCGGCTCGTTCATGATCCGGTGGATCACCGCCATGACGGTGTCCTGCCCGAACGGCGACTGACCGGTGGCCGCGTAGACCATCGTCGAGGCCCAGGAGAAGATGTCCGCCGCGGGCGTCAGCTCCTTGGCGGTGAGCTGCTCGGGCGACATGTAGGCGGGCGTCCCGATGGCCGAGTTGGTCATCGTGGCGGCGGCGTCGAGCGCCCGCGCGATGCCGAAGTCGATCACGCGCGGGCCGTCCGGGCCGATCAGGACGTTCTGCGGCTTGAAGTCGCGGTGCACGATGCCCGCCTGGTGGATGGCGACCAGCGCCGTCACCGTGCCGATGGCCAGCCGCTCCAGGTCGGCGCCGGACCGCGGTGACTCGGACGAGACGAGCTGGGCCAGCGACGGGCCGGGGACGTATTCGCTCACGATGTAGGGCCGGTCGCCGTCGACGTCGGCGTCGAGCACCTGCGCCGTGCAGAAGCGCGCGACCCGCTTGACCGCCTCGAGCTCGCGCAGGAAGCGGCTCCGCGCGGTGTCGTCGTCGGCGAGGTCGGCCCGGAGCAGCTTGACCGCGACCTGGTCCCCCGACTCGGACTCGCCGAGGTAGACGACCCCCTGGCCGCCTTCTCCCAGTCGTGCGATCAAGGTGTACGAGCCCAGCCGAGCCGGGTCGCCCGGCTTCAGCGGACGGCCGTCCGGCATCAATGCTCCTGTGGGGGAAGTCGTCGGTTCACTGCAACTGCAACCGTAGCCGTTCGATCCAAGCGGCGGCCGTCTACACGGCGGCCGTGTCCGGCTGGCAGGATCGGAGGCATGGCGATCAGTTTCCCACGGCAGAGCGCTCTAACCCGGCGATTCACCCTCGGCGCTCCACGCGGTTTCCTCGTGTCGTCCGACGGCGCCCGGGTCGTCTTCCTGCGGTCACGACACGGCACCGATCCGGTCACGTGCCTGTGGACGCTCGACGTCGGCGACGGCTCGACCGGCGAGGAACGTCTCGTCGTCGACCCGCGCACCCTCGACGTACCGGGCGAGGAGGACCTGCCGGCCGAGGAGAGGGCCCGGCGGGAGCGCGCCCGCGAGCAGGCCGGCGGCATCACCGCGTACGCCACCGACGCCGAGCAGACGATGGCCGTCTTCGCGCTGTCCGGGCGGCTCTTCGTCACCGACCTCGAGTCCGGCGCACGGGCGCTGGAGGCCGCCACGCCCGTCTTCGGCCCGCGCCCGGACCCTGCGGGACGGCGTGTCGCGTACGTCTCCGGCCGCGCCCTGCGCGTGATCGAGGTGGAGTCCGGCGCGGACCGCGCGCTGGCCGAGCCGGAGGATGACCAGGTCTCCTACGGGCTGGCGGAGTTCGTCGCCGCGGAGGAGATGCAGCGCATGCGGGGCTTCTGGTGGGCCCCGGACGGCGAGGCGGTGATCGCCGCCCGCGTCGACGAGTCCCCGGTACGCCGCTGGCACATCGCCGACCCCGCCAACCCGGAGCGGACGCCGGTGGAGGTCGCCTACCCCGCCGCGGGCACGCCCAACGCCGACGTCTCGCTGGTCGTGCTGCGCCTCGACGGCGGACGGCAGCCGATCGAGTGGGACCGCGAGACCTTCCCGTACCTCGTCGATGTGAGCTGGGGCGCGGGCGGCGTCCTGCTCGTCGTGCAGACCCGCGACCAGAAGATCATGCGGATCCTGTCCGCCGACCCGGCCACCGGGCGTACCGACCTCGTCCGTGAGGACACCGACGACGTCTGGCTCGACATCGTCCCCGGCGTCCCGGCCCGCACCGCGAGCGGCGACCTCGTGTGGGTGTCGGAGGACGACGTGGCGCGGCGGCTGCTCGTCGACGGCGAGCCGGTGACCCCGGGCGGGCTCCAGGTGCGCTCCGTGCTCGACGTGGACGGCGACACGGTCCTGTTCACCGCCTCCGACGAGCCCACCGAGGTCCACGTGTGGGCCTACGACGGCAGCGGCCTCACCCGGCTGAGCGAGGGCAGCGGCGTGTTCGGCGGGCGGCGCAGGGGCGGCACGACCGTGATCACCGGCGGCCGGCTCGACCGGTTCGGCAACCGGACGACGGTCCTGCGGGCCGGCAAGGCCCTCGGAGAGATCGTCTCGCACGCCGAGACGCCCGCCGTCGAGGTGAACGTCAACCTGATCCGGGCCGGCGAGCGGGAGATCCGCACCGCCGTGCTGTTGCCCGCCGGCTACACCGGCGACGAGCCGCTGCCCGTCCTCATGGATCCGTACGGCGGCCCGCACGCGCAGCGCGTGCTCGCCACACGGCGCGCCTTCGCCGAGTCGCAGTGGCTCGCCGACCAGGGTTTCGCCGTCGTCGTCGCCGACGGGCGCGGCACCCCGGCCCGCGGCCCGGCCTGGGAGCGCGCGATCCACCGCGACGTGGTCGGTCCGGTGCTGGAGGACCAGGTGGCCGCCCTGCACGCCGCGGCCGAGCACTTCCCGCTCGACCTGTCGCGCGTGGCGATCCGCGGCTGGTCCTTCGGCGGCTACCTCGCGGCGCTGGCGGTGCTGCGCCGTCCCGACGTGTTCCACGCCGCGGTGGCGGGCGCCCCGGTCACCGACTGGACGCTGTACGACACCCACTACACCGAGCGTTACCTCGGCGACCCGTCCGAGGACCCGGAGCCGTACGACCGGGCGAGCCTGATCCGCGCCGCCGCCGAGGTCGATCCGGGCGCGATGCGGCCGCTGATGGTCATCCACGGGCTGGCCGACGACAACGTCGTGGTGGCGCACACGCTGCGGTTCTCCTCGGCGCTGCTCTCGGCCGGCCTTCCGCACAGCGTGCTGCCGCTGTCGGGCGTCACGCACATCGCGGCGCAGGAGGTCGTCGCGGAGAACCTCATGCTCCTGCAGGTCGACTTCCTCAAGAAGGCCCTTTAGGAGACGCTGCCCGGTATGGGGGATTTCCGGATCGTCGTGGTGTGCACGGCCAACATCTGCCGGTCGCCGATGGCCGAGGCGATGCTCCGGCACGGCCTGCGGGCCGGCGGGGCGGACGGCGTCGTGGTCGAGAGCGCCGGGGTGTACGGGCACGAGGGCAGCCCGATCGCTCCGGGGTCGGCGGCGGCGCTGCGGGCCCTGGGCATCGAGGACGACGGGCACCGCGGGCGGCTGCTGACCCCGGCGATCGTCGCCGCCGCCGACCTCGTCCTCACGATGGAGGAGGGGCACCGCCAGGCGATCCTGACGGGCAGCCCGGAGGCGCGGGACCGGACGTTCGCGCTCCGGGAGTTCGCCCGGTCGGCCGGCGGGGCGGCGGCGCCCTCAGGGGACGCCGCCGCTCGCGCGCGGGCGCTGGTCCGGTCGGCCGCCCGGCGGCGTACGGACCTGCCCTGGGTGGGCGTGGACGACGTCCCGGACCCGTACGGCGGGCCGAGTGAGGGCTACCACGCGTGCGCCGCCCTCATCCTCCGCGAGGTCGGCACCTTGCTGCGCCCGCTGCTCAGCCCGACTCGTTCGTGACCACGCTCTTCTCCGTCGGCCCGCCGTGCCACGACCGCCAGAGCGCGGCGTAGGAGCCGTCCTCGGCGATGAGCTCGTCGTGGCTGCCGAGCTCGGCGATCCGGCCGTTCTCGACCACCGCGACCCGGTCCGCGTCGTGCGCCGTGTGCAGGCGGTGCGCGATCGCCACGACCGTACGGCCTTCGAGAACCGCCGACAGCGTGCGTTCGAGATGCCGCGCCGCCCGCGGGTCGAGCAGCGAGGTCGCCTCGTCCAGCACCAGCGTGTGCGGGTCGGCCAGCACGAGCCGGGCCAGCGCGAGCTGCTGCGCCTGCGCCGGCGACAGCGCCAGGCCGCCGGTGCCGACCTGGGTGTCCAGGCCCTCCGGCAGCTCGAACACCCAGCCGGCCTCGACCGCCGCCAGCGCCGCCTCGACCTCGGCGGGCGGCGCGTCCGGGCTGGCCATCACCAGGTTGTCGCGGACCGTTCCCTTGAACACGTGGTGCTCCTGGGTGACGAGCGCCACATGCCCGCGCAGGTCCTCCAGCGGCAGGTCCGCCACCGGAACGCCGCCGACCGCGAGCGTGCCCGCACGCGGCCGGAGGATCCCGGCGATGAGGCGGCCGAGCGTGGACTTGCCGGCGCCGCTGGGGCCGACCATGGCGAGCCGCTCTCCCTGCCGAAGCCGCAGGTCCACGCCGTGCAGCACGTCGTGGCCCGGCCGGTAGGCGTACCGGACGCCGTCCACCGTGATGCGCTCGTCGGACGGGCGCGCCACCGCGGGCGCCCGGTCCAGACGCGCCTCGGAGACGCCCAGCAGCCGTGCCAGCGACGCTCCGCCGAGCTGGAGCTCATCGATCCACGACAGCAGCCGGTCGAGCGGGTCGATGAGCTGCTGGACGTAGAGCGTCGCGGCGGTGACCTGCGCCAGCGAGGCGAGCCCCCAGGTGTAGAACAGGCCGCCCAGCAGCAGCGTCGCCACCACCGGAAGGACGTAGCCGATCTCGACCATCGGGAACCACAGCGTCCTCAGGCCCAGCGTGTAGCGCTCGGCCGCCCACGCGCCGGAGATGTCGGCGTCCGTCCGCGCGACGCGGCGCTCCTCCAGCCGCAGGGCCTCGATCGTCCGTGCGCCCTCGACCGTCTCGGTGAGCCCGGCCGTGACCGAGCCCCACGCCGCGTTCTCCCACAGGTAGCCGTCGCGGGCCCGCCGGAGGTACCACCGCGTGCCGCTCCACAGCAGCGGCACGCCGATCAGGCAGGGCAGCGCGGTCAGCGGCCCGACGAGCACGAGCGCGCCGATCGCGAAGACGCCGGTCACGACGGCGATCAGCGTCTCAGGCACGGCGTACCGGACGCTGCGCGACAGGATGTCGACGTCGCGCGAGGTCCGGGTGATCAGGTCGCCGGTCCCGGCCCGCTCGACCGTGGACAGCGGCAGCTCCAGCACCCGGTCCACGAACTCCTCGCGCAGCCGGGCGAGGACCTTCTCGCCCAGCCGCGCCGAGGCGTACACGGCGAACCTCAGCAGCACGCCCTGCGCGATCACGAACACCGCGATGGCGAGCGCGATCCGGTCGACCGTCCAGTGGGAGGTCCCCCGGCGCACGTCCTCGACGAGGTCGCCGAGCAGCCACGGCGCGGCCAGCCCGGCGACGGCCGCGAGCGCGTGCAGGCCCAGCGCGAGGCCGAGCTGACGCGGGTAGGCCAGGGTCAGCCGCCGTGCGTACTCCCGCACCTGGGCGGGCGTCGCGATGGGAAGGATCCCCTCGTTCGCCGACGCGGCCTGTTCGGGCGGCGTCTCGCGTGTATCGCTCACGCCTCCTCCTCTCGTGTCACGGTCGCGGCGTAGCGTGGGGCGGTGGCGAGCAGGTCGCGGTGCGAGCCCGCCGCCGTCACCCGCCCCGACTCCACGAACGCCACCTCATCGGCCCAGTCCAGGACCAGCGGGCTGGTCGTGCACACGACCGTCGTACGCCCGCGGCGGAAGCCGGCGAGCCGGCCCGCGATGCGCGCCTCGGTGTGCGCGTCCACTGCCGAGGTCGGCTCGACCAGGATCAGCACCTGCGGGTCGGCGACCAGCGCGCGGGCGAGCTTGAGCCGCTGCTGCTGCCCGCCGGAGAACTCCCGGCCGCCCTCGGCCACCTCGGCGTCCAGGCCCTCCGGCAGCTCCTCGACGATGTCGGTGGCGCACGCCGCGTGCAGCGCCTCGTCCAGCGAGCCGCCCTCGCCGAGCTCCTCGCGCAGCCGCCCGGAGAACAGCCGCGCACCGGGGTCGGAGACCAGGACGGCCTCGCGCATCGCCGGCAGCCGCAGGTCGCGTACGGGCACACCGCCCCAGGTCACCGCGCCGTCGGCGAACCGGCCCAGCCGGTCGGCGATCGCCTGGGCGTCCTCCGGCGAGGCCGCCGCCACGGCGGTGAGGCGTCCCGGGCGCACGGTCAGGCCGGAGGCCTCGTCCACCAGGTCGCCGGCGGCCTCGGTGAGCCGGCCCTCGTCGGGCAGCTCCGGCTCGGTCGCCAGGATCCGGATGACCCGGCGCGCCGCGACGTGCGCCTTGGTGATCTTGTCGGCGGCCTCGGTGAGGGTCCGCATCGGCTCGACCAGGAACACCGAGTAGCCGTAGAAGGACACGAGCTGGCCGATCGTGATCTGGCCGGACAGCGCGAACCGCGCGCCGATCCAGGTGACCAGCGCGACCAGCAGGCCGGGCAGCAGCACCTGGGCGCCCTCCAGGAGGGAGTCGCTACGGGCGACCCGCACCCCGGCGGCGCGCACCGCCTGCGACTCCTCGCGGTAGCGGCCGGCGAACACCTGCTCGCCGCCGATGCCGCGCAGCACGCGCAGCCCGGACACGATGTCGGTGGACCGCGTGGTCAGCTCGCCCTGCAGGTCGCGCTGGTGCTTCTGGCTCCGGTGCAGCGGCCGCAGCATCGGCGCCACGATGGCCGCCATCAGCGGCACGCCGACCAGGACGACCAGGCCGAGCGGCACCGAGGTGAACAGCAGGATCGCGCCGACCAGGATGATCGCCACGACCGCGCCGGCGCCCCGCGCCGTGATGTCCATCGCGTTGCCGATCTGGGACACGTCCGCGATGCCCACGCTGACGACCTCTCCGGTCGCGAGGCGTTTGGGCAGCGTCGCGCCCAGGTGCGCCGCGTGGCGGGTCGTCACCTGGACGGTGCGGAAGGCCGCGCCCAGCCAGTTGGCGACCGCGAACCGGTGCCGCATCACGCCGGCGACCGCCTGCACCGCGCCGAGCCCCAGCAGCACGCCGGACCAGAGGAGCAGCGCGTCGGTGTTCCTCACCGTGATGCCCGCGTCGATGGCGCGGCCGATCGTGGCCGGCATCAGGGCCTGGGTGACCATCCAGAGCACGCCCCACGCGGCGCCGCCGGCCATGCCGGCGGCCTGGACACGGGCCACCCACAGCAGGAAACGCGTCGGCGAGCGGCGATCGGGCGTGCCAGGGTCGGGTACGGGAAGCGAGCGCATGAGGATCCCCTGGACCGGGAAGAAGTGGACCTCCCGACGTTACCCATGCGCTTTGATCAGCCGCGAACCCTTTTTCTCAGGAGCGATCCGACTCGCCGGCGAAGTGGCACGCGCTCGGGTGCGCCGAGCGGCCGGGCCGGGCCTCCAGCGCGGGCTCCTCGGTGGCGCAGATCTCCTCGGCCTTCCAGCAGCGCGTACGGAACCGGCACCCGGACGGCGGGTTCGTCGGGCTCGGCACGTCGCCCTCCAGGACGATCTGCCCGGTGCGCTTGGTCGGGTCCGGCACCGGGACCGCGGACAGCAGCGCCTGCGTGTACGGGTGCGTGGGGTGGTCGTAGATCTGCTCCTCGTCGCCGGTCTCGACGATCTTGCCGAGGTACATCACCGCGACGCGGTCGGAGATGTGGCGTACGACGGCGAGGTCGTGGGCGATGAAGACGTAGGACAGCCCGAACTCCCGCTGCAGGTCGGCGAGGAGGTTCATGACCTGGGCCTGGACCGAGACGTCGAGCGCGGAGACCGGCTCGTCGCAGATGATCACGTCCGGCCGGAGCGCGAGGGCGCGCGCGATGCCGATCCGCTGCCGCTGGCCGCCGGAGAACTGGTGCGGGTAGCGGTTCACGTGGTCCGGGTCGAGCCCGACGATCTCCAGCAGCTCCCGTACGCGCTTGCGGCGTCCGCCCTCGGGGTCGCCGTGCACCGCGAACGGCTCACCGACGATGTCGCCGACGGTCATCCGCGGGTTGAGCGAGGTGTACGGGTCCTGCATGACGAGCTGCATCCGGCGGCGCAGCGCGCGCAGCTCCGGCCGCGATAGGGCGAACACGTCGCGGTCCTCGAAGCGCACGCTGCCGGAGGTCGGCCGCTCGGCGCCCATGAGGATCCGGGCGAGGGTGCTCTTGCCGCAGCCGGACTCCCCGACCAGGCCGAGCGTCTCCCCCTTGCGCAGCTCGAAGGACACTCCGTCGACCGCCTTGACCTGCCCGATCTCGTGCCGGAACAGCACGCCCTGGGTCAGCGGGAAGTGCTTGGTCACATCCCGTACGGAGAGGATCTCATCGGCCACCGGAGACCTCCTCGGCGTAGTGGCACGCGCTCCGGTGCCCGGTCGAGGGTGCCTCGGACCGGGCTCCGGACCGGTCGGAGGCACCCTCGACGGCCCGTAGCTCGGGAACCTCTGTCGAACACCGGTCCCTGGCACGGGGGCAGCGGGGATGGAAGGGACATCCTGCGGGGATGGCGGCGAGGTTCGGCGGCGCGCCCTTGATCGGGGTCAGCTCCCGTCCGCGTACGTCGATGCGCGGCACCGAGAGGAGCAGCCCCTCGGCGTAGGGGTGCGCGGGCCGCGCGTACAGGTCCTCGACCGCGGCCTCCTCCACGACGCGTCCGGCGTACATCAGCGCGATGCGGTCGGCCACGTCGGCCACCACGCCGAGGTCGTGGGTGATCAGGATGAGGCCCATCGCCATCTCGGCCTGCAGCTCCGCCAGGAGCTTCATGATCTGCGCCTGCACGGTGATGTCGAGCGCCGTGGTGGGCTCGTCGGCGATCAGCACGTCGGGTTCGAGCGCCAGCGCCATGGCGATCATCACGCGCTGCCGCATGCCGCCGGAGAACTGGTGCGGGAAGTCGTTCACCCGCTCGGCCGCCGACGGGATCCGCACGCGGTCCATCAGCTCGACCGACCGCGCGCGTGCCTCGCGGCGCGACGCCCCGCGGTGCACGATGAGCATCTCGGCGATCTGGTCGCCGACCCGGTGGACCGGGTTCAGCGAGGACAGCGCGTCCTGGAAGATCATCGCGATCTTCGCGCCGCGGTAGGTCCGCCGCTTCTTCTCGGGCAGGCCGAGCAGCTCGGTGCCGCGGAAGCGCACCGAGCCGCCCGCGATCCGCGCCGGCGGCATGTCGAGGATGCCCATGACGGCCTGCGCGGCCACGCTCTTGCCGGACCCGGACTCACCGAGGATGGCGAGCGTCTCGCCCTCCTCCAGCGTGTACGACAGCCCGTTCACGGCCTTGACCGCCGACCCGCGCGCGCGAAACTCCACGTGCAGGTCCTCGACCTCGAGCAGAGGGCTCATCTCTTCGCTCACCTGAGCTTGGGGTCGAGGGCGTCGCGTACGGCGTCGCCGAGCAGCAGGAAGCTCAGCACCGTCGCGGTCAGGAACACGGCCGGATAGATCAGCAGGTAGGGGTAGTCGGTGAAGATCTCCTGCGCCTGGCTGAGCTGCAGCCCCCACGAGACCGTGGGGTACTGAAGGCCGACGCCGAGATAGTCGAGCGTCGCCTCGTACCCGATCACCACGCCGACGTTGAGCATCGCGTAGACGAACACCGGCGCGACCGCGTTCGGCAGGATATGGCGGACCACGATCCGCAGGTCGCGGGCGCCGAGCAGGCGCGCCGCCTGGACGTAGTCGGCGTCGCGTACGGACAGCACCTGGCCGCGCATGAGCCGGGTCATCGTCGGCCACCACAGCAGGCCGAGCACGAACGACTCGGTGAACACCCCGTGCGAGGGGAACGCGGTCAAGATGACGAGCGCGCCGAGCAGCAGCGGCAGGCCGAAGAAGACGTCGGTGAGGCGCGAGAGGAACGCGTCCAGCAGCCGCCCGTAGTAACCCGACAGCGAGCCGAGCGTGATGGCGAGGACCAGCGCGATGCCGGTCACCAGGAAGCCGACGATGATCGGCGCGCGGGTGCCGTGCACGATCTGCGCCCAGTAGTCGCAGCCGTGGGTGTCGGTGCCGAACGGGTGGTCGCCGCCCGCGAACGGGTTCCACGACTTCGGCCGCAGCTTGGCCTGCCGTACGTCGCAGCCGCCGTTCGGGCCGACGCTCGTGAACAGCGACGGGAAGGCCGCGAGCAGCCCCATGAACGCCAGGATCACCACCGCGACCCAGAACGTCACGCGGCGGCACAGGTCGCGCCACGCGTCGCCCCAGAGCGAGGCGGACCCGCCGCTGACCACCGCCCCGGTCTGCGCCGTCGCCGCGACCTCGGTCGTCTCACTCATAGCGAATCCTGGGGTCGAGGACGCCGTACAGGATGTCCACCACGAGGTTGGCGAACAGGTAGACGAGCACGAGCAGCGTCGCGATGCCCACCACCGTGGGGCCGTCCTTGATCTGGATGGCGGTGAAAATCTGCCCGCCGATGCCGGGCAGGTTGAAGATGCCCTCGATCACGATCGCCCCGGCCATCAGCGAGCCGAGGTCGACGCCCAGGTAGGTGATCACCGGGATGAGGGAGTTGCGCAGCGTGTGCCGTACGAGCACGCGCCGTCGAGGCAGGCCCTTGGCCACCGCCGTGCGCACGTAGTCCGCGCGGAAGTTCTCCACGAGGCTCGTACGGGTCAGCCGCGCGATGTAGGCCAGGCTCGCCGAGCCCAGCACGATGCCGGGCAGCAGATAGCTGTACGGCCAGCCGTCGTCGATGCCGGCCGTCGGGAACCATCCGAGCTTCAGCCCGAAGATCAGCTGCGCGCAGTAGGCCAGGACGAAGGTCGGCACCGCGATGACGAGCGTCGTGCCGCTCAGCACCAGCGTGTCGACGACGCCGCCCTTGCGGCGGCCCGCCCAGACGCCGAGCGTGATGCCGGCGACCAGTTCGAAGACCCACGCGGTGATGGCGAGCCGCGCCGTGACCGACCAGTCCGTCTTCATCACGTCCGCGACGGACTGGCCGTTGAGCGTCTCCCCGAAGTCGCCGTGCACCAGGCCCCAGAGGTAGTGGCCGTACTGCACGATGAGCGGCTCGTCGAGGTGGTAGTGGTGTCGCAGCGACGCGTACACGGCCGGCGGCATCGGCTTGTCGCCGCCCAGGGCCCGGATCGGGTCCCCGGGCAGCGCGAACACCGCGAGGTAGATCAGGAGCGTCGTCCCGATCAGAACCGGCACCATCTGCAGCAGGCGCCGTACGACATAGCGCCACACGCTATTTGACCGTCACCTGGTCGAGGTGGACGAGCGTGGTCACGTACGGGTCGGCGTGCACGCCGCCGATGTGACTGGAGTAGCCGGCCTGGTCCTGCCAGTTCCACAGCGGGGTGGTCGGCATGTCCTTCAGCACGAGGTTCTCGGCCTGCTGGTAGTACTGCTGGGCTTCCTGCGGGGTCTTGGCGGCGTTGGCCTTCATGATGAGAGCCTCGCACGCCGTGCCGTCGTACCCGCTGCGGCTGGGCTTGCTGCACCGCGGCGTCAGGTAGTCCTCCGGGCTCGGGTAGTCCATCGTCCAGTTGCTGCGGTACGGCCCGGTGCCCTTGTGGTCGATCAGCTTGCCGATGTAGTCCGAGGCCTGGACCTTGTCGAACGTGATGTTCGCGATGCCGAGGTTCTGCTTGAGCTGGTTGGCGACGTCGGTCATCCACTGCTCGTACGTCGGGTCGGCGTTGGAGAACATCAGGTGCATCGTGCCCTTGAAGCCGCCGGCCTGGTCGAACAGCTGCTTGGCGGCCTGCGGGTTGTAGGTGCACGCCTCGCCGCACGCGGTGGCGCGGTAGCCGGGCACGATCGGCGCGAGCAGCGAGCCGGTCGGCTTGAAGGTCCCGTTGTAGACCGCGTTCACGATGGCCTGCCGGTCGATCGCCATCGAGATCGCCTTGCGCAGGTCCGGGTTCTGATAAGCCGGGTCGTAGAGCGGGAACTCAAGGAAGTCCATCGTGCCGCTGGGCACGCTCAGGAAGCGCTTGGCGAGCAGGCGCTTGGCCTCGGGCACCTTGGCGGCCGGGATCTGCGTGTCGATGTCGACGTTGCCGGCCCGCAGGTCGGTGTAGGCGGCGTCACGGCTCGCGTAGGTCTTGAACACCACGCCGGCCGACTTGGCCGGGCGGGGACCCTTGTAGCCGGGGTAGGCCTTCGTCTTGATCTGCCGGTTGTGCTCCCACGAGCCGTCCATCATGAACGGCCCGTTGCCGATCGGCTTCTGCTCGTACGCCTTGAGGTCGGTGAACGCGGCCTTGGGCATCGGGGCGGTGCCGATGAACGACAGCACGTACGGGAACTGGCTGAACGGCTGCTTCAGCGTCACCTGCAGGGTCTGCTGGTCGATGACCTTCAGGCCCTTGAGCGTGTGCGTCTTGGGCTTGCCGCTGTCGGGGTTGAGGTCGTCGTAGCCGTCGATCGTGCCGAGGTAGTAGTTGTTGCCCCAGGCGTTCGTCGCGTCGGCCGTGGCGTTCCAGGCGTCGGCGAAGCTCTGCGCGGTGACCGGCTCGCCGTTGTGGAACGTCAGCCCCGGCTTGACCTTGATCGTCCAGACCCGCTGGTCGGCCGACTCCACCGACGCCGCGTCCTGGGGTATCGGCTTGCCGTTCGCGTCGAGCGTCATCAGCGTGTCGAAGAGGGCGTTCTCGACGTTGAGACCATACGCGTCGTTCGTGTTGCCCGGGATCAGATGTTCCGGCTCGATGTTCGCGAACGTGAAGGTCTTCGTCTTGCTGTCGGATCCGCCACCGCCACCACATGCCGAGACCGACGCCGCCATCGTGACGGCGACGACGCCGGCGAGCATCCCCTTGACCTTCATCAAGCCTCCATAAGCCGCACAGATGGGAGCTACCTTGGCCAAAGCGCGACAAGTGACGGTAGTTGTTTCCCGAAAACGTGTCGAGATCGAAACATTCCTACCACCCGGTGTCAGCGGGGAGAAGGTACCGAAGATTCGGCCGGCGCGGGGTGGGCGGCACGTCATCCAGGTCGCTCCGGACGTGAAAGATCACGGCCCGGGAGAAGGGGGGGACGTTCCCTTCTCCCGGGCCGTGAGGTTCTTCAGCGCCTGGCGGCGGCCTTGAGCAGGTCGGCGTTGAGCCGGGAGATGGTCTCGAGCGGGATGCCCTTGGGGCACACCGCGGTGCACTCTCCGGTGTTGGTGCAGCCGCCGAAGCCCTCGGCGTCCATCTGGGCGACCATCGAGGTCACCCGGCCGGACCGCTCGGGTTGCCCCTGCGGCAGCAGGCCGAGGTGGGTGACCTTCGCGGCGGTGAACAGCATCGCCGAGGCGTTCGGGCAGGCCGCGACGCACGCGCCGCAGCCGATGCAGGTGGCCGCGTCGAAGGCGTCGTGCGCGTCCGCCTGGGGCACGAGGACGGCGGCCGCGTCGGGCGCCGAGCCGGTCGGCGCGCTGACGTAGCCGCCGGCCTGGATGATCCGGTCGAACGCCGAGCGGTCCACGACGAGGTCCCGGATGACCGGGAACGCCGCGGCGCGCCACGGCTCGATCGTGATGACGTCGCCGTCCTCGAAGTGGCGCATGTGCAGCTGACAGGTGGTCGTGGCCTGCTGCGGGCCGTGCGGGGCGCCGTCGATGACGAGCGAGCACATGCCGCAGATGCCCTCACGGCAGTCGTGGTCGAACGCGACCGGGTCCTCACCCTCCAGGATCAGCCGCTCGTTGAGCACGTCGAGCATCTCGAGGAAGGACATGTCCGGCGAGACGTCGTCCAGCTCGTACGGGACCATCCGCCCCTTGTCGCCCGCGTCCCTCTGCCGCCAGATCTTCAGTGTCAGTCTCATGCCCATGGTTCGCTCACCCTCCTCATTCGCTCCGCGCACCGCGTCGGGGTTCGCTCACTTGTAGGACCTCTGGACCATCTTCACGTTCTCGTACTCCAGGTTCTCCTTGTGGAGGACCGGGGCCTCGCCGGTGCCGGTGTACTCCCAGGCCGCGACGTAGGCGAAGTTCTCGTCGTCGCGCAGCGCCTCACCCTCGGGCGTCTGGGACTCGGCGCGGAAGTGGCCGCCGCAGGACTCCGTGCGGTGCAGCGCGTCGACGCACATCAGCTCGGCCAGCTCGAAGAAGTCCGCGATCCGGCCCGCCTTCTCCAGCGCCTGGTTGAGCTCCTCGTTCTCCCCCGGCACCTTGACGCCGCTCCAGAACTCCGCGCGCAGCTCGCGGATGCGGTCCAGCGCCTTGCGCAGGCCCTCGTCCGTACGCTCCATGCCGCAGTACTCCCACATGAGCGCGCCGAGCTCGCGGTGGAAGGAGTCCGGCGTACGGTCGCCGTCGATCGACAGCAGCCGCTCGATGCGCTCCCCGACCGCCGCACGGGCCGCCACGACCGCCTCATGGTCGTCGCCGATCTTCTCGAACGGTCCGTCGGCGAGGTAGTCGCTGATGGTGTTCGGCAGTACGAAGTAGCCGTCGGCCAGGCCCTGCATCAGCGCGGACGCGCCCAGCCGGTTGGCGCCGTGGTCGGAGAAGTTCGCCTCGCCGATCACGAACAGGCCCGGGATCGTGGACCGCAGGTCGTAGTCGACCCACAGGCCGCCCATCGTGTAGTGCACCGCCGGGTAGATGCGCATCGGCACCTCGAAGGGGTCCTCGCCGGTAATGCGCTCGTACATCTCGAACAGGTTCCCGTACTTGTCCGCGACGGCCCCGCGGCCGAGCCGCCCGATCGCGTCGGCGAAGTCGAGGTAGACGCCGAGCCCGCCGGGGCCCACGCCGCGGCCCTCGTCGCAGACGTTCTTGGCGGCGCGGGAGGCGATGTCGCGCGGCACGAGGTTGCCGAACGAGGGGTAGAGACGCTCCAGGTAGTAGTCGCGCTCGTCCTCGGGGATCTCGCCGGGCGCGCGGCCGTCGCCGCGGGACGCCGGCACCCACACGCGCCCGTCGTTGCGCAGCGACTCCGACATCAACGTCAGCTTCGACTGGTGCTCGCCGCTCTGCGGGATGCAGGTCGGGTGGATCTGGGTGTAGCAGGGGTTGGCGAACAGCGCGCCCTTGCGGTGCGCCCGCCAGGTCGCCGTGACGTTGCAGCCCTTGGCGTTCGTGGACAGGAAGTAGACGTTGCCGTACCCGCCGGAGGCCAGCACGACGGCGTCGGCGGTATGCGTCTCGATCTCGCCGGTGACCATGTCGCGGGCGACGATGCCGCGTGCGACGCCGTCGACGACGATCAGTTCGAGCATCTCGTGCCGGGTGAACATCTCCACGGTGCCGGCCGCGACCTGCCGCTCCAGCGCCTGGTACGCGCCGAGCAGCAGCTGCTGCCCGGTCTGGCCGCGCGCGTAGAACGTACGGGAGACCTGGACGCCGCCGAACGAACGCGTGTCGAGCAGGCCGCCGTACTCCCGGGCGAACGGCACGCCCTGGGCCACGCACTGGTCGATGATCTCGACGCTGACCTGGGCGAGGCGGTAGACGTTCGACTCGCGTGAGCGGTAGTCGCCGCCCTTGACGGTGTCGTAGAAGAGCCGGTGGACGCTGTCGCCGTCACCCCGGTAGTTCTTGGCGGCGTTGATGCCGCCCTGCGCGGCGATGCTGTGCGCGCGGCGTGGGCTGTCCTGGTAGCAGAACGACCTGACCTGGTAGCCGAGCTCGCCGAGCGTCGCGGCGGCCGAACCGCCGGCCAGGCCGGTGCCGACGACGATGACCGACAGCTTGCGGCGGTTCGCCGGGTTGACCAGCCGGCCGCCGAAGCGCCGCTCGTCCCAGCGTTCCGCGATCGGCCCGTCCGGCGCCCGCTCATCGCGGATCGGCTCCCCCTCGGTGAACAGATGCGGGTTCACTGTTCGCTCGCCCCCCTCATTCGCTCCGCGAACGGCCTCCTCCGTCGGCCGTTCACTCCGCTCACTGCGTCGGGCTCACTCACGAGACCACTCCGATCGTCACGAAAACGGGTACCGACACGAAGCCGAGTACGAGGAGGGCGGCCACCGTGTCGGCGAACAGCCGCAGGGCGCGGTAGCGGCGCGACCGGCCCCAGCCGAGCGTCTGGAAGGCGCTCCAGATCCCGTGCCTCAGATGGAGCCCGACCATGACCACGGCGACGACATAGAACACCGTGACGTACCAGTGGGAGGGGGCGAAGTCCGCGACGACCTTGTCGTACGGCTCCGCGCCGCCGCCCTCGGGGTTGACCGCGCCGAAGGTCAGGTCCAGCAGGTGCCAGATGACGAACAGCAGGATGACGACCCCGCCGTAGCGCATGACGTGCGTGGCGTACCGGTTCTCGTGCGCCGCCGGCCGCGCCGCGTACCGGACCGGCCGCGCCTTGCGCGCCCGCCGGGCGAGTGAGACCGCCGACCACATGTGCAGGACGACGGCGACGGTCAGCACCGCCTCGGTGATCGTCAGGAAGACCCGGTGCGGGAGCGCGGGCTCGCCGATGGTGCGCAGCCAGTGCGCGTAGTGGTCGAAGTCGGCGCGGCCCAGGAAGATCTTGAGATTGCCGATCATGTGGGCGACGAGGTAGAGGACGAGGATCGCCCCGGTCACCGCCATGACGGCCTTCTTACCGACCGACGAGCCGTACAGGCGACGGGGTGGCGCCGCCGCTGCGGGGCGGGGCGCGGTCACAGTGCTGGAGCGAGGCGACACATTGCGGACCGTATGTCCGGTTCCGTTAGTACGTCCAAGACATGATGACGCTCGTTTCGATAGCCGTACGCTATGGAGAGTGCAGCTACAGCAACTCTCGTACTTCGTCGCCGTCGCGGAGGTGAGGCACTTCACACGCGCCGCGGAGACCCTGCGTGTCGCCCAGCCGTCCCTGTCCAAGCAGATCAAGACGCTGGAGTCCGACCTCGGCGCGCCGCTGTTCAGCCGGGCGCGCGGCAACATCACGCTGACCCCGGCCGGCGAGGCGCTGCTGCCGCTCGCGCGGCGCATCCTCGCCGACGTGGAGACCGCGCGGCGCGAGGTGCAGGACCTCACCGGCCTGCGCCGTGGCCGCGTACGGCTCGGCGCGACCCCGTCGCTGTTCGCGGGCCTGCTCGCCGACGCCCTGGCGCGCTTCCGCCGCCGCTATCCGGGCATCGAGCTGCGCGTGGAGGAGGGCGGCTCACGCGACCTCGTACGCGACCTGGCGCGCGGGCACCTGGACCTGGCTCTGATCATCCTGCCGCTGCAGAGCACGGACCCGGCGCTGGAGACCGCGCCGATCCTGCGGGAGGAGCTCGTCGTCGTCTCGCCGAGCGCGGACCCGCCGAAACGCCCGTACGTGCGGATCGAGGACCTGCGGCACCAGCCGCTGGTGATGTTCCGCAGCGGGTACGACCTGCGCGAGGCGACGCTGGCGGCGTGCCGGCAGGCGGGGTTCGAGCCGACCTTCGCGGTGGAGGGCGGCGAGATGGACGCGGTGCTGCGCTTCGTCGAGGCGGGGCTGGGCGTGGCCCTGGTGCCCTCGATGGTGCTGTCCGGGCGGCCGGGCCTGGTCGGCACCCCGCTCGCACCGCCGGGCCTGCAGCGTACGGTCGCGCTGGCCCACCGCAAGGACGTCCATCCGACGCACGCCGCGCAGGCGTTCCACGAGACACTGCTCGGCTTCCTCACTGACGCGGAGGCCCGCGGCGACCTCCCGCCGGGCGTCCACCGCACCGGCTCAGCGTGAGATGACCTCCACGTCGGGCGCGAACTCCCGCAGGGCGCGGCCGAGGCGGCGCGGGGCGATCCGCCAGCCGCCGAGGCGCGTGGAGACCAGGCGCGGGCGGTCGTCGGGGTCCGGGGCGTACCCACGCAGCGCGACCGCGCCGCGTCCCCCGGAGCCGCCCTCGGCCGAGTGGAACTCGATCGCGGTGACCTCGTCCCAGGCGAACCACTCGGCCTTCGCGGGCTTGCCGGACGGGCACCAGTACACGCCCCTGCGGGCGACCGCGAAGGCCACCCTCCGCTTGACCACACGGCGCAGGCCGACGCCGGCGAACACCAGCAGCCCGAGGCCGGCGAGCGGCATCAGCCACTGCGCGCCGTACTTCGTCCAGCCCCAGGGGTTCAGGTGGTGGCCGGGACGCCAGTCCAGCGCCGGCGGATGGGCGGTCACGCCGAGCACGAACCCGGTGATGATGGCGGCGCCGAGGACGGCGGGCACGGCCGGTCCCCACCACGCGTAGCGGACGACGTACGCCCCCGGCCCGAAGTGACTCCGGCCCCGCATCGGCACTCCCGTCACAGACGTATCGGTTGCAGGCGAAATCGTAGTGAGGCGCGAGCGGCCTGTGGGGCGATGCGGCGAGGGAGTGACCATCGCCTTGCACTCTCGTCCTCGGGAACGGACACTGACGGTTACAGCCCGACATTCGCCCCAAAAGTGGATACAGGCCGAGCTACTGGCCAGTAAGTGGGGAGATTCACACAGGCTGATCGCGCCTCGTATCGCGGCTGTGACAACTCCCTAATAACGTATGAGCGCCCCTGATCAGAGGAGAGGCTCGAGCACCGCCAGCCCTCCCAGGTGGTGTGCCTTCGATGGAGACTCCCGCATGACGCAGACAACGGTGGACGCGCCGTCCAAGGATCGGGCCCAGATCCCGGCGCGCACCCTACGCAAGGACCGCTACTGGCTCAGCCCGCTCGTGACGTTCGTCATCTTCGCGGCCTGGGTCATCTACGCGACCGTGCGCTCGATGATGGGCAACTACTACTGGGTGGACAAATACCACTATCTGACGCCGTTCTACTCTCCATGCGTCAGCGACGCGTGCAAGCCCGGTTCTGCGGACTTCGGCACGTTCGTACCTGCCCACCTGCCGTTCTTCATCCCGTACGCGCTCATCTCGCTGCCGTTCCTGCTGGGATTCCGGCTCACCTGCTACTACTACCGGAAGTCCTACTACCGGGCGTTCTGGCTGACGCCGTCGGCCTGCGCGGTCCCGGACAAGAGCCCGGCGCGCAAGACGCCCGGCGCCTACTCCGGTGAGACCCGTTTCCCGCTGATCCTGCAGAACGCGCACCGCTACTTCTGGGTGATCGCCGGCCTGATCTCCCTCGTCAACACCTGGGATGCGATCAAGGCGTTCCACGGCGCGGACGGCGGCTTCGGCATCGGGCTCGGCACGATCATCCTGTGGGTCAACGTCATCCTGCTGTGGGGCTACACCCTGTCCTGCCACTCCTGCCGGCACGTCGTGGGCGGGCGGATGAAGAACTTCTCCAAGCACCCGGTCCGCTACTGGCTCTGGACGCAGGTCAGCAAGCTCAACACCCGGCACGGGCAGTTCGCGCTCATCACGCTCGGCACGCTGGCGCTGACCGACGCGTACGTCGCGCTCGTCTCGGGCCACGCCTTCTCCGACCTGCGGATCTTCAACTAAGGACCACCACAAGTGACTGAAATCGAAAGGCTGCAGTACGACGTCGTGGTCATCGGCGCCGGCGGCGCCGGGCTGCGCGCGGCGATCGAGGCACGGCTGCAGGGCAAGAAGACCGCGATCATCTCCAAGTCGCTGTTCGGCAAGGCCCACACGGTCATGGCCGAGGGCGGCGCCGCGGCCGCGATGGGCAACGTCAACGCCAACGACAACTGGCAGGTCCACTTCCGCGACACCATGCGCGGCGGCAAGTTCCTGAACAACTGGCGCATGGCCGAGCTGCACGCCAAGGAGGCCCCGGAGCGCATCTGGGAGCTGGAGGCCTGGGGCGCGCTGTTCGACCGCACCAAGGAAGGCAAGATCAGCCAGCGCAACTTCGGCGGGCACGAGTACCCCCGCCTGGCGCACGTCGGCGACCGTACCGGCCTGGAGCTGATCCGCACCTGCCAGCAGAAGATCGTCTCCCTTCAGCAGGAGGACCACCGGGAGTTCGGCGACTACGACGCGCGGCTGCGGGTCTTCGCCGAGACGACCGTGACCCGCCTGCTGAAGGACGCCGAGGGCAAGATCTGCGGCGCGTTCGGCTACATCCGCGAGACCGGCAAGTTCGTGGTCTTCGAGGCCCCGGCGATCGTGCTCGCCACCGGCGGCATCGGCAAGTCCTTCAAGGTGACCTCCAACTCCTGGGAGTACACCGGCGACGGGCACGCCCTCGCGCTGCTCGCCGGCGCGTCGCTGATCAACATGGAGTTCGTGCAGTTCCACCCGACCGGCATGGTCTGGCCGCCGTCGGTCAAGGGCATCCTCGTCACCGAGTCCGTACGCGGCGACGGCGGCGTGCTGAAGAACTCCGACGGCAAGCGCTTCATGTTCGACTACATCCCGGACGTCTTCAAGGACAAGTACGCGACGACCGAGGAAGAGGGCGACCGCTGGTACGAGGACGCGGACAACAACCGGCGCCCGCCGGAGCTGCTGCCGCGTGACGAGGTCGCCCGCGCGATCAACTCCGAGGTCAAGGCCGGCCGCGGCTCACCGCACGGCGGCGTCTTCCTCGACATCGCCTCCCGGCTCAAGCCCGAGCAGGTCATCAAGCGGCTGCCGTCGATGCACCACCAGTTCAAGGAGCTGGCCGACGTCGACATCACGGCCGAGCCCATGGAGGTCGGCCCGACCTGCCACTACGTCATGGGCGGCGTCGAGGTCGACCCGGACACCGGCGCGGCGCTCGTGCCCGGCCTGTTCGCGGCCGGCGAGGTCTCCGGTGGCATGCACGGCTCCAACCGCCTCGGCGGCAACTCCCTGTCCGACCTGCTCGTCTTCGGGCGGCGGGCCGGCCTGGGCGCCTCGGAGTACTCCTCGTCGGTCACCGTCGAGGTGCCCGAGGCCGAGGTCGAGGCCGCGATGGCCGAGGCCCTGGAGCCGTACGGGCGCGAGGGCGGCGAGAACCCCTACGCGGTCCACCAGGAGCTCCAGCAGACGATGAACGACCTCGTCGGCATCATCCGCCGCGAGGGCGAGCTGGAGCAGGCCATCGAGGCGCTCGGCAAGCTGCGCGAGCGGGTGAACAACGTCTCGGTCGAGGGCGGCCGGGGCTACCACCCGGGCTGGCACCTCGCCCTGGACCTGCGCAACATGGTGATCGTCTCCGAGTGCGTCGCGAAGGCGGCGCTGGAGCGCCAGGAGAGCCGTGGCGGCCACACCCGCGACGACTACCCGCAGATGTCGCCCGAGTGGCGCAAGCTCAACCTCGTCTGCAACCTGGGCGACGGCTCCGTCGAGCTCAAGCGGCAGGACATGGAGCCGATGAGGGAGGACCTCATCGGGCTCTTCGAACTCGACGAGCTGAAGAAGTACCTGACCGAGGGCGAGCTCCCCTCTGAGGAGAACTGACATGGGCTACAAGGCGAAGTTCAAGGTCTGGCGCGGCGACGGCGGCGAGGGCGAGCTCAAGGACTACGACGTCGAGGTCAACGAGGGCGAGGTCGTCCTCGACGCGATCCACCGCCTGCAGGCGACCGAGGCGCCGGACCTGGCCGTCCGCTGGAACTGCAAGGCCGGCAAGTGCGGCTCGTGTTCGGCCGAGGTCAACGGCAAGCCCCGGCTGATGTGCATGACGCGGATGTCGACCTTCGAAGAGGACGAGACGGTCACCGTCACGCCGATGCGCACCTTCCCGGTCATCCGCGACCTGGTCACCGACGTCTCGTACAACTACGAGAAGGCGCGTGAGGTCCCGTCCTTCGACGGCGGCGACGTGAAGCCTGGCGAGTTCCGCATGCAGCAGGTCGACGTGGAGCGGAGCCAGGAGTTCCGCAAGTGCATCGAGTGCTTCCTGTGCAACAACACCTGCCACGTCATCCGCGACCACGAGGAGAACAAGGAGCACTTCGCCGGCCCGCGCTTCCTCATGCGCACGGCCGAGCTGGAGATGCACCCCGCCGACGTGGCCGACCGGCGGCAGATCGCCCAGGAGGAGTTCGGCCTGGGCTACTGCAACATCACCAAGTGCTGCACCGAGGTCTGCCCGGAGCACATCAAGATCACTGACAACGCGCTGATCCCGATGAAGGAGCGCGTGGTCGGGCGCCGCTACGACCCGCTGGTCTGGCTCGGTTCCAAGATCGGCGTGGTGAAGCGAGGCCAGGAGACCCCGAAGGCCTGAGGGTTCTTCTCCAGAACGCCCGGCGGGATCTCCCGCCGGGCGTTCTGCTTATTCGACCAGGGCCGGGAGGAGGGCCGGCAGCCGTACGGCGACGTCCAGGCCGCCTCCCGGGTTGGGCACGGCGACGACGGACGCATCGTGCGCGTGGGCGATCGCGGCGACGATCGACAGGCCGAGCCCGGCGCCGTCGGACCGTCCCGTCCTCGTCCGCAGGCGCCGGAACGGCTCGAACAGCTCCGGCACGCTCGCGGCGGGGACCGCCGGGCCGCTGTTGCGTACGGTCAGGCCCCGCTCCGGTGAGACGCCGACGTCCACCACGCCGCCCTCGTGGTTGTAGCGGATCGCGTTGTGCAGCAGGTTCGTGGTGAGCTGGGTCAGCAGGACGGCGTCGCCGGCGACGGTGAGCGGTTCGATCACCGGCCGGATCATGACGCCGGCCCGCTCGGCCTCCGGCCGCGACGCCGCCACGGCCTCCTCCGCGATCTCGTCCAGCCGTACGGGCT
The DNA here is from genome assembly GCF_030406325.1 of Actinomadura sp. DC4. Lineage (GTDB taxonomy): Bacteria > Actinomycetota > Actinomycetes > Streptosporangiales > Streptosporangiaceae > Actinoallomurus. The sequence goes on along the minus strand of NZ_JAUEQY010000004.1, from coordinate 276,878 downwards.
CGCGCGCGTCCAGGCCGCGCTCGCCGCGGGCCAGCGTGAGCAGTCCGTCGATCAGCCGCTCGGTCCGGCGGTTCGCCTCCAGCAGCTCCGCGCGCATGCGTTCGACCTGCTCCGGGGAGGTGTCGGCGAGCCCGATCTGGATCGCCGCGCGCTGGATCGCCAGCGGGGTGCGCAGCTCGTGCGAGGCGTTGGCGACGAACCTGCGCTGGCTCTCGACCGCCCGTTCCAGCCGTTCGAGCATGGCGTCGAAGGTGTCGGCGAGCTCCTTGAGCTCGTCGCGTGGGCCGGCGAGGGCGATCCGCTCGTCCAGGTTGGCCAGCGACAGCCGCCGTGCCGTCGCGGTGATGCGGTGCAGCGGCCGCAGCACCCGTCCGGCCAGCCACCATCCGGCGAAGACGGCGACACAGGCGAGCACCGCCACCGCGATGAGGGTCACCCCCCACTGGTAGTCCAGCACCGAGGAGCGCAGGGTCGCGGCGGTACGCGCGGGCGAACCCTCCGGTAGTTCGTTCAGCCGCCGCTGGACCAGCAGGGCGGGGTCCGGCGGAGGATCGCAGGGCTGCGCGGGAGTGTTCTTCACCGAGATGGCGTACATCATCACCTTGCGGTCCAGCACCCGCTTGAGGAGGAGGTTCACGGTGACGAGCACGGCGGTCGTCGCGGCCAGGAACAGCCCTCCGTACAGGGCCGTCAGCCGTACGCGCACGGTCGCGGGCGGGCGCAGGCGCCTCACAGCCGGTACCCGCTGCCGGGCACGGTCATGATGACGGGCGGATCACCGAGCTTGCCGCGCAGCTTGCTGACGGTGACCTTGACGACGGTGGTGAACGGGTCGGTGTTCTCGTCCCAGGCGCGTTCCAGGAGTTCCTCGGTGCTGACGATCGAGCCCTGCGCGCGCATGAGCACCTCCAGCACGGCGTACTCCTTCCGGGACAGCGGCAGGTAACGGCCGTCGCGGAACGCCTGGCGGCGCGGCGCGTCGACCACGACGCCGGACCGCCGCAGGACGGGCGGCAGCGGCGGGCGGCTGCGGCGTCCGAGGGCACGCACCCGGGCGAGCAGCTCGGCGTACTCGAACGGCTTGGGCAGGTAGTCGTCCGCGCCGAGGTCGAGACCCTGGACCCGCTCGTGCACGGCGCCGGACGCGGTGAGCATGAGGATCCGCACGTCCGCGCCGCTCTCGGCGAGGGCCCGGCACACGTCGTCGCCGTGCACCTCCGGCAGGTCGCGGTCCAGGACGAGCACGTCGTAGTCGTTGACGGCGACGCGTTCGAGTGCCGCCGCGCCGTCGTAGGCGACGTCCACCGCCATGGCGTGGCGGCGCAGCCCCTCGGCGATCAGCTCCGCCAGCGCCCGTTCGTCTTCGGCGACCAGTACCCGCATGACCCCCTTGCTACGGGACGCCCCGTAAGGGGGTGGTTAACGATCGCGGTCACCGCCGCGAAACCCCCGGATGCGTAGACATGGCCGGCAACGGAACCGGCAAGGAGCATCATGAGAAAACTCAGGTACGTGCCCGTCCTCGCGCTGTTCGCGCTGGCGGGCTGCGGCGGGTCGCACGGCGGGAGCGCGGCGGCATCGGCCTCGGCTTCGGCGAACGCGCAGGACACGGCGGTGAAGTTCGCCGCGTGCATGCGGCAGCACGGCGTCGAGGTGAGCGACCCCAAGCCGGGCGACCCCGGCGTCCGGATGAAGACCAGGCTCAACGAGACCCAGATGAACGCCGCGATGAAGGCGTGCCAGCAGTACCGGCCGAAGGGCGCCCTCGACCCCGACGACCCGAAGGCACACGACCAGATGCTCAAGACGGCGCAGTGCCTGCGGCAGCACGGCGTCGACGTCGCCGACCCCCAGCCGGGGAAGGGCATCCAGCTCCATGTCACCCGCGGCGACACGAAGGTCCAGAAGGCCATCGAGGCGTGCGACAAGCTGGTCCCCAAGCCCAGCGGCGCCGTCCGCTCGCCCGCGAACGGCGGCTGAGCGATGAGCGTACGTGAGGAGGACCGGGTCGCCGAGGCCCCGGCCGCGCCGTCGCGCCGGCCCGTACGCCGCTATGTGGTGGCCGGCCTGGCGGTGGCCGCCATCGTCGCGGCCGGGGCCGCGGTCGCGCTGACCGGCGGCTCGGGCGAGTCGGCGCCGGCCGGTCCGGCCACCGCCACCGCCGACGTCATCCGTACGGACCTGTCCGACCAGACCGACGTGGACGGCACGCTCGGCTACTCCGGGACCTACACGGTCGCGGGTGGCGGGCACGGGCGTCTCACCTGGCTGCCGGATGAGGGCACGACGATCCGCCGCGGCCATCGCGTGTACGGGGTGGACGGGCACAGTGTGCCGCTGTTCTACGGGTCGACGCCGCTGTGGCGCTCGCTGCGGTCCGGCGTCTCGTCCGGCGCGGACGTACGGGAGCTGGAGCGCAACCTGCACGCGCTCGGCTACGGCGATGGCATGACGGTCGACTCCGACTTCACCGCCGCCACCGCCGCGGCGATACGCGACTGGCAGGACGACCTCGGCGTGTCCGAGACGGGGGTGGTCGCGCCGGGCGACGTGGTGATGCAGCCGGGCGCGATCCGGGTCACAAAGGTGTCCGGCACCCTCGGCACCCCGGCCGGCGGACGGCTGCTGAGCGCCACGGGCGCCACACGTGAGGTCACCGTGGACCTGCCGGTCGACCAGCAGGAGCTGGCCGTCAAGGGCGCCAAGGTGCACGTGGAGCTGCCCGGTGGCCGATCCGCGACAGGCCACATCACCTCGATCGGCACGGTCGCGAGCGCCGGCTCCTCAGGCGACGACACGCAGCCCGGCGACGACACGGACAGCGCGACCATCCCCGTCACCGTCAAGCTCAACCGCGCCTCCGACGCCGGCCGCCTCGACGGTGCTCCGGTCACGGTCGGCTTCACGAGCGAGACGCGTGAGAACGTCCTGGCGGTCCCGGTACAGGCCCTGCTCGCCACACCTGCCGGGAAGTACGTGGTGGAGGTCGTGACCGCCGCCGGTCGCCATCAGGTTTTCGTCGAGCTCGGCGTCTTCTCGGGCGGAAGGGTCGAGGTGTCCGGCGCGGGCCTCGCGGCGGGGATGAAGGTCGAGGTGCCGCGCACATGAGCGGTGAGACCGTGGTGGCGCTGGAGACGGCGTCGAAGGAGTATCCGGGCGGCGTACGGGCGCTGCGCGGCGTGTCCCTGACCATCCGCCGCGGCGAGATGGTCGCCATCGTCGGCCCGTCCGGCTCGGGAAAGTCGACGCTGATGCACCTGATGGGCACACTGGACCGGCCGAGCTCGGGCCGCGTACGGCTACTGGGCCACGATGTGGCGTCCCTGCCGGACGCGCGCCTGTCGGCCGTGCGCGCGCACTGGATCGGTTTCGTGTTCCAGCGCTTTTACCTGACCGAACACCTGTCGGCACTGGACAACGTCGCGACGGCGCTGCTGTACGACGGAACACCGCCCCGCCGGCGAAGGGCGGTCGCCCGTACGGCACTGGAACGCGTCGGCCTGGGCCACCGCCTGACCCACCGCCCGAACGAACTGTCCGGCGGCGAACGCCAGCGGGTGGCGGTCGCCCGCGCGATCGCGGGAGAGCCGGCGCTGCTGCTGGCCGACGAGCCGACGGGAAACCTGGACTCGGCGTCGAGCGCGGGCATCGTCGAGATCCTCACCGACCTCCACCGCGACGGCAGCACCATCGCGATGATCACCCACAACGCGGAGCTCGCCGCGGCCATGCCGAGACAGGTGGAGATCCTCGACGGCCAGATCCGCTCCGACACCGGCACTCCGGAGGCCCGCCCATGACCGCCCTGCCCCCGCACGGCCCACCTGCGGCCGCTCTCGCCGTCCACCTCCGGGAAGACGGAGGTACGGCCATGAACCTGCTGACTTCGCCCGCTTTCGCGCGCCCCGCCAACGTACGACCGCTCCCGCCGTCCACCTGCGAAAACGCGGAGGTACGGCCATGACTTCGATCGTTTCTCGCGGAGACATGACGGCCGGCGCCGCGTTGCCCACACCGTCCCGGTCGCGGTCGGGTGACCTGGCCAAGGCGGGCCTGAGCGGCCTGCGAGCCCGTCCGATGCGCGCCACGCTGTCCGCTCTGGGCATCGCGATCGGCATCGCGGCGATGGTCGCGGTCCTGGGCATCAGCGCGGTGAGCCGCGCGGGCCTGCTGGCGGAGATCCACCAGCTCGGCACCAACCTGCTGACGGCGGGCCCAGGCCAGACGCTGTTCGGCGACGACTCCGAACTGCCCACCGAAGCGGTCGGAATGGCCGGAAGAATCCCGGGCGTCACCTCGGTCTCGGCCGTCGGCACCGTACCGAACGCGACCGTACGGCGCACCGACAAGATCGACCAGGAGGAGAACGGCGGCCTCGCGGTCTCCGCTGCGAGGCCGGACCTGCTCAAGACGCTGGACGGAACGGTACGCTCCGGCGCGTACCTGGACGCCGCGACGTCCCGCTACCCCTCCGTGGTCCTGGGCGCGGTCGCCGCCGAACGCCTGGGGATCGACCGGGCGGGCCAGGGCGTCTACATAGCGGGCCGCTGGTTCACGGTCGTGGGCATTCTGGACTCGCTACGCCTGGCCCCGGAGATCGACCGTTCGGCTCTGATCGGCTGGGAGGCCGCCGCGAAGCTGGGCTTCGACGGCCACCCGACGACCCTCTACGAACGTTCGACCGACGCGACCGTCTCCTCGGTGGCGGACGTCCTGGCCGCCACGATCAACCCGCAGAACCCGGACCAGGTGAAGGTCAGCCGCCCGTCGGACGCCCTGACCGCCCAGCTGGCCGCCAAGTCCGCTTTCAACACGCTGTTCCTCGGCCTGGGCGCCGTAGCCCTGCTGGTCGGCGGCGTGGGCGTGGCCAACATCATGGTCATCTCGGTCCTGGAACGCCGCCAGGAGATCGGCCTACGCCGGGCTCTGGGCGCGACGAGACGCCAGATCCGCCTGCAGTTCCTCACGGAATCGGTGGCATTGTCACTGCTTGGCGGCCTGGCGGGAGTGCTGCTGGGCTTGACGGCAAGCCTGACGTACGCCGCGTACCGAGGCTGGCCTCTGGTCCTGCCGGTGGAAGCCTTGACGGGCGGAGTCCTGGCCGCGGTAGCGGTAGGCGCCGCCGCCGGCCTCTACCCGGCCCGCCGAGCCGCCCGCCTCACCCCCACCCAGGCCCTGGCCATGTGATCACCCATCCGGCCGGCACCGATGAACCTTGACGAACCTCTTCTGCGCGATCCGCATGAGGCCGACCAGATCCTTGGTGGCGTTCCTGCCGGGAGACACCCCACGCAGAAAGATTTCGATCCAGGCATCACGAGAACCACAGCGGAATGTCGAGGCGGCAAAATACGGAAGCCGAGTCTCACGATGGGTATAGACGGTGAAACCGGACCCGAGCTCCACGGGCAGCCGAACCGGGTGATCGGGCGCGATCTCCTTCGCCCATTCCCCGATCTCGTTCTGGCCGCCCTCGATGTCCCACTGGACACCCAGCGGGCCGTACCTCTCGCCGTCCTTCACCCCGCACAACGAGCTGTCCTTGCTCGCCTCCGCATCGCGAATCTCGGATAAGCCCGACGAAACACCGACGACCCGAGCCAGTGCACGTCTGGGAACCAGGTCACACCAGTACGGCACCGAGTCGGTTACCGGTCTCAGGTCACCGCGCGCCGGGGAGGGCAACGAGGGTGAAGCGGACGGTCGTTTCTCATGGCCACCGGATGCACAGGCGCTCATCATCGTCACGAACGCCAGGACGGTGGCCACCATCGCAGCATGCTTCATGGCGTCTTACCCGCACCATTGAAACTGTTGACGGCGTCATCGTGGCTGTTGCTTATGACCGTCTCAAGCGTCTGGCTCATCCGCGGGGCAGCGAAGTTGTTTTCTTCGCACCAGTCGATGAAGCGAGATTGGGCGCGCGAGTCGTCGGCCCACCGGTCCCATGGAAGGATATGGCCCTTTTCGTCGGCGAAGGGCTCGCCCAGCGCCCGGCCGCCAGAGTCATTGAAGTGGTCGATGGCGGCGGACAGGGACATCTGCCGAAGGAGTCTTCGTACTGCCTGCTCGTCCGTTGCCGCCGCAGCATCCTCGTCCGCGGACCCGCCGTCCTGCCGCGTCTGGCTGAACAACCAATCGCCTACCTTGCCGTACTGATTGTCGGCCAGTTCCTTGTACAGGCTTGCAGGCACCCCGCTGAACAGCTTGGCGTAAGGGACCGGGACCAATCCGATGCCTTTGCCTATCAACTCCTTGACCTGCTGATTCGCCGTATCGACCGTGGCGCCGCGAGCGATGAGAACCTCACGCCTCATCGCCAGGAGATGACCGAGTAGGCCGCCCTGAGCGATCAAAACGGCATCGACGCCCTGGCCGCCGGAATATTGCTGATCGAGCTGCACCCGAGCCCGACCGATCCCGCTCTTCACCAGGGCGGTGAACGCGTCATCGTTCTGACCGGCCTCGGCCAGAAGCGCGTCGATGTCACGAGGGGACGGGTGTCCTCTGGGTGCGCCGCCGCCGATCACGTCACCGAATAGGGCGCCCGCCACGTCCTTGAGATGGGAGCACAGGATGTCTCCCAGGCTCGGGCGAAGGCCGGAGAGGTCGTCGGCGTGGCCGTCGGTGTTGGTGAATTTGAGGTGGTGGTCCTTGTCATAGGTGAAGTAGCGGCGGGTGTCGCGGCCGAGGAGTTCGCTCGTCTCCTTGAACAGGTGTTGCGACGTCGCGTCGTGGCCCGACATAGCGGCCTTCATGGTCTGGCCGAGGCGTGTGCCGTGGTCGGTGTAGGCCCACCGGGCGCGGCGTTCGTGGAGCAGGTATTCCAGGTCGGAGTTCTTCTGCCCCTCCGCCGTTTGGGACAGCAGGGCCTGGGCGCTCGCCTTGCTCAACCCGGCCGCGTGCAGCAGTCCGTTCAAGAAGTCCGTGCGTCCCCTTGCCGGGGGCTCCGCGGTCGCGCGGTCTCCGGCCGGGGTCAGCGCCCAGCCCAGGTGCAGCAGGCCGGTCAGGTCGGGGATCGGTGCCGAGCCGTCTTCGGGGCGTGCGCGCGGCAAGCCGGGGACGTACGGGGGTGCGAACGGCGGAGGCGTGCTCGGCGGCGGGTGGCTCGGCCGGTGCTCGCGGTCGTAGGCGATCATGTCGCTGCCGACGACCCGCATGAAGCGTGCGGAGAACGGGGGGTGGCCCTCGCTCAGGTCGAGGAGGGTCGCCAGGGACTGGTAGCCGGCGTAGGTGTCGGCCGGGAGCCGATGCTCGGCCCGGCCCTGCGCCTTGAGCCGGTCCAGGTACGCGTCGCCGAGGTATCCCTCGCCCGACGGGTCCGTGCCCACCGCCAGCGCCTTGCTCAGCAACCTCAGTGCACTCTGGACGCCCGCCTCGTCGGTGCCGAGCGACGGGTCGCGGCCGTCCATGTCCCGGCGCAGCCGCTGCGCGAGGGCGGCCGGCAGCGTGATGATCCCGTCCGGGCCCAGGCCCTGGAGCAACGCCTTCGCGAAGTGCGGATCGCCCGCCTCCGCGGCGAAGGCCATCAGCCGGCTGAGCGCCGTACGGTCGCCCGCCGCGGCCTTTCCGGCCAGGTCGGCGGCCTCGGCGCCGTCGACCCGGGCCTGGATCGCGCCCAGCCGGTCGGGGAGCTCCCAGAAAGTGCCGCCGCCCGCGCGAAAAGTGAAATCGATCTTCTGGCGTTCCATTTCGTGCACCAGGCGCTGCCGCCGCTGAAGGTCGGTGGCCTGTGCGCGCAGGCGGCCCGCCATTGCGCGGAGGCGAATGGCCGGGGAAGTGTCGAGTTGCACCCTATTCAGCTCGGCCCACAGGGCCTGGGCGAGTTGGTCGATCTGCGCCGCGGCCCGCGTGTGCCGGCCCACCATCGCGTCGAAGGTGGGCTGCCGGACGCCGACGAACGCCGGGTCGCCGCTCATGGGCTCTTGGGCAGCCCGGCGAGCTCGTCCCGCGCCAGGCGTACGGCCTTTGCGAGCTCGCCCTGCAGCTCACCGCGGTCCGCCCGCACCGCGGAGCCGAACCGCCGGCCGGCCGGGCCCATCCAGGCGTCGTCCTCCATCGCCCCGCAGGTCGAGTCCAGAGTGTGCCAGTAATCGTCGGAAAGCCGTTGAATCCGGGTGACGGCAGCCTGCAACCGCTGCCGCAATAACCGGATGTCCCCGTCGGCCACGACAACCTCCCCTTGCCGTAAGACGCCAACGATGTTGTCACACCGCCCCGACAAAGTCAGCCTCGGCGGATATCCGGTCCCATGGCCGCCGCATTTACCGTTCATCCATATCCGGCAGGCGCCTTCGAAATGACCATTCATCGCGATTTGCAACGTCCGGGAGCCCGATGGACCCGTGTCCAACGACGATGACCAGGGTTTTCGCCCCCGATACCGAACCCGATCGGCATGGTCCGGTGAACTCACGCCCTCATCGGTCTAGCCTTTGACAGTGGCAGCCGAGGAGACCGAGATGTCCAACCCCCACGACGATCCCGGGCGCCGTCCCCCGCCACCCCGGCAGGGCGAGCCCCCGACGTCGTACCCAGGCGGTCCGCCGCCTTATCAGAGCGAGCCGCCCTACCAGGGCGAACCGCCCTACCAAGGTGAGCCGCACTACTACCAAGGCCCGCCGCAGCAGCAGCCTCCCGGCGGCTGGCAGGGCCCGCCGCCCGGCTACGACACGCCCCAGCAGCAGCCTCCCGCGCGCGGCCCGAAGGATAAAACGGGCTTTTTCGGCGCGCTCCTCGACGTCAACTTCGACCACATGGTCACGACGAAGATGATCAAGGCGTCCTACATGATGGCGATCGTGGTCTATTCGCTGGTCGCGCTCGTCATGTTGCTCTTCGTCTGGAGCTTCTCGGTCTGGAACAAGCCCCTGGCGCTCGCCACACTCGTCGCGACGCCGATCGTCTGGGTGTCCGGTCTGCTCTCGACCCGCATGTTCCTCGAGTTCATCATCAACCAGTTCAAGATTACCGAGCATCTGAAGGCACTGCGGGAGCGGGAGGAGCGCTGATCCCTGTCCGGGGCGCGCGCGGGCGCGTTAGGCTCGCGGAGGCAACGGCGGACGTGGCGAGGGACGGGTAGTGGCGGACATCGAGCGGCCGTCCGAGACGCGGCGCGACGAGTTCGGGACGCGCCGCGACGACGGCTCGCCGGACGCCACCCGGCGCGACCAGGGCCCGCCCTCTCCCTCCCTCGTACGCCTCCCCGACGAGCTCGCCGACCGCTTCACCCTGCTCGGCGAGCTGCCCACCCAGGGCGCCGAGTCCGACCTCCTCCACGTACGCGACGCCGACGGCGCCGAGCTCGTCGTCAAGATCTTCCGGCGCGGCTTCACCGCGGACCGCTCGGTCTGGGAGAAGCTCCCGGCGCTCGCCTCGCCGCACGTCGTACGCATCCAGGAGACCGGCCACGCCGAGGGCCGCGACTACGAGGTCATCGAGTACATCGAGGCCGGCAACCTGCGCGTCCTCGGGGCGCGGCTGGCGCCCGCGCTGCTCACCGAGGTCGTGAGCCAGCTCGCCGCCGGCCTCGGGCGGCTGCACCGTGCGGGCATCGTGCACCGCGACCTCAAGCCCGAGAACGTCCTCGTCCGCGGTACGACGCCGATCCGGCTGGCCATCACCGACTTCGGGCTGAGCCGGGTGATCGAGCAGAGCGTGGTGTTCGCCTCGTCCTCGCGCACGCTCGCGTACGCCGCGCCGGAGTCGCTGTCCGGCCAGGTCTCCCCCGCGCGCGACTGGTGGTCGCTCGGGATCATCGTGCGCGAGCTGCTCACCGGCCGTACGCCCTTCGCGGGCATGAGCGAGACCGCCGTCGTCGACCACCTCGCCACCCGCACCATCGACTGCGACGACATCGCCGACCCGCGCATGCGGCTGCTCTGCCGCGGCCTGCTCACCCGTGACCCGCGCCGGCGCTGGACCGGCGGCGAGGTCGAGCGCTGGCTCGCTGGGGAGAGCCCCGCGGTCGCCGAGCCCGATCCGCCCCGTACCTCCGCGTTCTCCGGCGGCGCGGCACGCGGCGCGCTCGCTTTCGGCGGGCAGAGCTACACCGACCGCGGTCAGTTCGCCCGCGCCCTGGTCACCGACTGGGAAAAGGCCGCACGCTACTTCTTCGGCACCATGTTCACGCCGGTCGGGCCGAGCGAGGCCTGGCAGGCGCTGCGCGAGTGGCTCAACGGCTTCGAGGACGACTCCGAGGGCCGGATCCGGCTGATCGACCAGTCCCTGACCGGCGACCGGCCGCCCAACATCAAGCTGCTCCACCTGCTGCGCTGGCTCGACCCCACACTCGAGCCGTACTACCTCGGCCTCCGCCTGCTCCCCGAAGACCTGCCGGCGCTCGCCGGCGCGGTCGACGACCCGCGCCACCCCGACCGCATCACGGCGTCCCGCGCCGTACGAGAGCTGTGGGAGTTCCACCTGCTCCCCGAGTTCGCCGGTTTCGCCGGCGGCGACGAACTCCCCGCGATCAACGACCGCTGGCACGGACTCGCCGCGTCCTGGAACCGCCTCGCCCACTGGCTGCGCGGGCAGCTCCCCCGCACCGCCGGCCGGTTCCCCGACGCGGGCGCGCCCGGCCTGGACGAGCCTCCCATCGTCCTCACGACCCTGCTCGCGCTGGCCGGCCGGCCGGCCGAGACCGAGGAGGCGCTGCGCTCGGCCGCCGTACGGGCCCGTGAGCGCGTGCACGAGCCGGTGTCGTGGTTCGGCTGGCTGTCCGACCAGGCGGGCGACGACCCGCTGCGCTGTTTCGCCCTCGTACGGGCCGTGCCCGACGCGGTGCTGGAGATCGAGGGCGCCGCCCGCCACCGGCAGGAGAGCGAGCGCCGCGCGGCCGAGGGCACGCGCCACTGGAACGACCTGGAGAAGCGACGGCTCGCCGGCCGCCCGGCGGCGATGATCCGCGCCGCGCTGTGGACGCTGCCGCTGCTGCTCGTGTGGACCGGCGGCGGCTGGCTGCTCGCCCAGCTGCGCAACGCCGCCCAGCGCGACAGCCTCGGCGGGGTCGGCGCGGTCGGCGCCCCCACGACGCTGCTCGTCGTCGCCGCCGTCGTCGCCTGGCTCGTCGGCGTCGCGTGCGAGCTGTTCCTCGCGTACGGCCAGGGCGCCGACTACCTTCCGCTCGGCCCGTGGTCCTGGATCGCCAAGGGGCTCGGCGGCGCCAAGAAGGGCATCTCGGGTATGGGCCGGACGCTCTCCGGCACCACCCGGCGCCGCGGCCCGGCCGGCTGCGGCGTCATGCTCATCGTCGCGATCGTCCCGCTGGTCCTGCTGCTGGTCGTCGTCGCCACACTGATCTCGATCGCCTGGCTGCTGTGGCTGGCGATCCTTGTCGCCGCGTCGATCGCCCACGTCGTGATGACCGGGATACGCATGCAGCGCTGGCGGCACGAACGCACGCGCGCGAAAGAACAGGCCATGGGGGGACGACTGTGAGCAGCGGCGTCGAAGCGGACATCGCCCTGGACGCGGCGGTCATCGCGAGCCTGGGCCTCATCCGCGTGCTCGGCGGCGCGGCCGGGCTGGCCGCCGCGGGCACCGGTGTGCTCGCCGGGCTGGCCGAAGAACGCGCCGAGATCCGCGCCCGGCGGCTCCAGGAGATCCAGCGGCACGAGCAGGCGATCGCCGAGGTGCTCGACCGCAACGCCCGCATCGCCGCGCTCGCCTCCTCCGCCCGGCGTCACCACGCCGAGCTCGCGCTGCCCACGCCCCTCGAGCCGACCGAGCAGACCGCCGAGGAGCTCGTCGCCTGGTGCACCGAGACCGACACGACGCTCGTCGCGGCCGAAGAGTCGCTCGCCACGGTCATCGCCTCGGACGCGACGGATCGCATCTTCGCCGCGCCGGAGTCGCTGCAGGCGACCCCGCAGGACCCGGCCGCCACCCCGCCGTCCGCGCTCGCGACGACGATGGCGCGGGTCCTCGCCCGGCTGCTGCCCGACATCACCGACGACGACCGGCGGGCCGTCACCGAGGCCGCCGAGCAGGCCGCCGCCGCGACCACGCAGGGCGAGGCCGAGAGCCGCCTCACCGAGGTGCGCATCCGCATCCAGAAGGCGAACGAACGGGCGCGCGGCGGACGCGACGACCGGGCCGCTGCGGCGCGGTTCCTCCGCGAGCTTGCCGCCCACCCCGACGCCGAGACCGTACGCGCCCGGCTCGGCGAGATCGCCGACGGCACCCGGCCGTTCGACGCGGACCTGCGCGCCGAGGCCGTCCGGCTGGTCGCCGACCTGCAGCGCGAGGCCGAGCACCGCTACGTCACGGCGGCGATCCAGGAGGCCTTCGAGGAGCTGGGTTATGAGGTGGACGAGGGCTTCGAGACCCTCACCGCCAACGACGGAGAGGCCGTGCTGACCAGGGGCGACTGGACCCAGCACGCGATCAAGATACGGGTCGAGGACGCACGGCAGGTACGCATGGCGCTGCTGCGCACCGAACCCGGTGAGAGCGCCGACCAGCGCCGCCTCGACGTCGAACGCGAGGAGCAGTGGTGCGCGTCGTTCGAGGCCGCACGCGCCCGCCTGGACGCCGCCGGCATCCACGCCGACGTACGCTGGCGCGTCGAGCCGGGGGAGCAGCGCCTGCCGGTCGCCCAGCCACGCCGTACGCGCCAGCAACCGCGCGCCCGCCGACGCGAACGCGACCGCTGAGCCGCTCCCCTCGACTGCCCGGAACGACCGCCGAGGCGTTCCTCTTCAGCTGCGCGGCGGCATCGCGCCCGGAGCGGCTCCGCACACCCGCCGGCAGCGACCTACGCGCCGGCGCGGACACCGAGCCGTTCCCCCCGGCTGTGCGGAGGGTTCGCGCACACCCTCCGGCAGCGCGCCGATGCGGGCGCCGAGCCGTTCCCCTCAGCCGTCGCGCCTGGAGTCGGCGGCGGCGGCGTTCGTGCGGCGTGGGCGCTGAGCCGTACGGCTCAGCCCTGGTCGCGCTTGCCGCGGGCGCGGGACCGCTCGCGCTCCTTGGAGTTGAGGACCACCTTGCGCAGCCGGATCGCGCCCGGGGTCAGCTCCACGCACTCGTCGTCGGCGACGAACTCCAATGCCGCCTCGAGGCTGAGTGCGCGCGGCGGGGTCAGCCGCTCGAAGGCCTCGGCGGTGGAGGACCGCACGTTGGTCTTCTGCTTCTCCTTGGTGATGTTGACGTCCATGTCGTCGGCGCGGGAGTTCTCGCCGATGATCATGCCTTCGTACACCTCGGTGGTCGGCGCGACGAACATCGTGCCGCGCTCCTGCAGGTTGAACATGGCGTACGCGGTGGCGGCGCCGGCCCGGTCGGAGATCAGGGAGCCGGTCGGCCGGGTGCGCAGCTCGCCGAACCACGGCTCGTACCCCTCGAACACCTGGTGCGCGATGCCGGTGCCGCGGGTCTCGGTCAGGAACTCGGTGCGGAAGCCGATCAAGCCGCGGGCCGGGACCAGGAACTCCATCCGGATCCATCCCGTGCCGTGGTTGGTCATCTGCTCCATCCGGCCCTTGCGTACGGCCAGGAGCTGGGTGATCGCGCCGAGGTACTCCTCGGGCGCGTCGACGGTGAGGCGCTCCACCGGCTCGTGCACCTTGCCGTCGATCTCCTTGGTGACAACGCGGGGCTTGCCGATGGTGAGCTCGTAGCCCTCACGGCGCATGGTCTCCACGAGAATGGCCAGCGCCAGCTCGCCACGCCCCTGCACCTCCCAGGAGTCGGGCCGCTCGGTGGGCAGCACGCGGATCGACACGTTGCCGACCAGCTCGCGGTCCAGCCGGTCCTTGACCAGACGGGCGGTGACCTTGGTGCCCTTCTCCCGGCCCGCGAGCGGCCCGGTGTTGGTGCCGAGCAGCATCGCGATGGCCGGCTCGTCGACCGTGATGAACGGCAGCGGGCGTGGGTCCTCGGCGTCGGCGAGGGTGTCGCCGATCATGATGTCCGGGATGCCGGCGATGGCGATGATGTCGCCCGGCCCTGCCTGCTCGGCGGGCTTGCGCTCCAGCGCCTCGGTCATCAGCAGCTCAGTGATCTTGACCCGTTCGATGGTGCCGTCGTGCTTGCACCAGGAGACCTGCTGGCCCTTCTTGATCACTCCGGAGTGCACGCGGCAGAGCGCGATCCGGCCGAGGTAGGAGCTGGCGTCCAGGTTGGTCACGTGCGCCTGAAGCGGCGTGTCCGGGTCGTACGACGGCGCGGGGATGGTCTCCCGGATGACCTGGAACAGCGGTTCGAGATCCTCGCTGTCCGGCAGGCCGCCGTTGTCGGGCTTGTTGAGGCTCGCCCGGCCGGCCCTGGCCGAGGCGAACACGATCGGGAAGTCGATCTGCTCCTCGGTGGCGTCGAGGTCGAGGAACAGCTCGTACGTCTCGTCGACCACCTCGGCGATGCGCGCGTCGGGCCGGTCGACCTTGTTGACGACGAGGATGACCGGCAGCTTCGCGGCGAGCGCCTTGCGGAGCACGAAGCGCGTCTGCGGCAGCGGCCCCTCGGAGGCGTCGACGAGCAGCACGACGCCGTCGACCATCGACAGGCCGCGCTCGACCTCGCCGCCGAAGTCGGCGTGGCCGGGCGTGTCGATGATGTTGATGGTCATACCGCCGTGCAGCACGGCGGTGTTCTTCGCGAGAATCGTGATGCCCTTCTCGCGCTCCAGGTCACCCGAGTCCATGACCCGCTCGTTGACGTCCTGGTTCTCGCGGAATGCACCGGACTGCCAGAGCATGGCGTCGACGAGGGTCGTCTTGCCGTGGTCGACGTGGGCGACGATGGCGACGTTCCGGAGATCGTCCCGAATGGCGGTGGGCATGCGTACGGGTCTCGCTTCGTGGGTCTGGGAGTCGCCGCGGAATCCGCGCGGCGCTATCTAGTCTACTTGGCGAACCAAGGCTCCTTGGTCGCCTCGCGGCAGGTCTGGGGCAAGTGCCCCGATCTTCCGGCTTTCAACGGCAACCGATCGCCCCGGCCTAGCGTCGAACGAGTGTGCGGGGCGTCCCGATCCTGGCCGGAGCATTCACCGGGGCGCCCCGCGTTCGCCGTCCCGGCCGCTGAGTCCCGGCCCGCCGCGTCGGCCGTACCTCCTGCCGGCCTCAGGCGCCGAGGTGGCGCTCGATCGTCTCGACCTTGCCGGTCAGCCCGTCCGTGACGTCCGCGCGGACGTCGGCCTTGAGGACCAGGCTGACCCGCGGAGCCCGGGCCGCGACCGCGTCGACGGCACGGCGTACGACGTCCATCACCTCGTCCCACTCGCCCTCGACGCTGGTGAACATCGCGTCGGTACGGTTGGGCAGCCCGCTCTCCCGTACGACGCGTACGGCCTCGGCGACGTACTCCCCCACCGACTCGCCGACGCCCAGCGGGGTCACGGAGAAGGCAACGATCATCAGGACTCCTTCAGGTGGACGCGGAGCGCCTCGATCACGCGGAGGTCGGCCGGCAGCCAGGGCACGTCGAGCAGCTCGCCCTCGCTCAGCCAGCGCAGGTCGGAGTGCTCGAGCGCGGCCGGCTCGCCGTTCGCGATCGTGGCGGTCCAGACGTGCATGACGTAACCGTTGTGGAGCGGCCAATCCTCGCCCACCTGCCGGCCCACGGTGACGTCGACCCCGAGCTCTTCTCTGCATTCACGGGCGAGCGCCTCTTCGTCGGTCTCCCCGGGCTCGACCTTGCCGCCGGGAAACTCCCAGCCGCCCGCGAGCTCGGGCGGCATCGCCCGCTGCGCGGCCAGCAGCCGCCCGTCGGCGATGATCGCCGCGCCTACGACAAGGCTGGGCATGGCACACCGTCCCTCTCACTAGCCGGTGACCCGGTCCGCCGCACCGTAACGCACCGCCGCCCGACACCGGGCGGCTTCGCCGCCGGCCGGCCGAGACGACGAACCGGTGAGAAGGCCCGCGGAAGAATCGGGCCGGCGCGGGAACCCCTCGTCCGCGCCGGCCTCGATCCTCAGAGCCGCTTCGTCGGGCCGTTGTGACCGTTGTGCGCGGTCGGCCGGGTGAAGCCGACCGCCCCGCCGGGATAGGTCTTGTAGTTCTGCAGCTTCACCACGTCGCCCGTGTGCGGCGCGACGATCATCATGCCCTTCTGCGGGTTGTAGACGATGCCGACATGGCCAGGCCCGCTGTGGCCGTGTTTGTAGTCGAAGTAGACCAGGTCACCGGGCAGTTCCTTGCCCCTGGGCACCGACGCGCCCCACCAGTACTGGGCATCGGACAGCCGGGGGATGGTGACGCCGGCGCTGCGGTACGCCGCGCTGGTCAGGCCGGAGCAGTCGAAGCTGTTCGGGCCGACGGCTCCGTAGACGTACGGCTTGCCGAGCTGTGCCTTCGCGAACGTGATGACCTTCGCGACGACGGCGTTCGGGGCGGCGGGGGCGCCGTTCATGTCGACGCATGCCGGGCCGTTGGCCTGCACCACGTCGAAGCTGCCGCTCGCGTACTTCTGCGCCGTCGACAGGACGTTGTTCACGTACGAGACCAGGTGGTTGTAGGCGAAGATGGCGGTGCGCATGTGGGTCGGCGCGCCGCTGTGCTTCAGATAGCGGGCGGCGGCGGGAATGGCGTCCGCGGGGTCGTAGCGGTCCTTCTTCCCGTCGTTGTTGCCGTCCACTCCGAAGCTCGCCCAGGTGCCGGGGATGAACTGCATGGGGCCGCCGGCGTGCGCGAAGTTCTCGCCGCTGGTCACTCCGGCCGCGTTGAGCTGGCCGTGGTGGGTCTCCACCCATCCGATGCCGGCCAGGACGTTCCAGGGGATGCCGTACTGCTGACCGGCCTTCTTGTAGATCGCGAGGTAGTTGGACGGGATGCCGCTGGCCTCGCCCGACTGCTGCGGCTGCGTGCCCGCACTGGAGGTGTCCGTGCAGTCACCGCCGCTGCCCGCGCCCTGGTAGAGCTGGTTCGCGCCGAAGAACAGCGGGATCGCCACCAGGCTCATCATGAACAGTGAAGCGGCTCCCGCGATGATGATGATCGGTAGCCGGACCGCGCCGTGGTCGGTCCTTGCGAGACGGTTGAGGGAGATAATCCGACGGCCAACGCCACGCCCCCCGAAGTCGATGCCGCGATGCCGGCAAAGCTTCATCTGATGCCTCTCACTTATCACCTACGTCTGCCGGTGCGAACGCGAACACCACCCAGCCGCCGCCGGACCGCGTCATGGTGACGGCGTACTGCTGGCTGGTCTCGCTGGTCTTGCCTCCTTTGGTGACGTGCTGCTTTCCGGTGGCGAGAAAGATGAGCTGGTCCTTTGCCATGTCGCGGAGCGAGTCCAGCGTGGCGTCGGACGTGGAGACCTCCTGGTCCTGCTTCCGCTGTGCCAGCACGCCGGGCGCCGCCGCGCCCTGGTCCAGCTGGGTGGCGAGGTCGGGCGTGACCATGGGGCGCATCCGGTCGACGTAGGCCTTCGGGTCCTCGTCGAACCGGTACGTCCCGTACGCCACGGTGAAGCGCCGGGCGACGTCCGCCGCGGTGGTGAAGTCCTTCTGGGAGAAGGGCAGCATCGAGTAGATGTCGTACGACTCCGGCGACGGCGTCGGCCCGCTCACCGCCGGAGCGCTGCTCGTCGGCGCCGGCGCGGCCGAGGTCGGCGTGCTCGCGCGTACGCTCCGAGTGTGCCGGTGGCTTCCACTTCCGATCGTGAGGAAGACACCGGCGGCGGCCAACACGACGACCAGCCCCGCGAACAGGAGCTTGCGCTGGCGATCCGTCAGATCCATCGACCACTCACTCTTCGCCGTCGTCGCTCTTCACCGGGCGCAGCCAGAACGGCATCGCCGGGGCGTCCTCGCGAGACTTGCCGGACCACAACGGCGGCGCCTGCCGGCCGCCTCCGTCGCCGCCGGTGTCGCTCTGGCCCGAACCGGCCGCCGCGGGATCTCGTTTGGGAGTGCCGCGGCCCGGTGCGCTCTTGGGCGTGCTCGGGCCGCCCGAGTCGCCGCGCGGCGCCGTACGCCCGCCGGACCCGCCGCCGAGCCAGCCCCGCCCGCCGCCGGACCCGCCGCCGGAGGACGCGCCGTCCCTGCCGTTGCCACCGCCGAACCAGCCGCGGCCGCCGTTCTCGCCGCCCTGACGGCGTGGCGGTGTCCCGCCTCCGGAACTCTGCCCGCCACCTCGGCCGCCGGTGCCCCAGCTCGGGCCGACCGGCGCCGCGGGCGGCCGGTTGCCGCCGCCGCTGGGCGCCGCGGGTTCGCGCGGTGGGGCGGATCCGGACCGGCCGGAGCGCGGGCCGACGGCGGTCCCGCCGTTCACCTTGCCGCCGGACGGTGTCGCCGGGGGCTGGGAGCGCGGGGACAGGTTGAGCGGCGGCGCGCTTCCGCGTGGGGTGCCGGCCGCCTTGGCCGCGAGCTGCGAGGCACGTCCGCGCCGCTCGGACCCGACCGCCGCACCGCCGGCGCCGGCCTGGTCGCGGCCGATGTCGGCGTCGCGTGCGTCGTCGACCATGACGAGGCTCGGCGCGGTCGCCGTGGGACCGGCCTCCCGCTTGGCCCACCGGCCGAACCGGTAGCCGGCGGTACCCGGCACCGCCGCCGCGGCCACCGCCGTGCTGCGCTTGCGCGTCTCACGGACGGCGCGCTCGACGTGTTCCTCGCTCTTCCGCGAACCGACGGCCGAGTAGCCGACGGCGGCGAACAGGTGCTGGAACGGCTTGCGGTAGATGAACGCCGCGAGCGTGACCAGTGAGATGAGCAGGATCTGCAGCCCCCACGGCAGGCTCTCGGCCATCACCAGGCCGTAACACCACAGCAGTAGAGCGAGCACCCCGATCAGGGCCGCCTGTTTCAGCAGTGTGGAGAGCAACAGCTCGAACCAGCGCACCGCGATGACCCGGCCGATGCCCGGATGGATGCCGATGCCCAGGAAGATAGGCCCGGCCACCAGGAGCAGCAGGAACGAGATCTTCAACACCATCAGCATGACCGCGATGATGAGGACGAGCAGCCCGGCGACGAGCGCGGCGAGCAACGCCCCGAAGGACACCGCGAGCCGTGACGTCCAGTTCTTGCCCTGGAACAGCGGATAGACGCCGGGATAGTTGTTCTTGATGTTCTTGGTGACGGCCTTGTAGTCGTCCGCCTTCTGGTCGACGTTCGGCTTCGCGCCGGAGTAGGCCTCGGTGAGGTCGACCGCCTGGGCCGACAGCAGCTTGGCGCCGTTCTCCTGGACGACCTTGCTCTTCGCGTCGTCGGTGCCGAACTCGCCCATCAGCCACGGCTTGCAGACGAGCGTCACCCACAGGCCGTTGGCGTTGCGGGTCACCGAGTCGTCCTGCACGGCCTGTTGCGCGCCGGGCCCGCCCGGGATGCACGCCGAGGCGTTGGCGTTGCTCTGCGGCAGCGCGGCGTTGAACGCCGTCGTCGCGCCGTTGGACACTTTCGTGCCGAGCGTCGTGAAGTCGCTGGGTCTGCCGATCAGCCAGACGAGCGCGACCATCGCGAGGACCATCCAGATGGTGCCCTCGGCCACGCGGCTCGCTCTTCGCCGGATCAGGCCCCACCAGGCGAGCCACAGCGCACCGAGGATGACCACCCACGACCAGTACTTCGCGCCGAAGGTGTTGCCCATGCCGTGGATGACCCCGTCGACGGTCTTCTTCAACCAGCCGAGCAGCGACTCCGAGGCCGCCGCCTGGTAGATGGTGATCGTCGTACGGTCGAACGCCTTGGCGAGCGTGAAGACCACGTTGGAGATCGAGTTGCCCACCATCGCCATGGCGTCCGAGCAGCCCATGTCGACGGCGTGCCACGACTGGCCCTCGGTGCCGTAGCGGTCGTAGTAGGTGAGCTTGTCCGGCTTCGCCTTCTGCAGCTCCACGCTCGGGTAGTCGGGGGGCTTGACCATGCCGTCGATGCCGGAGCCGTACTCCTCAGGGGAGGGATGGTCGGCCGGCGAGCAGGCGTCGTTGGGGTTGGTGTTGATAGGCGGATCGGCGCTCGCGACGCCCAGGGGGCTGAGCACGAAGACCGCCATCAGCAGGAGGATGATTATCGACCTGCGCTTCCCTCCCGGTCTGC
Source organism: Actinomadura sp. DC4 (assembly GCF_030406325.1). GTDB lineage: Bacteria > Actinomycetota > Actinomycetes > Streptosporangiales > Streptosporangiaceae > Actinoallomurus. Next base: position 256,903 of record NZ_JAUEQY010000004.1, on the reverse strand, counting down.
CTCGTTCCGCGACCTTTCGCCGACGGCGGGTGGGGGGCACCCTCATCGCGGAACCTCCTGGGTGACTTCGGTCGCCGGGTCGTGCGAAGCGTTCTGCGGGCCGGGGGGCCCGTCGTCGCCGCGGCCGTTCGGGGCCGCCCCCGCGGCGGCCTCTCCGGGCTTGGCACGGGTCGGGTTGGTGTCGAGCCAGCGAAGCAGCTCGTCGGAGACGAGGTCGACGCCGATGCGCCCGGCGCGGCCGTCGAGGTCGCGGAAGATGCACTCGCCGTTGCCGAGGTTGCGGAGGACGGCCTTGTGCTCGTCGGAGTTCTCCACCCCGAGCAGGGCCATCACGTTGCCGACCTCGTTTCGTTCCGTCGAACGGAACGACCAGACCGATGACAGGCAGTTCGTCACCTGTTCATTCAAAAGGTCGCCGGCATTCTGTGACACCAGAATCAGGGCGGTGTTCCGCGAACGTCCCATACGGGACACCTCGGGGATCAGCTTGGCGCCCTCCGGCGTCTGCGTGATCGCCCAGGCCTCGTCCAGGAAGATGGCCTTCGGCAGGTGCCGGTCCAGCCCGTGCATCAGCCGCCGCGCGAACTGCGACACGAGGTACATCAGCGCGACCGACAACCGCTGCTCGTAGGAGTAGTCCTCACGCGGGATCGCGACGTCGGGCAGGGTCAGGCCGCCGAGGGTGAACACCGTGGTCCAGCCCGCGGTGTCGATGCGCTCGCCGCCGGAGGGGTCGAAGCAGAGCCGGGCGAGGCTCATCTCCGACATCGAGCGCAGCACGGCGCCGAGGTTCTTCGAGGCCGGGTCGCTCGTGGCCTCCAGGTAGTCGACGACCTTGCCGAGGGAGGGCTGCGGCTGGTTGGCCACCGCGCCCACGGCCTGGATCATCGCGGACTCGCGCTCCTCCGACATGCGCGGCAGGAGCAGCCGGAGCGTCTCGGTGGCCATCGTCTTCTTGGTCGCCAGGTCGTCGCCGAAGCTGAACGGGTCGAGCAGACCCGGGGCCGCGGAGCCGAGCGGCAGGACACGGGCCCGCCGCCCGCGCCTGCGCAACAGCTCGACCAGGGACTCGGCGTCGCCCTTGGGGTCGATCGCGGCGATCGTGACCCCGCGCAGCGCCATCTGGTAGATCAGCAGCAGAGCCAGCGTCGTCTTGCCACCGCCGGGCTCGCCGGTGATCGCGACCGCGGTCGGGCGGTTGCGCGCGGCGGCTACGAGCGGGTCGAAGTGGACGATCGAACGGGCCCGCCCGAGGGTCTCCCCGATGTACGGGCCGACCCAGCCGGCGGAGGTCTCGTCGAGCCGGTCGCCGAGGTCGACCGTCGCGGTGGGCATGCCGCCGGCGATCGTCCGCAGCGGCTGGCGCTGGGCGTAGGCGTTGACCCGGATCCGGTCGCCGGGCAGCGACTCGCAGAACAGCGAGAACTGGTCGCCGGTCGAGCAGACGATGTCGATGCCGAGGTCGCGGTAGTGCTCGACGACGGCGTCGACGCGCTGCTGGAGCAGCTCCTCGGTCGGCGCGGACACGATCAGCCGGTGCCAGCCGTACACGAACGGCAGCCGCTCCTTGGTGATGCCGTGCTCGAGCATCCGCGCCGCGTCGATCTGCTCGGCGAGCGCGATCGGGGCCTCCGCGCCGGCCTCGCGGATGTGCTGGTCCATGTCGCGGGCGTGCGCGAGCTTGCGCGAGACGTCCTTGGACGCCTTGGCCGGCGGGACGAGCTTCATCCGCGCCGACACCTCGACCGGGAACGGCAGCGCGTCGGCGAAGTGCAGCCACGGCTCGCCGTCCGGGAACGGCATCAGGTCCGGGAACCGCGCGAACGACAGGTAGGCGGCGTACGAGGCGCCGTCGGGCTGTTCCATGCGCAGGTTCGAGCGGCCGTTGACGATCGAGCCCTCGACCAGCGTCTCGATCTCGCCGGCGCCCCACGTGCGGCGTGGCGTGGCCGACGGCGGCGGGTCGGTGAGCGCCCCGCTCGCGGCGTGCTGGAACAGCCACGCGACCTCCGTCGAGGTGGCGTGCCGGGCGTACAGGGCACTGCCGGTCAGCGCGCGGCCGAGCCGCTCGGCCTGCTCGGTCCAGCGCGCGATCTCCTTCTCGGGGATCGCGTCGTCGTGCAGCCCGAGCGCCTCCTCGCTGCGCTTGTACAGGCCGAACATCTGGCGGAAGGCTCCCCCGGACAGCTGCGCGCCGACACCACGAGGGCCGAGGCGCACGCCGAGGTAGACCTCCTTGGTCCAAAAGTCCTTCGACCAGACGTGGGCGTACATCTCCTCGAGGTAGTCACGCCAGCCCGGGCCGCCGTCGGAGGTCTGGTCCAGGGCCAGCGCCCACTCGGCCGCAGGGTAGGTGCGGTGCGCGATCCGCAGGTGGATCTCGGCGTCCTGCATGCGGATGCCGGCCATCGCGATCGTGATGTTGGTGGCGAGCGCCTCGCGCTCCTCGCCCGTGGTGAACTCATACGACACCGTCGGCAGCCGGAAGTAGGCCCACGCCGCGTTGTCGGTGAGCAGGATCCGGTCGTCGAAATAACGTACGGCCAGTCTGCTGCGAACCTTGGACGGCCTGCTCATCGGTGGCCTCCCCGCTCCTCGATCATTGTGCCGGGGGCACACGGGACCGCCCCATACCTAAGCGATCCACCGCGCTCGCGGCCCACGGGTCGGCTCATCGGGAGAACTCCTGCTGTGCGTAGCGGTCGGGGATTTGGACGAGGCCTCCGGCGACGACGCCGCCGAGCGCAATGTAGGCCTTGCGAGTGGACGAGCGCAGTGTGCGCAGCTCGTTGCGAGGTGCCCGGTCGAGGCTGAGGTGGTCATCCCACGGAATGCGCACGAGCGCGCGGCAGCGGCCTCGCGCCACGGACTCGGCCTGTTCGACGTCCTCCATGCTGCGGCGGCTCACCCCGTTGATCACAGTGACCGCTTTGGAGCGGAGCTCCTCGTAGCCGTGTCCGTCGAGCCACTCGAAGGTCATCGCCACCGCCCGGGGTGCGTCAGAACTCGCCGGCGCCACCAGCACGATCTGGTCGGCGTACGGGAGCACGCGCGCGACGACCGCGGCGGCGGCGTCCAGCAGCGTGACGGCGTAGAAGCGGTCGAGCGTGCGCATCGCGAGCGCGTAGTCGCGATCGTCGAGAGCCTGGACGGGGTTCTTCCCCGCGGCGACGACCTCAAGCCCCGACTTGGAGACGGAGGTGTAGCGGCGCATCATCTGGTAGCCGGTCACCTGCTCGGCGTGCGTGATGAGCGAGGTGAGCGTCTCGCGGGTCTCGGTGCGGGTGCGCCGCGCCATGGCACCGGGACCGGGGTTGACGTCGACCGCCACGATCCGGTCCCCGCGGTGCTGGGCGAACGTGTGGCCCAGCATGAGCCCGGTCACCGTCTGCCCGGCGCCGCCGGTGCAGCCGAGTACGACGACCCGGCGCGCGCCGTCGAACGCCGTGCGCACCCGCTGCTCGTAGTCGCCCTCGCCGCTGCCGCCGCCGGAGAAGATCCGCCGGAGGCCGCGGCCGTCGTCGTCGCGGTCGTCCTGGTCGCCGGCCTGGGGCAGCGGACCGGGCCGTACGGGTGAGGCCGGCCCCGATCGGACGCCGCGGGCGGGCGACTCCGACGGCGCGGCGTTCGGGTCCCATCCGCGCGGCGCTCCGGGCCGCGCGGGAGGCGTGACCGGCCGTGCGGGCGCCGGCGGCGGTGGCGCGGCGGCCGCCGTCGGAAGGGGAACCTGCGGGGGCGGCGTGAGCCGGGGCATGGGCGCCTTCGGCGGCGTGCCGGGCCGCGGTGTGCCGGGCTGCGGAGGCTCCAGGCGCTGCCCCGGGCCCGCGGCGGGACTCTGCGGGGGCTGCTGCGGAGTCTCCTGCGCGGCGGGTTCCTGGCCCGGCTTCGGTACGGACGGCCGTGGCGCGCTCGGGTGCGGTGCCGTCGGCCGCGTCTCGCGCGGGGCCGGAGCCTCGCCGTGCGACCTGCCGCGCACCTGACCGCCGGGCCGGGCGAACGGCCCCGGCGGCGGGCCCTGTGGCGAGGGCTTCTCCCGCGCGTCGTCGGCGTCGCGCGACTCCGCCGCCCGGCGTCCTCTGGAGGGCCAGACGATCTGGTCGGTACGGGCGGAGGCGATCACGTCCTCGTCGCTCGGCGTGCCCTCGGCGCTCTCCGCCGACGCCGTCCGCGGCTCCTCGTGTTCCTCGTGTTCCTCGCCGGAGTCCGGCCGGGCCGCCGTACGCGACTCCTCCCGGCTCTGGTCGGCGCTCGACGGCTCCTTGTCCTGGCCGGACGGCTCGAGCGGGACCGGGCCACGGCCGCCGGGCTTGGCGTGCTTGCCTCCCGGCACGAGCCGGATGACCTGGGCGCTCGGCCGGTCGTCCTCCTGCTCGGCGTCCGGGGTCTTCTCGCCCGTCCCGCGGGTGGCCTGCTCGTCCCCGGCGGAGGAGTCCGGAGAACGCCGGCCGGGCGCCGCGTGCCGCCCACCCGGAGCACCCGGTGCGGACGAGGGTGTAGGCGACTCGTCCGAAGAGGCCGGAGACTCCTCCGGCGACTCGGCGGAGTCCTCGGACCGGCTCGAACTCGCCGGCTCACCCGGCCGGGCCGGTGGCACATGCGCACCGGACCGCCCAGACCCGAAGACCTCGCTCGATCCGGAACCGTCCGTACGCTCGCCGGCAGGCACGGACATGCCGGACTCGGAAGCCTCGTCCGACCCCGCAGGCCCGCCGGAACGTCCCAGCTCTGGACGCCCGCCAGAAGGCGTAGAAGCACCGGACCCGGACGTCTCGCCCGAGCGCGCCGGCAGCGCGGGCGCGCCGGACCGCTCGGAATCCGCGGCCGCCCTCGACCCGTGGCCTCCCGGACGTTCACCGGACGACGTGCCGGAGCCGGAAACCTCGCCGGCTCCAACAGGACCGCCCGAACGCCCCGACTCGGGACGCCCGCCAGAAGGCGCAGGCGAGCCGGACGTCTCACTCGGGCGCGCCGCCGCGCCGGACCGCTCGGCATCGCTTCCAAGACGCTCGCCGGACGGCGTAGAGGCGTCGGACCCGGGCGTCTCGCCCGAGCGCGTCGACGCGCCGGAGCGCTCGGCATCGCTTCCGGGACGTTCGCCGGACGGCGTGGACGTACCGGACCCGGAGACCTCGCCCGGCCCCACCGGTGCGCCGGAACGGCGCTCGCCAGGTGAGGTGGGCGAACCGGACTCGGAGGTCTCGCCAGGGCGCGCCGTCACCGCAGGCGTGCCGGACGGTTCGAGTGTGGGCCTGCCGGGCTCGGAGACATCGCCCGAGCCCGCCGGGGTGGCGGAGCGGCCGAGGTCCGGGCGCTCGCCCGTAGGCGTGGGCTCGGAGGTGTCGCCCGGGCGGTCGGCCCGGGGCGGGGTGTCGAAGCGTTCCAGGTCGGGGCTCTCCGGCGTGCCCGGCCGGCCCGGCAGTCCCGGTGCCGGGGGCGTGCCGGTCCTGCCGGACGGCGCCGGAGTGACGAACGGGGTCACCCGCTGCGGTCCGGTCGGTGTGGCCGGGCGCTCGGGTTCGTGGGACGCGCTGCGCGGGCGCACCGGGCGGTGCGGGGCGCCGGGGCCGGCCGCCGGGCGGTCGGTCTCCGGCGCGCGTGCCGCAGGGCGTTCCGGCTGGTCCGTGCCGTCCGCGTCCGGGGAGCCCTCGGCGGGCGGGGGCGTCGGGACCGGGAAGCCGTGGACGCGCTGCGGCGCGGGCGGGAACGTGTCCCGGCGGACCGTCTCGGGTCGTGTCACGCGCGGGTCGTCGGTCTCGGCACGCGTGACCTGCGGCTCTTCGGAGCCGGTCCGGGCCGGCTTCGGGTCCTCCACAGGAGGCGGGACGCGCGGGTGGTCGGTGCGGGTCACGCGCGGGTCGTCCGCGCGTGCCGCCCAGGGGTCGCCCGAGCCCGGCCGGGGCGCGGCCCGCCGCTCGCCGGGGCGCCGCGCCGGCGAACCGGCGGACGACGGCGACACCGTGGCCGTGCCCTCGTGCGGCGTCGGCCGCAGGCTCGGCCGCTGCTGCGCGCGCGCCGGCTGAGCGGCCGGACGGCGCGCCGAAGACGGCTCACGCACCGGCTGTGCCGCCGCGGGCCGGACCGGAGCCTCGGCCCCGTGCAGCGGCGGTGCGCTCTGGTCGGCCTGGGTGGCGGCCGCCACGGACGGCTGTGCCCCGCGCGAGCGCCTGCGCCCGGCGTGCACCCGCCCGGACACGCCGCGGCGGCGCAGCCACACGCGGCCGACGATCGCGACCTCGTCCGGCTCGCGCATCGGCGTCAGCCGCGCCCAGGTCTTGGCCTCGGTGAGGTAGCGGATCTGGGAGATCATCAGCTCGGTGAGCCGCTTGCCCTCGATGACCGGCCGGGTGGCCAGCCACGTCAGCACGCCCGGCGGCACGATGTAGACCACGTGCCAGGGCGCGTGGAACGGCACCTGAGCTATCTGGAGCAGAATGATCCAGGGCAGGAAGATGCCGACGAAGACGCCGATCTGTACCAACGGCAGCGGCATCGGCAAGTTGAGATCATAAAGCTTGTAGAGCCGCTTCTCGATGCGCCAGATATTGGTGTACGTGGGCAGATCCACGCGGGCCCCACTCCCCTAACTGAGACCGGCCATATTCAGAACAGCACGGCACCCGGACCAATCAGGTAATGCTTACTCCTAGTGCCTTGGCAATGGCCTTGGCCGTCGTCTCGATGATATTCGGAACGTAGAAGATCACTCCGATTCCGATAGCAAGAATAATGAACTGCACAAATCGCGTGATCTCTCTCGTGAAGAGAAAGAAGATCGCGACAATCGAGACGATGACCAGGAACAGCGGTCCGAAGATCTGTCGAAGCCATTTCGCGAGATCATCGGTGTTCAGGCCATTGGCGGGCTCCGCGCTCACGTGCTGCGGGAGCATCGCCAACATATGCTGAATCATCGACCTAGCCTTCCTCGGTCAGGGAGTGGATCTCAGTGCTCGAATGAGGCCGGCGCCACGTCATGACGCGGCCGGAAGCGTTGAACCTCGAATGTCCGTTACGTACCAATTGCCATCTTTCTTGACCATGGTGAGCTGGTAGGTCTGCTCGAGCGTGCCGCCCGAGGCTTTGTTCTGAACAGGCGAGACCTGCCAGACCACGGTCGCATTGACCGTCCGCGAGTTCGCGTTGCCCTGCGGCGCGTTGATCTCCTTCAGCGCGCTCAGGGCGTAGGCGTTGCCGAGGCCCGTCACGGGCGGGTCGGAGTAGCGCTGGAGCGAGGACGTGTCGCCGCTCCCGTAGGCCTTGAAGAAGCCCGTGAGGGGCTCCTGCAACTCGGTTTCGAGCGCCGAGTCACGGTCCTGGTTGGCGGACGGCAGCGCCGCCCTCGGCGGCGCCGGGAGCGCCGCGGGCCGGCCCGATATCGCCAGCGCGCCGTCCTTGGCGTAGACCGGCACGGCCAACTGGAACAGCCGGTCGTTCGCCTGGACCAGAAGCGTCACGACGGCCCGGTTGACATCCTGCGCGTCGACCGAGAAGACCTGGGCCGATCGCAGCACCGACTTTCCGGCGTTGCCCCAGCCCAGCTGCGGGTCGACTCCGGGCGCGATGAATTGCGCGAGCTGTTTCTCCCGGTCCGCCGCCACAGCCGGATCGTAGTTGAGGTAGACGTCGGCGAACGAAAGCGCATATGAGGACGCCTGCTCCGCGGGAAAGGCCGGCTTTCCCGAGGTCGGCGTCGTCGGCGTCGCCGACTTCTCGGTGAACCGCTCGAACGGCGCCCGCACGCCGTTGACCAGCACGACGATGAGGAAAGCCCAGAGGATGACGCGGCCGACGTAGATCCACCACCGTCCGCCGGAACCTCCCCAGCCGCCGCGGTCGCCACGACCACCGCCGCCGGACCCACGGCGGCCCTTGCCGCGCCGCCCCTTCTCCTCTGGTGCGTCCCAGGGGTCGGCGGGCCCGAAACCGCCCGGCGGGTAACCGGGGGTACCGGCGTCTACGACGCCGGACGACCTGCGAGCCATCGTCCCTCCGCTCGCGCCTGCCCAGCCGGATCGGCGCGCCGTGTTATCCATCTACTGGTGTTTGATTTACCACCCTAACCACGGCGGTCAATTGTTCCAGGGTTCAACGGGGATGCACAGCCCCGGCACGCGGCTGTGGATAACTCCGAGTGACGAGCGGTATTACCGGAAGGCGAGGTTCATCTCTCCGCGCTACACGTTGAAGCGGAACTCCACAACGTCGCCATCTTGCATGACGTACTCTTTGCCCTCCATCCGGGCCTTCCCGGCGGATCGGGCGGCGGCTACCGAGCGTTCCGCGATGAGATCGTCATACGAAACAATCTCGGCCTTGATGAACCCGGTGCGGAAGTCGGTGTGGATGACGCCGGCGGCCTCCGGAGCGCTCGCGCCCTTCGGGATCGTCCACGCCCGCGACTCCTTCGGCCCCGCGGTGAGGAACGTCTGCAGGCCCAGCGTGTCGAACCCGACCCGTACGAGCTGCAGGAGCCCGGGCTCCTGCTGGCCGGTCGACTGCAGCAGCTCCAGCGCCTCGTCGTCGGGCAGCTCGATCAGCTCCGACTCGATCTTGGCGTCCAGGAAGATCGCCTCGGCCGGCGCGACGAGCGCCTGCATCCGCCCGCGCAGGTCCTCATCGCCCAGTTCGTCCTCGTCGACGTTGAAGACGTAGAGGAACGGCTTGGCGGTGAGCAGGTGCAGCTCACGCAGGACGCCCAGGTCGTGGCCGGAGGCGTAGAGCGTCGTGCCCTCGTTGAGGACCTTCTGCGCCGCCTGGGCGGCCTCGACCACCGCGAGCCGGTCCTTGTCCTTGGTCGTCCGTGCCTCCTTGTCGAGGCGCGGCAGGGCCTTCTCCAGCGTCTGGAGGTCGGCGAGGATCAGCTCGGTGTTGATCGTCTCGATGTCGCGCAGGGGCGCCACGTCACCGTCGACGTGCGTCACGTCCGGGTCGTCGAACACTCGGATGACCTGGCAGATCGCGTCGGTCTCCCGGATGTTGGCGAGGAACTGGTTGCCCAGCCCCTGCCCCTCCGAGGCGCCCTTCACGATGCCGGCGATGTCGACGAACTGCATGGTCGCCGGCACGATCTTGGCGGAGTCGTACAGCCGCGCGAGCTCGTCGAGGCGCGGGTCGGGCAATCCGACCACGCCGACGTTCGGCTCGATCGTGGCGAACGGGTAGTTCGCCGCGAGAGCGGTGTTCTTGGTCAGCGCGTTGAAGAGCGTCGACTTGCCGACGTTGGGCAGACCGACGATTCCGATGGACAAGCTCACGGACGGCGAGTCTACGGCCCCGGAGCACCCGGGCCGTCATCCGCGGAGCCCGCGCATGTGCCGGACCGCCTGCGCCGTGAGCGCCCGCACCGAGGAGGCGGGGTCACGCGCGCCGCCCCGCAGCTCCAGGGTGAACACGACATTGCTCACCCGCGTGCAGGACCGGCAGCCCTGCGAGACGCACGCCATGAACGACTCGTCGCCGAGCGACAGTTTTCTGACCGTCGTGCCGGCCTGCCGCCGCCGGACGCCGTACCGGCTCTCCGCCGCCCCGACGCGCGGCCGCTCGCCGGGGAGGACCTCCACCGCCACCGTCAGCCGGCCCGTACCGCCCGTCGCGGCCCACGGGCAGTAGTACCCGTCACCGTCGTCGCCCGGCACCGCACCGGGCACGTACGCGTCGACCTGCGCCTGAGTGAGCAGCGAGCACGCCACCGGCGTCCGGTACGCCGGGCCGGTCCGTGAGATGTACGCCAGCACGCCGGTGCCCGCGACGACGATCACGAGCGCGACGAGCGCCACTGCGGTGAGCTTCCCGGGACGCCGCGGCCGCTGCATGGGGACACCCTAATTCTCGGGTGTGCAGGAGTCCCCCAACGATTCGCGTCGGGCATGGCCCGCGCGTCGTCCCGGCATCGGCGCGTTCGCTTTGTCACGATGCGGTAATGGACGTTCTTCTCGGCTTGGTCGTCGGTCTCGTCGTCGGTGCCGTCGCGGGGGTGGCATGGGCGCGGAGCCGTACGGCGATGATCACGGCGCGCGCGAAGGCGGCCGAGGAGAAGGTCGCCTACGTCGAGGAACGCCTCACCGAGCGCTTCCAGTCGCTGTCCGCCCAGGCCCTCGACGCCAGCAACCAGCGTTTCCTGGAGCTGGCCGGCACCCGCCTGGCCACCGCGAACGCCGAGGCCGCCGGAGAGCTCGACAAGCGCATCGCGCCGCTCAAGGACACTCTCGGGCGCGTCGAGGAGCAGCTGCGCGAGGTCGAGACGGGCCGGCGCGAGTCGCACGCGATGCTCGCCAAGCAGGTCGAGTTCGTCCGCCAGAGCTCCGACCAGCTCCGCCACGAGACCCACACCCTCGTACGCGCCCTGCAGCGGCCCGAGGCGCGCGGCCGGTGGGGCGAACTGCAGCTCCGGCGCGTGGTGGAGATCTCCGGGATGACCCGCCACTGCGACTTCGACGAGCAGGCGACGGCACCGGGCGGCCAGCGCCCCGACCTCGTCGTACGCCTCGCGGGCGGCAAGAACATCGTCGTGGACTCCAAGGTGTCGCTCGCCGCGTACCTGGAGGCGGCCGGCACCGACGAGGCCGCCGTGTGGAAGGGACGGCTCGACGCGCACGCCCGGCACCTGCGCGAGCACGTCGACCGGCTCGCCGCCAAGGCGTACTGGCGCTCCTTCAGCCCCACCCCGGAGTTCGTGGTGCTGTTCGTTCCGGGAGAGGCGTTCCTGGCGCCCGCCCTCGACCGCGACCCGGAGCTCCTGGAGTACGCGATGCGCCGCCGCGTGCACATCGCCACGCCCACGACGCTCATCACGATGCTGCGCACCGCGCACTACGCCTGGCAGCAGGAGGCGCTGTCGGAGAACGCCCGCGCGGTGTTCGAGCTCGGCCGCGAGCTGTACGAGCGCCTCGGCACGCTGGGCCGTCACGTCGACCAGCTCGGCAAGTCGCTCACGAACGCCGTCGTGTCCTACAACCGTACGGTCGGCTCTCTGGAGAGCCGCGTCCTCGTCACCGCGCGGCGGCTGAACGAGCTCGGGGTCACCGACGCGGAGCTGGACCCGCCGCAGCAGGTGGGAGAGCCGGCCCGCTCGCTCTCGGCGGCCGAACTCGCCGACGACGCCGACGAGAACCGCCAGATCCGCCTGCTTCCTTGACGACGGTAACGTCGTGTCGCGGGACGTGACCCCCTGGAGCGGGTTACCGTACGGTCAGGCACGCTCGACTCTGGGACGGCTGGTGGCAACGGACACGCGTGGAGGCCCCAAGACGGCGTCCACTTCCACGACGGGGGCGTCACGGCGCCCACGCGCCGCCGGCCCGGCGGTCACTCTGACCGGCCGGGGCGGCGTTGTCGTCGTGCTCAGCGCGACGCTGGTGGGCGCGATCGGCGGCGGCCTGTTCGGCCTGCACTCCGCCCAGGGCTTCCTGTTCGTCCTCGGCTGCCTGCTCGCGGTGCTGGCGACCCGCCGTACGGACCTGCTGACGCTCGTGGTCAGCCCGCCGCTGATCTTCTTCGGGGTGTCGCTGCTGTCGGCGGTCGTGGGCTCGTTCGGAGAGCGGTCGTTCCTGGTGAGCGTGCTGCTCACCCTGGTCACGACGCTGACCTCCGGCATGCCGTGGCTGTTCGCCGGCGCGGTGCTCGTGGTGGTGATCGCGGTGCCGCGCGGCCTGCCCGCCAACCTCCGGGAGCTGAGCGCCGGGATCGCCGCCGACCATCCGTTCCGCGGCCGCACGTCCCTGCTCGGCCGCAAGGACGAGGACGACGACCCGGTCCGCTGGGACGAGACACCCGGCCGGCACGCCGCCGACTGAGAGGTCAGACGGCGCGCAGGTCGCGGCGGAGCTCGTGCGGCAGGGCGAAGACCATGCGCTCGCGCACCGACTCGACCTCCTCGACCTCGTCGAACCCGTGCTCGGCGAGGCGCGCCAGAACGCCCGCGACGAGCTCCTCCGGCACCGAGGCACCGCTCGTCACACCGACCGTCGTCACGCCGTCGAGCCAGGACGGCTCGATCTGCTCGGCGTAGTCGATGAGGTACGACGCGTCGGCGCCGTGGTCCTTGGCGACCTCGACGAGGCGTACGGAGTTGGAGGAGTTGCGCGAGCCGACCACGATCACGAGCTGCGACTCCGCGGCGATCTCCTTCACCGCGACCTGGCGGTTCTGGGTGGCGTAGCAGATGTCGTCCGAGGGCGGGTCGAGCAGCTTGGGGAAGCGGGCGCGCAGCGCGTCGACCGTGGCAGTGGTCTCGTCCACCGACAGCGTGGTCTGGGACAGCCACACGACCTTCTCCGGGTCGCGGACCGTGATGTTCGCCACGTCGCCCGGCCCGTCGACGAGCTGGACGTGCTCGGGGGCCTCACCGCTGGTGCCGACGACCTCTTCGTGGCCCTCGTGGCCGATGAGGAGGATGTCGTAGTCGGAGGAGGCGAAGCGCTTGGCCTCCTTGTGCACTTTGGTGACCAGCGGGCAGGTGGCGTCGATCGTACGCAGGCTGAGGCTCTTTGCCTCGTCGTGCACGACCGGGGCCACACCGTGGGCGGAGAAGACGACGATGGCGCCCTCGGGCACCTCTTCGGTCTCGTCGACGAAGACGGCGCCCCGCTCCTCGAGGGTCTTGACCACATGGACGTTGTGGACGATCTGTTTGCGCACGTAGATGGGGGCGCCATAGCGTTCCAGCGCCAGCTCCACCGTCTGTACGGCTCGATCGACACCCGCGCAGTACCCACGCGGCTTGGCCAGGAGAACGCGACGAGTCATGGGTCCCATCGTAGGCGCGCTCACGACACCGCCGATTCGCGTGCGTGAAACCCGGCCACGGGGCGTGAACGCCGCGCCACGGTAGGGCAGAGTGTTCGTGGACAGGACCGTAGGGTACCGACCAGTCCGTTTGTAAAGGGCTGGAGGGAGCAGAAACAAACGATGACACGAACGCCACGCCGCCTGAAAGAACATGTCAGGGACACCGTCAGCGAGCTCCCCATCCATGCTGCCCGGCTGGCGGTCATGGGTGTCGGGCGGGCTCTCCTGCTGACCGACCGTGTCCGCAAGGACTACCGCGAGGCGCGCGAGTCCGGGCTGGGGCCCGTCCTAGGCCGCCTGAAAGACGACGCCGAGAACCTCACCGGCATGGTCGTCGGAAAGGTCGCGGGCAACGGCAAGGCCGAGGAGCCCCCGGCGAGCCGCGCCACCACCGACTCGGAGATCTCCGTCGGCAAGCCCAAGCCCGCGGCGGCGAAGCCCGCGAGCAGGCCCGCGCCCAGGCCCGCCGCGACGACACGTCCCGCCTCGCCGCCCAAGCCGGCCACCGCGCCGCCGTCACGGCCCTCCGCCGAGACCCGGCCGAAGCCCGCCGCGACCGCGACGACGACCACGAAGGCGCCGAAGCCGAAACCGGCCCCGAAACCGAAGCCGAAGCCCGCCGCCAAGGAGGCCGCGCCGGCCAAGCCGAAGCCCGCCGCCAAGCCCAAGCCGGCGGCCGCGGCGAAGGCCCCGGCGGCACCGTCCGCCAAGGACCTGCCCGTGTCGGGATACGACGAGGCGACCCTGGCCTCCGTACGCGCCCGGCTGCGCGGCCTCGACGCCCGGCAGGTCGGCGAGCTGCGCGACTACGAACGCGCGCACGCCGCACGCGCCGACTTCCTGCGCATGTACGAGAACCGCATCGCCAAGCTGAGGAGTGAGCGCTAAAGCCTGTCTCGAGGTCTCCGTTCGTGGCGAGCGGTGTCCAGGCGGCGCGTCGCAAGGCGGAGGAGGAGTCGGCCTGGTGCTGGCCGGCGACCGACGACAACGCGGCGAGGCGCCGCCTGGGCGTCGCGCAGTAGGACAGCGGGACTTCGAGACAGGCCCTGGCTAGACAGAGGCCGGTCGATAGGCCGTCAGCCAGTCGTTGAGGGACACCGCGCGTTCAAGCCCGATGCGGTCGCGCTGGAGGCTGGCGTGCCCGATCGGCCGCCGCAGCGCGACCTCGACCGCGGCCGGGTCGAGGTAGGGCCGGATCGGCGCTGCCGGGTCGGCGACGATCTCGCCGAGCCGCTCTCTGATCGCCTTCTCGTAGCTGGCGTTCTGCGTCGCCGGGTACGGGCTCTTGACGCGCTGGACGACCGACCCCGGTAGCGCGTCGGCGACGGCCCCGCGCAGGAGGCTCTTCTCCCGCCCGTCGTAGGTCTTGTACGCCCAGGGCGTGTTGAAGACGTACTCCACGAGGCGGTGGTCGCAGTACGGCACGCGTACCTCGAGGCCGACGGCCATGCTCAGCCGGTCCTTGCGGTCCAGCAGGACGCGGACCATGCGGGTGAGGTGGAGGTAACAGATCTCCCGCATCCGCCGCTCCAGCGCGCTCACGCCGGGCAGATACGGCACCTCCTCCAGGGCCTCGTGGTACCGGCGGTCCTGGTAGGCCTCCACCCGCGCGTTCAGGTCCGGGTCGAGCAGGTCGCGGCCGTTGGCGAACGAGGTCATGGCCCACGGGAAGGTGGGGGTGTTCACGATGTCCGGGTCATGGAACCACGGGTAGCCGCCGAAGACCTCGTCGGCCGACTCTCCCGACAGCGCGACGGTGGAGTGCCTTCTGATCTCCTCGAACAACAGGTACAGCGAGGCGTCCATGTCGCCCATCCCCGGCAGGTCGCGGGCCCGCAGCACGCTGTCCATGATCCGCGGCGAGGCGAGCTGGTCGGTGCGCAGCACGACGTCGGTGTGCAGCGAGCCGACGTGCTTGGCCACGTCGTGGACGTACGGGGTGTCCGAGGTGGACCGCAGCTCGTCCGGGATGAACCCGCCGGTCTCGTCCACGAAGTCGACCGCGAAGGACCGTACGCTCTCGGGCCCGAGGGCGAGGTCGGCGAGGGCGGTCAGCGCGCTGGAGTCCAGCCCGCCGGACAGCAGGGTGCACAGCGGCACGTCGGAGATCAGCTGGCGCTCCACGATGTCGTCGAGCAGCTCGCGTACGTGCCGGACGGTGGTCTGGACGTCGTCGGTGTGCTCCTGGGCGGTCAGCGCCCAGTACTCCCGGTCGGTGATGCCCTCGCGGGAGACGCGCACGGTGTGACCGGGCACGACCTCGCGCATGCCGAGGAAGATCGCGTGGCCGGGCGTCTTGGACATGGTCAGCACCTCGCACAGGCCGTCCTCGTCCACGCGGGCGGTGAAGCCGGGGTTGGCGAGGATCGCCTTGGGCTCGGAGCCGAACAGCACGCCGTGTGGCATGGGCGCGTAGTAGAGGGGCTTGATGCCCATGCGGTCGCGGGCCAGGAGGAGCTCCTCGGTTCGCCGGTCCCAGACGGCGAAGGCGAACATCCCGTTGAGCCGGTCCACCAGGCCGGCGCCCCAGCGGAGGTAGGCCTGCAGGACCACCTCGGTGTCGCTGCGCGTACGGAACCGGTGCCCGTGGGACACCAGTTCCTCACGCAGCTCGCGGAAGTTGTAGACCTCGCCGCTGTAGACGATGGTCGCCGGGCCCTCGCTCATCGGCTGGACGCCGCCCTCGACATCGATGACGGCCAGCCGCCGGTGGCCCAGCGCGACGTGCGGGTCGATCCAGAGGCCCTCGTCGTCCGGGCCGCGCAGCCGCATCGTCCGCGTCATGTCCAGCGCCGTACGGCGTTCGCCGGTCAGGTCACGCTCGTAGTCCACCCATCCCGTAATTCCGCACACGAATCCGTCCCCCTCGTTAGATCGCCCTGGGAAGGTCACGAATCGGCGAAGAGCTTCTCCAGCGCGGGCAGCGCGGCCTCGATCGAGGCGCGCTCGGCGTCGTTCAGCAGCGCCATGCGTCCCGCGAGGAAGGTGATCCGCTGTTCGCGGCCACGGAGGAGGCGTATGCGCCCTACGTCCGTGAGCTCGGCGGTGACCACTCGCGCGTCTTCACTGTCGCGTCCGCGTTTGACGAGACCGTCGCGCGCGAGGCGCCCGATCTGACGTGTCATCGTCGGCAGCCGGACCCCGTGTTCGGCCGCCAGGTCGGACATCCGACGCGAGCCGCCCTCAAGTGAGCCCATCACGAACATCTGCTGTGTCGTGATGGACTGCGCGGCACTCGCGCGACGAAGCATGAGCACGATGTCGCGGATCTGCCGGTTGAAACGCTCGGCGAGCACGCGGGGATCGGACATGACCTTTCCTCATTCCACGTTAACAGAGCCCCCTTTTAGCTGGGCTAACTACGGAGTGTGGGGTGTACCACACGCTCGGTCCAGTCCGGCTCGCCAGAACAGGCCGTCCGGGTTTTCCCAGTGGCCCCATCCCCTAGGCTGCGGGGATGGCCCTGGAGACCTCGCCGGAGTCGCCGACTCCGGTCCGTACGGTTCTACAGCTCATCGGCGGCTGGATCTCCAAGCTCGGCCGGATCTGGGTCGAGGGGCAGATCACCGAGCTGAACCGCCGCGCGGGCACGGTCTACTTCACCCTGCGCGACCCGGTCGCCAACGTCTCCGTACGCGTCGTGTGCCCGCGCGCGGTGTGCGACGCCGGCGGTCCCGCCGTGATCGACGGGGCGCGCGTGGTCGTGCACGCCAAGCCGGACTTCTACATCAACCGGGGCTCGTTCGCGCTCTCGGCGCTGGAGATCAGGCCGGTCGGCGTCGGTGAGCTGCTGGCGCGGCTGGAGCGGCTCAAGCAGCTGCTCGCCTCCGAAGGGGTGTTCAACGCCGAGCGCAAGCGGCCGCTGCCGTTCCTGCCCGGCACCATCGGGCTGATCTGCGGCCGCGACTCCGCCGCCGAGCGCGACGTGCTGGACAACGCCCGCCGCCGCTGGCCCGCCGTCCGCTTCAAGGTCGAGAACACCGCCGTACAGGGCACCTACGCGGCGGGCGAGGTCATCGACGCGCTCTCCCGGCTCGACGCCGACCGCGACGTCGATGTGATCATCATCGCCCGCGGCGGTGGGTCGCTGGAGGACCTGCTGGCCTTCTCCGACGAGGCCCTCGTACGCGCCGTGGCCGCCGCGCGCACGCCGGTCGTCTCCGCGATCGGCCACGAGCAGGACACGCCTCTGCTCGACTACGTCGCCGACGTACGCGCCTCGACGCCGACCGACGCCGCCAAGAAGACCGTGCCCGACGTACGGGAGCAGCTCACCCTCGTCCGGCAGCTCCGCGACCGGGGGCGGCGCTGCCTGTCCGGCCGCGTCGAGCGCGAGGTGCAGTGGCTGGCGGGGGCACGCTCGCGGCCCGCGCTGGCCGATCCGGTCCGCGAGATCGAGCGGCAGGCCGAGGCGGTCGGCACGCTGCGCGACCGCGCCCGGCGGTGTCTGGCCTCGGCTCTCGACCGGGCCGGCGACAACCTCGCGCACACCCGCGGGCGGCTCGTGGCGCTCTCCCCCGCCGCGACCCTGGAGCGCGGCTACGCGGTGATCCAGCGCCCCGACGAGTCCGTCGTACGGGCCGCCGCCGACGTGAAGAAGGACGACGAGCTGCTGGTCCGGTTCCCGGACGGCCGGATCACGGTGCGGGTGGACACCGTCTGACCGTCGGTGTGAGCGCCGCCTCACTTCACAAAAATTTGATACGCCGATCGCTTTTCGGTCGATATGGATAGGGTTTTCCGGCACCCTGCTCCGCCGGCCCGCAGCCGCCGGACGCCCCGGCCGCCGAAGGACTCCCCCGTGACTCAGCCGCAGTACCAGCAGCCCTACCCCGGCCCCCACCAGCAACAGCCGTACCCGCCGTACCAGAACCAGCAGCCGTACCCGCAGCAGCAGTACCAGCAGCCCTACCAGCAACAGCCCTATCAGCAGCAGCCGTATCAGGGCGCGCCGCAGCAGGGCTACCAGCAGCAGTACCACGCTCCGCAGCAGCAGGCCGGCCACCAGCCGCAGCAGGGCCAGGTCAGCTGCCGCATCTGCGGGAACGGCCCGGCCGCCCCGGCGACCTTCCGCGCGGTCGTGGGCGCCGTCATCATGCACACGATCTGGACCGCGCCCGGCCCGTACTGCCGCGACTGCGGCATGCACACCTTCCGCCGGCAGACGACCAAGACCCTGACCGGCGGCTGGTGCAGCGTCGGGGCGATCATCTTGACCCCGTTCTTCATCCTCATGAACGTCTCCGCCCGCGGCAAGGTCGCGAACCTGCCCGCCCCGCAGCCGCGCATGGACGGCCGGGGGCAGCGTCCGCTCGACCCGGGAGCGCCGGTGTTCCACCGCCCCGGCGCGTACGTCTACCCGGCCCTGGTCACTTTCCTGTTGTTCCTCATCATCATCGGCAACCTCAGCTCCTGAGGTCGCCCACGCGGCGCTGAGATCGCCGAAGAGCAACGCGCGCCCTCGTAGGAGCCCGGGAGACCGCAGGGCGCGTGAAAGGCTTGAGGGCGGTCCAGATGAGCGCGTGGGCGTCCGCCTGCCCGTAGGGTTGGGGGCGTGACGGAGGAGAAACCTGAGCTTTCCTACGAGCAGGCGCGTGACGAGCTGACCGACGTCGTACGGCGGCTGGAGAGCGGCGGTCTGACGCTCGAGGAGTCGCTCACGCTCTGGCAGCGCGGCGAGCGGCTCGCCGGCATCTGCGAGGAATGGCTCGAAGGCGCCCGCGCCAAGCTCGCCGCGGCCATGGCCGAGCGCACGGAGCCCGGCGCCGCCGAGACCACGGAAAGCGCGCCTTTCTAGGGACAGCTCATGTCCCAGGTCGCGCGGGGTCTGGCGCGTGCGGTCCCGACCTGGCATGAACGGCTGCCGAACCCGGGCTACGCCGGCGCATCGAAGCGATCATCTGAACGTTGAAGAACCAATCAACGATCTAGGTGGGGGTGGCCGCCGGCTTGGGTTGTGCCTTGAGGGCGCCCGCGAGGACCGCGAGCTCCTCGTACGAGGCGGTGCCGGTGATCACGAGGGTCAGGCCGGGCAGCCGGCGGACGAGCGACCGCTGCTTCTTGTCCGGGCGGAACGTCCGGTCCCAGGTGGCGCCGGCGATCTGTGCGGTGCCGTCGGCGTGGCCCTGGCTCGTCATCCGGTCGACGAAGTTGCCGGGGCCCTCGGGGGTCTCGTTGCTCTCCTCGAGCGCGGCGTACTCCTTCTGCGGCGTGTTGAAGCCGAGGTGCCAGGAGACCGGCCCGCCCGCGTGGCCGTCGAGCCGGGTGCTCGTGGGGTACCACTGCGGGGACAGGCCCTCGGGCGCCAGCGCGGTGTACGGCGCGACGGCGCGCAGGCCCGCGAGGTCGCTCTGGTAGTCGACGCGCGGCATGGCGTTGTCGTTGCGGCGAGGGGTGATCAGGATCACCAGGCCGACCACCACCAGGCAGGACAGGAGGGCCATGCTGAAGCCGGGCAGGCCCGACATGAGGCGCTTGTAGACCGACGGCGAGACGACGTACGGTCCTTCCTTCTCCCGGGTGGCGGTCGCCGTGTCAGGGGCGTCGCTCACGTGCGCTCTCCATGCGGGAGATGATGCTCAGGACGTCGTCGGCGAGCCGTCGCGAGGCCGACTCGTCCTCGGACAGCGACACCTCCGAGACCGCGCCGGACATCGCGCCGGTCAGCACGACGACGAGCGCCTCGTCGACCTCGCCGCCCTCGCCGGTGTGGAAGAGCGCGGCGTTGCGCCGCGCCCACGTACGGAGGCGGTCGCGCAGTGCTCGGTCGAACCCGGGCGGGCCGTCGCCGGACAGGAACAGCCGGGCCAGGTCGGGCTCGGCGAGGCATCCGTCGAGGTAGGCACGGGCGCCCGCGATGAACAGGCGCATCGGGTCGGCCTCGCCCTGGTCGCGGGCCAGGTGGACGGCCTCTCGGGTGCGCTCCTGCTGGCGGGTCTGGAACTCCTCGAAGAGCGTGAGGTAGAGGTCGGCCTTGCCGCTGAAGTGGTGGTAGAGGCTGCCGACGCTGGCACCCGCCTTGGCCACGATGTCGGTCACCGCGGCCTGCGCGAACCCGGACACCGAGAAGACTTCGCGCGCCGCGGCCAGCAGCGCACTGCGGGTGGCGGCGCCCCGGTCAGAGGTGCGCTGGAGGTGTTCGATGCTCAACTGCGGGCTCCTCGCCGTGCCGGAGACGCGCACGGCACTCGCCGCGCGGGCCGCCGGTCGCGCGGCGCCGGGCACTCCGCTCGCCGCTTGATTTCGCTGCTCATTACGGCCCTAGATTACGCCTTGTCTGCTGTGAATTTACGAGTGTGCGCATCTACCGCGCCTGGGACCGGGGAATCGGCGTTTCCCGGCTGCGCTACGATCCGACCCCCCGATCAGGCGAAGTGGGGTTTCTCGCAGGCAAGGTTCCCTACAAAACGGGCATGTCTGCAGTGCCCGCGGTTATGACCGCGGGCGCGCCATCGACCACCATCGACCTGACGATGACACGACGAGGAGGGAGCGGCGTGGTGTCCGGCCCGCCGGCCGGCGGCCCGCCGCGCATCCGATGACCGAACAGAACCCCGCAGCGACCCCGCTGGCCACCGAGTCGGACGCGCCGGACCGCAACCTCGCCCTCGAACTCGTACGCGTGACCGAGGCGGCGGCGATGGCCGCGGCCCGCTGGGTGGGGCGCGGGGACAAGAACGGCGCCGACGGCGCGGCGGTGAACGCCATGCGCCAGCTCATCAACACGGTGTCGATGAACGGCGTCGTCGTGATCGGCGAGGGCGAGAAGGACAAGGCCCCGATGCTCTTCAACGGCGAGCAGGTGGGCGATGGCCAGGGCGCCGACTGCGACGTCGCGGTCGACCCCATCGACGGCACGCGGCTGGCCGCGCTGGGCATGAGCAACGCGATCGCGGTGATCGCGGTGAGCCCGCGCGGCACGATGTACGACCCGTCGGCCGTCTTCTACATGGAGAAGCTGGCCACCGGGCCGGAGGCCGCCGGCGTGGTGAACATCGACGCGCCCGTCGGCGACAACATCCGCGCCGTGGCGCGGGCGAAGGGCTCCTCGGCCGAGGACGTCACGGTGGTCATCCTCGACCGGCCGCGGCACGAGCAGATCGTGAAAGAGGTCCGCGAGGCGGGCGCGCGGATCAAGTTCATCACCGACGGCGACGTGGCGGGCGCGATCATGGCCGCGCGGGAGAACACCGGCATCGACCTGATGCTCGGCATCGGCGGCACCCCCGAGGGCATCATCGCGGCGTGCGCGATCAAGTCGCTCGGCGGCATGCTGCAGGGACGGCTCTGGCCGAAGGACGACGCGGAGCGGCAGAAGGCGATCGACGCGGGCCACGACCTGTCCCGCGTTCTCACCACCGATGACCTGGTCACCTCCGACGACGTGTTCTTCGCGGCGACCGGCATCACCGACGGCGAGCTCACCGGCGGCGTGCGCTACCACCGGGGCATCGCGTTCACGAACTCCCTCGTCATGCGGTCCCGCAGCGGCACGATCCGGCAGATCGACAGCGAGCACCGGCTCTCGAAGCTGCGCGCCTACTCCGCCATCAACTTCGACTCCGCCGGCTAACGGACGCGCAGGTACGCGACCACCATCTGGCCGATGAAGATCAGGATGTACAGGACGACGGCGCCGGCCACGATGATCTTCGCCCGCCGCGAGATCCCCGGCCTGCGGGGCGGCGGCCCGTACGGCTGCTGCCATCCGGGCGGCGGCTGCTGCTGCCAACCGGGCGGCGCCCCGTACGGCTGACCGTACGGGGGCGGGCCGTAGGAGCCCTGGGCCTGGTCGTACGGCTCACCGGGCCGCGCTCCCGGCGGCAGCCAGGCGGCGTGCGCTCCGGCGGCCGGCGGCTCCGGCGGCACCCACGTCTCCGTCGCCGGCGGCACGTCGTCGTGCGGCCCCTCGTCTGGTCCGTCCGGTCTGTCCGGCTGAGCGTTCACGCGCTCTCCCCGTCGCTCCCCGCGTCCCTTCCGGCCTTGAACGGCCGGAAGGATCACGTCTCGTCTGGCGGGAAACCTACCGAATCATGGGCTTGCGCGCCTCTTGTCCGGCGGCTACTTCACGCCTCCGGCGGTGAGGCCGCCGATGAGGTAGCGCTCGATGAAGACGAACAGGATGACGACCGGCACGATCGCGATCAGCGACGTCGCGAAGAGGTACTGCCAGTGCTCCTGGTACTGCGTGACGAACGACGGGATCGCCACGGTCAGCGGCTGGCGGTTCGGCGAGGACGTGACGGTGAGCGCCACGATGTACTCGTTCCACGCGCCGATGAACGTGTAGACGACCGCCGTCACCAGGCCGGGCAGCGAGATCGGCAGCGTCACCCGGGTGAGCGCCTTGATCTTGCCCGCACCGTCGAGGAACGCCGCCTCCTCCAGCTCCTTCGGGATGCTCGCGAAGTAGCCGTGCAGGATCCAGACGCAGAACGGCAGGTTGAACGCCGCGTTGACCAGGATCAGCGCCAGCAGCGTGTCGGTCAGGTTGAGCGCCACCATCTCGCGGTAGATGCCGATGACCAGCGCGGTCGGGGCGAACATCTGCGTGACGAGGATGAGCAGCAGGAACCCGTTGCGGCCCCAGAACCGGTTGCGGGCGCTGTAGTACGCCGCGGGCAGCGCGCACAGGAGGGTCACCAGCGTGGCCGCGCCGGCCACGATCAGCGACACCTTCATGTTCTGCCAGATCGGCGCGGCCTTCCACACGTTGACGAAGTTGGACCACTCCCACTTCGTCGGCAGGTAGGAGGACCGCATCAGCTCGTTCTCGGGCTTCAGCGCCGTCACGAGCATCTCGAGGTACGGCGCGACGAACGCCAGCCCGACCAGCCAGCCCACGCCGGTCAGGATCACCTTGCGGAAGGACACGGACCTGGACCGGGCTCCGGGCTTGGCCCGGACCGTGGTCGCCGTCATCGGACTTCCTCCCGCCAGCGCGAGGCGCGCAGGTAGAACAGCACCATGACCAGGATCAGCACGAAGTTGACCACCGCCATGGCGGCCGACTCACCGACGTCCTGGTCGAAGAACGCGATCTTGTACATGAAGGTCGTGGTCGTGTCGGTCGCGTGCCCCGGGCCGCCCTGGGTCATCGCCCAGATGATCGGGAAGGAGTTGAAGACGTTGATCACGTTGATGATCGACGCGATCAGCAGGGCCGGCCGCAGCATCGGCAGCGTGATCCGGAAGTAGGTGCGGAAGGTGCCGGCGCCGTCGACGCGCGCCGCCTCGTACACCTCGCCCGGGATCGTCTGCAGCCCGGCCAGGATGACGAACGAGGCGAACGGCAGCGAGACGAACACCGCCACCCACATCATCCACATCATCGCCTGGTCCGGATGGGAGAGCCAGTTCACCGGTTCGTGCAGGACGTGCAGGTCCAGGAGCACCCGGTTGACCACGCCGAAGTAGTTGTCGAGCATCCACTTCCAGACCAGCGCGGTCATCAGCACCGAGGCGGCCCACGGCACGATCACGGCCCAGCGCACCACGCGCCGCCCGGGGAACCGGGCGTTGAGGAGCTGGGCGAGCGCCAGCGAGACCACCATCGTGACGATGACGACCGCGGCCACCCAGAGCACCGTACGGATCAGGATGCCGACGAGGTCGTCCTCGGCGAACAGGTCGGAGTAGTTCTTGCCGCCCTGGCTGCCGAGGGTCAGCCCCGACGAGCTGATCTTGAGGAACGACGTCCGGACCATCTCGACGACCGGCCACAGCACGACGACCGAGATGAGTACCACCGCGGGGCCGATCCAGGGCAGGGCATGGAGGAGTTCGCGGCCGCGGCGGCGGCGCCCGCGAGCCCGCGGTGCCGGGGCGACCGCCCCGGCACCGCGTTCCCTGATCTTGGCGTCGTGCACGTCAGCCGTTCTTCTCGGCCGTCTTCTGGATGTCGTCGAGGACCTTCTTCGGGGTCGATCCGGCGACCGCGGTGCCCATGCTCTGCTTCACCGCGCCGGCCACGGCCGACCACGCCGGGTTGCTCGTCGGCGCGAACTTGGCCTGCGGCAGGGCGTCCACGAACTGCTTGTAGTACGGGTCGCTGCTGAGCGCGTTCCCGGCCGACTTCGTGGTCGGCAGGAAGTTCTCCAGCTTGAGGAACTTGGCGTAGTTCTGCTGCTGGTAGAAGTAGTTCATGAACTTGGTGACGGCGTCCTTGTTCTTGCCGCCGTTCTTGAACGCGTTGAGGACGTCGACCACGCCGAGCGTGTTGTGGACCGAGCCGTCCTTGCTGGGCAGCGGCGCGATGCCGTAGTTCAGGTTCTTGTTCACCGGGTCGATGAAGCCGGCGCGGGTGAACGGGCCGTTGATGCCCATGCCGACCTTGCCCTGGGCGAACTGGTTGAACACCGTCTTACGGTCGGTGGTCTCCGGGTTCGGCTGGGTCAGGCCCGACTTGGTCAGGTCACGCAGGAAGTTGAGCGTGTCGATGTTGGCCGGCTGGTTGATCGCCCACTTGCCGGACGCGTCGACCCAGCCACCGCCGTCGTTCATCGCCCAGGAGTAGAACTCCGCCTGCGATTCCTCCGGGCCCAGCGGCAGGCCGTACCCGACGGCGCCCTTGGCCTTGATCTTCTGCGCGTCGGTCTTCACCTCGGCCCAGGTGCTGGGCGGGTCGGTGATGCCGGCCTTCTTGAACAGGTCCTTGTTGAAGAAGAGGAGCCGGGCGCTGGCGATGAACGGCAGGGCGTACTGCGTGCCGTTGTACTTCGTCTGCTCCGTGAACGTCGGCGTGAAGTCACTGAGGACCTGCGGCGACACGACCTCGGAGGCCGGGTAGGTCAGGCCGTCGCGAGCGAAGTCGGAGAAGGCGTTGTAGTTGAGGATGTCCGGGGTCTGCTTGGTCTGGACGTAGGTCTTGACCTTGGCGTCCATCTGGGTCCAGTCGACCATCTCAAGGTTGACCTTGTAGCCCTTGTTCGCGGCTTCAAAGCTCTTGATCAGGTCGTCCCAGTAACCCTTGGTGTTGTCGTCGTAGATCGCGGCGACGAACTTGATCGTCTTGTTGTCGCCGCCACCGCTGGACGAACTGCCCTTGCTGCATCCGGTCATGCCGAGGGTCACCGTGAGACCCGCGGCGATGACGCCGGTGAGATGCCGTTTCACCTGTCCCCGCCTTCTTTGCTGAGGCTTCGGGGCGCGCGGGTGCGCGCGACGTCCCCGGTCATTTGTCTGATTAGGGTTCGCCAAACCCCCCGACCCGACCCTCGGCTCAACACCTCCGAGCGACCGCTTGGCGAGGCACAGCTGTAGCGCGGCTCGCGCCGTCGCCTCCTTTCAAGGCATGAAAGGTTATGCACGATTCGACTGCTCACCGAGCAGATTCGCGCATGGCACTGAACGATAGGAGCTGGTCCGTACCAGTTCAAGGGGATGCGCGACGAGGAGTCTCAACCGTTATTGAATCGGCCGCGTGACCTGCTGCTCCGTTTACACGGCCGTCATCGGGAGGGCTCAGCCGGCCCGGCCTCGGCGCAGCCGTGGGCGGCGCGGGCGCTTCGGAGAGCGCGCGCTCACCGAACCCAGGACGACCGTCCCGCGCACCTCGATGAGCGGTCCGTCGGCGCCCGCCGCCTGTCGCAGCCGCAGCGCCTGCGCGCCCGCCATCGAGCGCCCGGTGAACTCCACCCGTACGCCCTCGGGGACGACAAGCCGGAGCCGGCCGCCGAGGACGCTGGCGTTGACGACCACGTGCCGCCGCTGGAGCAGCGCCTCGCGCAGGTCGATCTCCAGCGTGCCGAACACCGCCGCCACCGGGAACCGGGCGGGAACCACCCACCGCCCGTCGCGGCGTACGGTCCCGAACAGCGCGTGCAACGGCCCCGGATCGAGCCGGATCGGCTGCTCGTCGGCCGGCAGCAGGTCGCCGGTCAGCCCGGCGAGCTCGCCCAGCGTACGGGCTGCGTACGCCTGCTCGACCCGCTCCCCGTGCTCCACAAGGGTGATCCGGCCGTCGCCGTGCGCGTCGCGCAGCAGCCGGACGACGTTCTCCCGGTCGGCGTCGGAGGCACGCAGCTCATGCGGCGACGGATGATCCCGGCCGGCTTTCCACGGAAGGTCCACGCCACGACGATATTCGTTGGCGGACTGTCGTGGTCCATCCCTAACGTGAACCTCATGGCCATCCTGTTGCGCGACGTCGTCAAGCGGTACACCGACCGCGACGGCACGGCGATCGCGGCGGTCGACGGGCTGAACCTGGAGGTGCCCGACGGCGTCTGCCTCGGCCTGCTCGGCCCCAACGGGGCGGGCAAGTCCACCACGATGCGCCTGCTCACCGCCCAGTCCCGCGCCGACTCGGGGACGATCTCGGTGCTCGGCCACGAGATCCCCCGCGAGGCCAAGCAGGCACGCGCACTGATGGGCGTCGTCCCGCAGACCGACAACCTCGACGAGGAGCTGACCGTACGGCAGAATCTCGAGGTCTTCGCCCACCTCTACCGCGTGCCGCGCGCCGGCCTGCGCGCCGCCGTCGACCGCGCCCTGGAGATCGCCCACCTCACCGGGCGGGCGAACGCCCGTACCGACGGCCTGTCCGGCGGCATGCGGCGCCGGCTGCTGGTCGCGCGGGGGCTCGTGCACTCCCCGCGTCTCGTGCTGCTGGACGAGCCGACGGTCGGCCTGGAC
Source organism: Actinomadura sp. DC4 (assembly GCF_030406325.1). GTDB lineage: Bacteria > Actinomycetota > Actinomycetes > Streptosporangiales > Streptosporangiaceae > Actinoallomurus. Next base: position 230,482 of record NZ_JAUEQY010000004.1, on the reverse strand, counting down.
CCGCAGGTGCGCGCGGACCTGTGGGGACTGATCGCCGGGCTGCGCACGGCCGGGGTGACGGTGCTGATGTCCACGCACTACATCGAGGAGGCCGAGCGGCTCGCCGACACGTGCGCCCTGATGTCGCGCGGCCGCGTGATCGCGAACGGCAGTCCCACCGAGCTGATCGCCTCCCACGCGGGCGACCGCGTCGAGGAGCACGAGGGCTCGCCCGAACGCCTGGCCGAGGTCGAGGACCTGGCCCGCCGCGCGGGCCTGCCGACGCGGCGCACCGGTCCGACCGTGTCCGTGCTGCGCGCCGAGCACATCCCGCCCTCGCTCGCGGACCACCTCGCCGACGGCGACCGGGTCCTGCGCCGGGCCGCCAACCTCGAAGATGTCTTCGTCGTCCTCACCGGAGAGACCGTTGACTGACCGTCTTCGCGCGTTCGAGTGGGCGCCCATACGGGGGGTGTGGCGACGTGAGCTGGCACTGTTCCGCCGCTGCTGGGCGTCGTCGTCCTTCGCCTCGCTGGTCGAGCCGACGATCTACCTGCTGGCGTTCGGCTTCGGCTTCGGCGCGCTGGTCGGGCACGTCGCCGGCTACCGCTACGTCGACTTCGTGGGTACGGGCGTGGTGGCCACGGCGACGCTGTTCACGTCCATCTTCCCGGGGATGTTCAACACCTTCATCCGGCGCACCTACCAGCACTCCTACGACGCGGTGCTGGCCGCGCCGGTGGACGTGCACGAGGTGGTGGCGGGCGAGACCTCCTGGATCGCGGTCAAGAGCGGCGCCTACTCCTGCTCGCCGATCCTGGTGTCCCTGGTCTTCGGCCTGCGGCCGGGTCCGGGCGTGTTCGCCGTGCCGCTGTTCACCGTGCTCACGGCCGCGGGCTTCGCGCTGTTCGGGGTGTGGGCGTCGACGGTGGTGCCCTCGATCAACAGCTTCGACTACATCATCAGCGGCGTGCTGGCACCGCTGTTCCTGGTCGCGGGCACGTTCTTCCCGCTCGACGGCCTGCCCCGGTGGGCCCAGACGCTCGCGCACCTCAATCCGCTGTACCACTGTGTCCAGCTGGTACGACATGCGGTGTTCGGCTTCCACCCGCTGGCCGACCTGGGCCATGTGGGGGCGCTTCTGCTGTTCATCGCCCTTGCGTGGTGGCTCGCCCTCCGCGGAATGCGCCGCCGCCTGATCGACTGAGGCATCCACAGGCTTGCGTCGGCACACTTCCACGCGCGGCCGCGCGCCTATTGACCTGCGCCAACCTGATCTCTACGCTGACGCGAACCTCTTTCATGTTTCCGGAGGACGCCGTGGCGGCAGGGATCGATGAACGGACGCGGCGTGGGCGCCGGTCGGCGTATGCGGCGTTCGGAGTGCAGGGGTTGTCGTTCGCCGCGCTGGTGACCCGGATTCCGGAGATCCAGAAGGCGCACCACCTCACCGACGGCACGCTCGCCCTCGTCCTGCTCGCCGTGCCCGTGGTGGCCGGGGTGGGCAGTGTGCTCTCCGGCGGGCTGATGCCGAGGTACGGGAGCGGTCCCGTGCTGCGGATCGCCCAGCCGTTCGTGCTGTTGTCGATCATCGCGATCGGCGTCGCACCGGGCAACGTGGCGCTGTACGCGTCGACGGCGCTGTTCGGGCTGTTCGTCGGCGCGGTGGACGCCTCGATGAACGCCCAGGCGGTCACGGCCGAGACGCTCTACTCCAAGAGCCTGCTGACCGGGTTCCACGCCGTCTGGAGCGCCGCGGGCATCATCGCCGGTCTCTGGATCGCCCTGGCCAATCGGATCGACATGGGCCTGGGCATCGGGTTCGCGATCCCGGCCGTGCTCGGCATCGCGGTATCCCTGTGGACCGGGCGGCTGCTGTACCCCCGCGAGATGGAGAGCACCGGGCCGAGCGGCGAGCAGCTCAAGGAGGCCGCCAAGCGGGTGCCCTGGCGGCCGATCGTCATCATCGGTGTGGCTGTGACCTGCATGTACATCGCGGACTCGGCCACGTCGAGCTACAGCGCCAAATACCTGAAGGACGACTTGGACGCCTCCGGGGCGATCGCGCCGCTGGCCTACGTCGCGTACCAGGTCTGCATGATGCTCAGCCGTACCGGCGCCGACTTGGTCGTACGGGCGTACGGGGCGGCGCGGGTCGTCGCGGTCGGCTCGGTGATCGGCGGGCTCGGCCTGCTGGCCGCCGCGTTCGCGCCCGGGCCGGCCGTGGCGATCGCCGGGTTCGCGGTCGCGGGGCTGGGGTTGGCCGTCGTGGTGCCGACGTCGTTCTCGGCGGCCGGGAAGCTCGACCCGACCGGGCTCGGGATCGCCGTCGCCCGGGTCAACGTCTTCAACTATGTCGGCTTCGTGCTCGGCGCGGTCATCGCCGGCGCCGTCGCCTCGAACCTCTGGATCGCCTACGCGGCCGGCGCCGCGCTCACACTGGTGATCCTCGGGTCGGCCAAGGGCTTCGAGCCCGCCCCCGTGGCCGGAGCGACTCCGGACACGCCCGTCGCCGAGCGGCCCGTCGCCTGAGGTCGCGGTCCGGGTGGTACCCGGGCCCGGGAGCGGGCGGCCCCTCGCCACTCAGTGGCGAGAGCCCTCTTCCTCCTCGAGACGCGCCATGGCCTTCTCGCCCGCCACTTCGGCCTCTTCGGGGGAAAGATCGTTCAGTGCGATTCGCAGGGCGACCTCGGCCGCGTCGGCCGCCGCCCTTGCCGTGATCGTGTGGGTATGAGCACGCTCGATCTCACCGAGACCGATGCAGTCGAAGGCGACTTGAGTATCGTGTTTGGCCAGCTCGAGCTGGCGTGCTGCTTCATCCAGACTCATTACATTCCTCCATCGTCGTGGCCGTATTACCCGGGATCAACCGACCCACACGCCCCAGCGACAGCACGCCGGTCACGCACGGAGTATCCGGGAGCGTAGTCGACGCACTACGCGCGGATGACCCGGACGCGGGACGACCGCACCCACGATCGCGAACATACTGGGAGTCTGGGAGGTCACCATGACCGTGCTGAGCGATGAGGAAAAGGCGATCGTCGAGGTCGTCGCGGAGTTCGTCGACCGGGAGGTCCGCCCGGCCGCACGCGATCTGGAGCACGCGAACACCTACCCCGAAGAGCTCATCGACCGCATGAAGGAGCTCGGCGTCTTCGGCCTGGCCGTCCCGGAACCGTACGGCGAGGTGAGCGTCTCCAAACGCTGCTACGCCCTCGTCACCGAGGAACTGGCGCGCGGCTGGATGAGCCTGGCCGGCGCGATGGGCGGCCACTCCGTCGTGGCGTACCTGATCGCGACGTTCGGCACCGAGGCGCAGAAGGACCGCTACCTCCCCCGCATGGCCACCGGCGAACTCCGCGCGGCGATGGCCCTCACCGAACCCGCCGGCGGCTCGGACCTGCAGGCGATCACCACCACGGCCCGCCGCGACGGCGACCGCTACGTCGTCGCCGGTGCCAAGATGTGGATCACCAACGCGCGTCGCGCCGGTCTGATCGCCCTGCTGTGCAAGACCGATCCGCAGGCGAGCCCGCGGCACCGGGGCATCAGCGTCCTGCTCGTCGAGCCCGGCCCCGGCCTGACCGTCTCGCGCGACCTGGGCAAACTCGGCTACAAGGGCGTCGAGACCTGCGAGGTCGTCTTCGACGGGTATGAGACGCCGCTGGGCTCGGCCCTGGGCGAGGAGGAGGGCCGCGGGTTCGCCCAGATGATGCGCGGCCTGGAGGTCGGCCGCATCCAGGTGGCCGCGAGGGCGCTAGGCGTGGGCCGCGCCGCGCTGGAGGACTCCCTGCGCTATGCCCAGGAACGCGAGGCGTTCGGCGAGCCGATCTGGCGCCACCAGTCGATCGGCAACTACCTGGCCGACATGGCCACCAAGCTCCGCGCCGCCCGCCTGCTGACCCTGGACGCCGCCGACCTCCTCGACGCGGGCGAACGCTGCGACATGGAGGCCGGCATGGCCAAGCTGTACGCCTCGGAGGCGGCCATGGACATCGCCCTGAACGCCGTCCGCATCCACGGCGCCTCGGGTTATTCGACGGAGTTCGACGTCGAGCGCTACTTCCGCGACGCCCCGCTGATGATCGTCGGCGAGGGCACCAACGAGATCCAGCGGGGCGTCATCGTCCGCCAGCTCATCAGCCGCCACCCTCTCCGCTGAGACGTGTGCGGGCCGCTCGGGTACCTGCCTCCGCGAGCAGTGACCGGGCCAGCCCGGCGGTCCGCTCTCCCGGGTTGAGGATGGCGACCCAGGCCTGCGTCGCGTACGCCGGATGCGGGATCAGCCGGTCGAGCGCGGTGTGGTCCACGTCTCCCGCGGGGACGGCGGGCGGATGGCCGATCAGTTCCTCGAAGCGCTTACGGCCGACGCCCACGTTCAGCCGGAACACCCCGGGCCGGCCGAGCCGAGAGTCCTCGTCGAAGCCGTCGTAGTCCTTGGTCACGAGCGTGGCGAACGGCATCCGGCGCGGGGAGTCGCCGTCCGGGTCGTAGTAGAAGAACGAGTCGCCCCAGGCGACCTCCGGCGCGCCGCTCCCGGCGTCCGCGGTGATGACGGCGGCCCCGGGCAGAGTCCGTACGAAAGCGATGATCTCGTCTTCTGTCATGCGTTCAAGCGTCTCATTGAACCTCCCAGTGAGACTTTCATCGACGAGACCTGCGAAAAGACGCCAGAACCCTCAACCCGTGAGAATGTCAGAGGCGCGGTGTACGGTCCGGGCATGCGAACCACCATCGATCTCACCCTCGACTGCGCGGACCCGCGTCTCCTCGCCGAGTTCTGGAAAACGGCGCTCGGCTACGTCGACGAGCCCCCGCCCGCCCCGTTCGCGACCCGCGAGGAGTGGTTCGCCCAGTTCGACCTGCCAGAAGACGACTCCGTGGACGATGCCGCGTGGCTCTGCGACCCCGGCGGCGCCGGTCCCCGGCTCTCGATCCTCACGGTCCCCGAGCCCAAGACCGCGAAGAACCGGCTGCACCTCGACATCCGCGTACCCGGCCACGGCAGTCCCGAGGAGCGCTGGGCCCGCATCAGAGCGGAGTCCGACCGCCTGCGGCAGGCGGGCGCCGGCGTCCTGGCGGAGCACGACGGCCACCACATCGTGATGGCCGACCCCGAGGGCAACGAGTTCTGCGTCGCCGCCACCGGCTGAGCGAGGACCCCTAGCGACGGCCGATGCTCAGCAGAGGGCCGGTCGTGTCGGCGAAGAAGTCGTTGCCCTTGTCGTCGACCACGATGAAGGCGGGGAAGTCCTCGACCTCGATCTTCCAGACCGCCTCCATACCGAGCTCGGCGTACTCCAGCACGTCGACCTTCTTGATGCAGTCCTGGGCCAGCCGTGCCGCCGGGCCGCCGATCGAGCCGAGATAGAAGCCGCCGTGCGCATTGCACGCGTCGGTGACCTGCTTGCTGCGGTTCCCCTTCGCCAGCATCACGAACGACCCACCGGCCGCCTGGAACTGCTCGACGTAGGAGTCCATCCGCCCCGCCGTCGTCGGGCCGAAGGACCCGCTCGCGTAGCCTTCCGGCGTCTTGGCCGGTCCCGCGTAGTACACCGCGTGGTCGCGAAGGTAGGACGGCATCTCCTCCCCCGCGTCCAGACGCTCCTTGATCTTCGCGTGGGCGATGTCGCGAGCCACGACGAGCGGCCCCGACAGCGACAGCCGCGTCTTGACCGGATAGCGGCCGAGAGCAGCGCGGATCTCCGACATCGGCTGGTTGAGATCGACCCGTACGACGTCCCCCGAGAGGTCGTCATCGGTGGTCTCGGGCAGATAGCGCGCCGGGTCCGGCTCCAGCTGCTCCAGGAAGACACCGTCCCGGGTGATCTTCGCCAGGGCCTGCCGGTCGGCGCTGCACGACACCGCGATCGCCACCGGACAGGACGCGCCGTGCCGGGGCAGGCGGATCACTCGTACGTCGTGGCAGAAGTACTTGCCGCCGAACTGCGCGCCGATGCCGAGCTGCTGGGTCAGTTCGAAGACCTCCTGCTCCAGCGCGAGGTCGCGGAAGCCGTGCCCGGCCGGCGAGCCGGACGAGGGCAGGTTGTCCAGGTAGTGCGCCGAGGCGTACTTCGCCGTCTTCAGCGCGAACTCCGCGCTCGTGCCGCCGACGACGATGGCCAGGTGGTACGGCGGGCAGGCCGCGGTGCCCAGCGACCGGATCTTCTCCTCCAGGAAGGTCAGCATCCGCTTCGGGTTCAGGACCGCCTTGGTCTCCTGGTACAGGAACGACTTGTTGGCGCTGCCGCCGCCCTTGGCCATGAAGAGCAACTTGTACGCGTCGCCGGGCGCGGCGTACAGCTCGATCTGGGCGGGCAGGTTGCTGCCGGTGTTCTTCTCCTCCCACATGTTCAGCGGCGCGAGCTGGGAGTAGCGCAGGTTGAGCCGCGTGTACGCGTCGTAGACGCCGTGGGCGATGTGCCGCTCGTCGTCCCCGTCGGTGAGGACGAGCTGCCCTCGCTTGCCCATGACGATCGCGGTGCCGGTGTCCTGGCACATGGGCAGGACGCCGGCCGCCGCGATGTTGGCGTTCTTGAGCAGGTCGAGGGCGACGAAGCGGTCGTTCGGCGAGGACTCCGGGTCGTCGAGGATCCGCCGGAGCTGCGCGAGGTGCGCGGGGCGCAGGAGGTGGGAGATGTCGTGGATCGCCGTCTCGGTGAGCAGCCGCAGCACCTCCGGCTCCACCTGGAGGAACGTACGGTCTCCGGCGCCGAGCTCGCTGATCCCGTCGCTGGTGAGCAGACGGTAGTCGGTGTCGTCGGCGCCCTGGGGGAGCAGCTCGGTGAAGGCGAATTCGGGCATGAGGTCCTCGCTGGCGGCACGGTGCAGGTCGATCACCAGACTAGAACGGCGACAGGTCGCACGCAGGCCGGGGTCTTGCCGCACAGATGGCAGGGGTATGACGGAAACGGGGGGAATTATGCCGTTTACGTCAAATGTTCTGATCAGCGGTGTCTTTGGCAACGCCGCGGCCATCTATGTGGTGATGCTCGTGGTCGGCGTGCTGATCGTCACCGGCTTCGTCGTGGGCTGGATCGTCATGGTCCGCCGGGGCAGCAACCGCGAGTGGCCGATCCGCTGACCGCGTGAGCCCGACGACCACACCGAGCCCGACCAGCAGGGCGCCGGTGAGTTCCGCCGTGCCCGGCGTACGCAGGCCGAGCGCCATCGTGGTCAGCACCGCGCTGACCGGGATCAGCCCGGCGAACAGCCCGGCACGGTCCGCGCCGATCCGGCCCAGCGCGTCGTACCAGAAGAGGAACGCACCCGCCGTGACCACGAGCGAGAGGTACGCGAGCCCGGCCGCCTCACTGAGGCTGGGCACGCGCAGCACGTCGCCGCCGTCCACGAACAGGCCCGTGACGAGGAGCATCGGCACCGACGCCGTGACCGAGTAGGCCGATACCCGGATCGCGCCGAGCCGCGGCAGCAGCGGGAGGGCCAGCAGCGAGAAGCACACCTCGCCGGCCAGCGCGCCGAGCGCCAGCAGGAACCCGGGCAGGCTCCCGCCGCCCAGGCCGTTCGCCACGCTCGCCCCGGCCGTGACGACGAACGCCGCCCCGACGATGCGCGGCGCGGGCCGCCGGCCGGCCATCAGCGGCGCGGCGATCGCGAGCACGATCGGCACGGAGCCGACGACGGTCCCGATCGTGGCCGGGCTCGTGTACCTGGTGCCCTCGACGATGCAGACGTTGAACCCCGCGAGACCCGTCGCCGCGAGCAGCGTGATGAGCGGCCACTCCCAGCGCGCCGTCTTCTCCCGCCGCGGCTTCGCCCGCAGGCGCACCACGGTCAGCAGGATCACCGCCGCCACGGCGTACCGCACGGCCTGCCCGCCGTACACCGGGAAGTCGGAGATCGTGGCGGACACCGCGGTGAGCGTGCCGACGATCGTCATGGTCACGGCGGCCTGAACGATGCCCCGGATACTGGTGGTCTGCCCCATGGGCTGAGACGCTATGAGGCCAATGGCCCTAGCACGAAGACCATTGCGGGCCGAAGACAGAGGACCATTACCCGAGGACTCCTCATGGATCTGCACGTGACGCTGGACCGCGCCGCCGGGCGGCTGGCCGGCCAGCTCGCCGACGAGCTCCGCGCCGCCGTACGGGACGGCCGCCTCTCACCGGGCGACCGGCTGCCCTCCAGCCGCGACCTGGCCGGTGACCTCGAGGTGTCCCGTGGCGTGGTCGTCACCGCGTACGAGCAGCTCGTCGCCGAGGGGTTCATCCTGTCCCGGCAGGGCGACGGCACCCGCGTCGCGCCCTTTCCCGCCGTACGGGCGCCGGAGCCGACCAGCGAGGCCCACCGGCGCGCGCTGCGGTTCGCCGCGGGGACGGACGCGGGCCCGGCCGACCCGCCCGGCATCGTCTACGACCTGCGGCCCGGCAAGCCGGACCTGGCCTCATTCCCCCGCGAACGCTGGACCGCTGCGGTGCGCGACGTCCTGCGCGAACTCCCCCACTCCGCACTGAACTACCCGGACCCGGCCGGCGTGCCGGCGCTGCGGACCGCGCTGGCCGGCCACCTGGCCCGCGTACGGGCCGCCGTGACCGACCCGGACGAGATCGTGATCACGGCGGGAGTCGCCCAGATGCTCGCGGTCGTCCCCAGGATCCTCATCGAGGAGGGACACCGCGTGCTCGCGGTCGAGGACCCGCTGGGCCATCACCAGATCCCGATGATCCGGGCCACCGGAGTCGAGATGGCCGGCGTGCCCGTGGACGAGGAGGGCATCGACGTCGGCGCGCTCGCCCGTACGGGGGCGCGGGCGGTCCTGGTCACGCCGGCGCACCAGTTCCCGACCGGGGTGGTGCTGTCGCCCCGCCGCCGCGCCGCCCTCGTCGAATGGGCGCGCGCGGTCGACGCGCTGATCATTGAGGACGACTACGACGGGGAGTTCCGCTACGACCGCGATCCGGTCGGCTGCCTGCAGGGACTCGCGCCCGAGCGGGTGGTGCTCGCCGGGTCGGTGAGCAAGGCGCTGTCCCCCGCGCTGCGGCTTGGCTGGGCGGTCGCGCCGCCGTGGCTGGCCGTACGCCTGCGCGCGGCGCGTGCCCTGCACGACCTCGGCTCGTCAGTGCTCGACCAGCACGTCCTGGCCCACCTGATCGCCGGCGGCGACCACGCGCGGCACCTGCGCCTGATGCGACGCAAGTACCGGGCCCGGCGCGACGCCTTCGTGGCGGCCCTCCGCGCCCGGCTGCCCGCCGTACGTATACACGGCGTGTCGGCCGGCCTGCACGCGTACGCCGAGCTGCCGGAGGCCTGCGAGGAGACGCGTGTGGTCACGCGAGCCGCCGAGCTCGGCGTCGCGATCGAGGGCGTCACCCCCATGCGCGTACGGCACCCGGGCCCGCCCGCGATCGTCGTCGGCTACGCGCGCCTCACCGAGCACCGCCTCACCGAGGCCGTCGGCCTCCTCGCCTCGGCCATCGAGACCGCGTGACCGCCGGCGCTGGAGCTCGTCCGCGCGCGGGGAGCCGCCGCCCGGCTCCGCGTGCCGCAGGACGGGAAGGTCATGGCGGACGAGGTGCACCTGCTCGCCGAGCGGGGAGAGCCGGCCCTCGACGACCGCGTCGCCGCGCACTGGCCCGCGTTCGGGCAGGCCTGCCAGGACGAGATCACCGTCCGGCAGGTCCTCCGGCACCGGTCCGGCCCGGCGACGGCGCGTGGTCTGCTCGGCGACTCCCTCGCCATGACGGACCGGGACCGCTCGGTCCGCACCCTGCTCCGCCGGCCGCCTGGGCGGGTTCCCGCGTACCGGCCGATCGCGTACCGGTTCATCCTGGGCACGCGACGCGGAGGATCACCGGCACCGGGGGTACGCGACCTGCCGCACACCGAGTCCCTGGATCCGCTCGGCCTGAGCCTCCCGGGCGGCCGGTGGCCCCGGCACGTCCCGATCCGCGGACTCCGCCCGGCCGGGCGGTTCTCCCAGGCGTACCTCGACCGGCCGTCGGCCGGCACGGCCGTCATCCCCGCCGCCGGGGCCTCGACCACGGCGCGCGACCTCCCCCGCTTCTACCTGACGCCGCTGCGCGGCGGCGAACTCGACGGCGTACGGATCCTGGCGCCCGCCACGGTCACCGGGAGCACGCGGCCGTCCGGCGACGGCGAGCGCGACCGTCTCGTCGGCCGGCCGATCCGCTGGTCCCGGGTCTTCCGGCTCGGCGGCCCCGGGCCGAGATGACGCGGCGAGCCGCCCGATGGGCCGGCTCAGTGCCCCGGAGACGTCCGGTCACAACGGCGGCAACGCCTGTCTGGGTGGATGGATGGATGGACCCTGCCCGGCGGCCAGGGCCTGTCTCGAAGTCCGGCCATCCGGCTGCGCGACGACGCCTCGCCGCGTTGTCGTCGGCCGAACCAGACCGACTCCCTCCTCCGCCTTGCAAGACGCCGCTCGCTGCGAACGGGGATTCGAGACAGGGCCGGGTGGTCACTCACCCGACCGACCGTCTCATCCCCGGCCACGGGGGCGCCCGCCACCTGGAGGCCGTCAGCGACGCCATCGTGTCCGCCTTCGCACGCCCGGACCGGGCCGCCCGACGCGAGGCTTTGCAGCCTCCCTTTTCTGCCAGGCTCTAACGGCCGGCATCCGGCCGCTCAGCCGGGGCCCTTGCCCTTCTTTCCCTTCCCCTTGGCCTTGCCGTTCCCCTTGCCCTTGCCGTTCGCGGGGGTCGTCGTGACCGTCCTCGGGCGCGGCGTCACGGTCGAGCGCGCCGTGCGCGGGTGCGCGGCGACGGGCGCGCGGTGCGTGGCGGCCTCATTGCCCGACGGCGTCGCTCGCGTCACGCCCGCAGGCGGGACGGCGGGCGCGCCGTGGTGGCCCCCGGCCGCCACGACCACGATGACGACGATCACGGCGGCGACCGCGACCGCCGCGGCGGCCAGCGCGCCCGCCGGAGCCGGCGGCCACCGCCGCCGGCGTACGGCCGGCATCTCCCGCGTGCCCGAGCGGCGCGGACCGGCGGGCCCGCCGACGCCGAGCAGCCCGAGCAGCTCCGAGGCGGACGGCCGGGCCGCCGGGTCCTTGGCGAGCGACTCCTCCATCAGGTCGCGCAGTGGACCGCCGACGCCCTCCAGCTCGGGCGGCTCTCGCATGACCCGGTGCGCGAGTTCGTCGGGGTCCCCTTCGCCGAACGCGTTGCGGCCCGTCGCGGCGTACGCGACCAGGCACCCCCAGCCGAAGACGTCGGACGCGGGCGTCGCGGGCCGCCGGCCGAGGCGTTCCGGCGGGATCCATCCCGGGCTGCCGACGACCATGCCGGGCTCGGTCGGGCCGCCCGCCGCGCCCACCTCCTGCCCGATGCCGAAGTCGATCAGGCGGGGGCCGGTGGGGGTCATCAGGACGTTCGGCGGCTTGAGGTCGCGATGGACGACCCCGGCCTCGTGGATCGCGGCCAGCGCCCGCGCGACGCCCGCCGCGAGTGCGAGGAGCTGCTCCGGCGGGAGCGGGCCGTCCTTACGAACGATGTCGGCCAGCGACCGGCCCTCGACGTACTCCGTCACGATGTACGGCGGTGTGCGCGCCGTGCCGTCGGCGAGGAGGCGGGCCGTAAAGGCGGTGGGCACCCGGCCGATACAGGCGGCCTCGGCCGCCAGGCGCAGGCGCGACTCCTCGTCCCCGGCGTGCGCGGCCTTGACCGCCACGAACCCGCCGAGCGGGTCCTCGCCCAGGTAGACGACGCCCATCCCGCCGGATCCGAGCCTGCCCAGGAGCCGGTGGCCGCCGATACGGGCGGGGTCGCCCGAGCGCAACGGCCGTACGCCGGAGGGCAGGACCCCATCCGCGGACGCCGGAGATGTCGCCATCCGGAAACCTCTTTCGACTCTGGTCCCCAAACTCCGATCCTGCGATTAGGTCATCCCCCATGCAAGGGACGATAAAGATCGAGATACCGGAGTTAACATCTCCCAGGTATCTTGCGCATCGTGGCCGAGTTGCGGGATCGCTTGCTCTCCGGCCGCTACCGGCTCATCAGACAGATCGGCCGGGGCGGCATGGGAGTGGTCTGGTGGGCCTACGACGAGCACGAGGACCGCGAGGTCGCGGTCAAGGAGATGCACCTTCCGCCGAGCCTCGGCCACCGCGAGCGGATGAACCTCCTCCGCCGCACCGACCGCGAGGCGCTCGCCGCCGGCAGGCTGCGGCATCCCGGGCTGATCTCCATCTTCGACGTCGTCGTCGAGGACTCCCGGCCCTGGCTGATCATGGAGTACGTCGCGGCGCGGTCGCTGGAGGACGTCTTCGTCAACGACGGCCCGATCTCCCCGCGGCGCGTCGCGGAGATCGGCGTGCAGTTGCTGGACGCGCTCCGCGCCGCGCACGATGCCGGCATCGTCCACCGTGACGTGAAACCGAGCAACGTGCTGCTGGAGGACTCCGGCCGTGTGGTCCTCACCGACTTCGGCATCGCGACGTACGAGGGCGCCACGACGCTGACCCAGACGGGCACGTTCATGGGCTCCCCCGCGTACGTCGCGCCCGAGGTGGCGCGCGGCGAGCCCGCCTCCCCCTCCTCCGACCTGTGGTCGCTCGGCGCGACGCTCTACGCCGCCGTCGAGGGCCGCCCGCCGTACGACTACGAGACCGCGATGGCCACGCTGAGCGCGCTGGTCACCAGCGAGCCCGCCGAGCCGTCACGCGCCGGCCCGCTGCGCCCGGTCCTCGGCGGCCTGCTGACCAAGGACCCGGCACGCCGGTTCGACGCGGAGCGCGCCGCCGGGCTGCTCGCCCTCCTCGCCCGGCCGCCCGCGCCTCCCGAAGCGCGGCAGCGTTCACGCCGTACGCTCGCCGACCGCCTCGCCGAGCGGGCCGTGGTGGTGCCCGTCGTCACGGTCGGCGTGCTGGCCCTGGCCATCGGCCTCGGCGTGCTGACGGGCGTCAAGGGCGCGCCGGCGCGCTACTCCGGCGACCAGGCGCCGCACACGCCGTCGCCCACGGCCAGCGCCGCGCCGCGGACCACGCCGCCGCAGGCGGGCCCGCTGCCCGCGACGATCGGCGGCACGCCCGGGGCCCGGCCGGCCAGCCGGCTGGCACGCGGCGGCGGCACCTGGCCCGCCACCTCGGCGCTGACCCTCCGTCTCACCGGCGGCGACGGCCGCTCCGCGCGGGTCTCGGTCGTCGTGACCTGCCCGGCCGGGCCGCACCGCCTGACCTTCACCGCCTACGCGCTGGGCGACCCGGCCTCGCTCATCCGCGGCACGTGTGTCGCGAACGCCGCGACGCCCCATCCGCTCCGGCTGCCGGCGAGCGCCTCCCCCGCGCGGGTCCGCGTCCGCGTCCACCCCGGCCCGACGGCCGGCGGCGGTCCGGTCGCCTGGTTCGCGGGCGTCTACGGCTGAGTCCGCGGGTACACCCCGGCAGGGCGACGATCTTTCAGACGCCTACAGTCGAAGATGACCGCGCACAGCTATTTCTGGGAGGCACGCCGATGTCCGAACAGAGCCACCGGGTCGAGCACGACTCCATGGGAGAGGTACGCCTCCCCGCCTGGGCCAAGTGGCAGGCGCAGACACAACGCGCGGTGGAGAACTTCCCCATCTCCGGGCAGCGCCTGGAGCGCACGCAGATCGCGGCCCTCGCCCGCGTCAAGGCCATCGCCGCCCGCGTCAACGCCGAGCTCGGCGTGCTCGACAAGACGGTGGCGGACGCGATCGAGAAGGCCGCGCTGGACGTCGTGAACGGAGAGTACGACGAGCACTTCCCGGTCGACGTCTTCCAGACCGGCTCCGGCACCTCCTCCAACATGAACGCCAACGAGGTCATCTCGACACTGGCCGAGGAGCGTCTCGGCCGGCCCGTCCACCCGAACGACCACGTCAACGCCTCGCAGTCGTCCAACGACGTGTTCCCCACCTCGATCCACATCGCCGCCATGGGCCTGGTGATCGATGAGCTGGTCCCGGCGCTCCGCCACCTCGAAGGCGCGCTGAACCGCAAGGCGGTCGAGTTCGCCCCGGTCGTCAAGGCCGGCCGTACGCACTTGATGGACGCCACCCCGGTCACGCTCGGCCAGGAGTTCGGCGGGTACGCAACGCAGGTCAAGTACGCGGTGGAGCGCCTCAACGCGGCCGTGCCCCGGCTGGCCGAGCTGCCGCTCGGCGGCACCGCCGTCGGGACCGGCCTGAACACCCCTCCCGGTTTCGCCGGGCGTGTCATCGCCGAGCTGGCGCGCGAGACCGGCCTGCCGCTCAGGGAGGCGCGCAACCACTTCGAGGCCCAGGGCGCGCGCGACGCCCTCGTGGAGACCAGCGGTGTGCTGCGGACCATCGCGGCGAGCCTCGTCAAGATCGCGAACGACTTCCGGCTGATGAACTCCGGCCCGCGCGCCGGCCTCGGCGAGATCCGCCTGCCCGAGCTTCAGCCCGGCTCCTCGATCATGCCCGGCAAGGTCAACCCGGTCATCCCCGAGGCGGTGTGCCAGGTCGCCGCGCAGGTCATCGGCAACGACGCCGCGATCGGCTTCGGTGGCGCCGCCGGCACCTTCGAGCTCAACGTGATGATGCCGATGATGGCGCGCAACCTCCTGGAGTCGCTGCGCCTGCTTGCAGGCGTCTCGCGGGTCTTCGCCGACCGGTGCGTCGACGGCATCGAGGCCGACGTACGGCGCTGCGAGGAGTACGCCGAGTCCTCCCCGTCCATCGTCACGCCGCTCACGCGCTACATCGGCTACGAGGAGGCGGCGGCCGTGGCCAAACACGCGCTCGCCGAGCGCAAGACCATCCGCCAGGTCGTGCTGGAGCGCGGCCTCGTCGAACGCGGCGAGCTGACGGTCGAGCAGCTCGACGCGGCGCTGAACACTCTGGCCATGACGCGCTCCGGTTCCTGATCTCCCGCCTCTGAGGCGGCAAAGAGGCGTTAACGCCCGGGTACGGAAGCGCGCCGGAGCGGTGTCAGCCCGCGTACGGCACGGAACGTGTCAGGGCGTGGCGGCGGGTCGTGCCGGTGGGCGCGGCCCGCCGCAGCCGCGAGTACGCACGGGTGCCCGGCGGCCGTCCGAGGGAAGAGCGGTTGTGCGTCGACAACTGATCCGGATCGCCGTCCGCGGAGTCATCGGCTGCGCCGTCGCGCTGAGCATGTGGTCGCCCGGGCGGGCCTACGCCGACCGCGATCCCGGGCTGCTCGACTTACGCGCGCCCTCGCTCACCGAACGGAACCGGATCCTCGCCGTACCCCTGCTCATGGAGCGCGGCTGGTCCGAGCGGCAGTGGCACTGCCTGGACCGGTTGTGGACGCACGAGAGCAACTGGCACCACCTCGCCCGCAACCGCGGGTCGGGCGCGTACGGCATCCCGCAGGCTCTGCCGGGCTCGAAGATGTCCAGCGCGGGGGCGGACTGGCGTACGAGCCCGGCCACCCAGATCCGGTGGGGCATGGGTTACATCGAACGGCGCTACGGCAGCGCGTGCGCGGCCCTGGGCCACGCCTCGACGTCCGGCTGGTACTGAGTGGTTCAGCGGCGCCTGACGGGCTCGTGCTTCTTCGGTGTGCCGTCCGGCTTCTGGTGGTGGACGATCCGCGAGGCGGCGGTGCTCGGTGACGCCGCGCGGACCGGTGCGGCCAGTGCGAGCCCGGCCGCGACGCCGACGCCGGCGACGATGGCGGCCGCCTTGGGCCAGGAGAGACTACGAGTGGTGGGGTCGCCCACGGTCAACTTTCTCGTCGGCCGCACGCCCAGGAGGGCGTGCGGCGATCGATCGGGGAAGTCTTAGTACCAGCCCGTGGACTGGGAGTGCGCCCAAGCTCCGCAGGGGGTGCTGTAGCGGTCCTTGATGTAGCCCAGACCCCACTTGATCTGCGTGGTGGCGTTGTTCTGCCAGTCCGGGCCGGCGCTGGCCATCTTCGAGCCCGGCTTCGCCTGCGGGATCCCGTACGCGCCCGAGGGGTTGGCCGCGTGGGTGTTCCAGCCGCTCTCTCTGTTCCACAGGTTGACCAGGCAGCCGAACTGCGAGCTGGGGCTCCAGCCGTAGCTGGGCAGCAGCGACCGCGCGATCTGCTGTGCCGTCCCCGAGGGAACGGGGTCGCCCGCACCGCCGGCGGGGGCCGTCGAGGGCTTCTTCGTCGGGGGCGGCGTGCCCTTGGCGACGAGCCGCACTCGCAAGTCCTGGTTGCGGGCGGCGCGCGAGGCCCGCTTCGTGAGCTCCTTGCGCCGCTTGTCGGCGGCGTCCTTGCGCTGCGCGTCGGTGAGCGGTGCGGGCGCCGGGATCTTGGCCTGGGCCTGCACGCCGGCGTCGGCACCGGCCGCGGCCTTGCTGTCGGAGCTGCCGCCGGTGACCGCCCAGGCGACGCCTCCGCCACCGACGACCGCGACCGCCGCGGCGACCGCGGCGAACCGGATCAGCCGCTTGTTCGTGGTGTTCGGCTTGCGGCGCATGCCCTCGAAGTCGGCGTCCATCGGAGGCAGGTCCCCGCCGCCGTAGGGCGGCATGGCCGACGTCGCGCCGGCCTCATAGGGGTCGCCGGCCTCGTACGGGGCCGCCGTGTCGTACGGGGCTCCGCCCATGCCGTGGCCGGCCGCAGCGCCGCCCTCGGGCGCGCCGGGCTGGTCGTAGGCCGTGGTCTCGTACGGGTCCGGCTGGTCGTAGGCCGTGGTCTCGTACACACCGGCGTCGTAGAAGCCGGGCGGCACCGGGTTCGGCGCGCCGGCGACCTTGACGTCGTCTCCTGCGGACGCGGCGGGGCCGGTCTCCCACGGTGCCCGCTGGGGGTCCGGGCCGTCCTGTCGATCGTCTCGTCCGGGTGACCTGAATTGGTCTCCGTACAAGGCGGTCCTTCCGAAGGTCGTACGCACATGGGCACACGCACGAATGTCTTCACCCCGGAGCCGACACAGCCCCGCATGACGCGGCCGGTCGAATCCCTGGGTGGGAAGGCCCTCCGGATGCGGCGTACGAGGGGGCGAACGCCGGGACTGGGGGCTGTCCCACAGGAGTGCTTACGGCGCCCCACACTGCACGACGACAGGGGGTACCCCGCAACCGGAATGACGTGACTGATCTCACGTCGAATCACGCCACACTAGGAACAGAGGGTTGAATTCACCCCGCTAACAGGCATTTCTAAGGTTGAGCGCCTACACTGTGAGCTTCGTCACACTGACCTCACGAAGATCGCCTGCCGCTCCGGTGCGTGACGAGAGCCCCCCGGCGCGTCACGCACCGGGGGGCCGAAGAGAGATCGGGGTCAGGCGCCGACGTCGCCGAGCATGTCCGTCACCAGGGCGGCGATCTGCGAGCGTTCGGACCTCGTCAGCGTCACGTGCGCGAACAGCGGGTGACCCTTGAGCTTCTCGACCACCGCCACCACGCCGTCGTGCCGTCCGACCCGCAGGTTGTCGCGCTGCGCGATGTCGTGGGTGAGCACCACCCGTGAACCCGCGCCGATGCGGGACAGCACGGTGAGGAGCACACCGCGTTCGAGGGACTGGGCCTCGTCGACGATGACGAACGAGTCGTGCAGCGAACGGCCGCGGATGTGGGTCAGCGGCAGCACCTCGAGCATGCCGCGGTCGAGGACCTCCTCGATGACCTCCGGGGTCGTGAGTGCCGACAGCGTGTCGTAGACGGCCTGGCCCCACGGCGACATCTTCTCGTTCTCGGTGCCGGGCAGGTATCCCAGCTCCTGGCCGCCGACGGCGTACAGCGGGCGGAAGACGACGACCTTGCGGTGCTGACGGCGTTCGAGCACGGCCTCCAGACCGGCGCACAGGGCCAGCGCGGACTTTCCGGTGCCGGCGCGCCCGCCGAGGGAGATGATGCCGACGTCCTCGTCCGTGAGCAGGTCCAGGGCGATGCGCTGCTCGGCCGACCGTCCGTGGAGGCCGAACACCTCCCGGTCGCCGCGTACGAGGCGTACGGACTTGTCGGGCATGACCCTGCCCAGGGCCGATCCGCCGGACGAGAGCAGCCGCAGCCCGGTGTGGCACAGCAGGTCGCGCGCCTCCTCGAGTTCGAGGCGGCCCGCGTCGTAGAGGAGTTCGAGCTGGTCGGCCGAGACCTCCAGCTCGGCCATTCCGGTGTGCCCGGTCTCGACGACGGACTCGGCGCGGTACTCCTCGGCGGTCAGCCCGACCGAGGCGGCCTTCACCCGTAGGGGCAGGTCCTTGGACACGAGAACGACATCATGACCCTCCTGGGACAGCGACAGCGCCACGGACAGGATCCGCGTGTCGTTGTCACCGAGCCGGAACCCGGCCGGCAACACCGACGGGTCACTGTGGTTGAGCTCGACCCGGACCGTTCCACCCTCTTCGCCTATGGGCAGTGGCTCGTCGAGACGACCGTGCGTGACCCGAAGGTCATCGAGCGTCCGCAAGGCGTTGCGAGCGAAGTAGCCCAGCTCGGGGTGGTGCCTCTTGGCCTCGAGCTCGGTGATCACGACGATCGGGAGTACGACCTCGTGCTCGGCGAACCGGGTCAGCGCACCCGGGTCGGCCAGCAGGACACTTGTGTCGAGGACGTACGTGCGCCGGGTGGCGGCTGATCTGGCCACTCGTTCTCCTTCGGGCGCCTGCCCAGGCGGACCGCCTGAGAAGGCGTCCTTTCCTCGGGGGGACCTGGTACGACGCTACGGCCGTCCACCCACCCGGGAACAGAGGCACGCCGATAAGTAACCCGGACGTAACGGGTCGTTCGGCAAAGCCTCTCAGGGGGTTCAGGAGCCGTAGCGGCGATTTCTCGCGGCGTAGGCGCGAATCGCCCGCAGGAAGTCCACCTTGCGGAAATCAGGCCAGAAGGCCTCGCAGAAGTAGTACTCCGAGTGGGCGCTCTGCCAGAGCATGAAGCCGGAGAGGCGTTGCTCTCCCGACGTGCGGATGACGAGATCCGGGTCGGGCTGGCCGCGAGTGTAGAGATGCTCGGCAATGTGCTCAACGTCGAGGACCTCGGCGAGTTCCTCGATGCTGGTGCCCCTGCTCGCTTGTTCGTGCAGGAGTGAGCGCACCGCATCAGCGATCTCACGCCTACCTCCATACCCAACCGCGACGTTCACAATCAGCCCAGGAGCGTCAGATGTGATTTCTCCGGCGTGCTTCAGCACGCGGGCGGTCTTGTCGGGCAGGAGGTCGAGCGCTCCGACGGGCTTGACCTGCCAGCCCTGCTCGGCGAGGTCCTCCACGGTGTTCTCGATGATCGTGAGGAGCGGCTCGAGCTCGGCGGCGGGCCGGGTGAGGTTGTCGGTGGACAGCAGCCACAGGGTGACGACCTCGACGCCCGCGTCCTGCGACCACTGGAGCAGCTCGGAGATCTTGTCGGCACCGCGCTGGTGGCCCTTGTTGATGTCGGCGATCCCCATCGAGCGCGCCCACCGGCGGTTGCCGTCGAGGATGACGCCGATGTGGCGCGGGTTCGCGTCGGGACTCAGCCTCGCCTCAAGCCGTCGTGCGTACAGCTTGTAGACCAGGTCCCGCAAGCTCATGTGCCGCACCCTCTCCCATTTCGGCGCTTTCGCTATGTCAGCAATCGATTATCGCGCTCGGCGGGCGATGCGGGGTCCTTACGGATGAACTCGCGTCGACGCCGGGCTGCCGACTCGGACCGGTGCGCCCGCGCCGACCAGCCTGGGTCGGGGACGGGCCCGAGGAGCGGACGTCAGACGCGGCCTCCCGGCGACACTGCCGGGAGGCCCGACGATCAGCGGATGGACTTGACGATGGCCTCGTCGAGCCCGCGGAACGACATGAGGTACTCACGCCGCTCGGACTTCATGCGCTCCACCATCGCGTTGTACTCGGAGAGCCGGCCCTGGCGCTCGTAGAGGCGCTTGGGCTGCAGGATCTCCGGGTCGTCGATGCCGGGCAGGGAGGCGGCGACGTCGTAACCGAAGTCGGGGTCCTGCTCCCACTCGATGGTGTCCTCGACGATGGCCTGCACGATCGCGGAGGAGTGCGGGATCTTGACCTTCTTGCTGCGCTCGTCGCCGTCCCCGCCGCCGACGCGGCCGGTGTTGAGGACGAAGACCTTCATCTCGTGGCCGTCGAGCAGCTCGAGCATGCGGTTGCCCATGTCGGCCATGTCGCGCGGGAAGAAGGGGTTGGTGCCGGGGACGCGGAGGAACTTGCCCTCCTCGTCCTTGCCGCCGGCGCTGGTGCCCGTGGTCTCACCGAGCATGAAGTACGCCGCCGCCTGCTCGCGGTCCAGCCGTGCCACACCGGGAACGATGTTCTCGTTGCGGTTGAGGATGAGCAGGAACTCCGCCGGGTCGACCTGGTCGGCCGGCCACGGGTCGACGTACTTGAACGGCCAGGTCGTACGGCCGTTCTTGGTGTAGGAGGTGTCGAAGAAGTCGACCTTCCCGTCCTCGTCGACGGAGACGTTCTCCAGGTAGGCGTCCGGCTTGACCGTGGCCCGGTAGATCGTCGGCTCGAACTCCGGGTCGAGCCCGAAGGTCTTGGCGAAGCAGCCGTTCTCGGTCGTGTAGACCCGGCCCTCCGGCATCAGCGCGATGAAGTCGTCCTGGACGGGTTTGCTGCCGAGCTGAGTGGTGAACGTGGTGGTGGTCTTCCCCGTGCCGGACAGCCCGACGATCAGGACGGTCTTGTTCTCGCCGCCTGTCGGAATCACCTTGCATCCGGCGTGCAAAGAAAGGCCGCCGCGGCCATAGACGATGTTGTTCCACATTCGCAGGCCGCCTTTTTTGGACTCACCGAAGTAGTCCGAATTGAAGACGCGCGTGATGTTGGAATTGAGATCGACGGCGATGAGGCGGTCGTTCGGGTAACCCTCCATCGGAAGGTTCGGCGTGTAGATGACCGTGGTGTGCGGGTCCCACGTGGCGGGGTCGTAGTCCTCGCCGACGGGGTAGTAGAGCTGCCGCTGCATCCCGGCCACGTTGGCGTTGGACGCCTCGATGACGAGCCGCGCCCGGGTGCGGAACTCCGGGTCGCTGCCGATGTAGCCGTCGACCACGACCACGTCCTCGTGGGCGAGGTAATCCTCCTGGACGGCGGCCACCCGGTCGTACTCGGTTCGCGTGATCGTCTGCTTGGTGGTGTTGGTCGAGTCCTCGACGATGTAGGTCGACTTGGCGCTCCGGCTGTCGACGCGTGCCTTCACGACGACGTTGCCGAACTCCGTCACCGACGAGTTCGGCATCTTCTCGGTGAGTTCACGCAGTCGCGCTGGGCCGGGGTTCCACTCGATGGAACCGGCCTTCACTTCGTACGCCACGATCGCTCCTTCAAGCAGGGACACCCCCTCGGCGGATTAACCAGGGGTTTTTCCGAGTGTACCCGGAGGAACGATTTATAACATGGCCGGGGCGCGTTAGCGAACGTCCATTCCCACCATTGGTATAGACCTTTGGATTAGACCTTTTGTTTAGACCTCTTGCGATTATTCGGCGTTGTTTCGCGTACGTTACCGGCAGGTTTTAGCGATCACGGGCCGTACCCCGTCACACCTGAGGCCCCGCGGCCCGCGCGCGCTCGACGTGCTGGAGCGCGTCGCGCAGCTCGCCCAGCCAGTCGTCGGCGTTCTTGCCGACCAGCCGTACACACCAGGCCAGGGCGTCGCTGCGGCTGCGCGCCACACCCGCCTCCACCAGCGTGTCGAGCACCCTGCGCTCCGACTGCCGCAACCGTGTCATCACCGGCACCGAGAGCTGAGTGAACATCGCCGTCTCATCGCCGCACTCGACACCCCAGGAGACCTTGCGGCCGAACCGGTGCTCGGCCTCACGGGCGATGTCGATGCGCCGCTCGCGCGTCTCCTCGCGGAAACGCTGCACATGCCCGGCGATCGCGCCGGAGCGCTCCGCCGGCGAGGCGCCCTCGGCCACCTCGGGCTCGGCCAGCCGGCCGACCACGCTGATCTCCTCGCGGTCGAGCACGACCTCGGGCGCTCCCTCGAACCAGTCCTCGGGCAGGCGGCCGGAGAACCAGCCTCGCAGCTTGTCCAGTCCTTCATCCGTAGTCATGTAATCATAATTACACACTATCGACGTATGGACCAAGCACTCTCCTATGTTGACACTCTCTCCTTTTTGGTAGTTACTGTCATAAGACATCCACCATCGAAAAGGAGAAAGTGTCATGGAATCCCTCGGGACCCGGCGGTGGTGGGTGCTGGGCGCCCTCGTCGTCATCCTGCTCGCGGTCAGCCTCGACCTGACCGCGCTCAACGTGGCCCTGCCGACCCTGTCCTCCGAGCTGCACGCGAGCACCGGCGCCCTGCAGTGGATCGTCGCCTCGTACACGCTCGTCTCGGCCACCCTGCTGATCCCCGGCGGGCTGCTCGGCGACCGCTACGGCCGCAAGAAGGTGCTGCTCGGCGGCATCGCGGTCTTCCTGCTGGCCTCGGTACTGGCCACGTACGCGTCGAGCCCCGGCGCGCTGATCGCGGCCCGCACGCTCATGGGCATCGGCTCCGCGGTCATCACGCCGCTCGCGATGTCGGTGATGCTCGTGGTCTTCCCCAAGGAAGAGCAGGCCAAGGCGCTCGCCGCGTGGGCCGCCGCGTCCTTCCTCGGCCTGCCGCTCGGCCCCATCATCGGCGGCTACCTGCTCGACCACTTCTGGTGGGGCTCGATCTTCTTCATCAACATCCCGGTCTCGGCGTTCGCGCTCGTGCTCGGCATGGTCCTGATCCCCGAGTCCCGCTCGGCGACCGCGCCGCGGCCGGACTACGCCGGTCTGCTCCTCTCGACCGCCGGGCTCGTCGCGCTCGTGTACGGCGCCATCCAGCAGGACAAGTACGGATGGGGCGACGCGCGCGTCTGGGGCGTCCTGGCGGCCGGCGCGGTGCTCCTGGCCGCGTTCGTGGCCTGGACCCGGCGGGCCGCGCGGCCGCTGATCGACCTCGGCCTCTTCCGCGACCGGAACTTCACCGGCGGGGCGCTGCCCGCGACCCTGCTGACCTTCGCCCTGTTCGGCGTCCTGTTCGTCACCCCGCAGTACTTCCAGGGCGTCCTCGGTGCCGACGCGCTCGGTTCGGGCCTGCGGCTGCTCCCGCTCATCGGCGGGCTGATGGCCGCCTCGCGGCTGAGCCCGCGCCTCGTCGCCAGGTACGGCGGCGCCGCCGTCATCGCGGGCGGGAGCGCGGTCATGGCCGCCGGCATGGTCTGGGGCGCGTTCAGCGACGCCGGCACCGGATACGGCACGGCCGCGGCCTGGCTGACCGTGACCGGCCTCGGCATGGGGTTCGTGCTGCCCGCGTCGATGACCGCGGCGATGAGCGCGCTGTCCGCCGAACGCGCCGGCGTGGGCTCCGCCGTGCTCATGACGATCCGTCTCGTCGGCGGGGCGTTCGGCGCGGCCGTCCTCGGCAGCCTGCTGTCCTCGGGCTACCGCGGCCGGGTGGACGTCACGGGCCTGCCGCCGGCCGCCGCCGGCGCGGCGCGCGAAAAGGTCGGCGGCGGCCTCGCGGTGGCGGGACGGCTGCACGACGGCGGCCTGCTCCGGTCGGTGCGCTCGGCGTTCGTCCACGGCATGGACCTCACGCTCGCCGTGGGAGCGGGCATCATGCTGCTCGCCGCAGTCATCGCGGTGCTCCTGCTTCCGCGCCCGGGTGCGGCGCAGGGCGTGGCTGACGGACAATCAGAGCATGAGTACGCCTCCGCTTGAACACCCGCTGGAAGAGAAACTGGGCCTTCGCGAACGCAAGAAGCTGAAGACGCGCCGGTCCATCCAGGAGCACGCGCTCCGGCTCTTCCGCGAGCAGGGGTACGAGGCCACGACGGTCGAGCAGATCGCCGAGGCCGCGGAGGTCTCCCCCAGCACGTTCTTCCGCTACTACCCCACCAAAGAGGACACGGTCCTCGCCGATGAGTACGACCCGTTCATCGTGGCGTCGCTGCGCGCGCAGCCGCCGGAGCTGTCTCCGGCGGCCGCCGCGCACAACATGCTGCACGAGATCATCGGCGGCATGCTCACCAATGAGCGGCAGCGGATGCTCGAACGCAGCCGGCTCATGCTGTCGGTGAGCGCGCTGCGGGCCCGTCAGTTCGACCACATGCGGGAGACGCAGGACCTCGTCGTCGAGGTCTTCGCCGAACGGCTGGGCCGCCCGCCCGAGGACCTGCGGACCCGGTGGTTCGCCGCCGCCGTGCTGAGCGTCTGGCAGACGACCCTCACCCGGTGGGTGGAGGACGGCGGGCAGGGCGACCTGCTGGAGCTGCTCGACGAGGGCATCGACTTCCTGGTCGCCGGCTGCCCGCTGTGAGCCGGCTCAGGCGCCGCCGGCCTTGCGGGCGGCGAGCTGCGGGTTGACCCGGATCGCGCCCCAGAAGTTGCGCATGTAGACCGTCTGGATCTGCACGTCGGTGCCGGTGTGCGGCGCGACCACCATCTTGTTGTTGCCCAGATAGATCGCGATGTGCGAGACGCCGTTGAAGGTCGGGTCGTTCTTCCAGGTCAGCAGGTCGCCCGGCTGGGCCTGGCTGTACGGCAGCCGCCAGCCGGTGAACGCCTGGATGTCGGCGGTGCGCGGCATGCGGATGCCGGCCTTGGCGAAGGCCCACTGGACGAGACCGGAGCAGTCGTAGCCGCCCTCGGCGTCGGACTCGCCGCCCCAGACGTACGGCATGCCGATCTTGGACTCGGCGGCGCGGATGGCCGTGTTGACCTCGGGCGCGGTCATCACCCTGCCGTTGCCCGCGGGCGTGCCGCCCGGGGTGGACGTGCCGTCGTAGCGCGATTCGAGGGCCGCGGTCTTGGCGTCTCGCGGCAGCACCTTGGCGAGCGACTTGCGCAGCTTGGTGACGTCGGTGTGCGGTGCGCTGACCAGCAGTGCGTTGCCCGACGGCATGCCGATGGTCTGCGCGGTGGCGTGCGAGACGACCGCGTCGACCTGGCCGATGCCCATCGTGGCGTACGCGCCGACGCGTACGGACGTCTTGTGGTCCGAGCCGCCGATCTGGGTCCAGGAGGCGAGCGGGATGCCGCCGTCCTTGCCCATCGTGAAGGAGATGGCGACGTCGCCGCCGGAGATGTTGCGCCACAGCGCGTCGGACTTGGCGCTGGCCTCGGGGGTGTACGCGCGGAACGTGGAGGGCTCGACGCCCATCACGCCGACGCGCTTGCCGGCGACGAGCGCGCGTGCCGCGTCGACGACCTCGGCCGACTTGACGCCCTTCAGATGGCGGACGGCCTCGACGTCGGCCGCCGGGATGGTCTGCCCGGACGCCGCGAGGACGTGCGGGACGACCGCTTTTTGCAGCGGCGAGACGGCACCGGGCGTGTAGCCGGTCGTGTCCGCGGCGGCGACGAGGCTGTCGGCGCTCGGTCCGGCGGTATGCCCGCCCTGGTCACGAGCGACGACGACGGCGACGTCGGCGACGATCGTGGTGACCAGTGATATGCCGATGAGCGTCGGCAACATGCGGCGGCGGCTCGGCCAGCGCACAGCACCCCTCCTCGATCCCGCTGCGTACGACTATGACCCACGGGGCAGTGGTCGTCCAGATACCCGTGCACCCTAGAAGCCATTCGTGTCCGCCCGGCCGCGTCTCGCGTACAGGCACCCGCTCTTGAGGTAACACTGCGGTAACTCAAAGATCAAGACCGGTCGTCGTCAATGTTGACAGAAATTCCAATGAGCCGCATTTTCGGGGGGACCGCCATGGCGAGTTCGGCTGTCCGAAGTGCGGGTCAGTGCCCGGTCAGCTCGTTCTTGAGCGCCTCGGGGTCGGTGACCGGCAGCCGGCAGGCGAACTCCCGGCAGACGTACGCCGCCGGCCTGCCGTCGACCGGGACGCGTCCCTCCATGAGCGGGACTCCCGGGCCGGCCGCGACGACGGCGGGCACCGGGCTCAGCAGCGCCGTACGGTGCAGCTCGCGGGTGCGCGGGTCCTCGGCCGGACCGGCGACGGCGACCTCCAGCGGCCCGGCGAGGTGCGCCTCGGCCACCGCGAGACCCCAGCCGGCGAAGCGCGCGTGCCGCTCGGCGAGCGGGACCACGGGCCCGAGCGCGGCGACGGCGGCCTCGCGGTGCCGCGCCGAGCCGGTGAGCGCGGCGTAGGACAGCAGGGCGCCCGCCGCGGCGAACTGGCCGGAGGGCGTGGCGTTGTCGGTGGGGTCCTGCGGGCGCTTCCACAGGCGCTCGGCGTCGTCGGCGGTGTCGAAGAACCCGCCCCGGCCGTCGGCGAACCGGTCGAGCACGACGTCGAGCAGCTCGCCGGCGAAATCCGTGTGCGCGGCGTCGCCGGTCACGCCGTACAGCGCGATGAGCCCCTCGGCGAGGTCGGCGTAGTCCTCCAGCACTCCCGCGTTGGCGCCCGCCGCGCCCTCGCGCGAAGTGCGCAGCAGCCGCCCGTCGCGCCAGTGGACGGTGCGCAGCAGCCCCGCGGCGGCGACGGCCGCGGCGGTCAGGTCGGGCCGGTCGAAGTAGGCGCCGCACTCGGCGAGGGCGGCGATCGCCAGGCCGTTCCAGGCGGCGACCACCTTGTCGTCACGGCCCGGGGGGACGCGCCGCGTACGCGCCTCCAGCAGTGCCGCGCGCACGCGCTCGTAGCGCGCCTCGTCGCCCGGCCCGCCCAGGAGCTGCAGCACCGAGGTGCCGTGCTCGAACGTGCCGGTGACCTCGAACCGCTCGGCGGCCCACGCGCCGTCCTCCTCGCCGAGAACCTCCGCGAGCTGCTCCGGGGTCCAGACGTAGTAGGCGCCCTCTTCGTGGTGGCCCTCGGGCGTCTCGCTGTCGGCGTCGAGCGCGCTGGCGAACCCGTCCTGTGCCGTCCGCAGGTCGCGCAGCATCCAGTCGCAGGTCTCCAGCGCGACCCGCCGGGCCTCCGGGGCGCCGGTGAGCCGCCACCAGTGCGCGTAGACCCGCGCGAGCAGGGCGTTGTCGTAGAGCATCTTCTCGAAGTGCGGCACGACCCAGCCGGAGTCCACCGAATAGCGGGCGAACCCGCCGCCGAGCTGGTCGTACATGCCGCCGCGCGCCATCGCCTCCAGCGTGCGCTCGGCCATCGCCAGCCCCTCGCCGCCGCGCGCGGCGTGACGGAGCAGGAACTCCAGCGCCATCGACGGCGGGAACTTCGGCGCCGTGCCGAACCCGCCGCGCTCCTGGTCGAAGGACTGCGCGAGGGTGCGCACCGCACCGGCCTGGACCTCGGCGGACGGGGCGGCCTCGCCGGGGAGCGAGGTGGTGCCGGCGAGCGCGCCGACGACCTTCTGCCCCTGGGCGAGGACATCGTCGCGCTTCTCCTGCCAGGTCTGGGAGATCGCCTGCAGAAGCCGGCGGAACTGCGCGCGGGGGAAGTAGGTGCCGCAGTAGAACGGCTCGCCGGACGGGGTCATGAACACCGTCATCGGCCAGCCGCCCTGGCCGGTCATCGCCTGGGTGGCCTCCATGTAGACGGCGTCGACGTCGGGGCGCTCCTCGCGGTCCACCTTGACGCTGACGAACAGGTCGTTCATCAGGCCCGCAGTGGGCTCGTCCTCGAAGGACTCGTGCGCCATGACGTGGCACCAGTGGCAGGCGCTGTAGCCGACGGACAGCAGAATCGGCACGTCCCGGCGCCTGGCCTCCTCGAAGGCGTCGTCACCCCAGGGAAACCAGTGGACCGGGTTCCCGGCATGCTGGAGGAGGTAGGGGCTGGTGGCGTCCTTCAACCGGTTCATCGGCTCTCCGGGGTCATCGGCCGTTCGGCGACCTTGCGGTTTCCACCGTAGTCGGACGGGGGGACATGATCTGTTCCCGGCCGCTCTGCAATTGCGCGGAGCGATTCCACTCACGACGGCCGGGCGGGCGAACTAACCTATGCAGAAGGCTCATCACGGTCGGAGTGTGGATAGTGGATCTGATTTCGGTCTCAGCGTTGGTCTCGCTCCTGACGAAAATCTTCAACAGCTCCAGCGAGAAGGCCGGCGAACAGCTGTGGGAGTCGTTGACCTCGGTGGTCCGGCGCCTGTTCGGCCGGCGCAGCACCTCCGTCGAGGCCGCGAAGCGTCTGGGCGAGCGTCCCGGCGACGCCGACTCGATCAGAGCCCTGGCCCAGGCGCTGGTGGACGACTCCGGCCGCGACCCGCAGGCCGCCGCCCAGCTCCGCCACTGGATCGCCTCCGCGGAGGAGACCATCTCCGCGGACGAGCACGTCACCAACACCGTCACCGGCAACGTACGCGGCAACGTCCTGCAGGCCCGCGACATCCACGGCAACATCACCTTCTAGGACGCCGCCCGGCATTGCGGAACCTTTCAGCTTCACCGCAGGCGTGTTCCAGGATGGTCCGGCACGATCCGGCTGCATGCGACTCATCCAAGGCGGAGTGCTGCTGGCGTCGGCCGGTGCCCTGCTCTTCTCCGCGGCATGCGGGTCCTCCGGCGGTAAGGCCTCGGCCTCGCCGTCCGCTTCGGCGGGCGCGTCGGGTGGCTTCGCCGCGTACGCCGACTGTCTGCGGCAGCACGGTGTGAACATCCCGACCGCGCGGCCCAGCGGGCGCCCGTCCGGCGGTGCCGGAGGCGGAGGCTTCTTCGGCGGCGGTGGTGCCGGCGGCGCGAACCAGGCGGCGCGTCAGGCGTGCCAGTCGCTGGCGCCCAGCGGCGGCTTCGGCGGCGGCCGCGGGATGCAGGAGCTGCAGGCGTACCGCAGCTGCCTGTCCGACCACGGCGTGAAGCTCCCGACGCCCACTCCCGGCGCGCGGCGCACCCCCGGCGCGCAGCGCTCTCCGGGCGCCCGCCGCAGTCCGGGCAACGGGCTCTTCGGCCGCTTCGACACCTCGGACCCGAAGGTGGCCGCGGCGCTCAAGACCTGCAAGCCGCTCCTGCCCTCGATGACGCCGCGCCCGTCCCCGAGCTGACCCCCTCGGCCGCCGCGGCCGTCCTGACCTCCCGCGTGGAGGCCGGCGAACGGTAGCGGTGGCCGGCGTGCCCACGCGGGTCCTCTCCTCGCGCGGGCCCCGGGGCCGCGCGGGACTCTCCCTCCCCCGCGCGGCCCCCGCTCACGGCCGGGCCGGTGCCCACACCCGGCTCGGCCGTACGTGCGCTCAGCCGCCCTGGACGCTCGTGGCCGTCACGGTCCCGTCCTGTCCTGGCGTGCCCTGGACGACCACCGGCGCACCGGCCTTGAGGGACTTGACGGTCGACTTCTTCGAGACCGTCACCTTGGTGGACTTGCCGGTCTTCACCCGGACGATCCCGTTCGGGGTCTGCACGTAGATCGTGTCGCCGTCGACGAGCTTGACGGTGCCCGTGGTGCCGCCGCCGGCGGCGCCTCCCTGGCCGGTCGAGCCCGTACCCGCGCCGCCCGGGAACCGTCCTGCCTGGCCGCCGCCGAAACCTCCGCCCTGGCCGCCGGCCCCGCCCGTGCCGCCTCGCCGTGCGGCGAGCTGGCCGAGCAGGGCGGCGGGGTCGGACGACTTCTTCGCACCCCAGTGCTTGTCCGCCTGCACACCGCCGACGAAACCGGCGATGAGGAGTACCGCGGTGCCGAGGATGACGGTGATGGACGGCGGCCGGCGGCGTGGCCGGGGTTCGGCCGCGAGCTCCTCGGACAGGTCGCCCGCGAACGGGGAGGTGTTCAGCAGGTCCTCCTCTGGCACGTCGGAGGTGTTGAGATCCTCCCGTGGCGCATCAGTGGTCTTGCGCCGGGTTCCAGTCACGGTTGCTCCTATTCGTGGCGGAGGGCTTCGATGGGCCGGAGCTTGGCCGCGCGGTTGGCCGGATAGCTGCCGAAGAAAAGGCCGATCGCGACGGAGACCCCGAGGGCCAGCGCGATCGAGCTGGGGACGATGACCGGCTGGACGCCCACGACCTTGAACTCACTGCCGATGACGCCCGCGGCCACCCCGAGCAGCCCGCCCAGAAGGCTCAGCACGGTGGCCTCGACCAGGAACTGGCCGAGGATGGCGCCTCGCGGCGCGCCGATGGCCTTGCGGATGCCGATCTCGCGGGTCCGCTCGGTGACGGTCACCAGCATGATGTTGGTGATCCCGATTCCACCGACCAGCAGGCTGATCGCGGCGACCGCGCCGAGCAGGACGGTGAACGTCTTGCTGCTACTGCTGATCGCCGACTGCAGCGTCGCCTGGTTGAGGATCTGGAAGTCCGCGGTGTTCGTACCGGTGATGCCGTGCCGCTGGTCGAGAATGTCGGTGATCTCCGACTGCGCGGCGTCGACGGTCTTGGGCGTCTTGGCCTGGACCACGATCTGGTTGAGCGCCCCGTACCCGGTCAGGCTCTCCTGTACGGCCGGCAGCGGCGCGATCGCGACGTCGTCGGCGTCCTGGAATCCCGAGGACCCCTTCGTCTTGAGCACGCCGACGACGGTGAAGTTCACGCCGCTGACGGCGATCTGCTTGCCGATCGCGTCCACCGTGCCGAACAGGTCCTGGTCGACGGTCTGGCCGATCACGACGACCTTCCGGTCGTTCAGCACGTCGTCGGCGGTGAAGTAGGTGCCGCGCTCGACCGGATCGTTGGAGGCCTCGAAGTAGGCCGGGTACGTGCCGACGAACTGCTGGATCGCGTGGCTGGTCCCGGCGTACGTCGCGTTCGCGGACGAGGCGTTCACCACCGGGGAGACGCTCTTGACCGAGGGCGCCGCCGAGGCGTCGGACATCGCGCGCGCGTCGTCGACGGTGAGGTCGCGCGCCTGCGTACGCGGCCCGCTCTGCTGGGCCGCACCGCCTCCGCCACCCAACAACCGCGCGAAACCACCGCCGCCGCGCCCGCCGCCGCCCGACGTGGACGGCGACACGGTCAGCGTGTTGGTGCCGAGCCGCTCGATGTTCTTCTGCACCTGCTTGGACGAGCCGTTGCCGACCGCCACCAGCAGGATCACCGCGCCGACGCCGATCAGGATGCCGAGCGTCGTGAGCCCGCTGCGCAGCTTGTTCGCCGCAAGGCCACGCAGCGCGAACCTGAGCACTTCGCGTGTCATCGGTCGCTCACCGCTCCTCACTCGCTGCGCGGAGGGCTCGTACCTCACCCGCCACTCCGCTCGCTACGTCGGATTCGTTCCCGGTCATCGGTCGCTCACCGCTCCTCACTCGCTGCGCGGAGGGCTCGTACCTCACCCGCCACTCCGCTCGCTACGTCGGATTCGTTCCCGGTCATCGCAGCCCCACCAGCCCAGGCGGCGGCTCGTTCACGTGTGCCGTACGCCGGTCCTCGACGATGTCGCCGTCGACCAGGCGGACCACGCGTTTGGCGTGCCGTGCCACGTCGTCCTCGTGAGTGATGAGCACGATCGTCCGGCCGGCCGCGCTGAGCCCGTCGAGGACGTCCAGCACGTCGGCGGTCGACCGGGTGTCCAGGTTGCCGGTGGGTTCGTCGGCGAGGAGCAGCGCGGGCGCGGTGACGAGAGCGCGTGCGACGGCGACGCGCTGCTGCTGACCGCCGGACAGCTCGTTCGGCTCGTGCTCCACGCGGTCGCTGAGCCCGACCCGGTCGAGGGCGGCGAGCGCGCGCCGTCGCCGTTCGGCGGTCTTCACGCCGCCGTACGCGAGCGGCAGCTCGACGTTGGCCAGCGCGGTCATCCGCGGGATCAGGTTGAACGACTGGAACACGAAACCGATCTTCCGGTTGCGCACGATCGCCAGCCGGCGGTCGTCCAGCGTGCCCACGTCGGTGCCGTCGAGCAGGTAGCGGCCGGAGGTGGGCACGTCGAGGCAGCCGAGGATGTTCATCAGCGTGGACTTGCCGGAGCCGGACGCCCCCATGATCGCGACGTAGTCGCCCTGTTCGACGGCCATGGACACGCCGCGCAGCGCCTGCACCGCGGTACCGCCCTCGCCGTACACCTTGGTCACGTCACGAACGTCGAGGACCGTCATCCACGGCCTCCCGCGCCGCCGCGGGCTCCGCCGCCGCCTCCGCCGATTCCCCCGCCGCCGATGCCGCCGCCGGGGAACCGGCCGGTGGGGAATCCGGTGCCGCCCGTGGTCCCGGTGCTGGCGACCACGACCTGGTCACCCTCGTTGAGTCCGGACTTGATCTCGGTGCCCTGGTCGCCCTGGACGCCGATCTGCACCTGCTTGGGGGTCTGCTTGCCGTTCGACAGGACGGTCACCGTGCTCTGCCCGCCGGCCGTGCGTACGGCGGCGGTCGGCACGTACAGGACGTTCTGCGCGCTCGCCGTGGTCACCTGGACGGTGGCGGTGGCGCCGATGCGCAGGCCCGCGGGCGGGTCGGTCAGCGTCACCGTCACGCCGTACTGCACGACGTTGTTGGTGGTCGTCGAGGTCTGGTCGATCGCGGTGACCTTGCCCGTCGCCCGGGTGCCCTGCATCGCGTCGAAGGTGACCGAGGCCGCCTGGCCCTTCTTGACCTTCGCGACGTCGGTCTCGGTGAACTCTCCCTCGATCTGGAGCTTCCCGGTGTCGGCCATCGTGATGAACCCGCTGCCGGAGCTGCTGGACGAGGAGCTGCTGCTGCTGGAGGAAGACGAGGAGGACGAGCCTCCGCTCGCACCCGTACCCCCGCTGGAGCCGCTGCTGCCGGACGAGCCGGAGCTGCTGCTCGATCCGCCGGAGGAGCCGCCGACCGTGCCGTTGACCGCGACGATCGTGCCGCTGAAGGGCGCCTTGAGCACGGTGCCGTCGAGCGAGCGTTTCGCGCTGTCGTAGGAGGTCTTGGCCTGGATGTAGCTGGAGTAGCCGGAGGGGGTCGAGGTGTCACCCGCCTCGGCCGCGGCGAGGGAGGCCTCGGCGGACTTCAGGCCGTCCTGCGCGCTCGCGTCGTCGAGCGTGGCGAGGACCTTGCCCTTCTTCACCTTGTCGCCGACATGGACCTTGATCGAGTCCACGGTGCCGCTGGTGCCGAAGGCGAGGTCACGGGAGTTCGCGCTGGCGACCGAACCGGACGCCGATACCGACGACACGACGGTGCCGCGGGTCACTCGTCCGATGCGACCGGGAGAGGACGCACCGGCGTCGTCGTGCAATGACAGGTACGCGACGCCGACACCGACGATGAGAAGGAGGGCCAGGCCGCCGTTGATCAACAGCCGCCGGCGACGGAGTAGGGCTTTCACCCGCTACAGCGTTGTGGACGCGGCTGGGGTGAACCTGATGCAACCCTGAAAGGTTCCTGCGTGCTTTGGCCGCCGTACGCCCCCCGGCCGGCCGGGCAGCCGTCCTTCAGGAAACTCTCAGGCTGGACTCGGGTCGCCGTCACTTTCGCACACCAGGATCCTTGCCCGTGAAGTGGCCGACTCTGCGCGATGTTCGCAAACCCCCCTGGCTCGCCGCGGGCGCGGTCGTCGTGCTCGCCAGCGGGCTGGTCGCCGTGGGCGACTCGCCCGCGCGCGGAGTGTCGCAGGCGACCGTACTGCGCGGAGACGTCACCGCCACCGCCGGCGCGGCCGGGAACGTACAGAGCGCCGACACACGCGACCTGGTCTTCGGCACGTCCGGCACGGTGACGAAGATCGAGGTGGCGCCGGGCGACAAAGTGAGCGCCGGCGCGGTCCTCGCGCGCATCGACGACTCGGACGCCAAGGCGCAGGTCGAGGTCGCCAAGGCGGGCGTCGCCGCGGCCGACGACACCTACGACAAGGCGGAGCAGGGGATCTGCACGGGCGGCGGTGGCGGGGGCTCTGGCGGTTCGGGGGGTGCCGGCGCCGAGGCGGCCGGATACAGCGAGAACGCGGTGCACGGCCGGACGCCGACCGCCCGGCCGACGCCGAGCCGGACTCCGACGCCGAGGCCCACGCGGACGACGCCGTCCCCCACGCGGAAGCCCCCCACGACGTCGCGGCCGACGTCAAAGCCGACGTCGCGGCCGACCAAGAGGCCCACCCCGACGCCCACCCGGACGACGCCGAAGCCCACCCCGACGCCGACGCGTACGAGCCCGCGGCCGACGCGATCCCCGACCGGCCGTCCCTCGGGACGTCCCGGCCAGGGCGGCGGTGGCGGTGGTGCCCTCGGCGGTGGTAACGGTTCCCGGGGTGGCGGCGGTTCCCGGGGTGGCGGCGGCAACGCCTGCAAGGCCAACTCGGTGGAACTGGCCGCCGCGAGCGTCACCGCGGCCGAGGTCAAGGAGCGCGAGGCCGTGCGCACCCTGGCCGCGACGAAGCTGACCGCGCCGATCGACGGCACGATCCTGGCCGTGGACGGTACGGTCGGCGGCCAGGTCGCGGGCCAGAGCCGTACCCCGTTCGTCACCCTCGGCGACCTGAACGACCTGCAGGTCCAGGCGATGTTCCCGCTCGGCGAGGTGAACCGGCTCAAACTCGGCCAGGCCGCCACGATCGGCCTGGGCATGCTGCCGGGCCACACCTACCGTGGCACGGTCGCCCGCGTCGACCCGGCCGCGACGACCAGCGGCAGCCGCGCCCTGTTCGGCGTGATGGTCGCCCTGGACGACGTACCACCGCCGGGCCTGCGCACGGGCATGAGCGCGACCGTAGAGGTGGCGACCGCCCAGGCCGAGGACACGCTGTACGTCCCGGCCGCCGCCGTCCACCCGAAACCCTCCGGCGACCTGGCGACGGTCCTGGTCCGCAGCGGAAGCCGAACGACCGCCCGGACGGTGCACATAGGCGTACGCGGTGACCGGTACGTCGCCGTCACCTCGGGCCTGACCGCCGGCGACCACGTGGTCCTGCCGACGGGCACCGGCCCGGACGGCTTCCCGAGCAGCACGTTCCCAGGCACCTGAGGGCCGATCCGGAGAGTCCGGCGCCGGCGGAGGTGCCGCCGCCGGACTCCCTCGGTCCTGTGGGGGATGCCCTCACCCTGGCCCGGGCACGGTGAGGGCATCCCCCACAGGACGACACACCCCGCCCGGAAGCCGACGGCCGCGCCGGACGGGCCTTGGAAGATCTGTCATACCCGGGTGCGCGCCGGAGTGAGGATGGCGGCCGCGGTCAGGGTCGGACCATGCCGGGGGTGATCGGCGTGGCCCGGCCGGACCGGCTCGCTGCCGGGTCGGGAAGGCGCCCTCACTCGTCTACGACGCCACCCGGCGCGCCTAACACGACGCCTACGGCCATGACGTCACTCGACGTCTCCCGGCGGCCGGGCCGGTGACCACCGCGGGGCGTTCGGGCGGGCATCTCACGGATGGCCGGGGGCCCGGTTCGGTACGGGAATGCGGACGGCCCGGCCGGATGGGTGCCGGTCGGGCCGTCTGGGCGGTGCCCCGCGGGCGGCATGGGCGCCGCACGTCTCTTCGCTCGGCGGTCAGGTGCCTGAGCTCGAGGTCAGCGTGATGTTGGTCGTGTGCTTCTGCCCGCCGCGGACGTACGTCAGGGCGATCTTGTCGCCCGGGCTGTGGCCGCGGATCGCGGCCGAGAGCGCGTCGGCGCCGTCGATGGCCTTGCCGTCCACCGCCGTCACGACGTCGCCCTCCTTCAGCCCGGACGAGGCCGCCGGCGTGTTGCTCTGCACGCTCGCCACCAGCGCGCCCTGCTGGCCGCCGGCCGCGTCCGAGAGCGTCACGCCCAGGTAGGCGTGGGTGGCCTTGCCGGTCTTGATGAGCTGGTCGGCCACCTGCTTGGCCGTGTCGATCGGGATGGCGAAGCCGACGCCGATGTTGCCGTTGCCGCCGCCCGAGGTGGCGATCGCGGTGTTGATGCCGATCACCTGGCCGGAGCCGTTCACGAGCGGGCCGCCCGAGTTGCCCGGGTTGATGGCCGCGTCGGTCTGGATCGCGTCACCGATGGCCGTGCCGCCGGAGCTACCGGAGCCGCCTCCCTGCTGGCCGCCGCCGAAGCCCGGGATGCCGGGCTGCTGCTGTTGCTGCTCGCCGCTCTCGCTGAGCGTGCGGTGCAGGGCGCTGATGATGCCCGAGGTCACCGAACCCTCCAGGCCGAGCGGGCTGCCGATCGCGACCACCGGGTCGCCGACCTGCAACTGGTCGCTGTTGCCGAACGTCACCGGCTTCAGCCCGGACACGCCGGCCGCCTTGATCACGGCGAGGTCGGTCGCCGGGTCCGTGCCGACGATGTCGGCCGAGACCTTCTTGCCGTTGTTGAACTTCACCGAGATCTGGCCGCCCTGGGAGGCGTCCGTGACCACGTGGTTGTTGGTGAGGATCATCCCGTCGGAGCGGGTGATGACGCCGGTGCCCTCGTCCTCGCCCTGCTGGGTCGTCACCGTGATCGACACGGTGCTCGGCTGTACGGCCTGGGCGATCGCCGCGACGCCGGTGGCGGACTTGCTGGACGCCGGCTTCACCGCGGTCGGGCTCGCGTACGTGGTGCCGTCGTTCCCGATCACCGCGGCCACGGCGCCGCCGGCCAGGCCGCCGCCGAGGACCAGGGCCAGCGCCAGGCCGCCCGCGGCCGCCTTGCGCCGTCCGGTCCACCACGGCTGTCCCGGCGGGGTGCCGTAACCGGTGGAGGCCGGCTGGCCGTACACGTGCTGGTCCCCGTAGCCGGGCTGGCCGTAGGCCTGCTGGCCGTACGCGTGCTGCCCCGGCCCGGTCTCGTCGTCCACCGGCTGCCGCGGCTGCGGAGGCGGCCACGCCTGCACATACCCCGGCTGGCCCTGCGGTCCCGGCTGCTGCGACTCCGACGCCGAGGAGGCGCCGGGTCCCCGCTCGGACTCCACTGACGCTTCGCCGTGCGGCTCTTCCGAGTGCCCGCCGACTGGCTGGTCATGGGTCTCCATCGCTCACTCCCCAAGATCCCTCATTTGGTGATACTCAGAGGATCGCGGGCGGGACTGGATCCACCCTGAGACCCGCCTGAAGGTTGCCGCAATAAGGCCTGTGTTAAAGGCGATCAAGTCCTAGAACGTGTCTGACAGACAGGCACTACGACTGCGTGGACTCGACGGCGTCGGCCTCGACGGCGTCCGGGTCCAGCGGCAGGACGACGCGGAAGGTCGCGCCCTCGCCGGGCGCGGTGTCCACCTCCACCGAGCCGCCGTGCGCCTCCACCAGGCCGGCGACGATCGCCAGCCCCAGTCCCGTACCCCCGCGGCTGCGTGCCGGGTCCGCGCGGTAGAACCGCTCGAACACCCGCTCCGCCTGCTCGGCCGGCATGCCCGGACCGCTGTCCGCGACCTCCAGTACGGCCGCCGGGGCCTCGCCGAGCAGCCCGGACCGTACGATCACCTCGATCGAGGTGCCGGCCGGGGTGTGCCGGAGCGCGTTGTTCACGAGGTTGCCGATCACCTGCCGGAGGCGCACCTCGTCGCCGGTCACGATGAAGGCCGAGCCGCTCCGCACCGACAGCGCGATGTCCCGGTCGCCGTCCATGACCCGCGCGTCCTGTACGGCGTCGGCGGCCAGCGCGAGCAGGTCGACCGGCCGCCGCGCGAGCGGGCGCTGCTGGTCGAGCCGGGCCAGCAGCAGCAGGTCATCGACGAGGATCCCCATGCGGGCGGCCTCGTCCTCGACCCGGCCGATCAGCCGGTCCAGCTCGTCCGGCGGGACGTCCGAACGCTGCCGGTAGTACTCCGCGAAGCCGCGGATCACCGCCAGCGGCGTACGCAGCTCGTGGCTGGCGTCGGCGACGAAGCGCCGCATCCGCCCCTCCGACTCCCGCGCGGTCGCCTCCGAGGCCGACTGGGCGCGGAACGCCGTCTCGATCTGGGACAGCATTCCGTTCAGCGCGTTGCCCAGGCGGCCGACCTCGGTACCCGCGCCGGCGTCCGGCACCCGGCGGGACAGGTCGCCGGCGGCGATGGCCTCGGCGGTGTGCTCGATGTTGACCAGGGGCCGCAGGCTGGCGCGGACGATCGCCACGCCCAGCCCGGCGACGAGGACCAGCACGATGCTGCCGACGACGATCTCGACGCCGACGAGACGGCCGGCCGTACGGGCGACGTCGCGCAGATCCGTGCCCACGATCACGTATCCGCCGTCGATCGGCTCGACGTGGACGCGCCAGCGTACGTCGCCGGACACCGCGTCGACCGTGACCGCCTCGGCGGTGTGGGAGGCCAGCCAGGACGGGTCCTGCGGGATGGCGGGCTCGGGTACGGGGTCACGCCAGATCGACGGCGGCGTGCCGGTCACGAGCTTTCCGGTCGAGTCGCGTACCTGGAAGATGTACTGCCCGGCCACCGGCACCTTGGCCTGGAACGGCCCGGGCTGGTTGATCACCCGGGCCGTCACGCGCGCCGCGCCGGTGAGCTGCCGGTCCGTCTTGTCCAGCAGGTAGCCGCGCATCGCCGAGACGCTCGCGACGCTGACCGCGACGAGTGCCAGGGCGACCATCGTCAGCACGGCGGCGATGAGCTTGATCCGCAGCGGGGTCCGTGCGGACAGGCGGGTCACCCAGGTCGGCATTTACTGCTCCGGCGGCAGGCGCAGTACGTAGCCGACCCCGCGCAGGGTGTGGATGAGGCGGGGGCCGAGCTTGTCGAGCTTGCGGCGCAGCACCGAGACGTAGGACTCCACGATCCCGGTGTCTCCGCGGAAGTCGTAGTCCCAGACGTGGTCGAGGATCTGCGCCTTGGACAGCACGCGGTTGGCGTTGGTCATGAAGTAGCGCAACAGCTTGAACTCGGTGGGCGAGAGCTGGATCGGCTTGCCGGACCTCCAGACCTCGTGGCTCTCCTCGTCCAGCTCGAGGTCGGCGAAGCTGAGCCGCGGCGGCGGCTCGGCCGGCCCGCCCTGCGCGCGGCGGAGCACGGCGCGGATGCGGGCGATGACCTCCTCCAGGCTGAACGGCTTGGTCACGTAGTCGTCGCCGCCGAGCGTCAGTCCGCGGATCTTGTCCTGGGTGGCGTCGCGCGCGGTCAGGAACAGCACCGGGATGTGCGCCCCGCCCCCGCGCAGCCTGCGGATGACGTCGAAGCCGTCCATGTCGGGCAGCATCACGTCGAGCACGATGAGGTCCGGGCGGCGCTGCAGGGCCACCTGTACGGCGTCGCCGCCGCCGGTCGCGGTGACGACCTCGAATCCGGCGTATCGGAGACTGCCCGACAGGAGCTCCAGGATGTTGGGTTCGTCCTCGACCACGAGTAGTCGCGCTTCGGTCACGGTCCCATCCTGGCCTGCGGAGTTGAGGATTATCTGAAAGTGCCCTGACGAAGGTCTGGAGGAACACACTTCGAGACCTGGGCGTTCATAGCCATCGGAGCTGGCCTCGGCCAAGGCGACACGCCGCGCTCCACGGGGTTACACCGACCTGTTGCGGTCGGGATAGATGTAGATTGCACATATATAATGCGAGTGGGGTACGGCCCCCCGGCCTTGGGGGGCTCCCGGCGGAGGGCCGCATTGGTGACCAGGGCATATCCGGCATGAGCCGGCTCGCACCAGCTCCGACTATCCCTGTCCCCGATGCCAGGATCCGGCCACGCTGGTGGCGCGAGGTGATCCTGCTCGGGGTGATGTATCTCATGTACGACGGCGTGCGCCTGCTGGTCTCGGCGGGGCACGGCGAGGCGTTCACGAACGCCCACCGCGTACTCAGCCTGGAGCGTTTTCTAGGCGTCTCGGAAGAGGTGCCGATCAACCACGCCGTGTCCGCCAGCCCGGCGCTCGGCGTGCCCATGTCCTACGCGTACGCCGCGCTGCACTACCTCGTCACGCCGGTGGTGCTGGTCTGGCTGTGGCGGACCCGGCCGTGGCGCTACCGCGGTGCCCGTACGGCGCTGGTGGTCGCCACGCTGCTCGGCCTGATCGGCTTCTCTCTCTTCCCGACCGCCCCGCCGCGCATGATGCCCGGCTTCGTGGACACGCTGGCGAAGTATCACGAGTGGGGTTGGTGGGGCGCCGCGGCCAGCGCGCCCAAGGGCCTGGCCGGCCTGACGAACGAGTTCGCCGCGATGCCGTCGCTGCACGTCGGCTGGGCGGCCTGGTGCGGCTGGCAGATCGCGCGCAACGCCCGCTGGCGCTGGCTGCAGGTGGTCGGCGCCCTCTATCCGGTCTTCATGGTCACCGTCGTGGTCGGCACCGCGAACCACTACATCGCGGACGCCGTCGCGGGCCTCGCCGTCATCCTCGTCGGAGCGGCGATCGCCCGGCTACGGGAGAGACGCTGGGCCTACCCCTCGCGCTGATCGGCGTCGGGCCCCTGCTTCTCCGGGGTCTTGACGGCCTCGGCCTGACGGCGTTCCCAGTCGGCCTGGCGCAGGTCCTCCTCGTGCGGCGCCTGGATGCGGCTGATCCGCTTGTTCATCGAGCGGATGAGGAAGAACAGCGTGACGCCGAGCGCGGCGACGACGAGGAACGCGGTGACGCCAGGGGTGACCTCGTCTTCGGTGACCGCGAGAAACGTTATGGCAGACACACCTTCTCCTCGACCTCGTGGACGCCGGCGAACAGGTCGTCCTCCGGGAGTTCGGTGTCGACCAGCGAACGAGCCAAATGGTAGTCCTCGGTCGGCCATGCCTTGCGCTTGAGGTCGGTCGGGCAGGAGAAGAAGGGGCCGTTCGGGTCGATCTGCGTGGCGTGCGCGATCAGCGCCTGGTCCCGTACCTCGAAGTAGTCACCGCACGGCACCTTGGTGGTGATCTCCCACTTGACCGGGCGCTCGTCCCAGCGCTTGAGCATCTCCACGTACGGCGACTCGAGGCCCGCCTCGAGCATGGCCTGGTGCTCGGCGATGAACCGGTCGTGGTGGAAGGTCATGTGGTAGTAGAGCTTCAGCGGCTGCCAGGGCGCACCCGTGCCGGGGTAGCGGTCCGGGTCGCCGGCCGCCTCGAACGCCTCCACCGAGACCTTGTGGGTCATGATGTGGTCCGGGTGCGGATAGCCGCCGTTCTCGTCGTAGGTCAGCACGACGTGCGGGCGGAACTCCCGTACGGCGCGGACGAGCGGCTCGCTGGCGACCTCGAGCGGCTGCAGGCCGAAGCAGCCCTCGGGCAGCGGCGGCAGCGGGTCGCCCTCGGGCAGCCCCGAGTCGACGAAGCCGAGCCACTGCTGGTCGACGCCGAGGATGCGCCGCGCCTCGGCCATCTCCTGCATGCGCACCGCGGGCAGGTCGGCCTTGATCTCCGGCCGGTCCATCGCCGGGTTGAGGATGTCGCCGCGCT
Organism: Actinomadura sp. DC4; assembly: GCF_030406325.1. Lineage (GTDB taxonomy): Bacteria > Actinomycetota > Actinomycetes > Streptosporangiales > Streptosporangiaceae > Actinoallomurus. The sequence goes on along the minus strand of NZ_JAUEQY010000004.1, from coordinate 189,674 downwards.
CACCGCCGGTGCAGGTCACGACGAGGACCTGGACGCCCTCGGCGGCGTAGCGCGCCATGGTCGCCGCACCCTTGCTGGACTCGTCGTCCGGGTGGGCGTGCACGGCCATCAGGCGCAGTGGTTCGCGACACGTCGAGGTCTCGGACAACTCTGGCTCCCCGTGAGCGTAAGGTCGTATTCGTCCGGCACGGGCCTCCAGAGAATCGGCGGCCGCGCCCGCATGACTTGATTCTCCCTGAGAACAACCGCGCCCCGCACGGAGATTCCCATGACCACGATGACCACCGGCAACCGGCGGAACTGGCTCGCCTACACGGTCATCGGGGTGTTCGTCGGCATCTGCGCCATCGGCTGGGCGATCATCATGGCGCACACGGACGGCAACCCCTCCATCAGCCCGCAGATCATCTCGTGGCAGGCCGCCGACCGGTCGGTGCGCGTGCACTACGAGATCGCCAAGTCCAAGGGCGACGACGTACGCTGCGCGCTCATCGCGTACGACACCGCTCACGCGGAAGTCGGACGTGTCGAGGTGGTCGTTCCGCCCGGAACGGGGAACGTGGACCGGCATCAGGAGGTGCCGACGTCGGCGCGGCCCACCGCCGTCGACGTCCAGGAGTGTCGAGCAGGTTAATACCGGCTCTCCTATGGGGAACAAACAAGAGCGTCATAACGACACAAAGCTCTCTTGCACTGGCTACTTCACGTTTGAATGCCGGTAGCCTTGAGAGTTCTACGGCCGCACTTCACGTGGATGAGGAGTACCCGTGACCGAGACCCGCGACGCCAACGTCACCTGGCTTACGCAGGAGGCGTACGACCGGCTCAAGCAGGAGCTGGATTACCTCACGGGCGATGGCCGGATCGAGATCGCCGCCAAGATCGAGGCCGCCCGCGACGAAGGTGACCTGAAAGAGAACGGCGGATACCACGCCGCGAAAGAAGAGCAGGGCAAGCAGGAGGGCAGAGTCCTCCAACTTCAGCAGATCCTGCTCAACGCGCGCGTCGGCGAGGCGCCGCGCACCGAGGGAGTGGTCGGTCCCGGAATGACCGTCACCGTCCAGTTCGCCGGTGACGACGAGGAGGTCACGTTCCTCCTGGCCTCGCGCGAAGAGAGCGGTGCCCCGATCGACGTCTACTCCCCCAAGTCGCCGCTGGGTGCGGCGATCAACGGCAAGAAGGTCGGCGAGAAGGCCAAGTACACGATGCCCAACGGCCGGAGCATGGCCGTGGAGATCATCGACGCCACGCCCTACGCGGGCACCTGACCTCGCTCATTGCCGTACGGCGGCACGCACCAACGGCAGGGTCCGCTGGTGCACCGGGGTCGCGAGCGCGATCACGGTGGACGCCCGCCGCACGCCTTCCACATCGACGATCAGGTCGATGACCCGTTGCAGGTCCTGGTTGCCGCGTCCGACGATGCGGCACAGCATGTCGCCCCCGCCGGTGATCGTATGCACTTCGATCACCTCGGGGACGGCGGCCAGGAGTGCCGCCACCGAGTCGTGCCCGCCCGCCTGCCGGATCTCCAGTGTCACGAACGCGGTGACCTGGTATCCCAGGGCGGCCGGGTCGACCTCGGGGCCGAACCCCCGGATCACGCCGCGCTCCTGGAGCCGGTCGAGCCGTGCCTGCACCGTGCCGCGCGCGACGCCGAGCCGGCGTGAGCACTCGAGCACGCCGATCCGCGGCTCGGCGGTGAGCAGTTCGATCAGCCGAGCGTCGATGTCGTCGATCACCGGACCCCCTCGATCGGCGTAGGCAGGGTGTACAGATTTCAGGTACGACCCCACCGCTGACTGTACAAGTTGTCCAGTCATTCGGAGCTCCCTTGCGCAACCTGCGCCCAGGATCGACATTGTGGGAGTCAATTCACTTGTCGCGCAAGGAGCACCATGACGACCGCAGCCAACGAGCACGCCGTCGCGGCGGACCCGCGCGGAGCGGACGACTTCCCGGTCAAGGGCATGGACGCCGTCGTCTTCGCCGTGGGCAATGCCAAGCAGGCCGCGCACTACTACTCGACCGCCTTCGGGATGCGCTGCGTCGCGTACAAGGGCCCCGAGACCGGCAGCCGGGACGAGGCCGCGTACGTCATGGAGTCCGGTGGCGCGCGGTTCGTCCTCAAGGGCGCGGTGCACGCCGGGACCGACCTCGGCCGCCACGTCGCCGAGCACGGCGACGGCGCGATCGACCTGGCCATCGAGGTGCCGGACGCCACGGCCGCGTACGAGCACGCGGTCGCCCAGGGCGCGATCGGCCTGGAGACCCCGCACGCCGTCGAGGACGAGCACGGCACGGTCGTGATCGCGGCGATCGCCACGTACGGCGAGACCCGGCACTCGCTGGTCGAGCGGACCGCCTACACCGGCCCGTACCTGCCCGGATACATCGCCGCGGACCCGATCGTCACCCCCGCGAAGAAGCGCTACTTCCAGGCGATCGACCACTGTGTCGGCAACGTCGAGCTCGGCCGGATGGACGAGTGGGTGGACTTCTACAAGCGCGTTATGGGCTTCACGAACATGAAGGAGTTCATCGGCGACGACATCGCCACGGAGTACTCCGCGCTCATGTCCAAGGTGGTCGCCGACGGCCGGGGCAAGGTGAAGTTCCCGCTGAACGAGCCCGCGATCGCCAAGAAGAAGTCTCAGATCGATGAGTACCTGGAGTTCTACGGCGGGCCCGGCATGCAGCACATCGCCCTCGCCACGAACGACATCCTCTACTCCGTCGACGCGATGCGCGCCGCCGGCGTGGAGTTCCTGAACACCCCCGCGTCCTACTACGAGGACGCGGAGCTGCGGGAGCGGATCGGCGAGGTGCGCGTGCCGATCGAGGAGCTGCAGAGCCGCGGCATCCTGGTCGACCGCGACGAGGACGGCTACCTCCTGCAGATCTTCACCAAGCCGGTGCAGGACCGCCCGACGGTCTTCTTCGAGCTGATCGAGCGGCACGGCTCGCTCGGCTTCGGCAAGGGGAACTTCAAGGCCCTGTTCGAGGCGATCGAGCGCGAGCAGGAGCTGCGCGGCAACCTGTGACGCGTGGTCCTTGGCAACCCGGGTCCCAACGGGTTGCCAAGGACGCCCCTCCCGGCCGCGTGCCGCGTCTCCTCCCGGTCGCGCCGGGCGCACCGTTGCGGCATGAGCGAACCTCCCGATCCTGATCCGGGCCGCCTCCGTCCCGAGCCGGCGCCGCCCCCGGTCGCGCCGGCCGACGGCACGCCGTACGGCCCAGGGCCCTGGCCCGTGTACGGCCGCTCCCTCGATCCGGCGGGGTACGAGACGGGCCTGGAGTACGGCGGGCGCTGGCGGCGCCTGATCGCCGCGTTCGTCGACGGTCTCATCGTCTACCTCGTCACCTGGCTGCTCACCGCGCCCGTTCTCGGCCTCGGCACGATGTACGAGGGCGGGTTCGCCCGCCGGACCGCGGCCAACCTCATCGCGGGCGTCGTGGCCTTCGCCTACTACGTCCTGCAGCACGGGCGATGGGGCCGGACGCTCGGCAAGCGGGTGATGAGCCTGCGGGTCGTACGCGCCGACGACGCCGACGCGATCAGCTACGGCCAGGCCGCCTGGCGCCTCCTGTTCGAGTACCTCGTCACCGTCGCCACCTGTGGGGTCGGTGGGCTGGTCGATGTGGCGTGGATCCTGTGGGACAAGCGGCGGCAGGCCCTGCACGACAAGGTCGCCCGTACGATCGTCGTCCGGGCCAGGCCCGAAATGCCTGATCCCTACGTCAAAGAGCACCGGTTTTAGAGATCCATTTGGTGTTTGGGCCTCTGACCAGCCACTCTTGACCGGTGAGTGCCCGCCGGATTGCCGCGAGCGTCCTCCTCCTCGCCACCCTGACGGGTTGCTCGGAGTCCGTCCGCGCGCCCGCGGCGGCGCCCCGCCCGGCCGAGCGTCCGGTGGCCGGCGCCGCCGGTCTCGGCGACCCGGTCGTTCCGGGCGACGGCAACGGCGGCTACGACGTCCAGCACTACGACCTCGACCTGCGGGTCACCCCGCGCGGCCGGCCCTCGCTGGCCGCGACCGCGACGATCACCGCCGACGCCACGCAGGCGCTGTCCCGCTTCGACCTCGACCTGACCGGGCTGACCGTGTCCAAGGTCACCGTCGACGGCGCGCCCGCCGCCTACAGCCGCGTCCCGGACAAACTGGTGGTCACCCCGGCGAGACCGATCGCCAGGGGCCGCTTCACCGTGGCCGTCGTCTACTCCGGCACGCCCGCCGCGGTCGACGACCGCCAGCTCGGCCGGTACGGCTGGATCCGTACGGGCGACGGCACCTTCGTCGGCGCCGAGCCGGACGCCGCGCACACCTGGTTTCCGGGCAACGACCATCCGCAGGACAAGGCCACCTTCGGCTTCCGCGTGACGGTGCCGAAGGGCCTGACCGCCGTGGCCAACGGCCAGTTGACCGGCACGGCCGCGTCCGGAAGGACGACGACCTACACCTGGCGGGCGCGCGACCCGATGGCGACCTACCTCGCGATGGTCGACGTGGGCCGGTTCAAGGTCCGCAGCGGGCGTACACCGGGCGGCATCCCCATCTACGTCGCGGTCGACCCGGCCGTGGACCCGGCCGGGCTCAACTCCTTCTACGACACGACGGCCAAGGTCACCGACGCGTGGGCCAAGCTGTTCGGCCCCTATCCCTTCGAGTCGACCGGCGGAGTGGTCGACGACGCCCCGGTGCAGTTCGCCCTGGAGACCCAGACGAAACCGGAGTACGTCGCGAGCATGGCCGCCGTCCCCACCGTGATCGCGCATGAGCTGTCGCACCAGTGGTTCGGCGACAGCGTCTCGGTACACCAGTGGGGCGACATCTGGCTCAACGAGGGGTTCGCGACGTACGCCGAGTGGCTGTGGGGCGAGCGGGAGGGCTCCGGCGACACGCCGCAGCGCGAGTTCGACGGCCGCTACGCCCAGCAGCACAGCGCCGACCTGTGGAACATCGCGCCGGCCGCGCCGGGGCGCTCCGCGCTGTTCGGCCGCTCCGTGTACGAGCGCGGGGCGATGACGCTGCAGGCGCTCCGCCGCAAGGTCGGTGACCAGCACTTCTTCGCGATCCTGCGCGCCTGGGTGGCCGAGCACCGCTACGGCGACGCGACGACACCGCAGTTCGTCGCGCTCGCTCAGCGGATCTCCGGCATGGACCTGCGCCACCTCTTCCAGGTGTGGCTGTACGACCGGGGGCGGCCGGTGAACTGGTAGTCCGCGCGCCGCCGCACCGCCGCGGATCTTGTAAACAGGCAGTCAGCCGAGCATGCTTTCCCCTGCGCCGTTCAGCCCGGAACAGGCGTGCATGCGATTCACACGACGGGAAGGTTCCGGATGGCGAGGATCACCTCGCGAGCCCTTTCGATCGCCGCCGCAGCGGCGGCGATCGGTCTGCTCGCCCCCATGGCGACCGCGAGCGCGAACGGTCACCGTGCCTTCACCCCTGGTGCGCCCGGCGCCGGCGACCCCTACTTCCCCGACATGGGGAACGGCGGCTACGACGCCCAGCACTACTCCCTCGGCCTGAAGTACGACCCGGGCACCAAGGCCATCGACGCCACCGCGAGGATCACCGCCCGCGCCACGCAGAACCTCTCCCGCTTCGACCTCGACCTCCTCGGGCCGCTGAAGATCAGCAGGCTCACCGTCGACGGGCACCGGGCGGCCTACACCCGGACCGGCGCCCAGGAGCTGGTCATCACGCCGGAACACGGCCTGCCACAGGGCCGGACGTTCACCGTCGACGTCGCCTACTCCGGCGTTCCGCAGCTGATCAACGACCCGTCGCTCGGCATCTCGGGCTGGATCCCGACCCACGACGGCGCGGTCGCGCTGTCCCAGCCGTTCGGGTCGGCGACCTGGTACCCCGTGAACGACACCACCCACGACAAGGCGACGTACGACTTCACCGTCACCGTGCCGAAGGGCCTGCAGGTGCTGGCCAACGGAGAGCCCGCCGGGACCGCCACGCACGGGGCCGAAACGACGTTCCGCTGGGACGACCGGCAGCCGACCGCGAGTGAGCTCGTCCTGCTGGCGATCGGCCACTTCGACGTACGCGACACGCACACGGCCACCGGGCTGCGCAACATCACCGGGCTCGACCCGGCGGCGATGGCGCCCGGCACCGGCGACGCCGACGCCTTCAACAAGGCCACCGCCGACGTGATCGACTGGGAGCAGGGCATCTACGGCCGCTTCCCGTTCTCCTCGACCGGCGGCATCGACGTGCTCGCGCCCAACGTCGGCTACTCGCTGGAGACGCAGACCCGCCCGGTGTACGCGCGGCGCACGGCGGGCGCGCTGCCCTCCGCGACCCTGCTGTCCCACGAGCTCGGCCACCAGTGGTTCGGCGACTCGGTGACGCCCTACATCTGGCGTCACATCTGGCTGAACGAAGGCTTCGCGACCTACACCGAGTGGCTCTACAGCGAGCAGCACGGCGGCCAGACCGCGCAGCAGCACTTCGACGCCGCGTACGCCTCGGCCGGCACCGACTGGACCGGCAAGGTGGCCGACCCGGGCCGCGACCACATCTTCGACGACCTGGTCTACACGCGGGCCGCGATGACGCTGCACCAGGTGCGCAAGGCCATCGGCGACAAGGCGTTCTTCGACCTGATCAAGGCGTGGCCGGCCCAGCACCGCTACGGCAACGACACGACGGCGGAGTTCACCGCCTTCGCCCAGCGGTACACCCACAAGGACCTGCGCCCCCTGTTCCAGACGTGGCTCTACACCGAGGGCAAGCCGAAGCTCTGAGGTCTGGTCCTTCCGCGAACGTCCCCGGCCCCGGCCGGGGACGTTCGTTTATTCAGTGCCCTGGCCTGCGACATCAGCCGGTGTCGCCGGGGGAACACTGATGGTGACCGGCTAATGGGGAGCCTTGGGGGGAATTATGGCTATGTGCGAGGTCTGCGGTAACGACTACGGCATGTCGTTCGAGGTCCACGCGCAGGGCGCCGTGCACGTGTTCGACTCCTTCGAGTGCGCGATCCAGCGCATGGCGCCGATCTGCGAGCACTGTCAGTGCCGCATCGTCGGCCACGGCGTCGAGGCGGGCGACCGTTTCTTCTGCTGCGCCCACTGCGCCCGCGAGTCGGGCGTACGGGAACTCGTCGACCACGCGTAGACCGTCTCGTCATCCGGCGCGGAGGAGCAGCACGGCGGGCACCGCTATCAGCGCGCAGGCGGCCCAGCCGAGCGCGGCGTACCCGCCTGCCGACAGCAGCAGCGTGGAGGCCAGGCTCGCGGCGGCCGCGATACTCCAGACGGCGGCGTCCACCGCGCCTTCGACGCTCGCCCGCGCGGAGGAAGGAAGCCCGCGGGCGAGCTGACCGCTGCCGCCGACGAAGCAGAGGTTCCAGCCGTAGCCGAGTAGGAAGAGCGCCCCGGTCCGCAGCGGGGCGCCGCCTCCGGACGCGGCGAGGGCGGTCGCGGCCACCAGGGTGAGCAGCCCACCGGACATGACGAGCCGGGCGCCGGCCCGGTCGAGCAACCACCCGGTGACCGGCGAGAACGCGAACATGCCAAACGTGTGCGCGGCGAGCGTCGTGCCCACGGCCCCCAGTCCCTGACCGTGCATGTGCATGTCCAGCGGCACCGCGGTCATGACGGCGACCATGACCATCTGCGCGACGACCATGACGGCCAGCGCCGTACGCGCCCCAGAGGCCCGTGCCACACTCCGCAACCGCGTCTTTCCGCTCGCCCTGTCGAGCACGGCGGTCCCGGTCACGCCGCCGCTCGCGGCGGTCGCGTCCGGCCCGTCGCGCGGCGTGCGGCCGGCCCCGGCGGAGTCCGGCGGATCCCGGCGGACGGTGGCGAGGGCGGCCGCGGCGCCCAGGGCGGCCACGGTGGCAAGGACGTACGGGCCGGTGAGCGGCGTCGCGCCGAGGGCGCCCGCGACCGTGCCCGAGGGGCCCAGCAGGAGCGGGCCGCCCACCGCGCCGATCGCGCCGGCCCACACGACCGTGCCGATCGCGAAGCCGCGCCGTTCCGCCGGATACAGGTCGGCGGCCGCGTACCGCGACAGCTGGGCGCCGGCGTTGCCAAGGCCGAGCAGCAGCATCCCGGCGCTCAGCAGGCCCATGTCACCGGCGGCCGTGTCAGTGACCGCTGCGGCCGCCAGTGCCCCACCACCCGCCGACGCCAAATATCCGCAGTTCAGACCGGCCTTCCGGCCATGGCGGCCCATCACGGCGGTCAGCACGAGCGCACCGATTCCGGTGCCCACGATGCCGGCGGTGTTCGGAACGGCGCCCCAGCGCTCACCGAGGCGGTCCCCCGCGGCGATCGTGCCGACCGCACTCGCCACCGCCATCGCGGCGTTCATCAACGCCGCGCCCGAGAACAAGGCGGTCATGACACGAGAGACAGAAGTTCGATGCACCCCTTAACGCTAGAAAACCGATTCATGCCGTGAAATGGCCGAATGACGGACTATTCGCCCCGCTGCTTATCGTGTGGAATGTAAAAGAGTGCCAGGGTTTCCACATGGACAGACCGCTCGATCGGACCGACTGGCGCATCCTCACCGAGCTGCAGCGCGACGGGCGCCTGTCGTACAACCGGCTCGCCCGGCTCGTGAACCTCTCCTCCCCCGCGGTCGCCGAACGGGTGCGGCGGCTGGAGGAGGCGGGCGTCATCACCGGATACGGCGCGCGGATCGACGTCGCCAAGGCCGGGCTGCCGCTGACGGCGTTCGTCCAGCTGCGGTGCGCGCTCGGCAGGTGCCTGCTCAAGACCACGACCGCCGAAGACTTTCCCGAGGTCACCGAGGTGCACAAGCTGAGCGGCGGCTCCTGCTCGATGCTCCGCGTCCGCGTGGCGTCCATGCGGCACCTGGAAGGGCTGCTCGAACGCATCGGCGAGCACGGCGAGCTGAACTCCCACATCGTGCTGTCGACGCAGTACGAGGGCCACGCGGTCGAGGCGCCCGCCGACGAGACGCGGCCGGTCACCGGCTCCAGCGGCTGGAGCCGGTGACCGGCCGGGCCGTCATGCGATGCCGAGCCCGGCCATTTTGTCTGTCAGGGCGGCGCGACCGGCCTCGAACGCCGCGCGCAGCAGGGCGCCGTCCGTTTCGAGCCGGCCGATGTAGGGAGCGGAGTCGTACGGCCGGACCGACATGACCGCCGGGCCCAGGGCGGCCTCGTCGAGGTCGTGCTCGGCCAGCAGGCGGTCGTCGCGGTCCAGCCGGACGTCCCTGCTCAGGAAGGTGGCTCTCAGCTCCGGGGAGTACGCGCGCAGGCCGACACCCGCGATCAGCCGGTCGCCGCGCGACGGCCGGGCGGCCGCGCGCGCCCGGTCCGCCGGCCGTCGCGACCGCAGCACGAGCACGTGGGTCGCCCCGTCCCGCAGCGTCTGCCGGAAGGGGATCGACTCGGCGAGCCCGGCGTCGTAGTAGGCGCGCCCGCCGAGACGGACCGGGCCGCCGGCCGGCAGCGGCAGCGCCGCGCTGGCCCGCAGCGCGAGGCGCAGGGTGGCCTCGTCGCTCACCCGGCTCCGCAGGTCGACCGCCGCGCCCGTCACGACGTCGGTCGCGAGCGGGTGGAACTCCACGGCGCTCGCCAGCACGGAGGCGTAGTCGAGCGGGAAGTCCCCGCGGTAGAGCACCTCGACCAGTCGCCGGACGTTCACCAGGGGACGGCCGAGCAGCACGTTGCGCCTGCGGATCATCGCGCGGGCGAAGGCGGGTTCGGCCCAGCCGTGCAGGCCCTCCGGGCGCGAGCTCAGCAGCCAGGCGGCCGATATCGCGCCTGCCGAGGCCCCGTACACGGCGCCGAAGAGCGGCAGCAGACCCAGCTCGTGCAGGGCCGGCGCCATGCCCGCCGAGACCGTACCGCGCATGCCGCCGCCGACGGCCAGGGCGACCCGGTGTCCGTCGGCCCGGCGGCAGTGTCCATCGGTCTCCCCCTCAAGGTGATCCGCCCACGTTAGAAGGAGGACCGGGTCTTCTGGAGGGCCGATACGGACGCGGGATATCGGGCCGATTTCCCGGCGGGCGGGGCTACGGCCGCGAGGGGCCGGCGCCCGCCCCCGAGGCGGTGATCGCGGCGGTGATCTCGTCGAGGTCGGCCTGGGCCAGGGACACGGCGTCCGCGCCGATCCAGCCGTCGACCTGGGCGGACGTGCGGGCGCCGACGATGGCCCCGGTGATTCCGGGCCAGGCCAGGACCCACGCGAGGGCGACCTCGGCGACGGTGACGCCGTGCCGCTCGGCGACGGGCCGCAGGCCGTCCGCGAGATCGAGGTTGGCGGCCAGCCTCGTGGTGAAGTCGTCGTGAGCGGAGCGCCAGTCGTCCGCGGGCAGACTCGCGACGCGTTCGGCGGAGAAGGCACCGGTGAGCAGCCCGGACTGCAGCGGGGAGTAGACGATCACGCCGGTGCCGTGGGAGCGGGCCCAGGCGACCTCGGCGGCGGCCGAGCGGTTGATCGCCGAGAACGGCGGCTGGATGACGTCGACGCGGGCGACTCGCTCGGCGGCGTCGAGCCGCTCGGGCGAATGGTTGGACAGGCCGATCGCGCGGACCTTCCCCTCGGCCTTCAGCTCGGCCATGACCTGCCAGTACTCCTCCAGCGGCGTGGCGTTCGGCGACACGGCCCCGGTGCCCTCACCGACGTGCTCCAGTGACTCGCCGGTGTCCGGCCAGTGCACCTGGTACAGGTCGATGTGGCCGACGCCGAGCCGCCGCAGAGAGTCCTCGATCTCGCGGCGCACGCTGGCGGGTCTCATGATCCGGCGGGGCAGGACCTGCGAGTCGGCCGGGTCCCACACCAGCCCGACCTTGGTGAAGACGTACGGGCGCTCGGCCTCGGGCAGGTCGGCGATGGCCTTGCCGACCAGCTCCTCGGCGTGACCGTGCCCATAGGCGGCGGCGGTGTCGATCCAGTTGACGCCGGAGGCGACCGCGTGCCGGATCGCGGCGATCGACTCGGCGTCGTCGGTGGCGCCCCAGCCGAAGCGCCAACCCGTTCCCGACACCGCCCAGGAACCGAAGCCGAGGCGGGTGATGTCCATTCCCGTGCCGCCGAGAGGAACGGCGGGCAGGTGCGTGGCGGTCATGACGAGTACTCCCTGGGAGATCTGGAGGCCGGTGATCCACCACTGTCGGCCGCCGTCGGCGGCCCGCCCAGTGGCGGCCCGTGCCTGGGCACGGCATGACCAGGCTGGGACGGCGGCACGGGGGACGGCGATCGGCATACTTGCCGTATGGCACTGGACAGACGTGCGGAGCTGGGCGATTTCCTGCGGTCCCGCCGCGCCCGGCTGCGCCCGGCCGAGCTGGGGCTGCCGGACTACGGGGGCCGCAGGAGGGTTCCCGGGCTGCGCAGAGAGGAGCTCGCCCGGCTGGCCGGGGTCAGCGTCGACCACTACGTCCGGCTGGAGCAGGGCCGTACGCTGCACTTCTCCGAGGCGGTCCTGGACGCGGTCGCGCGCGCCCTGCGCCTGGACCCCGTGGAGCGCGAGCACCTCTACCGGCTGGCGCGCCCCCGGCCGGAGCAGGAGCGCGGGGAGGGCACGCCCGAGCCGCAGCGGGTACGGGCCGGGTTGCGCCGCCTGCTGGACTCGGCGGCCGACGTGCCCGCCTACATCGTCGGCCGGAACACCGACGTGCTCGCCTGGAACCGCCTCGCCACGGCGTTGATCACCGACTTCGGGGCGCTGCCGCCGCGGCGGCGGAACCTGGCCCGCCTGGTGTTCTTCGACGAGGGGACGCGCGCCCTGTACGCCGACTGGCGCGCCAAGGCCAGAGACGTGACCGCGTACCTCCGGCTCGACGCCGGTCGCCACCCCGGTGACCCGAGCACGGCGGCCCTGGTCGACGAGCTCTCCTCCGGCAGCCCGGACTTTCGCGACGTGTGGGCCGAACACCGGCTCAAGGACAAGACGCACGGGCGATACGTCTACCTGCACCCGCTGGTCGGCGAGCTGGACCTCGGCTTCGAGGCCCTTCGCCTCCCCGACGACCCGGACCAGGTCCTGATCGCTCACACCGTCGAGGAGGGCTCGCCCTCGCAGACCGCCCTGCGGCTGCTGTCGGCGTGGGTCCCCGAGAGCCTGCCGTCGCGGTGAGCTCCGGTCAGCCGCCGGCCTTCTTGTACTGGCGGACGCCGAGGGCGAGGAAGACCAGCGAGATGGCGGCGATCCAGATAACGGACCGCAGCGCGGGCCCGGCGAGCGCCTGCCCGTGGCCGTAGAACATGGCGCGCAGCGCGTTGTTCATCTCCGTCACCGGGCTGTAGCGGACGACGCTCTGCAGCCAGCCGGGCAGGCTCGCCATCGGCACGAAACCGTTGCTCAGGAACGTCAGCGGGAAGATCCAGATCATGCCGGCCATCTGGGCCGCCTCGACCGTGCGGACGCCCAGCCCGATCACCGTGCCGATCGAGGAGAACGCGAAGGCGAAGGCGACCAGCAGCACGATGCCGCCCACCGCCGGAAGGAAGCCGCCCTGGAAGCGGAAGCCGACGGCATAACCGGCGCCGATCATGATGAAGAGGGTCAGCGTGTTGCGCGCGGCCTCGGCCACCAGCCGCCCGATGAGCACCGCCGAACGAGCCATCGGCAGCGACCTGAAGCGATCGATCAGGCCCTTCTGCAGATCGTCGGCGAACCCCGCGGCCGTGCCCGCCGTGGCGAACGCCATGGTCTGCACGAAGATCGCGGGCATCATGAAGTTCTTGTAGTCCATGCCCGGGACCTTGATGGCGTTCGCGAACACCACCGTGAACAGCAGGATGAAGATGATCGGCTGCATGATCGAGAAGAACAGCAGCTCCGGGATGCGCGTGGTGTGCTTCAGGTGGCGTCTCGTGATCACCACCGAGTCGCTCACGGCGTACGGAAGGCTCATGAGGACTCCTCTTCGGCGGCGTGGCCGGTCAGGGACAGGAACACTTCATCGAGGGTGGGGCGGCGGAACGCGAGGTCCTGCGCCTCGACGCCGGCGGTGTCGAGCTCGCGTACGACGTCGGCCAGGGCGCGGGTGCCGCCCTCGACCTGGACGGTCACCATGTGGGTGTCCTCGTCCACGACCGGCTCGGCGGTGGCGAGGGCGGCCAGCGCGGCGACGGCCTTGGGCACCTCGGACCGGTCGGCGACGATCAGCTCCACCCGCTCCCCGCCGACCTGGGCCTTCAGCTCGTCGGCCGTGCCCTGCGCGATCACCTTGCCGTGGTCGATGATGGCGATCTCGTTGGCGAGCGCGTCGGCCTCTTCGAGGTACTGGGTGGTCAGCAGCAGGGTCGTGCCCTCGCGTACCAGCTCGCGGATGATGTCCCACATGCCGAGGCGGCTGCGCGGGTCCAGGCCGGTGGTCGGCTCGTCCAGGAAGATGACCTGCGGCCTCGCCACGAGGCTGGCGGCGAGGTCGAGGCGGCGGCGCATGCCGCCGGAGTAGGTCTTGGCGACCCGGTCGGCGGCGTCGCCCAGGTCGAACTGCTCCAGCAGCGCGCCGGCGCGGTCGCGCGCGGCCCTGGCGCCCAGGTGGTAGAGCCGCCCGACCATGTCGAGGTTCTCCCGGCCGGTGAGGTGCTCGTCGACGGCGGCGTACTGGCCGGACAGTCCGATGACCTTGCGGACGGCGGCGGGGTCGCCGAGCACGTCGTGTCCCGCGACGGTGGCGCGGCCCGTGTCGGGCCGCATCAGTGTGGTGAGGATGCGGACGGCGGTGGTCTTGCCGGCTCCGTTGGGGCCGAGGAGGCCGAGCACGGTGCCGGCCGGCACCCGGAGGTCGATGCCATCGAGCGCGGTGACCTTTCCGTAGTGCTTTGCCAGCCCCTCGGCAACGATCATGTCCGACACGACGTCCCCCAGTGGAAAGATTGCGACATCCCGCTTGTTTACCAAGTGGCTATGACATCTCGGGATCGCGCAAGTCTTCCGGACGCCAGGTCCCCGCTCAAGGGAGTATTCCCACACGACCAATCGGCCGATAAGGGCATTTATGCGGACAGTCAGTTGAAGCTGAGCGTGTAACCCTCACGACGCAGCCGGCCGAGCACCTCGTCGCAGTGCGCCGGACCACGGGTCTCCAGATGCAGGAGCACCTCCGCCTCGTCGACGTTGAGGCGGGCCGCGACCCGCTCGTGCACGACGTCGAGGACGTTGACCTCCATCTCGGCGAGCTCGCCGAGCAGGTCAACGAGGGCGCCCGGATGGTCGCGCAGGCGGGCGCGGAACACCAGGTAGCGCCCTGCCAGGGCCAGGCCGTGCCGAAGAACCTTGGTCAGCAGCAGCGGGTCGATGTTGCCCCCGGACAGGACCGTGACGACGGGCGCCTCGAACTCCTGCGGGCGGTCGAGCAGCGCCGCGACGCCGACCGCACCGGCCGGCTCGACGACCTGTTTGGAGCGTTCTAGGCAGTTGACCATCGCCTCGGACAGCGACTCCTCCGACACCGTCACCACGGAGTCGACCAGCTTGGAGACCATCTCGAAGGTCAGGTCGCCCGGACGGCCCACGGAGATGCCGTCGGCCATCGTGGCGCTCGGCTCGACCAGGATGGGGCGGCCCGCAGCGAGCGAGGGCGGGAAGGCCGCGGCGCGCTCGGCCTGGACGCCGACCACGCGGACGTCCGGGCGTACCGCCTTGACCGCGGCGGCGATCCCGGAGATCAGCCCGCCGCCGCCGACCCCGACCACGATCGTACGGACGTCGGGGCACTGCTCGATGATCTCCAGGCCGACCGTGCCCTGGCCCGCCACCACGTCGGGGTGGTCGAACGGGTGGATGAAGACCGCGCCGGTCTTCTCCGCGTAGGCGGTCGCGGCGGCCAGGCACGCGTCCACCCCGGAGGGCTCGAACACGACCTCGGCGCCGTACGCGCGCGTGGCCACGACCTTGGGCAGCGGGGCCCCGGCGGGCATGAAGACGACCGCCTTGCTGCCGAGCAGTTTGGCGGCGAGCGCGACGCCCTGCGCGTGGTTGCCGGCGCTGGCCGCGACCACGCCGCGGGCGCGCTCCTCGTCACTGAGCCGCGCGATCCGGACATATGCCCCGCGCGACTTGAACGACCCGGCGCGCTGGAGGTTCTCGCACTTGAGGTGAACAGGGCCGCCGATCTTGGCCGAGAGCGAGCGGGACTCGAGGATCGGCGTGGTCACGGTGACGTCCCGCAGCAGTTCACGCGCCGCACGAATGTCATCGATGCCGACAGGACCACTCATGATTGAGAGTCTCCCACGCCCGGGGGCGCGGCCTTCTCAGCCGCCGGTCCAGTAGCGATCGGCGCCGAAGATGAGGGCCGCCGCGCCGACCAGGCCGGCCATCTGGCCGAGCGCCGCCGGGACCACGCGCACCTCGCGGGCGAAGTCCATCCGGGCGTGAAGGCGGAAGGCGTCCTCCAGCGGGCGGAACAGCAGCGGACCCGCCTGGGAGAGGCCGCCGCCGACCGCCACCACGTCGAGGTCGCACAGGTGCGTCGCGGACGCGATCGCCACGCCCAGGGCCCAGCCGGCGCGGTTCATGGCGCGTACGGCCACCGGGTGCCCGCGCGCCGCGTCATGGGCGAGCTCCTTGCCCGTCTCTCCGGTCCACCCTTGCTCACGGGCCCAGGCCGACAGTCCGGGGCCGCGGGCGATCGCCTCCAGGCAGCCGCGCCCGCCGCACTCGCACGGCGGCCCGTCCGGGTCGACGATCACGTGCCCGATGTGACCGGCGTTGCCGCTCGCCCCGTCGATGATCCGGTCGCCCAGGATCAGGCCGCCGCCCACTCCGGTCGAGACGACCATGCCCAGG
This sequence comes from Actinomadura sp. DC4, assembly GCF_030406325.1. Lineage (GTDB taxonomy): Bacteria > Actinomycetota > Actinomycetes > Streptosporangiales > Streptosporangiaceae > Actinoallomurus. The sequence continues at coordinate 173,922 of NZ_JAUEQY010000004.1, read as the reverse complement.
ACGTTCGGCTGCCCCCGGCCTGCGCCGCGCCAGTGCTCGCCGACCGTGACGGCGACGGCGTCGTTGTGCACCCGTACCGGCAGGCCCGGGAACCGCTCGCTGAGCCGGTCCCGCAGCGGGAACGCCCGCCACGCCGGCATGTTGAGGGGCGAGACCTCGCCGGACGGCCACCACATGGGGCCGCCGCAGCCCACCCCGATGCCGGCCAGCTCCTGGACCGGCAGCTTGTCGACCAACGCCAGGAGCGTGCGCCACAGCCCGTCCGCGTCGACGTGTGGCGGCGGCGGAGTGGCGATGCGCTCGTACGCGCCGACCCGGCCGCCCGGTTCGACCAGCGCGGCGGCCATCTTGGTGCCGCCGACGTCGATCGCGAGGACGGAGGCGTTTCCGTGTGAACCGCCGTTGTCTTCCATGCCTGCCGCTCTCCTCGCCGAGCTTGTCGCCGCTCCTCAGATCACGGACGGGTGGGAGGCCCGGTGGCACATCTCATGAGGCCTCCCTCTCGGCGGCGGCCGGCCCGAAGGCCAGGATCGACGCGGTGAAGCCGTGTACGTGGTTGCGGCCCGCGACCGGGCCGATCTCGCCGGCGGCGAAGAACCCGCCGATCCCCGACGTGCCGAGCATGCTGCGCATCAACCGTACGTCGTGGTCGGAGTTGGGGAACATCGCGCGGCCCCGGCCCGTACAGGAGAACAGCAGCGCGCCCTCGACCGGGGTGAGGCCGAGGTCGCCGAGCATCAGGGTGAGGTCCTCGTCGGCCGCGCCCGCGTCGCGCACCTGGAACCGGACCGTACGGCCGACCTCGATGACGTCGCCGGTGGCGAGCGCGCCGGCGTCCGGGTCGGCGCCGATCACGCCGCGCACCAGGAAGTCGCCGCGCTCGTGCTCATGGGCGTACTCATCCATCGCGACGCCGATCAGCAGGCCGCTCTCGATCAGCGAGCGCTCCTTCTCGGGCAGGTCGGCGACGACCTCCTCCAGCTTGGTGAGCGCCGGGGAGCCGGCCAGTTCGTACAGGACGTTGTCCTCGGCCCTCGTGACCACCATGGACGGGCCGACCGGCCGCGCGCCCTGGCTGACCAGCGTGGTCGCCATGACCGAGCCGCCGAGCAGCACGCCGACCGCGCCCGAGTCGACGATCTCGCCGTCGACGAACATGCGTGCCGTGCCGCGCCCGCCCTGCCCGGTGGCCAGGCCGCCGACCAGCGGCAGGCCCGGCAGGACCTCGCCGGACCGCTCGACGAACGCGTCGACCGGAAAGGTGTAGGGGTCGGCCAGCAGGACCGCGACCACGTCGTCGTCGTTGGTCTGCGGCATGCCGACCACGGCCAGCCGCTGGGCCGCCTCCGGGTCCTCGCCGGGGAACTTCAGGGTCTCCAGCCGGAACGGGTCGATGCGCGCCTCCGGCAGGCGCGCGGCCCAAGCGCTGACGGCGCTGGAGTCCTCGACGCCGTGGTTGCCGCCGATCACGCCGGGGGCGCCGCAGCCGATCACGTTGGGCGTGCCGGCGACCTCCGTGGCCCGCCGCGCGGCTCGCTCGACGGCGTCCGGGGTCTGCGCGCAGACGAAGACGAAGACGAGGTCGGGCGGGCCGTCGAGAGGCAGGCGCGCCTGCGCGATGGCGGAGTCCGCGGCCGCGATGAGATCGGGGCCGACGGCCAGGCCGTCACCGAATCGTGCCACTGCCTCGTCCCCTCTCCACCACGCCCGATTCCTTACGGTCTACCACAGCAGGTCGGGGATTCCCTTCTCAGCCGCGGCGCCCGCCCCATCGTCCGGCGACGGCCGGCACACGTTGCACCTACCCGATGTACCCGCCCTAACCCCGGCCCGGCCTGCGCCTCCGGTCGTGCTCGGCCCCGTTGGATGCGGATATGAAAATCCGGGCATAGTGTCGAACGGAACACGAGCGACCCCAGGGACCTTTACTAATCACCGGCCCCGTACGCGAGCCCGGCGCGGCGGCAGGCGATCACGCTCCTTCGGCCGGCCACGAACGAGAAGCGATAAGAGGACTGTGAACACTCGACCTACGACACTTCGCGACCTCCGCGCCAGTGGTCATGTCCACCGGCCCGTCAAAGACGAGATACGCAACAACCTTCTCTCCCGGCTCCGTTCCGGTGAGCCCCGTTTCCCGGGGATCGTGGGATTCGACGAGACGGTGCTGCCCCATCTGGAGCGCGCCCTGATCGCCGGCCACGACCTCGTCCTCCTCGGCGAGCGCGGCCAGGGCAAGTCCCGCCTGATCCGCACACTCGGCGGCCTGCTCGACGAGTGGACGCCCGTGGTCGAGGGCTGTGAGATCAACGACCACCCGTACGCCCCGGTGTGCGTGCGCTGCCGGCGGCTGCTCGCCGAGCAGGGCGAGGACCTGCCGGTCGGCTGGAAGCACCGCGACGACCGGTACGGCGAGAAGCTCGCCACGCCCGACACCAGCGTCGGCGACCTGATCGGCGACATCGACCCGATCAAGGTGGCCGAGGGCCGTACGCTCGGCGACCCCGAGACCGTGCACTACGGCCTGGTGCCGCGCACCAACCGCGGGATCTTCTGCGTCAACGAGCTGCCCGACCTGGCCGAGCGCATCCAGGTGTCGCTGCTCAACGTGCTGGAGGAGCGCGACGTCCAGATCCGCGGGTACGCCCTCCGGCTGCCGCTCGACGTCCTGCTCGTGGCCAGCGCGAACCCCGAGGACTACACCAACCGCGGCCGCATCATCACGCCGCTGAAGGACCGCTTCGGCGCCGAGATCCGTACGCACTACCCGCTCGAGCTCGACGACGAGCTGGTGCTGATCGGCCAGGAGGCGCAGGTCACGGCCGCCGTGCCGACCCACCTGATGGAGGTCATCGCCCGGTTCACCCGCCTCGTACGCGAGTCGCCGGCCATCGACACCCGTTCGGGCGTGTCGGCGCGGTTCGCGATCGCGGGCACCGAGACCGTCGCGGCCTCGGCGACGCGCCGCGGCGCCGTCGCCGGCGAGGACCTGCCGGTGGCGCGCGTCTGCGACCTGCCGACCGTCGTGTCCACCCTGCTCGGAAAGGTGGAGTTCGAGGTCAGCGAGGAGGGACGCGAGGAGGAGGTGCTCGCCCACCTCCTGCGCCGGGCGACGTCCGACACCTGGCGGCGCACGCTGGGCGGGGCCGACCTCAGCGGCTTGCTCGACCGCTTCGACCGCGGTGCCACGGTCGACTCCGGCGAGCTCGTGCCGGCCGCGGAGCTGCTGCACCGCATCGGCCCGGTCACCGGCCTGTCGAAGATCCTGGAGGGCCTCGGCATGGAGGGTGAGTCTCCCGGGCACGCCGCGGCGGCCCTGGAGTTCGCCCTTGAGGGGCTCTACCTCATGCGGCGCCTGTCCAAGGACACCTCCGACGGCACGTCGACCTATCGCACGTAAGCCGGAATCTCAGGCAAGGAAAGAGGTCACCGTGGCCGGATACCGGTACGGGCCCTATCACGATGGACCGGATCCCCTCGCCCCGCCGTACGACATCCGGGCGGCCCTCGACGCCATGGGCGAGTCCATGCTCGAGGGCACCGGTCCGGCCGAGGCGCTGCGCGAGCTGCTGCGCCGCGGGCTTCCCGGCGCGCAGCGCAGGCGCGGCCTGGACGACCTGCTGCGGCAGGTACGCGCCCGGCGCCAGCAGCTGCGCAGCAGCGGGCGGCTCGACGGCACGCTCGAAGAGGCGCGCGCCCTGCTCGACACCGCCGTGGGCCAGGAGCGCGCCGCGCTCTTCCCCGACCCGAGCGACGACGCGCGGCTGAGGGAGACCGAGCTCGACACGCTGCCGGACGACACCGCGCAGGCCGTACGGCGGCTGTCGGACTACGAGTGGCGTTCGCCGGAGGCGCGGCAGACGTTCGAGCAGCTGAAGGACCTGCTGCGCCGCGACGTGCTGGACGCGCAGTTCCGCGGCATGAAGCAGGCCATGTCCAATCCCGACCCGGCCGCGATGGAGCGGGTCAAGAACATGATGGCCGCCCTCAACGACATGTTGGAGAAGGACGCGCGGGGCGAGCACACCGAGGAGGAGTTCGAGAACTTCATGCGGGAGTACGGGGACTTCTTCCCCGAAAACCCGCGCAACCTGGAAGAGCTCGTCGACTCCCTGGCGCGCCGTGCCGCCGCGACGGAACGGCTGCTCAACTCGATGACGCCCGAGCAGCGCGAGGAGCTCGCCGCGCTCATGGCCCAGACGATGGAGGACGCCGGGCTGGCCATGGAGATGCAGCGGCTCGGCTCGTCGCTGCGGCAGCGCCGGCCCGACCTGGACTGGTCGGGGTCGGAGCGGATGAACGGCGACGACCCGATGTCGCTGGGCGACGCCACGACCGCGCTGGAGGAGCTGGGCGACCTCGCCGAGCTGGAGGGCGCGCTGCGCCAGGACTACCCCGGCGCGCGGATGGACGACATCGACGAGGAGGCCGTACGCCGGGCACTCGGCCGGCAGGCGGTCGACGACCTGGCCGCGCTGCGGCGCATCGAGGCCGAGCTCGAACGCCAGGGCTACCTCAAACGCCGCGGCGGCGCGCTCGACCTCACGCCCAAGGCGGTGCGGCGGCTGGGCGAGACCGCGCTGCGGCGGGTGTTCGCCCAGCTGGAGTCCTCGCGCAAGGGCGACCACGACCAGGTCGACGCCGGTCAGGCCGGCGAGCTGACCGGCGCCAGCCGCCCGTGGCGGACCGGCGACGAGCAGCCGATCGACGTCATCCGCACGCTGTCCAACGCGATGCGGCGCGGCGGTGCGGTGACCACGTCGTCGGGGCCCCGCGTACGCCTGGAGGTCGACGACTTCGAGGTGCTGGAGACCGAGCGCCGTACGGCGGCGGCGGTGTGCCTGCTGGTCGACCTGTCCTACTCCATGGCGTTGCGGGGCACGTGGGGGTCGGCCAAGCAGACCGCGCTCGCCCTGCACACGCTGGTCGCGAGCAAGTACCCGCAGGACGCGGTCCAGATCATCGGGTTCTCCAACTACGCGCGGGAGCTGCGGCCGACGGAGCTGGCGGCCCTGGACTGGGACATGGTGCAGGGCACGAACCTCCACCACGCGCTCATGATCGCGGGCCGGCACCTGGACAAGCACCCCGAGCACGACCCGATCATCCTGGTGGTCACCGACGGCGAGCCGACCGCGCACCTGCTGCGCGACGGGCGGTCCTCCTTCGACTGGCCGCCGTCCCCGGAGACGTTGCAGCTCACCCTCGCCGAGGTGGACAAGATGACCCGGCGGCGGGCGACGCTCAACATCTTCATGCTCGCCGACGACGAGCGGCTGGTGTCCTTCGTCGAGGAGGTGGCCCGCCGCAACGGGGGCCGCGTCTTCGCTCCGACGCCCGAGCGCCTGGGCGAGTACGTCGTCCGCGACTACCTGCGCGTACGCCGCGGCGGCAACCGCTGACGCCGAGGGCGGCCCGGCCCCGGGCCGCCCTCACGCGGAGTGACCGGAGGGTGCACTGGTCGCGACGGGTGGCGACCGCTAGGGTCTACCCATGTCCAGTGGTGATCGCCTGCTCCTGATCTTGCACATCGGCTTCGCGATCTTCGCACTGGGGCCGATAACCGCCGCGACGATGGCGACGCCGCGCTACATCCGGCGCGCCGACGCCTCGGTCGTGCGCTACCTCAACCGGCTGACCCGCATCTACGGGCTCGCGACGCTGGGCATCTTCCTGTTCGGCCTGCTCCTGGCGCACGGAAAGTTCAACCACGTCTGGCTGTCGGCGTCGATGACGCTGTTCATCGTGGCGTTCGTGCTGCTGTTCATCGTCGAGCGCGACCAGCGCAAGGCGCTGCACAAGATCGAGCTGGCCGCCGCGGAGCGCCGCCCGGCGGCGGCCGAGGCCCCGCGCGCGCCCGAGACGACAGCGCCGACCGACAAGCCCGTCGCCGGAGTCCCGGCCGACGAGGCCGGGACCGAGCCGTCGAAGGCCCCCGAGCCGCCGGAGCCGAAGCCGGCCCCGGCGGACCGCGAGCTCGCGCGCGTGGAGACGGGCCGCATCGCCACGATCTCCGGCGTCGTCGCGCTGATCTGGATCGTCATCCTCGTGCTGATGGTCTGGAACGGCTGACCTCCCGGCTCAGCCGAGCGCGCGCTCCAGGTCGGCCAGCAGGTCGTCGGCGTCCTCGATGCCCACCGACAGGCGTACGAGGTCGGCCGGCACCTCCAGCGGAGACCCCGCCACCGAGGCGTGGGTCATGCGCGCCGGGTGCTCGATCAGCGACTCGACGCCGCCGAGCGACTCGCCGAGGATGAACAGCCGGGCGCTCTCGCACACGCGTACGGCCTCCTCCTCGCCGCCGGTGAGCTGGAAGGACACGATGCCGCCGAACCCCCGCATCTGCTTGGCCGCGACCTCGTGGCCCGGGTGGTCGGGCAGTCCCGGATAGCGGACCGAGGCGACCTTCGGGTGCCGGAGCAGGAACTCGGCGATCCGCGAGGCGTTGGCGCAGTGCCGGTCCATGCGCACGCCGAGCGTCTTGACGCCGCGCAGGGTCAGCCAGGCGTCGAACGGGCCGCCGACGGCACCCATGGAGTTCTGGTGGAAGGCCAGCTCGGCGCCGAGGCCGACGTCGCCGACCACCAGCGCGCCGCCGAGCACGTCGGAGTGGCCGCCGAGGTACTTCGTCGTCGAGTGCACGACCACGTCGGCGCCGAGCGCGAGCGGCCGCTGGAGGTACGGCGAGGCGAACGTGTTGTCGACGACGAGCAGCGCGCCGGCGTCGTGCGCGACCTGCGCCAGCGCCGCGATGTCGGCGATGCCGAGCAGCGGGTTGGTCGGCGTCTCCACCCAGATGACCTTGGTCTCGGGCCGGACGGCGGCTCGTACGGCGTCCACGCTGCTCACCGGCACCGGGTCGTACTCCAGGCCCCACGGCGCCAGGACCTTGGCGACCAGCCGGTACGTGCCGCCGTACGCGTCGTCCGGAATGATCACGTGGTCGCCCGGCTTGCAGATCGCGCGCAGCAGCGTGTCCTCGGCGGCCATGCCGGAGGCGAACGCCAGCCCGCGTACGCCACCCTCGAGTGCCGCGAGACACTCCTCCAGCGCCGCCCGGGTCGGGTTGGCGGTACGGCTGTACTCGAAGCCGCCGCGCAGCCCCCCGATGCCGTCCTGTTTGTAGGTGGACACCTGATATATCGGCGGAACGACCGCCCCGGTGGCGGGGTCGGGCTCCTGGCCAGCGTGAATGGCAAGTGTGTCGAAGCCGGTCACGTCGTTGAAACCGTCCATGCACGTGAGGCTAGTACGTCCATAGACACAGCCGCACCAACAGTGAGCCATACCCAGGGATGAGACTTCTCCCCCACAGGTACGAGCGCCGATCTCGCCTCAAGTGGGGAGGTAACAGTCCCCCGGGTCCCTTACCTTCGTATGGACAATCAGATCTCATGAGAGGAAGCCACCCGTGTTCGGATGGCTGGGGCGTACCGTCGTACGACACCCATGGTGGACGATCGTGATCTGGCTGGTGGCTGCCGCCGCCGCCGTCGCGCTCGCACCGAAGCTCGATACGCATTCTGACCAGCAGGACTTCCTGCCCACCAAGTACGAGTCGGTCCAGGCGGGGAAGCTGGCGGACCGGGCCTTCCCCAGCGGCAGCACGAAGGTCAGCAACGAACTCATGGTCGTCAAGCGGAGTGACGGCCAGGCCCTCACCGCCGCGGACACCCAGAAGATCGGCCAGATCGCCAAGGATCTTCAGGCGAAGCACGTTCCCGGCGTGACCACGCTGGTGACCGGCCCGCAGACCCTGTCGCAGAACCACAAGATCCAGATCGTCGCCGTCCCGCTGCCGACCAGCTGGGCCGACGAGAAGCTGGAGAAGGCGAACGAGACCGCCGTCAAGAAGCTGCGCCTGGCCGCCACTCCGGCGTTCCAGGGCACCGGCCTGCACTATGGCGTGAGCGGCAACGTCTCCAGCACGATCGACAACGCCGAGTCCGACAACAAGACGATGGCGCTGATCGGCATCGCGACGGTCGTCCTGATCATCGCATTGATCCTGATCATCTTCCGCGCCCCGATCGCGGCCCTCCTGCCGATCTTCGTGATCGGCATCGTGCTGGAGGTCTCGAACGCGGTCTCCGCGATCATCGGCAAGGCGTTCGACCTGAAGTTCGACGCGAGTTTCAGTCAGCTGATCCTCATCGTGCTGTACGGCATCGGCACCGACTACATCCTGTTCCTTCTCTTCCGCTACCGGGAGCGCCTGCGCCTCGGTGAGGACAAGAAGACCGCGATGATGGTCACGGTCGAGCGCGTCGGCGAGGCCATCGCGTCGGCCGCGGGAGCGGTCATCATCGCCTTCCTGGTGCTGCTGCTCGCCAAGTTCAAGTCCTTCGGCGCCCTCGGCCCGCAGCTCGCGATCGCGGTCGGCGTCATGCTGATCACGGCGCTCACGCTCGTGCCGGCGGTCGTGTCGCTGATGGGACGCGCGGTCTTCTGGCCCTCGAAGTCCTGGAAGACCGAGCCGAAGGCCAGCATGTACACGCGGCTCGGCAACGCGGTGGGCCGCCGTCCGCTCGTGACCGCGGTCGCCTCCGGCTTCGTGCTGATCGTCCTGGCCAGCGCGGCGCTCGGGTTCAAGGCCGACTACGACTTCAGCGCCGGACAGCCGCAGAACACCGAGTCCGCCAAGGCGCTGAACGACCTACGCAGCAGCCTCCCGCCGGGTCTGACGGACCCGACCGAGGTCTACGTGCAGGGCAACGGCCGGCTCGACCCCCAGGTACTGGAGCAGTTCCGGCAGAAGATCGCCAAGGCCGACGGCGTCGGCCAGGCACAGCCGGCCCAGCTCAACCCGGACAAGACCGTCGCCAAGATCGGCGTCGTCCTGAAGCTCAACCCCAACTCCAACGAGGCCATCGACCTGGTCAAGGGGCCGCTGAAGGACTACGTGCACCAGAACGCCCCTCCCGGCACGAAGGTGCTGGTGGGCGGCACGACGGCGATCTTCGGTGACATCAACAAGGTGAACACCCGCGACCTGTCGGTGATCCTGCCGGTGGCCGTGGCGCTGATCGCGATCATCCTGGCCCTGCTGCTGCGCGCGCTGGTCGCCCCGGTCTACCTGGTGGTGGCGGTGCTCCTCGGGTTCACCGCGACGCTCGGCGCGACCGTGGCGCTGTTCCAGGGCGCGGAGGGCAAGGACGGGCTGATGTTCCAGATGCCCATCATCTTGTACCTGTTCGTGCTGGCCATCGGGACCGACTACAACATCCTGATGATCGCGCGACTCCGCGAGGAGGCGCGCGAGGGACACGAGCCGCGGCGCGCCGCCGCCGTCGGCATCCAGCACGCCGGGCCGACCGTGGCAGCGGCGGGCGTCATCCTCGCCGGCACGTTCGCCGTGCTCGTGCTGTCGCCGATGTCGTTCCTGGCCCAGATCGGGTTCGGCGTGGCGATCGGCATCCTGCTGTCGGCCTTCGTGGTCTCTACCTTCTTCGTACCCTCGATCACCGCGCTGGTCGGGCACGCGGCCTGGTGGCCGGGCCACGCGGACCGTGCGAAGAACGGCGTCGACCCCTCGGAAGAGCCGTACGAGCTGGCAGGCCGGCCTAACTGACCGGGCCGGACTCGTCAGGGGAACGCCCGGCGGCGCGATTCGCGCCGCCGGGCGTTCTTCGTCTCAGGGTCAGCCGCCGGCGAGGAAGGCGAGGAGGTCCTGGCGGGTGATGAGGCCGGCCGGCTTTCCGTCGACCAGGACGACGGCCGCACCGGCCTTCTCCAGCACACCGACGGCCTCGCTCACCGGCTCGCCCGAGCCCACCATCGGCAGCGGCGGCGACATGTGCTCCTCGAGCGGGTCGTCCGCGCCGGCCCGGCCGGTGACCAGGGCCTCGAGCAGGTCGCGCTCGCCGACCGAGCCGATGACCTCGGCCGCCATGACCGGCGGCTCCTCCTTCATGACCGGAAGCTGCGACACGTCGTACTCCCGCAGGATCGCGACGGCGGTGCCGACCGACTCGTGCGGGTGGACGTGCACGAACTCCGGCAGCCCCGTGCCCTTCCGCGACAAGACGTCGCAGATGCGCGGCTCCTCGGTCTCGGAGGTCAGGAAGCCGTAGTCGGCCATCCAGTCGTCGTTGAAGATCTTCGACAGGTAGCCGCGCCCGCCGTCGGGCAGCAGCACGACGACCACGTCGTCGGGCCCGGCCTCGGCCGCGACCTGGATCGCCGCGACGGCGGCGAGCCCGCACGAGCCGCCGACGAGCAGCGCCTCCTCCCGGGCGAGCCGCCGCGTCATGGTGAAGGAGTCCTTGTCGCTCACCGCGATGACCCGGTCGCAGATGCCCCGGTCATAGGTCTCGGGCCAGATGTCCTCACCGACGCCCTCGACGAGGTAGGGACGGCCGCTGCCACCGGAGTAGACCGAGCCCTCGGGGTCGGCGCCGATGATCTGCACCCGGCCGTCCGAGACCTCCTTGAGGTAGCGCCCGGTGCCGGTGATCGTGCCCCCGGTGCCGATGCCGGCGACGAAGTGCGTGATCCGGCCCTCGGTCTGCTCCCAGATCTCCGGGCCGGTGGTCTCGTAGTGTGAGCGCGGGTTGTTCGGGTTGGCGTACTGGTCCGGCTTCCATCCGCCCGGGGTGTCCGCGGCGAGACGGTCGGAGACGGAGTAGTAGGACTCCGGGTGCTCCGGCGCGACGGCCGAGGGGCAGACGACGACCTCGGCCCCGTACGCCCGCAGCACCGCGATCTTGTCGCCGGCCACCTTGTCGGGGCAGACGAAGACGCACCGGTAGCCCTTCTCCTGGGCGACGATGGCCAGGCCGACACCGGTGTTGCCCGAGGTCGGCTCGACGATCGTGCCACCGGGGCGCAGCGCGCCGGAGGCCTCGGCGGCCTCGATCATCCGTACGGCGATCCGGTCTTTGACCGACCCGCCCGGATTGAAGTACTCGACCTTGGCCAGCACCTGTGCCGGTGCTCCGGCCGTGACCTTGCGGAGCCGCAACAGGGGGGTGTCCCCCATGAGCTCGGTCAGTGAGTTGTGAACTCGCACCACGACGTCCTTGTCGGTCGTAACAGTTTCGCTCAGAAGGTACCCCACACTCATGGTCACGTTCCGTCTGCGAACGGTCACCCTTCGCTGCTAGCCTCGACCGGCGCTCAAACCCTCGAAGGAGACCCGGCCGTGGCGACGCATCGACGACTACGTTCCGCTTTCATTCCAGCACATATCGGCATGCTGCTCCTCGGCGCGGTCGCGTGCGGGGGCTCCCACGCGACGTCCGGCGGTGCCGCCGCCACCAGACCCGCCTGGAGCGACACGGCCGTCAACGCGGTCAGCCGGCCCGTGATCGGATCCGGTGTCACGGCCGTCACCGGGCTGCGCCCGGACGGCCGTCTCCGGACGGTCGTCAGCGACGTACGCGACGGAAAGCGGCTGTGGGCCAGGCCGTCGGTGATCTCCGGCCGGCCGGCCGCCATGGGCGTCGCACCGCCGGCCGTCGCCGGCCCGGCCGCTCGTCCGATCGTGGCGAGCGTCGAGGCACGCGGACGCGGCGCGGCCCTGGTCGCCCGCGACGCCCGTACGGGCGCGCAGCGCTGGACGCGCGCGGTCGGCACGACGTTCGGCCCGGCCGCCTGCGGTGACCTGCTGTGCGTGTCCGAGGCCACCGCGCGCAAGTCCGCAGCCTTCGCCGTGCTCAACCCGGCCACCGGCAAGCAGGTCTGGCATCTGCCGGGCGTGGCCGAGGTCGAGTGGGCCGGGCCGGGACGCGTCGTGCTGTTCCGCATGTCCGCCCACCCCTCGGTCGAGGCCCACGACCTGGCGACCGGCAAGGCCGCCTGGGCGTTCCCGGTGGAGAGCGCGCTCGGCCGCGGGGCCGACCTGTCCGGCGGCTGGGCGTTCGGCGCGTCCGGTGACACGCTCGTCGGCTATGTCGCGCCCTACCAGACACGCAACAACGGCCCGCTGTCCGCCTTCGGGTTCTTCTCGCTGCGGCTGTCCGACGGAAAGCAGCAGTGGGCCCGCAAGCGCCTGCTCCGGGTGTACCCCAGCGCCAACCCGGCGGTCGCGCTGATCACCCGCGAGGTCGACAACGCCGACCGCTACGGCGGCTTCACCCAGCTCGACCCCCGCACCGGCCGCGCGGTCCACCGGCTGGGCGCCACAGGCGCGCCGCAGGCCAACTGGTGGCTGGCCTTCCCGCGCGACCTGTCGGCGGTCGGCTTCCTCGCCCACGACAAGCCCGGATACATGTACGACCTGCACACCGGCAAGGCGCGGGGCGGGCACGAGCCCGGCTGGTCGTTCTGCACGACGACCCCGACCCCGCTGAAGATCACCGGACAGAACGGCTTCTATCCCATCGCCGCGCTGTGCCCCTACGACCTGAAGACCGGGCGGCGGCTCGACGCGGCGAGCACGGCGCCGCCGAGCTGGTACACCGGCGCGGTCGGCGGCTGGCGCGTCTGGCGGGACGAGCACGGCGGCATTCACGGCGTCCACGACGGCGACGGCACGAGTCCGGGAATGTACCAATAGCTTTGCTACCCTCCAGTAGGAATCGGCTCCCGCACGCAGTAGCCTGCGAAACGGGCATCCAGCAACGAATGCCCGGCGGGGCCGTGCGAGGCCGAGATGAGGGAGACCCGTAATGCCTGAGGCTGTCATCGTCGCGACCGCGCGTTCCCCGATCGGTCGGGCGTTCAAGGGATCGCTGAAGGATCTTCGTCCCGACGACCTCACCGCCCGCATCGTGCGCGCGGCGCTCGACAAGGTCCCCGAGCTCGACCCCGCCGACATCGACGACCTGCTCCTCGGCTGCGGCCTGCCCGGCGGCGAGCAGGGTTACAACATGGCGCGTGTGGTGGCCGTGCTGCTCGGTCACGACACCGTGCCGGGCGCGACCGTCACGCGCTACTGCTCCTCCTCGCTCCAGACGACGCGCATGGCCTTCCACGCCATCAAGGCGGGCGAGGCCGACGTGATCGTCTCGGCCGGCGTCGAGATGGTGAGCCGCTTCGCCAAGGGCAGCAGCGACGGCCTCCCCGACACCATGAACCCCCAGTACACCGGGGCGCAGACCCGTACGGCCAAGCGCGCGGAGGGCGGCGAGGACGCCTGGCACGACCCGCGCGAGGACGGCGAGCTCCCCGACGTCTACATCGCGATGGGGCAGACGGCGGAGAACGTCGCCGAACTGCACGGCATCACGCGGGCCGAGCAGGACGAGTTCGGCGTACGGTCGCAGAACAACGCCGAAGAGGCGATCAAGAACGGCTTCTTCGAGCGCGAGATCATCCCGGTCGAACTACCGGACGGCACCGTGGTCTCCAAGGACGACGGCCCGCGCGCCGGCACCACTCTGGAAAAGGTCTCGGGGCTGAAGCCCTCGTTCCGCCCCGACGGCACGATCACGGCGGGTAACTGCTGCCCCCTCAACGACGGCGCCGCCGCGCTCGTCATCATGAGCGACACCAAGGCCGCCGAACTGGGCCTGACTCCGCTCGCCCGCATCGTGTCCTCAGGGGTCTCCGCACTCTCCCCGGAGATCATGGGCCTCGGGCCCGTGGAGGCGTCCCGGCGGGCGCTCAAGCTCGCCGGCCTCACCATCGACGACATCGACCTCGTGGAGATCAACGAGGCGTTCGCCGCACAGGTGATCCCGTCCTACCGTCAGCTCGGCGTCGACATCGACAAGCTCAACGTCAACGGGGGTGCGATCGCGGTCGGCCACCCGTTCGGGATGACCGGAGCGCGCATCGCCGGCACCCTGATGAACGGCCTTCGGACGCGCGACAAGACGCTCGGTCTGGAGACCATGTGCGTCGGTGGCGGCCAGGGCATGGCGATGGTCTTCGAGCGCCTCAGCTGAGCCCGTTTTTGCTTCGTCCGCCCTGGTGAGCGGGGTCGCTTAAGCATCCCGCAACCAGGGCGTTAGCGGCTCGTAATGAAACGAGCACGCTACGTTATCGACGATCTACTTGCCGTGACAGAAAGGTCGCCCCAGGGGGGTTGTGCGATGAGCCTCCCTGTTGCAGAGTCGTCACAAAGCAAGCACGCCTAGCCAGGAGGTGCCTATGTCTTTGAACCACTCACCGGAGACGCACAAGAATCTCATCGCACGCATCCCGAAAGTCACAGGACGTGACCTCCCCGAGTGGTTCGAAGCCATAGAATCCGGCCCTTCCTTCCTCCGATGTGACGAGAGGGTCAACTGGCTGGCGGACGAGCACGGACTCTCCCACGGCTACGCGGTCGCCCTCGTGCACGAGCACGAGCTGCACCGGCGCGCCGTACGCTTCTAGCTTTCCGTGGAGCCGAGCCGGGCCCGCGACTTCGCCCGTGAACACCACCGGGCGGTCATGATCACGCGTCATGCCGATGGCCGCCCGCAGACCTCACCCGTCATCTGCGCCGTCGACGCCGCAGGACGGATCATCGTCAGCACGCGCGAGACCGCGGCCAAGACCCGCAACCTGCTCCGCGACCCACACGTGACGTTCTGCCTGTTCACCGACGCGTTCTTCGGTGACTGGGTCCAGGTCGACGGCGAGGCCGAGGTGCTGCACCTGCCCGAGGCGATCGAACCGCTGGTCGACTACTACCGGATGATCTCTGGTGAACATCCGGACTGGGACGAATACCGCGAGGCCATGAAGCGCGACCGTCGCGTGCTGGTGCGCACGACGATCACCCGCGCCGGCCCCGACGTCAGCGGCTGAGACAGACGACGCCCCCGCCGACCGTGTCCGGTCGCGGGGGCGTCCGCTCGTTCAGTTACGGCTGTAGAAGCGGGACAGGAAGCGCAGCATCTCGAGGTAGATCCACACGAGGCTGAGCGTGAGCCCGAACGCCGCCAGCCACGACGCCTTGCGCGGCGCACCGGAGCGTACGCCCTGCTCGATCGAGTCGAAGTCGAGCAGCAGGAAGAGGCAGCCGATGAGGATCGCCGCGATGCTGAAGACGAACCCGAGCGCCCCGTTGCCCCGGATGCCGATGCCGCCGACGTGGAAGATCGACACGAGCAGGTTGAGGATCATCAGGCCGACCAGCGCCATCGCCGCTGCGATGACGAACCGGGTGAACTTGGGCGTCACCCTGATGATCCGCAGCGAGTAGACGGTGAGCATCGCGCCGAACGCCAGGGCCGTGCCGATCACCGCCTGGAGCACGACCCCGTTGTAGACGTCGTTGTAGGCGTGGCTGATCACCCCGACCGCGACGCCGTACGAGGCGGCGAACCCGAGCACGAGCGGCCCGTTGACCTTCCGGCCGAAGGTCACGATCGCCCAGAGGACGACCCCGATGATCACCGCCACGAGCGCGACGGCGTTGGCCACCCGATCGGGCACGAAGATCCAGGCGAGCGCCCCGGCGACGGTGAGCGTGGCAAGGGTGAGGAACGAGCGCACGACGACGTCGTCAATGGTCATCGACCGCTGAGGCGTGTAGGCGGGCGCGTCGTACATGTTCTGGAGATGCTGCGGACTGGGCGCGTAGCCCGACTGCTGCCCGAAGGCACCACGCCGGGAGAAGACTGGGTTCCTGCTCTCCATGGAAGCCTCCGGATGTATCTCTGCGCCCAGCCTAACGACCGACCGCGTCCCTGATGTTCCCTACCGTGAGTAACGACCCGATTCATGAGAGTTCTGGACGGAACCCTGCACGTCATGCGGCCGGCACGCCGCCTCCGGGGCCCTGCTCGCCCTTCACTCCGCGCGCCGCTTCTAGCTGGACGATCTTCCGCGAGGGCGGGCGATCGGCGCATTGGGGGAGCAACGTGCGTGTTAGGACGAGTTGGACCAAAGGGGTCGAACGAGGGCTCAACTGCTGTCAATGACCGGTGCCCCCGGTCGGAGTCGAACCGACACGAACAACTCTTTTAGGGAGTCTGCCTCTGCCTGTTGGGCTACGGGGGCAGCGGCAATCATACCGGGGAAACGCCAATAGCGGACCACCGAGTAAATGCGGTCAAGAATTCCTATTACTGCTGCAACGAAATTCTGACCGAATACTGTTCAGTATCTTTTGGTCGCCTGCTCGAACTCTTCGCGCGGGCGCTGGAGGGTCCCCAGCGAAACGACCTCACGCTTGAAGAACAGGGCAAGTGTCCAGTCTGCGGTGACTCGGGCCTTGCGGTTCAGCGTCGGCAGACGGGACAGGTGATAGGTACGGTGCATGAACCATGCGACGATCCCACGTAGCTTGACGCCATAGATCTGGGCAACCCCCTTGTGCAGTCCGAGACTGGCCACTGATCCGGCATAGGCATGTTTGTACGCCTTTAGTTCCTGGCCTCGCAAGGCGGCCACAACGTTCCCGCCCAGAACCTTGGCCTGGCGTACCGCGTGCTGGGCGTTCGGCGCGCAGAACTCGCCGGGTTTGGTCAGATCCGGAACCGCAGCTATATCACCTGCGGTAAATGCGTTGCCGAGTCCCTGAACGGTCAGTTCGGCGGTCGCCTTCACACGGTCCTTGTCATCCAGCGGCAGATCCGTCTTCTTGACAAGAGGGTTCGGTTTGACGCCCGCCGTCCACACGAGAGTGCCCGCCGGGAACTCCTCGCCGTCACTCAGCACGATGTCGCGGTCCTCCGCGGACTTGAGCATCGTCTTCAGCCGTACGTCGATGCCGCGGCCCCGCAGCGCCTCCACCGTCCACTGGCCCATGTCGACGCCCACCTCGGGCAGGATGCGGTCGCTGGCCTCCACCAGCACCCAGCGCATCTCAGAGGCCTCGAGATCGGGGTAGTACTCGCAGGCGTCGCGCGCCATGTCCTCCAGCTCCGCGAGCGCCTCGACGCCCGCGTACCCTCCGCCGACGAAGACGAAGGTGAGCGCCTGCCTCCGTGCCTCCTGGTTCGTCGTCGAGGCGGCGATGTCGAGCTGGCGCAGCACATGGTTGCGCAGGAAGATCGCCTCGGCCACGGTCTTGAACCCGATGCCGTTCTCGGCCAGCCCGGGAATGGGCAGGGTCCGCGAGATCGACCCCGGACAGAACACCAGGAGGTCATAGGAGACCGTCCGCGTCTCCTTGGGCTCGGCGTCGCCGCTTTCCACGACCTGGACCGTCGCCTGACCTTTGGCGTGGTCGACCTGCGTGACCCGGCCGTTGAGGATCTTCACGCCGGGCAGGACGCGGCGCAGCGAGACGACCACGTGCCGGGGCTCCAGGTTGCCGGCCGCCGCCTCCGGCAGGAACGGCTGATACGTCATGTACGACTGGGGATCCACGAGGGTGATCGAGAGCTCGCCGGACCTGAGCTGCCGGCGCATCTTCCGCCGTAGCTGGAGGGCGGTGTACATGCCGACATAGCCGCCACCGACGATCAGTACGTGTTTGGACATGTTCGATGCGGTACCCATGGCACTCTCCGAGAACCGATTCCTGAGCTTGTGAAAGTTTTCACGAGCTACGGCTTTACCGTACTCCGCGGCACCCGGACGGAGCACCCCGAACCTTGTGATTCAGGTCACGCCGAAACCTGCGCGCGGTCCCTCGGGTCGGGTCCGAACTCCTGCCGCCCTCGCCGCGTCATAGATGGCGAAAGAAGAAGCGATGGGCAAGGGCCGGAACGTCCAGGGGAAGCGGGGGCTCCCCTGGGCCCCGGCCCTACCCATGCCAGGGCCGGCGTGTACGGCCGGCCGTGGGCGGGCCCGGCGCCGAAGGCCGCGCAGGGCTGAAGGTCTGAGCGGAGCCCGGCCGGAGAGCCGGGTGGCGCCGGAACCAGAGATCCAGGTCTGGAGGCCGCGCGAATCGGCAGGTGGGCCAGGCCCGGAGGCTGCGGACGAGACGGGGCTCGCAGGCATCCCACGCCCGGAGGGCTCCGCGCTGGAGCACGAGCGGCACTTCGGCGTGATCGCCGGTTCCCTGCCCGAGCCGGACCGGACCTGGAGGTCACGGAAGAGGCCCGGCCCGAAGCCGCGGCCGGGCCGGGCTCGGCAGCCACCTCCAGCAGCGGCCGCTGCTGGGGGTCCGTCGCCAGGGCCTCGCGCGGGAAGATCTCGAAGAACGCCGCGTCGAAGTCGTCCGTGAGTCGCGCGCCGCGATCTCGAGAACGTGTCGCGGGTCAAGCCGCCCAAGCGACGCCTCAGGCGGGGACGCCCGCGTACGTGCGGGCCCGGGTGAAGATCTCATCCAGCATCGGTTCCGTCACGCGTCCCGTGAAGGTGTTCTGCTGACTCGGGTGGTAGCAGCCGATCAGCAGCGCCGTCTCGCCGGCCGGGCTCTCCAGCGGCACCTCGACCCCGTGCCCGAAGACCGTACGAGGCTTCGGCATCTCATAGCCCGCCTCCCCCAGCGACGGCCACAGCGCCTGCCAGCCGTACCCTCCCAGCACCACGATCGAGCGGACGCTCCCCGCGACGAGGACCAGCTCCCGCACCAGCCACGGCGCGCACGCCGCGCGTTCGGACGGGGTCGGCTTGTTGGCCGGTGGCGCGCAGCGGACCGGCGCGGCCACCCGCGTGTGAAGCAGGCGCTGGCCGTCGGCCGCGTGGACGCTCGTCGGCCGGGCGGCCAGCCCCACCCGGTGCAACGAGGCGAACAGCCAGTCGCCGCTCCGGTCGCCGGTGAAGATCCGGCCCGTACGGTTGCCGCCGTGTGCCGCCGGGGCCAGGCCGATGATCAGGACGCGCGGGTCCGGGGCACCCCAGCCCGGTACCGGACGGCCCCAGTACTCCTCGGTGGCGAACGCGCGCCGGCGGGCGACCGCCACCTCCTCCCGCCACTCCACGAGGCGCGGGCACGCGCGGCACACCGACTGGCACGCGACGAGGGAGGACAGCGAGCCGGCCGAGGCCGCCAGCCGCGCGACGTCGGCCGGTGACTCCGCGACCGGGGTGTCCGGCGTGGCCGGGTCGCCCGGCCAGCCCGAGCCCGGGGGGACGAACGGGGCGTTCATCTCAGGCCAGCGACCACGCGATGCCGTCGAGGATGTCGTGCTCGCTGACGACGAGGTCGGCGAAGCCGTACTCCCGCATGATGCGGTCGAGGATCAGCGCGCCCGCGCCGATGACGTCGACGCGGCCCGGGTGCATGACGCCGAGCTTGGCGCGCTCGTCGCGGGTGGAATGCAGCAGCATGCGCGTGACGTCGTGCACCTGGCGGGCCTTGAGCCGCGACAGGTGGATGCGCTCGGAGTCGTATTCGGGCAGGTCGAGCGCGATGCCGGCCACGGTCGTGACCGAACCGGCCAGGCCGACGAGCGTACGCGCGCGTTCGATCGGCACGCCCGGCACGGGCGGTGCGGCCGGAGGCGGCGGCGCGGTCGGCGGGAGCGGCACGCCGTCCGCGTCGACGAGGGCGGGCGCCTCACCGTTGCGCGTCACCTCGATCTCGGCCGCTCCGGAGCGTACGGCGGCGAGGGCCGCGTCGATGTCGGCGACGGCCGCCGCGACCTGCTCGGGCGAGGGCGGGTCGGAGTGCAGGTGGCGCTCGGTCATGCGTACGCAGCCGATGTCGACCGACCGTGAGACCTCGACGTCGCCGGTGCCGAGGACGAACTCGGTCGACCCGCCACCGATGTCCACGACGAGGTAGGGCCGCATCGGGCGGAGCGCCGCGAGGTCCCTGGTCGCCCCGGTGAAGGAGAGGCGGGCCTCCTCCTCGCCGGAGATCACCTCGGGCTCGACCCCGAAGATCTCCACGACGCCGCGTACGAACTCGTCGCGGTTGGCGGCGTCACGGGTGGCGCTGGTGGCCACGACGCGTACGCGCTCGACTCCGTGGCTCTCGAGGAGCTTGCCGTAGCCGCGCATCGCGGTGAAGGTGCGTTCGAGCGCCTCGGGTGCGAGGCGCCCGGTCTTGTCCACGCCCTGGCCGAGCCGGACGATCTCCATCCGCCGTTCGAGATCGGTCAGCTCCGTGCCGGAGATGTCGGCGATGAGCAGGCGGACCGAGTTGGTGCCGCAGTCGATCGCGGCCACGCGCGTCACTGCGCTCATTCGCTCTCCTCCCAGCTGTTGCGGCCGTCACGGACGTGCTCGCCCACGCTCGCACCTGCGATCATGACAGCTTCCTGACTGACGTGACAGTCGACGGGTGGAGACGGTTCGAGCGTGACACATTCCCCGGCGCGCCACCAGTCCGGCAGTGCGTCGAGTGCCTCACGGCCGAAGGGGTTGGCTCCCGGTACGGCCAGCTCATGCGCGACGAGCGCGTGCAGGCACTTGACCCGCTGCGGCATGCCGCCGGAGCTCTGCGTGCCGGCGGCCAGCGGCTCGACGCCCTGCGCCCGCGCCGCGTCGTCGCGGCGGTCGAGGTAGTCCTGGTGCGCGGCCTCGTACGCCTCGGCCAGCGCCGGATCGGTCTCCAGCCGGGCGGTCATCTCCCGCATCAGCCCGCTCGCCTCCAGAGTGCCGATGGCCGATGCCGCCCGCGGGCAGGTCAGATAGAAGAGCGTGGGGAACGGAGCGCCGTCGGACAGCCGCGGCGCGGTCTCCACCACGTCGGGCAGCCCGCAGGGGCAGCGATGGGCCACCGCCCGCAACCCGCGCGGCTCACGGCCGAGCTGGGCTGCGACGGCCGCCGCGTCGCGTTGGTCGATCACCGGTGTCCCCTTCGAGCCTACGAGCCGAGCGTCAGCTGCAAGGTTATGCGGTCAGCGGCGCCGGTCGGCCGCATCCACCGAACGCCACAAGGTGACATACCAGGGCGGCGTCGGCGGGGTGGTCTTGCGGGCCGCGGCCGGGTCGCCGCCCTCGTCGCCGCCGAGCACCACGTAGCACTTGGCGCCCGGGTCGCACATGTGCAGACGGCGCCGGGCCTCGCGCCGTACGTAGGACTCGTCGCCGAGCCGCTGCTTCTGCGCGGCGAGCTGCTCGACCTGCTGCTGGGCCTGCCGCTGCTGGACCCGGAGCTGGGCGATCTCGCGGCGCTGGGCGATGTACTCGCGTACGGGATAGGCCAGGCTCAGCGCGATCGCGCAGGCGACGACCGCGAGGATCGCGGCACGCCCGGTGAGGTGGGCGCGGCGGAGTTCGCGCGCGTCCACCTCGTCCGGGCTCTTCTTGCCCTCCGGCACTCTATGACCAGGAGAACCGGGGGAAGGCCGCCGCGCCGGCGTAGCGGGCGGCGTCGTCGAGCAGCTCCTCGATGCGGAGCAGCTGGTTGTACTTGGCCACGCGGTCGCTGCGCGCCGGGGCGCCCGTCTTGATCTGGCCGCAGTTGGTCGCGACGGCCAGGTCGGCGATCGTGGTGTCCTCGGTCTCGCCCGAACGGTGGCTCATCATGCAGCGGAAGCCGTTGGTCTGGGCGAGCGACACCGCGTCGAGGGTCTCGGTCAGCGTGCCGATCTGGTTGACCTTGACGAGCAGGGCGTTGGCCGAGCCCTCGTCGATGCCGCGCTGCAGGCGCTCGGGGTTGGTGACGAACAGGTCGTCACCGACGACCTGTACCCGGCCGCCGACGGCGTCGGTGAGCGCCTTCCAGCCGGCCCAGTCCTCCTCCGAGAGCGGGTCCTCGATGGAGACGAGCGGGTACGCGTCGAGCAGCTCGCCGTAGTAGGCGGCCATCTCCTCGGCGGACCGCTTGCCGCCCTCGAAGGCGTAGGTGCCGTCGTTGTAGAACTCGGTCGCGGCGACGTCGAGGGCGAGCCCGATGTCGGTGCCCGGCCGGAAGCCGGCGCTCTTGATCGCCTCGAGGATGAGGTCGAGCGCGTCGCGGTTGCTCGGCAGCTCGGGGGCGAAGCCGCCCTCGTCGCCGAGGCCGGTCGCCAGGCCACGGCCCTTCAGCACGGCCTTGAGCGCGTGGTAGGTCTCCGCGCCCCAGCGGACCGCCTCGCCGAAGGTCGGCGCGCCGATCGGCGCGATCATGAACTCCTGGACGTCGACGTTGGTGTCGGCGTGCGCGCCGCCGTTGAGGATGTTCATCATCGGCACCGGCAGCATGTGCGCGTTGGGGCCGCCGACGTAACGGAACAGCGGGAGGTCGGCGGTCTTGGCGGCGGCCTTGGCCACCGCGAGGCTGACGCCGAGGATGGCGTTGGCGCCGAGGCGGGACTTGTCCGGCGTGCCGTCCAGGTCGATGAGCGCCTGGTCGACCAGGCGCTGGTCGTCGGCGTCGTAGCCGAGCAGCTCGGGCGCGATCTCGTCGAGCACGCCGAGGACGGCCTTCTCGACGCCCTTGCCCTTGTAGCGCTCGCCTCCGTCGCGCAGCTCGACGGCCTCGAACTGGCCGGTCGAGGCGCCGCTCGGCACCGCGGCGCGTGCCTCGCTGCCGTCGTCGAGCAGCACCTCGACCTCGACGGTCGGATTACCACGGGAGTCGAGGATCTCCCGAGCGTGTACGGCGTCGATCGACGACACTTGAGCTCCTTGTGATTACTACGGGACGTTTCGACCCCCGAGCCTAGCCGCCCCGGGGATGGGCACGACGCAACGCCACCCCCGTTTCCCGTTCGCCGGAGGGCGAGAGACCTCTCCTGAGCCGTCAGCCGGTGAGGTCGCGCACGTGAGGAGGCAGGTTGCCGGTGACGACGTCGGCGAGGCTCACCTGGTCGACGATGTTCTGCACCGCGGTGTCGGCGGCCAGCCAGACGTGCCGCAGGTGGACCGCCGTGCCTTCGTAGGAGGTGTCGGCGGCCGGCTCGCCGCGGATGTCGGTCAGTAAACCGTCGACCACCCGGATGACCTCGCCGACCGAGATGTCGGCGGCCGGGCGGGTCAGCCGGTAGCCGCGCTCCGGGCCGCGCTGGGTGACGATCAGGTCGGCGCCGCGCAGTTCGCCCAGAATGGTCTTCAGGAAGGACAGTGGCATGCCCTCCCCGGCCGCCAGCGCACCGGCGGTGACGGTGGCGGGGTCGGCGGCGGCCAGGGCGAGCACGGCCCGGAGCGCGTAGTCGGTACGTGCGGTGATGTGCACGGCTCAGGCGACGGCCAGGGTCCGAGCGTCGGGGCTGGGCCGGACATGGACGGTCTCACCCGGCGCCAGCCGGAGCCGTTCGGCCAGCCCCCTGGTGACCTGGGCCCACGCGTCCTGTTCTCCGAGCCTCATCTCCACCCGGACCTCGAAGCCCAGCCGGACCACGCGTTCGACCGTCGCCTCGGCGCTGCCGGGCTCGGGTTCGGTGGTCAGCTCGATGTCATGCGGGCGGACCAGGCGGCCGTCCAGCTCGGTCACCGGGCCGAGGAAGCGCATAACGAACTGGTTGGCCGGGTTGTCGTACACGTCGTGCGGGCTGCCGGACTGCTCCACCCGGCCACCGGCCAGCACCACGATGGTGTCGGCGACCTCGATCGCCTCCTCCTGGTCGTGGGTGACGAACACGGTCGTCACGTGCACCTCGTCGTGCAGGCGGCGCAGCCAGGCCCGCAGCTCCTTGCGGACCTGGGCGTCCAGCGCCCCGAAGGGCTCATCCAGCAGCAGCACCTCGGGCTCGACCGCCAGCGCCCTGGCCAGCGCCATCCGCTGCCGCTGGCCGCCGGACAGCTGTGCCGGGTAGCGCTTGGCGAACTGGTCGAGATGGACGAGCTCCAGCAGTTCGTGCACCCGCTTGTGGATCTCGGCCTTGGGGCGTTTGCGGATCTGCAGGCCGAACGCGATGTTGTCGAAGACGGTCATGTGCTTGAACGCCGCGTAGTGCTGGAACACGAAGCCGACGTTGCGCCGCTGCGGAGCCAGCCGGGTGACGTCGTTGCTGGAGATCAGTACGGTTCCCGAGTCCGGTTGCTCGAGCCCGGCGATCACCCGCAGCAGCGTCGACTTGCCGCCGCCGGAGGGCCCGAGCAGCGCGGTGAGAGAGCCGGAGGCGACCTCCACCGACACGTCCTGCAGCACCGGGGTGGCGCCGAACGCCTTGTTGATGTGACGGGCCTCGATGGCCATCAGTCAGCCTTTCGCTGGAGCAGTTTGATGACGAGCAGGCTGATGATGGCGATCAGCGCGAGCGCGGTGGCGGCGGCGAACGCGGCGGGCTGCTCGAAGTTGTCGAAGCGTTCCTCGACGTACAGCGTGAGGGTCTGGGTCTGGCCGACCAGGCGGCCCGACACGACCGCGACCGCGCCGTACTCTCCGAGGGCCCGTGCCAGGCAGAGCACGATGCCGTAGGCCAGGGCCGAGCGGATGCCGGGGATGGTGATGCGCCGGAAGGTCTGCCACCGGCCCGCCCCCAGCGTCTGGGCGGCCTGTTCCTGCTCGTCGCCCAGCTCTTCCAGGACCGGGACGACGGCGCGCACGACCAGCGGCAGCGACACGAACACGGTGGCCAGGACCATGCCGGGCGTCGAGAAGATGATCTGAATGCCGTGGTCCTCCAGCCAGCCGCCGAACGAGGAGAACTTCCCGTACACCAGGATCAGCGCCAGGCCGACCACGACCGGGGAGACCGCCAGCGGCAGGTCGATCACCGCGTTGAGGACCCGCTTGCCGGGGAAGTGGTGGCGGACCAGCAGGATCGCGGCGCCGATCCCGAAGACGGTGTTCAGCGCGACCGCCCACAGCGCGACGATGAACGTCACCTGGAAGGCGTGCAGTGCCTCGTGGGTGGTGAGCGCGTCGAAGAACGGGCCGAGCCCCTGGTGGAAGGTCTTCCAGCCGATCAGCACCACCGGCAGGACCAGCAGGAACAGCAGGTACGCCAGTGCGACGGCCCGCAGCGCGTACCTGCTCACCGTTCTCTTCGGCTTCGGGACGCTCGAACGATCAGCCACGGCGGGACCCCCACCTCTGCACCAGGTCCAGGGCCACCAGCACCACGAACGCGACCGCCAGCAGGACGGTCGACA
This sequence comes from Actinomadura sp. DC4, assembly GCF_030406325.1. Taxonomy (GTDB): domain Bacteria; phylum Actinomycetota; class Actinomycetes; order Streptosporangiales; family Streptosporangiaceae; genus Actinoallomurus. The sequence goes on along the minus strand of NZ_JAUEQY010000004.1, from coordinate 149,238 downwards.
CGGCGGCCGCCGAGGCGGTGTTGTCGTTCTCGATCTGCCCGAAGATCTGCACCGCGGCCACCTGCGTCTTGAACGGCAGGTTGCCCGAGATCAGCACGGTGGAGCCGAACTCGGCGATCGACCGGGTGAAGGCCAGCGCGGTCCCGGAGACCATCGCGGGCACCAGGTTGGGCAGGATGATCCGCCGGAAGATGGTCCCGTTGCCGGCACCCAGCGAGGCCGCCGCCTGCTCCATGTCCCGGTCGAGTTCCATGAGGACCGGCTGCACGGTGCGCACGACGAACGGCAGCGTGACGAACAGCAGCGCCACCGCGACGCCGGCCCTCGTGTACGCCAGGCTGACGCCGAGCGGGCTGTCCGACCCGTACAGCTCCAGCAGCACCAGTCCGGCGACGATCGTCGGCAGCGCGAACGGCAGGTCGATGAGGGTGTCCAGCACGGCCTTGCCGGGGAAGGAGTCGCGCACCAGCACCCAGGCGATCAGCGTGCCCATCACCAGGTTGATCAGGGCCACGATGACCGAGACGACGATGGTCAGCTTCAACGCCGCCCAGGCGTCCGGGGTGGTGACCGACTTCCAGAAGAAGCCCGGCCCCTCTCCCGCGGACTTCCAGAGGACGGCGGCCAGCGGGATCAGCACGATCAGGCTGAGGAAGATCATCGCCGAGCCGAGGCCCAGCGCCGTCGGTGCGCTGGGCCGTCTGCGCCGCGTGACGGGCCGCGCCGGGCCCGGCGCGGTGCCGGGCCCGGCGGAGTCCGTGTCCAGAATCTCGGAGGTCAAGAAGTCACTTCCCGGTCGAGACGCCGAGGCTCTTCTCGATACCGGTCACGATGCCCTTCTGCGGGTCGAAGAAGTCCGTGGTGACCTTGTCCCAGCCGCCCAGGTCCTTGATGGTGAACAGGCCGGCCGGCTTGGGGAACTTGTCGGCTCCCGCCACTCCCGCGACCGTCGGCCGGTAGCCGTTCTTGACCCACAGCGCCTGGCCCGCCGGGCTGTAGAGGAAGTCCACGAACGCCTTGGCCTCGGCCGGGTGGGCGCTGTTCTTGGTCACCGCGATCGGGTTCTCGATGAGGATCGTGGAGTTCGGGACCGTGTAGTCGACCGGCTGGCCCTTCTGCTGCGCGAAGATCGCCTCGTTCTCGTAGGTGATGACCGCGTCGCCCTTGCCGCCGACGAAGGTCTGCAGCGCCTTGCGGCCGCTGTCGTCCTGCACCGGGACGTTCTTCAGCAGGCTCTTGATGTAGTCCACTCCGGCGGGCTGGTTGGTGCCCTTGGCGGACGCGGCGCCGTAACCGGCCAGGATGTTCCAGCGCGCGCCGCCCGAGGTGGACGGGTTGGGCGTGATCACCTGGATGCCGGGCTTGATGAGGTCCGGCCAGTCCTTGAGGTTCTTCGGGTTGCCCTTGCGGGTGGTGATGGTGACCACCGAGTCGGTGATGAACCCGTGCTGGGGGTTGCTGTTCCAGTCGGAGGCGACCAGCCCGGCCTTCACCAGCCGGGTGACGTCCGGCTCCAGCGAGAAGTCGACGACGTCGGCCTTGAGCCCGGCCGCGACCGACCGGCTCTGGTCGCCGGAGGCGCCGTAGGACTGGGTGAAGGTGATGTTCTTGCCCGCGGGCGTCTTCTGGAACGCCTTGATGAGATCCTGGAACGCGGCCTGAGGGGTGGAGTAGGCCACCAAGGCCAACTGCACCTTCTTACCGCCGCCGCTCCCGGAGTCGTCCGAGGACGAGCCTCCGCAGGCCGCGAGGGACATACTGATGCCCAGTGCCGCCACCGCGGCGATGGTTCTTGTGCTGTGACCCATCGTCCTTGCTCCATATTTCCGATCAATTTGGTACGAAAAGTAGATCAAGCTGGCCACGACATAGTCAACTGAATCGATCGGGAATGTCTGCCACGATTGGGTAACGCCGCTGGAAGCGGGCCGCCGCAGAGGTCAGTCGTTGTTCGGGCGAGCGCCCGTCGTGTCGCCGATCGGCGGGAAGGTCGGGGGCGGGAACGTCGGCGGGCCCTGGGTCGGCGGTCCGCCGGGCGGGTTGCCCGGGGGGTTGGGCCGGTTCGGACGGCCCCTGCTCACGTAGATGGTCACCGTCGCCCCGGGCTCGACGCGCGAGCCGCCGCCCGGGCTCGTACGGGCCACGGTGCCCCGTGGGTAGGTGTCCGACGCGACGCTCCCGCCGGTGTTCACGTCGAAGCCCGCGGCGGCCAGCCGCGATCGGGCGGCCGAGACACTCAGGCCGACCACGTTCGGCACCTGGACGCGGTCCTCGCCGGATCCCTCGCGGTAGTACTCGCCCGGCGGGCTGTGGAAGTCGTGCGCGGGTACGCCCTTGAGCGCGCCCAGCATCGTCTGCCGCCAGATCGGCGCCGGGATGTCCGCGCCGAACACCTCGCCGTAGCAGCGGCCGGCCAGGCAGACGTTCTGCATCGGATGGGCGTAGCCGCCGCGCGGGTCACCGACCCACACCGCGCTGGCCATATCCGGCGTGTACCCGGCGAACCACGCCGACGTGAAATTGTCGACCGTGCCCGTCTTGCCTGCCGCCGGACGCCCGATCCCCATCCCGGCGGCGGTGCCCTGGGTGAGCACGCCGCGCAGAACATGGTTGACGCCGTCGGCCACGCCCTTGCGGACGGCCTGGTGGCACTTGGCGTCCGGGACCTTCATCTCGTGGCCGGTCGCGTCCGTGATCTTGGCGAGGACCACCGGGTCGCAGTACCGGCCGCGGGCGGCGAAGGCCGCGTACGCCGCCGCGAGGCGGATCGGGGAGACCGTGTTCGGGCCGAGGGTGAAGGACGCGACCTGCTGCAGCGGCTTGCCGTCCGCGCGGCGCATGCCGAGCTTTTCCGCCATCTTCACCGTGTCACAGAGCCCGACCTGCTTCTCCAGGTTGAGGAAGAAGGTGTTGACGGAGTTCCACGTGCCGGTGACCAGGCTGAACGTGCGACCGCCCTCACCGTCGCCGGCGTTGCTCAGCGACGTGGACGAACCCGCGTACTTGCCGTCGCAGTCGTGCAGGCCCGTCGGCGAGTAGTGGTCCGGGGCGTACAGCCGGTGACCGAAGGCCATGTCCTGGTCGAGCGCGGCGGCGAGCGTGAAGACCTTGAACGTCGAACCCGCCTGCATGCCGAGGCTGGTGCCGTGGTCGCCGTCGGCGGCGAAGTTGACCCAGGTCTTGCCGATCTTCTCCGACGGGCCGAGGGAGCGGTCGACGACCATCGCGCGGACCGCGCCGGTGCCCGGCTGCACGAGGACCTCGGCGGAGGCCTTGTGGCTGGAGTTCTTCTGCGGCACGTAGCGGTCGACCGCCTTCTGCGCCGCGCGCTGCATCTTCGGGTCGACCGTCGTACGGATGGTCAGCCCGCCGCGCTGCAGGAGTGCCTTCCGCGCCTTGTCCGTCGCCCCGAAGATCGGGTTCGTGAGGATCTCCCGCTGCACGTAGTCGCAGAAGAACGGCGCGGAACTCTCCACGCAGCCGTTCGGCGTCGACTTGACGTCCAGGCCCAGCGAGGTGCGCTCGGCGGCGGCCGCCTCGGCCGGGTCGGCCCAGTGGATCTGGGCCATGCGCGCCAGCACGGTGTTGCGGCGCTCGGTGGCGCGCTGCGGGCTCACCGTCGGGTCGTAGGCGTAGGGGTAGCGGACGATCCCGGCCAGCAGCGCCGCCTGCGGCAGCGTCAGGCTCGCGGCGGACTTGCCGAAGTAGTGCCGGGCCGCCGCCTCGATGCCGTACGCGCCGTCGCCGAAGTAGGCGATGTTGAGGTACCGCTCCAGGATCTCGTCCTTGGTGTACTTCTTCTCCATCGCCACCGCGAGCCGCAGTTCCTTCACCTTGCGGGCCGGCGTCTCGGCGAGGGCGGAGCTGCGCTCCTCGGAGTTGCTGGCGGTCTCGACGAGGAGGTTCTTGACGTACTGCTGGGTGATGCCCGAGCCGCCCTGCGTCACCTCGCCGGCCGCGAGGTTGCTGGCCAGCGCGCGGATCGTCGCCTTGAAGTCCAGGCCGCCGTGCTCGTAGAACCGGTTGTCCTCGATCGCGAGGATCGCCTTCCGCATGATCGGGGCGACCTTCTTCAGCGGGACGTCCACGCGGTTCTCGTAGTAGAACGTCGCGATCTTGGATCCGTCCTCGGCCAGGATGACCGACCGCTGCGGGACCGGCGGCGTACTCAGGTCCACAGGCACGGACTGGAACCAGTTGGCGCCATTACGGGCGCTCACACCCAGCATCCCGAGTGTGGAAAACGCGATTAGGGCCGCCAGCACACCAGCGACCACCCCCGTGCCTGCGAGGCGCCAGACCGTTCGGAGGACACGACTTCGAGGGGCCTCCTCAGACGACACCGGCTTAGGATACGTCGAACTTTGCCCGTTTGGATCTCGCTCGTCTAACAAAAACCCCCACTAGTACCGCCAAAAAGACCGAAATCATCCTCAACAGCCGCAACTCGCATGCTTGACAGAGCGCCCTTAACCCTGGTTTTGGTCATCCGACGCATGAGGGGGTTTACGGCGGGAAGAGCCAGTCGGTCTCGGGCGGGCCGTCGGCCGCCTCGTCGTCGTGGCCGGGCTTGTCGCCGCCCTTCTCCTTGTCCTTGTCCTTCTTGTCCTTGTCCTTGTCGTCCTCCTCCTCACCGCTGCCCTGACGGAAGAAGCCGCCACCCGGCTCGGTGAAGCCGTGCTCCGGCACGCCGCGCAGCGCCTCGGTCATGGTCTCCCGCCAGATCGGCGCCGGGACGTCCGCGCCGTACACCTGCGCGAAGCAGCCCTCCCCCAGGCACACATCGCGCAGCGGGTGCTTGTAGCCGCCGCGCGGGTCCCCGACCCACACGGCGCTCGCCATGTCCGGTGTGTAGCCCGCGAACCAGGCCGAGGAGAAGTTGTCGACGGTGCCCGTCTTGCCCGCCGCCGGGCGGCCGATCTCGTTGCCCTTGGCCGTGCCCTTGGTCAGCACGCCGCCCAGCACGTGGTTGACCGCGTCGGCGACGTCGGTGTCGATGACCTGATGGCAGCCGGCGCTCGGCACCTTGACCGGGCCGCGCGGCGAGCCGATGCTCGTGATCGCGATCGGCGAGCAGTACTTGCCGCGGGCGCCGAACGCCGCGTACGCCGCCGCGAGACGCTCCGGCGAGACGGTGTTGAAGCCGAGAGTGAAGGAGGGGTACTGCTCGAGCTTGCCGCCCGTCGCCTTCCGCATCCCGAGCCGCGTGGCCATCTTGTACGTCTCGCAGAGGCCGACCCGGCGCTCCAGGTTGAGGAAGAAGGTGTTCACCGAGTGCCAAGTGCCCGTCACCAGGGTGAAGTCGCGGCCTCCCTCACCGTCGCCGGCGTTGCCGAGCGCCGTCGTGTCGCCCACCCGGTGACCGGCGCAGTCGCGGAACCCGGTGGGCACGAACTCCTTGGGCGCGTTCAGCTTCTGCCCGAACGGCATCTCCTGCCGCAGCGCCTCGGCCAGCGTGAACACCTTGAACGTCGAACCCGCCTGCATGCCGAGGCTGGAGCCGTGGTCGGAGTCGGCGGCGAGGTTCACCCACATCTTGCCGCGCTTGCCGCTGTCGCCCAGCTTGCGGTCGATCGCCATCGCGGTGATCGCGCCGGTGCCCGGCCGGACCAGGACCTCCGCGGCGGCCTTGCCCGAGCTGTTCTTCGGCGGCACGAAGCGGTCGACGGCCTGCTGGGCGGCCTTCTGCATCTTGGGTTCGAGCGTCGTATGGATCTCCAGCCCGCCGCGCTGCAGCAGCGCGCGCCGCTGCCGCAGGGTGGCGCCGAAGACCGCGTTGCCGAGGATGTCACGCTGGACGTAGTCGCAGAAGAACGGCGCCGAGCTGGTCACACAGCCGTTCGGCGTTTTGGTGACGTGCAGGTGGATCGGCCCGGTGCGCGCCGTCGTGGCCTCGGGGAGCGTGATCACCTTGAGCTCGGCCATCCGGTTGAGCACGAGGTCACGCCGCTGCCGCCCGCGCTTGGGATGCAGGTGCGGGTTGTAGGTCTGCGGTGAGCGGACGATCCCGGCCAGCGCCGCGGACTGCGGGAGGCTGAGCGCCGCCGCGTGGACGCCGAAGTAGTGCCGGGCCGCCGCCTCGATGCCGTACGCGCCGTCGCCGAAGTAGGCGATGTTGAGGTAGCGCTCCAGGATCTGGTCCTTCGTGAGCCGCTTCTCCAGGCCGACGGCGTAGCGCAGTTCGCGCAGCTTGCGGCCCGCGGTCGGTTCGAGCGCGCTGCGGCGCTCCGCGGGGGTGTCGGCCATCTCGGCGAGGGCGTTCTTGACGTACTGCTGGCTGAGCGTCGACCCGCCCTGGATGACCTCGCCGGCCCGCAGGTTCGCGATCACCGCGCGGACGGTGCCCTTGACGTCGAGCGCGCCGTGTTCGTAGAAGCGGCTGTCCTCGATCGCCACGATCGCCCGCCGCATGATCGGCGCGACCTGGGTGATGGGGACCTCGACGCGGTTCTCGTAGTAGAACGTGGCGAGCTTGGAGCCGTCGGCCGCCAGGATCACCGACCCCTGCGGCAGCGTGGGCGTCACCATGTCGGCGGGCAGCGACTGGAAGCCGCGGTTGGCCGCCCGGACGCTCAGCCCGCCCATGAGTGCGTACGGGAGTACGAGGAGACCCGTCAGCACACCCGCGATGAAGGCAACGGTCGCCAGTTCGCGGATCCGGACGAGCGTATCTTCCGCTTTCACCCCCACAGTTCGCGGTCATCCCCACACGGGCGGTAACCGGAAACCTTAGGCAGCGATTCGTCGGTTAGAGGCGCTGTGACGGCCTTCCGGCAGATCAGCCCTCTTCGCCGGAGTCCTCCCAAGCGCGTACGCGATCACGGAAACGCCGGGCGGCGGCCCTCAGTTCGGCCTCGGGGTCGCGGCCCTCCTCACGCAGCCGGGCGACCACAGCGAACAGCTCCGCGCCCGTGCCGTCGTCGGCGAACAGCCCCTCGGGCGCGCCCGCCTTCTCGGCCCGCCTCTGCAGCTTGGCCGCGAGAGACAGGGCCGGCTGCCCCATCGGCACCCCGGTGAAGATCGAGGCCTCCTCGCCGCGCTCGGCCGACTTGATCGCGTCCCAGTTGGCGTTGACCTCCTCGGCGTCGGCGACCGTGACCTCGCCGAACACGTGCGGATGCCGGCGTACGAGCTTGGCCACGATGCCCTCGGCCACGTCGTCCACGCTGAAGTCCTCGGCGATCTCGGCGTGAAAGGTCACCTGCATCAGGACGTCGCCGAGCTCCTCGCGCAGCGCGTCGAGGTCACCGCCCTCGATCGTGTCCACGACCTCGTAGGCCTCTTCGAGGAGGTAGGGCGCGAGCGACTCGTGGGTCTGCTCGCGATCCCACGGGCACTCGCGGCGCAGCGTCTCGGTCACCGTGATCAGGTCGAGGACGCGCGCGCCCGGCAGGTCGTACGTCCCGTGCAGCGCCTCGATCTCCGGCGGGTCGGCGGTGTTCACGAGGATGCTGCCGACCTGGCGCATCAGCGCCTCGTCGCCGTCCGCACCGGCCAGCCAGACGACAGAGCCACCCGCCGCGGCGCGGACCAGCGCGGCCGCGTCCGGCGCGGTCACCTCGACCTCGATGCCGGCGGCGCGGAGGTAGGGCAGCTGCGGGTGGTCGGCGGCGCCGGCGAGCACGCGGCCGGCCGACCGCAGCGTCTCCCACGCGGGCCAGGTGAGCTGGCCCGGCGCGACCCGCGGCGAGGTCGCGAGAAAGATCAGACCTGGCACTTGACCCCGCCGGAGGCACCGTCGGGCGTGCCGGAGTCGGGGGTGGACAGGCGCGGGCAGACCGGGCCGAGGTTCAGCGTCTTGTGGCTGAACGTGCCCAGGCGCGGGTTGACGGTGATGTCGAGGTGCCGCAGGGCGCCGGTGTAGTCCGACCTGAGCTGCTCGATCTGCGCCTGCTTGGACGGGTCCGCCGGCTGGTTGGGGTTGATGCCGTAGCGCTGCAGCATCGTCTGCTGGATCAGCAGGGTGCGCGCGAAGTCGTCGGCGTAAGACGTCGGCAGCCCCTCGGCCAGCACGTACGCGTCGAGATCCTTGCTCCCGCCCTGGGAGGCGATGAAGGCGTCCACCTGCCCCTGGGAGGCCGGGATGCTCTTCTCACGGGCCACCTGGTCCCAGGCCCGGATCTCGATCAGCTGGAAGAGCGCGCTGCGGCGCGGCGAGGACGGATCGAAGGGCACCTGCTGGCCCGACTGCTGGCCCTGGGCCTGCTCGACGATCTGCTGCGCCTCCGGATACTTCGGGAGCTCCTTGCTCCACCGCGAGACGGCGGAGTCGAGCGTGGCGACGGTGATGCGGTCATTGCCGATCACCGCGGCGGCACCCGGCTTGGCGGGGCCGCAGGCGGCCAGGGCGGTACCGGCGGCCAGTACGGACACGGCGGCCTTCAGCGACTTACGGAACACGAGCGTCCTTCTCGTTCATGGCTCATTCTTGGCCGGCTAGCCGGCCACCGGCTCGGGAAGCAGCAGCGCCTCGACGAGGCCGGTGGACCATTTCAGCAGCTCCTGGTCGCGCAGCGGCCGGCCGCCCAGCGGAGCCGTCTTGGGCACCGGCACCAGCAGCGTATTGGTCGCGGCTTTGATGATGCTCTTGGGGTACAGCCGTTGCAGCCGGACCGTGCGCGACTCCGGAAGGCGTACGGGCGAGAACCGGATGTGGTTGCCCTGCAGGGTAACGTCCGTCAGCCCGCCTCTACGCGCGAGGGCGCGGAAGCGCGCCACCTCCAGGAGGTTGAGCACCGGCACCGGCAGGGGCCCGAAGCGGTCGGTGAGCTCCTCGCGGACGGCCTCGATCTCGCTGCCGTCCTGGATGCCCGCGATGCGGCGGTACGCCTCCAGCCGCAGCCGCTCCCCCGGGACGTACTCGTGCGGGATGTGCGCGTCGACCGGCAGCTCGACCTTGACCTCGGGGGTCTCGGCCGGACCGTCCTCGCGCAGCTCGCGTACGGCCTCGCCGACCATGCGGACATAAAGGTCGAAGCCGACCCCGGCGATGTGGCCGGACTGCTCGGCGCCCAGGACGTTGCCCGAGCCCCGGATCTCCAGGTCCTTCATGGCGACGAACATGCCGGCGCCCATCTCGGTGTGCTGGGCGATCGTGGCCAGCCGCTCGTGCGCCGTCTCGGTCAGCGGCGCCTCGGGCGGATAGAGGAAATAGGAGTACGCCCGCTCGCGCCCCCGGCCGACCCGGCCGCGCAGCTGGTGCAGCTGCGACAGGCCGTACATGTCGGCCCGGTCGACGATCAGCGTGTTGGCGTTCGGGATGTCCAGCCCGCTCTCGACGATCGTCGTCGCGACCAGGACGTCGTACTCCTTCTCCCAGAAGTCGACCATGATCTTCTCGAGCTGGTGTTCGTTCATCTGGCCGTGCGCGACGCCGACCTTCGCCTCCGGCACCAGCTCGGCCAGGTGCTTGGCCACCTTGTCGATCGAGCGCACGCGGTTGTGGACGAAGAAGACCTGGCCCTCGCGGAGCATCTCGCGGCGGATCGCCGCGGCGATCTGCTTGTCGTCGTACGGGCCGACGAAGGTCAGGACCGGGTGCCGCTCCTCGGGCGGGGTGAGGATGGTCGACATCTCCCGGATGCCGGACAGTCCCATCTCCAGGCTGCGCGGGATCGGCGTGGCGGACATGGCCAGCACGTCGACCTGGGTGCGCATCTCCTTGAGGCGCTCCTTGTGCTCGACGCCGAACCGCTGCTCCTCGTCGATGATGACCAGGCCGAGCTCCTTGAACCGGGTCTCGGGCGACAGCAGGCGGTGCGTGCCGATGACGAGGTCGACGGTGCCGTCGACGAGGCCGCGCAGCGTCTCGGCGACCTCGCCCGCGGTCTGGAACCGGCTGATCGGCTTGATGACCACCGGGAACGCCGCGAACCGCTCGGCGAACGTCGACAGGTGCTGCTGAACGAGCAGCGTGGTCGGCACCAGCACGGCCACCTGCCGGCCGTCCTGCACCGCCTTGAACGCCGCGCGTACGGCGATCTCGGTCTTGCCGTAACCGACGTCGCCGCAGATCAGCCGGTCCATCGGCACCGGCTTTTCCATGTCGGACTTGACCTCGTCGATCGCGCCGAGCTGGTCGGGCGTCTCGACGTAGGGGAAGGCGTCCTCCAGCTCGCGCTGCCAGGGCGTGTCCGCGGCGAACGCGTGGCCGGGCGAGGCCTGACGGGCGGAGTAGAGCCGGATCAGCTCGCCCGCGATCTGCCGTACGGCCTTGCGCGCGCGGCCCTTCTGCTTCTGCCACTCGGCGCCGCCGAGCCGGTGGAGGCTGGGCGCCTCGCCGCCGACGTAGCGCGTGACCTCCTCGAGCTGGTCGGTCGGCACGAACAGCCGGTCGCCCTTGGCGTACTCGATGATGAGGTATTCACGCGTGGCGCCCTGGACCGTACGGCTCGCCATCTCGACGTAGCGGCCGACGCCGTGCTGCTCGTGCACGATGTAGTCGCCGACGGTGAGGCGCAGCGGGTCGATGCCGCCGCGCCGGCGCGAGGGCATGCGCCGCATGTCCTTGGTCGAGGACTTCTGCCCCGAAAGATCGGTCTCGGTGAGGACCGCCAGCTTGACCGCGTCCCAGACGAACCCGTGGTCCAGGCGCCCGCAGGAGACGTGCACGAGCGAGGGTTCGGGCGGCCCGTCCAGGTCGGCGACCTTCGCGCCGAGCCCCTCCTCGCGGACGACCTCGGCGAGCCGCTCGGCCGGGCCGTGGCCCTCGGTGACCAGCACGACGCGCCATCCGTCGTGGATCCAGCCCTTGACGTCGGCCATCACGCGCTGGGTGTCGCCGCGGTAGGCCTCGGCCGCGCGCGCCCCGATGCGCAGCGCGTCGGCGTCCTGCTCGTCGAGGACCTCGGTCACCTCGGACATCTCGCCGGTCGCGTCGGAGTACTCCCGGCGGGTGCGCGTCACTGTGCCGCCTCCGACCCCGCCTTCGACTCCCACCCCCAGCCCGCTGATGAAGGGCGTGATCGTCCGCCACGGGAGGCCGAGGCCGGTCGCGTGGTCGCGGACCTCCTCCAGGGACCGGTAGGCGGCGCCCCCGAGGTCGATCGGGGCCTCGCCGCCGGCGGCGGCGTTCACCCAGGACGCCTCCAGGAACTCCTGGCCGGTGCTGACCAGCTCGGCGGCGCGCGTACGGATGCGCTCGGGGTCGCAGATGACCACCGAGGCCCCCTCGGGCAGCACGTCGAGCAGCAGCTCCATGTCGTCGGCGAGCACGGGCGCGAACGCCTCCATGCCCTCCACCGCGGCGCCGTCGGCGATCTGGTCGAGGACCTCGGCGAGCGCCGGGTGCTCGCCGGCGAGGTCCTTGGCCCGCTCGCGGACGGACTCGGTCAGCGGCAGCTCACGGCAGGGCGGCGCCCACAGGCCGTCGGCGGCGACTTCGAGAGAGCGCTGGTCGGCGGCCTTGAAGTAGCGGATCTCCTCGACCTGGTCGCCCCAGAACTCCACGCGCAGCGGGTGTTCCTCGGTGGAGGGGAAGACGTCCAGGATGCCGCCGCGTACGGCGATCTCCCCGCGCTTCTCCACCAGGTCCACGCGGTCGTAGCCGGCCTCGACCAGGCGGCGCACGATGTCGTCCAGCTCGGCCTCGTCCTGGGGCCGCAGGCGTACGGGCTCCAGGTCGCCGAGGCCGGAGACGATCGGCTGCAGGAGGGCGCGGACCGGGGCGACGACGACCTGCAGCAGCCCGGCCGCCGGGTCGTCGGGGTCGCCGTGGGCGAGCCGCCGGAGCACGGCGAGGCGCTGGCCCACGGTGTCCGAGCGCGGGGACAGCCGTTCGTGCGGCAGGGTCTCCCAGGCCGGGAAGGCCGCGACCCCCGCGGGGTCGAGCAGGCTCGTCAGGGCGGCCGTGAGGTCCTCGGCCTCCCGCTCGGTCGCGGTGACCATCAAGACGGTCCGCCCCCGGTCGCGCGCGAAGGCGGCGCCCAGGAGCGGCCGCAGCGCGGGCGGGGCGACCAGGTCGAGCCGTGGACCGCCGCCCGCGAGGGCCTGGACCAGCGCGGGGTCGGCGGCGGCTACGTCAAGCAGTCCGGAAAGGGTCATGAGCTCATCAAAGGTATGGCAGCACGATGTGCCCGGGAGCGGTGGCACCCCGGGGGTTACCACCCTACGCGCCCCCGGATACCGGAGCGGCTACCACAGTGCGGGCAGGCCTATCCACTGGGGTAAGACGAAACGCACCACACGGACAAAGCTGATTGCGAACACGATCCACCACCATGCGACTACGCTCCGGAGTTGTGACCGACCTGCGAACACCGCCGATTCACGACGGTGGCCTGTTCCCAGCACGAGTCCAGGAGTACGCCCGCGAGCGGCCGCTGCAGCGGCTGTCGATCCTCGACGCCGGCTGCGGCTGGGCCGAGGAGATCGAGCTGGATTCCGTCGAGTGCGTCATCACCGGGGTCGACGACGACCTCCCGGCGCTGTGCGAGCACACGCGGATCCGGCGCGACCTCGACACCTGGCAGCTCGGCGACCTGCGCACCGTCCCGATGCCGCCACGGGTGTACGACGTGGTCCGCGCGTTGCACCTGATCGAGCGGATCCCGCACGCCGAGCTCGTGCTCGACCGGTTCGTCGCCGCGCTGAAGCCCGGCGGCCTGATGGTGGTGCGGTTCCGCGACCGCGAAACCGCCTTCGGCTATCTCGACCGGAGCCTGCCCCACTGGCCACGCCACCTGCTGTGGCATCACGAGCAGGCGCCCCCGGCGGTCTACGACCGGATCGTCTCGATGGAGGGAATGCGCTGGTACTGCATGATGCGCGGGCTCGTCATCGCCGAGGAATACACCTCGCGCGACACGATGACCGGCTTCGGCCGGTTCATGGGCGTCGTGGTCCGCGCGCTCTCACTGCTCAGCCGCAACCGGCTGACGTCGGCGTACAGCGAGGTCACGCTCGTGATCCGCAAGCCGGAAAACCGCTTCGCGCGCATTATCTGAGGTGTCACGTGCAACGCGTACAGTGCAATGGACAGGCGGTCGAAAACGATCGGAGTCCGCGTTGACCACCGAAGACGGCGATCTGCGCGATCTGCCGACCCATACGCCGGGCCCGGCCGAGCTGGCCGATCTCGAGCTGCTGCTCAACGGCGCGTTCCATCCGCTCACCGGGTTCCTCGGCGCGGTGGACTCGGCGACCGTGGCCGCGGCCGGACGGCTCGCGGACGGGACGCCCTGGCCCGTGCCGGTGACGCTCACCGTCCCCGAAGACCTCGTCAAGGAAGAGCGCCTCGTCCTGACCGACCCCGAGGGCGTGCCGCTGGCCGTCATGCGGGCGGCCGAGGCGTGGCAGTCCCCGGGCGAGCTCCCCGACCCGCAGGGCGACGCGGCCGCGGCCGGCTGGCGGGTGGCCGGCCCCGTCACGCCGCTGAGCGCGCCCGAGCATGGCGCGTTCCGTAGCCTGCGCCTGCCGCCCGAGGCCGTACGCGCGGAGCTCGGCGGCGCCACGACGCTCGCCGTCGCGACCCGTACGCCGCTGCACCGCCGTCACCTCGGCCAGGTCCGGCGGCTCGCCGAAAAGCTCGCCGCCCGCGTCCTGATCCTGCCGCTGCTCGGCGAGGGGCACCACGACTCGCTCGTACGCGCGGTGCTGAGCGTCCGCAGGGAGCTGCCGCCCGGCACGCTGGTCGTGCCGGTCCCGCTCGCCGAGCGGCCGGGCCGCGACCTGCTGCTCAGCGCGCACGTCGCCGCCGCCTACGGCGCCACGCACCTGTTCACGCCCTCGTTCACCGCGGCCGACGAGGAGGCCGCGCCGCTGACCCTCGCCGAGCCCGAACCGTGGGCCTACGACGAGAGCCTCGAGGTGTGGCGGCCCACCTCCAAGATCGACCCCGACCACGTGCGTGAGGAGCCGACCGAGGAGGAGCTGGCCGGCCTGCTCCACCGCGGCGAGCCGATCCCCGACTGGTACACCACGCCCGCCGTCGCGGAGGAGCTCCAGCGCGCCCACCCGCCGAGGCACGGCCGGGGCGTCACGGTCTTCTTCACCGGCCTGTCCGGCTCGGGAAAGTCCACGATCGCCCGCGGTCTGGCGGACGCGCTGGTCGAGCGCGGCGGACGCACCGTCACCCTGCTCGACGGCGACGTCGTACGCCGCATGCTGTCGGCCGGGCTGACGTTCTCCCGCGAGGACCGCGACCTCAACATCCGCCGCATCGGCTTCGTCGCCGCGGAGATCACCCGGCATGGCGGCGTGGCGATCTGCGCGCCCATCGCGCCGTACGCCCGCACGCGGGCCGAGGTCCGCCGCATGGTGACGGCGGCCGGCGACTTCGTGCTGGTCCACGTCTCCACGCCGCTGGAGGAGTGCGAGCGCCGCGACCGCAAGGGCCTGTACGCCAAGGCCAGAGCAGGGATCATCCCGGAGTTCACCGGCATCTCGGACCCGTACGAGGCCCCCGAGGACGCCGACCTGACCATCGACACCTCACGGCTCAGCCAGGAGGACGCCGTCGCTCGGGTCTTCGAGTACCTCGCCGAGGGCGGCTGGGTGCGCGAGGTGTGATTCGAGGGCTCACGTTCGCCGGTAGATAGACTCTGGGTAAATTACCCGGTTTACCGGTAGGACATAGCGATGCACTTCGATCTGACGCTGGCGGCGGGGGCGTTGCTGGTCTCGGTCATCGTCGGCCTGACCGGCATGGGGGGCGGCGCCCTGATGACCCCCATGCTCACCGTCTTCTTCGGCGTGCCGCCGCTGACCGCGGTGTCGAGCGACCTCGTCGCCGCCGCGATCATGAAGCCGATCGGCAGCCTCGTGCATCTGCGGCACGGCACGGTGAACCTCCGTCTCGTCGGGTGGCTCTGCGCCGGGTCGGTGCCATCGGCGTTCTGCGGCGTCCTCATCGCCCGCGCCCTGGGCGACGGCGACCAGGTCCAGAACGTCATCGGCAAGGCGATGGGCGTGGCCCTGCTGATGGCCGCCGCGGGCCTGGCCGTCCGCGGATACCTCGCCATGAAGGACCGGGCCTCGCGCCGCCCCGACCGCCGTACGGCCGAGCCCGGCTCGCCCGCCTCGGAGCCGCCCCCGGTCATCGCCGTACGGCCGGTGCCCACGGTGCTGGTCGGGATCGTCGGCGGGCTGAGCGTCGGCATGACCTCGGTCGGCTCCGGTTCGCTGATCATTGTGACCCTGCTGGCGCTCTACCCGGCGCTGAAGGCCAACCAGCTCGTCGGCACGGACCTGCTGCAGGCCGTGCCGCTGGTGTGGGCCGCGGCGCTGGGGCACATCCTGTTCGGGGACTTCCGGCTGGAGGTGACGGCGGCGCTGCTCGTCGGCTCCGTGCCGGGCGTCATCATCGGCTCCCTGATCTCCGCCCGCGCGCCGGGCGGGCTGATCCGCCGGATCCTGGCGTTCGTCCTGCTGGCGTCCGCGCTGAAGATGTTCGGCGTCGGAAATATCGCGATGGTCTGGACCATGGTCGCCGCCGTGGCCGGCGTCGCGGCGGCATGGATGCTGCTCCGCGTCGCGCACGGCCTGCGCCCGATCGCCCTGCTCGACCGGCCGGCCGCGGACGGACCCGGCGAGAACGCTCCGCGACGCGATCCGGCGGCCCGGCCCTGACCGCTCTTTCGGGTTGACCGAAGTGAACCCGTCCGAACCATTTTTCGTACTTCCGGACGAGGATGACGATCACCGGCAACAATGAGGTCTCGATCCCCATCCTCACGCCAGACCCCGCCATTGCCCTGTGATAGACAAGCTCGGTTCACGGGTGAAGAAAATTGGGAGCAAAAACCATGCGCCGACGCGTGCTAAGTGTGGCTGTCGCCACCGCAGCCGTCACCGCAGGGGCCGTCGTGCCCGCGGCCGAAGCCGACATCAGTCAGAGCGCGGTCGTTTCTACGAACCCGGTCAACACGACGCCGAACGTGACCGACGGCACCGTCCGTGCGATCGCCGTCGTCGGCACGAAGGTCGTCGTCGCGGGCAACTTCGAGCACGTCAAGAACGCCGGGTCGAGTACGTCCATCGCGCGACACAACATCTTCTCCTTCGACTCTTCCACCGGGAAGGTCGACACGAAGTTCGTGCCCAAGATCGACGGCACCGTCTACGCGCTGCAGCCGGGCACCTCGGGCAGCGTCTACGTCGCCGGTTCGTTCACCAACACCAACGGTGCCGGCCTCGGCAGCCTGACCAAGCTGAGCGTCGCCACCGGCAAGGCGGTCAAGGGCTTCAACGCCCGCGTCGGCCACGGCCTGATCTTCGCGATGATCCGCCGCGGCAGCCACGTCTACATCGGCGGCGAGTTCACCACGATCGCCGGCGCGACCCACGCGCCCCTGGCCCGCGTGGACGCCACGACCGGCAAGGCCGACGCCAAGCTCAACATCTCGGTCACCACGCCGCGCCAGGGCGCGCTCAAGATCTACAAGCTGGCGGTCGACCCGAGCGACACCAAGCTGGTCATCGACGGCACGTTCACCAAGGTGGGCGGCCAGCGCCGCTACCAGATCGCGATGATCACCACCTCGGGCACGCCGAAGCTGTCCACCTGGGCGACGGAGCGCTACGCCACGCCGTGCAGCTCCTCCTTCGACACCTACATGCGCGGCATCGACTTCGCCCCGGACGGCTCCTACTTCGTGGTCGTCACCACGGGCGCGCCGCACGGCACGACGCAGCTGTGCGACTCGGCGGCGCGCTGGGAGAGCAGCAAGACCGGCACGGGCCAGAACCCCACCTGGGTGAACTGGACCGGCGGTGACACGCTCCTGTCCGTCTCGGTGACCGGCAAGGCGATCTACGTCGGCGGCCACCAGCGCTGGCAGGACAACCCGCAGGGCCACGACAGCGCCGGCCCCGGCGCCGTGTCCCGCCCGGGCATCGCGGCGCTGAACCCGACCGGCGGCAAGGCCCTGTCCTGGAACCCGACCCGAACCCGCGGTCACGGCGTCGAAACCCTCGTCGCCACCTCCAAGGGCCTGTTCGTCGGCAGCGACACCGACGAGCTCGGCCACGAGTACCACGGCCGCGTCGGGATGTTCCCGCTTCCGTAGCCTCGCCTCGTACCCGATCGAAGCCGCTGGACCTTAAGGTCCAGCGGCTTCTTTCCGTCCGCAGGAATGTGGTCCCCCCGCCTGTCAGGTACGGACGGTCCCCACCGGTATCCGCGACCACGACACCTCACCACGTCCCCGCGCGACACCGCCGGCAAGCCGCCCGGCCTGCACCGCCGAGAGCCCCCGGCGAAGACGAAGGCCGGGTGGTGGGGCGTCGCCCCACCACCCGGCCCCCTTCGGACCGTTAGCGCGTCACGAGGTCGGCGCCAGGACGATCGTCCACGTCAGCGCCTTGCTGGCCGCGTCCGTGGTCGCCGTCAGCCCGCCGTACGTCCCGGTCGGTACCGTCCCGCCACTGTCCGCCGTCAGTGACGTGACCCGGCCGCTGCCGCTGCCCACCGAGCTGCCGCGCGACGTCACGCCGGCCGGCGCCGTCCATGCCCCCGTCGTCGAGGACTTGTCCGACCAGTACGTCACCGCCCAGCTTCCCGCCGCCGTGACCGTGGCCGTCGGCGACGTGTGCGACGTCGACGTCGCCGCGTCGGTGGTCTTGGCGGCGACCGCCACCGGGGCCGTTGCGCTGGTCCCCTGGTACGCGAGAACACGCAGGTTGGCCTTCGCGTAGTCGCTGAGACCCACCGACACCGTGTGCCCGGCGTCCCCGGTCGTCGCGACCCGTTGCCAGATCGTGGAGACGGCCGTGCCGCTGGTCTGGGTGCCGACCTGCTGCCAGCCGCTGGGCGGCGTGACCGTACGGGTCGTGTCGTTGTCGGTGAACTCCAGCAGGAGCCCGTCGCCGGCCTGCACCGAGGCGGGCACCGTCACCGTCGCGTTCGTCGTGTTCCCGTTGTAGACGTCAGTGCCGACGTAGGCGATGTTCGCCGCGGCCGGGTGCACCTGCTGCGACACCGTGGCGGTGCCGCCCCGGTTGTCGGTGACGGTCAGCTTGGCCGTGTAGGTGCCCGCACCGGTGTAGGTGTGCTGCGGCGTCGCGCCGGTGCCGGTCGCGCCGTCGCCGAAGTCCCAGGCGTACGACGCGATGGTGCCGTCGCTGTCGCTGGACCCGGTGCCGTCGAAAGCGCAGGCGAGGTGGTCGCAGTTGGAGGTGAACGCGGCGGTCGGCGGGCTGTTGGGCACGCCCGCGTACAGGAAGACGCCCTGGCCGCGCCAGTCGCCGGAGTCGACGACCGCCGGAGTGCCGGAGGGCACGCCGCCGGTGAAGTCCAGGCTCCGCAGCTTTCCGTCCGCGGTGCTGACGTAGTACAGCTTGCCGCCCGCGGTGAACATGCCGCCGACCGTGCTCCAGTCGACGCCCGGCAGGTTGCCGGTGGCGCTGGTCTCCAGCGCGCCGACGACGTCGCTCTCGGGGTTGAAGCCGCGGTAGTACAGCGCCGACGTGCCGCGCGTGTAGTAGATGCGGCCGTTCGCGTAGAACATGCCCTTGATCGACTTGACCTGGTTGTGCCAGTCGGTCTCGCTGACCAGGGCGTCCGCGCCGTTGACCACGCTCGGCGAGCCGAAGGTGGAGCCGTCGAAGGTGCGCCGGTTGAGGCTGCCGTCCGAGGTTCCGGTGTACAGCCTGTCGTTGATCATGAAGGCGCCGCGGATGGTGCGCCAGTCGATCCCGCCCGTGCCGTCGCTGGTGACCGAGCCCGCGGTGGTCCCGTCGAAGGAGCGGTGCTGGAGCTGGTTCACCGTCGCCGTGCCGCCGGAGTAGACGTCGCCCGGCAGCGTCCCGGTGTACTGCGCGGGCAGCGTCTCGCCGCCGGAGGTCGGGAACAGCGCGATCTTCTGGTGGGTCTCGCCGCCGGTCTCGTCGGTGTCGCTGGCCATCCACAGTCCCTGCTGCGTGGCGAGCAGGTCGAAGACGCCGACCCCCCGGGTGCGCCCGGGGTTCCACTGGAACGGCATGCCGCTCGCCGGGTCGAGCGCGGCGATGCCCGAGCGCTCCACGGCGCCCTGCCCCGGCGCGTCCGAGCCGAACGGGTTGTTCGACCAGCGGAAGTGACCGCCGATGTAGACCGCCGAGCCGGTGACCTCGACCGCGTACGTCGTGTCGCCGCCGGTGTAGGTGATCCAGGTCGGCGAGAGGCTCGATCCGGTCGCGGAGGTCTCCCAGCGTGACTGCGAGTCGCACATCTTCGAGGTGCCGCCCGCCGCGCCCGTCGTGGAGACCACGAAGAAGCTGCCGTCCGGCGACATGTCCACGTCGCGCATGTACGAGTCGAACGAGGCCGAGCACTGGGCGGCGTACCGGCTCGTCTGCCAGTCCGCGAGGCTCGCCGAGGTGCCGGTCAGGTCGAGCATGACGATCTGTGGCCGGGACTGGCCGCCGACCGAGGTGAAGTTGCCGACCGCGACGAGCTTGGACCCGTCCGGCGTGACGTCCATCTTGTAGACGAGCGTCGTGCCGTCGTTCTGGGTGCCGGCGAACGGCAGGCTCTGGAACGCGTCCCGCCGGCCGGTGTCCGGGTTCAGCGTGGCCAGGGCGTTCTGCGCGACCCCGTCCACCAGGTCGAAGTTGCCGCCGACCCACAGCCGCCCGCCGGCCAGCCGCAGGTCCTTGACCCGGGCGTCCACGTTGGGCGTGAACCCGGCGACCGGCTGGCCGGTGTCGACGTCCAGGCGCGCGAGGACCTTGTGCGCGACGCCGTCGATGTGGGTGAACAGGCCGCCCAGGTAGATCGAGTGTCCGTCGGCCGCGGGCAGCAGGACGCTGACCTCGCCGTCGGCGGACGGATGGAAGTTCTCGTCGATCTTGCCGGTCGTCGCGTTGAAGGCGAGCACCCGGTTGCGGGTGATCACCGTCGACGACCCGGCCTCCTTCACCTGGGTGAAGTTGCCGCCGAGGAAGATCCGGTCGCCGATCTGCACGACCGACTGGACGTCGCCGTCCACGAGGTCGGGGGTGAAGCCGGCCGGATCGGCATTGACGATGCCGGTCTGGGGCGGGTCCGCCCGCGCGGACGTACCGGCCGTCGTCGTGACGAGCCCGGCCGTCAGCAACAGAGCGGCCCCACTGACGATGAGACTGCGAAGGCGCACGTGGCACTCCTCTTCCGCGCGCCCTCAACCCGGCCAAGCGGGGGCGGCCGCCGAGGGAGCTGTTTCACGTGTTCAAGGCAATGTAACGGCACCACACGCTGCGATGTCATCACTTGAGCCACCTTGTGGTCTCTTATATCCGTTACGCACCTTCTACGCCTGCAGTGGGCGGCGGTCGTTATAGTGCGCAACCATGGACAGACGTATGCCCTGGCGCGCCTTCCTGGCTTTGGCGACGGCGACATCGCTCGTGGCGTGTGGCGGCGGCCCGGGCGGTGACGACCTCCCAGGGCTCTCCGACCGCAGCGGCGGCGCGTCCGCCACACCGGACAAGTGCACCGTGTCGGCGAAGCTCGTCCCCTCCTGCGGTGCCTGGTGGGGTGTCACCCCGGCCGTCGGCGCCCGGCAGGACCCCTCCTCGATCGTCCACGCCTACGAGCGTCAGATCGGGCGTCCCGTGGACATCTACCACGGCTACCACTCGACCAACGACCTGTTCCCGACCGCGAGCGAGATCGCGCTCACCCGCGAGTCCGGCAGGCACCGCATGCTCGTCCTCAACTGGAAGCCCGACAGCGGGAAGACCTGGCGGCAGGTGGCCGCGGGCGCGGCGGACGCGCAGATCGACCGCGAGGCGGCCTACCTCAAGTCGCACTTCACCAAGAAGTTCTGGCTGGTCATCCACCACGAGCCGGAAGAAGAGGTCAAGACCGGGCTGAACTCCGGATACACCGCCGAGGACTACCGCAAGATGTTCCGCCACGTCGTCACGGAGTTCCGCTCCCAGGGCGCGCGCAACATCCTGTTCACGATGGTCTACATGGGTTACAGCGGCTACATGGTCAAGCCGTGGTTCAAGGACCTGTACCCCGGCGACTCCTACGTCGACTGGGTGGGCTTCGACCCGTTCGCCAAGTCCAACATCAAGGACTTCCCCGGCCTGCTGAACAAGGTCGCCGCGCCCCAGCAGAGCCTCGGCTTCCCGGGCTTCTACGACTACTCGAACAAGTACTTCCCCGACAAGCCGCTCATGCTCTCGGAGTGGGCCGTGCTCGAGACCCCGGGCGACCCGGGCCGCAAGCCCGCCTTCTTCCGCAACGTCGCCAAGGAGTTCGCGAACTTCCCCCGCGTCAAGGCGCTGGCCTACTACAACACGACGCACGCGGTGAACATGCCGGACGGCGGCAACACGAGCATCGACGCGACGCCGTCCGCGCTGAAGGCCTTCCGCACGCTCGGCAAGTCGCCGGAGTTCAACGTTAGGCGCTGAGCACCGGCGGTCGCGGGTTAGTCTCGGACTTCCGCAGGCGACACGAGAACAGGGCGTCAGGTTGGGCACAACGAGGGTCATCCCTCCCCAGGTGATGGCACGGCCGGCCGTATGGCGTCCGCGACCCGGCTGGCCGCTCGCCGTGATCTTCCTCGGCTTCCCGGTCTGGTGGCTGCTCGGCCTGGGCATGCTGATCTTCCTGATCATGAGCGTGCCGATGGCCGTCCATCTCTACAAGCGCCGCTCCCGGCTGCTCGCCCCGCGCGGGTTCGGCGCCTGGATCCTGTTCTGCTGCTGGGTGCTCCTCGGTGCGGGGGTGCTGTGGGCGAACGCCCCCGGCGCCGTGCCCGGCGGGAGCATGGGACGCCTGCTGCCCTTCGCCTGGCGCATCGCCTGGTACGCCGCCGCGACGATCGTCCTGCTCTACATCGCCAACCTCAGCGACGAGGAGCTTCCCGCCGACCGCGTCGGCCGGCTGCTCGGCTCCATGTTCATCGTCACGACCGCCGGCGGCCTGCTCGGCACGTTCGCCCCGCACCTGCAGCTGACCTCTCCGGTCGAGATGCTGCTGCACACCAACAACACCTTCCTGCTGGACGCGATCCACCCCAAGACCGCCGACGTCGCGACGATCCTCGGGTACGAACAGGCGCGCCCGATGGCGCCGTTCGCGTACGCCAACACCTGGGGCGCCGCGTACGCCTTCTTCCTGCCGTTCTTCGTCATCACCTGGATCTGGCGGGCCGACCGGTGGCGTCGCGTCGCCGGCATCGCCGTCCTGCTCGCCTCGCTGTGGCCGGTGGTCTACTCCCTCGACCGCGGCCTGTGGATCGCGCTCGGCAT
Organism: Actinomadura sp. DC4; assembly: GCF_030406325.1. Taxonomy (GTDB): domain Bacteria; phylum Actinomycetota; class Actinomycetes; order Streptosporangiales; family Streptosporangiaceae; genus Actinoallomurus. The sequence goes on along the minus strand of NZ_JAUEQY010000004.1, from coordinate 127,071 downwards.
GATCATGTGCTTCGCCGGCCTCAAGATGGTCGCCCGGGGCGGCCGGCGCGCGCTGCGGCTCGCGGTCAGCGGCCTCGCCGTCGGCGTGCTCGTGTTCGTGGTCTCCCCGCTGCCCAGCATGATCGAGGCGCGGATCCAGAACCCCCACAGCAACAACCGCCGTACGCTCCTCGCCGAGCAGAGCGTCCGCAGCTCGCTGACCGGCTCCCCCGTCGTCGGCTTCGGCACGACCCGCGCGGTGCAGGGCAACCTCAGCTCACTCACCGGCGGCGACCGGCCGGGCTGCAAGGCCTGTGGCGCGCCGCCGCTCGGCACGCAGGGCCACCTCTGGCTGCTCCTGTTCGCCAACGGGCTCGTCGGCACGGTGGCGTTCGGCGTCTTCTTCATCACCCGGTTCGCCCGGCACTGGCGAGAACGCTCGGCATACGGCGTCGCGGGCTGCTGTGTGCTCCTCGCGTTCGGCTTGTTCCTGTTCATCTACGACCTGGTGGAGGTCCCGCTGTACACGGTGATGATCGCGGTCGCGCTGATGTGGCGCGCCCGGCGGGAGGCCGACGGCGTGGAGGTCACCGCGTGAGCGGCCGTACGACGGCGGGTCCGTGGGCCGAGACCGTGGCACGCCTGTGGCCGGACGCCGAGGTCGGCGAGGGACCCGATCCGGAGGCCGTACGCGCGTTCGTCTTCCTGCCCAGCGCCGACCGGCCCCGGCTGCTGCTGCCCGCCGGGCTCCCCGCCGCCGCCGCGGGCGCGCTGCGCCGGTACAGCCACGACCTCGGCCCGCGTGCGCGGGTGACGCGCGCGGCGACCGCGACGGCGGTGCGCGCCGGCCTCGCCGACCGGATGCTGCGCGACCGGCTGTTCGTCACCGGCGCCGGCGCGTCGATCGAGGACCGCCTCGGCGAGCTGCTCGGCCGGCCGGTCGTCATCAGCGTCGGGCTCGGCTCCGCGCGGGCCAACCGCAAGCCGATCCTGCACGCGCTGACGCCGCGCGGCGAGCCGGTCGCGTTCGTGAAGGTCGGCGACACGGAGATGGCGCGCGACCTGATCGCGGGCGAGGCCGCGGCGCTCGCCCGGCTCGCCGGGCGCTCCTTCGAGCGCCTCCGCGTGCCGCGCGTCCTGCACCACGGCGAGTGGCGCGACATGAGCCTGCTGGTCCTCACTCCCCTGCCGACCCGCGCGCTGTCGCTCCGGCCGCGCCCCGGCGCCCCGGTCGCGGCGATGCGCGAGCTGACCGGCGCGACGCGCCGCGTGCCCCTGGCCTCGAGCTCCTTCTGGCCGCGGTTCGCCGACGTGCCACTCGACGATCCCGACCAGCGCAAACGGCTCGCCGACGCGGCCGGGCGCATCGGCGAGGCGTACGGCGGCGACGAGGTGGACTTCGGCGCCTGGCACGGCGACTGGACCCCGTGGAACATGGCCTGGCACGGTGGCCGCCTCCAGCTCTGGGACTGGGAGCGGTACGACCCCGACGTCCCGGCCGGCCTCGACCTGCTGCACTACCGGTCGCAGACCGGCGGCGGGTACGACGCCTGGCCCGACGCGGGCCTGCTCGCCCCGCTCGGCCAGCGGGGGCGGACCGCCGCGATCACCACCGAGCTCTACGTCCTCGAACTCACGCGCCGCTACCTCCGCGCCGCCCAGGGCGACCTGGGCGAGCCGCTGCGGGCCCAGGCGGCCGCGCTCCTCGACCTGCTGTACGCCAACGCCGGGAGGACGGCATGATCTCGCGACGCGACGCACCGCAGTGGATGAAGGAGGGCGGCCGTACGCTCACCCGTACGGCCGGGCGGCTCAGCTCCGGGATCCGCATGCTGCCGGAGTTCCTGCTGGTCGGCACGCAGCGCGGCGGCACGACCTCGCTGTTCCGCGCGCTCGCCGGGCACCCCGACGTCGCCCAGCCCAACCTCCACAAGGGCGTGCACTACTTCGACGTCAACTACGGGCGCGGGCAGGAGTGGTATCGCGGGCACTTCCCGGTGCGCCGCGGCTCGCGGCTGGCGTTCGAGTCGGCCGGCTACTACATGCACCACCCGCTGGCCCCGGACCGCATCGCCGCCGACCTGCCCGGGGTGAAGCTCCTCGTCCTGCTCCGCGAGCCCGTCGAGCGCGCCTACTCCGCGCACAAGCACGAGGTGGCCCGCGGCTTCGAGACCGAGACCTCGTTCGAGCGCGCCCTCGACCTCGAGCCCGAGCGCCTCGCCGGCGAGGTCGAGCGGATCAAGGCCGAGCCCGGCTACGTGAGCTACAGCCACCGCCACCACTCCTACCTCGACCGCGGTCACTACGCCGACCAGCTCCAGGTGCTGTTCGACCTGTTCGGCCGCGACCGGGTGCACGTGGCGTTCGCCGAGGACTTCTTCTCCGAGCCCGAGCCCTGCTTCGACGGGATCGTCGACTTCCTGGACCTTCCGCGCTGGCGGCCGGCCACGTTCGAGCGGCACAACGCGCGGCCGGGCTCGCCGCTCTCCGAAGCGCTGCAGACGCGCCTGGCCGACTACTTCGCGCCACACGACGCACGGCTCACTGCCCTGCTGGGCGAGGTCCCCCCGTGGCGTCGCTGACGCCCGTACGCGAGACGCCGCTCGTCACCCCCGCCGACGAGCCGGCGCCGGTCGACGCCGTGCGCCTGGGCCGCTACTCCGGTTTCGTACGCCGGCAGTGGCCGGTCCTGCTCCTCGCGCTCGCGCTCGGGGCCGTCGGCGGCATGGTCCGCTCGGCGACCTCGCACCACGCCTACACCGCGACGGTGAGCGTGCTGTGCCCGCCGGTGGCGATCGAGTCCGGGCTGCCGCCCCTGGCGGACGGGCCGTACGCCGCGATCGACCAGAAGCCCATCCTCGACACCATGGACACCGAGGCGCAGCTGGTGAAGTCGGGCTCGGTGCTCGAACAGCTCAAGCGCGTGCCGGGCTTCAAGGTCTCGGGCGACGAGCTCGCCGAGCGCGTGACCGTCACCGCCTCGGCGTACTCCCGCGTCCTGGTCATCGGCGTCCGCGCCAACCGGCCCAGCAACGCGCGGCAGGGCGCCCGCACGCTGGCGCGGGGCTTCATCAAGCTGCGCGACCGCGTCATCGGGCAGTACCAGACCCGCGACCGCCAGACGGTCAACCGGCGGCTCACCGTCCTGGAGGCCGAGCTGAAGGTGCTACCGGCCAACAAGTACGAGATGAGCCGCATCACCGCGCGCACCCGCCGCCAGGCGATCCAGCGGCAGATCATGGACGCGAAGAAGCAGCTGCGCTTCACCGACCAGTTCGCCGAGGTCGTGAGCACCGCGAAGAAGCCGACCCACCCGGACGACCCGGGCTCGGACGTCAACCGCACGTCCGGGATGGGGATCGGGCTGCTCGCCGGGATCGTCGTCGGCCTGGTCCGCGACCGGCGCCCGCGCCGCCTGAGCTTCGCCCGTGACGTACGACGGCGGATCCCGGTGCCGATCCTGACCGACACGGGCCGGGAGGACCTCGCCGACTCCGGACGGCGGCTGCGTAACCTGGCCTTCGCCGAGGACGCGCGGACCGTGCTCCTCACCGGCATGCCCGGCGACACCGCCGACGCCGTCGCGGTCAGCGTGGCCGCGGCGTTCGCGCACGGCGGCGCGCCGACGACCCTCCTGCGGGTGGCGGACGACCAGTTGCCCGTCCATCCCCCCGAGGACCCGTGGGAGGGCGAGCAGGACGACGGGCTCGGGTCCTTCCGCGTGGTCGCGCTGGCGGTCAACTACGGCGACCGCGGCCTGGCCGACGCGGTGGAACAGGCGCACCAGGGCGCGGGCGTGGTCGTCATCTCGGGCCCGCCGCTCGACACCGCCGAGGCGGTCACGCTGGCCGCCCTGTCCGACATCACCGTGGTGACCATCGCGCTCAAGAAGGTCACCGACCGGCCGCTCACCGCGGCCATCGCCCACCTCATCAGCGCCGGCGCTCCCCCGCGCGGGATCGTGATCACTCAGTCGAAGGAAGCGTCGTGAGCCCCGAGTTCCCGTCCGTCTCCGTCATCGTCGCCACGCACGACCGCCCGGAGCTGCTCGCGCGGGCGATCGCGGCCGTACGCGCCCAGGACTACCCCGCGTCCGTCCAGTGCGTCGTGGTCTTCGACCAGGCCGAGCCGGATCCGGCGCTGGCCCGGGACGACTCCGATCGCCCGGTCACCGTCGTCACGAACTCCCGTACCCCGGGCCTGGCCGGCGCGCGCAACGCCGGCGCGGCGGCCGCCTCGGGCGAGCTCCTGGCGTTCTGCGACGACGATGACGAGTGGCTGCCGGCCAAGCTGCGGCTCCAGGCCGCGCGGCTCGCCGAGACCGGCGCCGACGTCGCCGTGTCGGGCATCCACGTCAGCTACGGAGACAAGACGATCACGCGAGTGCCGCGCCCGGAGGACGTGACGCACACCGAGCTGCTGCGCCGCCGGGTGATGGAGGCCCATCCGTCCACCGTCGTGGTCCGCCGCGCGGCGTTCCTCGACAAGATCGGCCTGGTCGACGAGGAGATCCCCGGCAGCTACGCCGAGGACTACGACTGGATGCTGCGGGCCGCCGAGGCCGGCCCGATCGCGGTCGTGGCCGAGCCGCTCGTCACCGTCCTGTGGGGACGGACGTCGCACTTCAACCGCAAGTGGCGCACGATCAGCGACGCGCTGCAGTATCTCCTGCGCAAGCACCCGGGGTTCGCCGACGACCCGCGCGGCCTGGCCCGGGTGCAGGGCCAGATCGCCTTCGCCCACGCGGCCCTGGGCGAACGCCCGGCGGCCCGCTCCTGGGCGGTGCGCACGCTCCGCAACTCCTGGCGTGAGCGCCGCGCGTACCTCGCCCTGCTGGTGTCGTTCCGGCTGCTCAGCGCGGACCGCGTGCTCCGGCTCGCGCACGCGACCGGCCGCGGGATCTGATCAGCTCCTGCGCGCCAGCAGGTCCGCGACGAGGCCGCCGAACCTCGCGACCGACGCGGCGACGTCGCCGCCGTCGGCGACCACCGCGAAGTCGTCGGGGGCCTCCAGCGCCCGGTCCAGGATCCTGCGGAAGGCGTCCTCGTCGACGGCGGTGCTGATCAGGCCCTTGGCCTCCATGCGGGCGCAGAAGCGCAGCTGGTGGTCGTCCACGTGCTCGCCCAGTGCCGGGGAGCGCGGGACGACGATCGGCCGGCGGCCGTGCCGGCGGCTCTCGGTGATCGTGGTCGGCCCGCCGTGGCAGACGACGACGGCGGCCTCGTCCAGCAGGGAGGTCAGCGCGCCGTGGTCGAGGTAGGCGACGCCCTCGGCGCGGCGCGGCGGCGCCGAGGTGCCGTGCTGCACGACGCACTGCACGCCCTCCGGCAGCCACGCGTCGACCCACTGGACGAGCCGGTCGAACGGGTGGTGGTCGGTGCCGACCGAGACGAAGACGAGCGAGCTCAAAGAAGGCTCCCGATGACCTGGGCGTGGGGGTAGAACCGGGTCTGCTCTTCCCACTGCACGCAGAACAGGTCGGTGATGGGGCGGCAGAGCCGGCCGGTCAGCGTCGGCGAGTCGAGCCGGTCGTACACCTCGATGTAGACGGTCGGCACGCGCATCACCTTGGCGACGACGAAGAAGGGGAACGCGACGGCGGCCCCGGTCGAGACGACGACGTCCGGGCGGTCGCGGCGCATGACGCGCACGGCGAGGGAGAAGTTGCGAATGAGGTTGCGCACATTTCGCGTCGTCGGGTGATGCGCCCACACGGCGTTCTCGCCGTCGAGCTGGGAACGGGCGTCCTCGGTGCCGAACGTCACCCAGGTGCGTTCGCGCTCGTTCCACCACGGCCGCAGCGCGAGGAGCTGGGCGAGGTGGCCTCCGCTGGAGGCCACGAGGAGAATGTGCTCCCGGTCTGCCGACATGCCGATCAATGTAAACGGAACTTCAAGACCTGACGACCGATTTGGGAACTGAGGATAGTGTCGTGCCGAGCAGATGACCCTGGGCAGGGGTGCTATTCGAGGGAGAGACCAGCGCATGGCGGCTGATCAGGACGCACAAGGCCGATTGACGGGGGTGGCGCGACGCCACCTCAAACTCATCTGCTCGCTCGCCGCCGCGGCCACGGTCATCGGGGTTCTGGGCGGCCTGCTGCTGCCGGCCAGCGCCAAGGCGACGGCGACGGTGCTGATCAGCCCACTCGACGGCAACCCGTACTCCCCCAACGGCCGCGGCGACGACCTGACCAACCTCGAGTCGGAGGCGCAGCTCGTCCGCGCCGACGCGGTCCAGCAGGTCGTACGCCAGAAGCTGCGCACCGCCGACCGCTCGCGCGTGACCGTGACCGTGCCGCCCAACACGCAGGTGCTGCTGATCACCTACACGGGGTCGAGCGCCACCGCGGCGCGCGACGGCGCCCAGGCCTTCGCCAACGGCTACCTCACCTACCGCTCGCAGCGGGCGCAGAGCGTGCTGACCGACCGCGCCAACAAGCTCCGCGAGCAGGAGAAGAAGGTCCAGCAGGAGCTCGCCACCACGACCAAGCGGCTGGCCACCGCCACGCCGGGGCAGAAGACCTTCCTGCGGCAGCGGATCTCGGCCTACAACAACCAGATCGGCGTCATCGACGAGCAGAACAACGACATCGCCGCGACGCCCGTCACCTCCGGTTCGGTCATCACGCCGGCCCAGCCGCCCAACGGCTCGCTGACCACGCGTGCCGCGATGTTCGGCGGGGCGGGGCTCGCGGTCGGCCTGTTCGCCGGTCTGCTCATCGCCCTCGCCCTCGAACGCTCCGACCGGCGGCTGCGCGACGTGCGCACGGTCCAGCGCCTCGGCGTCCCGGTGCTCAGCACGGTCTCCTCGGCGGGCGGCCTGGTCCTGGTGACCGCGCCCAAGAGCCGGGCCGGAGAGGCGTACCGGCGGCTGCGCGCCGCCGTGGTCGCCTCGGTCTCCGAACGCCCGGTCACGCTGCTCGTGACGAGCGCGACCCCGGCGGCCTCCGCGACGCTGACCAGCTCCAACCTCGCCGTCGCGCTCGCGCACGCCGGCTCGGCCACGATCATGGTGGACGCGAGCTTCTCCGAGACGAGCCCGTCGGCGCTGTTCGGCCTGGGCCAGTCCAAGGGCCTGTCCGACGTGCTGATGCGGGGCACCGACCCGACACAGTTGCTCGTCCACGCCGACTCCCAGCTCCGGCTGCTGCCGCGTGGTCCCGGCGCGGGCGCCGCCGCCGAGCGCTTCAGCGGCCCGCGCATGCGCGAGACCGTACGCCTGCTGCGCGACAAGGCCGAGTACATCCTGATCAACGCCCCGAGCGTGCACGACGCCAACGCCCAGGCGCTCTGTACCCTGGCCGACGCGGTCCTCATCGTGGTCACGCTCGGCCAGACGACGCGGCAGGACATCGAGCAGGCCTACACCGAGGCCGAGCGCGCCGGCGCCATCGTGATCGGCACGGTCATCGAGGACAGCCGCGTACGCCGGGCCGGCACCGGCCGCGACAGCACGCCGCGGTCCTCCTCGCGCCGGGGTGACCACGCCTCGGGCTCCACTCCGCAGCCGCGCGAACAGCGTGAGCCCGACTACTCCCCCGGCACAGCCGTGGCGCGGCGCTCGCGCGACCAGCCGCAGGGCGCCCCGACGCCGCCCGCCACGGGCAACGCCAGCGTGACCTCCACGTCGCCCGACTGGTCCCGGTTCTCAAGCGGTGACGAGGTGCAGTCGCAATCACAGCCGCAGCCGCAGTCGCAACCGGCTCAGCCGCAGGCACCGGCGCAGCCGCCCTCCGACACCTCCGACTCGACGGAGACCGCCGTCCACAAAGCGATTGAGGCATGACGTCTGAGCCTCATCTGTCCCGGCTCGCCCGGGGCGGCGCCCTCAACCTGGCCGGTGCGGCCTCGGCCGGCCTCATGGGGTTCGCGCTGGTGTTCGCGGTCGCGCACGCCTACCCGCAGAAGGTCGCGGGCGCGTTCTTCGCCGCCACCTCGCTGTTCGTCATCCTCAACGCGGTCGCCGGGCTGGGCAGCGACGCGGGACTGCTGCGCTGGCTGCCGCGCCACCTCGCCCTCGGCGACCACGGCGCGGCCCGGCGTACGGTGCCGGTGGCGCTCGTGCCCGTCGTGGCGGTGGCGTGCGCAGGCGCCCTCACGCTGTTCGTCGCCGCGCCCGCGCTCGCGGGCGGCATCGGCGGCGGGCAGGTCGCGCCGATGCTGCGGGTGCTCGCGGTCTTCCTCCCGGTCGCGGCCGCGCACGACGCGCTCCTGGCCGCCACGCGCGGGCACGGCACGATGCGGCCCACCGTCGCGATCGAGAAGATCTTCCGCCAGGTGGCGCAGGTCGCCGGCGTGCTCGCCGTGTCGGTCGTCAGCACCAGCCCGGTCGCGCTGGCGCTCGCCTGGGCGCTGCCGTACCTCATCGGATTGGTCGTCGCCGTCGCCTGGTACCTCGGCATCGCCGGACGGCTGACGACCGGGCCCGCCGACACCCGGGCGCTCGCCGGGGAGTTCTGGCGCTACACCGCGCCGCGTTCGGTGGCGCAGATCTGCCAGACCGCGCTGCAGCGCGCGGACATCGTCCTCATCGCCGCGCTGGCCTCGCCGCGCGAGGCCGCGATCTACACCGCGGCCACCCGGTTCATGGTCATCGGCCAGCTCGGCACGCAGGCGGTCCAGCAGGCGATGCAGCCCGCGGTCAGCCGGCTGATCGCGCTGGAGGACCGCGAGGGCACCGCGCGGGTCTTCGCCGGCTGCACGACGTGGACGGTCGCGCTCACCTGGCCGGTCCACCTGTCGGTCGCGGTCGCGGCGCCGCTCTACCTGTCCCTGTTCGGGCACGGCTACGGCTCCGGGCAGTCCGCCACGATCATCCTCGCCCTGGCCATGCTGCTCGCCAGCGGCACCGGCCCGGTCGACGTGATGTTGCTGATGGGCGGCCGGAGCGGGCTGAGCCTGGCCAACAACGCCGCCGCGCTGATCGTGGACCTCGCGCTGAACGCCGTGCTCATCCCGTGGCTCGGCATCACCGGCGCCGCGATCGCGTGGGCCGCCGCCCTGGCCATCCGCAACGTCCTCCCGCTCGTGCAGGTTCACCGGATCTTCGGCATGACCCCCGCGGGGGCCGGGCTCGGCTTCGCCTCCGGCGCGGCGCTCGCCTGTTTCGGCGCGCTCCCCCTGCTGGCCCGGCTGACGTTCGGCACGACCGCCACGCTGGCAGGCCTGGTTCTCGGCGCGGGCTGCTACGCCGGGCTACTGTGGGCCGGGCGTGCCCGCCTCGCACTCACCGCGTTCGCCGCTCTGCTCCCCGGGCGCAGAGCCACTGAAGGAATGGTCAACAATGCTTGATGAGGTACGCCGGCGTCTGCATCCCCGACGGTTGCGGAGCACCGGCAGGCGGGCCAAGCAGGCGCTCCGCAAGGCGGGCCTGGCGCCCGCCGGCCCGGTCTACGGCCGGCTGGCCGACGCCGGTCGCGCGGTGCCCATTCCCCCCAAGGCGCGCGTCCTGCTGTCCACGGTCCTGCTCCGGCGTCCCGGCCACATCACCGTTCCGATCGACCGGCTGCTGCTCGGCGCCCAGGGCGGCTGGACCGCGCGGGAGTTCGCCGAGCGCACCGACGACCTGCTCTGGCCCTCGACGCGGCTGATCGACGGACCGCACGTCGACCTGCTCCGGCGCACCGACCCGTCCGACGAGGAGATTCTGGCCTCCCCGTACGGCCGGCTGGCCCGTCGCTGCATCGACGCGGGCGGCCACTACTTCGGCGCCCGCGACGACGCCGGGATCGTCGCGGGGGCACGGAGCCTGCTGTCCGGCGAGCCGCGCGAGCGGCGCCCGCAGCAGAGCGGGCGGCTCGACCCGATCCTCGTCGCGCCGATCCGCGGCTCCGACCACTACCAGGTGCTCGACGGCCACCACCGGCTCGCCCACGCGGCCGTACGCGGGGAGACCACCGCGCGCGTCGTGACCAAGTGGCTGCCGGTCACCACGCCCCTGCAGGACCTGCTGCTGCGGATGAGCTGGCTGGATGGCACCAAGGAGCTCTACCAGCCGATCGAGGCCCCGGAGCTGGAGCAGAGCTGGACGACCGTACGCCGCTGCACCGACCGGCTCGAGAAGATGACCAAACTCCTCGCCGAGCGCGGCATCACCGGCTCCTACCTCGACGTGGCGAGCTGTTACGGCTGGTTCGTGGCGGAGATGGGCAGGACGGGTCTCGACGCGCAGGGGCTGGAGCGCGACCCGCTCGCGGTCCCGCTCGGCCGCGCGACCTACGGCCTGCGGGAGGGGCAGATCGGCACCGGTGACGCGGTGGAGTTGCTCGCCTACAGCGACCGCGTGTACGACGTCGTGTCCTGCTTCAGCCTGCTGCACCACTTCGTCCTCGGCCGGGGCTCGGTCGGCCCCGAGGCGCTCGTGAAGCTGCTCGACCGGGCGACCGGCAAGGTGCTGTTCCTCGACACCGGCCAGGAGAACGAGGCCTGGTTCCGTACGTCCCTGGAGGGCTGGAACGCAGGCACGATCGCGGACTTCCTGCGGCGGCACACGACGTTCGGCGAGATCATCGACCTCGGCCCCGACGACGACGCCCGCCCGCCGTACGCCGACAACTATGGACGGCACCTGTTCGCCTGTATCCGCACATGAGGATGGTCGCGGCGCTGCTGGTACTCGCGGGCGGCGTCGTCTCCGGCTCACCTTCGCCTGACCATCGCCTCATGCTGGGCGCCACAGGACAGACCCGGCAGGAGACCCAGCAGCGCGAGATCGAGACCGGCCACCGGCTCGACGGCGTACGCGTCTTCCGGCGCTGGGACGAACGGCTCTTCGACGGCAACCAGCAGTGGGCCAAGAAGACCGGCCACACCGTGTACCTGTCGATCAAGTCACGGCGGCTGAACGGCGCCAAGCTCAAGTGGCACGACATCGCCACGGCCCGGCCGGGCAGCCCGCTGTGGTCGGACATGCAGCGGCAGGCGAACGAGATCAAGCAGTTTGGCGCGCTGGTGTACGTCGTGTTCAACCACGAGCCCGACGCCAGGACCTCCGCACCGATGGGCGGGCCGGCCGACTTCGTCGCGGCCTGGCGGCACGTCGTCGGCACCTACCGCGCCGCCGGGGTCCGCAACGCCCGCTTCGTGTGGACCATGACCGGCTGGGCGTTCACCGCGAAGGCCGGTGGCGGGCTGACCCGCGCCGACCAGTACTACCCGGGTGACGCCTACGTCGACGACATCGCCGCCGACAGCTACAACTGGAACACCTGTCATTCGGCGTCCGGCACGTGGCAGAGCCCGTCCCAGCTGGTCGACCCGGAGCGCAGGTTCGGGCTGCGGCATCCCGGCAAGGGCCTCATGCTGCTCGAATGGGGCTCGGTCGAGGATCCCTCGCGCCCGGGGCGCAAGGCGCAGTGGCTGCGCGACATGGCCCGGCTGCTGGCCTCATCGCCGTACCGGCAGTTCCGCGCCGCCCTCTACTGGGACGACCGGCACACCGGCCAGAAGGTCAACTCGGCCTGTAACTTCGACTACCGCACGTCGCCGGACGCGCTGAACGCCTGGCGTTCGATCGCGACCGCCCCGGCCCTGGCCGCCCGTACGGCCTGTGACCTGGGCGACTGCGCCAAGCGTCCCCATCGCCGCTCCCGCCTTCCCCTGCTGGCCGGCGGCGCCCCCGCCGCTGTGATCCTGACCGGCCTGATCGCCTTCGGCATCCATCGTCACCGGAAGGCCGGTTAGGGCGTATTGCCCGGCGAGTCGGCCACGGAATGGATAGGCTCGCCTACCTGAGAGACTGACGAGGAGACCCCCCATGGACATGCGCGTACGCCGCGCCTTGGTACCGGCCTTCCTGGCAGCCGCGTTGATGCTGCTGCTCGGCTGGCACGCCGTACCTGCCCGGGCCGCGAGCGTCGACCCCGAGCTCGTCGCGGAGTCCGTCTCCGAGGACGGCTACTACGTCGACTCCAGCGCGTCCTACCTCAAGTCCGACGCCAGCCTCGACAAGCTGCGCGAGGCCATCGAGGACGCGGGCCGCGCGGGCGTCGTCGTCCTGCCCGCCGGCGTGCCGACCCAGCCCGTGATCACCCGGCTGCTGCACGAACCGAACCGCCGGGCCACCTACCTGATCCTGAGCGGCAGCCGCCTGCAGGCGGTCTCGAACAACCTGTCCGGCTCGAAGGTCAACGGCCTGCTCTCCAAGGCCAAGCAGGCCGGCAGCCCGCCGTCCGAGGTGATCTCCTTCCTCGACCTGATGAGCGGCAAGCACCCGGTCGCGACCGGCGCCAAGCCGTCGACCTCCGGCGTCCCCAACACCGAGCCCACGGCGGACGCGACCACCGACGCGCCCAGCGCCGCCCCGGTCACGGCGGCGAACAAGGACTCGGGCGGCGGCAACGGCCTGCTCTACGGCATCGTCGGCGTCGTGGTCGTGGCCGTCCTGGCGGTCGTGGGCCTGTTCGTACGGCGGCGCCGCAAGCAGGGCACGCCGCCCGCGCCCGGTCCCGCCCCCGGCCCGGGCGGTCCTGGGCCCGGCCCTGGCCCCGGTCCGGGTCCCGGCCCGGCTCCGGGCCCGCAGGATCCGTCTCAGTTCTGAGCCGCCTCGTTATCCGGTCGCGTGGCCGGGTGGATCATGGCAGGATCGGGCTCGTCAGCAAGAGCCCGCAGAGGAGGTGACCCCGATGATCGCCATTCGTGACATCCGGGTGTCCCCTCTCGCCGTCTTCCTTCGCTGACCGCGCGGCCGGAGAGGCACCCTCCATCCGGAGGACTCATGTCTGTTTCACCGTTCCGCCTCGACGTCTCCGACGACGTCCTGACCGACCTTCGTACGCGCATCCGCCGTACACGCTTCACCCCGGCCTCCGCCACCGAGCCGTGGAAGGCGGGCACCGACCCGGCCTACCTGCGGTCCCTGCTGAACTACTGGGCCGACGGGTTCGACTGGCACAAGGCCCAGGACGACCTCAACCTGCTGCCCCATCACCTGGCCGACGTGGCCGGGCAGCGCATCCACTTCATCCACGTACGCGCCGCCGGGCGCCCGCGCCTGCCGCTCATCCTCACGCACGGCTGGCCGAGCAGCTTCGTCGAGATGCTTCCGCTGGTGCCCCTGCTCACCGATCCCGCGCGGTTCGGCGGTGACCCCGACGACGCGTTCGACGTGGTCATCCCGTCGCTGCCGGGGTTCCTCTACTCCGACCTGCCGGCGGGCCGCCCGATGACCAGGGACGTCACCGCCGACATCTGGCACACGCTCATGACCGAGGTTCTGGGTTATTCGGCGTACGGGGCCTTCGGCGGTGACATCGGCGCCGGGGTGACGGGCTGGCTGGCGGCCCGCTATCCCGAGAGCGTCACGGGGATCCACCTCATCCACCCGAGCATGCCCGCGAACGTGGACGACCCGCCCCTCTCGGACACCGAACGCGCCTTCCTTGCGGCGCTGGACGCCTTCGACGAGCGTGACCGGGGCTACAGCGAGATCATGTGCACCCGGCCGGACACGATCGCCGCCGCCCTGCAGGACTCCCCCGCCGGGCTGGCCGCGTGGCTGGTGGACAAGTACCACGACTGGTGCGACGGCGACCTGGAGAGCCGGTTCGACCGCGACGACCTGCTGACCGTCTTCACGCTCTACTGGGCGACCGGCACGATCGGCTCGTCGTTCCGGCAGTACTACGACTGGACCCCGGGTCCGGCACGGCCGCTCGTCACGGTGCCGGTGGGGGTCACGATGAGCGCCGAGCCGGTGTACCGGGACTTCCCCCGGTCACTGGCCGAACGCTCCTTCAGCGACATCCGCCAGTGGCGCGGCCCGACGAAGGGCGGCCACTTCATGCCGCTGGAGGAGCCCGAGATGCTGGCGACCGACCTGCGGACGTTCTTCCGCCCGCTCCGCTGACGGGTGGAGCCGTCCCGGCCCCCGGTGGACCGGGGCGGCTTCCCGACGTGACACTATCGAGACATACGTCACTTTTGACCTTTTAGGAGGGCGACAGAGATGGCTCCGAAGATCGCAACCGCCGACCACGTCGAGCGCGCCGAGCTGCTCGACTTCCTCCGCCCACGCCACCACGGCCTACTGTCGACCACACGCGGCGACGGCCGGCCCCAGCTGTCCCCGGTCTCCTGCGGCGTCGACACCGAGGGCCGGATCCTGGTGGCCACCTATCCGGAACGCGCCAAGACCCGCAACGCCCGCCGCAACGAGAGCGTCTCGCTCTGCGTCCTGTCCGACGACTGGGACGGTGCCTGGGTCCAGGTGGACGGCCGCGCCGAGATCCTGGACATGCCGCAGGCCGAGGACGACTTCGTGGAGTACTACCGCAGCATCTCGGGCGAACACCCGGACTGGGAGGAGTACCGCGAGGCCATGCACCGCCAGAACAAGTCCCTGATCCGCATCACCATCGACTCGTGGGGCCCGATCGCCACCGGCGGCTTCCCTCCGGGCCACACCGCCTAGACACCACCCGCCCACACCGCGCGCTCCCCGGACCGGGGGCGCGCGTTTTTACTGGTCGCGGACCGAATAACGCCGCTTCCCAATTCCGGGCCGGTGCCGCCATTGTTGTGAACACCTTGATCGCGCCTCAGCCACCGCAGCGTGAACTGCGCAAATGGCTGTGGGCCGCCGCCCAGGTAGCACACGTGCTGACCGCGATCACCCAGGTAGGACTGTTCGTCGCGAGGGATTTAATCCGACAGAATCTACCGGCTTGAAATTCAAGCTTAAGGAGATAGCCACAAGACCGATTACTCGGATGGATTACACGAGTCGCAGAGCCGGCATCCTCTGGAGGCACACCGAACTCGCCCGCTCCCGTACGACGAGTGCCTGGAGCGGACGAGGTCGAAATGATGGTCAGCGGCTGTCCATGATCATGCCGGCGGCGAGGGTGGCGTTCGTGGCCTCGTCGATGAGGATGAAGCCGCCCGTCGTACGGTTGCGGCCGTAGGCGTCGGCGAAGAGCGGCTGGGTGACGCGCAAGGTCACCCGGCCGATCTCGTTGAGCTCCAGGCGGTCGGCGTCCTCGTGGCGGTGCAGCGTGTTCACGTCGAGCCGGTAGTTCAGCTCCCGTACCATCGCGCGGGCCGTGCGGGTGGTGTGTTTGATCACCAGCTTGGTCCGCGGCGTGAGGGTGCGTTCGTCGGACATCCAGCAGATCATCGCGTCGATGTCCTGGGTGACCTGGGGTTTGTTGTGCGGGCGGCAGATCAGGTCGCCGCGGGAGATGTCGATGTCGTCCTCCAGCAGGAGGGTCACCGACATCGGCGGGTAGGCCTCGTCGACCGGGCCGTCGAACGTGTCGATCCGCTTGATCCGGGACGTCAGGCCCGACGGCAGGTGCATGACCTCGTCGCCCGGCTTGAGCACGCCGCCCGCGACCTGTCCCGCGTAGCCGCGGTAGTCGTGCAGCTCCGGGTCGGTCGAGGCCTGCGGCCGGATGACGTACTGCACCGGGAACCGCACGTCGATGAGGTTGCGGTCGGAGGCGATGTGGAGGTTCTCCAGGTGGTGGAGCAGCGACGGCCCGTCGTACCAGGACATGTTCGCCGAGCGGTCCACCACGTTGTCGCCGTGCAGCGCGGAGATCGGGATGAAGGTCAGGTCGCCGACGGACAGCTTCGCGGCGAACGACGTGAACTCGTCCTTGATCCGCTCGAACGTCTCCTGGTCGTAGTCGATCAGGTCCATCTTGTTGACCGCGAGCACGAGGTGCGGCACCCGCAGCAGCGTGGTGAGGAACGCGTGCCGCCGCGACTGCTCCAGCAGGCCCTTGCGCGCGTCGATCAAGATGATCGCCAGATCCGCCGTTGACGCGCCGGTCACCATGTTCCGGGTGTACTGGATGTGCCCCGGCGTGTCGGCGATGATGAACTTCCGCTTGGGCGTGGCGAAGTAGCGGTACGCGACGTCGATCGTGATGCCCTGCTCGCGCTCGGCGCGCAGGCCGTCGGTGAGCAGGGCCAGGTTGGTGTACTCCTCGCCCCGGTCACGGCTCGTACGCTCGACCGCCTCGATCTGGTCCTCGAAGATCGACTTGGAGTCGTACAGCAGCCGCCCGATGAGCGTCGACTTACCATCGTCCACCGAACCCGCGGTGGCGAGCCTCAGGATGTCCATCTCTAGAAGTACCCCTCGCGCTTACGATCTTCCATCGCGGCCTCGCTGGTCCGGTCGTCGGCGCGGGTCTGGCCGCGCTCGGTGATCCGCGTCGCGGCGATCTCGCCGATCACCTCGTCCAGGGTGGCCGCGGTCGACTCGACCGCTCCGGTGCAGCTCATGTCGCCGACGGTGCGGTAGCGGACCGTCGTCTCGAAGGCGGGCTCGTCGTCGCCCCGGTTGGAGTACGGGCTGTCCGCGAGCAGCATGCCGTCGCGTTCGAAGACCGTACGGGGGTGGGCGAAGTAGATGGAGGGGATCTCCAGCTCCTCGCGCTTGAGGTAGTCCCAGATGTCGAGCTCTGTCCAGTTGGACAGTGGGAAGACCCGGATGTGCTCGCCCTGGCGGGTCCGCGTGTTGTAGAGGTTCCACAGCTCGGGTCGCTGGTTCTTGGGGTCCCACTGGCCGAAGTCATCGCGGAAGGAGAAGACCCGCTCCTTGGCCCGCGCCTTCTCCTCGTCCCGGCGCGCACCGCCGAACGCGGCGTCGTAGCGGTGCTCCTCGATGGCGTCCAGCAGCGTCGTGGTCTGCAGCCGGTTGCGGCTGGCCCGGCGCCCGGTCTCCTCGACGACCCGGCCCTTGTCGATCGACTCCTGTACGGAGGCGACGACCAGCCGTACGCCGAGCTCGGCCACTCTCCGGTCGCGGTACTCCAGGACCTCGGGGAAGTTGTGGCCGGTGTCCACGTGCATCACCGGGAAGGGGATCCGCGCGGGCCAGAAGGCCTTTTCGGCCAGGCGCAGCATGACAATGCTGTCCTTGCCGCCGGAGAAGAGCAGGACGGGCCGCTCGAACTCGGCCGCGACCTCCCTGACGACGTGGATCGACTCTGCTTCGAGGACGTCGAGCTGGGACGTCCTGTAGTCACGGGCGTCAGCTGTGCTGCGCTGCATCGAGAAAACGCTCCCCGGGTCGGCTCTTACAGGACCGCCCGGATTCCGGCGAGCAGCGTTGGCGCCATTTCCGGGTGGCAGACCAGGATATCCGGCAGGTTGGTGTCCTCTTGGTTATAGGTCAGGGATGACCCGTCGATCCGCGAGGCGTGAGCGCCGAACGCGTGGGCGACGGCGACCGGGGCGGCTGAGTCCCATTCGTACTGGCCACCTGCGTGGACGTACGCGTCGACGTCGCCGAGGAGCACGGCGGCGACCTTCGCGCCGGCCGAGCCGATCGGCACCAGGTCCACGTCGATGTCCAAGTGATCAGCGAGCCGGCGGGTGAACTCCGGTGGCCGGGTACGGCTGACCGCGACGCGGATGCGGCCGGCCGGTGGGCCGTGCATCGCCATGGGCTCCGCGGTCGAGAGCGTCTTTCCCTGGGACGGCAGGGCGACGGCGCCCGCCGTCAGCCCGCCGCGCTCCCAGAGCGCCACGTGCACGGCCCAGTCGCCGCGGCCTTCTTCGGCGTACTCCCGGGTGCCGTCGAGCGGGTCGACGATCCACACCCGCTCGGCGTCGAGCCGGGAGAGCTCGTCCTTGCCCTCTTCGCTGAGGACGGAGTCGCCGGGCCGCTGCCGCGCGAGCGCCTCGGTCAGGTAGACGTGGGACTCGCGGTCACCGGCCTCGCGCAGGGCGCGGAGGTCACCGAAGCCCCGGTCGGAGCGCAGCCTGAGCAGGAGCGCGCCCGCCTCGGTCGCGAGATCACGGGCGAGGGCGTGGTCGTCGTGCGTCACGTATTTCTCTCTACGTCAGTAGGCGCCGGAACCGTGGGCCACCGCGGACCAGGTCTTCCACAGAATCTGCAGATCGAGGGTGAGGGACCAGTTCTCGACATAACGCAGGTCGAGCCGGACGGATTCCTCCCAGGAAAGATCGGCGCGACCGCTCACCTGCCACAGACCGGTCATACCGGGACGTACGACGAGGCGTCGCCGTACGTCGTCACCGTACTGGGCGACCTCGTCCGGCAGCGGCGGGCGCGGCCCGACGAGAGACATGTCACCCCGCAGGACGTTGATCAGCTGTGGCAGCTCATCCAGAGAGTAGCGGCGCAGCCAGGCACCGGTGCGGGTGACCCGGGGGTCGTTCCTGATCTTGAAGAGGACGCCGTCGTGGTCGTTGTACTGGACCAGCGAGGCCTTGCGGCGCTCGGCGTCGACCACCATCGTACGGAACTTCAGCACGGTGAACTCGCGGCCGTCGCGTCCCACGCGCACCTGGCGGAACAGCGCCGGTCCACTGCTCCCCAGGCGGATCGCGATCGCGATCGACGCCAGCAGGGGCGAGAGGAAGATCAGCGCCAGGCTCGCGCCCGCGCGGTCGAAGATGGTCTTGGCCAGGCGCCGGCCGCCGGACAGTTCGGGGTGCTCGACGTGCAGCAGCGGCAGGCCCGCCACCGGGCGGATCGAGGTGCGGGGCCCCGCCACCTCCATGAGCGCGGGGGCCACGACGAGATCGACGGCGTCCTTCTCCAGCTGCCAGGCCAGCCGGCGCAGCGCGATGCCGTCCAGCTCCGGGCAGGCCAGCACCGCGACCGTACAGGCGCGGGTGCCCTCCACGACGCCGCCGACCCCGGTGAAGTCGCCCGCGACCGGCACTCCCTCGACCTCGGCCACCGCGTCCTCGCCGCTGGTGAGCATCGTCGGCAGGCAGGCGGCGATGATCTCCATGCCGTGGAAGCGCTCCCGGCGGAGCTGGCGGATCAGGTCGCCCACGGCGGCGCGGTGGCCCACCACGACGACCCGCCGCATGTACTCGCCGTCCTTGCGGCGCCGGTGCAGGCGCTTGCGCAGCTGGTAACGGCCCCACAGGTCAAAGCCCGTGGTCAGGGGCAGAGCGGCGATGACGTAGCCGCGCGCCACCTCGACCTTCGTGGCGTACGCGAGGATCGCGACGGTGGCGGTCACGGCGAAACCGGCCTGCAGGATACGGCGGAACTCCTCCGGGCCGACGCCGAAGAGCCGCTGTTCGTACCCGCGGGCCACACCGAGAGTCCCGGTCCAGAGGAAGGGGAGGACGAGGCTGCCCCCGATGTACGGGGTGCTCCACGGGCTGCCGATGGAGGGGTATCGAAAGCGGATTCCGAACGCGATCAGACCACCGAGCAGAGCGGCGACGAAGTCGACACAAAAAGCGTGCCGCGCATACCGGGACGTCCAGGCCGCGACCTGCTCCCTGCTTCCTCCGACGGTCCGAGCTCTCGGCCGCGCCTCTTCGACGACCGCCATCTCACCCCTTGCCGAACGTCACGGGTTTCGCATCCAAGTGCAGGACGTCCGTTAGCCACCTGAGGTTCACATGTCTGTTCTGTGTGTGACACACATCTTAGGCTTCACTTCACACGAAGAGGGGCGCATCGGCATCATCAGTCCCGTTGATAGGACTTCGCCCCGTAAGTCACCATTCGTCACTTGTATCACGACGTCCGGCCTCGGTCCGCCGTACACCATACGACAGCGGGCGGGCCCCTGCGGGCGCTTCAGAGCTCCGCGTGGAAGGTGTTCTGGGCGCGGTCGAGCCCCTGCGTGATCAGTGCCTCGACGGCGTCGGCGGCGCGGTCGACGCCCAGCTCGAGCTCCTTGCGCTCGGTCGCCGAGAAGTCACGCAGGACGAACGCCGCGGCGTCCATCCGGCCCGGCGGGCGCCCGATGCCGAACCGTACGCGGAGGTAGTCACGCCCGCCCAGGGACTTGGTGATCGAGCGCAGGCCGTTGTGCCCGTTGTCACCGCCGCCGCGCTTCAGCCGCAGCGTGCCGTACGGGATGTCGAGCTCGTCGTGGACGACGATGAGGCGCTCGACCGGGATCTTGTAGAAGTCGCAGAGGGCCTTGACCGGCCCGCCGGACTCGTTCATGTACGACTTCGGCTTGGCCAGCACGACCCGCTGCCCGGCCAGTCGTCCTTCGAGGACGTCGGCGCGGGCGCGGTGGGACTTGAAGCGAACGCCGACCGTACCGGCCAGAACCTCGAGCACCATGAAGCCGGCGTTGTGCCGGTTTCCGGCGTAGTCCGGGCCGGGGTTGCCCAGGCCGACCACGAGCCACGGGTCATCCGGGGCCATCGATCTTCCAAAACGCGGGCCTGTCGATACACGGGTCCTTTCAACGCGCGGGCCTTTCAACGCGCGGGCCTTCAACGCTCGGGCCTTCAACGCGAAAGGCGCCCCCGAGGGGGCGCCCGACGCACTCGTGAGCCTTACTCCTCGTCACCCTCGGACTTGGCCTCGCCCTCGGCGGCCTCACCCTCGGCGGTCTCGCCTTCGGCGGCCTCGCCACCCTCACCGAGGTCGGCCTCCATCTGCTCGGCCGTCGGCGCCGCGATGACGTGCAGGACGAGGGCGTCGTCCTCCGCGTCGAGCGTCGCACCGGTGGGGAGCTTGATGTCCTTGGCGTGTACGGCGTCGCCGACGACCATGCCCTCGACGTCGACCTCGACGGACTGCGGGATGTGGGTCGCCTCGACCTCGAGGGAGACCTGGATCATCTGCTGGTCGAGCATGCCGTCCGGCGCGATGTCGCCGGTCAGCTGGATCGGAACCTCGACGGTGACCTTCTCACCGCGGGTCACGACCAGCAGGTCGACGTGCTCGAGGAAACCCTTGAGCGGGTCGCGCTGGACGTCCTTGGGCAGGGCCAGCTCCTCGCCGCCGTCGAGCCCCTGCAGGCGCAGCAGCACGTTGGCGGACTTGAGAGCCAGCATCAGCTCGTGGCCCGGCAGCGAGATGTGACGGGGGTCGGTGCCGTGGCCGTAAAGAACGGCGGGCACCCTGCCGGCCCTGCGAGTGCGCCGCGCTGGGCCCTTGCCGAACTCGGTGCGGGGCTCGGCGGCGATGCTTACCTCGGACACGGCAAAACTCCTCGCTGGATAAAGCTTGTCAGTACTACGTCGACGGGATCAGTCGAAATATCCGGTGCTCCCCGCGGCGCACAGACCCGGGTTACCTGGGTCGTACAGCACAGCGTCGGACGCACACGGTCAACCAAGTCTAGCCGATCGCCGTTCCCTTTCGTGCCGTGAGGCGGCCGATCTCAGCTGTGACCGCCGAACAGGCTGGTGACGGAGCCGTCGCTGAACACCTCGCTGATCGCCCGCGCGAGCAGCGGGGCGATGGACAGCACGGTGAGTTTGTCGAACCGCTTGTTGTCCGGGATCGGCAGGGTGTTGGTGAGGACGACCTCGGAGATCCTGGAGTTCTTCAGCCTGTCCACCGCCGGGCCGGACAGCACGCCGTGGGTGGCCGCGACGACCACCTTGGCCGCGCCCTCCTCGAACAGCGCCTCGGCCGCCTTCACGATCGTGCCGCCGGTGTCGATCATGTCGTCCACCACGACGCACGTACGGCCCTCGACCTCACCGACGACGTCGAAGACCTTGACCTCGTTGGCGACGTCGGGATTGCGCCGCTTGTGAATGATCGCCATCGGGCAGCCGCCGAGCTCGTCGCTCCAGCGCTCGGCCACGCGTACCCGGCCCGCGTCGGGCGCGACCACGGAGACGTTGCCGGTGTCGAGCTTCTCCTTGATGTAGTCCGTGAGAAGCGGCAGCGCGAACAGGTGGTCCACCGGCCCGTTGAAGAAGCCCTGGATCTGCGCGGTGTGCAGGTCGACGACCATCAGCCGGTCGGCGCCCGCGGTCTTGAACAGGTCGGCCATCAGCCGGGCCGAGATCGGCTCGCGGCCACGGTGCTTCTTGTCCTGCCGCGCGTAGCCGAAGAACGGCGCGACCACCGTGATCCGCTTGGCCGACGCCCGCTTGAGCGCGTCGACCATGATCAGCTGCTCCATGATCCATTGGTTTATCGGAGCGGTGTGGCTCTGCAGCACGAACGCGTCGGACCCGCGGACCGACTCGTTGAACCGTACGAAGGTCTCGCCGTTGGCGAAGTCGTACGCCGAGGTCGGCGTGGGCTCCACGCCGAGCGCCTCGGCCACCTCTTCGGCCAGCCCTGGGTAGGCCCGGCCGGAGAAGAGCATGAGTTTCTTCTCGCCCGTCGTTTTCATCCCGGTCACGCGTCAGTCTCCTTGTTTCGCTCGCTCGGCCGCCCGGCGCGCGGCCTCAGCGGAGGGGGTGCCGGGCCGTTTGCGCTCGACCCAGCCCTCGACGTTGCGCTGGCGGGCACGTGCCACCGCCATCGCGCCCGGCGGCACGTCTTCGGTGATCACCGAACCGGCCGCGGTGTACGCCCCGTCGCCGATGGTCACCGGGGCGACGAGCATGTTGTCACTGCCCACCTTGACGTGGTCGCCGACCACGCTCTTGCGCTTCTCGACGCCGTCGTAGTTCACGAAGACGCACGCGGCGCCGATGTTGGAGCCCGCGCCGATCTCGGCGTCGCCGACATAGGTCAGGTGCGGCACCTTGGTGCCCTCGCCGACGACGGCGTTCTTCGTCTCGACGTAGGTGCCGACCTTCGCCTTGCGCGCGAGCCTGGTCCCGGGCCGCAGGTAGGCGAAGGGGCCGACGCTGGTCTGGGGGCCGATCTCGGCCTGGTCACAGACGGCGTTGATCACCACGGCGTCCTCGCCGACGCTCGTGTCGGTGAGGGTGCAGTTGGGGCCGATCTCGGCGCCGGCGGCGACGTGCGTGTCGCCGTGCAGCTGCGTGCCCGGCTTGATGACGGCGTCCGCGTCGATGGTCACCTGGACGTCGACCCAGGTCGACGCGGGGTCGACGATCGTGACCCCGGCGCGCATGTGGGCCTCGAGGATACGGTCGTTGAGCTGCCGCCGGGCGCCGGCGAGCTGCACGCGGTCGTTGACGCCCTGGGTCTCGACCCAGTCGGCGGCCTTGTACGCGCCGGCGCGGTGCCCGTCGCCACGCAGGATGCCGACCACATCGGTGAGGTACTCCTCGCCGTTGGCGTTGTCGGTCGTCACCCGCTTGAGGGCGTCGGCGAGGAGCAGGCCGTCGAAGACGTACATGCCCACGTTGATCTCGCTGATCTCACGCTGCCCGTCGTCGGCGTCCTTGTGCTCGACGATCGCCGTGACCTCGCCCTGGGACCCGCGGACGATCCGCCCGTACCCGGTGGGGTCGGGCATCTCGGTGCTCAGAAGGGTGACGGCGTTGCCCTCGTCGTGGTGGAGCCGTACGAGATCTTCGAGCGTCTGCGCTCTGAGCAGGGGGTGATCGCCGTTGGTCACGACGACCGTCCCGGCGGCGACGGCCGCCCCGTCGAGCGCGATCCGTACGGCGTGCCCGGTGCCGTTCTGCTCGGTCTGAGTCACCGGAAGCGCGGTGGGTTCGACCGCCTGGAGGTGCTCGACCACCTTCTCCCGCCCGTGCCCGACCACGACGACGAGCCTTTCGGGCGCGAGTGCGCGCGCGGCGGCCACGACGTGCCCGACCATGCTGCGGCCGGCCAGTTCGTGGAGGACCTTCGGAATCTTGCGGGACTTCATCCGGGTGCCCTCGCCCGCGGCGAGGACGATGACGGCGGAAGGGCGGCTTGAGCTCATGAGACCACCTTGCCCGAAGGCGGGGCGGGGTGTTCACGGCATGGCTGCGCCCGGTCGCTCACTCCGCTCACTGGAGGAGACTCCTCGGCGTCGCTGACAGGTCAGCCGGGGTGCGAAACGTACGCTCCGCATAGGCTCGGACCTGCGGAAACGGAGGAGCCGCAGGGCTGTTACCCGCCCGACACCCGAAGGATACCGTCCGGCCGTTCTGCCTGTACGGGGGGTCCCCGCCCCTCCTCCCGCCCCTCGGTGATCTGCGCTCGCCCCGGTTCTTCGCCGCGGGGGCGAGAACGATCTCCTCGAATTCTCGCTCGGGTCACGAGGGCATCGGCGGGAGTGCTCTGATGTGGCCGCGCCGAGACCGAAGAGCGGCACCACACGTCCGGCTGCGGGACGGGGGTCTCGGCTCCGGCGTCTGGGCTCGAACCAGAAATAGAGGGACCAAAACCCTCCGTGATGCCTATTTCACCACGCCGGATCGCCAGCGGGCGTCAACGCCGCTGTGGCTCTTCCCAACGATAGCGGCTGCCCCACCTCCGATGAGCGCACATTGATCGCAGCCATCTGACCGACGCCCACCTCCCGAACCCCCGACGGCCCGCCTCCATCCCCGGCCCCCGGTTCCCCCAACTCCCGCCCGTCCCCGTCTCTCGCCCACGCCGACCACCGAGCGGGCGACGCATCTCGCCCCGCCGCGCACCGGCACCACCCCACTTACACCTGACCACCACCGACCACCCCGACACACGCGCCTGGCCACCCGAACCAGCTGCCCGCCGCGCAAACCGCCTCAACCGGCACCACACATCCACTCCTGCCGTACCGACTCGAAGCACACCTATATCCCTACCGAAAGCCCCACCCACTGGGACGTACGCCTCCACCACATACGGCGGCCCCTGCCTACTACATCCGACCGCCGCGTACGCCCCGCCCTCTTCCGGCCACTCCAACCGACCGGCCCGTCCGCCAGACCACCCACTCCACCTCGCCCCGCCCCTCGGTGCCGCCCCAGGCCCCGTCCCCGCTCCACCACGCCCCCCGAGAGGCCGGACCACCCCGTCACACGAGCCCCACGCGCCACAACACCCTCATACGTTTCGTCACCAAAGGCTCATCTTGCGGCGCAGTAACCCCTGTGTGACTAGCGCGACAGGTTTGGCCGAATTCAGGCGGGCATCTTGCGTAACCTACGCCGCCGTAGGTTACGGTTGCGTAAGCGTAAGTTACTCGCCCAGCAGGAGGACTCCGCATGACCGTAGCCCCGACCGCAACACCATCCGACACCTCTCGACCGCAGGCCAGACCCGAGATCGAACCCACCCCCAAGGGCAACTTCGAGAAGGGGCTTCTCGCCGTCTTCATCGTGGTTCCGCTACTCGCCGTGGTGGTGGCCGTGCCGTTCGCGTGGGGCTGGGGCCTGGGCTGGACGGACATCGCGATCATGTTCGTGTTTTATGTCGTGTCCGGCCTGGGGGTTACGGTCGGCTATCACCGGCACTTCACCCACGGCTCGTTCAAGGCCAAGCGCTGGCTGCGCATCGCGCTCGGCATCGCCGGCGGCCTCTCCATCGAGATGAGCGTGATCGACTGGGTGGCCGTCCACCGCCGCCACCACAAGTACTCCGACAAGGAGGGCGACCCGCACTCGCCGTGGCGCTTCGGCGATGACTGGCGCGCGCTCACCAAGGGTCTGGTCTGGGCGCACATGGGCTGGCTGTTCGACAGCAAGCGCACCTCCCCCGCCAAGTTCTGCCCCGACCTCGTCGCGGACAAGGACATCAACCGCGTCAGCCGTCTCTTCCCGGTCTGGGTCGCCACCTCGCTGCTCCTCCCGGGGGCCATCGGCGGGCTGATCAGCATGTCTTGGTGGGGCGCCTTCACCGCGTTCTTCTGGGGTTCGCTCGTACGCATCGCGGTCCTCCACCACGTCACCTGGTGCATCAACTCGATCTGCCACGCCATGGGCGAAGAGGCGTTCGAGTCCCGCGACAAGTCCCGTAACGTGTGGTGGCTGGCCATCCCGTCGTTCGGCGAGTCGTGGCACAACCTGCACCACGCCGACCCGACCTGCGCTCGCCACGGCGTGCTCAAGGGCCAGCTCGACAGCAGCGCTCGTACGATCTGGCTCTTCGAGAAGGTCGGCTGGGTCTCCGATGTCCGCTGGCCGAACGCCGACCGTCTGGCCTCGAAGCGGATATCGTAAGCACAGCTAACCAAGCCCTCTGCGCCGCGGGCGGCCGGTATCGGCCGCCCGGCGTGCGCAGGACGACGCGAGCGGGGTGTCCCCGCACCCTCGTGAGCTGGGCACCTCCCATTCAGTACGGCACCGCCGGCGTTCTCCCGTTGACGAGCCGCCCGGCCAGGAGAAAGTGTGACCGTCACAATTGATGGTGTGAGTGAACCTCCCCGGTCCCGTCGCAAGCGCATGACGGGCAAAGAACGAAGGGAGCAGCTGCTTGACATAGGCAGGACCCTCTTCGCCGAACGCGGCTTCGACGGCACCTCCATCGAGGAGATCGCCACCGTGGCCGGCGTCTCCAAGCCCGTGGTGTACGAGCACTTCGGCGGCAAGGAGGGCCTGTACGCGGTCGTGGTCGACCGCGAGATGGAGCACCTGCTCGATACCGTCACCAAGTCGCTGGTCGGCGGACATCCCCGACAGAAGATCGAACGCGCCGCCCTGGCCCTCCTGGAGTACATCGAGGACAGCAGCCAGGGGTTCCGCATCCTCGTACGCGACTCGCACGCCGCGTCCGCGACCGGCACGTTCGCCAGTCTGCTGAGCGACATCGCCGGCCAGGTCGAACACATCCTCGGAGATGAGTTCCGCGACAAGGGGTTCGATCCGAAGAGCGCCCCGCTGTACGCCCAGGCGCTCATCGGCATGGTCGCCCTCACCGGCACGTACTGGCTCGACATCCGCAAGCCAAAGCGCGAGGAGGTCGCCGCCCACCTGGTGAACCTCGCGTGGAACGGCCTGTCCGGGCTGGAACCCAAGCCGTACCTCACCACGGACCACAAGGCCCGCCAGAAGGACCTCAAGGCCAAGGCCAAGGAGGCGGCGAAAGAGGCCAAGGACACCGCGCGCGCCGCCCGTCGTACGAGCATCGAACCAGAGCCCGCCTGACCCTCCGTAGTCGGATTGTCACACCCTCGCCCTATGGTGCTGAGCATGGACTTCAGGGAGGGGACGGGTCATGCGGCACGGGCGACGGTACGGCGGCCGGGCAGGGTTGCGAGCGGAGATCGACCGCTTCGTCGCCCGGCGACGCACGCGCCAGGCGAACGACGATGGAGCCGACGCCTGCGCGGTGCGCTTCATCGAGAGTCTCGAGAAGGCGGCCCTGGCTCCGGAGACCACGGACCACGGTTTCGAGCACGCGTGCCGCAAGGCCGAGCACGTCGAGGAGTTACGCCGCGTGCTGGGCCTTCTCCTGGACGTCCTGGCCGACTGGGAGATGGCCGTCGAGCGTACGGGCGGGGGTCGTTAGGGCCCGCTGACGGGTTCGAGCAGCTCCAGCCGGTTGCCGGCGGGGTCGTCGACGTAGAGGCGGCGAAACCCTGGCAGCAGGTCATCGGCACGCACCTCATGACCTGCCGCCCGCAGCCGCTCCGCCATGGCGTCGAGATCCCGCACGAGAATCCCGGGATGCGCCTTGCGCGCGGGCCGGAAGTCTTCCTCGACCCCGATGTGGATCTCAATACCGGGCGCCGCGAACCACGCCCCGCCCCGGGCGGCGAGCACGGGAGGCTTGGCCACCTCGGCCATGCCGAGAACACCGACGTAGAAGCCCCGCATCCGCTCCTCGGAGCCGTACGGCGCCGCGAGCTGCACATGATGAATCCCGACCAGGAGGCTCACACCATCCCCTCCACCGAGGTTTGCGGTCGTCATCAGCCTGGCTCCTCACGGAGGTGGTCACGAAAGGCGGAATCGTCACGAAGCTGAACAAGGGTAAGCCTCCCGCCACCTTGTGACCGGCGCACGACTGGCCTGGCCTGGGCTGTGTCCGTGGCGCAGCCACGGACACAGCCCAGCGCGACCCGATCGGCAGGCGTCCGGCCGTGACAACGGCGCAGCCCAGTACAGACCGGACGCGAGCGCGGACTGAACGCCTGTGCGGACTGAATCCGTTGCACGGGCTTAACCTCTTGCGCGGATGGGACGCTTGCATGGGCCGAACCCCGCGCGGGCCGAACCTTGCACAGGCCGGATGCTTGAGCGGACCCGAACCCTTGCGCGGGCGCAGCTTCCGCCAAGCGCCGCCCCACATGCGCGAAGTTCTCCGCAGGCGCAGCCCGGCAGGCGCAGCCCCGGACGGGCGCTGCCTCCGTTCGACCTGCCTCCGTTCGGTCGACTGTCGCGCTCACCGCAGGTGCGACGGCGCTGCTCAGGGGCCACTTAGTGCCTCCGTCGGGGCGAGGCGGGCGGCTCGGATGGCCGGGTACAACCCCGCGATACCGCCGATCAGCAGCGTCGCCGTCACCCCGCCCGCCATCGCCCATGGCGGGACCACCGTCGGCCAGCCCTGGATCACCGCGAACACCGCCGTGACCACGATGCCGAGTCCCACGCCTCCCACTCCGCCCAGCGCCGCCAGCAGCTGCGACTCAGTGAGGAACTGCAGCCTGATCTGACCCCGCGTAGCACCGAGCGAACGCCGCAGGCCGATCTCCGCGCGGCGTTCCAGTACCGAGATGACCATCGTGTTGGCCACACCGACCCCGCCGACCAGCAGGGCCACCGCGCCGAGGCCCAAGAGCAGGCCGGTGAAGGCCTGGTTCGACGCGGTCTCGGCGGCCAGCGCGTCAGAGGGGCGGCTGACCTCGATCTCGTTGGGCGACTGAGGGTTGGCGGTGCCCGCCAAGAGGCCCCGTACGCTCTCCACCGAGTCCTTGTCCGCTCGGGTGTAGACCGTGGTCGGATGACCGTCGAAGCCCAGGCGCGCGGCCGCCACGTCCCAGCCGACCAAGGCGGCCGAGTCGAGTTCCGGTGCGAGCGGGGCCGAGTCCAGGATGCCGACCACGGTGAACCACTGCGAACCCAGCCATACCTGGACGTTCGTCTGGGCCACGCCGAGCCCGTCCGCCGCCTGGGAACCGAGCACCACGGCCGGATAGCGGTTCGTGCCCGCGTTCAGCCAGGTCCCGGCCACCGTCGTGAGGCCGACCGTGCGCGGCAGGTCCAGGCGGGCCGCCAGTACGGCGATTCCTCCGCTCTCCTCCGCAGGAATGCGGTCGTTCCGGTAGACGTGCGTGTCGGCGATCTTGCCGGTCGCGGACGCGGAGATGACGTGGTTCATCCGGCCGATCATCGCCACCGACTCGTTGGGCAGCTTCGCGTTCTCCCCGAAGAAGTCCTTTCCGGGCGTCACGGTGAGCATGTTGGTACCGAGCCGGCTCAGGGTGGCCTGGAGCTGCGCGCGGCTGGAGTCGGAGATGCCGACCACGCCGATCATCGCCGCGATGCCGATCGCGATGCCGAGCGCGGACAGGAACACCCGCAGCGGGCGGGCGTGCAGGCCGGCCGCGCCGACCTTGAGCACGTCGCGGAGGCCCAGCCTCGCCGGTTCCTCACCAATCATCGGGTGGCCTCCAGTACGCCGTCCTCGACGATCCGGCCGTCGCGCATCCGGACCTGGCGGGGCAGCGTCGCGGCGATGTCGCGATCGTGGGTGATCACGATCACCGTGGTGCCGCCCGAGGCCAGCTCCCTGAGCAGTTCGATGACGCCGGCGCCGGACACGGAGTCCAGCGCCCCGGTCGGCTCGTCCGCGAGCAGCATCGCCGGTTCGCCGACCACCGCGCGGGCGATCGCCACCCGCTGCTTCTCCCCGCCCGACAGCTGGTGCGGCCGGTGGTCCAGCCGATGGCCGAGTCCGACGCGTTCCAGCGCCCGGCGGGCACGGCGGCGCCGCTGCCCCGGCGGAGCGCCGGCGTACAGCAGGCCGTCGGCGACATTCTCGAGCGCGCTGACCCCGGCCGCCAGATGGAACTGCTGGAAGACGAAGCCGATCCGCCGGGCCCGCAGCGCCGAGAGCCGCCGATCGGACATTCGCGACACGTCCCGGCCCTCGACCAGTACGGTCCCGCCGCTCGGCCGGTCGAGCGTCCCGATCAGGTGCAGCATGGTCGACTTGCCCGATCCGGACGGCCCGACGATCGCCACCAGTTCGCCCGCCTCGATCCGTACCGACACGGCGTCGACCGCCGTGACGCCGCCGGGATAGGTCTTGGTGACCTCTTCTAGTTCCACGACCGCGCTCACGCCGGCACTCCTACCTGCATTCCCTCGGACAGCCCGGAGCCTGAGATCTCGACCTTGCCGTCGGTGAACGCGCCGGTCTCGACGGCGACCGTACGGACGCGCGCCCCCTCCACGACCTGCACCGCGTACCCGCCGTCGGGCTGTGCGAGCAGGGCCGCGATGGGCACGGCGAGCACGTTCGGGTGCCGGCCGGCGCTCAGCTGGACCGTCACAGGCGCCTTGTCGTACGAGCCGAGTGACCGCTGTCCCGCCACCTCGACGGTGACCGTGATCGTGCTCGGGTTGTCGCCCTGCCCCTTCTTGGCGACCTTGCCGACCTTGGCGATCGTGCCCTTGGTGGTGCCGCCGTCCGGCAGGTCGATCGACACGGCCGCGCCCTTCTTGGCGAGCCGCTGGTACTTCACGTCGAGGGCGACGCTGACGACGCGACTGGTCCCGGTGTAGGTGAACAGCGGGCCGTTCGGCCGGTCGCCGGCCTGCGCCTTGCGCTCGGCGACGCGGATCGGGCCCGGCGCGACGAACACCGACCCCGCGCTCACCCGGCCGGTCTGCGTGACGCCGAGATCGCCCTGCCAGTGGCGTACGGCGGCGGCCGTGTCGGAGCTGTAGGTCTTGTCGACCGTGAACCCGGTGTACCCGAGAGCCCGGAGATTCCGCTCGAACTGTGCGACGTCGGCACCCGTCGTACCCGTGCCGAGCGTGCGGTACAGCGGCAGCGACCCGTACAGCAGCGGCACCGGCCGGTCGTCGAGGCGGTACGCGGACCGGCCCCGGGTCACCTCGTACCCCGGCGCGGCCACCCAGGTCAGGGTGCCACGGCCACTCGTGCCCTTGGCGACGTGCGTGGCGCCGAAACCGAGGGTGCCGTCCGCCTCCTGGGTCTCGGTCAGCGTGGTCCGCTCGATCGGGGCCGTCGCGGGCGGCAGCGAGCTGTGCGGCGCCTTCGTGGTGCCCCCTCCGCCCACGCCGATCGCCGCCAGCACGAATCCGCAGGCCAGGACGGCCCCGCCGACACCAGTCGCGACGGCCCGCCGACGGTTCAACTGCCCCCCTGCTGCCCGGCGGCGCCCTTGGGAGCGTACTGACGGCAGGCTTTCTGAGCGGCCTGGAACTTCGGGTTCTCCGGCCCCGGGTTGTTCTTTCCGCTGCCCGTGATGGTGATCCGGCCGTCCGCGTCCGGGTCCGGCATGTCCACGCCGTTCGCCCGCATGCACTTGGCCATGGCGCGCATCTTCGCCAGTTCCTCGGGCTTGAGCTGAACCGGCTTGCCGCCGTTCGGCTGGAACTTGCGGCACTTCTCCTCGGCCGCCTTCAGCTTCTCCGGCCCGTTCTTTCCCGGCTCACCGTTCACCTGGATACGCGTAGCGCCACCGCTGCCGCTCGGGTCGGACATGTTCACGCCGTTCTCCCTCATGCACTGGGCGAACTTGCGCTGGTTCCCGATCTCGGCGCTCCTGCTGGCGGCGGCCTTGGCGACCGGGTCCTTGCTGCCTCCGCCTCCACAGGCCGCCGGGGCGAGCGCGAGCACCGCGATCAGCACCGCGAGTGTCTGCCGTCGCATGTCCATCGTCTCCTCGTCGTTGCCGCCGGGACCGATCCCGGCGGTCCGCGAGAAGTTCAGCCGTCACTCCATAACTCCGGCGTAACCAGAAGTGGTTATGCCAGCTTTACGCGCATATCCGAAGGATGTGCGGCAGCAACCGGAAGGCGGGGAGCGTGCGGATACTGATCGCCGAGGACGAGCGGATGCTCGCCGACTCGATCGCCGAGGGACTGCGGGCCGAGGCGCTCGCGGTGGACGTCGTGTACGACGGGGACGCCGCGCTCGAACTCCTCGGCGTCAACGACTACGACGTGCTGGTCCTCGACCGTGACCTGCCGATCGTGCACGGCGACGACGTCTGCCGCGGCGTGGTCGAGTCGGGCGCGTCCGTGCGGGTGCTGATGCTCACCGCCGCCGTCACCGTACCGGCGCGGGTGGACGGACTGCGGATCGGCGCGGACGACTACCTGACCAAGCCGTTCGCGTTCGAGGAGCTGGTGGCCCGGATCCACGCGTTGTGCCGCCGCGCCCGGCCGGCCGACCCGCCGATGCTGGAACGCTCGGGCATCCGGCTCGACCCGGCCCGCCGCGAGGTCCACCGGGACGGCCGGTACGTACACCTGGCCCGCAAGGAGTTCGGCCTGCTGTCGGAGCTGCTCCGCGCGGACGGCGCCGTCGTCTCAGCCGAGTCGCTCCTGGAGAAGGTGTGGGACCAGCACGCCGACCCGTTCACCAACACCGTGCGGGTGACGCTGATGAAGCTGCGCCGCAGACTCGGCGATCCGCCCGTCATCGAGACCGTTTCCGGAGTGGGGTACCGAATTCCATGACGACACTCGCCGAACGGCTGCGGCCCACGATCCGCGCCCGTCTCACGTTCATCTACGGCGGTGTGTTCCTCGTCGGCGGCATGGTCCTCCTCGCATTGACGTACTTCCTGGTCAAGACCAACATGCAGCGTTCAGGCGGCTCGGTGACCCAGGTCTTCGGAACCGGCGTCGGCCAGGACGCCACGCCGCGCTTTCTCAACAACGTCGATCCGGATACGCCGATGACGGCCGGGCAGGCCCAGCGGGTGCTGTTCGCGGCCAACATCGACTATCAGCGCGACGCGCTGAACTCCCTGCTGACGCGAGGCGGCATCGCGCTCGGCGTGGTGACGGTCGCCGCCGTCGGCCTGGGATGGCTGTTCGCCGACCGGGCGCTGCGCCCCGTACACCAGATCACCGAGACGGCCCGCCGGGTGGCTCACAGCCGCAACCTCACCGAGCGGATCGCGTACTCGGGGCCGCGCGACGACGTGAAGGAGCTTGCCGACACCTTCGACACCATGCTGGGCCGGCTGGCGCGCGCCTTCGACGGGCAGCAGCGCTTCGCCGCGAACGCCTCACACGAGCTGCGCACGCCGCTCGCGATCAACCGCACCCTGGTCGACGTGGCCCTGCGCCGCCCCGACGCGACCGAGGACGTCAAGCGTCTCGGCGAGTCGCTGCTCATCGTCAACGGCCGGCACGAACGGCTGATCGACGGCCTGCTCACGCTCGCAGGCAGCGAGAACACCGTCGTCAACGGGGTCCAGCTGGACCTTTCGGACGTGGCCGGGCACGTCCTGGACCAGGCCACCGCCGAGGCGTCGGCGCGTGGCATCACCGTCGGCCGCGACCTGCTCGGCGCCCCGACCACGGGCGACCCGGTCCTGATCGAACGGATCGTCCAGAACCTCGTCGAGAACGCGATCCGGCACAACGACGACGGGGGCGAGATCTCGGTCACCACACGCCGCGGGGCGGAGCTCGTCGTCGCCAACACGGGACCGGTCGTGCCGGCGTACGAGGTGGACACCATCTTCGAACCGTTCCGCCGCCTCGGCACCGACCGGATCCACTCCGACCGGGGCTCCGGCCTGGGCCTGTCGATCGTCCGCGCCACCACGACCGCCCACGGCGGAACCGTCACCGCCGAGCCCCGCGCGGGTGGCGGCCTCACCGTCACGGTCCTCCTCCCCGGCCGCTGAGGAGCGACAGGTCTCTTGACATCGAGATCCCGGCTAGATATCTCGATGTCAAGACAGGTAAGGTGATCGATTGTGGAGGACGAGGTCGATCGCCTGGTCGCGGCCTGGCGCACGGAGCGGCCAGACCTCGACACCGAGCCCCTGCACGTCCTCAGCCGGGTGTCACGGCTCGCCCGGCATCTCGACCGGGCGCGGCGGGCGGTGTTCTCGGCGCACGACATGGAGTCGTGGGAGTTCGACGTCCTGACCGCGCTCCGGCGCGCGGGACCACCTTACGAGCTGAGTCCCGGCCGGCTGCTGCGCGCCACG
Organism: Actinomadura sp. DC4; assembly: GCF_030406325.1. Classification (GTDB taxonomy): domain Bacteria; phylum Actinomycetota; class Actinomycetes; order Streptosporangiales; family Streptosporangiaceae; genus Actinoallomurus. The sequence continues at coordinate 93,446 of NZ_JAUEQY010000004.1, read as the reverse complement.
CTGGTCACCTCCGGCACCATGACCAACCGCATCGACCGGCTGGAGAGCGCGGGCCTGGTCCGGCGCAGCCCCGACCCGCAGGACAAACGCGGAGTTCTCGTACGGCTCACCGACGCCGGGCGTACGCACGTGGACGCGGCGTTCGACGATCTCGTCGACCGCGAGCGTGACCTGCTCGCCTCTCTCACCGACGACGACCGCCGTACGCTCGCCGGGCTCCTTCGCTCGCTGCTCGTCCCCTTCGACGCCGATCCCGCCAAGTAGCTCCCAGAGCAGTGGCTCCTGGCCGCCGTCGTACACGATCAGTCCGTCGTCGCGCCGTCGCGCGCCCGCGGGCGGCGTGTGGGCGGTCGGCCGGCCGTCGTGCATGAGGTGGTCGACCGGAACCTCCCGTACGAGCACCAGGAAGTCGGTGAGCAGGCGCCGGTGACAGCGCCACCACACCGACTCGCTGCACATCACCGCCTGCGGCCCGTCGTACGCCGGCAGCTCGTCCACCGCCGCACCGAACTCCGGCGTACGCATGTGCGCGGCGTATCCGCGGAACATCTCCTCACGCCAGAAGATCTCCGGTGAACCGGGCGGCGGCCGGCGGAACCCGTCGAGGCGCTTGTCCCAGCGGTACGCCAGACCGTGCTCGGGCAGCCATCGGGCCAGTTCGTCGCGGGCGACGTGCGGGTTGCGGCGGCTGCCCGGTGCCGTACGGACGTCGACCACGAGGGACACACCGGCGCCGCGCAAGAGTGCGGCGATCTCTTCCTGTGCGGCCGTACCGTGCCCGAACGTCCGTACGGTCAACGCAGGGCCGCCTCGATCAGCGCGCCGGCGGCCAGAAGCCGTCCCTCCTCGTTCGCCGGGGCGACGAGTTGCAGCGAACCGGGCAGAGCCGCCTCCCCGACCGGGATCGGCAGGGCGAGCGCCGGGTCGCCCGACACGTTGAACGGCAGCGTCAGCGCGGTCAGGTCCACGTCCCGCTCGGCGCCGAGCCGGGGCGGCGGCTGGGTGATCGTCGGCAGGGCCAGCAGCGGGTACCGCTCGAAGAGTTTGTCCAGGAACTCCCGCAGTGCGGCCCGCGTCGCGTACGCCTCGTCGAGCATGCCGTCGGCGACCTTTTCGCCGCGCTCGATCCGGCGCCGGATCCGCGCGCTGATCCGGTCGGGGTACGCGAGAAGGTGCCGGTGCTCGCGGTAGCCCTCGCCGAGGATCAGGGTGTTGCCGGCGTCGAGCGCGGCCGGCCAGAGGTCGACGGGCTCGTCCGCGAAGATCAGGCCGGAGGTACGGAGGGCGGCGTCGACGGCGTCGTCCAGCGGGCCCGCGACCGTCGTGCCCGCGGGCCGCAGCCGCCCGATCATCGCGCCCGCGTCGAAGTCCGACGTGGTGAAGCCGTCTTCGATCAGGGACATGCCGAGGGCCACGGCGGCGACGTCGCGGCCGAGCGGACCGACGACGTCGAGTGAGGGGGCGAGGGGGAAGACGCCTTCGAGGGACACGCGCCCGTGTGTGGTCTTGAGGCCGACGATGCCGCAGCAGGCGGCCGGCACCCTGATCGATCCGCCCGTGTCGGTGCCGAGCGCGACGTCCGCCTCGCCTCGCGCGACCGCCACCGCCGAACCGCTGGACGACCCGCCGGGGATGCGCTCGGCGTCGAGCGGATTCTCGGGCGTACCGGTCCAGGGGTTGACGCCGTCGGCGGCGCGGCAGAGCTCGGTGAGATTGGTCTTGCCGACGATGCGAGCCCCTTGCGCGCGTGCGGCGGCGACCACGGGGGCGTCGCGGTCCGCGGGGACGGCGAGGTCACTGATGACCGGACACGCCAGCGTCGTCGGCGAACCGGCGACGTCGATGGCGTCCTTGACGGCGAGCCGCGGCCCGTCGCCGTGCGCGGTGAACTTCTCCAGCCAGATGGTCACCCGGACATCATGACGTGACGGGGTGACAGGAGACAGCTCTGACGCGACGGCCGGGGAGGGGACCAGCCCGGCCGTGCGGATCCGGCGGAGACGTTCAGGCCCCTGCCGGGACGGTCTACCCGGCGGAACGCCGGGTAGACCGGTGGCTACCAGCAGGTCCAGCCGCCACCGGCCGAGCATCCGGGCCGGTAAGAGTGGGAGGCCTTGTCCTTTCGGCGGAACGCCCACACCCTCCGGCGACAGGCAGGTCAACGAGCCGGTAGTGCCTGGCCGGAGACCACGACTCATGGACGGGCCGCTCCAAGCTCGTGCCGCTCCAGGACCTGTGGCCGACGCCGCGAACGGTCTTCCGAAGCACACCCGCGGCACGAGTGGGCCAGCGGCCGACCCGGCGCCCTGGCTTGGGTCAAGGCGTCCCGGGGCGGGTCGTCGCTCGCCCGATGTCGGCCCTCACCTGGCCCGCCGACTTCGACGTACGGCGGCTGGCACCGACCGTCCCGACCGCCGGCACCCGCGACGCCGAGGACCTCGTCGCGCTGGTGGGTTTCGCGCAGTTCGCGGAGGGACGCAGCGGCTTCGCCGAGCTGCACGCCTACCAGGTCGAGCCCCGGCGCCACCATCACCCGCCCGACCAAGAACCCCCGCCGCCAGCGCCAGAACCGCCGCGCCCGCGAAGACGTCCTCTTCCGCGTGCCGGGCCCGCTCCGCCCGCTCCAGCCCCCGGTCGGTCGACCTCGACCCGCGAGCCGGCGGGGCTGGCACGCGCCGACCCGGCGGCTCAGGTCAGGCGTCGTCCGCGAGCTGCAGCCACTGCTCCTCGATCTCCTCGCGCTCGGCCCGTACGGCGCGCAGGTCGGCGTCCAGGGTCAGGAGTTTCTCGTGGTCGGTGGCGTGGGAGGCCATGAGGTCGTGGAGTTCGGCCTCGCGTTCGCCCAGGCGTTCGATGCGGCGTTCGAGGCGGTCGAGGTCCTTTTTGGCCTGCCAGGCGTTCTTGGTCACCTTCGGGGGCTCGACCGGGCGGGCGGGCTCCGGCTCGGCGGCCGTCCGGCGGCGGCGCGTCAGGTATTCGTCCACGCCGCCCGGCAGCATCTTCACCCCACCGTCGCCGATGAGGGCCACGACGTGGTCGCTGACGCGCTCCAGGAAATAGCGGTCGTGACTCACGAGCACCAGCGAACCCGGCCAGCCGTCGAGCAGGTCCTCCAGCTCGGTGAGCGTCTCGATGTCGAGGTCGTTGGTCGGCTCGTCGAGCAGCAGGACGTTGGGCTCGGCCATCAGCAGCCGCAGCAGCTGCAGGCGCCGGCGTTCGCCGCCGGACAGGTCGCCGATCGGGGTCCACTGGGCGTCGCCGCGGAAGCCGAACCGTTCGAGCATCTGGCCCGCGGTGAACTCCCGTTTGCCGACCGTGATGCGGTGTTTGATCTCCTCGACCGTCTCCAGCACGCGGCGGGACGGGTCGAGCTCGGCGAGCTCCTGGGACAGGTGCGCGAGACGGACGGTCTTGCCGGTGATCACGCGGCCCGACCTCGGCCGGACCGAGCCCTCCAGGAGCCGCAGCAGCGTGGTCTTGCCACTGCCGTTGACGCCGACCAGGCCCACCCGGTCGCCCGGGCCGAGATGCCAGGTCAGGTGCTCGAAGAGGGTGCGGTCGCCGACCTGGACGGCGACGTCCTCGACGTCGTAGACGGTCTTGCCGAGACGCGCGGTCGCGAAGCTCACCAGTTCGACGCTGTCGCGCGCCGGCGGCTCGTCGGCGATCAGCGCGTTGGCCGCGTCGACCCGGAACTTCGGCTTGGTGGACCGCGCCTGCGGCCCGCGCCGCAGCCAGGCCAGCTCCTTGCGGAGGAGGTTCTGCCGCTTTTCCTCGGTGGAGGCGGCGATGCGGGCACGCTCGGCCTTGGCCAGGACGTACGCGGAGTAGCCGCCCTCGTAGCGGTGCACCTGCCCGTCGGCCACCTCCCACGTCCGCTCGGTGACCTCGTCGAGGAACCACCGGTCGTGGGTGACGACGATCAGCGTGCGGTCCTTGAGATGGCCGGCCAGCCAGGCGATCGCCTCGATGTCGAGGTGGTTGGTCGGCTCGTCGAGGATCAGCAGGTCGGTCTGGGGCACCAGCAGCCGGGCCAGCGCCACGCGCCGCCGCTCGCCGCCGGACATGCCCTCCACCGGCGTGTCCAGGGGCACGCCGGGCAGCAGGCCGGCGAGGATCTCGCGCGCCCGCGCGTCACCCGCCCAGTCGTGTTCGGCCCGGTCGCCGAAGACCAGCGAGCGCACGGTCGACTCCGCCGGGAACTCGTCGCGCTGGCTCAGGAAGCCGAGCCGCGTCCCCCGCGTGTGAGTGACCCGCCCGTCGTCCGGCGGGATCCGCCCCGCCAGCAGCGATACCAGCGTGGACTTGCCGCCGCCATTGCGGCCCACGACGCCGACCCGATCCCCTGCCGCGACGCCGAGTGAGACGCCGTCGAGCAGAGGTTCCGGCCCGTACGCCTTGCCGAGACCTTCAACATTGATGAGATTCACAACGCCAGCAAGGCTATCCGCCCCGGCACACCCCGAAAACCGCCCCGCCCGCCTGTGGATAACCCGGTCCAGCCCGAATCTCCCGTAGAACCTCAGTTCACCGGCTCGGCGCCCGGGACAGGCCCGTGGGCCTGGCGGACCTGGGCGAAATGCGGCGTATCGGCCAGCGCAGCCGCCAGTTCGTCCGCGTGCGCGGCCGACGACGCCAGAAACGCGCACGTCGGGCCCGAGCCCGACACGACCGAGCCCAGCGCGCCCAGGGCCCGGCCCGCCGCCAGGGCCTCGCCCAGCGCCGGCCGCAGCGACAAGGCAGCCGGCTGCAGGTCGTTGTCCAGCGCCCGCCCCAGGCCGGCCGCGTCGCCGGTCTTCAGCGCCGTCATCAGGTCGTCCGAGACGCGCGGCCAGTGCTGCGGGCCGCCGCCGGCCGCCCGCAGCCGGTCGCACTCCGCGTACACGGCCGGCGTGGAGAGGCCGCCGTCGGCGTAGCCGAAGACCCAGTGGAACTCCCCCGTGACCTCGACCGAGGTCAGCCGCTCCCCCCGCCCCAGGCCCACGGCCGTGCCGCCGAGCAGCGCGAACGGCACGTCGCTGCCGATCTCGGCGCCCAGCTCCAGCAGCGTCTCCAGCCCCAGCCGCGACTCCCACAGCGCGTCGCACGCCACCAGGGCCGCCGCCGCGTCGGCGCTCCCCCCGGCCATCCCCCCGGCCACCGGGATGTCCTTGCGGATGTGCAGCGCGACGTGAGGCCGTACACCCACGTGGTCGGCGAGCAGCGTCGCGGCGCGGGCGGCCAGGTTGTCCGGGCCGGTCGGCACGCTTGAGGGGCCCTCCACCGAGACGCTCAGCTCCTCGGCGGGGGTGACGGTCACCGAGTCGAACAGCGACACGGCATGGAAGACGTTGACGAGGTCGTGGTAGCCGTCCTCGCGGACCGGGCCGACGCTGAGCTCGAGATTGACCTTGGCGGGTACGCGAACAGTGGTCACGGTCACCGGATGCTAGGGGATCCGCGCCGCTGCCGGGCGATCCGGGTGAAGGCGGCGACGTCGAGGGCCTCGCCGCGGGCGCGGGGGTCGACGTCCGCGGCGCGCAGTGTCTCCTCCGCCTCGGCGGCCGATCCGGCCCAGCCGGCCAGCGCCGCGCGGAGGGTCTTGCGCCGCTGGGCGAAGGCCGCGTCGATCACCGCGAAGACCTCCGTGCGCGGGACCTCTGCGGGAGACGTACGCCGGGTGAAGGCGACCAGGCCGGAGTCGACGTTCGGCACCGGCCAGAACACGGCGCGGCCGACGTTGCCCATGCGGCGCGCCTCGGCGTACCAGGCCATCTTCACCGACGGCACGCCGTACACCTTGCCGCCGGGCCCGGCGGTGAGCCGGTCGGCGACCTCGGCCTGCACCATGACCAGTCCGTGCCGCAGCGACGGGAACTCACTCAGCAGGTGCAGGACGACGGGCACGGCGATGTTGTACGGGAGGTTCGCGACGAGCGCCGTCGGCGGCGGCCCGGGGAGCTCGGTCACGCGGAGCGCGTCGGCGCGTACGACCTCCAGCCGGGAGGCGAGGTCCGGAGCGCGCTCGGCCACGGTCGGCGGCAGCCGCCGCGCCAGCGCCTCGTCCACCTCCACCGCGACGACCCGGCTCGCGGCGGGCAGCAGCCCGAGCGTCAGCGAGCCGAGGCCCGGCCCGACCTCCAGGACCACGTCCGACGGATCGACGTCGGCGTCGCGGACGATGCGGCGCACCGTGTTCGCGTCGATGACGAAGTTCTGGCCGAGCGTCTTGGTCGGGCGCAGGCCCAGTTCGGCGGCGAGCGTGCGGACGTCCGCCGGCCCCAGTAGTCGTTCAGCCACATACTCAGTGTCCCGCAGATGCAACGGTTCCGGCGCCAGGCGCGTCCCCGGTACCGAGGAGGGTGCCTTGAATGAAGCACTGAGCTTCGAGGAGTTCGCCGAGGCGCGGGCCGACGCCCTGATGCGTTACGCCTACGTACTGACCGGCGACCCGCACGACGCCGCCGACCTGTTGCAGGAGTCGCTCTTAAGGGTTCGCGCCGCCTGGCCGGGGATCGTCAACAAGCGCGAGCCGGAAGGTTACGTGCGCACCACGATGTCGCGGCTGCACATCAGTGTCTGGCGAGGGCGGAGGCGGGAACGCCTGATGCCCGAACCGCCCGAGCAGGGCTACGACGACGCCGCCCTGACCCGTGCCGAGGGCGACGACGGCCTGTGGCACGCCCTCGGCGGGCTGCCCCGCAAGCAGCGCGCCGTCCTTGTCCTTCGCTACTACGAGTCGCTCAGCGACGCGGAGATCGCCGATGTCCTCGGCATCTCGCGCGGCACCGTACGCAGCCAGGCCTCGCGTGCCCTGGACAAGCTGCGCGCGGCCTGGCGCCCGTCCGTCACGAATGGGAGTGTGCGATGACCGAGGAACTGGAGACCGCCCTGCGGCGGACGCTGAGGGACGCGGCCGAACGCGCCCCGAAGGCACCGCCGGGCATCGGCCGGGAGACGCGCCACCGTCGGGCGCCCCGCGGCTACTCGAAGATGGCGCTGACCGCCGCCGCCGTGACCGTGGCCATCGGGGGCGCCACGGTCGGCGGCCGTACGCTGATGCGCGGATCGCACTCGGCGAGCGGCACGCCGGTCGCCACCGCGAACCCGTCACCGTCGCTGCGCCCCCCGAAGAAGGTCAAGGTGCCGCCGATCGAGAAGGTCTGGCCGAAGACCGCGTACCGGGAGCCGCGCACCCTTCCAGGCGGCCGTGAGTACACACCGCTCGCCTTCATCGACGATCGCACCGTCCTCGTCTCGACCGACGCGAGCTTCGAGAAGGCCGGCAGTCTGTACTCCTATGACCTGCGCGATCACACCGCGAAGCACATCACCCAGGTCATCACGCCGCCGAACACGAGGATCTTCGCCACGGACTTCACCGTCGGCGGCGGATACGCCGTCTGGTGGTTCACCGGCGACTACGGCACCGACATCTGGTCGGCACCGCTGTCCGGCGGCCCGGCGCGTCTCGTCGACCGGGCGAAGACCCCCGCGCCGTCCCGGCTCACGGTCGACGGCACGGACGCCGTCTGGTCGGTCAGTGGCACCGGCGGCGTCCACCGGGCGCCCCTGGCCGGTGGCGGCCCCGCACGTGAGGTGCCGGGCAGCCGCAAGGCGCACATCCTCACCTGGCCGTGGATCGGGTCTCCGGCCGCGAACCAGTACCTCGGAAGGCAGGGGAAGAACGCCGGCGACATCGGCTTCGCCCATGTGAAGAACGTGCTCACCGGCCAGACGCTCTCGGCCCGCCTCACCGATCACGTGTCGTGGAACTGCGGCGTGACCTGGTGCGTCGGGAACGACGGGAAGGGCCTGACGGAGGCGCAGCGCCGCGACGGCAGCGGCCGCCGGGCGATCCCGCCTGGGGAGCCCGGCCCGTCGATGCCCCCGATCCTGGGCCGGTTCACCATCGCCCTGCCCTCCGGCGGCACCATCGCGGTGTACGACCTGGACACCGGCCGGATGGGCGACCTGCAGATCCACTCGGGCAAGGGCGGCGCGGGGCTCGTCAGTCCCTTCGGTCCTACGAGCAGGCTTTACTACACGACGACCAACGGCGGATACGTGATCGTTGACCTCGGTGCGATCCGGTGACGACACGCACCGTCACGATCATTACTCCCAGCGTGAACTGGGTAATGACGGAAGGCCGGGCTCTCAGCCGGAAACAAACGGGGTGAACGATGCGGCGTCATCGCTTGTCCGTCCTACTCGCCATCGGGAGCGGGCTCATCCTGTGCCCGGGCGCGATCGCCTCGACCGATCCGGGTGGCCGGCGTAGGGCGGCGCCGGACCAGCTCAGGGCCACCACCGGGTCCACCGCGGTCACGTTCCAGGTGCTTCCCGGGCCGACCATCAGCCCGACCGTCACACCGACGGCGCCGGCGAAGCCAGGCGCTGCGCCCGGTGATGAGGGACCCTCGTCCTTCGCCGGATCGGGCAACGACCAGTCCGTCGCCCTGGACGCCGACCACGGCGGGCACTCCGGCGGAGTCTCGTTCGGCCAAGGCGGCCATACCGGTCGTACCGGTCGTACCGGGCGGCAAGCGCGTCATCCCGGCCGGCACGGCCACCCGCGTACGCCGTCGGTCATCCGCGGCCGGACCGCCGGCGGGGCTCACGCCGGGAAACGTCCCGGCCACGCCCCGCGCCGGGGCCGGCTGCCGTTCACCGGCGGCGACGTCGGGGCGACCGTGCTGGCCGGGATGGCCGCCGTGCTCGCCGGCTCGATCGCGCTCTGCCGGGCGTCGGTACGGAGGCGGCTGACCGCGGTCACCAGGGGCCGAAGACACGCTCACCGGTCGCACTGATCGCGCCGCAGAGTTCGCCGAGGTCGATGCCCTTGACCTCGGCGAGGCAGCGGACCGTCAGCGGCACGAGGTAGGGCGCGTTGGGCCGGCCGCGGTACGGGACCGGCGTGAGGTAGGGCGCGTCGGTCTCCACGAGCAGGAGGTCCGGCGGCGCCACCTCGGCGGCCTCTCGCAGGTCACCGGCGTTCTTGAAGGTGACGTTGCCGGCGAAGCTCATGACGTAGCCGCGGTCGGCGCAGATCTTGGCCATCGCGCGGTCGCCGGAGAAGCAGTGGAAGACGACATTGTCCGGTGCGCCCTCCTCGGCAAGGACGCGCAGGACGTCGTCGTGCGCGTCGCGGTCGTGGATGACCAGTGCCTTGCCGGTGCGCTTGGCGATGTCGATGTGCGCGCGGAAGGACCGCTGCTGGTCGCCGGCCTCCGCCCAGTCGCGGTAGTAGTCGAGCCCGGTCTCGCCGACCGCGCGTACGTGCGGCAGCGCGGCCAGGCCGGCGATCTCGGCGAGCACCTCGTCGGTGGCGTTGCCCGCGTCGTTGGGGTGGATCGCCACGGCCCCGTAGACGTCGTCGTGGGCGGCGGCCGCCTCCGCGCACCAGCGCGAGGAGGGCAGGTCGTACCCCACGGTGACGACCCGGCGGATGCCGACGGACCGGCCGGCGGCCACGACCTCGGCCACCGGCGTCTTGAGGATGTCCAGGTGACAGTGGCTGTCGAACACCTCGGCCGCGAGCGGTTCGGGAGGCGGCGGCGCCGCCTCCCGTCCCTTGTCGCTCATGCCTGCTCGAGCCTGGCCAGCTCCTCGTCCACGACCGAGGGGTCGAGCTTGGCGAAGAGCGGCTTCGGCGGGGCCAGCGGGGTGCCCGGCCTGATCGGCTGGGACTCCCAGCGCGCGGCCGTGCCGTAGTCGCCGGTCAGCACCTGGTAGGCGGGACCGCCGTCCTCGTCGACGTCGCGGATCTCCGGCATGCCGCTCCACTCGCCCTCGCCGCCGAGCAGCTTGTGGACCTTGTCCGACGAACGCGGCAGGAACGGGGTCAGCAGTGTCTTGGCGTCGTCGATGAGCTGCAGCGCGACGTGCAGGATCGTCTTCATCCGCTCCGGGTCCTCGTTGCGGAGCTTCCACGGCGCCTGGTCGGAGAGGTACTTGTTGGCCTCCGCCACCGTGCGCATGGTCTCGCTGACGGCGTTCTTGAACCGCGACCGGGCCAGCTCCGCGCCGACCGCGTCGAACGCCTTGCGCGAGCGCTCCATGATCGCCCGGTCGCCGTCGGTCAGCTCACCCGCGGCCGGGATCTCACCGATGTTCTTGGCCGCGAAGGAGACCGAACGGTTGACCAGATTGCCCCACGCGGCGACGAGCTCGTCGTTGTTACGGCGGACGAACTCCGACCAGGTGAAGTCGGTGTCCTGGTTCTCCGGGCCGGCGACCGCGACGTAGTAGCGCAGGGCGTCGACGTCGTAGCGCTCGAGGAAGTCACGTACGTAGATCACGACCTGGCGCGAGGAGGAGAACTTGCGCCCCTCCATGGTCAGGAACTCCGAGGCGACCACCTCGGAGGGAAGGTTGAGCCTGCCGAGGGAGCCCGGCCGGCCGCCCTTGTCGCCCTCTCCGTCGTAGCCGAGCAGCATCGCCGGCCAGATCTCGGAATGGAAGACGATGTTGTCCTTGCCCATGAAGTAGTAGGACTCGGCGTCGGGACTCTGCCACCAGGCGCGCCACGCGTCGGGGTCGCCCGAGCGCTTGGCCCACTCGACCGAGGCCGAGAGGTAGCCGATCACCGCGTCGAACCAGACGTAGAGCCGCTTGTCCGGCCGGTCGATCCAGTCCGGCAGCGGCACCGGCACGCCCCAGTCCAGGTCACGGCTGATCGGCCGGGGCTGCATGTCGTCGAGGAGGTTGCGGGTGAACTTGTAGACGTTCGGCCGCCACTGTCCCTCCTTGCCCTGCAGCCACGAACCGAGGGTCGCGGAGAAGGCGGGCAGGTCGAGGAAGAAGTGCTCGGTCTCCACGAACTTCGGCGTCTCGCCGTTGATGCGGCTCTTGGGGTTGATCAGGTCGATCGGGTCGAGCTGGTTGCCGCAGTTGTCGCACTGGTCGCCGCGCGCGCCGTCATAGCCGCAGATCGGGCAGGTGCCCTCGATGTAGCGGTCGGGCAGCGTACGGCCGGTGGACGGGGAGATCGCGCCCATCGTGGTCTTCTCGAAGACGTAGCCGTTGGTGTGCAGGCCCCTGAAGATCTCCTGGGCGACGGCGTAGTGGTTGTTCGTCGTCGTCCGGGTGAACAGGTCATAGGACATGCCGAGGCCGTGGAGGTCCTGGCCGATCACCTTGTTGTAGCGGTCGGCGAGCTCGCGGGCGCTGACGCCCTCCTTGTCGGCCTGCACCTGGATCGGTGTGCCGTGCTCGTCGGTGCCGCTGACCATCAGGACCTTGTTGCCCGCCATCCGCTGGTAGCGGCTGAACATGTCGCAGGGCAGCGCGAAACCGGAGACGTGCCCGATGTGGCGGGGCCCGTTGGCGTACGGCCAGGCGGGCGCGGTCAGGATGTGTCGGCTGGACATGCCTCTAAGCCTAGAGGTCATGCCGTGATGCCTCACGCCGATATCCGATCCGCCCCGCCCGGCACGCCGGTTCACGCCGCGACGCGCTCCCCCTCGGCCTCGGCCATCGCGCGGGCGAAGTCCCGGGTCGAAAGCCAGAGCTTGTAGATGATCGCCACCTCGAAGACCAGCATCAGCAGGCCCGCCACGGCCGTCACCGGGATGATCGCCTGGCACAGCGGGCCGATGATGAAGACGGCCATCTGGAACTCGATCCCGCTGACCAGGTGCGGCCTGATCCGCCGCCGGGCCAGCCAGTCACGGACCCTCAGATACCAGGAGAACTGCGCCCGGAACTCCTGCTGAAGATCGATGGCCTGCGGGACCACCTCGTCGGGGACCTCGTCCGGATGGACGGGCAGCATCTGTTCGACGAACCGGTCCTCGCCCACGGCGCCGCGCGCCGCCCGCAGGCGCGAGCGCATCTCCCGGCGTGCCGCGGCCACCTTCAGCGCGTCCAGGTAGCGCAGCATGTCGAGGAAGACGATCGCCACGCCGAGCGCCAGGTACTCCGGGCGGCCGGTGGCCTCGTACTGGCCGCCCGTCAGCGCCAGCGCGCAGATCAGCACCCGCACCCGGTCGAAGACATAGTCGAGCCAGCTCCCGAAGACCGTGCCGGTCCCCTTCAGCCGGGCGATCTTGCCGTCCATGCAGTCGAGCACGAAGCTCAGGTGGTACAACACCGCACCGAGGACCAGCCATCTCGTGCCGGCCTCCCAGAAACACCAGGCCGCGCCGAGCCCGAGGACCAGGGCCCCGCTCGACAGGCTGTTGGGGCTCAGCGATGTCCGGTTCGCCGTGAACCGGACGAGACGCCCGGCCAGGGGGTCGACGAGCACGACGGTCCACCACGCGTCGCGGCCCTTGTACGTGCGCGACCGGACGTCCTCCAGTGTGAACCGCGCGTTCACCATGCCTCATCCACGTCGTATTCCTCGTCATCCGTCTCGAGTGCGTGACTGTCATCGCCCGCATGCAGGTCGGGTTCGGGACCGAGACGTGCTGCGATCTGCTCGAAAAGGGCTCTCAACATCGGCTCACCAATCGCTCGGCACCGCTCACACCGGTACTTCGCCCGACCGTGGATTCGGGTTCCCTCTCTCAGACGCCGGTGGATCGTCGCCGCTATGTCGCCGTCAGCTGAAAGATCAGCTTCGCGGGACGGCACCGATCCGGTCGGTCCAGCCGTCCCTGACGATCAATGTGGAACTGACGGGCTCGCTCTCGGCCTCGCCGTCCCTGCCGACCGGGTGGAACTCCTTGGCCAGGATCTCCCCCGACACGGGCTTGATGACCAGGTGCTCCTCTCCACGCTGGGCACTCTTCGGGACACGCTGCGACACGAGCGCCTGGGCGGGTACGGACAGCGCCACTCCGGACCGGCCGAGCCCGTCACGGACCTGGCCGAGGCTGCGGATCCCCGGCTGGGCGGCGAGCATCCGGTACGCCGCCGCGCGCACGTTCGGCGGCGCGGGCGAGGTGATGATCTCCATCGCGGCGTCGACGACGTTCTGGAGGTAGGACGGTTCCTGCGACTTCGCGTGGAACTTCGTCAGCAGCCGAAGGTTCCTTTTCCTGTCGGCACGGACCAGCTTCTCGAGCCCGGCCACGGTGTCGGGAAGCTTCGGCAGGTCGGCCATCTTCGTGCCCTTGGGGCCGAGTTCGAGGTACGGCTCGTTGTAGCGGGCGGTGGCGGTGAACGGCTTCGTGCCGGCGAGCGGCGGCGAGCCGGCCCGCTGCCACGCGGCCTTGTCGGCGGGAGTGGCGAAGCTGATCCTGACGTCCCGGTCCACTGAGCGCGACGGCCGGCCCTGCTGGTACGGGTCCCAGTTCTCCCAGGTGACGGTCTCGTACGCCCGGAACGGGTAATACGGGCCGGTCCGCGGCATCTCGTTCGCGACCGGGGGCGGCGGGTTGTCACCCGGCTGCCTGACGCGCTTGATGACACGGATCTGGGAGTACCAGTAGCTCCCGTGGGCGGCCGCCGGCCTGTGCTCGGTGAGCTCGGCGCTGGCCAGCAGGACCGACTTCGCGTCCAGAGGCCGCGGCGGCACCGCGGGCCCATGGCCCCTGCCGTGCACGGACATGACGGCGGGGACGGCGATCGCTCCGGCCGCCAGCGCGGCGGCGGCCGCACCGGCGAGGATCGGCACGGTCCTGCGGCGGCGCGTCGGGACGACCACAGGTTCGCGCGCGGCGGTCGTGATGCGGGTGAGGTCGGTGATCCGGCGCCGCGCCCGGCCTCGCCGGGGGACAGGCCGTACCAGGTCGCCAGCACGATGGCCTCGACGTCCTTCTCATTCAGCGCGGAAAGCGCCGCCTTCACGGCTTCGCGCTCGACGACGTGCTCGGCCACGTCCAGGTCGGCCAGGTCGGCCCTGCTGGTGGCCGCCGTGATCCGGTCGGCGAGCACCTGTCGCCGGCGGCCGGAGTCGTACTGCTTGTACAGCAGGTTGCGCGCGACGCCGAGAAGCCATGGCAGCGACGGGTCGGGCAGGTCGTCCAGTCGCCGCCAGGCGACCAGGAACACCTCGCTCACCACGTCCTCCGCGACGTCCTGCTCGGCCCGCAGCAACGCGTAGCCGAGCACACTCCTGTAGTGGCGGTCGTACAGGGCGGTGAATCGTTCGGCGGGATCGCTCACGCACGCGTCCTCTCCGTTCGGGGGTCGACACGGAGTAGTCCCTCCGGCGGGGCCGCCGCTTACACCGTGGCGCCACGAACGCGAAGAGGGCCCCGGCGTGTGCCGGGGCCCTCTTCGAAACGATCGTCAGGCGGTCTCTGCGGGGTCCTTGCTCTCCTCGTCCGCGTCCGCCTTCAGGTCGGCGTCGACCTTCAGCTTGAGCGTCTTGGTCTCGCCCGCCACCCGTACGACGGCGGCGTCCACCACGTCCGCGGCCTCCTCGGCCGGGTCCATGACCGGCGGGTGGGAGCGGCGGCGGATGGCGAGGATGCTGACGAACAGCGACGCGAAGATCATCTGGAAGCTCATGATCAGCGCGGTCGCGGCCGGCATCACGATGCGGAGCGAGTCGCGCGGGTCGAGCTCGCCGAAGCTGTGACCTTGCCAGTGGACCAGCGAGGCCACCAGGCCGACGAGGCCGGCGAGGGCGAGCAGGCCGCCGACGACGAGGCCGCGTTCGAGGCTCCAGGAGTCGACGATGCGCTGCACACGCCGGTCGTGCGGGAGGAAGCCCTCCTCCATCGCGTAGACCTTGGTCAGCAGCGCGAACAGCACGGCCTGGAAGCCGATCACCAGCATGGCCGAGGTGCCGACGAGGGTGTCGACGTCGAAGGCGATGTCGCCGACGTGGATCGGGCCGGCGGACAGCGCGACGCTGCCGACCAGGCCGAGGGTCATGAGGAGCAGACCGGGGATCAGGAACAGCCAGCGCGGGCTGTAGAGCATGAGGAACCGCAGATGGCGCCAGCCGTCGCGCCACGTGCTGAGGTGCGGGGCGCGGGTGCGGCCGTCCGGGGACAGCGTCGTCGGGACCTCGCGCACGTCGTACTTGGCGAGCGTGCAGCGGACGACCATCTCGCTGGCGAACTCCATGCCGCCGGTCTGCAGCCCGAGCCGCAGGATCGACTCGCGGCGGAATCCGCGCAGCCCGCAGTGAAAGTCACCGATCTTGCTGCGAAAGAACAGCCGGCCGACGAAACTGAGGACCGGGTTGCCGAGGTAGCGGTGCAGCGGCGGCATGGCGCCGTCCGCGATACCGCCCTTGAACCGGTTGCCCATGACCAGGTCGGCGCCGTCCCGCAGCTCGGTGAGGAACGGCATCAGAGAGGTGAAGTCATAGGAGTCGTCGGCGTCGCCCATCACGACATACGTGCCGCGAGCCGCACGGATGCCGCCCATGAGGGCGTTGCCGTAACCCTTGTCGGTCACCGGCACGACGCGGGCACCTGCCTCGCGGGCGAGCTGCTGACTGCCGTCGGTGCTGCCGTTGTCGGCGATGATGACCTCACCGTCGATGCCGTGCTCAGCGAAGGAACCGAGGGCCTTCCGCACACAGGTCTCTACGGTCTCCGCCTCGTTAAGGCAAGGCATGACCACGGAGAGTTCCACGTCGTGTCCTCCATTACCCCTCTGCCACGAGCTTTGGGGGTTTCGACTAACCTCGTCATTGTTCCGACAAGTGGCGTGTGTTACCCATGATGCCCGCCGACGAGCGACTACGTGTTGCAAAGCCGCAACCTTTGGCTCCACATGGAGCACTCGGGTGACGGCAGGCTGGGGATACAGGATAAGGGCTGTGCTGTCCAGAGAGGTCGGTCGGACTTGACTAGCGCGGGAGAACAGGGCGGCGAATCCGCCGTGACGGGGGCGCCGTCGCCGGTGCCTCCCGACCCGTCCGCCGAGGAGAAATCGCAGGTCACAAGGGTTGAGCCCGCGACCGAAGAAACACCGGCCGAAGAAGAGAACGCACCGGCCGAGAAGGACGCCTCGCGCGCCCACCGGATCTCGCTCCCCTCATTCGATTCCGTTTCGTTCGGATCCCTCGCCGCGTCTCTGACCGGCCTGGTCACGGGTCTCGTCGCGCTCGTCCGCCGGCACAAGACGTTCACCGCCGTGCTCGCCGGCGGCACGCTGCTGCGAATGCTCGCCATGCTGGGTTACCGCCCGGCGTCGTGGTTCAACGACTCGTTCGACTATCTCCACGTCGCGATGTCGCCGTACCCGCATCCGATCCGGCCGGACGGCTACTCCTTCTTCCTGTGGATCCTCAAGCCCTTCCACAGTTTCGCCCTGGTGGCCGGCCTGCAGCATTTGATGGGGCTGGCCGGCGCGGTGATGATCTACGCGCTGCTGCGCAAGAGGTTCGGGCTGCCCGGCTGGGGGGCGGCGCTGGCGACGGTGCCGCTGCTGTACGACGCGTACCAGATCCAGCTCGAGCACCTGATCCTGTCCGACATCACGTTCGAGTTCCTGCTCGTGTCGGTGGTCACCATCCTGCTGTGGCACGGCAAGGCGCTGACCTGGAAGATCGGTGGCGTCGTCGGGCTGCTTCTCGGGATCGCCACGCTGACCCGTACGGTCGGCGAGCCGGTACTGATCGCGATCGTCGTCTACCTGTTGATCCGGCGGTTCAACTGGCGCGTCCTCGTCGCCACGATCGCGCTGTGCGCCCTGCCGATCGGCGCGTACGCCGGCTGGTTCTGGTCCTGGTACGGCAAGCCGGGCATGACCACGAGCAGCGGCGTCTTCCTCTACGCGCGGGTCACCGAGTTCGCCGACTGCAACAAGATGAAGCCGCCGGTCTCGGAGTACCCCCTCTGCAAGGACAGCAAGACCTCCCACACTCCGCTGACCTTCTCCCAGGACGCGATCTGGGACCGCAACTCGCCGTTCCACCGCATCCCGGCCCAGCGGTTCACCGACTACCAGAACCAGCTCGCGGGCGACTTCGCCAAGCGGGCGATCCTGGCCCAGCCGCTCGACTACGCCCGCGTCGTCGCGAAGGACTTCTTCTACACGTTCCGCTGGCACCGCACGGTCTTCCCCGACAAGGCGACGTACCAGATGTACCAGTTCGGGAAAAAGTCGGCGGCGCTGCCGAGCTGGCGGATGAGCCGCGACCGTACGGCCTCCTCCGAGGCGCACGCCTACGAGGACGGCAACGCGCGCACCCGCATCATCGACCCGTACGCGTCGACGATCCGCACCTACCAGCAGGGCGTCCACCTGCCCGGCACGGTGCTCGGCGGGATCCTCATCATCGGCCTCGCCGGGATGGTCCCGATGTGGCGGCGCTGGGGCGGCGAGTCGTTCCTGCCCTGGATCACCGCGACGGGCCTGCTGCTGGTGCCGCCGGCGACGGCCGAGTTCGACTACCGGTACGTCCTGCCGACCGTGCCGCTGGCCTGTGTCGCCGCGGCCATCACCTTCACCCGGGAGCCGCGCGAGCGGCTCGGGCGGATGCTGCGGTGGCGCCGCTCCGGCGAGACCGCCCCCGGCGGCGAACCGGAGAAGAAGCCGACGGACGAGCCGTCCGCGAAGGACACGGTGACCGCGTGACCGCGGACGGCTTCGGCTCAGTACGCGTGGAGCCGGCGGAGCCGGAAGATCATCTCCAGTTCGGCGTAGCGCTGCCGCGGGAGCGGCCGCGCCTCGGCCCAGCCGGTCGGGAGGATCTTGACGTCGTACCCGCCGCACGATGGGCAGAACAGCTCCGCCCACGGTGAGATGCAGCGCTGGCCGAGGCGGCTGTAGAGAACGACCGCCCCGCCGTGGCCGTCGGAGGAACGGCCGACCTCGAACTCCTCCTGCCATTCGTGCAGGCAGCCGAGGCACTCGTACTTCCACGTCTCATTCGAGATCATGGATTCGTGCATAACCTGTCACCCCCGGGCGAGCCGGATTACGTCCCGCCCTTGAGTTTCCTCCATTTGACGCCACTTGTAGCCCTCTGAGCTGCGTAAAGATTAAGTCAAATAATGGTCATCGTGCGGTTTTTCGCGCAATAACTGCGTCATAAAGCACCCTTTTTTGGACACGATGTTCACGTGCAACCTCCCCGATCGCCTGCTTTCGCGGTATTCCGTCTTTGGCCCGGCGCTCGACCTCCTCGGCCAGCTCACCCAGGTCCGCGTCGCCCGAGCGTTCCGGCGCGCCCCCGACGACGACCGTGATCTCACCGCGCACGCCGTCCGCGGACCACACGGCCAGCTCGCCGAGCGGGCCGCGGCGTACCTCCTCGTACGTCTTCGTCAGCTCGCGGCACACCGCGGCCGGCCGGTCCGCGCCGAGTGCGGCGGCCATCGCCTCCAGCGCGGCGGTCAGCCGGTGAGGCGCCTCGAAGAACACCATCGTGCGGGGCTCCTCCGCGAGGGAGGCGAGCCGCGCCGAGCGCTCTCCCGCCTTGCGCGGCAGGAACCCCTCGAAGCAGAAGCGGTCGCTCGGCAGCCCGGAGATCACCAGCGCGGTCGTGACCGCGGAGGGGCCCGGCAGGACCGTCACCGGCACCTCGGCCTCGATCGCGGCGGTGACGAGGCGGTAGCCGGGGTCGGAGACGCCCGGCAGTCCCGCATCAGTGATCACGAGCACGTCGCGGCCCTCCCGCAGCTGTTCCACCAGCTCGGCGGCGCGTGCGCGCTCGTTCGCGTCGTAGTAGGACACGATCCGCGCGGCGGGGTCGACGCCCAGGTCAGCGGTGAGGCGGCGCAACCGGCGCGTGTCCTCCGCGGCTATGATGTCGGCCTCGGCGAGAGCCGTGCGAAGGCGTTCGGATGCGTCTTCCGTACGGCCGATCGGCGCGGCGGCCAGCGTCAGCGTCCCAGTGGTTTGCACACCACCCATCTTCGACCACGTCCCAGGCCCGCGGTTCCGGCCGGGGAGGGTCCGGCGAGAGCAGGCGGCGCGAAGTGCACGATCGGCCCGGTTTCCCCCCGTACGATGTCGGGGTGGTGGCGATGACAGGGCTCGAACCGGCAGCACCCCAGTCCCAGCGCGACAAGCGCCCGCCATCGTTGCGCCAGTGGCTGGCGCCGGCGATTCCGGGCAGCAGACTGATGGGGTGGATCGGCCCCCTCCTCGTGACGCTGTTCGCGGGTGTGCTGCGGTTCTACGAGGTGGCCAAGCCGCGGGCCGTGATCTTTGATGAGACTTACTACGCCAAAGACGCCTATGCCCTGCTGAAGTTCGGGTACGAGCGCAACACGGTCAAGGACGCCGACAAGCTCCTGCTCCAACACCCGCCGAACTACCACATCTGGGCCGACGGCGGCAGCTTCGTCGCCCACCCGCCCGCCGGCAAGTGGCTGATCGCCATCGGCGAGTGGACGTTCGGCATGAACCCCTTCGGCTGGCGGTTCTCCGCCGCGCTGATCGGCACGCTCTCGGTGCTGATCCTGGCCCGGGTGGCGCGGCGGATGACCCGCTCGACGCTGCTGGGCTCCGCCGCCGGCCTGCTGCTCGCGGTCGACGGCATGCACCTGGTGACGAGCCGTACCGCGATCCTGGACATCTTCGTGATGTTCTGGATCCTGGCCGGGTTCGCCTGCCTGGTGATCGACCGCGACAAGACCCGCGACGCTCTCGCGGCCAAGGTGCAGGCGACCGGCAACGACAGCGCACTCGGCCCGTTCGTCATGCACTGGTGGCGCCTCGCCGCCGGGCTCTGCCTGGGAACGGCCGTCGCGACCAAGTGGACCGGGATCTACTACATCGCGGCCTTCGGCCTCATGGTCGTCATCTGGGACATCGGCGCGCGGCGCGCGGCCGGAGTGCGCCAGCCGTACGCCGGCGGGTTCGTGCTCGACGCGATACCGGCGTTCTTCTCGATGGTGGTGCTGAGCGGCGTCACCTACCTCGCGTGGTGGAGCGGCTGGATCTTCAACGCGGGCGGCTGGGGGCGCGGCAAGGTCTCGGGCAACCCGATCACCGCGTTCGTCCAGGCGATGCCGCGGCTGTGGGAGTACCACCAGCAGATGTGGCACTTCCACACGACGCTCACGGTGAAGCACGACTACCAGTCCTGGCCGTGGAACTGGATGGTGCTGAAACGCCCGGTCGCGTTCTTCTACACCGAGCCGTCGGGCTGCGGCGCGAGCAAGTGCTCGCGTGAGGTCCTCGGCATCGGCACGCCCGCCATCTGGTGGGTCTCGATCATCACGTTGCTCGTCGTGGCCGGATGGTGGCTGGTGCAGCGCGACTGGCGGGCCGGCGCGACCCTCGCCGGTTTCCTGGCCGGGTGGCTGCCGTGGTTCTACTTCGGCTTCGACCATCGCACGATGTTCCTGTTCTACGCCACCCCGATGCTGCCGTTCATGGTCCTGTCGATCGTGCTGGTGATCGGCATGATCGTCGGCCCGGCCGACGCGCTGCCGGCCAGACGCGTCTTCGGCGCCGCCGCCGCCGGAGCGTACGTCCTCATCGTGCTGGCCAACTTCTACTACCTCTATCCCGTGCTCGCGGGCCAGATCATTCCCTATGACGCCTGGCACGCGCGGATGTGGTTCGACTCATGGATCTAGACGCCCGCACCCGCGTATGGCGCGCCGGAAAGCTGGAGAAGGAGAACTTCCCGGTGGCCGAGCTCAGCGACTATCTCGCCGAGCCCGACACGATCGTGTGGCTCGACCTGTGCGCCCCGGACGACGAGGGCCTGCGGGTCATCACCGAGGAGTTCGGCCTGGACCCGCTCGCGGTCGAGGACGCGGTCAGCCACCACGAGCGGCCGAAGCTCGACCGTTACGAGGACTACCTCTTCCTCAACGCCTACTCCGTGGAGCTGAGCGACGAGAACGGCCAGCTGACCACCCACGAGATCTCCGCCTTCATCACCGAACGCGCGCTGGTGACCGTACGCGGTGATGAGGACTTCGACACCGACGCGCTGGTGAAGCAGTGGGACGCATCCCCCGACCTGGCGAAACACGGTGTGTCCTACCTCCTGCACGGCCTGCTCGACCTCATCGTGGACGGCCACTTCGACACGGTGCAGTCACTGGACACCGCGATCGACGGCCTGGAGGAGCGGCTGTTCGCCGACGAGGTGCCCGGCCGCGACGCCCAGCACCGCTCCTACCGCCTGCGCAAGAGCCTCACCCTGCTGCGCCGGGTCGTGTTGCCGATGCGGGAGGTCGTCAACACACTCCTCCGCCGCGACCTGAAGGTCGTGCCGGAGGAGATGACGCCGTACTTCCAGGACGTCTACGACCATGTGCTGCGCGCCACGGAGTGGACGGAGAGCCTGCGCGACGTGGTGACGAGCCTGCAGGAGACCCGCATCGCCCTGCAGGGCAACCACCTGAACCAGGTGATGAAGAAACTGACCGGCTGGGCTGCCGTGATCGCGGTACCGACGGCGGTGACGGGCTTCTACGGGCAGAACGTCCCGTACCCGGGCTATGAGAAGCACTGGGGCTTCGTGGTCAGCGTCGTCATCCTGGTGGGCACCGCACTGGCCCTGTACGCCGTCTTCAAGAAACGCGACTGGCTCTAGAGTTCGTCGATCTCCGTGAGATCGATGTCGATGTCGAACGGAACCGTGAGCTCCAACCGGTCATGATGAATACCGGTGAGCGAGTACACCCTGGTCGCCGGATCCAGCTCATAGACGTGCACCGCCGGACGGTCCGCGACGTTCTCCACGCGCCACAAGTGCGGTATCCCGGCCTCGGCACAGAGCCGGGGCTTCCGCTCCCGATCGCGAACCGCCGAGTCCGGCGAGACCACCTCGGCCGCCAAGAGAACGTCCGCGGCCGCGTGGTCGGTCTGGTCGAGGCCGGTGACGGCTTCCTCCCGGACGACGAGCACGTCAGGCTCCGGCCGTTGCCGCTTCGCCAGAGTGACCGTCATCTCGCGGCGTACGCGAAGGCCGGGCGGGACATGGTCGCGGATGCCGAAGACCAGCAGGGAGACGGTGACCGTGTGGAAGGCGTTCTGCGGAGTTCGGAAGACCAGGGCGCCGTCGATCAGCTCGGTGTGCCGGGGTAGCCCCGGGATCCGGTCCAGGTCCCCGGCGGTGAGTCCGCCGGCCGGAGGTGTGAAGCTCGGGTGTTCCACCGGCGCGTCACGCATGTCACAAGCCTGCCATGCGCGCCGGCGGAGTCAGGCGAGATCGGCCGGGTCGGTGTTGGCGCCGCAGCAGATGACGGCGACGCGCTCGCCGGGTGAGGGTTCGTAGGCTCCCGTCAGCAGGACGGCGTAGGCCGCGGCCGTGCCGTGTTCGACCACCAGGTGATGGTCCGCCCACAGCGCTCGCCGGGCCTCGACCACATCCTCGTCGCTCAC
Organism: Actinomadura sp. DC4; assembly: GCF_030406325.1. GTDB lineage: Bacteria > Actinomycetota > Actinomycetes > Streptosporangiales > Streptosporangiaceae > Actinoallomurus. The sequence goes on along the minus strand of NZ_JAUEQY010000004.1, from coordinate 71,312 downwards.
CAGCAGCGAGCGCACGCCCGTTCGGCGGGCCACCGCGAACGGGATCTCGCCCGCACGGCGGGCGCCCAGAGAGTCGGCGGCCACGCCCGACACCTCCGCGTCCACCGGTTCGCCCGCCGCCAGGGCCGCGTGGAACGACGGGCAGTTCTCCGGCTCGACCGCCACGACCCGCGCCCGGTCCTCCAGGGCCGCCGCGATGCCGGCCATCAGGCCTCCTCCGCCCACCGAGACGAGCACCGTGTCGACTCCACCGGTCTGTTCCTCCAGCTCCAGGGCCAGCGTCCCCTGGCCCGCGCACACCTCGGCCTGGTCGTACGGATGGCAGAAGAGCGCTCCGGAGTCGGCGGCGCGCTTCGTCGCGGCCTCGTACGCGTCGGCGTACTCGCGGCCGACCTGGCGTACGGACGCGCCCAGCGCGCGCAGGCGGGCGACCTTGAGCGCGGGGGCGGTCTCCGGGACGTACACCTCCGCGGGAACGCCCAGCTCGCGGGCCACGTACGCGACGGCGAGGCCCGCGTTGCCTCCCGACGCGGCGATCACGCCCGCCGAAGGGACGGCGCCCCGCGAGGACGCCTCCAGGACACGGTTGAAGGCCCCCCGCGCTTTGAAGGAACCGGTGTGCTGGAGCTGCTCCAGCTTCAGCCACAGCCCGTCCAGCCGTACGACGGGCGTCCGGAGCACCCGGGAACCGATCCTGGCCTGGGCCGCCTCGACGTCATCACGAGAGATCACCCATCCACGGTACCGGCCCGCGTAAGGACGTCGCCGCGATGGCCACCAGGGGAAAAATGACGAAGTCCAGTCATAACAATTGGGATGCGGGCTCTTTTGAAGAAAGAGCGTGGCACGCGATGCTGGTGCCGTGGCGGGCTCCGCGAAGGGCCGGAGCGCGGCCGAGCGGGTGGCCGCGCAACTGGTGACGTGGCCAGGTCTGGAGACCGGCCGTTCCTCCTGCGGTACCGGGCGGAGTTTCAGCTTCCACGGCGGTGAGATCCTTCATCTGCACACGGGCGAGGAAGCCGATCTGCGCCTTTCGCTCGGGTTCGTCGAGCGGTTGGACACGGTGCTCGCCGAGAGCGGCCAGGTCCTCGTACGGCACGGCGACGAATGGGTGACCGTCTTACTCGACACCGACACGGCGGGTGCCATCCTGATCAGCCTGACGAGTCTGGCGATCCGCGCGGCCGAGGAGCCGAAACCGCCCCGGCCGTGCACGTGGGAGCGCGATCGCCCGCGCGCGAGGCCGCGTGTCCCCTGGACCTGACACTCAGCGATCGACCAGCTCGAACATCCGCTCCCAGCGGTCGATGACCATGTCGGCGGAGAACCGCTGGACCGAGGAGCGCGCCTGACCGCCCAGCTTGGCGCGCAGGCCCTCGTCCCCCATCAGCCGCGCGAGCTCCTCGGCGAACGCCATCGTGTTGCCCGGCTGCACGATCAGCCCGTCGGACTCGTGGGTGATCAGCTCCCGTACTCCCGGCGCGCAGTCGAAGGCCACCGTCGGCAGCCCGTACGCCATCGCCTCCATGACCGACATCGGGAAGCCCTCCACCCGCGAGGACAGCGCGAAGATCGACGCCTCGTTCAGCGCGCCCTCGACGTCGGTGGTCATCCCTCTGAACTCCACGGTCCCGGTCAGGCCCAGCTCCTCGGCCTGCCGGTGCAGCGCCTCCTCCTCTGGCCCGGACCCGTACAGCCGCAGCCGCCAGTCCGGGAACCGCCCCGTGACCTCCGCCCACGCCTCCAGCATCATGTCCTGCCCCTTCTCGAAGGACAGCCGGCCGAGGAGTTCGACCACGGGCCGGGACAGGTCGGGGTAGGCCGACGGCGTGACGTGCAGCGGGTTCGGCATGAAGTCGGCGTTGGACATCTGGTCGCGGGCCCAGGAGTCGGCGTCGGCGGTGCTCAGCACGAGGAAGCGGTGCGTGTCCGCGAAGTAGCGCTTCACCCGCTCGTAGCGGGAGGAGGCCTTGGTCGCCTGGTACGACTCGTGGCTCATCCCGATGACCGGCATGCCCGCCGTGTCGGCCAGCGCCACCCACTCCATCGCCCAGACCTGCGCGGCGATGATCACACCGCCCGGCCGGGCCGCCCGGAACAGCCGGCTCAGCGTGGCCGCGCCCCGGTGCTGTGCCCAGCGACGCCGCGGCCCGCGGGGAGGCGGCGCGCCGTGCAGCACGGTCAGGTCGTACGGGAGGCCGCGGCCGTGATCGTGCGGCTCCTCGGCGTGCGTCACGCCGATCACGTGCACGCGGTGCCCCTGCCCCGCGAACAGCCGCCCGACGTGGTGCACCCATCGCTGCAGGCCGCCGAGCTCCTCGTGGTTGTTGCAGACGATGAAGATGTCACGCATCGCGCTCTCCGGTGAAGAAACGGTCGACGATCTGCTTCGCGGCGGTACCCCGGTCGTATTCCCCGTAGCGCTCGGCGAACCCCCGCCGCTGTTTCGCGTACGCGGCGGCGAGACCGTCGAGGTCGGCGAGGGTGCCGAAGAGTTCGTCCGGCTCGGTCACGACCGGGCCGGGCGCCTCCTGCCGCAGGTCGAAGTAGGTGCCGCGGGTGCGGGCGTAGTCCTCCAGGTCGGGGGCGAAGAAGACCATCGGGCGGTCGAGCAGGGCGTAGTCGAACATCAGGGAGGAGTAGTCGGTGACGAGCGCGTCCGCGAGGAGCAGTAGCGACGTGACGTCGTGGACCGCCGTGACGTCGCGGACGACGCCGCGCAGGCTCGGTGGCACCACCGCGCTGTTGAGGTAGTGCGGCCGCACGAGGAGGATGTGCGTCTCGCCGAGTTCGGCGGCGAACTCCTCCAGGTCGAAGGGCATCTCGAACCGCTTACCGGCCTTGCCGTTCGGACCGGCGCGGAAGGTCGGCGCGTACAGCACGACTCTGCGGCCGTCGAGCTGGAGCCGGGCGGACAGCTTCGCCGTGTCGGCGCCGTTGACCAGGGCGTCGTTGCGCGGATAGCCGCTGCGGATCAGCTCCGCGCGGACGCCGAGGCCCTTGGCCAGGGTGCGCGCGTCGTGCTCGGAACGGATCAGGAAGGCGTCGTAGCGGTCGACGGTCCGCTGGAAACGGGCACGCCGGCTCTTCGTGCTCCGTTTGACCTGCGGCTGGTCGAACCCCATCCGCTTGTACGCCGAGCCGTGCCAGGTCTGGATGTAGGTCGTCTGCGGGCGTTTGACCGCGTCCGGAGGAAAACCCTGGTTGTCCACCCAGTGGCCGGCGCGCGCCAGCGCCAGGTAGTACGGCCAGGAGCCGCGCCGGACCAGCTTGGCGCCCTCGGGGAAACCGTCCGGGTTCTTGGCGTAGGACCAGATCGCGGTGTACTTCGCGCCGGACCTGCGGAGTTCTTCGTAGATGTACTTCGGGCTGTCGGAGTACTGCTTGCCCAGGTGGCTCTCGAACACGATCGCGTCACGCCGGATCGGCAGCCGGACGAGCAGCCGGTTGTAGACGGCGAGTTTGGTCGTACGCCGGGTGAAGACGCCCCGCCACCGCCGCTCGGCGCGGAGCAGCGCCGTCCACCAGCGCCGGCCGCGCCCGGTGGCGGTGAGCCTCCGCAGCGCCGCGAGCGTGGCCCGCCCGACGCGGCCGTGCGCGACGAGCCGGAAGGCCATCTCGCCGCTTTCCGGGACGTACGCCTCGAAGTGGTCGCCGGCCAGGCGGGTCAGCCGCGGCCGTACCGGCACCGACAAGTCCATCGGGTCGTCGGCGAAGAGCCGGATGAACAGCTCCTCGCCGCCCGTTCTCAGCCGGAGGCGCAGGCCCCAGCTCTGGTCGACGAAGCCGAGCGGGCGCACGTCGCGCCCCGGCACGACCTCGGCGCTCCACCGCAGCCGGCCGGCCGCGGGCGTCACCTCGGCGGGGACGGCGAAGAACCGCCCGGTACGGCTGCGGTCGCGGAACTCCAGCCGGGCGCTGATCGGGGCGTCGGCGCGGATGCGGTTCAGCGGGTTGACGACGTCGCCGGTGAGCCGCAGGACGCGCCCGGCGCGCTCCATCCCGGTGACCCGGCCGCCCGGGTTCAGCGACTTCAGCGGCAGCGAGTGGATGCCGAGTTCGGTGACGTCGAGGACGCGGCGCCCCTCCTCGGTGTCGAGGTGGTCGGCGGACCAGTAGATACGGCCGTCGCGCTCGACGAGCGACGCGGTCAGCCGCGGCCGGCCCGTCTTGCCCTTCCCGGCGAAGTCCGCGCCGCTGATGGCGCCCTCGTAGTCGCCCCGGGCGACCATGAAACCGATGATCGCCTGGATCTCGTGGGCCTCGCCGTACGCCCGCGGGTCGATGGTCGCGAGGTACTCCCGCGCCAGGGAGAGGAACGCCTCGCGGTAGGCGCGGTCGCGGCTGCGCAGGCCGCGGACGTACAGCAGCAGGTCGTGGTTGAGGAACTTCACGTCTTTGGACAGCTTGAGGTCGCCGGCCTCGTACCGCGCGTACACCGCGTCGATGCGCCGGAAGATCTCCAATCGGTCGGAGAAGTTGCGCAGCTCGGCCCGCTGGTTGGTGATCGACCGCCGGTTCTCGTAGATCATCCAGTTGTAGACGCGGTGCGGGATGATCGCGATCTTGCGGGCGGCGAGGTAGGCCTGCGTGCTGAACAGCAGGTCCTCGTAGTGCAGGCGCTCCACGAACCGCAGGCCCTCGCGGTCGAGGAAGTCGCGGCGGTAGAGCTTGTTGGTCGACAGCGTGTCGTACAGCAGCTCGGGACGCTCCCGCACCGAGGCGTACACGCCCCGCTCGCGGTAGACGCCGCGGTACCAGGCCCGCTCCTCACCCTTGTCGGGGAAGACGCGCCAGCAGCAGCCGGAGACGAGTTCGGCCTCGTTCTCCTCCGCCGCGGCGACCAGGTTCCGGCAGGCGTGCCGGTCGAGCGTGTCGTCGCTGTCGAGGAACATCAGGTACGTGCCGTGCGCCTCGGCGATGCCGTCGTTGCGCGGCTGCCCGCAGCCGCCGGAGTTGGCCGTGCGGTGGATCACCCGGACGCGGGCGGGCTCGGCGGCGGCGAGCCCGTCGGCCACCGCGGCCGTGGCGTCAGTGCTGGCGTCGTCGACGATCACGGCCTCGACGTCGCGATGGGACTGGTCGAGCACGGAACGCACCGCGGCCGGCAGGCGATCGGCATCGTTGTACACGATGACGACCACGCTGACGTCTGTCATAGAGGAAACCCCTCGCGCTTTCCTTCAGGACGAAATGCCCGCATCAGACGGGTACGAACTCAGGTCATCGAACGATCGCGCCGGGGGGATCCTTAGGATCAGAGACGTGCCCCGTGAACACATCCTCATCGTGGAGGACGACGCCGTCATCGGCTCGGAGCTGCTGAAGGCCCTGTCCGCGAGCGGATACGACGCGAGCCTGGCCACGACCGGGCAGGCCGCGCAGACGGACGCCCGCAGGCATCCGCCGGATCTCATCCTCCTTGACCTGGGTCTTCCCGACATGGAGGGAGTCGAGCTGTGCCGGCGGCTGCGGGCCGACCTGCCGCAGACGGTGATCGTCGTGCTCACCGCGCGTACCGAGGAGTTCGAGGTCGTGGTGGCGCTGGACGCCGGGGCCGATGACTACCTGACCAAGCCGTTCCGGCTGACCGAGCTGGTCGCGCGGCTGCGCGCCCACCTGCGCCGCCGGGGCGCGGCGCCGGGCGACACCGTCGTCACGGTGGGCCGGGTGCGGCTCGACCTGCCCGCCCGGCGGGTGCACGCGGACGACACCGAGGTGGTGCTGCGGCCGAAGGAGTTCGACCTGCTGACCGCGCTGGTGACGCGCGCGGGCGAGGTCGTCTCCCGCGAGCAGCTCATGGACGAGGTCTGGGACGAGAACTGGTTCGGCCCGACGAAGACCCTTGACGTGCACGTCTCCACTCTCCGCCGCAAACTCGGGGCTCACGCGCACATCACCACCCTGCGCGGGCGTGGCTATCGCTACGAACGCGACGCCGCCGGGGAGGAATGAGCGGTCAGGAAGTTGGCTGATGGCGGCTACCGTATCCAGCCACCGGCAAAAGAAGGCTAAACGTGGGGGGTGCCGAACGCCGGATGATGAGGCGCCCGCCCTCCGCTTCGGCCAAGGAACGGGCAAGAGCGAGTCCGATGCCGTGCCCGTCCGCCGGCGCGCGGAAGACGTCGGCCCCCTCGGGGATCCCCGGACCCGTGTCCGCGACGTCGATGGCGATGCCGTTGCCGAGGTCGGTCGCGGACACCGTGACCGGCGGCCGCCCGTGGGTGGCGGCGTTGTCCAGCAGGACGTGCACGATCTGGCGTACGGCGGCGGCCGACGCCCGTACCTCGGGCAATCCGTCCGGGACGTGGACGGTCACGTCCGCGCGCGACCGGACCTCGTCGAGCAGGGCCGGCACGTCGAGGACGCCCCGGTCGGCGGCGCTGCCGCGGGACAGCCGGACGAGGTCCTCGATGATCTCCTGCAGGTGCTCGCCGCGCTCCAGCGCGGTGCGGATGACCGCCCGCGGGTCGTCCTCGGCCAGCCCCGCCTCCAGCCCCAGCAGCAGCCCGGTCAGCGGGGTGCGGAGCTGGTGGGAGACGTGCGCGCTGAAGTCGCGCTCCCGCTGGAGCACGCCGCCCAGCCGCCGGGCGGTCGCCTCCAGCGCGCGGCTCGCGGCGTCGGCCTCGCGTACGCCGACGGTCCTCGCCCGGATGCTGAAGTCTCCGCCGCCGAGGGCCTGCGCGTCGCGGGTCAGGCCTTCGAGCGGCGCGGCGAGACGGCCCGCCTGGCGCCGGGCGACCACGGCCGCGAGCCCGACGACGAGGACGGCGAGCGCCCCCATGAACAGCCACGCGCGTTCGGCCCGCGCGGTCACCTGCCGGTACGGCGTCGCGACCCGGATCACCGCGACGATCGACTCGTCCGAGGGCACGGGCGCGGACACGGTCAGCAGGCCGTGCTCGACCGACTCGTGCACCTCGCCGTCGGCGGCGCGGCCCGCGACCCTTGACCGCGTCGGCCCGCGGCCGGTGACCCGGCGCCCGTCCAGGGTGTAGACGCCGACGCTCAGCCGCCGCGCCACGCGGGTCACCTGCGGCACCGGTTTCGGCCGGCGCGCGATGTCGTCGGGGACGACGGCCGAGATCCGGGTCGCGTCGCGTTCGAGCGACACGATCGCCTCGTCGCGGTACAGCCGCTGCAGCGCGACCGCGAGCGGGATCGCGAACAGTACGACCGCCGACGCGGCCACGCCGACGATCGCGACCAGCACACGGCGTCTAAGAGGACGGCCCGCAGGGGGATTACCGGTCATCCGGACATTCTGCCCCTGATACGACGATGGCCGGACGCGGGGCCGAGGCCGGCCCCGCGTTCGGCGTACGTCAGTGGCAGATGTTCTTCAGCGACGACGCGCTGCCGGCCGACGCCGGCTTCTTGGTCGTGCCGGCGGCGGTCGTGGTCGACTTCCTGCTCGCCGTCGCGGTCGGGGTGGCCGCCGCGGGCGGCTTCGGCGCCACGCTGTTGGCGATGGCCCGCGTCGTCGCCCGGCGCATGACCGTGAGGCTCGGCTCGTAGACGTGGAAACCGACCAGCTTGCCCGGGTTGAACGGCGTGCTCTGGATGTCGGCGCCCTTCTTGACCGTGCTGGACAGCTTGATCAGGGCGGGCAGGAGCGCGGCCGGGATGTTGGTGGAGATGGTGTTCTTGGCCGCCTTCGCGAGCTTCTGGAAGTTCGTGACGACTTTCTGCGGGTCCGCCTGGTCCGCGATGTCCTTCATCAGGCACTTCTGCCGGTCCATGCGGTGGAAGTCGTCGTCCGCGTCGCGGGACCGGCCGTACCACAGGGCCTGGGAGCCGTTGAGGTGGTGGGTGCCGGCCGGGAGGTAACCCGTCGGCGGGCGCGTCTGGACACCGTTGACGATCTCGCCGCCGATCGGCAGGCGCTTCTCGATGTGCACCGTCACGCCGCCCATGGCGTTGACGATGTCCTTGAACCCGTCGAGGTTGACCAGGACGTAGTAGTCCATCTTAAGGCCGAGGAGGTAGCCGATGACGTCCTCGAGCAGGTGCGCGCCGCGCGTGCCCTTCTTGTAACCGGGCTCGAGTTCAGGGTGCTGCTCGCCCTGGATGTACAGCTCGTTGAGCAGGCCCACGCTGCCGGGGTGCTGGGGGTCCGGGGCGTCACCGGTGTAGCCGTAGGGCCACTTGGCGTGCAGCCGCGGCGGCACCGGGAACTTCTGCAGGCTGCGGGGCAGGCTGAGCAGCACGGTGTTGCCGGTCTTGGTGTCGATGCTGGCGACGGTCATGCTGTCGGTGCGGATGCCCGTACGGTCCTTGCCGCCGTCGCCGCCCAGCAACAGGACGTTGATCCGCGGCTTGTTCTTCCACGGGTTCGAGGCGTTCACCGCCGCCCCGGACTTGTCGTCGCCCGGGAAGATGCTGGAGAGGGTGTCGCGCAGGACGTACGTCGCGTTCGCCGCGTACACCAGCGGCGTGCAGATCATCAGCGCCATGATCACGACGAGCGCGCCCGAGACGACGCGCATCGCGGTCGGCAGGCCCGGGGGGCGCACGACCTGGAACGAGCGGATGACGATCAGCGCCCAGACGACCGCGAGGACGAGAATGCCCGCGATGATGACGTTGAGCCAGAAGCCCTGGACGACGAGCTGCTTCAGCTTCTCCTGGAACGCGAGCCCGGCGGTCGCAGCGCCAAAGATGATCACCGCGAGCAGCCCCATCAGGCTGAAGCCCACGGCGCGCCGGCCCGCCCAGATGTGCGCGACGCCCCAGACGAAGGACGAGGCGACGGTCAGTCCCAGGGCGCGCCAGAGTCCGGCGATCGGGATCGGCTCTCGCCGGCTCACCGCCCGCCCTCCGTCTAGACGCCGTGCCATGAAGTCTCCTGATCCTCTGCTCGTGGCGCTTCACGTCCCGGCTGAGGACGGCCTGCCACACCGTGCGGTATGCAAAGTGATTGAATAGACGCAGTCAGTAAGCCTTGGCGATGACTGATGGATCGTACCGCACGTATGACCCCACCTGCCGCGATTGCCCGGTAAGGCCCACTGCCAGCGCGAATACCGGGAAAAGAAAGCGTCATCGACCCGTAAAGCGTTCGACACATATCGAGAAAACGCCTTTCACCCGCAGGCCGTCGCCAGCGAGACCGCCTTGCTTTTCGGCTGGTCAGGACTTGGCGTCGCACTGCCGGAGACGCTCGGACTGCCGGAGGCGTCGGGGGCCGCGGAGGCGTCCGGGCTCGCCGAAGGCGTCGCCCCGCTCGCCTCGCTCGCCGCGATCGCCTTGGCCGCCGCCTTCCGCATCACCTCGGCGTCCGGCCGTACGACGTGGAACTGCGGCGGGACGTACATCAGGCTGCTGACCTGGGCGCCCTGCTTCATCGTCCCGGACAGCTTCACGAGCGCCGGCAGCATCGCGGCCGGGATGTTCGTGGAGATCGTCTTCTTGGCCGCCGAGGCCAGCTTCTGGAACTTCGTCAGCACCCGCTGCGGGTCGGCCTGCTCGGCGACGTCCTTCATCAGGCACTTCTGCCGGCCCATCCGGATGAAGTCGCTGCTCGACGTACGGGAGCGGCCGAACCACAGGGCCTGCTTCCCGCCCAGATGCCGGTTGCCGGCCTTCAGCACTCCCGTGGGCGCGCTGCCGTCCTCCGGCCCGCCGTACGGGATGTCCGCCGGGATGTGCACGTCGACCCCGCCCATCGCGTCGATGATGTCGGCGAAGCCGAAGAGGTTGACCAGGATGTAGTAGTCGATGGGCTGGCCGATGAGATAGGAGATCTCCTCGGCCACCAGCTGCGGCCCGCGACGGCCCTTGCCGTATCCGGGCATCAGCGACTTGTCGTTCTCGGCGTCCTGGAACAGCTCGTTCAGCAGTCCCTCGTCGCCGGCCGAGACGCCGGAGAACCCGTTCGGCCACCGTGAGCGCAGCCGCGGGATCACGGGAAAGAGCTGCAGGTTGCGCGGCAGGCTGAGCAGGACGGTGTCGCCGGTCTTGGTGTCGATGCTCGCGACCGTCATGCTGTCGGTCCGCACCCCGACGCGGTCGCCGGCGCCGTCGCCGCCCAGCAGCAGGATGTTGACCCGCGGCTTGTCCTTCCAGGGGTCGTCGACGTTCTTGACGACCGGCGGCGCGACGTTGTCGCTGTGGAAGATCGTGCCGATCGTGTCGCGCAGGGTGTAGGTGTCGCGGGCGGCCCACGCGAGCGGCGTGCAGACGCCGAGGACGAGTACGACGACCATCCCGGCGGCGAGCACCCGGGGCGCCCCGGCCAGCCCGTGCGGGCGGACGACGAGGTAGGACCGTACGACGATCGCGGCCCAGATCAGGGCGAGCACGAGGATGCCGATGGTGATGCCGGCCAGCCAGTCGCGCTCGACGGCGATCTGCTTCAGGTCCTCGCGGAAGTCCAGCACCACGATGATCGCGCCGCCGATGAGGAACGCGAGCAGGGTCATGAGCAGGAAGCCGGCGAGACGGCGGCCCGCGGCAAGGTGTGCCACACCCCACACGACCACCGACGCGGCGGTGAGACCGAGGGCGTGCCAGACAGAGCCCTCCGGCCGATGACCGGACTCGGCGTCCGCGTCGTCGTCACCGACGGACGCGGCCCCCGTGGCGCTCTGCCCCATCGATACTCCTCTGTCCCGGATTGGGAGCATAGATTCCAACTTGTACGGGACGCATAAAGGCTTCACCGAGATTGCCAGGTGAACGAAGCGGCACGGACGGTGACAATAGCCGGACATCCGCGACGACATGCGCAGGCTTCGCCGATGCGAAGGTCCCACCACCCCACAGATCGCATTTTGTCAGGTTTTGTCGATGATCCTGAGGGATGCGCGACAGCGCGGGGAACGCGGCTGCCATCATGGCGCGGTGACCGCCGGTTTCTCCCGTACGCGCTGGCCCGGAACGCTCCGGCCGTACCAGGCGCGGGCGCTCGACCAGCTCGGCGCGGCATGGGCCGACGGGCGCAGGCGGGCCTGGGTGGTGCTGCCGCCCGGCGCGGGCAAGACGCTCATCGGGCTGGAGGCCGCGCGGCGGCTGGCCCGGCGGACCGTCGTCCTCGTGCCGAACACCGCGATCCAGAACCAGTGGATCGCGCACTGGCGCTCCTTCACGCCCGCGGTGACCACGGCCGGCGCGGACCGCTCGCTGGACGCCGACGTCACGGTGCTCACCTATCAGTCCCTCGCGGTCTTCGACCCGGACGCGGAGACCGACGAGGAGGGCCGGCTCCACAGCCCGCTGCGGCGGCTGCACGCCAACGGCCAGGAGCTGATCACCCGGCTCGCCGGGGCCGGCCCGCTCACCCTGGTCCTCGACGAGTGCCACCACCTGCTCGACGTCTGGGGGCGGCTCGTCGCCGAGGTGCTCGACCGGCTGCCCGACGCCGTCGTCCTCGGGCTGACCGGGACCCCGCCGGAGTCGCTCTCCCCCGCCGAGGCCGCGCTGGTCGACACGCTGTTCGGCGCCCCGATCCTCGGCGCCTCGATCCCGGCGCTCGTACGGCAGGGGCACCTCGCGCCCTTCACCGAGCTCGCCTGGCTCACCCCGCCCACCGCCGTGGAGGCGGACCACATCGCGGGCGAGGCCGAGCGCTTCGCGGAGCTGACCACCGACCTGGTGAGCTCGACCGGCTTCCTGACCTGGCTGGACTCCCGGTTCACCGAGCACACGCGGACGGTCCCCTGGGCCCGTCTCGAGAAGGACGAACCCCGGCTCGCCGCCGCCGCGCTGCGCATGCACCACGCCGGGCTGCTCGCGCTGCCGCCCGGCGCCCGGCTGCGCGAGGAGCACCGGCACGCGCCGTCGGCCGAGGACTGGGTCGAACTGCTCGACGACTACGTACGGCGCTCAGGGGATGAGGACACGCTGGAGGCGGTACGCCGGGCGCTCCCGGCGGTCGGCTACCGGCTCACCCGCCGGGGCATCCGCGCCGCGCAGTCCCCGGTGGACCGGGTGCTGGCCCGCAGCGCGGCCAAGACGTACGCGACCGTGGAGATCGCCGCCGCCGAGGACGCCGCGCTGGGGACGCGGCTGCGCGCCCTCGTCCTCTGCGACCACGAACGCGTCGGCGCGCGGCTGCCCGCCCGGCTGCACGGGGTGCTGGAGGCGGAGGCGGGCTCGGCCTGGCTCGTGCTCGGCAACCTCGTGGCCGACGAGCGCACCGGCGCGCTCGGGCCGATGCTCGTCACCGGCCGGACCGTGGCGGCCGGCCCCGACACGGCCCGCGCGTTCCTGGCCTGGGCGAAACGTCCGGAGCTGTCCCTCACCGAGGACGACGGCCTGTGCGTGATCGGCGGCGCCTGGTCCGTACGGACCTGGGTACGGCTGGTCACGGAGTTCTTCGAGGAGGGGCACTGCCGGATCCTCGTCGGCACCCGCGCGCTGCTCGGCGAGGGCTGGGACGCCCGCGGCGTCAACGCGCTGATCGACCTGACCGCCGCGACCACGACGACGTCCGTGGTCCAGACGCGCGGGCGCGCGCTGCGCCTCGACCCGTCCTGGCCGGAGAAGGCGGCCAACGTCTGGACCGTCGTCTGCCTCACGGACCGCCATCCCAAGGGCGCCGCCGACTGGCAGCGCTTCGTCCGCAAGCACCGCGGCTACCTGGCCGCCGCCCCGGACGGGGAGATCGTGTCCGGCGTGGCCCACGTGGACGCGGCGTTCTCGCCGTACGCCCCGCCCGCCGTCGCGGAGCTGGACCGGGTCAACGTCGCGATGCGCGAGCGGGCGGCCTCACGCGAGGCGACCCGCGAGGCCTGGCGGCTGGGCACCCCGTTCCGCGACGAGCTGGTGCACACGGTCCGCGTGCGGCCTTCCCGTACGGCCGTGCTCGCCGTGACCGGCCGCGTACGGCCGGGGCCACCGGCCGTGGTGCCCGCCGAGTCCTGCGCGCGTCCGGTACCCCCCGCGCCGGTCCATGCCAGAGTCGCGTTCGCGCTGCTGGGGGGTGGCGTCGCGGCGTCGGCCCTGACGCTGCTGACCTGGGTGTTCGTGCTGGTCGCGGCCCTGCCGGCCCTCGCCGGCGCGGCCGTGGGCCTGCGGCGCGTGCGCGCGCTCCGCCGGGCCCGGCGGCTGCTGGACGAGGCCGCCGGCGACCCGCCACTCCTGCGTTTCGCGTACGCCGTGGCGGACGCGCTGCGCGACTCCGGCCTGTCGAGGCGCGGAGCCGAGGGCGTGGTGGCCCGCGTCGAGCCGGACGGCTCGTACCGCCTGTCCCTCGCCGACGTCGACGCCGCGAACTCCGAACGGTTCGCCCTGGCGCTCGACGAGGTGCTCTCCCCGATCGCCGCGCCGCGCTATGTGATCCCGAGGTACGTGCTGCGGCCGGGCCCGGTGCCGGACCGGGCCGAGGCGTGGCTGGCGGGCACGGCCCGAGCGGACGGCGTGGTCTACCACGCGGTGCCCGCGGCACTGGGCCAGAACCGCGCCCGCGCCGCCGCCTTCGCCGCCGCCTGGCATGTGTGGATCTCCGACGGCGCGCCGCTCTACACCAACACCCCGGAGGGTGAGGGCGTCATGGCCACCCACCGAGGCGAGGACCCCCTGGCCGCCACGACCGTCCTCCGCGTCGCCTGGGACTGAGCTCGTTTCGGAGAAGCAGAAACCCCCGACTCGCTAGGAGCCAGGGGCCCACGCAGTACGGCTCAGACGCCCTTTTCGATCACGGCGATCTCTACGCACTGACCGCTTCCGCTTGAACGGCTACTCTTCTGCCACTCGACGTCGAACAGGTCAGCCATCGCCTGCCGCTCCTTTCGCTTGATGCTTACCGGCCACGCGGGTCAACAATTGCCGTGTTGCATCGGGATTCAGGGCAAAGGCCCGAAGGTACTCGAAAAGGCCAGTGTAGCGGCGTAGCTCGGTTTCCTCTTCCAGGAAGAGGTCGCCCGCCATGCTGTCGATGTAAACCACTTGGGGGTCGTCCGAGAAGTCCATCACGACGAACGAGCTGGGCATGCCCGGGTGGGCGCCGGTGGCGAAGTCTACGACTTGGAGCGTCACATGCGGCAGCTCCATCGCATTGATGAGGTGCAGAAGCTGGTCACGCATCACCTTCGGCCCGCCGACGGCCCGATGGAGTGCCGCCTCGTCACAGATGGCCCAAAGATGCAACGGCTGGTCGCGCCGCAGCACCTCTTGGCGCTCCATACGTACCTTGACGCGCTGGTCACACTGAGTCCGGGTGTACGACGGCACGGTGCCCGGGATCACCGCCCGTGCGTACTCCTCCGTCTGCAGCAGCCCGGGGATGAAGAGGCTCTCGTAGTTCCAGACCGAGCGCGCCTCCTGCTCGAACTCGATGTAGGTGCTGTACTCCTCGGGCAGTTCGTCCGCGTACGCCTGGAGTAGGCCCGGTCGGGCGGAGTCCTTGAGGAGCTGCGTGAGCGCGGCGCGTTCGTCGCCGCTCACCTCGTACACGGTGAGCATCGCGGCGAGGGTCCGGGCCTGCGGGCGTACCCGCGCCTTCTCGATGCGGTACAGCGTCGTCATGTTGATGCCGGTCGCCTCACTGACATCTTCCCTGCTCAGCTCCCGTTCGGCGCGGAGCCGGCGCAGTGCGCCGGCCAGGCGGCGAAGGCGGATGGTCGGGCGAGGACGAGCGGGCATCTGAAGACCTCCGAGAAAATGCATGACTGGGCGAATGCATTACCTTGCATTGATCTTGATTGCAGGAGCACACTAGGCCGAGGCCAAGCGTGTCACATGGCACTAATAAATGTGGCGAGACGGAGGCGATCGCGTGGGAATGCCACGGCAAGCGTTCTTTCCGGTGAAGCAAGCGGAGGCCGTCACGCTTGCCGCGACGGCCAATGCCGTGCCCTTCGCACGGCGGATCGTCGCCGACATAACCCGGCAGTGGCACCTGCCGCGCGACCTCGCCGAAGACGCCGAGTTGGTCACATCGGAATTAACAACCAATGCGGTCAAAGCGACACAATTCTTTAATGCGGCTCGCGGCCTGGAAGAGGTCGGCCGGATACGGCTCCGGCTGCGCTGGACGACCCCCAGCCTCTTCACCGAGGTCTGGGACATCAACCCCCTGCTCCCCGCGCGCAAGAGCGCGGGCGAGCAGGACACCGGCGGGCGCGGCCTCGGCATCGTCGAATTCGTCTGCGCGAGGTGGGCCGCCGGCCACTGCGAGGACGGCGGAAAGCTCGTCTGGGCCGAGCAGCGGCTACAGAGCTGATCCGCGGCTCAAGAGAAGCCCGACAGAAGGAGTCCCAATGCGCAACCGACCCGTCCCCGCGTCAGGCGTCTCCTGGATCTAGCGATGTTTCCTCGCCAATCTGATCACGAAACGCCTCTCAAGCCCAGCGAGGCCGCACGGCTTCTCGGCGTACGGCCGACGACGCTCGCGAACTGGGTCCGGCTCGGCCGGTTATCGGCCCTGTCCACCCCCGGCGGCCACCGTCGTTACCTGGCCGGTGAGATCCAAGACGTCATCGGCGGAGCGGTGGCCGACAAGGTCACGTTCGTCTACGCGGATGATGTCGTGCGCCTCTACGACCAGGGGTGGAGCATTCGCCGGGTGGCGGGAAAGTTCGGCTGTAGCTACGGCTTCGTTCGTCGTCTGCTGCTCGCACGGGGTGTCAGGCTGCGGGCGCGAGGCGGCCGCTATCCCCCCGTTCCGTAGAGGGGTTCTCTCCCGTACCGGCCGCGGTCCCTGCCCCGCGACCGGTACGGGAGACTCAGGAGTGGTCCGGTTCGATGATGAGCTTCTGCTCCAGCTCGCGGATGGCCTTGCGGTCGGCGGCGATCTGCTCGCTCGACTCGTGCGCGAGGATGATGTAGCCCATCGTCATCGTGGCGAACAGGTCGGTGCTCGCGTCGACGTGGTCGCCCGAGCCGACCAGGTGCACCGGTGAGTGGTAGCTCGGCAGCGAGCGCGCCTCGTCGTAGATCTCCGCGTTGCGGACGATCCCGGCGGAGTGGGCCATCAGGAAGACGGCCATGACGTTGCGCTGGAGCGTGTAGCCGGGCGGCATCTGGTCGCCGCGGCCCGCGCACACGTCCACGATGCGCGTCACCTGGCTCTCGCCGGAGGCGATCTCGGTCACCGCGGGGTTGCCCGCGCCCGCGAGCCGTGCGTTGACCTCCAGCAGCCGCGGGCCGTCCGGGGTCATCATGATCTCGGTGTGCGCGGCCCAGTCGGTCAGGCCGACCGCGTCCAGGGCGCCGAGGCCGTACGCGATCAGCTCGGCGAGCTCGTCGGTGTCGTAGGGCAGCCACTCGACGCTGTCGTAGACCGCGATGCCCTCGCCGTACGGGATGCGGCGGTACTTGATGATGTCGGTGATGGAGTGCCGGCCGTGGTGGCTGACCGTGTCGATGGCGTACTCCGTGCCGGTCATGTGCTCCTGCACGAGGACGTCCTCGGCATAGACACCGAGCTTGTCGTACGTGCCGAGCAGCTCGGCGAACCGGTCGCGCCAGCCCTCGCCGCCCGGCGCGCGGGTGACACCGACCGTGCCGGCGCTGGCCGTCGGTTTGATCACCAGGTCCTTACCGGTGAGGCCCTCCCGCGAGATCCAGGCGGCCACCTCCTCCGGGTCCGTCGCGCAGATCTGGCGGACGATCGGCAGCCCGGCCGCCGCGAGCGCCTGGTGCATGACGTACTTGTGACGGCGGGCGTCCACCAGCTCGCTGACGTTCGCCTCTCCAGGGGTCAGCTCGTCGGCGAGACGCTGGGCGAGGCGCAGGGACGCCTCGACGCCGGGGATCACCGCGACCGGCGCGAGCGCGCGCAGCTTGGCGAGGGTGCCCTCCACGTCACCGTGGTGGTTGACGACCGCGTCGTAGGCCTGCGGGTCGTACCCGCCTCGCAGCGGCGCCAGCGCGGGCCCGGTGTAGTCGACCACGGCCACCGGGCTCATCCCGGCCTCGCGTACGGCGGGGGCGACCATGGCCGCCGAGGTCAGCGGCTGGACGACTGCGACTACTGGCTTGCTCATCTCGTGTCCTCTTTCAGGGTGAGAGGTTCGGGAGCCGGCTCGGAGATCGTCTCCGGCGGCGTGAGCAGTGCGGCCTGCGCCACCTCGGGGTCGGGCAGGTCCGGCCGGGTGACGTCGGGGTCGGGAAGGTCGGGCACGGTGGCGTCCGGCTCGGGAGCGGGCTCCGGCCGGCGGCGCAGGCCCGCGCCGATCGCGGTGAGCACCGCGGCGACCAGGGCGAACGGGCCGACGACCAGCCACACGCCCTCGCCCCACCACTCCCACGCCGCGACGCCGATCAGCGGGCCGACGCTGTAGCCCGCCTGCTGCGGCACGGTGGCCGCGGCGATGTAGCGCCCCCGGAGACCGGGCGGGGCGACCATGCCGGGGTAGGCCATCATCGACGGCGTCGCGACCACCTCGCCGAACGTCCACACGACGGTGGCGACCGCCAGCAGGCCGATGCCGGAGGGGCCGAGGTACATCAGGTAGCCGATGCCGAGCAGGGCCATCCCGGCCGACATCGGCAGGCCGATCGGCAGGCGCTGGGTCCACTTCGACAGCAGCACCTCGAAGACGATCACGACGAAGCCGTTGATCGCCAGCAGCAGCGCGAACGTCTGCTTGCTGTAGCCCGCGTCCGTGACGAACAGCGGCAGCGTGGCGGTGAGCTGGATGTAGGTGATCGCGGTGAGGAAGAGCCCGACGACGAACAGGACGAAGCGCCCGTCGGACAGCACCTGGCGGTAGCCGGCCCGCACTTCCGGGCCCGTCTCGGCGGGGGCGGCGTCCGTCTCCTGCCGGGGCCCCGAACGGAGGGCCACGAGCGCGACCAGGCCGAACACCAGGGAGCCGGTCGCGTCGGCGTAGAAGAGGACGTTGTAGGAGTAGTAGACGAGGACCAGCGCGGCGCCGAGCGGGCCGAGGGTCGAGCCGAGGTTGA
Organism: Actinomadura sp. DC4; assembly: GCF_030406325.1. Lineage (GTDB taxonomy): Bacteria > Actinomycetota > Actinomycetes > Streptosporangiales > Streptosporangiaceae > Actinoallomurus. The sequence goes on along the minus strand of NZ_JAUEQY010000004.1, from coordinate 53,459 downwards.
AGGTCAGCCGCAGGAACGAGAAGACCATCACCTGGCGGTTCATCGGCGTGAGCTCGACCACCCACGCCTGCGCCGCCGGCCGGTACGCCTGGTTGAAGATCCCGGCGAGCAGGGCCACGACCACGACCGTCGCCAGGTTCGGCGCGTGCACCAGCAGGGCGGTGAGCACGGCCGAGCCGATCATCGACCAGACGATGACGAGGCGGTAGCCGATCCGGTCGGCGACGGCGCCGCCGACCGCGGTGCCGGAGATCCGGCCGACCATCAGCGCGGTGAACGCGACGCCGCTGTCGAACGCGGAGAAGCCCCGCTGGGTGAGGAACAGCACCAGGAACGCGTTGAGGAACGCGGCCAGGTTCGTGATGAAGTTGCCGACGACGAGCACGCGCACGGTGCCCGGCGTCTCCCGCAGGGTGCCGAGGACGGTCGCGTGCGAGGCTTTGCCGTCGCTCATGACGTCTCCACGACGAGCGCGCCCTCCGCGGACTCCAGCGCCTCCCGGCATCCGGCCGCGCTGTCCGCCACCGCGGTGGCGAAGGCGATGCGACCGAGGACGATGCCCGCGGGCGGCGGCGAGACGACCGCGCCGGGCAGGACCATCGGCGACACCTGGTCGATCGCGTCGGGCAGGCGCTCCTCGGCGAAACCGACCGACGCGACCGTCGTGTTCTCCTCCGCCGGGTAGAAGAAGCGGATGCCCGCCGTACGCGCCAGGGACGGCTCGACGTCCGGTGCCAGGCCGCAGGCGGCCGACGCGGCGGCCAGGCCCGGGTCGATGCCGGTCGCGAGCAGCCCGAGGTAGGGGATCATGTCGCCGCCGAGCCGCCCGTTGACCTCGATGAGCCGCGGGCCGTCGGTGGTGAGGATGAACTCCGAGTGCGTCCAGCCGTCGCGGAACCCCAGCGCGTCATGGGTGTCCCGCAGCGCGTGCAGCAGCACCGGGTCGCGCAGCAGCGGGTCGTCGCCGGCCACGACGTGCCCGATCTCCTCGGCGTACGGCGGGTAGCCGATGACCTTGCGCGCGACATAGAGCGCGGTGACCTCGCCTTCGCGGACGACCGCGTCGACGCTGACCTCCTCGCCGGTGACGTACTCCTCCACGAGCAGCGGCGTGGCGAAGTCCAGGCCGACCGGGTCCGGCGCCTTGGCCCCGGAAGCGAACGTGAAGCCGTCGCGGAGTTCGCCCGCGTCCTTGACCCGTACGACGCCGAGGCTCGCGGCGAGGCCGCGCGGCTTGAGGATCACCGGGTAGCCGATGGCGTCGGCCGCCGCCAGCGTCTCCTCCAGGGTGGTGACCGGGACCGACCGCGGCTGGGCCACACCCGCCGCGTCGAGGGCCGCCCGCGTCTGCCCCTTGTCCCGTACCCGCGCGATCATCGCCGGGCCACCGCCGGGCAGGCCGAGCGCCTCGGTGACGTACGAGGCGGGCAGGATTCTCGCCTCGTCCCAGCACAGCACGCCGTCGATCGGATCCCGCTCGTGGAGGCGGCGGGCCTCCTCGGCCATCGCCGGTCCGTCGATGGTGCTCGGCACCACCGTCGACCCGGTGATGTAGGCGTTCTCCCACGTCGGCTCGGCCACGTGGAACAGGTGGATCCGGAATCTCTCGCCGATCGAGCGCAGGAGGTACTCCCGGTAGACCTGCCACCCCGTCGCGATCACGAGAAGGTGCGGACGCTCTGTCGTCATCTTTGACTGCCTCTTCCTCGGGTGGGTGCCCGCCGGAGCGCTCCGGCGGGCAACCGGTGCTGGTCAGGACGTGAAGTAGTCCTCGATCGGGCCGCGCCGGCGGATGTCGAGCGTGGCGCAGTGGAACCCGCCGCCGAACGTGTTCACGGTCCGGAACGGGATCGGGATCGGGGTGAAGCCCTCCTTCTCGAAGAGGCGGATGAGCTCGATCTCGCCGGCCTCCACGAACACCCGCTCCTGGTCGAGCATCAGGGTGTTCATCGCGATCCAGCGGCTGCAGAAGTACATGGTCTGGTCCGCCGGGATGGCCGGCTCCGGGCAGACGATCGCGTCCCAGCCGGCGAACATCGGCGGCAGCTCGGGCACCCGCTCGGGGTTGACCAGCACCTTGCCCGGCCGCAGCGGCACGAACGTGGCGTTCATGTGCATCGGGTGGTCGTCGACGAACGCGACCTCGTGGACGCGGAACCGTTCCCCGAGCAGGCGGCGTACCCACTCGATGCCGAACCGGTTCGTCACGTGGCTGCGCTGCACGAGGATGTCGCGGCCGAACCGCATGAAGTCCCCGGCGTCCACGATCGGCTCGAACTCGGTGATGACCGAGGTCTCCGGCGGGAACGGGTTCTCCGGCGACGGCCCGCCGGCCGGCTTTGCGTCGGCGTAGCCCGGGTTGTAGGAGGCGTCGGTCAGCTCCGGCTTGGGCGCGGCGACCCACCCCGCGCCCCGCCGGAAGTAGTCCTTGAAGATCGTGCGGAACGGGTGGGTCGCGAAGTAGTACGACCGCCAGCCCATCGTGGCCTCGACGATCTGGTCGCCCGCGACCAGCGCGATGTCGCGCGGGAACGTGTGCGACGAGCCGCCGGTGGACTCCCAGGAGGCGGTGCTGAAGGACCGCGACTGGTCGACCGGGTCCGGGCGGCGTACGGTCACGCCCTCGCCCTCCAGGACCCGGGCGAACTCCTCCAGCTCCTCGCGCGCCGCGTCGACCTGGTCGGCCGGGAACGCGCCGCCGCCGTTGCGCCGGTAGAAGTCCCACGCCTCCGGCGGCACGGTCGCCTCGATCGCCGGATGGAAAGGGGGTACGGCGGCTCCGTCGACGACGCCGACGATCACTTCCTCCAGCGGGTCCCACTCGTTGTACGAGCCGACCGGGCTTTCCGTCACCTGGGGTTCCCTTCGAGAGTCCGTACGGCCACGGAAGCCGACGCCGAGACCGCGGTCAGGCCGTGCAGCCGGCCGCGCGGGACGAGCAGCGCGTCGCCCTTGCCGATCCGGTGCGGCCGCTCGGTCGCCCAGGCGTAGACGTCGAGCTCGCCGTCGGTCACGTCGATGACGCGGTCGGCGTCGTACACGCGGGTGGTGAACGGGTCGCCGGGCCGCAGCGTGGCCGCGTCGGCGTCGTCGAGCGTCGAGGTGACCAGCGACGCGCCGAGCCGGGTGTGCTCATCCAGCGTGTCCGCCCAGCGGATCTGCGCGCGGAAGTCCTCATCGCCCAGACGCAGGAGCAGCTTGGTGTCCTCGATGCCGCGGACCAGCTCGGGGATGACCAGCTCGCCGTGCGCGCGAGCCAGGCCGAGCAGGAGGTTCTCATACGTCATCCGGCCGTGGTGGATGTCGATGTGGGCGTGCTCGTCGCAGTACTTGGTGTCGACGCGGTCGCCGTAGACCGCTCGGAGCATGGCGCCGGTGTCGGCGAAGCCCTGGGCGAACAGCCACTCCAGGTACGTCACCGCGGCCATGTAGCGGAACATGCCGCGGTGGTCCTCGGTGAGCCAGTTGAAGTAGTTGACGCCGATCAGTGAGCTGTTGAGGTAGAAGTTCCAGTACGCGTGCAGGTCGGTGCGCAGCCCGACGCTGGCGAGCATCCCCTTGAAGATCGTGCTGTGCTTCGCGGGGTACAGCCCGTACCCGAACTCGTCGTTGAAGATCTTGAAGAGCTCGGACTGCACGACGCCGTAGGACCCGCCGAGGTTGCGCGCCATCGCGGACGCCTCGGTCAGCGCGTCCAGCGCGAGCTGGATCAGGTGCAGCCCGGCGGCCTCCTCGGCGTGCTTGCACTCGGCGATCGCGCGCATCGTGCCGCTCAGCGGGCGCGCGGTGTCGACCTCGGGGTTGTTGCCCGTGTGGTCGGCCGGGGCGCCGACGCCGCCGACCTCGCCGAGGAAGTACGCCTGCAGCTCCTCGATGGTCCGTACGGGCGGCACGGTGACCGAGGTGTCGAGGAAGGAGTAGGCGAACCGCTCCAGGCCGGGCCGGATCGTGTCGCGCAGGCGGCGTACCTCGTCGTCGTAGAAGAGGTCGAAGTCGCCCTTCGCCGTGGCGAGCCCGGCCTCGGGCAGCAGGATCATGTCGCTCTCGTAGGCGTTGCACAGGATCCGGCCGGCGACGAGCTGGCGCTGGCTGAGGAACTCCGCCTCGGTCGCGGGTGAGGAGAAGTCGAGCGCGCCGACGCCGGCCGCGCTGACCGGCCGGTGGTAGGGGTTGCCCACGATGTAGACCTCTGGGCCCGGCTGGAAGATCCGCTGGGCGCAGTACGCCTCGATCGGGCTGCCCAGCCCCGTGGTGGTGATGGTCATTCGGATGCTCCGTCCGGGGCGGTTCGGACCCCGCTCGCGACGGCGGTGAAGTGAATGTTCACGCCGTCGTGTCTGGCGTCCAGCAGCAACGGTTCGTCGGGCTGGACCTGAATGGGGACCGGCAGGCACTGGACCGCCTGCTTCCAGTGCGTGTGCGGCGTCTCGGGGGAGTTCGTCAGGCGGATCCCGGGCAGGAGCTCCAGCTCGAACCAGAACACGACCGCGTGGCAGACGCCGGCCACCGCCGGCGGCACGACGAACTCGGCCCGCCGCGGCTCGGCGGTGTCCCGGTAGAAGTCGAACTTGAAGACCTCCAGCGGCTCCGACAGCGTGCGGTGCTCGTGGTGACGGAGCCGCGAGTCGAAGTACTCGATGGAGGACAGCTCGTTGAACTCGGTGAAGTCGAAGCCGTAGAGCTGGCCCACGTGGTTCTTGCGGTGCAGCGAGGGGCTCTCGACGAGCTGGGCGAAGACGCGGCCTCCCCCGGGCATGATGATCGCGTCCTCGGTCAGCAGGTGCTCCCGGGCGTGGGCGATCGTGGGCAGGATGCCCTCGCCGAGCAGCGCGCAGTCGACGGTCTCGGTGACCAGAAGGTCGGCGCGCCGGGGCAGGTCGTCCGGCACCCGCATGCTCGACGACAGCTTCGGGACGACCTTGATCACATCGTCGTGCCCGGCCTTCCTGATGACCCGCCGCGCGACGTCGGCGACCGCGGGCTGGCCCTCGCAGGCGACGATCTGCCGGGCGCCGGCCCGCGCGGACATCATCGACAGCAGGCCGGAGCCGGTGCCGACGTCGAGCACCAGGTGCTCGGGCGTCACGACGCTGCGGATCGCCTTGTCATACAGCTCGAAGCGCTCCTCGTCGTGCAGCATCTCCCAGTGCCAGCGCGGGACGCTGCGGCGGATCGCCCGGTTGTGACCGATGAGCGCCTGCCAGTTGCCGCGCTCGAGGTCGAGCGCGATCTCGAAGGCCCTGGCGGCCTCCTCGTAGCGGCCCTCGTCGTGCAGCGTGTTGCCCCAGTGGATCAGCTTGCGGAGGTCCGGCCCGCCGGTCTCCTCCCGTGTCTTGGTGATGTCGACCACGCTCGCGCTCTTGACGTTCTCTTCCATGTGATCACCCCTTGCCGTCACCGACGATCGACTACTCGTGTGCGCCTGCCGGTGCTCTCTCCGGCAGGCAGGCTGGTGTCTCCGTTGACTCGGCCTCCGGTGGCAGGTTGGCCAGAATGCGCTTGTGGATCACGGTGACCGGCGCGTCGGCCTCCGTGCCGGTGAGCAGGACGACGGCCTCGTCGCCGCTGCGGACCATCGGCACGGACGTGCGCTTGACCGCCGCCGTGCCGACCTTGGTGCCGTGCCAGGGACAGACCAGCCGCCGGCCGTCGGCGGTCTGGCGGCTGAGGCTGAGCGGCCCGCCGCGGTGGGGGCACCAGTCGCGGACGAGCAGCTTGCGCCCGTCCGCGGCGAAGATGAAGTAACGCTCGTGACCCACCAGCACCGTGTTGTGCCGCCGCAGGTCCATCACCACGACTCGACTCATCGGTTCCTCTTCGGCTCGGCTCTGTTCTCGGGCAGGGCGGGGCTCGGCGCCGCCCCGGTGGACGCGGGCAGGCCGGGGCCGGGACGCGCCGCGAGGCGCGACCCGATGGCGGGAGAGGTAGGCCTAGGGCCTGGCCGTGTCGTGGAGGAGGTACCGGCACTCGGGTGAGACGGCGCTGACGCCGTAGACCCGTCCGGCGGGGATGAGCACGGCGTCGCCGCGCACGAGCCGTTCGGGCTCGCCGGTCGCGCTGGTGACGAGGTCGGCCTCGCCGCGCTCCAGCACCAGCACGGCCTCCCGGTCGTGGCTGCGGGTGCCGAACGGGCTCTCGGCGGTCCGGACGACGTACTGCGGCTCGCCGGCGTGCTCGGCCGCCGCGCCGAGCTCGCGGTGGTGCGGGATGTCGTCCGCCCAGCGGATCTGCGCGGCGGTGTCCTCCTCGAACCAGCCGCCGATGAGGCGTGCCTCGGCGATGCCGCGCATCAGCTCCGGCACCACGCCCGGTCCGTGCCGTTCGGCCAGGGCGAGAAGCACCTGGTCACGGGTGATCCGCCCGTGGTGCTCGTCGATATGGGCGTGCTCGTCGCAGTAATGCAGGTCGACGTCGTCGCCGAAGATCTCGCGATACGTCTTAATCATCTTCACGAATGCGGGAGCGAAAACCGCTTCCGCATAGGTGACCGCACCGGCATAGCGAAAGAACTTCGCATGATCGCGAGAAAGGTAGTAATAGTAGTTGTTCGTGGCCAGCGGCCCCGAGAGATAGAAGTTCCAGTACGCGTGAACGTGCGTCGCCATGGCACGACTGCGCAGCATCTTGGCGAAAATCGTCGTGTGCTTGGTTTCGTAGACGCCGTAGCCGAACTCGTCGATGAAGATCTTGAATAGCGCCGACTGTTCGGGCCCGTACGCCCCGGCGAGGTTGCGCGACATCGCGGACGCCTCGGTGAGGCCGTCGAGCGCGAGCTGGACCAGGTAGGTGTCCGCCGCCACCTCCGGACGGCGCGCGGCGGCGATCGCGTTCAGCGCCGGCGACTCGCCCTGCTCGGACTCGGTCGTGACGTGCTGGAAGTAGGCCTCGAGGACGTCGGTCGTGCAGGTCCCGCTGACGTCCACCTCGTCGGAGAGACAGCCGAAGGCGAATCTCTCCAGGTCGGAGAGGGTCCCTTCGCGCAGGCGCCGGAGCTCTTCGCCGTAGAAGGCGTCGAAGTCGCCGCGCAGCCCGGTCAGCCCCTGCTCGGGGAGCAGGACGGTCTCGGCCTCATAGAAGGTGCCGAGCAGGCGGTGCGCCGCCAGCGAGCGGTGGGTCGGCCAGTCGCCGGCGCCCAGCGGGCGCGTGAAGTCCACCTCCGCGAGCGCGTCGGGCACCAGCATCCGCCGGTACGGATTGGGCCCGTGCAGAACCGGCACGTCACCCGTGAAGAGTGGATTTCGAGCGAAGGAGAGAGCTCGCATGGAAAGGGAGTCGATACCGGCATCAGCCGGCACCGACACATGCTGCATTGTCATTTAATGGCCGTCCACCAGGTGTAAATCGGTCGGGCTCAGACGACGACCACGCCATCGGGGGTCACCCGCATAACGCGGCACAAGGGCTTTCAGCTCGGGCGCGGCACTAACGCGGTTGCGCAGCGCAATCGATGAATTACATGAGAACGCGGATCGTTCTTATGTCGACCTGGCGGGCAGATTAACATCCGAAAAGCGCGGCGCTGTATAACGTTCCGGACACGAGACTTCGGACATCGAGTCGACTTCCGGACAAAGCTCACAAATCGGGCGAAGATCCAGATTCGCGGACGCCGTGTCGCGGACCACCCGGCATGTCACACCAAACCGCTCAACGTGCGATGAAATGACAGAAACCAATGACTACCTGGTAAGGAGCAGGTGATACGGGGCGTCACGCCCACCTGCGTGGACGCACGCCCGTACGATCCGTCCGACCGAGCCGGAAAAGTGCCGAGTCAGTATACACCCGGAGTCAAGAGCAGTGATGTCGTGGGTCAGAGCACGCCGAGGGGAGCTTCCGCCACCGGGAACGCACCTCGCGGGTGCGATCGGTTCGCGCCCGCCCGTGGCCGTATCCGGCCGGGCGGGGTGCCGCGCAGGCCCCCGCAGAGGTCAGTACTTCAGCAGAGACGCCTTGGCCAGACAGTCCCGTACGGCCACCGGGACGCCGGCCGTGTTGTAGACACGCAGCCGCAGGCGGTTCGAGGCGTCGACCCCGAACTGGCCGCCGAGCTGCGCGCGGATCCGGCCGCTCTCGTCGGCCGTGAAGGCGAGCCGCCAGGGATCGTCGATGAAGGTGCCGTCGTCCTTGACCCGCGTCCAGGCCAGGTCGATCCGCGCCCCGGCGGTCAGCCCGTCGATGTCGACGAGCGCGTCGGCCACCACCCAGTACGCGGCGGGAGCGATGACGACCGACAGGCCGTTCTCGCCGTGCAGGCCGTGCTTGTCGCTGTACTCGACGGTGAACTTGACGTCACCGGTCGCACCGGCGGCGACGACCTGCTCGCCGTCCACGCCGAGGCTGCAAACCAGGGCCATGTCGTCCTCTCCTGGCGTGACGCCGACGCGCCACTGACCGTAGTCGTCGGCCTCGGCGCGGTCGTAGTCGCAGCCGACGCCGCCGATCGTGTGGCCGTTGGAGTACTGCTGTAGCTGAGCGCGGGAGTCCCACTTACCGCCGGACCAGGCGTAGGTCTGCCAGGCCCACCGGGCGTGCCCGCCGTCCAGCGCCCGTTTCACCGGCCCGTACCCGCCGTAGATCCCGACCTGCTCGCGGCCGAGCACGGAGGCGGCGCCGTCCAGGTAGGCGTTGATCGCGCTCTGCTGGCCCGAGGAGGCGTCCCAGTCGACCGCGAAGTACACCGGGCGGTCGTCGGGCATCCCGCAGTCGCGGGCCTGGGCGCGCGCGGAGGTGGCATCGGCGGCGCCGGCGGCGCGGCCGTCGAGCGCCCGCTTCGCGGTGGTCTCCCACACGACCACGATCCAGATCCCCGCGTCCGTCAGCGTCCGCGCCTCGGACGACGTCAGGTTCTTGCTCGGGCTGTGGGACAGGTAGCGGCAGACGAAGGTGATCCCCGCGGACTTCAGGGCGGCCATCGTCGGGCGCCCGAACGCGTAGTCGATCCCCTCAGGCATCGCGATTCACCACCAGCACGTCGAGGACGTCGGTCACGGCACTCCTCCGAGGGGCGGTCCCGGGCCGGGATCGGTCAGATACCGCCAAGGATTCAGTCAAGCAGTGATTGATCTCCAGAGTTACGGCTTTTACCCGCCTTTACCGTCAAGACGGCTTCGCTCCCTCGGTAGCGCAATACCGGAGATGACCGAAAACCCGCTGATCGGAGACTCTGATCATGGTGCCCGGCAGCAAGGGGAAGGGGAGTCATGGCCGCGAACACGGGAGATTTCCCGCCGTTCTGCGTGCTACTGGGGCCGGACTACGCGGGCAAGTCGACGGTGATGACCGAGCTCGCCGGGGGGCCCTCGCCCTGGCGTCTCCTCTCGGTCGACGACGCCTTCCTCGGCCCCGCCCACCGGCTGATCGCCCGGCTGCGCCGCGACCTGGTGACGGAGACGCTGCCCGCGCTGGGCACGGCGTACTCCCCCGACTTCGCCGCCAGCCTCATGCAGACCGCCGTGGTCCACCTGCGCGACCAGGTCGCCGCGTACCGGCCGCTCGGCCCGGTCCTCGTCGACTCCTACTACTACAAGATCCTCGCCAAGTGCCGGCTCCTGGGAGCGGGCGAGAGTCCTCTGTTCGCCTGGTGGCGCTCGCTGCCCCAGCCGGGGCGCGTGCTCTACCTGGACCTTCCGCATGAGACCGCCTGGCGGCGCAGCGGCGAAGGGGCGGGCCTCAACCCGCTGGAGCACTACGGCGAGCGGCCCGAGCAGGCCGCCTTCGCGGCGTACCAGGCGGACCTGCGCAAGATCATGCTCGAGGAGATCCGGCACCTTCCGGTGAGCGTCGTCGACGCCCGCGGCACGGTCGGCCAGACCGTACGGGCCATCAGGGAGGTGCTTGCGGATGAGCGGGGCTGAGGGTCCCTGGGGCGCGGCGCACATCGCGCGCTACCGCGAACGGGTCTTCGCCGAACGCGACCGGCTGGGCCGCGCGTTCCGCGACCCGGCCGCGCGGCAGTGGGACGTCCTGACGGACCTGCTGGACTTCAACGCGGACACGGCGTTCGGCCGCGAGCACGGCTTCGGGCGCGTCCGTACACTCGCCGACTTCCGGCGGGCGGTGCCGATCCGCGACTACGCGGCCCTGTCGCCGTGGATCGAGCGGACGGCCGGCGGCGAGGCCGGCGTGCTGACCGCCGACGAGCCCGTCGTGTACTTCACCAGCAGCGGCAGCACGGGCGCGCACAAGAAGGTGCCGGTGACGGCGCGCTTCATGCACACGACGTTCTTCCCGTTCTTCTACGCGGCGTGGGCGCCGCTGATCGAGCACTTCCCGGACGTCCTGTCGGCGCCGGACGCCGTGCTGAACCTCAAGTTCGACCCCGCGCCCGTGGTGCGCCGGGCCGCCGACGGCCGGCCGCACCTGGGCGCGAGCCAGGTCGACTTCGGCGAGAAGTTCGGCGAGCCGCTGTCCGCCGAGCCCGGCACCTCGGCGCCGTGGGCCGGGCTGCCGCCCTCGATCGCCGCCGACGACCACCTCGGCAAGTCCTACGCCCGGCTGCGCCGCGCCGTGGAGAGCGACGTCCGCTGCGTCATCGGGATCAACCCGGCCATGGTCGCGGCCCTGCCCTACCAGTTGCGCCTGTGGTGGCCGCGCATCGTCAAGGACGTCTACGACGGCACGGTCGACGGCCTGCCGCACTACGCGCCGAACCCCGAACGCGCGCGGGAGCTGGAGTGGCTCGCCGAGCGCTTCACCCTCCCGCGCCCGGCGCACGTCTGGCCGAACATGCGCGCCATCTTCTGCTGGACGAGCGGGCTCGCCTCCCTCTACCTGCCCCGCCTGCGCGAGGAGTACGGGGCCGGCGTGGCCGTGCTGCCCGCGCCCGTGGCGGCCTCCGAGGGCCCGGTGGGCGTCGCACTCGACCGGCACGGGGCGGCGGGCAGCCTGGTGGTGACCGCCGCGGTCTATGAGTTCGTGCCCGCCGCGATCGACCTCGGCCCGGACGTGACGACGTTCGAACCCCACGAGCTGGAGCCCGGCCACGACTACCACGTGGTGTTCAGCCACGTCGGCGGCCTGTACCGGTACGCCGTCGGCGACGTCGTACGCGTCACCGACATCTCCGGCGGGGTGCCGCGGCTGGAGTACGCCGGGCGGAGCACTCTGTCCGACGTGTGCGGGGAGCGGTTACGCGAGTCCCAGGTCGTACGGGCGATGACGGCCGCGCTGGAGATGGGCGGGCTGGAGGTCCGCAACGCCGCCTGCCACGTACGGACGCGGGAGGGCCTGCCGCCGAGGTATGAGTTCGCGTTCGCCTCGACGGCGCCGTTCGCCGCGGAGGAGTCGGGGCTCCTCGCCGTACGGCTCGACGAGGCGCTCGGCCGCGAGGCGCCGGAGTACGCCCGCGCGCGTTCCTCGGGGCGTCTCGGCCCGCTCGCGCTCCGGCGGCTCGACGGCGAGGCGTTCCTGCGGAACTGGCACGAGGAGGTCGGCCGGGGCACGCGGCCGGCGCAGGTCAAGGACCGCCTCTTCTGGCGTGACCGGGAGGCGTGGGGGCGGCTGACGAGGTCGGCCGACGGCTCGGATGGCTCGGAAAGGAAGGACGATGATGGCTGACTCCGCCACGAACCACGCCACGAACCTGGGCACGATCGAGCGTACGGCGCTGCTGACCGCCGCGCTGAGGGAGGCCGAGACGCGGCGCGAGGACCGGCTCTACTCCGACCCGTACGCCGCGGCGTTCGCCGGCGACCTCGGCCGCTCGCTGCTCGCAGAGATCCGCGCGGCCACCTTCCCGCCCGGGCGGGCGCGGACGCTGCCGAGCACGCCGGACTACAACGCGATCCGGACCCGTTTCTTCGACGACTGGCTCACCGACGCCGCACGCGAGGTGGACCAGGTCGTCATCGCGCCGTGCGGCATGGACTCCCGTGCGTTCCGCCTGGGCTGGCCGGCCGGCGTACGCCTCTTCGAGCTCGACCGCCCGGTCGTGCTGGCGGCCAAGGACGAGGTGCTCGGCGCCGCCGAACCCGTCGTCGACCGGCGTGCGATCGGCGTCGACCTGCGCGAGGACGGCTGGGAGGCGGACCTGGCCGCCGCCGGGTACGACCCCGGCCGCCGGTCCGCCTGGCTGCTCGAAGGCCTCCTCTACTACATCCCCGAGCCGGACGCCCACCGCATCCTCGGCCGGGTACGGGCGCAGACCGCGCCCGGCAGCCTCGTCGCCGCCGACATCGTGAACTCCGCCGCGCTGACCCTGCCCAACATGCGCGGCCTGCTCGACGTCTTCGCCGGGTGGGGCTGCCCATGGCTGTTCGGCAGCGACGAGCCGGAGGAACTGTTCGCCCGCCACGGCGTCCGCGCGACGGCCGTCCAGCCCGGCGACGCGACGGCCGACTACGGCCGGTGGCCCGACCCCGTACCTCCGCGCACCGACACCGGCGTCCGCCGCGTGTTCTTCGTGCACGGCACCCGCACCGGCGAGTAAGCGATGATCGTCATCACCGGCGGCAGCGTCGCGGGCCTGGCCACCGCCCTGGCCCTGGCCCGGCAGGGCCGTACGGTCCTGGTGCTCGAACGCGGCGGGCCCCCGCCCGAGGGGCCACCGGGCGCGGTCGCCCAGCGCTGGAAGCGGCCCACCGTGCCAGGCTGGCGGCACGCCCACACCCTGACCTCGCTCGGCGTCTCGGTGCTGCGCCGCGGTGCCCCCGAGGTGCTCGCCGCCGCCGTCGAGGCGGGCGGCGTCGTCCTCGACCTCGTCCAGGCCATGCCGCCGTACCCCCTGGGCCGCGTCGCCGGCGATGACGAGCTCGTCTCGCTCGCCTGCCGCCGGCCCACGCTGGAGCTCGTCCTCTACCGGCACGTGCGCGACCTGCCCGGCGTGGAGATCCGCCACGGCGCGTGCGTACGCGGGCTGGAGGTCGAGGCCGCCCGCGTCACCGGCGTCGTCTGCGAGGACGGCACGCGGATCCCGGCGGAGCTCGTGATCGACGCCACCGGGCGGCGTGCCGCGGGACGGTCGTGGCTCGGCGCGGCCGGGATCGGCCTGCCCGACGACCTCACCAGCCCGTCGCGACTGCGGATCTTCTCCCGGTTCTACCGGCGGCACGGCCGGGCGGCGGCGCTGAACCGCGGCAACGCGGCGGGCCTGCTCGGCGACCACTACGCGAGCGTGCTGCACCCGGGCGATGACCGTACGTTCTCAGTGGCGCTCGGCGTGCTCCCCGAGGACCGGATGATGCGCACGCTCCGGGACCCCGCCGCGTTCACCGCGGCCGCGCTGGCCACCCCCGGCGTGGCCGACTGGCTGGCGGAGGACGTGTCGACCCCGGCCACCGGCATCCGGCCGATCACCTGCCCGCCGAACCTCCTGCGCACCCTGGCCGTCTCCCCCTCCCCGGTCGCGGGCCTGCTCCCGGTCGGTGACGCGGCCTGCGTCACCAACCCGCTGTACGGCCGCGGCGTGTCCCTGGCCCTCGCGCACGCCTTCCGGCTCGCCGGCCTCCTGACCGCGCATCCCGAGGCGGGCCCGGCGCAGAGCCGCGCCGCCGCCCGGCTCGCCCGCGTGATGTTCATGCCGTGGTTCGAGGCGGCGGCCGAGGACGACGCCGAACGCGTCGCGCGCTGGCGCGCGGTCATGGCCGGCGACCCTCCCCCGCCGCGCCCCGGCGGCCTGACCATGCGCACGGTGGGCGCCGTCGCCGGCACCGACGCGTACATCTGGCGCGGGCTCATCCGGGTGCTGATGGGGCTGCGCACGCCGTCGGAGGTCTTCGGCGACCCGGCCTTCGAGGACCGGGTGCGCCGGGCGCTCGGCGGCGCGCCGCCCCGGCCGGTCGCCCCCGGTCCGACGCGCGCCGAGCTGGTCAGCACCGTCATGGCCGGGGCGGGGTCATGACGGTGCGCACTCTGGCGGTGCGGCGCGCCGCCGTCGCCGATCCGCCGCCGCGCCCGCGCGTGCTGCTGGCGCCGGTGACGATCACCCCGGCCAAGCCGCTCCTCCCGAGCCACCTGAAGGGCCTGCTCTGGACCGACGTGATGTTCCGCGCGACGCGGCTGCTCGCGGACGTCACCCTCCGCAGCAGCCACACGACGTACGACGTCTGCGAGCAGACCGCCGGCTTCTGGGAGTACCTCGACCGGACGCTGGGCGACACCGACTACTCCACCTGCTCCGAGGAGGACATCGGCGAGCTGTACGTCCGCTACCGCGCGGCGGGCGACCGCGCGCCGTTCGCCGCCTGCCGCCCGTACGTCGAGGCGACCGAACGCCACGGCTGGGTGCATCCGGCCAGCGCCCGGGTGCTGGAGCTGTGGCAGGCGCACTACGCGCGTCTCGGCATGCACGACCCCGGGCTGGGCCAGCGCCAGCCCCCGGGGCTCGGGCTCGCCGAGATGATCGACCGCCTCGGGTCGCTCGGCATGTGCCTGGACCTGCGCCGGCACGGCGGGCCGGTGTACCTGGACGCGACGCGCGACGGCCTCCCGCTCCGGCAGATCGTCGCCGCCGACGGGCGGCCGAACTACCTGGCCTGCGCGCTCCGCGAACTCCTCGCGCTGGCTCCGTCGTATGACGAGGTCGTGCTGCTGTACGACCGTGAGCTGGAACAGGACTATCTGCTGCTGGCACGCGCGCTGGAGCCGCTCGGCGTCCGCGCCCACCGGGTCGCGCTCGGCCGGGTGCCGATCGAGGGCCGGATCCGCTCGGCCCGCCACGGCGAATGGCGCGGCCACACCGCCGGCGCGCTACTCGACGCCGCGGCGTCGTATGACCCGGAGGCCGTACGGCTCGGCATGCGGATGTACTTCATCGCGACGCTCGGACCCGGCGACCGCAACTCCTTCCGCGGCGACCTGCTGCGCCGTTGCCTGCGGCGCGCGGAGCGGCTGCTGTCCGGGCCGGACGGGTCCGGCTCGATCGCCGGCGCCCTGGAGCGGCATCGGGGCGAGCACTCCTACGTCGACCCGTACCGGCTCACCTCCGGCCTGCTCGCCGCCCGGCCCCGCGGGCCCGTACGCGAACTGCTCGCAGGGGTGTTCACGTGACCATCGGCCCCGAACTCCTCCGCGACGAGGCGGTGCGCCGGCTCCGCGCCGCGCGCCCCGACCTGGCCCACGGCCGCGACCTGTCCACCGTCTCGGGCCTGGCCGCCGTGCAGCGGGAGGTCGGCGCGGAGGTCATGGCGGTCTCGGTCGTCGGGCGCTTCGACCTCCTCCCCTGGATCCGCGGCACCTGCGCGTACGCGGCCGGCCTGCCGCCCTCACTGGTGCCCGCGTGGCGGCGCTCGTTCACCCGGACGATCTTCCTGGCGGGCAATCCGGGCAACCTCGCGGACCGGTTCTCCTTCGCGCACGTCAGCGAGGACGGCGGCGCGGCCTGGACCGTCCCTGACGAGGAGAGCGCGCTCATGCCGCTGCGGCGGCTGCTGAAGCTCTTCGACGGGCCGGGCTCGCTGCCCGCGCAGGCGCCGCTGACCGTGGGGGTGCCGGGGTCCGCCGTGCGGGCGCCGGTGCGGCGCGCGCTGTACGTCGCGGTGGCCGGCATCACCGTGGCCGAGGTGATGGTGCACCTCAACCACCTGCTCTGCGAGGCCGTGCTCGACGGGCTGCTCGCGTGTGGCGACGTGCTCACCGTACGGCCGGTGCCCCGGCTGAGCGGCGTCACCGAACCGTTCGCGGCGCTGCGCGTCGGAGGCGAGGAGGGCAGGGCGGACCGGCTCCGCGCCTTCGCGGGTCTGACGAAGGAGATCGGCCATGACTGACCACATCCGGTTCGGCTACCACGGCTCGCGCGACCTCCCGACGCGGCTCGTGCGCGCGGCGGGAGGCGACCGCGAGTTCTCACTCATCGAGTACGACGTCGCCGACCCGTTCCGCGCGTTACGGGCGCGTTCGCTGGACGTGATGATCACCAAGTTCGCGCCCAGCGAGCCCGACCTGGCCTACAGCGCGATCCTGGACACCGACGCGCGTGCCGCGATCGTGGGCGCCGCGCATCCCCTCGCGGACCGCGCGTCGGTCTCGATCGAGGAGCTCGCCGACTACGACGGCTTCGAGTGCCCGGGGACGTTCCCGCCCCAGGTGTGGGACGAGGTGGTGCCACCGGTGACGCCCGGCGGGCGCACGGTACGGAGACGTCACTCGATGGCGACGACGGCGGCCCTGATGGACCTGGTCGTACGCGGGGAGGCCGTGCACATCTCGCTGCTGTCGCTGGCGGACGTCGCACCGCCCCGGATCCGCGTGATCCCGATCCACGACCTGCCGCCGGCGCCCGTCACCCTCGCCTGGATCCCTTCGCACGCGTCCGTCGAGGCATTCGTCGCGGACGCCGAGGCCGCCTTCTTGGGGAGCCGGCGATGAGCGCCCCGGTCGTCCTGCTGCACGCGCTGGCGACGAGTTCGGCGATGTGGTCCGCGCAGCGGCGGGCGTTCGTCGGTGCCGGTCATCAGGTGCTCACCCCGGACCAGCGGGGGTACGGCACGACGCCGCTCGGCCCGGCCGGTCCGTCGCTGGACGTGGCCGCCGACGACCTCGCCGCGCTTCTCGACCGGCAGGAGATCGGCTCGGTCGCGCTGGCCGGGGCGTCGATGGGCGGGTACGTCGCGATGGCGTTCCTGCGCCGTCATCCGGGCCGGGTCCGTGCGCTGATGCTGGTGTCCACCAAGGCCTCGGCCGACACCCCCGCCGAGGCCGCGCAGCGGCGCGCCTTCGCCTCGCTCATCCTCGACCCGGCCTCGCGGGCGCGCGTGGTGGCCGCCGCGATCCCGACGCTGCTCGGCGCGACGACGCGCGGCGGGCGGCCGGAGGTCGTCGCCGCCGTACGGGGCCTCGTGGAGAACACCTCGCCGGAGGCGATCGCGTGGTCCCAGCGGGCGATCGCCGACCGGCGGGAGGCGTTCGGCGTGCTGCGGGCGACGAACGTCCCGAGCGTCGTGGTGGCGGGCGAGGAGGACGAGCTCGTCTCGCTCACCGAAGCGCGGGAAGTAGCGGACTGCCTGCCCGGCGCGGAGCTGGTCACCGTACCGAAGGCGGGTCACCTGGCGCCGATGGAGACCCCGGGCGCCGTGACCGCCGCGCTGGCGGAAGTCCTGAGCCGCGCCGCGCTGTCCCCCGGAGTCAGGAGGAAGGCGTGACCGGCGACCACGAGTCCTGGGGCTTCACCGCGTCGACGGGCCTCGGTTTCACGAACGCGACGATCGTCGACGCGCACTTCCAGGCGTGCCGGCCGACGTACGGCCTCCTCCTGCGCCAGGCGCGGATCCGGCCGGGCTCCCACGTCCTGGACGCGGGCTGCGGCGCGGGATCGTTCCTGTCGCTCCTGGCCGAACAGGTGGGGCCACGCGGCCACGTGTCGGCGCTGGACCTGACCGCCGAGAACGTCACGGCGGCCCGGCTGAGGGCGCACGGCGCGGGCGTACCGTGCGACGTGATCCAAGGCGACGTCCTGCGGCTGCCCTACTCCGACGACCGCTTCGACGCGGTGTGGTGCGCCAACACGATTCAGTACCTGTCCGACGCCGAACTGCGGCGGGCACTGTCGGAGATGCGCCGCGTCGTGCGGCCGGGCGGCCTGATCGCCGTCAAGGAGATCGACGTCAGCGTGGTGAGGGCCCGGCCGGGCGACCCCTACATGTTCGCGGACTTCTTCCGGATGGCCGGGGAGGTCCCCGGGTACGGGGCGCAGCTGCTCCGCTCCCGCGATCTGTACCGGTGGCTGCGCGAGGCGGGCCTCACCGGCGTACGGCAGCGGACGGTGTTCTCCGAGCACTACGGCCCGCTGTCGCCGGTGGAGAAGGCGTTCTACGGCCCGTCGTGCGCCCAGATCGCACGCAAGGCCCGCGCACTGGGCGCCCGCGGGGACTGGAGCCGTTACCTGGACCCGGCCGACCCGATCAACCC
Organism: Actinomadura sp. DC4; assembly: GCF_030406325.1. Classification (GTDB taxonomy): domain Bacteria; phylum Actinomycetota; class Actinomycetes; order Streptosporangiales; family Streptosporangiaceae; genus Actinoallomurus. The sequence goes on along the minus strand of NZ_JAUEQY010000004.1, from coordinate 35,615 downwards.
GCTGAACCACCCGGACGCCTACATCTGCGAGGGCAACGTCCTGTCCACCGCCACGGTCAGCGGCGAGACCACCCGCCCGTAGACCCCGCCCGTAGACCCGCCCGTAGACCTTCGTGACGTACGTCGCCTCGCGGTTCGTCCCGGCGGTCACCGGCTTCTCGACGCTCGCCGGGGCGGCGGGCGGTCTGTGCCGGGTGATCGCTCAGGCGCCGGCGGAGTTCCTCTCCACCCAGACCGCCGTCCATGTCCCACGGCCGTCGTGCTCGTGTTCGTGACCACGTTCTCGCCCATGGGACTCGTCGCCGGCACCGCAGGGTTCTGCGGTTTCGAGGTCGCGAAGTGGCGGTCCATGGACTACTTCGACCGCCTCGCCGATACCACGACGCGGGTGAACGAGGAGGCGACCGCATTTCAGGCGGCCTGCGCGCCCCCGCTGCCGAAGGAGCCCGTGGCGCTGGACTCGTCGGTGTGAGCCGGGCTCCTCCGGCCTCCGCGCTCAGTGCGTCACGGTGATCACGATCTTGCCGATCTGGGCGTTCGACTCCATGTAGCGGTGGGCCTCGACGACCTCGGCCAGTTCGAAGGTGCGGTCCACGACGGGCCGGAAGGCGCCCGAACGCAGCCCGGAGGCCACGAACGCCGCCGCCCGGCGCAGGCGTTCCGGCCGCTGGGTCGTCTCGTACAGGGTGTAGGTGCGAATGCTCAGCGCGGGCATGCCGAGATCGATCCCGGGGTACGGCGTCGGCTCGCCGCTCAGCGCCCCGTACACCAGGTGCGTGCCCTCGGGGGCGACCAGCCCGGCCAGCTCCGCCAGGCCCGGGCCGGCCACGGCGTCGAAGACGAACTCCGCGCCCCGCCCCCCGGTCGCGTCCATCACCCGTCCGGCGATGTCCTCCGACTCGGTCACGATCACCTCCGCCGCGCCCTGCTTGAGCAGTGCGTCCTTCTTCGCGGCGGTACGGGTGAGGGCGATCGGCACGGCGCCCATGCGATCGACGACCTGGATGGCGGCCAGCCCGACGCTGCTGGACGCCGCGTTCAGCACGACGGTGTCCCCGGGCCGCATCCCGCCGACTTCGACCAGCGCGCCGTACGCGGTGACGTACGGCATCCACACCGCCGCGCCGTCGACCGCGCCGAGCCCTTCGGGGCGGCGCAGCACCGCCGCCGCGGGTACGATCGCTCGCTCGGCGTACACCCCGTAGTCGTTCTGCGAGAACGCGGGCACGGTGCTGACCGGCTGGCCGATCCGGAGCCCGGTGACGCCGTGCCCGACCGCCTCCACCACGCCCGCGGCCTCGGTGCCGAGGCGCGCGGGGAACCGCGTCACCGACTCGATGTAGTGGCCCGAGCGGAAGAGCACCTCGGCCCGGTTGACGCCGATCGCGTCCACCAGGATCCGTACCTCTCCCGGTCCCGGCTCACCGACCGCGATGTCCTCCAGTCTCAGCACCTCGGGTCCGCCCAGCTCGTGGAATCGCACCGTCTCGGTCATCGCCTCGTCCTCACGCCGTCGGGGAATGGTGGGCCACTCAACCCCAGAACTACGATGGCTGTCAAACTTTGATGGCGATCGTAGTATGGTGGTGCCATGGACCGCATTCCCCCGCACCCCGACGTACGGACGATCGGGTTCCAGCGGGTGCTCGACGCCCTCGTCGACCCCGTACGGCGGAGCATCGTCACGCAGCTCAGCGACGCTCCCGAGGACCTCAGGTGCGGGTCTTTCGACCTCCCGGTGAGCACGTCGACGGCCACGCACCATTTCCACGTCCTGCGCGAGGCCGGCCTCATCCGGCAGTACTACGTCGGCACCTCACGCATGAACACCCTGCGCCGCGACGAGATCGACAAGGCATTCCCGGGCCTGCTGGACGCCATCGTCACCGCCGCACGCACAACCGCCACCGGGGTCACCTGAGTTCGGAGTGCCGCGTCATACGCCCCGACGTTCTCGGCCGGAAGATGCCCAACTAACGGCTCATCGCGCTGTAATGCCGGTCGGGCGCAGGGCATCTCTCATGACCTCACGCAGCGGCGTCGCCGGGTGGCCGATCAGGTCGGCGAGCGCCGGGTCGACCTGGGAGAAATCGCCCTGACGGCTGGCGGCGAACATTCCCACGAGCATCTCCGCCTGTGGTTCGGGCACGCCGTGGGAGACCAGACTCGCCCGGTACTCCTCGTCGGTGACGACGACCCGCTTGATCGGGCGTCCGGTGAGCTCGGAGGCGAGCGCCGCCACGTCGGCGAGGTCGAGGGCCTCGGCACCGGTGAGCGGTGGGGTCGGGCCGTCCGCGCGGCCCTCGTCGGCCAGGATGGCCGCGGCGGCCTCGGCCAGGTCGGCGTGGGCCGTCCAGGAGACGGGACCGTCCTGCGGCGCGGCGAGTTCGCCGGTCTGCAGGGCGCCGCCGAGCAGTATCAGCGTCGTGGACGCGTAGAAGCCGTTGCGCAGTGAGGTCCAGGCGACGCCGGACTCACGCAGCGCCGCCTCGGTGGCGGCGTGGTCGGGCATGGGAAGGAAGGGCGACGACGGGTTCGCGCCCATGTGTCCGGTGTAGAGGATCCGGCGTGCGCCGACCGCCTTGGCCGCCTCGATCGCCGTACGGTGCCGGCCGACCGCCTCCTCGCCGACCGCGTCGGCGGAGACGACCAGGACCTGAGACGCGCCTTCGAAGGCGTGGGCGAGGCTCGCGGAGTCGGCGAAGTCGCCCCGGCGTACGCGGACGCCCCTGTCCCCGAGCTCCTTTGCCCGGTCCGGATCGCGGACGCTCACCGCGACCTCCCCGGCGGGAACCCGCCCGAGCAGGTCCTCGACGATGGCCCGCCCGAGCCGGCCGTTGGCTCCGGTAATGACGATCATGACTACCTCCCGTATCGCTGCTAACGAGATTGACGTTAGCAGGATTCCGAGTTGAGCGCTAACGCCTTTCTGTTATCATCGCTAGCATGGATGTCGAAGACGGCCCCCGCGAACGCATCCTCGCGACCACGGCCGAGTTGCTCGCCCAGGGCGGCAGGCAGGCCGTGTCGACGCGCGCGGTGGGGGCCGCGGCCGGGGTGCAGGCCCCGACCCTCTACCGGCTGTTCGGCGACATGCAGGGCCTGCTCGACGCGGTCGCGGCCGAGGGCTTCGCCGCCTATCTGAAGAGCAAGACCGACCGCGAGCCCACCGCCGACCCGGTCGAGGACCTCCGCGCCGGCTGGGACCTTCACGTCGGTTTCGGCCTGGCCAACCCGGCCCTCTACCTGATCATGAGCGAGCCCCGCCCCGGCGCGGTCCCTCCGCCGGCCGCCGCCGCGGGCGAGAGGTTCCTCGGCGCGCTCGTCCACCGCATCGCGGAGGCGGGCCGCCTTCGCGTCGGCGAGGAACGCGCCTCCCACCTCATCCAGGCCACGGGCCGCGGCACGACGGTGACCCTGATCTCCCTGCCCGAGGACCGCCGCGACCTGGAGCTCTCCACACTGGCCCGCGAGGCCGTCATCGCCGCGATCACGACCGACACCCCGCCGGTCACGCCGCCCGAGCCGGTCACCGCCGCGGTGGCGCTGCGCGCCGTCCTGCCGAAGTCCGCCGCCCTCAGCGGCCGGGAACGCAGCCTCATGGAGGAGTGGCTCGACCGCATCATCGACCCGTCCCGCTGACCGGGGGTGACCGTGGCACCGACGACCGTACGGCTCTATCCGCTCTGGTACGAGCACGCCCTCCCGATGCTCGTCGACGTCGCGTGCTTCGCCGTGCTCGCGCCTCTCATGGTGGTGTTCGGCTCGTGGTGGATCGCCGTGACGATCCTCGTCGTGCTCGCGGTGCACGTGGCGCAGCTGGCCTGGCTCGTCGCGGTGCGCTTCGACGACGACGCGATCACCGTCATCCGGCCGTGGCGGCGCCGCCGCGTTCCCTGGGACCGGGTCGCCGGTCTCGTCTACTCGCAGGAGCCCACGTCACAGCAGGGGCGAGATCCGTACCGCCTCCGCCTGGTGCTCACCGACCACGAGCCGCCGGCGGGCCGCTACCTGCCCGACGCCGAGCTCGCCCCGTACGTGAAGGGGCCGGTGATCATGACGCTGTACGGCATCACGCGCGGCCCCGGTGACTCACGCGCGGACCGTTGCCAGGAGCAGGTCTATGCCCTCCTGGAGCGGCACGGGGTCACCCGGCCCGAGCCGTACGCGCTGCGGTTCCACTCGGTGAAGTACACCGTCGAGGAGGAGACCCTGGCGATCGCCGCGGACCTGCTGAGGGCGTCGCAGGGCATCCGTGCCGTGACGGTGAACCACCCTGGACCCCACGATGCCGGGCAGACCGAACTGATCGACCGTACGCTCCCGGAGCTGGCCATCGCGCACGGAGCCGATCCTCCGGACCGGCGCTCCGACCGCTACAGCGTGTTCTTCTTCGCGAGCGAGGACGCCGAGCAGGCCGCGGCCGGTTTCCTCGCGGCCGCACGAGCGGTCGTCCCCGGCCGCTGGCACGTCACCCCCACCGCCCTCCCCGAGCCGCTCGGGTTCAGCGCTTCCCGTACGCGTCGAAGAGACGCAGCAGGGTGAAAAGGTTGGGAATCTGGCTGTCCGTCGCGTCGAGCTCGGCCGATTCGAGCCGTTCGCCCTCGGGGACGTGGACGCGGCGGATCAGCGCGACATCGGGGACCTCTCCGACGTTCCACCGCGACGGGCGCGGGTCGCGTCCGTCTTCGGCGGCCTCGGTGCGGACCTGGATGAACAGCCGGAGATAGCGGAAGACGTCCTCGACGCGGGGGTTGTAGACGACGTTCATCGCCCACTGGTCGACCCTGACCCGCTCGATCTCCGGCCACGCGAGCAGCCCGCCGGTCGTACCCAGCCCGTCGCCGCCGACCGTGAGCGGCCCGAACGGGACCGTCTCGCCGGCGTCGATCCGCGCCTGGGCCGCGACGACCTGAACCTCGCTCACCCGCTCGGCGATCGTGGTGCTGAACGGACTCGGCGGACCGGCATGCATCACGAGGTCGGGCGGACCGCCGGAGGGGATGTGCAACCGGTGCTCGGTGCCGTCGGCGAGCGTCAGGGTGAACTCATCGGTGGCGAACCACGCGTACCCCTCGGCGGTCGCCGCGTGCGGCATCGTACGGAGCCGGCAGGTGTAGTGGACGGTCGAGACCATGGGCCAGGTGAAACGTACGGTCGACGTGCCGTTCCCGTCCGTCTTGATCATGCCGTCCGTACAGCAGATCCAGGCGGCGTGCGCCCGGTAGAGGTGGTGCCAGAGCGACAGCGCCCAGGCGGTCAGGCCCGGCAGGAGGTACACCACGACAAGTACGGACTCGCCGATCGCCAGGCCGACCACGACAAGTACGGCGAGCGCCGTCAGCGAGACGCACATCCGGACGACGAACGACTCGACCCACGCGTCGCTGCTCCCCCGGGCGAGGGCGAAGATCGCACCCAACGCGGCGCCGAGCGCCCCCAGCCACCCCGAACGTAGGCTGAACAGGAGAAACGCGAGGACGAGCGTCGCCCAGTAGAGCACGTCCGCGGCTAAGAGCGGCCGGCGCTCGTGATCGAGGCGATGCACCCCGACGACGGACCCAAGCCCGCAGGCCGCCCCGACCGTCTCGACGTCCGTCGGCCAGTTCACGATCCGAGACCTCATCGCCGAGCCCTCCCCGCATCACTACCGGGAGAATACGAGCGCACACCGACGTGCCGGAAGCCGTACGGCCCAACCCATCCGGTTCGCAGGCGCCGCCGCCGCGCGGTGGATCTTGATATCGCCGTTGCTGACCTGCCGGGGGATCACCGGCCGGATCAAGGTCACGAGTCGGCATCGGCACGTTGTGAATAGCCTTGGCCGATGTTCTCTCCCCAAGGTCCATCTCTACGGGAGCTGGCGGCCCAGGCGTTGTCCTCGGTCGAGCGCGGCTATGACCTGCTCGCCACGAAGTTCGACCACACACCTTTCCGCACGCCGGAGGGCGTTCTGAACGCGACCGTCGGCGCGTTGCGCCCCCTCGGCCCGTTCGGCCAGGGCCTGGACGTGTGCTGTGGCACCGGCGCGGGCGTGGGAGTCCTTGAACGTCTCTGCAACGGGCGTACGGCGGGCGTCGACTTCAGCGCGGGCATGCTCACCCAGGCAAGCGAGGCGCATCCGGACGTTCGGTGGGTACGAGCCGACGCCCGTGGCCTGCCGTTCACAGAGTCCTTCGACCTGGCGGTCAGCTTCGGAGCACTGGGCCACTTCCTGCCCGCCGAACGGCCTGCGCTGTTCGCCGGAGTGCACCGCGCCCTGAGACCGGGTGGCCTGTTCGCCTTCCCGCTCGGCGCCCCGACGCCCATCATGTCGGGCCGTTACTGGGCGCTCCTGGCCTTCGACCTGGCCATGCGACTCCGAAACGCCGTCTGGCGCCCTCCGTTCGTCATGTACTACCGCACCTGCCCGATAAAGGCGCTGCGCGACGACCTGACAACGGCGGGATTCACCGTGACGACAGTCCCCTTGACACCTCTGAGCCGCGACGACCCGGCCCCTCGCCTGGTCCTGGCGCGCAAAGCCAAAACACCCTGACCGACGCGACAAGCAAAGCGAGGACCGGCCTGAAATGGGTGAGCGGGGCGCGTGGTCACGCGCGCCGGCCTCACCGAAACGCAGGCCGAGCCAGTGCCACCAACCCCAGCCCGGACGGGGCGTGGGGGCGGAGCCCCCACATCGGGGGGCACGGGGGGTCGTCCCCCCGAAAAGCATCGCGGGCCACCGGGAAGGTGCCAAAAAGGCACCGAACACGATGGCCCGACTCGTGGAGCTGAGGGGATTCGAACCCCTGACCCCCTCGATGCGAACGAGGTGCGCTACCGGACTGCGCTACAGCCCCAACAACGCAGTAAGGCTAGCAAACATTCAGGAGTCCCCGCGCATCCCGGCGGGCCTGATCCGCCTGGATCAGGCCCGCCGGGCCGGAACCACGGTGCCCCGCGGCTCGGCGGTCCTCGCACTGGTCGTAGACCTCCTCCCGCGCCCCGGCCGGGAAGTCGATCGCCTCTGCCGGCCCCTGCGACGTCCTCAGCAGGTCCGCGGCGGTCGCCAGGGCCTCCTCGAGGGGTGTGCTTCACCGAGTGAAGCCGCAGCACGTACGGGCACGGGCGGGTGACCCCCGGGCCGCAGCCGCAGACCGCACACGCCGCCTCACTCGCCTCACGTGTCCCGGCCGGGGCCGGCCCCGTGGATCGTGCCCAGCGAACCGGTACGTCAGTCTCCGACGGCTCGGCGGTCCTCGTACTGGTCGTAGACCTCCTCCCGAGCCCAGGCCGGGAGTTCGATCACCTCTGCCGTGCGCGACGCCTCTGCGGCCTCTCGCGCCTCTCGTTCCTCTGCCGCCCGGCGGAGGCGGGCCGCCCGGGCGGCCGCGGCTCGGCGGGCCTCCACCCGGCGCGTCTGGTCCACGCGGACGGCGACGCGCAGCAGCGACAGATGGCCCGCCAGCAGCACGGCCGGCGGGACGGTGAACCACCACGGGGTGAGCTGGGTGGCCGTCGTGACCACGGCCGTCACCGTCAGCAGGCTCAGGCCCAGCGTGCGGCGCCGGCGGCGGGCGATGACCGCGCCGCGGGTGACGCGACGCCGCCGGGCCGGCTCCAAGCCCTCCTCACCCGAGACCGAAACCGAAACCGAGCCCGAAACCGAGCCCGAGTCCGAAGCGTCCACACCCGAGGACTCCGAGGCCGCCGAGAACTCCTCCTCGGCCTCCAGCGACTCAGCGCGGCGATGCAGAAGACGGCCGATGCCGTCGCCGTCGCGGCGCAGCCACATGGGCACCAACACGATGCCCCACACGGCAACGATGGCGAGATAGAGGACTGCGCTGCTCATCAGCCCTCCCCATTGCCGCGTCCAGGCCCGCGCCGACCTTGGATACGCGCGCGCTCACGTCCCGCACGCTAAGACCCACCGTCAGTGGTTGACGAGCATTCGGGGCGGTGTGTCGCGAGATCGGGCCGTACATAAACATTGGATGACCAAGCTTTTGCCGTCCGCCGCCTCAGCGGGGGAAAGCCTGCCGCGTGCTCGCCCGCCAGCGGGACATGAGGCCGCCGGGTACATCCTCCGTGGTCAAGGCGTAACAGAGGTGATCGCGCCACGCTCCGTCGATGTGCAGATGGCGCTGCCGGACCCCTTCTTCGCGAAAACCGAGCTTTTCCACGACGCGGCGGCTCGCGGTGTTCTCCGGGCGGATGTTCGCCTCGACGCGGTGCAGCCCGACATTGAAGAAACAGTGATCTACCGCGAGGGCCACGGCGGTCGGCATCACGCCACGGCCGGCGACGGTCTTGTCGACCCAGTAGCCGATCTGGGCCGACCGGGCCGAGCCCCACACGATGGCACCGATGGTCAGCTGGCCGACGAAGTCGCCCTCGTAGGTGACCACCCAGGGCAACGCCAGCCCCTGGCGCGCCTCGCGGCGCATCGTCTGGGCCATGCCGAGGTAGGGGCCGATACCGCTCCGGAACAGAGGGGTCTCCGGATTCGTCGGCTCCCAGGGACGCAACCATTCGGCGTTGCGGATCCTTACCTCGCGCCACATGGAGGCGTCGCGGAGACGCAACGGCCGGAGCCCCACCGGGCCCTCGGCCAAGATGGCGGGCCAACCCCGCATGCGATCCACCCCCCCATGATTCCCCCACCTCCCGTTCCGCGCCATCCCAGAACGATTACGGGGTACGTGGGTGGTCACCCCCGGCGATCTGGTCGACCGCGTGCCGCAGGACGCCGGCGAGCACGTCCATGCCGTCCTTGACGCCGCCGCGCGACCCCGGAAGGTTCACGATCAGCGTACGGCCGGCCACGCCCGCCAGGCCGCGGGAAAGGATCGCGGTCGGCACCTTGTCGCGGCCGGTCAGGCGGATGGCCTCGGCGATGCCGGGGACCTCGCGCTCGATCACGCGGCGGGTCATCTCCGGCGTCAGGTCCATCGGGGTGAGCCCGGTGCCGCCGCTGGTGACCACGACGGCGTACCCCTGCGAGACCGCGTCGCGCAGGACCTCCTCGACGCGGTCGCCGTCCGGGATCACCACCGGCCCGGAGACCTCGAAGCCGAGCGATCGCAACCGCTCCACCAGCACCGGCCCGGAGGTGTCCTCATAGACCCCGGCCGAGGCGCGATTCGACACGGTCACCGCCAGGGCGCGGCTCATGTGTCCTCCCTCCGCCAGAGACCGGTCTTGCCACCGGTCTTCTCCTCCACCCGCACGTCGGTGACGACCGCGGCCGGATCGACGGACTTGACCATGTCGATCAGGGCGAGCGCGGCGACGGAGACGCAGGTGAGGGCCTCCATCTCGACGCCCGTACGGTCGGCGGTCCGCACCTGCGCGGAGATGGCCACGCCGTCGTCGCGTACGGACAGGTCCACGACGACGCCGTGGATCGCGATCGGGTGGCACAGCGGCACGAGGTCCGGGGTGCGCTTGGCCGCCTGGATGCCCGCGATGCGGGCCACGGCGAGCGCGTCGCCCTTGGGGACGTTCCCGGCACGCAGGGCCGCGACGCAGGGCGCCGACAGGCGTACGAAACCGGTCGCCGTCGCCGTACGGACCGAGATCTCCTTGGCGGAGACGTCGACCATGCGGGCCGCCCCCGACGAGTCCAGGTGCGAGAACTCCCCCGGCGAGGTCATGGCAGCATCATGACGTCCACCGGAGCTCCGGCGTCGAGCGAGGTGACGTCGTCCCCGACCACCATCAGGCAGTTGGAGGAGGACAGCGAGAAGATCTGGTGCGACCCCTGCCCCTCGGCCGGGCTCACCTCGTACGCGCCGTGGCGATAGACGAGCGCGCCGCGCAGGAAGTGGCGCAGCCCCGAGGGCGAGGAGACCGGCGTGGTGAGGCGCGCCGTCACCGTCGGCAGCGGGTCCGGCGGCAGGCCCTGCAGCGCGCGCAGGGCGGGCCGTACGAAGACCTGGAACGACACGAAGGCGCTGACCGGGTTGCCCGGCAGCGTGAAGATCGGGGTGTGGTCGTCGAGGAGGCCGAAGCCCTGCGGCTTGCCCGGCCGCATCGCGACCTGCTCGAACTTCATCGTGCCGAGGCCGGACAGCACCTCCTTGACGACGTCGCGGGCGCCCATGCTGACGCCACCGGAGGTGATGACCAGGTCGGCGAAGCCGAGCTGTTCCTCGATGGCGGCGAGCACCTGGCGGGGATCGTCGCCGATCACGCCCTGCCGGAAACCGACGCCGCCCGCCTCGGTGGCGGCGGCGGTCAGCGCGAAGCCGTTGGCGTCCCAGATCTGGCCCGGTCCCACACTGGAGCCGGGCTCGACCAGCTCGCTACCGGTGGACAGCACCACGACGCGCGGCCGCGGGCGCACGGCGACGCGGGCCCGGCCGACCGCGGCGAGCATGCCGATCTGGGCGGCGCCGAGGCGCGTGCCCGGCTCCAGGACGACCTGGCCCTCGGTGACGTCCTCGCCGCTGCGCCGGATGTAGTGCCCGGCGACGGCCGGCCGCCGGATCGCGACCTTGGCGGTGCCGCCGTCGGTCCACTCGACCGGCACGATGGCGTCGCAGCCGGCCGGCACCGGCGCGCCGGTCATGATCCGCGCGCACAGGCCGGCCCGGATGCCGTACGCCTCCTGGTCGCCGGCGGCGATGTCGCCGACGACCGACAGCGTCACCGGCGACGTCTCGGACGCGCCGGCGACGTCGGAGGCGAGGACGGCGTACCCGTCCATCGCGGAGTTGTCGAACGGCGGGAGGTTCACCGGCGCGGTGACCGGCTCGGCCAGCACGCCGTGTACGGCTTCCAGCAGCGCGAGGTCCAGCGGCGCGAGCCGGTGCGTCGCCGCCAGGATGTCCGCGAGGTGCTCGTCGACCGTCTTCATGATCAGTCTTCGTCGTGCTTGGCGACGAACTCGCGCAGCCAGGGCAGGAACTCCGCCGCGAGGTCCGGCCGGTCGGCGGCGAACTGGACGACCGTGCGCAGGTAGTCGAGCTTGTTGCCGGTGTCGTAGCGGCGGCCGCGGAACAGCACGCCGTGCACCGGGCCGCCCTGAGAGCGGTCGCGCTGGGCGAGGGTCATCAGCGCGTCGGTGAGCTGGATCTCTCCGCCGCGGCCCGGCGGGGTCTTCTCCAGGACGTCGAAGACGGCCGGGTCGCAGACGTAGCGGCCGATGATGATCCACCGGCTCGGGGCCTCGCCGGGCACCGGCTTCTCGACCAGGTTGGTGACCTTGACGACGTCGTCCTCGCTGGTCGGCTCGATCGCCGCGCAGCCGTACAGGGACACCTGCTCGGGCTCGACCTCCATCAGTGCGACGACGCTGCCGCCGAACTGCTCGCGGACCTCCAGCATGCGCTGGAGCAGCGGGTCGCGCGGGTCGATGAGGTCGTCGCCGAGCAGGACGGCGAACGGCTCGTTGCCGACGTGCTGGTGGGCGCAGTGGACGGCGTGGCCGAGGCCCTTCGGCTCGCCCTGGCGTACGTAGTGGACGATCCCGAGCTCGGCGGACTCGCGTACGGCCGCGAGCCGCTCGGGGTCGTCCTTGGCGCGGAGCGCCTCTTCGAGCTCGTAGGCCCGGTCGAAGTGGTCCTCGATCGGGCGCTTGCCGCGCCCGGTGACGAGGAGGAGGTCCTCGAGGCCGGCGTTGACGGCCTCCTCGACGACGTACTGGATCGCCGGCTTGTCGACGATCGGCAGCATCTCTTTGGGCGTCGCCTTGGTGGCGGGCAGGAAGCGTGTACCAAGGCCGGCCGCGGGGACGACCGCCTTGGTTACGGGTGCGTGGTCGGCCATGGGAAGACCCTAGCCTCCGGTGAGTCGTGTTCCGTGGACTGTGTACGCGCTACCCCTCCGCAGGCGGGAATCACCGGGAGGTTCCAGGCGCGACAATGGACCGGTGCCCAACGACAAGAGCGCCCTGCGCGCCGAGCTCCGGGACGCGCGCGCCCGGCTGACCGAGGACGAGCGGACCGCCGCCGCCCGCGGGCTGCGCGACGCGATGCTCACCCTGCCCGAGGCCGAGATGGCCGGTACGGTCGCGGCGTACGTCTCGATCGGCACCGAGCCGGGCACGCACAGCCTGCTGTTCGCGATGTGGAAACGCGGGACGTACGTCCTCGTGCCCAAGCTCCTGCCCGACGGAGACCTCGACTGGGCCTCCTACGAGGGCCCCGACTCCCTGCGGGCCGGGCCGTACGGCCTGCTGGAGCCCTCGGAGCCGCCGCGGGGGCCCGCCTCGGTCCGCGGCGCCGACCTGGTCATCGTGCCCGCGCTGGCGGTGTCCGCCTCGACCGGGGTGCGGCTGGGGCGCGGCGGCGGCTCGTACGACCGGGTGCTGGCCCGCGTCGACCCGGGCATCCTGACGATCGCGGCGGTCTACGACACCGAGCTCCTCGACCCGGTCCCCGCCGAGCCGCACGACCGTCCCGTACGCGCCGTCGTGACGCCCGCGCGCGGTGTCACGCGCTTCGCCTGACCGGCAGAAGAGGCGCTGATCACACCGCTGTGGTGTGTCGAAGATCTCTCCGGCACAGAAGAATCGGAAGTGACGTGAGAGGAGTGCGCCCGAATGACCGGAAGCGACGCCCCCTGGCGGCTGCTCGTGCTGCCGCCGCTCGGCGAGGACCTGATCCGCGGCCTCTTCCAGCCCCTCGGCGCCGAGGTCCGCCTGCCCGCCGTACGCGACCGCGACGGGCTGCACGCGGCGCTCGCCGACGCCGACCTGGTGGTCGGCGACTTCACCGGCAAGCTGTCCATCGACGCGGCGGCGGTGGCCGCGGCGCCGAACCTCGCGTTCGTGCAGATGCCGTCGGTGGGCGTGGACTCCTGTGACATGGACGCGCTGACCGCCGCGGGCGTGGCGGTGTCCAACGCCGCAGGGGCGAACGCGCGGTCGGTGGCGGAGTGGGCGTTCGCCGCCACCCTCAACCTGTCCCGCAGCCTGACCTGGGCGGACCGGCAGGTGCGCGCGGGCGCCTGGCCGCAGATGGAGGCCGCCGCGCACGGCGCGGACGAGATGGGCAACCGGCGTGTCGGCGTCCTCGGCATGGGCGCGATCGGCACCGAGGTCGTACGGCTGTTCGAGGCGTTCGGCTGTCCCGTGGCGTACTGGTCGCGGCGGCGGCGCGAGACCGGCGTCTACAAGGAGATCGACGAGCTGATCGCCACGTCCGACGTCCTCGTGATCTGCCTGCCGCTGACGCCGGAGACGCGCGGGCTGCTGGACGCCCGGCGGCTCGCGCTCCTGCCGCAGGGTGCGCTCCTGGTGAACGTCGCGCGGGGCGGGATCGCGCCGGACGCCGCCGTACTGGAGGCGCTGGACGGCGGCCGGCTGGCCGGCGCGGCGCTCGATGTGTACGACGAGGAGCCACCGCCCGCCGACCACCCGCTGCGACGGCATGAGAACGTGCTGTTGTCGCCGCACTGCGCGGGAGCCACCCGTCAGGCACAGCTCAACATCATCACCCAGGTGCGGGACAACGTGGCGGCCGTCGTCGAAGGGCGTCCGGTGGCCAATGTCGTCAACGCGGTCGATCCGCTGATCCGCCGCCGGTAGGCGGCTGCCGCGGCTGGGCCGCCCGCTGGAAACCGACGCGTCCGAAGCGGCGCGCCCGATGAGGCGCGGCTAGGGAAGGGGAGACGGCCGGTGAAGCTCGATCTGTGGCTCCTGCTCGGCTCCATCGTGGTCATCACGGCCATCGTGGCGGTCCGGCTGGCGCATCGCAGCGGGCTGCCCAGCCTCCTCCTCTACCTGGCGCTCGGGCTGCTGCTGGGCGAGTCCGGGTTCGGCATCCGGTTCGATGACCCTCTGGTCGCCGAGACCCTGGGCCTGGCCGCGCTGGTCCTGATCCTGGCCGAGGGCGGCATCACGACCCGGTGGTCCGACGTACGCGCGGGGGTGCCGGCCGCGATCTCGCTGGCCACGATCGGCACCGCGGTCAGCATCGCGGTGGTGGCCGCCGCCGCGCACTGGCTGATCGGCGCCGACTGGCGCATCGCCGCCCTGCTGGGCGCGGTGCTCGCGCCGACGGACGCCGCCGCCGTGTTCTCGGTGCTGCGGCGCCTGCCGCTGCCGTCGCGCCTGTCGGGCATCCTCGAGGCGGAGTCGGGCTTCAACGACGCCCCCGTGATCATCCTCGTGGTGGCGCTGACGTCGCGGCACGCGCCCTCGGGCCTGGGCATGGCCGGGGAACTCGTGGCCGAGCTGGCGATCGGCGCGACGGCGGGCCTGCTCATCGGCTGGCTCGGCGCGTTCGCACTGCGCCACCTGGCGCTGCCGGCCTCGGGCCTGTACCCGATCGCGGTGCTGGCCCTCATCGTGGGCGCGTACGGCGCGGCGGCCGTCATCCACGGCAGCGGCTTCCTCGCCGCGTACATCTCGGCGCTGATCCTGGGCAACAGCCCGCTGCCGCACCGCCCGGCCACCCGCGGTTTCGCCGAGGGGCTGGCCTGGCTCGCCCAGATCGGGCTGTTCATCATGCTGGGCCTGCTGGCCTCACCGTCCGAGCTGCCCGCGCAGATCTGGCCGGCGCTCGCGTGCGGTTTCGCCCTGGTGCTCGTGGCCCGGCCGCTGTCGGTGCTGCTGTCCACCCCGTTCCTGGGGCTCGGCCTGCGGGAGAAGGCCTTCCTGTCCTGGGCGGGGCTGCGCGGGGCGGTGCCCATCGTCTTGGCCACGCTGGCGATGACGGCGGGGCTGCAGGACGCGGACGAGCTGTTCGCCCAGGTGTTCATCATCGTCGTCGTCTTCACGCTGCTGCAGGGCCCGACGCTGCCGTGGCTGGCCCGCGCGCTGAAGCTGGCCGTCGCCGATGCCAGCCGTGAGATCGACGTCGAGGCCGCCCCTCTCGAAGAACTTCACGCGGACCTGCTGGACATCCGCATTCCCGCCGATTCGCGGCTCGACGGAGTGGAGATCTTCGAGCTCCGGCTGCCGCACGGCGCGCAGATCACCCTGGTCGTACGGGACGGCGCGAGCTTCGTTCCGGAGGGCAGTACGCGCCTGCAGGCGGGGGACAAACTGCTGGTCGTGACCACGAGCGAGGTCCGTGCGGAGGCCGAGCGCCGGTTGCGCGCGGTGAGCAGGCGCGGCAAGCTGGCCGGTTGGTACGGCGAGCAGGGGGACTGATGGCCCTGGCCGGGAATGATCCGGCAACCCGTACACTTGGCAGTCATTAAGTGAGAGTGCCAGTCTTGTGCAGCAAGGAGGATCTCGTGCCGACGTACCAGTACACGTGCACGGAATGCGGCGAATCCCTGGAGGTCGTGCAGAAGTTCAGCGACGACTCGCTGACCGAGTGCCCCGCCTGTGAAGGGCGCCTGCGCAAGATCTTCTCCCCCGCCGCCATCGTGTTCCGCGGGTCGGGTTTCTACCGTACCGACAGCCGCAGCGGCTCCGGCGCGGCGTCCAGCGCGCCCAAGGAGACCGCCAAGAAGGATGAGACGAAGTCCGAGACCAAGACCGAGACGAAGAAGGAGTCCAAGACGGAGTCCTCCTCGTCTTCGTCCTCGAAGTCGTCCAAGAACGGATCGTCGTCCGAGAAGGTCGCCTGATCCGGCGGGCCCGGACTCCTCCGGACCCGCCGTTTTGTCAGCCGACCGGCTCGTGCACCCGGGGCTCGCTCTCGCCCCGGCCGGCCGCCGCGAGCCCGCTGGGCCACCAGACCCTCGCCCCGAGGTCGTACGCCAGGGCGGGGACCAGCAGCGACCGCACGATCAGGGTGTCGAGCAGCACACCGAACGCCACCGCGAAGGCCATCTCCACGGTCCCGGTCAGCGGCAGGGTCGCCAGCGCCCCGAACGTCGCCGCCAGCACCAGCCCGGCCGAGGTGATCACACCGCCGGTGACGGTGAGCCCGCGCAGGACGCCTCGCCGCGTGCCCAGCCGCTGCGACTCCTCCCGTACGCGGGTCATCAGGAAGATGTTGTAGTCGACGCCCAGCGCGACCAGGAAGATGAAGATCGTCAGCGGGAACCCCGAGTCGGCGCCCTCGAAGCCGAACAGGTGCGTGAAGACGAGCCCGCAGACGCCCAGTGACGCGGCGAACGACAGCACCACCGTCAGCATCAGCAGCAGCGGTGCCACCACGGCCCGCAGCAGCAGGATGAGGATCACGAGCACCACGGCGAGGACGACCGGGATGATCGCCTTGTTGTCGTGCCGGGCGGCGCGCTGGGTGTCGAGATTGATCGCGGTGGTGCCGCCGACCTTTCCGCCGAGCGGGTGCACGGTGGCCCGCAGCCGGTCGACCGTGGCGCGGGCGGCCTGACTGTCGGGCGCGTCCGTGAGCGTCGCCTCGTACTGCGCGTAACCGCCGCCCTTGACCGGCTTGCCGACCTCCGCGACGCCCCGCGTGCCCGCGACCGCGTCGTGCAGCCCGGGTGTGTCCGGCCCGATCACGATGGCCGGGCTGCCGGTGCCGGCCGGGAAGTGCCGCGCGATCGCCCGCTCGCCGACGATGGAGTCCGGCGTGCCGACGAACTGGCCGGCGTTGGAGATCGGCCCGGTCCTCAGCGACGTGAGCCCGACCGCCAGGACGCCGAGTAGAAGCGCGGTGCCCACCCAGACGACGCGCGGCCGTACGCTGACGAACCGCGCGACGCGGGCCCAGACGCCGTGCTCCTGCTCCGGCGCGTCCGCGTACTCCGCGTCGTAGCGTGGCGCGACCGGCCAGAACACGCCGCGCGGCAGCGCCACGAGCAGGGCGGGCAGCATCGTGGTCATGGCGGCGAGCGCGCAGACGATGCCGGCCGCGCCCACCGGGCCGAGACCGCTGGTGGAGTTGAGCTCGGCGATGAGCAGGCACAGCAGCCCGATCGTGACCGTCGCGCCGCTCGCCAGCACGGCCGGCCCGGCGCGGCGCAGGGCGACGGCCATGGCCGCGTGCTTGTCCTCGTGCCGGTGCAGTTCCTCGCGGTAGCGGGCGATGATCAGCAGGGCGTAGTCCGTGGCGGCCCCGAAGACCAGTACGGCCAGGATGCCGGTGCTCTGGCCGCTCACGGTGAGGCCCGCCTCGGCCAGGAGGTACACCACACCCTGCGACAGCGTGTACGCCGCGCCGGCGCAGACCACCGGGACCAGCCACAGGAAGGGACTGCGGTACGTCAGGAGCAGCATGATGATCACGACGGCGAGCGTGACCAGCAGGAGCGGGCCGTCGATGCTGCTGAAGACCCTGACCAGGTCGGACAGGCTCCCTCCCGGCCCGGTGACGTGAACGTCCAGGCCGGCGGGCCGACCGTGCTCGACGATGTCGCGCAGGTCGTCGATGGCCGGGAGCACGACGCCGCCGTCGCCGGTGAAGGGCAGGAAGACCTGCATCGCCTGACCGTCCTTGGAGGTCAGCGGCCCGACGACCTGCCCGGCGTGCGGTAGCTCGCCGGCCTTCGCGGCGGCGGCCTGGGCGTTCGCGCGGTCCTGCGGGGTGATGCCGCTGCGCCGCTCGTACGAGACGACGGCGAGCATCGAGTCCTCCTGGCGCACCTTGTCCTGCAGCTTGATGACGCGGGTCGCCTCGGCGCTGCCCGGAAGGTAGGCGTCGGCGTTGTTCTGCGTCACGCCCTGCAGCTTGCCGCCGAGCGCGCCGCCGGCCATGAGCAGGACCACCCACGCGGTCAGGACGAGCCATTTCGTACGGCGGCCGGCCGGTAGCCGGGCCAGTCGGCTGATCATTGCTGGGCTCCTCGCCTTGCGAAGTCGTCTCGGTTTCCGAGAAGATATTACGCGTCTCGTTGCTCGTCAAGACATGTCGCGTCTCCGGTCGTGCGAGGAGTCGCGCACGTTGTCCACAGGCGGGGGCGGGGTGTCGCGGGGAGGTTCGGCGGGCGGCTAATGTCCCGCTCATGCATGCAGAGATCGGCGTAATCGGCGGCTCCGGCTTCTACTCCTTCCTCGACGACGTCGAGGAGGTCGAGGTGTCCACCCCCTACGGCCCGCCCAGCGACCCCATCGCGGTCGGCACCCTGCCCGGCACCGGACGGCGGGTCGCCTTCCTCCCCCGGCACGGCCGTGACCACCGCTTTCCGCCCCACAAGATCCCCTACCGCGCCAACCTCTGGGCGCTGCGGTCGGTCGGCGTGCGCCAGGTGGTCGCGCCGAGCGCCGTCGGCTCCCTCACGGCGACGTACGGCCCCGGCACGCTGGCCATCCCGGACCAGGTCATCGACCGTACGAGCGGGCGCGCGCAGACCTACTACGACGACGGCGCGGTGCACGTGTCGTTCTCCGACCCCTACTGCCCGGTCGGCCGCCGCACGACGCTCGACACCGCGGGCGCGGCCGGGTGGGAGCCCGTCGACGGCGGCACGCTGGTGGTCATCGAGGGGCCGAGGTTCTCGTCGCGGGCGGAGTCCCGCTGGTTCGCCGCGCAGGGGTGGACGCTGGTCGGCATGACCGGCCATCCGGAGGGCGTGCTGGCCCGGGAGCTGGCGCTCTGCTACATCCCGGCGTGCCTGGTCACCGACCTGGACGCGGGCGTCGAGGAGGGCGCGGGCGTGACGCACGAGGAGGTCATGCGCGTCTTCGCCCAGAACGTCGACCGCCTGCGCGACCTGGTCGGCAAGATCGTGGCCGCCCTCCCCACCGAGCGCAAGTGCCCGTGCCCGCAGACGCTCGACGGGCTGGAGCTCCCCATCGACCTGCCATGAGAGCGCTGCTGAGCCGCCACCGCCGCCTGCTGGCCGCCGCGTTCGCCGCCGCGGCCGCGGCGCTGGCCCTGACCGCGACCCGCGCCGACCCGAAGGGCGTGCGAGTCGTGGTCGCGGCCCGCGACCTGGCGGCCGGCGCCGTGCTGGGGCCCGGGGACGTGACGGTCCGCGTCCTGCCGGCCGGGGTCGTGCCGGCGGGAGTGGTCGGCCGGGCGGCGGGCCGGACGCTTGCGGCCCCGGTCCGGCGGGGCGAACCACTGACGGACGTCCGCCTGCGCGCGGACGGCCTGCTGGGCGGGAGCGGGCGGCCGGGGTCGGGCGGGAGCAGTACGGGGGGCGGTGGTACGGGCGGTGTGGGCGGCCTGCCGGACTCGGCCGACCCGGCCGCGGTGGCGGTCCCGATACGCCTGGCCGACGCCGCGGTCGCACGCCTCCTGCACCCAGGCGACCACGTGGACGTCCTGGCCGCCCGGGCGGACACCCCGACCCCGGCAAGAGCGATCGCGTCGGGGGTGCCGGTCATCGCCGTCCCCAAGCCGGACCCGGACACGGACGAAGGCGCCCTGATCGTGGTCCGCGCCACCCGCGACCAGGCCGCCACCCTGGCCAGAGCCGCCACCGACTCCCGCCTATCCGTCACCATCCTCGGCAACTGACGACACCACCCCGACCCCCGGCAGCCCGGTGCCCCACAGCCACCGGACCGGCGACCTCCCAAAACGGTCCGCAGGAGATCAGCGGTACGCACCACCCGCGACCAGGCCGCCACTCCCGCCAGGGCCGCCCCCGACTCCTGCCTGTCCGCCACCACCCTTGGCAACCAACGACGCCAGTCCAGCCTCCGCAGGAGGCGACGGATACGTACCGCCCTCGCCAGAGCCGCCGGCTCTCGCCCCTCCGTCGCCACTCTCGGTGGCCGACGACGACCCCGGCCCCGTACAGTCCGCGCCTGCGATCACCTTGACGACGACCGCCCTCCAGAGCGTTCCGCGGTGCGCCACAGACACAAGGCGCCCTCGCCGGCCCCCCAGCCGTCACCGCACCGAATGGCTGCGGGCACCGGCCCAACCCCCGTCGGGCCGGTGCCCGCAGCCTCCTGGACGGACCTCCCTATGAGGCCGCTCTCCGTCCGGATCAACACGCAGACGGACGAGACGTCCAGCCATCACGGCCGAGTGCACGCCGCGCAGTGTGCAGGGCGAGGCCTGTCCCGAAGTCCCGCGGCCCCCGGCACACGCCCCACACACCGAGCTACGAGCGGACCGCCGAACTGCTCGCGCCGCCGAAGTTGCTGCGGACCGTGATGTTCAGCGGGTTGTCCAGCCAGCCGCGCTGGTCCTGGTAGCGGCCGCCGCCGGTGTTGGTCAGGGTGAACATGAAGCCGCCCTGCGAGTCCAAGACGCTGAGGATCGCGTTCGGGTTCGTGGAGGTCGCCTGGACGGTCAGGAGGCGGCGGTTCCACGTGGCCTTGGTGACGCGCACGACGTCAGGGGCCGGCGGAGTGCCCGGGGTGACCGTCAGGGTGCCGGTCGCGGTGGTGCCGTCGGCCGACGCGGTGATGGTCACCGGGGTCGCCGTCGTCACGGCCGTCGTGACGACCGCGAAGACCGTGCTCCGCGTGCCGTCCACGACCACGACCTCGCTGGGCACGCTCGCCACGGCCGGGTTGCTGCTGGTCAGCGTGACCACCCGGCCGCCGGACGGCGCCGAGGCCATCGTCACGGTGGCGGTGTCGCCGGCGGTGCCGACGACGGTGGCCGGGCTGAAGGTCACCGAGGTGACGGCGGGTCCGGAGGGCGGCGGGAAGATGTTGAGGCAGTCGGTCTGCGTCGTGCCCGCCGTCGCGTTGACGCAGGCGAACTCCCCCGGCCCGTCGAACCGGAACGTCGTCACCGCGAAGGTGGCGGTCGTCGCACCGGCCGGGATCGTCACCGAGGCCGGTACGGTCGCCGCGGTCGTGTCCGTGCTGGACAGCGACACGACCGTGTCGTCCGCCGCCGCGGCGGTCAGCGTCAGGGCGCCCTGCGCCGGTGTGCCGCCGTCGACCGTGTGCGGGGAGATGGTCAGGCTCGCGAGTGTGCCTCCGGTGGCCGCGAACACGGCCGACGCGCCCGCCGCCGCGAAGCCCAGGATGATCGCTAAGCCGACGACGACGGTCGACATCCGGCGTGCGGCCGTCGCATGAGCCGACGATGTGGTGAACATGAGAGTCCTCCGCTCCTGTGGCGGGGAACCCGCACCATCGCGGATCCCCGCACTCGCCACGGGTGCGGTCCCTCAACGGTTCATGCGGTGGCCTGATCCGGACACCGACCTGCGGTCACGTACGGAGTCAGTCGCTGCCCGTCGGGGTGTTCTCCTTCGTGTACTCCCAGTGCCAGGGCTCGAAGGGGCTGCTGTAGGCCCACGACGGGTGGAAGAACTCATAGCGCTTGGAGTTGGCCTGCAGCCAGTTGAACTGCGCCGACCCCTGGCTCTGCACGCCTCCGCACAGGTCGACGGCCGTGCCGTACCCGTGGTTGCTGTGGCCCGGCACCGCGGCCATCCCGGGGCGCTGGGAGTAGATCCGCTGTTGCTCGGCGAGCGGCCGGTAGGAGTCGGTGAGGCACATCTGGGTGCCGAACCGCGACTTGTACGCGGCGTTGAGGTTGTAGAAGGCCAGCGCCGCGTCCGCGCGCAGCGCCCGGCCCGGCTGAGGAAGCGGGCACAGGAAGCGAGAGGGGATCAGCCCGTTCGGGTACTTGCGCGCGTCCGCCACCAGGCTCTTGCGGCACGTCAGGCGCAGCCGGGTGTTGGGGTCCAGCTTCTTCAGCGCGGCGGTCAGCTGCGTGGTCAGCGTGGCGGCGCGGGACTTCAGGCCGCTGATCTCCTGCTGCAGCCGGGTCTGCTCGATGGCGTTGCGCGACTGCAGGTCCTGCGCGGTGGCGGCGAGCTGCTCGTGCTGCTTGCGCAGCTGGCTCGCCTTGTCGATCAGCGTCTTCTGTTCGTTGGACAGCAGCGTGAGGTCGGTCGCGGCGGCCAGCGCCTGGTCGGGGTCGTCGCCGCCGATGAGCGCCGGGATGCCGAGCACGCCCGGCTCCTTGTACGAGCTGGCGGCCAGGCGCGCCAGCGGCTCACGGATCTGGTTGAGCTGGGCGTCGGCGACGCCGAGGTCGGCCAGGGTCTTCTTCAGCTTCTCCTCGGAGGCGTTGAGCTGCTTGCTGCGGGTCTCCCACGTCTTCGTCGCCGCGGTGAGTTCGTTGCGGGCCTTGTCGGCCTGCTTACGGAGAGCTTCGGCGCTGCTGGGCGACGGTGTCTGGGAGGCGGACGACCGGTCCGAGGCACCGGCCATCGTCAGCGACGCGAACACCGAGATCGCCGCGATCAGCGCCGCCGGCCGAGGGCTTCGCACGGGGATCCTTCCGGGGGCTGGCGACTACGTGACGCTGCTCGACCGTACTACAGGTGCCGCCGTGGACAGAGCCCCGCGTGTGACGGACGAGGAGCCGGTCAACCGTTCGGCCTGCGGTGACACATCTGCCACATCCACGACCACTTCTTCAGCGTCGGCGGGCAGCTCATGGTCGGGCGCGGGGCGGTGTGGGTCGGCGCCGGCTTCGGCTTCGGGCGCGGGGTCGTGGCCACGACGCGCGGCCGGGGTACGGGGACGATCGTGGTCTTCGTACGGCGCGGCGGGACGTACGCGCCGAAGGTCGGCGGGGGCGGTACGGCGGCCCCCGCCGGCGGCCGGCTCGATTGGACGCCGGTCGAGGCGGCCGGTTTCAACGGTTCGCCCGAGCCACCGCCCGCCAGCGTCACCGCGAGGACCAGCACGCCGGCCAGGACGATGGCGCCGGAGCCCAGCGCCACGCCGTACCGGAACGGCAGGAACTCGAACCTGGTCCACAGACGACGCGCCAAAACTGTTGGATTCAGCGCCGATGCCCACGTATGTCGCCCGTTCACGCCGAGCAGAGTAGCGAGGAACACGGCGCCGTGGGTCCGGCTCCGGCGGCCCACGGACCGCCGGAACGCCCGCCCACGCGGGCGACCGGCGCAGACTCCGCCGGACCGCGAATCTAACGATCAGTCCTGCCCGAATCACGGCATATGCCCGGTCTCGTCGGGAGACCCCTCGGCCTGGGATACTCCGACTATGGGGATACCGATCTTGTTGACCGTAGACGACGATCCATCGGTGTCCCGGGCGGTCGCTCGCGACCTCAGACGCCGGTACGGACAGAACTTCCGAGTGGTGAGAGCCGACTCGGGACCGGACGCCCTTGAAGCGCTGCGAGAGATCAAGCTCCGGGGGGAGACCGTCGCCGCGATGCTCGCGGACTACCGCATGCCGCACATGGACGGCATCGCGTTCCTCGAGCAGGCCATGGACCTGTTTCCGCACGCCCGGCGGGCACTGCTCACCGCGTACGCGGACACCGACGCCGCGATCCAGGCGATCAATCTCGTGGACGTCGACCACTATCTGCTCAAGCCGTGGGACCCGCCGGAGGAGAAGCTCTATCCGGTGGTGGACGCGCTGGTGGAGACCTGGCGCGCGGCCGACGACCGGCCGGTCGAGGAGACCAAGGTCGTCGGGCACCGCTGGTCCGCGCCGACGTACAAGGTCCGCGACTTTCTGGCCCGCAACCTCGTGCCGTACCGCTGGTACTCCGTGGACGAGCCCGAGGGACGCCGGCTCCTCGACGCCGCGGGCGCCGGGCCGGACGACATCCCGGTGGTCATCACGCCCGACGGCAAGGCGCTGAGCTCGCCGACCGGGGCCGAGATCGCCGCCGTGGTCGGCCTGTCCACCGAGCCGGCCGCCGACTTCTACGACCTCATCGTCATCGGCGGCGGCCCCGCCGGGCTCGGCGCGGCGGTGTACGGCGCCTCGGAGGGCCTGCGGACCGTACTCGTCGAACGCCGGGCGACCGGCGGTCAGGCCGGGCAGAGCTCCCGGATCGAGAACTACCTGGGCTTTCCCGACGGTGTGTCCGGAAGCCAGCTGACCGACCGGGCCCGACGGCAGGCGCGCAAGTTCGGCGCCGAGGTGCTGACCGCGCGCGACGCTGTCGCGCTGGAGGCGCGCGGCTCGGCCCGGGTGATCACCTTCAGCGACGGCACCGAGATCGCCGCGCACTCCGTCGTCCTCGCCAGCGGCGTCTCGTACCGCTCGCTCGGCGCACCCGGCTGCAACGACCTCACCGGCCGCGGCGTCTACTACGGCTCGGCCTCCACCGAGGCCCAGGCGTGCAGCGACGAGGACGTCTACATCGTCGGCGGCGCGAACTCCGCCGGCCAGGCCGCCGTGTTCTTCTCGCGCTACGCGCGCTCGGTCACCCTCCTCGTACGCGGCCCGTCGCTCGAACAGTCGATGTCGCACTATCTGATCGAGCAGCTCAGGGCCATCGAGAACATCTCCGTACGCGTGGGCACATCCGTCATCGAGGCCCACGGCAGCGAGCACCTCGAGCACGTGACGATCTGCGAGGGCGACAGCGGCAAGACCGAGACGGTGCCGTGCAGCCACATGTTCGTCTTCATCGGCGCCGCCCCGTACACCGACTGGCTCGGCGACGCGATCGTCCGCGACTCCCACGGCTTCGTGCGTACGGGACCCGACCTGCTGGCCGAGGGCAAACGGCCGAAGGGATGGACTCTCGACCGCGACCCGTTGTACTTGGAGTCGTCGGTTCCCGGCGTCTTCGTCGCGGGCGACGTACGGTCGCAGTCGGTCAAACGGGTCGCCTCGGCGGTCGGCGAAGGAGCGATGGCAGTGACGCTGGTCCACCGGTACCTGGAGGAGCGATGACCTCGATCGCGCGGGACGAGCTGCGGACGCTCTTCCTCTTCGAGAAGCTGACCGACGAGCAGCTCGACTGGGTCACCGAGCACGGTGAGATCGAGAAGTACGCCGAGGGCACGCCGATCCTCCAGGAGGGCGACCCGGCGACCTGCTTCTACGTGCTGCTGTCCGGCACGCTGCGGATGACGCGGCTCGTCCACGGCGACGAGCTGGAGATGACCCGCACCGACCAGCGCGGGGCGTACTGCGGCGCCACCCAGTTCCTGATGGGCCAGCGCGGTGACCAGCGCTATTCCGCGTCGGTGCACGCGGTCACCGACACCGAGTTCCTGTCGCTGCCGGCGGCCGAGCTCGGCGAGGAGTTCACCTCCTGGTTCCCGATGGCGGCCCACCTGCTGGAGGGCATGTTCCTCGGCCGCCGCAACACCGACGCCGTGGTCGGCCAGCGGGAGCGGCTGCTCGCCCTCGGCGCGCTGTCCGCGGGCCTGACCCACGAGCTGAACAACCCCGCCGCGGCGGCCGTACGCGCGACCTCCTCGCTGCGCGAACGCGTCGCCGGGATGCGGCAGAAGCTCGCGATGCTCGCCCGAAACGACATCGACCCGAACCTCCTCGAACAGCTCGTGGACGTCCAGGAGGTCCTGGTCAAGGCGGTCGCCGGCGCACCCAAGCTCAGCGCGATACAGACCTCCGACCTGGAGGACGAGCTGTCGGACTGGATGGAGGACCACGGCGTCGCCGACGGGTGGGATCTCGCCGCGCTCTTCGTACCGGCCGGCATCACCACGGCGCGCCTGGACGAGGTCAACGAGGCGGTCGGCGAGGCGTTCCTCAACCCGGCGCTGCGCTGGCTCGGGTACGCGGTGGAGACGGAGTCGCTGATGGGCGAGATCGAGGACGCCACGACGCGCATCTCGACGCTGCTGAGCGCCGCCAAGCAGTACTCCCAGATGGGCCGCGCGCCGTACCAGTGGATCGACGTGCACGACGGCCTCGACTCGACGCTCATCATGCTGTCGGGCAAGCTGAGCCACATCGCGGTGATCAAAGAGTACGACCGGTCGCTCCCGTCGATCCCGGCGTACGCCGGTGAACTCAACCAGGTATGGACGAACCTGGTCGACAACGCGGTCTCCGCGATGAAGGGCACCGGCACGCTGACCATCCGGACCAGCCGCGAGAACGACCGCTTGATGGTCGAGATCTGCGACGACGGCCCCGGGGTGCCCGCGGACCTCGGCCAGCGAATCTTCGAACCGTTCTTCACGACGAAGGCGGTCGGCGAGGGCACCGGGCTCGGCCTGGACATCTCATGGCGAATCGTGGTGAACAAGCACCGAGGCGACCTGCGACTCCGTTCCGAACCGGGCGACACCCGCTTTCAGGTCCTGCTCCCCGTCACCGAGGAGGAAGAGGACCAGGACTAGGTCCAGCGGCGGAAGCCGCCCTCGGTGTTGATCACCTGACCGGTGATCCAGGCGGCGTCGTCGGTGGTGAGCCAGGCGATGAGGCGGGCCGGATCGTCCGGTACGCCCCAGCGTCCGGCCGGGAAGCGGCGGCGTACCTCCTCCAGGACGCCAGGCGGGGCGTAGCCGGTGTCCACAGGGCCCGGGTTGACCGTGTTGAGGGTGATCGCCCGGTCGGCGAGATGGTCGGCCAGCGTCGGCGTGATCGCGGCGAGGGCGCCCTTGGCGGTCGCGTAGGCGACCTCGTCGCGCATCGGGCCGAGGTTCTGGCCCGAGGTCAGGAAGATGACCCGCCCGCCGGGACGGCCGTCGTGCCGGGCGGCGAACGCCTGGGCCAGCAGGATCACCGAGCGGGTGTTCACCGCCCAGTGCGTGTCGAGCATCGCGGCGTCCAGCGCCTCGAGCGCTCCGTCGCCACCGCTGCGGGCGTGGTTGCAGACCAGGACGTCGACGTGGCCGAACGCCCCGGCCGCCGCCTCGACCAGGCGGTCGGGCGCGTCGGGGGCGGCGAGGTCCAGGCCTTGATGGTGCAGCTCCGCGCCCTCGGTGAGAGCCTCGGACACGCCACTCACGACGGCGTCCAGGCCGCCGGGGTCGGCTCCCCACGGCTGCTCCCGGTCGTGCGGCACGTGGTGGTGCAGGAACAGGCCGGCGCCCAGGGCGGCCAGCCGGCGCGCGATGGCGTACCCGATACCGGCGCGACGGCTCACTCCCGTCACCAGCGCGACGCGGCCGCGCAGCGGAAGCGGGTCAGAGGTCATGCCCCCAGCCTCGACGCCCCGGCCGGGCCACCGCAATCGAATAACCAGCGCGCCGGGGGCCGGGGAGGGTGATCGAAATGCGGGGCTGACTCCGATCACGACTCGCTGTAACGTTCCACGCAGGGTCCCCGCCAGTCCCAAGGAGCTTCCCCGGATGACCGATACGAGCCTCCAGCAAGGTCTCAAGAACCGTCACGTCGGAATGATCGCCATCGGGGGCGTCATCGGCGCGGGCCTGTTCGTCGGCTCGGGGGCCGGCATCCACGGCACCGGTCCGGCGATCCTCATCTCGTACGGCATCGCCGGTCTGCTCGTCGTCCTGGTGATGCGCATGCTCGGCGAGATGTCGGCGGCCTCGCCGGACACCGGCTCGTTCTCCGCGTACGCCGACCGCGCGATCGGGCGCTGGGCCGGGTTCACGATCGGCTGGCTCTACTGGTGGTTCTGGGCGGTGGTGCTCGCGGTCGAGGCGACGGCGGGCGCGAAGATCGTGCACGGCTGGATCCCGGGGCTGCCGCAGTGGGCGCTCTCGCTGATCCTGATGATCCTGCTGACCGCGACCAACCTGTTCTCCGTCGGGTCCTACGGCGAGTTCGAGTTCTGGTTCTCCACGATCAAAGTCGTCGCCATCGGCGTCTTCATCGTGCTCGGCGTACTCGCGATCTTCGGTCTGCTCCCGGGCACGGACTCCGTCGGCGGGAGCAACCTGACCGGGCACGGGGGTTTCTTCCCCCACGGGTACGGCGCCGTGATCACCGGCCTGCTGACCGTCGTGTTCGCGTTCATGGGCAGCGAGATCGTCACCATCGCGGCCGGCGAGTCCCGCGACCCGGGCCGCGCCGTGACCAAGGCGGTCAACAGCGTGATCTGGCGCATCCTCGTCTTCTACCTCGGCTCGATCGCGGTGGTCATCACGCTGCTGCCGTGGAACGCCGGCAGTGTGGCGACCAGCCCGTACGTCGCGGTGCTCGACAACATCGGCATCTCCGGCGCGGGCACGATCATGGACGTCATCGTGCTGACCGCGGTGCTCTCGTGCCTGAACTCCGGTCTCTACACCGCGTCGCGCATGGCGTTCTCCCTGGCCGAGCGCGGTGACGCGCCGAAGAGCTTCTCCCGTACGAACAGGCGCGGTGTCCCGTACGTCGCGATCTGGGTGTCGGTGGCGTTCGGTTTCGTGGCGGTGGTCTTCAACTACACGAGCCCGGACACGGTGTTCCTGTTCCTGCTGAACGGCTCCGGCGCGGTCGCGCTGTTCGTCTGGGCGGTGATCGCCGTCTCGGAGCTTCGCATGCGCCGCCGCCTGGAGCGTGAGGCACCCGAGCGCATCCTCGTACGGATGTGGCTGTACCCCTACCTCACCGTCGCCACGATCGTCGGCATCGCCGCGATCCTGGTGGTCATGCTGTTCGACCACGACGGCCGCCCGCAAGTGCTTTGGTCGATGGCGGTCGCGGCGGTCGTGCTCGTCGCCGCGTTCGTCCGCCACGGCCGCGCCCGCGCCGCCGAGCCGGCCATGGCCGATATGCACTAACCGGACAAGTCAGACAGCGTGGTGCTGGGTTGTCAGACTCTCCTGCGGGTCTTCGATTACCTGTGGTAGCTATATGACTTCCCTGCGAGATTACGGTCTCGCACGATTCCCCTCTGTCCGCTTTCTTTGGAGTTCCTCCGTGAGCACTCGCTCCACGCGGGCTCGCCTCGGCCGTTCGTTCCGGCCGGCCGGTGGCCCGCTCAGTCTGACGGTGGGGGCCGCGGTCGCGGCGACCCTCGTCACGGGCTGTGCGGGAAAGAGCCCGAGCCACGCCGCGTCGTCGCCTCCGCCCTCCGTGGCCCCGACGTCCGGCAGCCTGCCGCTCGTCACGACCTTCGCGACGCTGAAGAACATCGCCCAGGACACCAAGGCGGCCGCCGACGGCACCGTCACGCACCCGATCAAGGCCATCCCGGTCTCGGCGGCCCCCGGCGGCCCGCCGGTCGCGACCCTGCCCGACAAGGAGCTGGGCGGTCCCACCTGGGTCCCGGTCGTCGAGACCAAGCCGGGCTGGCAGCGGGTCCTCCTGCCCAGCCGCCCCAACGGCGCGACGGGCTGGATCGCCGACGGCAAGGACAAGGTGCGCACGGCGTACAGCCCGTACACGATCAAGGTCGACACGTCCTCGCGACGCCTCTCCCTGCTCAAGTCCGGGCGGCCGGTCGGCACCTGGACCGTCGCCGTGGGCGCGCCCAAGACGCCGACGCCGGTCGGCCGTACGTTCATCATGGCCTCGCTCGCGCCGGCCAAGCCGACCTACAGCCCGCTGATCCTTCCGGTCGGCGCGCATTCTGAGTCGCTCGACACGTTCGGCGGCGGTCCGGGCACCGTGGCGTTCCACGGCTGGCCCCAGAAGTCGGTGTTCGGCCAGGCGGTCACGCACGGCTGCGTACGGGTCCCGTCGGACGCGCTCCAGCAGCTCGCCAAAGTGCCGCTGGGGACGTCCGTCTCGATCGCCGTTTAGCCCATGCCCCGCACCCACGGCCTTCCCGCGTGGAAGCCGTTATCCCTTTTAGGAGCAGTAACCCCATGCGCAAGCACCTGAAGTTCGGCCTGGTCGCCGGTGTCCTCGCGGCGCCGGCCGCCGCCGCCGTCATCGTGCCGGCGCCGGCGAACGCAGGCGGGCACTCCTCGTCGGCGTACGGCATCTCCGCCACCGGTCCGGTGAACGTCCCCGCGACGCCCTCGGTGACCTCCGCCGCGCGCCCGAACTCCAGGAGTGTCGCCTCGATCCCGGGCAACCCGCTGGTGAAGGTGTCGGTGCTCCGCGCCCGCGCCGTACCCGGGCACGCGGAGGCGAGCGTCGTCGACCTCCGTGTCGCCGCGACGGCGCTCGGCCCGGACGCGGTCCTGTCCGCCAAGCTGATCGCGGCCACGTGCGACGAGGGCGCCGGCGTCTCCAAGCTGGCCGACGTACGCCTGGCCGGGCGGCCGATCGAGGCGGGCGGCTCGCCGAACAGCACGCTCACGGTGCCGGTCGCGGGCCTCGGCGGCGTCCAGGTCACGGTCGACCGGCAGGTGCGCAATCCCGACGGCACCCTCACGGTCACCGGCCTCCACCTCGACGTACGGGCGCTGGGCAAGAGCCAGACGATCGACATCGCCTCCGCGACCTGCGCGCCCACGGGCGAGGCTCCGAAGCCGACCCCGATCCCAAGCGACCTTCCGGTCACCGGCTGACGCCGGAGCTTCCGCGGGGGACGAGGTCCCCCGCGGAAGCCCGGTTCTCATCGGATCAGGACGCGTTCACCGCCACGTCGTCCAGGACGAAGCTGGTCTGCAGAGACGAGTCCTCGGTGCCGCTGAACGCCAGCGTCACGGTCTGGCCGGCGAACGAGGACACGTCGAAGGTCCTGTTCACGTAGCCGGACGCCGCATTGGCGTTGCTGTAGGTCGCGAGGGTCGTGCTGCCGATCTTCACGGTGAACTTGTCGTAGGCGGTGCTGCCGGACTCGCTCGTGTCGATGTGCAGGTAGAGGCTAAGCGAGGCGTGGCAGCCGGCCGGGATGGTCACCGACTGGCCGGCGCTGTCGGTGTGGGTGGTGCCGTAGCCGTCCAGCCAGGCGAAGTGCGTACCACCGTGCGCGGTCTCGCCCGAGCCGTTGGCCGAGACGACGCCCGAGGTCGTCGTCCACGGCGTGGTGCCGGACTCGAAGCCGCCGTTGGTGACCTTGTTGCCCGGCGAGGAGCAGCCGCCGCCGACCGGGTTGACCGTCCAGGTGAACGAGGTCGAGCCCGAGGCGCTGGTGGTGTCCGTGGCGGTCACGGTCACGCTGTACGTGCCCGCCGTGGTCGGCGTGCCCGAGATCAGGCCGCTGGAGGCGTTGATCGACAGCCCGGCGGGCAGGCCCGACGCGCTGTAGGTCAGTGTCTGGCCCGACGCGGAGTCAGAGGCATGGATCTGCAGGCTCGCCGCCGTGCCGACCGTCGACGTCTGACTGCCCGGGTTGGTGACCGTCACGGTGTTCCCGCCGGTCGAGCCGCTGCCGAACGCGGTGACGCCGTTGGGGGTGCCGAGACCGGTCGGCCCGTCGTATCCGGCCGCCGCCTTACAGAGGTAGGCCGGGCTGCACGAGCCGTTGCTGCCGGAGGTGACGTCGTTCAGGTTGCCGGTGTGGGAGTAGGGGAACGAGGACGGGGTCGAGCCCGCCGCGGGCGGCCCGGCCAGCGCGTACACGCCGGCGATGATCGGTGCCGAGGCGCTGGTTCCTCCGACGACCAGCCAGCCGCCGGTCCCGTACGTGTCGTAGACCGCCAGGCCGGTGTTGGGGTCGGCGACCGCCGAGACGTCCGCGACCGTACGGCGGGAGCAGCCGGTGTCGGTCTGCCAGGACGGCTTGGCGTCGTAGGCGGAGCAGCCGGAGCCGGCACCGCTCCACGCGGTCTCACTCCAGCCGCGCGCGTTGGACGCGCGGGACAGCGAGGTGCCGCCGACCGCGGTGACGTACCGGGAGGCGGCCGGGTACTCCACGCCGTACCCGTCGTCGCCGGAGGACACCGTGATCGCCACGCCCGGGTGGTTGAAGTAGGCGGAGTCGGAACTGGGGTCGGTGGAGTCCTCGTCCCCTCCGTAGCTGTTGGAGACGTACTTCGCGCCGAGGCTGACCGCGGTGTTGACCGCGGTGCCCAGGTCCTCCATCGACGGCTGGCTCGCCTCGACCAGGAGGATGTGGCAGGTCGGGCAGACCGCGGAGACCATGTCGAGGTCGAGCGACTCCTCCTCGGCCCATCCGGAGTCGGCGCTCGGCGGGGTGCTGCCGCCGGTCTCGTTGACCTTCTTGAAGCAGCCGTTGGCGGTGGTGCACGCCGCGAGCCCGTACTGGGACCGGTACGTCGCCAGATCGGACTCGGCGTTGGGGTCGTCGTAGGCGTCGACGATCGCGACCGTCTGCCCCGACCCGCCCGAGGGCAGGGCGTAGGCGCTCTTCAGATCGGTCGCGCCGTATCCGGAGGGCGCGACCTGCGGCTGGAGGCCGCGCCGCGCCTGCACGTCGGTGCGTACGAGCGTGAGGCAGGCCATCTGGTTCTTGCGGGTCGGCGTGGCGCAGGCCCGCTGGACCGGCGCGGCGGCGGCCGCCTGCTGACTCGCGGCCCTGGCGGGGGCGGCTTGGGCGGAGGCTGAGGCGGCGAGCGAACCCGCGGCCAGCGCGACGGAGGCGAGCACCGTGAGTCCGGCACGTCTCATCCGTCGAGCGAGGGTGGGGGGTGACATCCTGCTCCCTTTCCTGGCGGGAGGCCGGGCGGCGGTACGGCGGGGGTCCGAAACCGATCGGGGTGAGCGTCGCCTAGCCTGTGACACCACGGTCAGTGGTGCATGCCGCGGACGATAGGCATGCGGTACAAGAGGGTCAATATGCCTTTACTCTCTCTTGACCGATGCGTCCGCTTCTGGACGGTAAGAGCGCTTTTAGTGGTGTTTCGTGCACGCCCGATAATTTGGGAGAGTGGCGGATTTGGACGGGTGGCGCCGAGAGCTGACCGACCTCGGACTGACGGGGTACGAGGCGCGCGTGTACCTCGCGCTGGTCAACCGGTCCCGCTACACGGCGGCGCAGATCGCCCGCGAGTCGGGCGTGCCGCGCCAGCGCGTCTACGACGTCTTGTCCGGCCTCACCGAACGCGGGCTCGTACGGGCGCTGCCCGGCCAGGTGGCGCGCTTCACCGCGGTCGACCCGGCCTCGGCGATCGAGCGCCTCATGGCGACGCACCGCGCGACGTTCAGCCACCTGGAGCAGACCACCGCGCGGCTCGTCGAGGCGCTCGTACCGGCCTGGTCGCAGGGGCGGGACGAGACCGACCCGCTCGACTACGTCGAGGTGCTGCGCGACCGGGAGATGCTGTCCGAGCGGATCGAGGAGATCCAGGCCGAGGCCGAGCGGGAGATCCTCGCCATGGCCAAGCTCCCCTACCTCACCGGCACGAGCGAGTCCGGGATCGCCACCATCCACCGGCTGAACGAGGCCGGCGGCAGCGTGCGCTGCCTGTACGAACGCGACACGATGGACCACGGCGAGATGCTCGCCGACATCCGGAGGTACGCCGCCGCCGGCGAGCACGCACGGATCGCGGCCAGCGTGCCGATGCGCATGTGGATCGTGGACGGCTCGCGAGTGGTGATGTCGCTGCGGGATCCGGTCGCCGAGTCCGCCTCCACGACGAACGTCTTCATCGAGCACCCGGCGCTCGCGCAGTGCCTGGCCTACGCGTTCGAGGCCATCTGGGACGGCGCGGAGCCGGTCACCTGAGGGGGATGCTGCTATACGGTGCGAGGGTGAGGTCGTCACAGCCGGTTCGGGGCACCCGCGTCCGCGGCACGCGGCAGGCGGAGGTGCTGGCCACCGCGTTGGAGAGCCTGGCCGGGTTCCGCAGCGCCCAGGACATCCACGCGGAGCTCCGCCGGCGCGGTGAGCGCATCGGCCTGACCACCGTCTACCGCCACCTCATGGTGCTCAGCGAGGACGGCGCGGTCGACACCATCCGCGACGAGGACGGCGAGACGCTCTACCGGCGCTGCGAGACGCGGGCGCACCACCATCACGTGACGTGCCGCTCGTGCGGGCGCAGCGTGGAGGTCGAGGGACGGGCGGTGGAGCGGTGGGCCGACCGGGTCGCCACCGAGGCCGGTTTCGTCGACGTGGACCACACCGTGGAGATCTTCGGGCTGTGCCCGGACTGCGCCGGGGACCGCCCGGATACCTGAAAACGGTTATCACTATCGCTAGAGTGCGGGAGGGGGCCGTCCACAGATGACGGCTTCCGGCGTCACCGCCTGCCGCGAACGGTCACAATGAGTGGTGGCCACTGACGCTGAGTGTCGATGCTTACCCGTCCTGGGAGGGACCGTGAAGATCGCTTTTGTCGGCAAGGGCGGCAGCGGGAAGACCACGCTGTCCTCGCTGTTCGTCCGGCACCTGGTGACCGCGGGCGCGCCGGTGGTCGCCATCGACGCGGACATCAACCAGCACCTCGGGGTCGCGCTCGGCCTCGAGGAGGACACCGCGGCCGCGATCCCGGCGATGGGCGAGCACCTGCCGGAGATCAAGTCCTACCTCCGGGGCGCCAACCCGCGCATCCCCTCGGCGGCGTCGATGGTCAAGACCACCCCGCCGGGCCGCGGCTCCCGGCTGCTGCGCCTGGGCGACGACGACCCGATCCACACGCGGCTCGCGGTCGACGCGGCCGGCGCGCGCCTGATGGCCACCGGGCCGTTCACCGGCGAGGACCTCGGGGTGGCGTGCTACCACTCCAAGACCGGCGCGGTCGAGCTCTACCTCAACCACCTGGTCGACGGCCCCGGCGAATACGTCGTGGTCGACTGCACGGCGGGCGCGGAGTCCTTCGCGTCGGGCATGTTCACGCGCTTCGACCTGACCTTCCTGGTCGCCGAGCCGACGCGAAAGGGCGTCGCGGTCTACCGCCAGTGGGTCGACTACGCCGCCGACTTCGACGTGGCGCTGCGGGTCGTCGGTAACAAGGTGCACGACGCCGAGGACGTCGCCTTCCTGCGCGAGCACGTCGGCGACGCGCTGCTGTGCTGCCTCGGCCAGTCCGCGGCCGTACGAGGCATGGAGCAGGGCCGCCCGTTCGGCATCGGCGACCTGACCGCCGCCGACCGCTCCTCGCTCGGCGCCCTCCGGGCGGCCGTCGACGACCGGGCGAAGGACTGGCCGAAGTTCACCCGCCAGGCCGTGGAGTTCCACGTGAAGAACGCCCGCGCCTGGGCCAACGCCGCCATCGGGGAGGACCTCGAGGCTCAGGTCGACCCCGGCTTCACGCTCGCCGAGGCCGCCCTGACCGGCCGGCGTTCGTAACGGCCCAGGCTCTCGCGAACGGCGGCCCTTATCGGTTGTCTTCTATCGATGTTTTGTGCCGCTGACCGGCGAAGAGCCGTCCTTGACCGGCCCGCCGATTCGGTTGATTTCTCATCGTCACTTATGGAAGATGAAAACCGTTACCGACAAGCGTGGCAGACCGACAGGAGAGATTCATGTCGCTGACCGTGTCTCCGCAACTCGTCCAGCAGGCCCAGCGTGGCGATGTCGACGACGCCGCGTTCATCGACTGCATCCGCGACTCATTGCCGTACGCCTGGAAGGTCGTCAGCGGGCTGATCGACGACCTCCGGGTCAGCGAGGCCGAGTTCGCCGACAACCGGACACCGCCTCCCGACGAGGCCGCGCGCGGCCAGCTCCTGCGCCTGATGGCCAGCGACGCCATGCGCGGGACGATCGAGCGCTACTTCGGCGTACGGCTGGCGTTCCAGAACTGCCACCGCGCGGCGGCCTTCCTGCCGGGCGCGGAGGAGGCCTACCAGGACTTCGTCACCTCCCGTGCACAGATTCTCAACCAGCGCCCCGAGCTCGTCGACTGCTGACCCCCGCGCGCGTGGTGCCCGGGACCACTCGGGGGATTCCGGGCACCACGGGGCCGTCAGCGGAAGCCTGCGATCTCCCGCGGCGTGTAGTGCTTCTCCAACTGCTCCACCTCGTCGTCGGTCAGCTCGATCGCGAGCGCGGCCAGGGCGTCGTCGAGGTGCTTGTCCCGGCCCATCCCGACGATGGGCGAGGTGACGACCGGGTTGCGCAGCACCCAGGCCAGCGCCACCTGGGCCCGGTCGACGCCGCGGGCCCCGGCGACCTCGGCCACGGCGTCGACGATCTGACGGTCGCTCTCCTGGTACAGCGACTTGCCGAACTCATCGGTCTCGCTACGGGCGCTGGTCGCGTCCCAGTCGCGGGTGAGGCGGCCGCGCGCGAGCGGGCTCCACGGGATCACGCCGATCCCCTGGTCGGCGCAGAGCGGCAGCATCTCGCGCTCCTCCTCCCGGTGGAGGAGGTTGTAGAACTTAACCTCCGGCAAGAAGTAATCGGAGGTGGCCATGTCCCCATCCAGTTCGCTCGTCCCCGTGGTCTCATACGGTCGAATCTCGGCCGACCAGCGGAAAGACGCCCACGGCGTGC
>NZ_JAUEQY010000049.1 GCF_030406325.1 Actinomadura sp. DC4 | reverse complement strand
CCTCTCCTCTCTCCCCCCGGGGGGGGGGCGGGCGGGCGGGGCCCGGCGGCGCCCGCGCCCCCCGCGCCGCCGCGGGGGGGGGCGGGGCGCGCGCGCGGGCCCCCCCCCCCCCGCCGGCCCCCCCCCCCCCCCCGCCGGGGGGGGGGGGGGGCGCCCCCCCCCCCCCCCCCGCCGCTCCGTGACCCTGAAGTGAGGTCAGGTCACGGCTCCCGCGACGTCCGGGTGTTCGTCCCCGAACTTCGTCGCGTCGTAGCTGGCGAGGTCGTCGGTGTCCTCGAAGACGTTCTCGGCGTCCTTGAGGGCGTTCACGAACACGCGGATCTCCTGCTCGACGGCGGTGTAACGGCTGTGCGCCGAGTCCCCGAAGGCGCCCGCCTGGGCGACGAGGTTCTTCACCGGGTCCCAGTTCTGCGAACCCGGCTTCAGCAGGGTCTGCAGAGTGCTGTCGAGCTTGAGGTCGGCCGACGGCCCCAGCGCCGAAGGCGTTTTGTTGATACCGCCGTCGACGCTCATCAGGTAATGGATGAGCTGTTCATAATGCGTTTTGTCGAACGAGGTGACCTCTTCGTTGTCGTCCGCCATTGTCACTCCTTCCGGTCCACGGCCTTAGGCCATGACACGTGCGCCCTGGTCGTCGCCGTCCTGGAACGTCTGGGCGACGTTGATCGAGGAGTTGGTGTGGGTGCCCAGCAGCGTCTTCATCTCGGCGTAGGACCGGTTCCAGGTGGTCTGCTGCTCCTCCCAGAGCGGCGTGGCCTTGCCCTGGCTGGCCTGGCTGATGCGGCTGAGGGTGGCGTTCAGGTCGCTCATGATCGTGTCCATGCGGGCGACGCTCGCGGACAGACCGGCGTTCACGTCGCCGTAGCCGCTGTGGTTGACCCAGAACTGATCGCTCATCGCAGTACTCCTCCTTGGGGGAACGACGGTCTTACTTGGCCTGGCCGGTGGCCGTGGCGCCGGTGGTGACGTTGACCTGACGCAGCGCCGTGGCCTTGTGGTTGAGGTCGTCGAGGTTGTGCACGCAGTTGTTGAAGTCGGTCATCCAGGTGCCCAGGTGCCCGGAGAGGAGCTGGCCCGAGTCGGACCGGTTCGCGCTGGTCAGCGCGTCCGTGTGCGACTGCACCTGGTTGTTGAGCTGGTTCATCTCGTTGATCGCGTCCTGGGTCTTGGTGATGATCTGGACCAGGTCCGGGTCGCTGAAGTGGAACGTCGAGGGGTCGAAGGCTCCGAACTGACCCGCCATGGGGTTCTCCTGTCGGTGAGAGGTCGTGCTGATCAGGTGGTACGCGTGCGGGAGGGGCGTGACTAGCCGGCATCACCTCCCGTCCCGAGGGCGTGGAGCACGGGTCCGGTGGGGAGCAGCGCCAGCAGGTCGGCCGGCACCGCGGTGGCGGAGGAGATCGGGTGGCCGAGGGCGGTCGCCGCGGCTTCGTCCTGGACGGGGAACCTGGTGCCGTCCTCGGTGACCAGGAAGAGCCCTGCGCCGGGCACTCCGGGGGCGGGCAGCGTACGGGCGAGCAGGCCGGCCCCCGGAGCGACGGTGATCTGGTCGGCGATCCGGTTCGCGGCCGGGTTCGCCTCGGCCGCCGCCGTGGGCACGGCGTTCGCGGCGACGGGCGCGCCGGGCACCGTGACGAGCGAGGTCGTGACGTGGGCTCCGCCCGGGACCGTCCGGACGCATGGCATCCGGCCGCCGCTCGTGGCGTCGAGGCGTGGCGGCGCGGCGGGCAGTCCCGCCTGCCAGTCCGGGGCGGGCAAGGCCCTGGTCGAGGCGAGGGCGGCGGGGCCGAGGTCGCGGGCGGTGGCGCGGCCGCCGGGGTAGGCCCTGGCGGTCGCGGGGTCGCCGAGGATGAGCGAGGCCGCGGTCTGGCTGATCGGCCGCAACCCGCCGGGGGCGAGCAGGTAGAACCGCCGGCTCCCGTCCGTACCGCGTGCGGCGAAGACCTCGCCGACTCTGGACGGCGATCCGTCGAGGGCCGGTCCGGGCGTCCCGAGGCCGGGCGTCGCCGGGGCGGGAAGGTCCGGCCCCGCGGGCAGGGTGTCGATCCAGGCGTCCCGCACGCCGATCGCGGCGTCGTCGGGCATCCCCAGGGAGCGCGTCACCCATGGTTCGGTGACCCGCAGCCGCCGGCCGTCCGCGACCAGGTACGTCGTGCCGTCCGGGGTCCGTACGAGCACCGCCTGCCCCGGTGGCAGCGGCCGTTCCCCCTCCGCCGGGCCGATGACGAGGGACAGCGCGGGGCGGGAGCCGATCGAACCGGCGCAGGCGAGCCACGGGGCGGCCGGCCCGGCCGGATCGGGCAGGGAGTCGGGGGCGCCGTCGATGCCGACCGGCCCGCCGCGCGGCATGTCCTTCAGCGCCTTCGTCGCCACGGTGCGTACGGCCGGCCTGGCGCCGAGGAGGAGCCGGGCGGAGGCGTAGTTGAGGACCGGGTGGAGACGCCCGCCCGCCAGGACGTACCGGGTGCCCGTCCCCCGGTCGAGGATCAGCGTGCCGGGCGCGCGCCAGCCCGCGGCGCTGCCGGGTGAGATCAGGGCGAACACCGCGAACCCGGTGACGGCCAGCGCGGCCACGAGCGCGCCGATGATCAGTCCTCCCCACGACCGGCGCAGCGGTGGAACGGCGAGGTCCGGCTCGGCGCGCAGCAGCGCGGAGACGAGCCGCCCGACCATGAACCCATGCGCGTTTACCTGGTCACGACGGTTGTGCATCACGTATCTCCGATCTCCGCCGAGGCCCCGGCCCGCTCACGCCCAGCCGGTGCGGGCCCGGGCGTAGAGGCCGGCGACGGCGAGCACGAGGGGGATGACCGCGATGGCGGTGGCGGTGTGGGACAGGTCCGCGATCCGCCCCCAGTGCGGCAGCACCCGCCGTCCCGGCAGCACCCGGGCGATGGCGAGCAGCGGGCCGGCGGCGAGCAGCAGCCCGGCCACGGCCGCCGGCCGTACGGCGGCGGGCTGGTCGAGGGTCAGGTCGACCAGGACGGCGGCCAGGCCGGCCACGCCGGGCACGAACACCGCGAGCCGGGCCCGTACGCCGAGCAGGTCACGGCCGTGCAGGAGCGACAGCACCGAGGCGACGACGGCGAGGGCCCGCGCGCTGACGCCCGGGGTCGTCCCGAGCACCAGCAGACAGCCGGCCGCGACGGCGCCGAGCCCGGCGTACAGCGACCCGATGTGCTCGTGCGCGCGGGCGGTGCGGTCGAGCACGACACGGCTGGGTTCGGGGTCGATGCCCTGCTGGAACTCGTCCGCGCTGGTCGGCAGCGGGACGATCCGCAGGCCGGCGAGCCTCGACGCGATGACCGGGACCGCGGCGCCGACCGCCAGCACGACCGCCAGCACGACCGCCGCCGCGCCGGCCGTGGTCACGACGCCGAGACAGACCAGGAGCCCGGCCAGGCCCATGAGGACGGACGCGAGCGCCGCCGCGACGAAGCCGGTGAGCGCGCCGCCCACCGCCGGCCTCGCGAGCGCGGCGACGGTGGCCGCCCACGCCCCCGCCGCCAGCAGACCGGACGCGCTGACCGGGCCGTCCCCGGCCACCGGCAGTACGAGTCCGGCCACGCCGGCGAAGGCGACCGACCCGCTCGCGAGCAGGATGCCGGCGGCGCGGTCGCCGAGCGCATGGGATGCGGCGGCCGCGCCGAGCAGCAGGACGAGACTCGCGGCACCGGCCACCAGGGCGGCCTCCGGTCCCGTACCGCTCAGTGGGGCGACCGCGGCCCCCAGCCCGAGCACCACGCCGACCAGCGCGAGCAGGAACCGGCGCGTGGTCTCGGGCCGCCACCGGTCGGTGCGCGCCGCCGTCGCCGTGGCCACGCCGTCGACCAGGTCGTCGAAGTCGACCGGCGGGAGCTGGTCGGCACGCGGTCGCAGCTGAAGGACGTCGCCGTCGCACAGCCCGAGCGCGGCCGTACCGAGGTCCTCGTCGAGCGGGAGGTCGCCCAGCCGCTGCAGCACCCATCCGTCGTGCGTGAAACCCGAGGTGGCCAGCTCGGGGTCGAGGTGATCCAGGAACGTCGGGAGCAGGTCGGCCACCGGCACGTGCGCGGGCACCGCCAGCTCGATCCGGGAGGCCGGACCGCAAATCATCAGCCGGCACATCTCGCCGGATCCCAGCGTCTGCGGAATTGACATGACCCAGATGACGGGACCCGGCCGTCGCGGGGTTCACTGGCGAGGTCCGTCCCGGGCGCTCGTGGCGGATGCGTCGATACACTCGACGCGGCTTCGCGCGAGAGGTCGGAGACGGGAACACATGCGGATACGGTTGCTGGGCCCGATCGAGCTTCGCGGCGATGACGGGACCCGTGTCGCGGTGTCCGGGCCGAAGCGCCGCGCCGTTCTGGCCCTGCTCTCGCTCGAACTCGGCCGGGCGGTGCCCCTGGGCCGGTTCTTCGAACTGCTGTGGGGCGACCTCCCGCCCGCACAGGCCCGGCCCGCGCTGCAGGGGCATGTCGCCGCGCTCCGCAAGGCCTTCGACGGGTCGTCGTTCACCCTGCTCACCCGCTCGCCCGGCTACGAGCTCACCGGCAGCGCGGACGCCGTCGACGCGCTGCGCTTCGACGCCCTCACCGCCCAGGCGGCCCGGCTCGACGACGCGGGCGCGGTGGCCGTGCTGGAGGAGGCGCTCGGGCTGTGGAACGGCTCGGCCCTCGCCGACCTGCCCGACACCGAGCTGCGCGCCGCGCTCGCCGACCGCCTCGACGGCGCCCGCACCCGCGCCATGCGCGACTGGGCCGAACGCCGGCTGCGCCTGGGCCAGGGACCGGTGGCGATCCCTGCGCTCGAACAGAACCTACGAGCGGACGGCCTCAACGAGCCGATGGCCGCGCTGCTCATGCGCTGTCTCCACCAGGCCGGCCGGACCGCCGACGCGGTCGCCGTCCACCAGCACACACAGGCCAGACTCGACGAGGACCTCGGCGTCCCGCCCGGACCCGTCCTCCAGGAGGCGCTCGCGTTCGTCACCGCCCGGGACCGCGAGCCCGTGTCGGGCCCAGCCGAAAAGGCGGCTCCTGCCTCGGCGGCGATCCCACGGGTCCGCGGCAGTGGGCTCCCCCGCCCCCCGGCCGGCTTCGTCGGACGGATCGAGGAGTCACGCTGGCTCGACCGCGAGTGCGGACCCGACCGGACGGGCGGCGGCCTGGCCGTCGTGGTCGGACCGGCGGGCGCGGGCAAGTCCGCCACCGTCATCCGCTGGGCGCACACCGCCACCTCCGGTTTCGCCGACGGCCACCTCTTCGCCGACCTGCGCGGCTTCGACCCGGCCGGCCCGGGCGATCCGGCCGAGGCCCTCGGCTCCTTCCTGCGGACGCTCGGCGTACCCGAGAACGCCATCCCCGAGGACCCCGGCGCCCGATGCGACCTGTTCCGTGAACAGACGCGAGAGCGCCGGCTGCTCGTGATCCTCGACGGCGCGCGCGCCGCCCAGGACGTCATGCCCCTGCTGCCGGCCGGGCCCGGCTGCGCCACCGTCATCACCAGCCGCAACCGGCTGGAGGACCTGCTCGTCACCGACGCCGCGGCCTCGCTGCAGCTCGGCGCCCTGCCCTCCGGCGACGCGCTCGGGCTGCTCCGGCGGCTGCTGACCGAAGACCGCGTGGCCGCCGAGGAGGAGGCCGCCGGACGCCTGGTCGAGCTGTGCGAGCGGCTCCCCCTGGCGCTCCGGATCGCCGCGGCGCGTCTGGTGGCCCGGCCGGCCTGGGCGCTCGCGGACCTGGTCGAGGAGCTGGCCGACGAGCGCAACCGGCTGCCGACCCTCGACACTCAGGGCGCCATGAGCGTTCGCGGCGCGCTCAGCATGACCCACCGCCACCTGCCGCTGCCGGCCGCACGGCTCCTCGCGCTGCTGGCCGTCCATCCGGGAACCGAGGTGGACCTGTCCTCCGCGGCGGCGCTGCTCGACGCGGACCTCCCCCGCGCCCGGCAGGCGCTGGGCTCGCTGGCCGCCTATCACCTGCTCACCGAGAGCGCGCCCGGCCGGTACGCCCGGCACGACCTGATCCGCCTGTACGGAGAGGAGCTCCTGTCCGAGCTGGGCGCCGGGACGCGCGCCGACGCGCTCGCCCGGCTGCTCGACCACCACCTGGCGGCGACCCACGCCGCCGTACGCCGGGTGCAGCCGTTCTACGCGGCGTCCCGGCCGCTCGCGTACGAGCCGCGCTCGCTCACGCCGACGCCCGACGTACGGTCGGCCCTGGCCTGGTTCCGCGCCCAGGAGCCGGTGATCCGCGGTCTGGTCGCCCTGGCGGCCGAGGGCGGCGAGCACGAACGCGCCTGGCGGCTCGCGTGGTCCGCCAACCCCCTCTACTACGGTGCGGGACAGCTCACCGACCGGCTGCGCTGTCTGCGGGCGGGGCTGCGCGCGGCCCGGCTCAGCGGTACCGCCCGCGCCCTCGCCGCGATGGAGGCGGCCACCGCGAGCGCGCTCAGCGGGAGCGGCCGCCTCACGGAGGCGCTGGAGCTCGTCGCCCGTGCGCTGGCGCGCACCGGGCCGGACGACGGTGACCTGTACGTCTATGTCCTGGGTGTGCAGGCCCTCGCCACGGGCCTCTCCGGCGACCTCACGACGGCCGGCCGGATCTCCGAGACGGCCCTCGACCTGATCCGTACGGGCGGCTTCCAGCAGCACGCGGACTCGGCGCTGAGCAACGCCGCCGCGCTGAAGGGCATGGCGGGCGAGGCCGAGGCGGCCCTGCGCTACGCGCGCGAGGCCCGCGAGCTGCTCAGCGAGCATCCCGCCGCCACGTTCGGGCTATCGGCCATGGTCAACGAGGCGCAGGCACTCCATGTCCTGGGCCGCTCGCGGGAGGCCGGAGAGGTCTGGCGCGAGGCGCTCGAACTCTGCCGGACGGTCGGCTCGCTGCAGATGCACGCGCTCGCCGAGCACCAGTACGCGCAGTTCAACCTGGAGCTCGGCCGGACCGATGACGCGATCCAGCATCTGCGGGCCGCGATCGAGCTGTACTCCTCCCGCGGTGAGTCCGCCCTGGCCGAACGCCTCGGCCGTCAGCTCTCGGCGCTCGAACACGGGTGAGGTGTTCTCCCGCCTCGCCCGTCACTCGTCCGTGGCGGTGCGGGGTACGGCCAGGCGCGTGGGCTCGATCCGGCCGCGCACGGTCGTCTCCCCGTGCGACCGCCAGCGGGCGGCCTCCGCCTCATCGGCCGCGTCCAGGGCGTCGCCCGAGGCCAGGACCCGTCCCGGGAACTCCTTGGCGAGTTCGCTCAGCCGGGCGGCCTCGTTGACCGGGTCGCCGATGACGGTGTACTCGAACCGTTTCTCGGCTCCGATGTGGCCCGCGACCGCTCCCCCGGCCGACACCCCGACCGCGGCGTGCACCTCGGGCACCTCACGTTCGAGCCGCCGGGCCAGCTCGCGGGCCGCGGACAGGGCGGCGGTACGGGCGTCCGGCAGGTCCACCGGAGCGCCGAAGACGGCCAGTGCCGCGTCGCCTTCGAACTTGTTGATCCAGCCGCCGTACCGGCCGACCACGCTGACGACGACCGCGAAGAAGTCGTTGAGGACCGAGACCACCTCCATGGGCGGTCGTGTGGCGGCCAGGCGGGTGGACCCGACGAGGTCCACGAAGATGACGGCGACCTGGCGGAGCTCGCCGCCCAGTTCGACGCCGCGTTCCAGAGCGATCCTGGCGACGTCCTCGCCGACCTGCCGGCCGAACAGGTCCTGCAGCCGCGCCCGCTCCCGCAACCCGGCGACCATGTGGTTGAAGCCCGCCTGCAACTGGCCGATCTCGCTGCCGTCATAGACCGGCACCTCGGCCCGCAGGTCCTGCCGTTCGACCCGGGCGAGGGCCCGGCGGAGCGAGTCGATCGGGTCGGCCATCGCTCGCGCGGCCAGAAGGGTGACCGACAGGCCGACGGCCAGGGCGATGCCGCCGAGGACCAGCATCACCCACATCAGCTGGCGCGCCGACACGTGTCCGGTGGCCGCCGCGACCCCGCCGGTGACGACCACTCCCAGAACCGGCACCCCGCTGCCCAGCACCCAGGCCAGGACGGAACGGCCGACCACGCTGGGCGTGCCCGCCCGCGACGGAACCTCCGTGCTCAGGACGTCGGCCACGGCCGCTCTGAAGATCCGCTCGGTCAGCAGGTAGACGATGGTGCAGGTGGTCAGCCCCGCGAGAAGGACGGTCAGGCCGAGCTTGAACGCCAGCAGCGGCGAGAAGAAGACATTGACGGCCGCCCAGCAGACGCTCGCCGCCCCCCACAGCGCGCCGTGCACCCGCATCATCCGCAGCGGGGCACGCAGCACCAGACGCTGCTCGTCCTCGTCCAGCGGCCGCTCGGTGCGGAACAACGCGCGGACGGGCGCGAAGGAACGCCCTCCCGCGCCGACGCCCACCAGGATCGCCGCCGACGCGTAGACGAAGAACAACACCTCGTTCAGCCCGCGGACCGAGTGCCCGGCCGGCCCGCCCGGATCGGGGATGACGACCACCGCCAGCAGGTACACCACCAGCGCGCCGCCGACGTTGGACAGGACGGCCGCCGGATACAGCAACCAGACCACGCGCCGCGCGATCTGGGCACGGCTCGCCCGCGGGGACCCGTCGAACAACCGCCGCAGCACGCCCGTCTCGGTCATGACCGACGACCCTACTG
This sequence comes from Actinomadura sp. DC4, assembly GCF_030406325.1. Lineage (GTDB taxonomy): Bacteria > Actinomycetota > Actinomycetes > Streptosporangiales > Streptosporangiaceae > Actinoallomurus. Next base: position 50,169 of record NZ_JAUEQY010000049.1, on the reverse strand, counting down.
GCCGGTTCTCGTCCGGCCGCCCGTTGAGACGGAACGCCGGTGACAGCCGTGTCATTACTGATCGAGATTCGCCCGGCGACTCCGGAGGTACCGACGATGATCAACGGTGACTTACTCGCGATCGCTCCGACGACGCCGCAGGATCCGGACCGCGTCGGGCCCTTCCGGCTGGTCGGCCGGCTCGGCGCGAGCGGGATGGGCGTCGTCTACGCGGGGTTGGACGCCGGGGGCCGCCGTGCCGCGGTCAGGCCGGTCCGCCCCGAGCTCGCGTCCGACCCGGACTTCCGCCACCGGTTCTCCCGCGAGGTGTCGCTCCTGCACCGGGTGTCCGGCCGGTGCGTCGCCCGCGTCGTGGCGGCCGACCCGAGCGGCTCGCCGCCGTGGTTCGCCACCGAGTACGTCCCCGGACCGACGCTCGGGCGGCGCGTCGAACGCCTCGGGCCCCTGTCCGGGGACGAGTTGTACGGGCTGGCCGCCGGGCTGGCCGAGGCTCTCGTTTCCCTGCACTCGCGGGCGGTCGTACACCGTGACCTCAGACCGGCGAACCTGATCCTGGCCCCGGACGGGCCGAAGGTGGTGGACCTCGGCATCGCCCTCGACGAGACCTCGATGACCCGGACCGGTGTCAGCAGGGGCTCCCCGGGCTGGATCAGCCCCGAGCGCTGTCGCGGCGAGGAGGTCGGCCCGGCCGCCGACGTGTACGCCTGGGGGCTGATCGTCTGCTACGCGGCGACCGGCCGCCCGCCGTACGGCGACGGCCGCCCCGAGGTCGTCGCCGCACGCGTGCTGAACACCTCGCCCGACCTGGCCGGGGTCCCGGATCACCACCGGGAGACGGTCGAGCGGGCTCTGTCCACGGACCCGGACGACCGGCCGACCGCGCCGGAGCTGCTCGCGGTCCTCACCGCGCCGCTCGGCCGCGGTGACCCGGTGAGGGTCGCGACGAGATTCCTCGACCGCACCTGGGTCATGCCGCCCGTGCACGACGATCCCGCCTGGACGGTGCCCGTACGCCGTACGCCGCGGGAGAAGGCGTACCTGGCCGGCGGCGGGACCGCCCTGGCGGTGGCGACCGTCCTGGCCGCCGCCCTGCTCGGCTACCTGCCCTCCCATGTGTTCGGCGCGCACGCGCCGGCGCCGTCCGGGGCGAAGCCGCCGACCGGCGACCAGGCTCCGCCGGTGTCGGACTCCGGGCCGGTCACCTCCGGGATCGGTGGGAAGTGCCTGGACGTGAGAGGCGGCGGCAGGACGAACGGCACGGCGGTGCGGACACACGCCTGCGACTCCACCGGCGCGCAGGTGTGGACTCTGCCCGGCGACAGGACGCTGAGGGCGTTCGGGAAGTGCCTGGACGTGTCGAACGGCGGCACGGCGGACGGCACCAGGATCCAGCTGTACGGCTGCAACGGCTCCGCCGCCCAGCAGTGGATCTACGGCGCGCCCACCGGGTCACTGACCAACGTCAGGTCGGGGAAGTGCCTGGACGTCACCGGCAGCGACCCGGCCGACGACACCCGGCTGCAGATCTACTCCTGCAACGGGACCGCCGCCCAGCGGTGGACGCTGCCGAACTGACGGTCGCACGGACCGTGGTCAGCGGATGCCGATCGTCAGCCGCACCGGGCCCCGCGCGACCCAGCCCCTCCCCCAGTCGATGTCGAAGACGTCCCAGTCGGGGATCTCGTCCAGGACCCGGTTGAGCCAGATCGCCATTTCGAGTCGCGCCAGGTTGATGCCCAGGCAGTGGTGCATGCCGAAACCGAAGCCGAGATGGGAGCGCGGCGTACGGCGGACGTCCAGGACGTCGGGGTTCTCCCACCGCGCCGGGTCCCTGTTCGCCGCGCCCTGCAACACCAGAATCGTCTCGCCGTCCGGGATCCGCACTCCCGAGATCAGTCCTTTTCCATCGCGCGCCACCCGCCAGCCGACGTGGATCACCGACATCCAGCGGTGGATCTCCTCCAGAGCACGCGGAATGAGGTCGCGGTTCTCCCGCAGAAGGCGTCGCTGATCCGGGAATCGCGCCAGCGCGTACAACGTCGTCGCCATGAGTTTGGCGGTCGTCTCGTTGCCGGCGAACACCAGCTGCGCGGCCGAGGCCGTCATCTCCTGGGCGGTCATCTTGTCCGACAGCGGCGAGTCGACCATCTGGCTGACGAGGTCGGCGGGACAGCCCGACTTACGGCCCCAGGACATCATGGCGCCGAGGTACTCGTTGAGGGCGGCGGTGGCCTCCATGCCCAGGCGCAGGTTCTCAGCGCCCTGCGGGCTGGCGTCCGTCGCCCCCTCGGCGGCCTTGACCATGCCATCGCTCCAGTCGCTGAACTGCGGATGATCCGTCGTCGGAATGCCGAGCAGACGGGCGATGACCAGGGTGGGGACCGGCCGGGTCATCTCCGCCACCATGTCGACCCGCTCGCCCGAACGCAGGCGTTCGGCCACCGTCCCCAGGCACGTGTCGACCACCTCGGTGATCATGTCCCGCTGTGGGGCGATGCCGCGCCGGGTGAAGTTCTCCGCCCAGATGCTGCGGGTCTCGTCGTGGCGGTCGACGTCCATGCTCATGATCGTTTCGCCGCCGAACATCGAGCGGAAGAACTCCGGCGGAGAGAAGTACGCGTGGGAGTCCGAGAACACCGTCAGGCACTCGTCGTAGTGCGAGACGATGTACTGCTGAAGGTCCTCGTGATAGACGACCCGGCCTAATTCCTGCAAAGCGTGCAGCGACGGATAAGGGTCGTCGATAAAGCCTTGTTGCTGGAAGTCGACCCTGGTCCCGGGTACGTCCATCGCGAGCTCCCTTCGTGACCCCGCAGGGCCGGATAAAGCCGTTGTCTTCATCGTTCGCGGTGACCGGCCCCATGTCACCGGCCACCGCGAACCTCGGCGACGCTTTCTACTTCGCGGTGCCGGTGTGCCAGAGCACCGCGCCGCCCTGGGTGATCGCCATGTCGCCGTTGGCCCGGAGAACGAGGACGGCCCCGTCGTGGCCGTCGGTGCGCGTGCTCCACAGCGTCGCGTTCGTGCTGGAGTACAGCACGAGATTCCCGTCGGCCTGGAAGACGACGTGAGTGCCCGAGGCGTGCGTGCCGGTCGACCAGACGACCTTGCCGTGCTCGTCGCTGAGCACGAGGTCGCCGTCGGTGCGCAGCGACAGGCGCATGCGGTTGCTGTGCACGTTCTGGCCCGGCTGGAGGACGTACGTGCCCTGGATCGAACGCGCCTGCCAGTTCGGGGTGGCCGGCTTCGCCTCCTCCTGGGGGGCCGGCCGTGCTCGCCGGACCGGTTTCGCCTCCGCCGTCACGTGGTTTCGCTTCGGTTCGGGAGTGGCGCTCGGACTGGAGTCGGAGCCGGAGCCGGTGTCCGCCGGGCTCCGCGCCGGATCGGGCTCTCCGCCGGATGCCGGGTCCGCCTTCGGCGGATCGGACGGCGACCCCCAGGGATCGGGCGAGTCCGCCGGGGCCGGGACCACGGGAGACGCCGGCTGAGACGGCAGCGTGGGCGGCTGCTGAGACGAGCCCTGGCCCCTCCATCCGGGCGCGGGAATGACCACCTCCTTCTTGTCGGTCGCGGTGTTGCCGCCCGCCGGCTTCTGATGCGTCTTGGCCGGCGACGACGCGGACTCACTGGTCAAATGCGCCTGGGGAGCCACCATCGCGAACGGCGCGGCGGCCAGGGCCACCACGCCCGTCGCCGTGACGACCGCGATGCCCGTCCGCCGGCGCCGGTTGCCGGGCGCGGCCGGTTCCCGCGGCTGCGTCTCCTCCCGGAGCACGGTGATGGGCGCCGCGTCCAGCACGCCGCCGCTCGCGCTGGGCGCGGCCAGGGCGTTCTCCTCGCCGGGGGCCGGTTCATGCACGGACACGGACACCACCTCCGTACTCGCCATATCGCCTGGTCACCTTTGTCATGCCGTCCTTTCGATCACCGTCGGCACCGGCAACGGTGTGCCGGAGTACGGGGCCGTCCCGCCGGAGTCCGTCCTTGACGAACTCCTCCATGGGTACTTACGGCCGGTACTCCCCGCCGGGACCAATCCGTATTTGTGCGGCAGAGCGGCGGCACCGCGAACCCTTCCGGTCCTCCGGCACGTATTCAGAACATGAGACCTCAATGTCCCGTTCTCGACCTCACAGCCCGTGCTGTGCACGCGGAGGCCGCCGCGTTGCGCGCCCAGGGGCCGGCGGTGCTCGTCGAGCTCCCCGGGCCCGTCTACGCGTGGTCGGTCACCCGGCACGACGTCATCCAGGCACTGACCAGCGACCCGCGCGTCTCACGCGACCCCCGCCGGCACTGGCCCGGCCTGGCCGACGTACCCGAAGGCTGGGCGCTGGCCCCCATCGTCTTGCCGCAGCACTTCTTGAACGCCTATGGCGAGGAACACCACAGGCTCCGGCGCCGCATCGCCCCGTCGTTCTCGCCGCGACGGGTCGAGGGAATGCGCCCGCTGGTCCAGGCGGCCGCTGACCGCCTGGTCGACGCACTCGCCGCCCTCCCGCCCGGGACGTCCGCCGACGTACGGGAGCACCTGGCGCTCCCGCTGTCCCTGACCGTCGTCTGCGACCTGTTCGGCATCCCCGACCACCTGCGCGATGGGCTCGGCTCCGTGATCGACGCCGTTCTGGATCCGTCGGCCGGCCCGGAGCGCGCGCTGGCCATTCAGGCCGAGCTGCACGAGCGGCTCACCGGGTTACTGCGTTACAAGAGGGAGAATCCGGCCGCCGATCTCACCAGCGACCTGCTCCTGTCGCCCCAGCCCGGACAGGAGCCGCTGCCGGAACCCGCGCTGCTCGACACCCTCTTCCTCGTCGTCGGCGCGGGCTACGAGACCTCCGTCAGCCTCATCACCAACGCCATCGGTGCCCTCCTCGCCCAGCCCGAGATCCTCACCCAGGTCCGCGAGGGAGCCATCGGCTGGCGGGACGTCATCGAGGAGACGCTGCGGTTCGAGGGCCCGGTCATGTACCTCCCGATGCGTTTCGCCATCGAGGACATCGACCTCGGCGAGGGCGTCGTCATCGGCGAGGGCGACCCGATCGTCATCGGCTTCGCCGCCGCCGGACGCGACCCGGAACTCCACCCCGGCTGCCCGGAACGCTTCGACCCCACACGGGCCAGCAAAGAGCACCTCGCGTTCGGCCACGGACCCCACTTCTGCCTCGGCGCGCACCTCGCGCGGCTGGAGGCCGAAGTCGCTCTGGACACGCTGTTCAAGCGGCTGCCCGACCTCGCCCTCACCCACCCCGGGGAGCGGCCCGCCCGCGTGCCGTCGTTCGTCGCCAACGGCATCGAACGTCTGGAGATCATTCCCCGTCCGGCCTGACCCAACGTTCCGCCGCTCTCCCCAAGGGGGCACAGTCCATGATCGATCGGACCGAGGTGCGCATCGGCTGCACCTCTCCTCAAGGCGACGAATGGTCGGTGGCCGGATGGCTCACCGTCCCCGAGCACGCCGTCCGCGGCGAACTCCAGATCCTCCTGCACGGTGCCGGCTACGACCACCGGTACTGGGACTGGCCGCTGGACCGTGACACCTACTCCTACGTCGAGCACTGCCGCCGTACGGGCCACGCCACCCTGGCCATCGACCGGGTCGGATCGGGCGCCAGCTCCAGGCCGCCGGGCCGCCTCAACACCTCGTACGCGCAGGCCGACGCCCTGCACCAGATCGTCACCGCGGCCCGCGACGGCCGCCTGGCCGGCATCGCCTTCGACCGCGTCGTCCTGGTGGGTCACTCGTTCGGCTCGGGCGTGGCCGGCGCGGAGGCCGGCCGGCACCGGGATGTCGACGCCGTGGTCTTCACCGGCCATGTGGGCATCGACTCCGGCGCCCAGGACGACGACCCCCGCGCCGCCATCCTGTTCCACGACGTCGCGGGCGACCCGGCAGTGGCCCACCTGCGCGGCCTCGTCGACGACGCGTACCTCACGCCCAGGCCGGAGGCCCGGATCCCCACGTTCTACGTGCCCGAAGGCGCCGACCCGCGGATCATCGACCTGGACGAGAAGATCAAGGGCGTCATGACGCTGGGTGAACTGTCCGACATGGGCACCGCCGCCGACGCGTGGAGACTCATCGACGTGCCCGTGCTCGCCGTGGTCGGAGAGAACGACGTGATGATGTTCGACCACGAGACCGAGATCGACACCTATCAGGCCGTCAACCGGGTGAAGGAGAAGGCTCCCGCACACTTCACCTTCGAGGTCGTCCCGGCCACCGGTCACAACATCAACCTCCACCGGAACGCCCGCACCGGTTACGGAGTCATCCTTCGCTGGCTCGCCTCCCTCGGCTGACGCCGAAACGGCCGCGGACGGCGCTCCGTGCCGTCCGCGGCCGTTCATGTGGCGGGCCACCTCATGAACGCGCCCCCGTTGACGTCGAAGCTCGAAATTGACACTGAACCACCTCTCCGTGCCGGAGTTCCGCGCCTGGTTTCGTCTCCGCGTGGTTGAATAGGGGACGGTCACGCATTAAATTCCGTCCCTCACCACTCATACGGGTGTGCGCGCGAGAACAGTTCTCCGGACCCCTGTCGATCGGCTCAGACGGCGAGCACGTCGTCGCACTGGTACGCGTGCCGGCGTATCACGTCCGCGGCATGGTGTAGCGCATATCCGTCATGCTGCGCCAGCCGCCATTCATGGACCTGTGACACGGGGTCCGCGCCGATGGTGATCGGTACACCGATGGCGACGCCGTCGATGTCGTATTCGCCGTGAAGCGGCACCGCGGCGCACCAGTCCGACGGTGTACGCGAGGCGAGGCCGTGAACCATGCCTGCCAGGCCGGTCGCCGTGGTCCACGCGGTCGTACGGGAGACGCCGAGCGCCACCCAGCGGGCGTACCAGCTCATGGTCTCGGCGCGTACGGTCCGCTCCTGCTCCGGAGACAGCCGCACGGGCGCCCCTCCGACGCGAATGCGGTCGAACAGCGGAACGCACCCGTCGCCGTGCTCGCCGATCACCCAGCCGACGACCTCGGAGGCGGGTGCGCCGAGCACCTGCCCGACGGCGATTCGCAGGCGGAGGCTGTCGTTCCAGGAGTAGCCCAGGAGACGGTGCCGGTCGATCCGCGCGGAGTGGCCCAGCCAGGTGGTCAGGGGGTCGACGGGATTGGTCACGACGATGACGTGGCCGGGCCAGTCCGCGGGCAGTTCGGCGAGCGCGCGGAAGTACGGGCGCAGGATCTCGATGTTGCGCGGCAGGAACTCCCGGCGCGAGGCCGGGGATCCGAAGGGAACTGACGCGGTGATCACCACCACGTCGCTGTCCGCGAAGTCGTCGATGTCGCCGCTCCGTACCGTCGTGCGCCTGAACGGCGTTATCCCGTCCAGATCCATCAGCTGGCAGGTGACGTACTGGCTGCGACGCCCGAGCAGCACCACGCCGCAGGGATCGGCCGAGGTCAGCAGGGTGTAGGCGAGAGCCGATCCGACACCCCCGTAGCCGCCGACGATGGTGACCTTCGCGGGTCTCATGGAGCGCCTCCCTTACACGCGCCGGGCGCGCGTCGTCCGGACACCGCGATCCAGCCGAGTGAGCACATCAACGCGTCCGGGTCGGCCGACGCTTCGTGGAACGCGGCGACGAGGCCGGGGTCGATCGCGTCGCCCAACCGCGGGCCGGCCGCGTCGACGGTCTGTGAGTAGAACTCCGCCCACGCGGATCCACCGTGGTAGAAGGGTACTTCCATCACGGTGTCGGCGACGTCGAGGCCGGCGGCGTGCATCGCGCCCGGCAGCTTGTGGCCGAGCCGGAAGTCGATGCCTTCGCGGCGGCCCCATCGGCACCACGCCGACCAGAAGCGCTGGTGCGGTGGTACGACGTTGAGCATGCCGCTGGTCGCGTCGGGCTCGACCACCACCAGCGTGCCGCCGGGTTTCAGGGCGTGGCCGCACTTCTTCACCACCTGCCGCCATTCGGGCAGGTGATGGAGCAGGGCACGGACGGTGATCAGGTCGAACGCCGACTCCGGCAGCGGATCGTGCACCGCGTCGAGCCGCTCGACGGTCATGTTGTCCGGGTGGCTCACCTGGGACAGGAACCTGGTGTTCAGGTCGGTGGCCAGCACGTGACCCGCCGGTCCGGTTCGATGGGCGAGCCAGGCGGACATGGTGCCCAGCCCCGCGCCGAGTTCGAGGGCATGCCACCTGGAATCGATTTCCAGAGCCTCCAGTGCCCTACGGTGCATGGGGTCGAGCAGACGCGCCAGACACCGCAGACGGTGGCGCTCACGGTCGTCATTACTGGCGAACACATAAGAAGGCATAAGCCGCACCGCCTAAACGACACCGCAAGGAAGGCGCTTTCTGGACGTCCGTTCCTGCTTTTAAGGACAGGGAACATCAAACACAGACAGAAGTCAAGGCTTCTTTTGGACAAGACCACGGCCGGGCGAGATGGCCGAATTCGGCCCGGGTTTCGATGAACCATTTTACAAAAGGCCGGATCTTACAAATGCCGCCTTGAACCATCGCATACACCGTGATAGGCCCGGCGCATGGCTGCAATATCTGGTGAATGGGAATTCGATCACCTCGATCCGTGGCTGGCGCCGCGTATGCACGAGGTGCTCGCGGAGGTCCGGGAAGGCTGTCCGGTCGTGCACAGCGACAGGCACGGAGGGTTCTGGGCGGCGCTGACTCACGAGGCCGTCAAGGAGGCGGCCGGCGATCCCAAGACCTACAGCAGCGCCGATGGCGTCTCGATCCCCAGAGCCCATGGCATCCTGTCGCCGCCGATCGCCTTCGACCCGCCCGAGCACACCGCCTACCGCAGGATCATCCAGCGGCAGTTCACCCGGCGGGGCGCGGCGCGCTACGAACCCCTTCTGCGCCGGCTGGTACGGGACCGCCTCGCCGAACTGGTCGAGCAGGGCAGCGCCGACGTCGTTCCCGCGCTGTCCCGCTACCTGGCGCCGATCGCGATCGCCGTGATTCTCGGGCTGCCGCCCGAGGACGGGACGAGGTTCGTGGAGTGGACGGCCCGGATCCTCATGACGGCGGCCGCGGGCGACCGCGCGGAGAACCAGCGGTTGACGGAGGAGTTCGCGGCCTACATCTCCGGCCACCTCGACCGCGGGTGCGACGAGGAGGCCGTCATCAGTGTGATCGGCACAGGCCGGATCGACGGGCGACCGCTCACCCTCGAGGAGCGACTCGGCATGATCTTACTGCTGGTCATGGCGGGGCATGAGACCACCGTTCACAGCATCAGCACGATGATCTACCACGTGGCCACCGTGGACGGCCTCAGGGATCGGCTGATCGCCGACCCGGCGCTCATCCCGAGCATGATCGACGAAAGCCTGCGCCTGGAGGCTCCGGTGGTCGCCCTGTCTCGCACCGTACGCGGGGGCGCGGAGCTGGGCGGACGGACACTGGAAGACGGGGAACGTACGCTGCTCGTGTTCGGCTCCGCCAACCACGACCCGGCCGTGTTCGACCGGCCCGAGGAGTTCGTCTGCCCCCGGGACCGCAACCCGCACGTGGCGTTCGGCTCCGGCATCCACCGCTGCATCGGCGAACACCTCGCCCGGCTGGAGATGCGCATCGTCGCCGAAGAGCTTCTCGCCCTGGCGCCGGAATACCGCATCGCCGACGGCTACCGGCCCGAGTGGAGGAGCGGTCCGATCACCCGCGGTCTCACCACCCTCCCGGTCGTCTTCCCTTAGCCCGCCGGCAGGCCGCCGACGAAAAGCCACAGCCGTGTCGCGCCGAGCCGGGCGAATTCGCTGGGGACAGGCCGGCCGGTTCGCCTCCCGACCTCGGCGAGCGTGGTGACCTCCTGTTGCGCCCAACCGTGCGACGAGAGCCACTCACCGGGCCGATCGGCGACCGGGCCGTAGCGGAGCTCCCGCAGCAGCAGGTCCCACGCGGCCCGGTCCTGGGTCTCGAGCGTCTCGTACTCGATGTCAGCGTTCTCCCAGCGGCAACTGAAGTACTCGCCGACGATCCGGCTTCCGGGCGCGGACAGGGCGGTGATCTCGTCGAGAAGCCCGTCCGCCTCGTCGCGGGAGAAGTACATCAGCAGTCCTTCGGCCACCCACGCCGTCGGTACGGCGGGATCGAAACCGGCGGACAGCAGGGGTTGCGACAGGCCTTTCGTGATGTCAGCGACCACCGGTACCCGGACGCACGTAGGAACGGCCCCGTGCCGATCGAGAACCTCTTGTTTGAACGCGTGCACGGGAGCCTGATCGACCTCGAAGGCCGTGATGTCCTCGAGCATTCCGAGCCGGAACGCGCGGCTGTCCAGCCCCGCTCCGAGAAAGACCACCTGCGCGCAGCCGTCCCTGACCGCGGCCAACGTACGACGGTCATAGAAGGGCGTGCGGTGGGTCAAGAAGAAACGGAAACCGTTCCAGAACACGGATGAGCCGTCATCCTTCGCGGGGCCGAGCCGGGGAAGGTCCGGCCTCCCGCCGGCCTCGGCGCCGTGCACCGCCGCGACGAACGCCGCCGCGAGGGGATCTTCGAACAGACGTCCGGCCTCCCGTGACTCCTGAGCGCGGCTGTACGCCGTCAGAAGTGCCGTCCATCCGACTCCTGGCGGTATCTCACCGACCATCGTGGCATTCCTCTCGTAGCCATAAACCAGTACATAGTGGTAAACGGCTGCTGAAACGGTCCCGGGCTTGAGGGAGAAAACGCCGACGCGGGTGAACCTTTTCAGCCGGTCGGGAACCGGCTCTCCAGCCAGGCGAGCTCAGCCCTGAACCCATCGACGTTGTTCAGTTCGAGCGCCACGTCGTGCCCGGCGCCGGGTTGGACGTGAACCTCGGCCCCGGCGGGGAACAGTGCCGGCGCGAGCCGGGCCAGCCCGTTCCGGGTGCAGGGAAGCGGGTTGCAGATCACGTTGTCGTACTGCCCGATGACCCTCAGAGTCGGGACACCGATGCGGGTGGTGAGACCTGCCGCCTCCGGAAGGAGATAGGTCGTCTCGGACAGGGAAGCGGTGTCCTTGGTCGCCTCGTCGGCGGCGATCACCGCCGGATCCGTGTCAGCCCTGCGGTAGAAGAACCCCCGGGTGCCCGGCCGGGTCGTGACATAGGTGGGGTCGGCGATCGTGCCGAAGAACCGGGCGTCGATCGCCGCGGGCCACAGGATCGCGACGATGCCGGCGACTCCCAGCGCGGTCGGCTGCTGGAACCAGCCGGTTCCGATCACGCCGTCGACATCGTGATAGGTGGCCGCAGTCAGATCCGAAACGAAGGTGCCGTAGGAGTGCCCGGTGAGAACGATCCTGTCGTAGCTCCGGCCCTCGAGCCCGTTCGACCGCACCGCGCCGACGACCTGACGCAGAGCGTCCGCGTTGGAGAAGGCGTTCACCAGCACGCCGCCGGGCGGCCGGGTCGACCGTCCCATTCCCAGGCGGTCGATGGCCAGGGTGTCATAGCCGCGGTCGTTCATGAACCTGGTGTAGGAGTACCGGCCTTCGAACCCGGGGAAGTCGAAATAGGAATGCGTATAGGTGATTCCGGGGACCAGGATCTGCAGGGCCTTGCTGGTCGGCCGCGCGCTGCGGCAGTAACGTCCGAAGATCATGCCGTTCGGCACACCTGGCACCGAGATCGGCGTACTGACGTCCGTGCAGGTGACGGCACTGTCCGCCCGTGCGGGCGCCGATACGGCGGTCAGCACGAAAAACGCCGAGGCAATGGTCGTGAAGGACTTGGATAACATCTGCCGTGCCTCCTGAGCGTCGCCTGCGACCGCGTGTACCGGTCATCGGACCGGCCTCGCGATTCCGGGGTGAAACTTAGCGCCGCCCGCCGGGCCGGCGGCATCTGTCATTTGACTGGACCCGGCCGATATGCCGGTCGATCGACGCGGTCAGGCGAGGCCGCCTGCTTGCCTTGGCCGGTCCGCCATCGGTTCAGGCCGGGAGGCCGGTACGACACGTGCCGGATGGACTGCCCGATGACGTAGACGATTCGCCCGCTAAAGACGACTATGACGGACATGCGTGGTGACCGGGCGGACGACGTGGCCGAGATCAAGGACGCCGGCGGCGGCGAGGTGATCCGGCCCGAGGGCCCCCGGTCCGCGAACGATGCCCCCGCGACGGGCGTACCGCCGCGTACGACGGCATCCGCCCAGCCCGGCGAAACGGTGCGGTTGGTGGGGCGGGACGAGGACGTCGCGGCGGTGCGCGCGTTCGTCGACCAGGCCGCGGCTCAGGGTGGCGCGATGGTGATCTGCGGTGACGCCGGCGTCGGCAAGTCCGCGCTGGTCGACGCGGCCGGCGCCTACGCCGTCTCGGCCGGGTTGCAGCTGTTGCGCGCGGCCGGTGCGCAGTTCGAGGCGAACGTGAGCTTCGCCGGCCTGCACCAGTTGCTGTTCCCGCTGCTGGGCAGCCACCTCGACCAGTTGGACGACGTGCAGCGTACGGCGCTGCGCAGTGCCCTCGGACTGCACAAGGGCGTGGCCCCGGATCGGATGACGATCTCCCACGCGGCGCTGGAACTGCTCACGCTGGCCGCCCGCACCACGCCGATCCTGATCGTCGTCGACGACCTGCCATGGCTGGACCAGGTGAGTCGCCTGGTGCTGGCATTCGTCGCGCGCAGGACGTCCGGCACGAACGTGGGATTCCTCGCCACCGAACGCACCGGCGAGGACGGTTTCTTAGACCACTCCGGCATCCGCGTACAGGACCTCCGGCCGCTGTCCGACGCCTCGTCAGAAGCTCTCCTCGACAACCGATACCCGGCACTCAGCCTCCGTGCGCGACGCCGGCTGCTGGACGATGCCCAAGGCAACCCTCTGGCCCTGCTGGAGCTGCCGATCGCGTTGACCTCACAGCCCGCCGACCGGACGGTCACCGGCACGCTGCCGCTGACGCGCCGTCTCCAGACGATGTTCGCCGCGCGTATCCGCGGCCTGCCGACGCGTACCCGCCACGCGCTCCTGCTCGCCGTCCTGGACGGGACCGGTGACCTGTACGTCCTGCGGTACGGCGAGCAGGGATCGGAGGCGGGCGACCTGGTGGCGGCCGATCGAGCCCACGTCATCGCCCTTGACGGCGCCGCCGCCCGGGTGTCGTTCCGTCACCCGCTGATCCGGTCGGCCGTCGTGGAGCTCGCCACCGACGAGGAGCGCCGGCGCGCCCACCAGATCCTCGCCGAGCGGCGCGCGGACGAACCGGCCCGGCGGGCCTGGCACCTCGCGGAGGCGTGCACCGGGCCGGACGAGGAGGTGGCCGCTCTCCTGCAGGAGGTCGCCCACACGAACCTGTTCCGCGGCGACTCGCTGAGCGCCATCACCGAGTTGCTCAGGGCGGCCGACATCAGCCCGGCCGGCACCGACCGCTCCAGCCGCCTGGCGGAGGCCGCCTATCTGGGCGCCATCGTCACCGGCGATCTGCGCGAGGTGCCGACTCTGATGGACGCGGCGCGCCGCGCCGATCCACAACACGGGGGCTCGCTCGCCGGAGCCGTCGCCGGCGCGTACCATCTGCTGAACGAGACCGGCGACATCGACAACGCACACCGCCTGCTCGTCGGCGCCATCGAGGCACTGCCGGAGCCTGGCGACGCCCACAACAAGCCGCTGATCGAGGGCCTCTACACCCTGCTCATGGTGGCGTTCTTCGGCGGACGTACGGAGCTGTGGCCGGCGTTCCACACCGCCGTCGACCGGCTGCGGCCGCAGACGCCGCACCTTCTGTCGATCCTGGCCAACACCTTCAGTGACCCGGCCCGGCGCGCCCGGCCCGTGCTCGGTCAGCTGGACGCCCTGATCGGCCGATTGCACACGGAGACGAGCCCGGCGCGCATCGTGCGCACCGCCATCGCCGGCAGTTACCTCGACCGCGTCGGCGACTGCCGCGAGCCGCTGTGGCGCGCGGTACGCCACGGCCGTGAGGGCGGCGCGGTGACGTCCGCCATCGAAGCGCTGTTCCTGCTCGGCAACGACGCCTACTTCGCCGGACGGTGGGACGACGTCCAGGTGCTGACGGACGAGGGCATCGCCCTGTGCAAGACCCACAACTACTCGCTGCTGCAGTGGGTCGGCCAGTTCACGCGAGCCCTGGTCGCCACCGCCTGCGGCGATCATGCCACGAGCCGGTCCCTGACCGAGGAGATGAGCCGGTGGGCGGCACCCCGCCGGGCCGGCCTCGTGTCCGCGTACGCGTGGCACGTCAAAACCCTGGCCGCCCTGTCCGAGGACGACTTCGACGAGGCGTACCGGTGCGCCGTCGCCGTCAGCCCCGCCGGGGAACTTGCCTCGCACGTTCCCAACGCCCTGTGGCTGATCATGGAGCTGGTGGAGGCGGCGGCACGGTCCGGCCGGCCTGACGAGGCCGCCGCCCACGTCGCGGCCGCGCGGCGAGCGCGCCTCGGCGAGCTGTCGCCCCGCCTCGCTCTCACCGTCGCCGGCGCCGCCGCCCTGGCGGCGGCCGACGGTGACCACCGGGACCTGTTCGAACAGGCACTGCGCACACCGGACGCCGATCGGTGGCCCTTCGACCTGGCGCGCGTCCGCCTGGCCTACGGCGAACGACTCCGGCGCACCAAGTCCCCCTCCGACGCCCGCGTCCATCTCAGCGCCGCCGCGGACGCCTTCGAACACCTCGGTGCCCGTCCATGGGCGACACGGGCCGCGCGCGAGCTGCGTGCCACCGGCGTCCAGCGCGAGAAGCCCGCCGCCACGAACAGCGCGGACCTCACCGGGCAGCAGCGCCAGATCGCCCAGCTGGCGGCCGCGGGCCTGTCGAACAAGCAGATCGGCGAGCGGCTGTTCCTGTCCTCGCGCACCGTCGGCTACCACCTGTACCAGATCTTCCCCAAGCTCGGCATCACCTCCCGCGCCGCACTGCGCGACGCGCTCGCCGACCTGCCCGACACCGGCACCACCCCGCCGGGTTGACCAGTCGGCGACCAGTCATTCGACAGACGCCAGCCACCGGCCCTCGCTTCTAACGTCGTATCCAGTTCCACCCATCGATCGAACTGGAGAAAGCGATGACCACGGCGCGCAACGTCGTCCTCGTGCACGGCGGTTTCGTCGACGGCTCCGGCTGGCAGAGGGTCTACCAGCTGCTACGCCAGGACGGCTTCAACGTCAGCATCGTGCAGAATCCGACGCTGTCCCTCGAGGACGACGCCGCGGTCACCCGCCGCGTCCTGCAGCGCCAGGACGGTCCCACTGTGCTGGTCGGGCACTCCTACGGCGGAGCGGTCATCAGCGAGGCCGGCACCCATCCCGCCGTCGCGGCACTGGTCTACGTCGCCGCCTTCGCCCCGGACAAGGGCGAGTCGGTGAACACGCTCATCGCCGACCCGCCGCCCGGGGCACCGGTACCCCCGATCCTGCCGCCCCAGGACGGCTTCCTCTATCTCGACCGCGAGAAGTTCCCCGCCTCCTTCGCCGGTGACCTGCCGCTGCCGGAGGCGGAGTTCATGGCCGACTCGCAGGTCCCCTGGGGCATGGACGCCCTCGCCGGCGCGGTCAGCGAACCCGCCTGGCGCCAGAAGCACAGCTGGTACCTGGTCGCCACCGACGACCGGATGATCCCCCCGCCCGCGCAGCACGCCATGGCCGAACGCGCCGGCGCCACCGTGGCCGAGACACACGCCAGCCACTCCGTCTACCTGTCCCAGCCGCAGGCGGTCGCCGATCTGATCAGGCAGGCCGCCGCGGCGACCCGCTGACCCCCCGCTGGCGGCATCCGGGCGACGGGTACCGCCGGCACGCCCCCATGACGTCACGAAAGACCGGAATGGAAAGAGCGCCGTGAAATGTACAGTCAAGTTCTCGAACGTGACGTATCCCCGGCGGACCCCGCGTGCTCGGCCGAGCCGGACCCGAGCCACGTCGTCAGCTCGCTCTACGTCCAGTACCGCCCGGTGCTCCTCGCGTACGTCACGAAGATGCTGTCCGATCCGCACCAGGCCGAAGACGTCGTCCAGGAGACCATGGTGCGGGCCTGGCGGAACGCCGACCGGCTCGCGCCCGAGCGCGGCTCCATCTCCGCCTGGCTGAAACGCGTCGCGCACAACGTCGCCGTGGACAAACTCCGGGCACGCCGGGCACGGCCGCCCGAGGTCCTCGTCGCCGAGGCTCCCGCCCGGACCCTGCCCGACCACTCCGCCAACGTGGTGGACTCGATGTTCGTCAGGTGCGCCCTCGAACGCCTCCCGCCGGCCCAGCGCGCCGTGTTGCAGGAGGTCTACTTCGCCGACCGTACGGCGGCACAGGCCGCCAAGGTGCTCGGCGTACCCGTCGGAACCGTGAAGTCCCGGGTCCACCACGCCCTGCGCAACCTGCGTCTCCACCTCGAAGAGCAACTGGTGGAGTCGCTGGAACCGGTCGATCAGCAGGACGGCCAGAAGCCGGCGGAGGCCGCCGGGGACCCGCGGCCCGACACGACGCAGCGGTTGCTGAACGGCGGCGACTGGGATCCGCGGCTGCTGCGGGAGAATCTGCGCGGGTCCGTGGCCGAACGGTTCGGCGACACCGGCGGCGTTCTGGTGGTGGATGAGACCGGATCCCTCAAGAACGGCACCCGCCCGGCCGGTTTCCAGGGGCAGCACGCCGGGACGGCCGGACGGGGGGTGTTTCTGGCGTACGCGAGCGCGCGTGGCCAGGCGTTGATCGACGCGGAGTTGTACATGCCCAAGTCCTGGACCGATGACCGGGCGCGGTGCGAGCAGGCCGGCATCCCCGCGAACGTGGAGTTCGCCACCAAACCGGCGCTGGCCCAGGCGATGATCGGCCGCGCGTTGGCCGGCGGGATGACGGCCCGGTGGGTGACCGCCGACGAGACCTACGGCCAGGGCCACAAATTCCGCCGCTACCTGGAACAACGCCACCTGGGTTATGTGGTCGCCGTGCCGAGGAACCAGCCGCTGGGCGGCGGGGACGGCAACGGCCTGCGGCCCGACGAGATCACAGCGGACGCCCCGGAGCAGGCATGGAAGCGCCTGTCCACGGACGAGGGCGCGGGGGGATCGCGGCCGTACGACTGGGCCATCGCCACCTTGCCGCCCCACCCCGACGACGCCGGAGCCGGTGAGGCCTTCGCCCGGTGGCTGCTGGTCCGTCGTTCCGTCCTCTCCCGCGATGAGACCGCGGAGTCCGGTCCCGAGCTCGTCTACTACCTGTGCTCTGGACCGGCCGGCACGACCTTGGCGGAGCTGGTACGCGTCGCCGGGACGCGCTCGGCCATCGAGGACTGCTTCGCCGCGGCCAAGAGCGAGGCCGGCCTGGGCCGGCACCAGGGACTCCGCTACGACGTCTGGCATCGCAACGTCACCCTCGCGATGCTCGCCTACGCGCGCCTGGACGCCACCGCCGTCCGCGCTCCGAAGGCGCAGGCCGCGCTCGCCTCGCCCGCGCCGAGGCCCTCGGTCTCCTGGCAGACCTGACGCGGCGGCCGGGGTCGCGCCGGTCACGCTCCACCGGCGCCAGAACCCCGGGCGGGCTCGGCGACCGGGTCCGTGGGGCCCTGCATCCGCTCCAGCTGAGCGATGACCGTTCGGCCGGCGGGCGACGTCAACGACCGCGCCACGAACTCACCCGCCGTTACGGGCGGCGATCGCTCTGGTCTCCGCACTGAGGTGGCTCACCGCGTGATCCACCGGACAGGCTCTGGTGTCCGGAAACCGGGCCGCGAGCTCCCCCAGGCTGCGGCGGACGGCCGACCCGTCGGTGGCGGGTGCCTCGGCGCGCGAATGGTCGCCGCTGCCGCGCGGGCGATCTGATCTGCCGCGCCTTGTCCGCTGGCCTCGTGCCCCGAGCTCAGCCAGTCCGCTATTAACCGTAATGAACCCTTAGAAGGACTGGGGTCGTATATCAAGTAGCGGCGTATAACTCAATTCGCCGTCTATTGTCAGGAAAGTAGTCAACACAACAGGAGGCGTTGTGGGAATCACGAAGAAGACGAAGCGTATCGCTGCGCTGGCGGGTGCTGTGGGCGTAACGTCCGCCGCGCTGATCGCCGGTGCGATGGCGCCGGCGTACGCGTCCGCGATCCCCAACGGGCACGTGCAGATCTGCGCGCAGGGAGACTACGCCAGCTACATCACGTTCCCGAACCGGAGTGACTATTCGAGTACCGTGGTCTCGCCCGGCCAGTGCTGGTACCAGGAGCTGGGAGGCAACTCGTGGGAGCCGATCAACGTCTACAACGAGTGGGGCGGATACCTCGCGACCGAATGGTACAACGGGAGCTCCTCGGGGATCGGTATCGGCACCGAGGGTTCCGGCGGCTCCGAATGGGTCACGACCTGGTAATAGGCATCGCCGCCCTATCGCCTCATTAATCGCAGTGAGCGGTAACGGTCGGTGAAAGGCGTCATCACGAAATGAACGGTCGGGGACCGGCACGGTTCCGCAGCCAAACTCCGTTGCCGGCCCCGGCCCGTTGAGTTCGAATGGTAAATGGCATCGAGCCTACGGTGTCGGCGGCGATGCGGACCCGCCCGGCATCGCACACAAGGGCTCCCGCCCACCCCGTACGGCCGGAGCCGTCACGGAGAAGACGCCCGCCGGGGCCTGGCAGGTCGGCCACGGCTCGGACTCCCGGACCCGGCGTCTCCCGCGGGAGGATCACCGGGATTCCGTACGGCCCTGTCCGCGACCGGCTCCTCCGGAGCCGGTCTTCGCGCGCTTGGCGTCGGGGCGCTCTGGACCATCGTGCGGGCCGGAGGCCGTGTCCCCCTGTCGCTGACGTCGTCGTGCGCTCCCCCACCGGCGTAGCCGGAGCGCGGTACGAGCGTCGCCGGACCGTCACATGGGGCGGGAGGCGAGGTACCCTCCTGATCGGGATTGGGCGATGACCACGCGCGGCCCTCCTGCCCCGCCGAGGGTCGCGACCCGTCCGTCCGGAGTGATGATCTCGATCGTCAACCGCAGAGCGAACGCGACCTGCGCGGGATCGTCGAGCCTGCCCTGACGCCGGGCGAACTCTTCGGCCGTCCTCCGCATCATCGGCGCGTCGCCACCCAGGAGCGCCACCGACTCCAGGACCGCGTCGAGCAGGCCGCTGTGCCCGACGGCGAGCTGGACCCCGTAGCGTACGGCGGTCTCGGCCTGCCGCCGTTCTGGCACGTCCCCGAAGATGCTGGTGAAGGAAGGAAGGCCGCCGACCGGTGGAGTCTCCATCGCCGAGGGCGGTGGCACCGCCCATGGCGCCGGCACGTTCCCGAACCCGGTGCCGAAGGAGGGAAGACGGTCCATCGGCGGGCCCGCCAGCGGCGGCGGCACCTGTCCCGGCCCGTGGTGGGCATCGTACTGGGGTGGCAGGACCGAACGCCAAAGGCCTTCCAGGTGTGCCGCCGACTGTTGTGGAGAGGACTCCCATTCCACGACCTTGGCGTATTCGCGGCGTGCCATCTCGGCCAGCTCCTTGTGCTGCCGCCGGGCCGTCTCGACGTCGACACGCTCGGCTCCGAAATGCCGGATCTCGATCACCGCCTGGGGGACGATCAGCGCCCCGAGGTGATCGTCGAGGCTTCTCAGAGTGGTCGCCTTGAGCGCTTCGGCATGCTTGATGTCAGTATCGAAATCCTGCAATAGGGCATAACAAAGATAATCTTCGATGGTCTCGATATCCAGCAACGGGAGCCGCAGGCTGAGAATATCCACCTGCTCCCGCGAACCATCCATTGGATCGTCCGGATCCGAATAATTCGGATCTTCGTAATGATCTCGCCAGCGAGGGTTCCTGGCTTCGTAGTGCTCGCGGAAACTGTCGAGAACGTAACGGTTGTTCGAGTCCAGGTAGTCACGGACGTCCGGTTCGAGCCTATCCAGAATGTCGGAAAGCTCGTTCCGGGAGATCACATCGAAGTTCCGCTTGACGTTGCCTTCGGTGAAGTGGGAGTTCGCCATGCTCGCCGCGTGGGAGTAGGCGAGCGCGGCGACACCCCAGAGCGCTCTGACCTTCGGGACGACCGAGAACCGCATGGCGAGCGCGTTCGCGTCCAGGTCCGGTGCCAGTTGCCGCTGCTCTTTGTCCGCCCACCAGCGAACGAACTCGCCGGCCAGGTCCTGGCCGAACCTGTGACCGTCCGCCATCGCATCGCGGTTCACCGCGCCCGTCGCCCGCTCCGGATACGATCCCGCTCGTACGTGGTCCAGGACCTCGGCCAGCCCCGCGAGCGGGACACCGTGGGAGTGGTGGACGTGCACGCCTCCCCACTCGCCGATGGCAGGTGGACCGATCGATGACTCGCGGCCCAGGTCCGTCAGCACATAGCCGTCCCCAGGGCGGAAGATCTCGCCCAGCGGGACCGGTGAGGCTCCACTCCGACCAACACGGAGTTGCAGCTCGTCCTCGGTCCGCCGGGTCTCGTCGAAGATCGGGTCGACGGGCGGATAGCCGGTTTCCTCAGCCAGCGTCTGCAGCGGGCCGGCGACATCTTCGATGATGGCCGCCACCTCCCAGTTACCTTCGTGAACTCCCGCGCCTGCGGCCGTTTCCTGATTCAGGTAGAACTTGCCGTCCGCCCCGCGAAAATAGAGCTTCTGCTCTACTTCGATGCGGATACCAAGCCCCGGATGTTCGGCAAGAGGCCTCTTCCGACGGCTCGACACGCCTGCGCCGTTCTGAGTCGGCAGCGTGACCTGCCAGAAACGCTCGAACTCCGGCCCCGAACCTGCGAGGAGGTCATTACGCGGGCCCGGCACCACACTGACGGCGATGGTGTCACGGGGAAAGCCGTGGCTGGTAGGCAGGAACTGCAGGCTCTGGAAGCCGGCGGGCAGCTCGGCCTGGCGCCCGGTCTGGCCGTCGAGGAACACCACGCCGTTGCGATCGTCGTGGACGACGTTGAAAGCGTGGTCGAACCTCCTGCCGCCCACGCTGACCACCACGATGCCGCGCGCGCCCACGCCGGCGGCGAGTACGGCGTTGACGATCGCGTGGTAGCCGGCCACCTCGACCGGATCCCTGCCGCGGTACCTGCTCAGATTCTCCCGTACCC
Source organism: Actinomadura sp. DC4 (assembly GCF_030406325.1). Taxonomy (GTDB): domain Bacteria; phylum Actinomycetota; class Actinomycetes; order Streptosporangiales; family Streptosporangiaceae; genus Actinoallomurus. Next base: position 29,231 of record NZ_JAUEQY010000049.1, on the reverse strand, counting down.
ACGGCATCTCCGGAGGCGCCGCGAAATGCCCCATTCCGTCGCCGGCATCCCCCTGCTCTTCCAAGGTGAGATCGGTGGCGATGGCGGCGAGCACACAGTTGGTGAGGTGTCCACCGCCGTTGACCCGGCCGGGATTGACGTCACCGAGCATGGGATGACTGCTGGAGAACACGTCTTCGGACAGCTGCTCGGGCACGGCCTGTCTCGAGTCCGGCGACATCGGCTTGAACTGACCCCGCACCTCGACCACCTTGGGCCGGCCGCCGTCCGGCGAGAAACTCATCCAAGGCGACCCCCCACGCCGGCCCGAGCCGATCCGCGCCCGGTCGACCCGCGCGATCACCCTGATGCCGAGCCGCTCGACGGCGGCCCGGACGTCATCCACCTCGGCCGGCCCGACCACGATGAGCCGCTCGGCGGAGGGCCGCAGCATTTCCGGGGTCAGCCGGGCGAGATCCGCGACGTCGAAAGTGTCGGCCTTGGTGACCAGGCGATCCGGCAGGATGGCCGGAGGCATGCGCCGGGCGGCGGGCCCCGTCGTGGCCACAGGGGTGACCGTGAAAACATTGTCGACCATCTGCCCCAAGGCGACCTGGAGGCAGGCGGGAGAACCCGCGCCGGTGCTGTGGGTGGAGGTTCGCCACGCGGCCGGGCACGGACGCTCGGTGAAGGATTTCACGATCGATCGGCCCTTTTAGTGTTCCGGTACGGCTCTGTGACCTCTACGCAGAACGCGTCGCTGTAGGAGGACTTGTGCCAGTCGCGGTCCTCCTCCAGTGAGACCGGTTCGTCCAGTGAGACGGACTCGTCCGGTGAGATGGCTCCGGGCTCACGCTGTGGGCCGGTCAGCACCTGATAGACGCGCCGGGCGATGCCGCCCCCCGAGCTGCTATCGGAATCGCTCGCGAAGCCACCTGTCAGGTGCTCCGCCGGTCCACGCACCTCTCGCGACGTGGATGTGGATGCTGTCGCCGCGGTCGTAGAGCCGACCGACGACGCGCGGCCGGGTCCTTGCCCGACGAAGTCGGTGAGAGAGGCGTGGATCCGCTGGAAGAGCCGGAAGACGGAATGACCGGGATCCAGCTGCGCCAGCCCATCGGCCGGGTTGAGCAGCCTCGCGTCCGGGCCCAGATCGAGCGACAGTGCCATCGTGTGCAGCGGCCGGCCCGCAGACCGGCCGGACGGATACTCCATCCACGTGACCTGGCCGTCCAGGTTGGCCGCCACCAGCCGGTCCTCGCCGGCGGGCTGAGCGATGACCAGTGAGATCGAACCCGGACCCGCCTCGACGAGAGCCTCTTCCAGCCGCCCGACGGATGCCGCGGCCGTATCACCGGGCCACATCTGATATGCGGACCGGACCAGAGGCGCCACCGACGCATCGTCGGCCGGGCCCCCGCTCGACCGCTCAGACGAGTTGGAGCCGGCCGACCTTTTCGTCCCAGACCTCCCCGAGCCCGGCGACGACGACACCTGCTCGCCCACGCCCTCGAACACGCCCCGGCCGCTGTCCCGGTCGCTATGAGGGTCGCTGCGGTGGTCACTGTGGTGGGACTCGGCGACGTTGAGCGGCAGCCCCACCACCGGCCCGCCGGACTCTGGCATCAGATAGACGTAGGACTCGTCGGCCCACAGCACGTGCGGCACCAGCGTCTCATCGCCGAGCAGTTCCTGGTACGTCTCCTCGGCGATCGGCTTGATCCGGCCGTCCGCGCCACGCAGGGTCATCCTGGTCGCCATGTGGACGAAGTCGTCGCCGGACCGCACCCACGAGTCAGGAGAGAGTTCCCGATCATCCTCGTCGTAGAGCCGGATCGTGCCCGTCTCGCTGACGTCGTACCAGTCGTACGCGGAGGATTCCCTCGTCGCCAGCCGTTCGAGCGAGTGCCAGAGCTCCGCGCCCTTGCCCTTGCCCTTGCCGTTGTCGACGGGCGGCGTGACACCTTCCACCGCGCGGATACCGCCACGATCGGCCGGCGAGCTCGAGTGGGCGGAGGACGCTGTCCCGCCCAGCCGGGTGATGACGTTCTCGGCCGCCTGCAGCGCCGCCGCCATCTCCTCTTCGACGTCCGCGCCGAAGAGCGCGAGCTCGGCCAGACCGTCGCGGACCGTCGCCAACTCATCGGTGAGCACCTCCGCTTGCGAGCCGTCCCCGCGGAGTACGGCGGATGTCGCGCGCACGATCCGCTCCACCTGCGCCGCCGTGACGACCGAGTCCGCGTCCACCGCGCCGAACAGGACGGGATCCAGACGCCATGCCGTGGCCAGCACCGATCCGACGTCCCGCACCCAGTCGGCGCTCGTCTCGCCGAACATGGCCAGGTCCGCGGCCGTGATGGCCGCCGAGGATCCCGCCGTACGCGACGCCCTCGCGACCGTGAGGGCGTCGTCGTGCGCGCGCCTCGCCATCGCGGTGACCATCGTGTACTGGTCCCGCAGGCCCTCCAGCGTCTGACGGTGCTCGAACTCCCCGCCGAGTCTGCGCAGTTCGACCAGGACGAGGGGAAGCTCCAGCCGGCCCCTGTTGGTGTCGGGCTCGTCGAAGTGGGTGTCCACGCCGAGTGCCTGATCCTGATTGATCGACGGCTGGCCCGGCAGCAGCGCCGTGTTCAGGTACTCGCGGACGGTGTGTTCGGTCTCGTCGAGGTTTCGGAGGCTGAGCGGGTCAGTGCCCTGGAGTTTGGGTCTGCGCTGTCCCATCCGGTCGACGAGCCGTCGCTCGATGTCGGCCGCCGCGTTCTCCAGGAACTCCCGGACCGGCTCCGGCAACGTCGCGCGGATACCGGCCAGTGACGTACGTGACGCCGCCGCCGCACGCGCCTTCAACGCGATGTGCTTCTTCGGCTTACCCTGAACGATCGGGGCCACCTGCGCGTACACCAGCGACAAGAAGCCGCGCAGCGCACTGACATCCTCATGATCGGCCAGCAGATGCACCGCGTAGGACGGGATCCGTTGTCCGGTGTACTCGGCGGCGACCTCATCGCCGAAGTTCAGGCCGTCCGCGAGATGGTTCCGCGCGTCGAGGCCCGGGCTCGTCTCGTCGCGGACTCTGCTCAGGAACTCATGCATCCGGGTGATCGGAACACCCGCGGTGAAATGGGTCAGGAAATCGAACGACACGCCGCCGGGATTGGACCATACGGTGGCCCCCCGCGCCTCGTCGGAGTACGCGAACCCTTCTTCGGGGAAGAGCGTCTCAATGCTCTGCCAGCCGTTGGAGTTCTGCATGCTGTCGACCAGCTCATCGAACCTCGCGAGGACGTGGTCGCCGTCCGCCCGGCCGATATCGCCAGGAACGACCATGATGGGCGCGGTGACGATCTCTAGGACCTTCTCCTGCTTCCGCTCGGCGAGGACCTTTCCGTCCTGATTCAACGCGTCCCGGGTCATGTAGGCGGTCCCATCGGTGGCCCAGAGGTACGACCCGCTGTCGAGTACGACGGAGAAGCTCCCGTCGCGCGCGTCGATCCGGAACTGCCGCAGGCTCTCCCTGCCGACGCCCTCCCGTGGCCGGACGATGACACGAGCCTCGGCCTCGAACCCGAGCCCGGCGCCCTTCGGTCGGTCCGCCGCCCCCCAGGTCTCCTGGACCGACCGCGCCGCCTGTATGTCCTCGTGTCCCGTGTCCGAGGGCCCGGCCTGGCTGCTCTGGCGGTTCCGGGTGAGCTCCTGGACCTGTGCGGTCGCCCGCCGCATCTCGTTGATCCACTGCTGGCGCCCCAAGGTGGAGCTGTGGGTCTGGGCCGTCTCGATGAGGGCTGAGGCGCGGTCCCAGATGGCCAGGTACGCCTGCCTGTCCCCCTCGTCCGCGTTCATGTCCTCGAAGGTGTCCCAGAAGGCGGTCACGGCGCCCATCAAACGGCCGGTCTCCGATTCGATGTCCCCCGACGACGGGGAGTCATCCGTGAGCGCCCGCTCGTCGTCGTGTCCGGCCGGGTCCTGGTCCTTTGCGTCCCCGTCGTCCGGCAGACCTTCCTGGGCTTCGCGGATCGTGTCCAGAGCGCTGCCGACGGCGCGAGCGGAAGACGCACCTTGCTCGCCCGGCTCGGCGACCACGTAGGTCAGCTGCTGGTTGAGAAGCTCCTCCACCGGTCGGTCAGGGTCGGCGACGCCGAGGACACGCCTGAAGGTCCCGTCGTGCTGGAAGACGCCGGCGCCGGTGATGCCGCGACCGGAGAACCAGACGTACGTGCCCGCCGCCAGGTCCGTCCGCAGCCTGTCGGTGATCTGGGCGGGCCGTCCGGTCCATGTTCGCAGAGTCGTGGCCACCCAGTCGGGCATCGGGTCGCGATCGGCCGGCCCCAGGGATTCCAGCGTTTCCCTGAGGGATGCCAGCGCCGGGGTGAGACCGGGGTCGACCTCGATTTCCCTGATCTGGGTCTCCGGCGGCCGGCCGTGTGTGAGCCAGAGGAACGAGGACAGCTCGTACTGGCGCTGGGTCGCCTCTCTGACCGTCCCGGCCACGAACCGGATGGCGTCGATCCGCCGTTGAGGACGTTGGAACGGCGAGTGATCCGGGTGCGGGTCACTCAAGGCGAGGTCGACCTGCGTGCGGCCCACGTCCGCCACGATCTGGGGGTCGATCACGGCCGTGTTCGTCCTGCCCCCCGGCGAGTTCCGCCAGGCTTGGTCCAGGGCGCTCAGGTCGCGTTCGAATTCCGTCTGCGCCGCGTCGACCTCATGCCGCGCTCGGTCGCGGGCCTCCTGCACCGTCGAGGTCACCGCCGGCCTGATGTCGTCCCACGGGATCGACGGGACCGCGTCGTCGATCGTCTCGATACCGAGGAAGTGGTCGCGCTCGCGGACGAAATAGATCCGGGCGCCGCCGGGCGGACCCAGGTCGATGTTCCGCTGCCCGTACTGGATCAGGGTGAGGGGCAGGCCCAACTCTTGCGCGGCCAGCATCGCGACCTGCTCGCCCGCGTCATGGTCCCATTCGTTCATGGTCAGCAGCTGCTGGACCAGCACTCTCCTCCGGTCGGGCAACGAGACGCCCTCGGGCACGAAGTACGGGGCGTACCGCGTCGAGAGTTCCTCTCCATGCTCCGCCAGTTGCAGGTCGGCGTTCAGCCGTTCGGCCAGGAATCGTCGCATTGCCTGCACGTTCTCCGAGGCCCCCGCTGTGGGGGCAAGCCGTAGGAGCCGGGACAGGTACGGACGGGCGATGACCCACAGGCTGTGGTGGAAGCAGTCGCCGTCTCCGGGGACGTTGACGGTCCTCATCCCGTGGCGCGCGAGCAGTTGGTCGAGCGCCCTGCGGTTCGGCGCGTTCTCGCCGGAGAGGGTCGGCGGGGTCATCTCCCCGACCACGCCCCCGCCCGCGACGTGGGAGGCCGGGCGCGACACGGTCGACGGCGACGGAGTCCCCCGCGACGTCGTCTCGCCCAGGCCGGGCGGGCGGGGCGGCGTGTCCGAGGCCACGACGTCATCCCCACCCCCGGAGACCTCCTGCGGCCCGGCCGACCGCGACGGGGCGTCCTGCGACCCTGCCTCGTCCGAGCCGGGTGGGGAGAACGGCACATCGGAGATCGCGCGACCACCCGTACCGTCGGAGATCTGCCGCGACTCCGGCAACGGGGCCGGGATCTCCTCCGCCGGGCCGGACCCGAAGTACTCCTCCGCGTCATCAGGTAGTACGGCGACCACGAAGGTGTACGACGCCTGCCGGGTCATGTCGCGTAGCCGAGTTTCCGACAGCACGGCGGTGTTCGGCTCACCCAGAGTGTAAGTGTGGAAATACCCGCCGCCCAACGCGATGGCAGCCAGGCTCAGCCCGCCGCCGGAGCCCCAGATCAGCGTGTTCCTGGGCAGTCCTTCCGGCAACCTGCTGGTCTGCCAGACGACGCGGAGGGTGTGATGGTTCAGATGCCGGTCGACCCGGGTGGCCTCGGGCAGCCTGGGGTCCATCCTCGCGAACTCCACCGCCAGCGACAGGCCGAATCCGAATCCGGTTCCGAGCTCGGTCGGCGTGGTGACGATCTGAGCGACCGTGACCTCCGGCTCCGGCTCGTACCCGTGCCTGAGGTTCAGGAGCCAGTGGATCAGGGCGGAAGTGCCCATCGCTCCCATGTCACGCCAGTTCTCTGCGGGCAGTCCCCCGCGGCCGACACCGTGGCTGCCGTCCAGGTTCTCGTACAGATGGGCCTGGCTGATCCGCAGCCCGACCGGTACCTCCTCGGGGAGGCGGAACACGCGCACCGGTTCAAGCGCCAGGGAGACTCTGCGGTCCGCCGGCGAGGGCTGGTCCACTTGAGTTACCTGATCCGAGGCGGCCGGCCGGGCGATCACGAACGTGTGGGGGCCGGGGCCGAGCAGATTCAGCCCGCGATCGCGTGCGAGGAACGTCACTCCGCCACCGGGCACGAGATGCCGGTAGCGCCCGTCCGGCCGGACGTACACGGCTCCGGTCCGTTGGCTGCCAGTGAACCAGACCCAGGTGCTCGACGGGAGGTCCAATGGCAGGCTGTGGGTCTCTTGGACGATACGTTCCGGGTCCTCGGACTCGAAGTACGCGCGGACCGTGTCCTCAGTTCGCGCCGACCGCCTTGCCAGCTCGAAGTACAGTACGGCGCCCCATACGTCGGCTTCCACCACATCGACTGCCGTGGTCCCGTCCCCCGACCCGCCCTGCGTGACCCACGAGATGGGGGCGAACTCTCGGAACGAGCCGTCGACCCGCCAGGCCTCCTCCTCCAGGTTCGGCTCGCTGATACGGCGCTCGCTTCCGCGCCGGTACAGGTGCGGGTCGGCGGGCATCGGCGTGTCCGTCCAGACGGACGTGTCATCCGGATCGAACGCCGGTTCGGGCTCCAACCCGGTAGGAGACCCGATCTCGTCGAACCGGCCGCCGTGCCCTGGGAGCGGGCTCAAGCGCGCAGGCTCATGCGGCCGGGCGATGACGTACGTGAACGGCCGCTGGGTCAACCGGTTGACGTGCCGTTGCTGCAGTACGCCCGTGAGGTTGATGTCCGGGGCGTAGATGTTGAGGTTTCCATCGGTCAGCGCCACAGCGGCTCCGGAGTAGCCTCCACTGGATACCAGGAGCCAGGCCCCGGGGGGCAGGTTCTCCGGGAAGTCCTGAGCGTCCTCGACGAGTTCGACGTCACGGGCCGGGTGGTCGCGCAGGAACTGAAAGGCGCGGCGGATCAGGGGCACGCTGCGGTCCAGCCGGAGGAAGCGCATCGCGCCTTCGATGTCCGAGACGACCTCGGCGACCGTGACGTTCGACACCGAGTCGCCGGGTGCGAAACCGGTGAGCCGAAAGATCAAGGCGTACTCCGCGAGTGGCCCCTCGTCGGACCACTCGCGGACGTCCAGCCCGGCGATGCCCACCCCGACCTTGAGGCTCTGTCGGTTCAAGTACACGTGCGCCTGGTCGAGCCGCAGCTCGGACGGCGCGGAGTGGAAGGGGAACACGACCGCCGGCACCACCGGTTCGGCGATCACAAGGTCCGCTGAATCGCCGAGCCTGGCCCGCAGGTCCCTCAACGTGGTCTCCCGGACGCCCTCCCCGACGACGTACACGCGTGCTCGCCCGCCGGGCAGGACGACGGCGGATCCGGTGGTTCCGCGGACGGAGAACCAGATCCGGGTGTCCACCGCCAGTACGTCCGGCAGCTTGAACGCCATGTGAGGGATGTGGGTCGGCGATCGGTCGAGAGCCTGAACCGCCCGGGCGGGAAGTCCCTGGAACCGGTCGGGTGTCATGAAGAAGTCGAGTGCATGGGGCCAACCGCCGCCGACGATGTCGTTGATCGTCACCTCCCGGTTCGGCCCGCCCATTTCCTGCCAGAGGATCGCCGCGTAGTCCGCCACCGGCTCTATGCGCATCTGGGCGAAATCGTCCCTGTCGTACGGGCGTAGGTCGGCTCGACCCTCGTCGTCGACGCGCAGGTACGCCTCGGTGAGCGAAAGATCGTTGCGAGGGGCGGGTGGGCGCACCACTGACGGAAGGTGCCTCGTCTGGATCAAAGCGCCCGGCTGCCGCTGAGAGATCCGCCTCGGCGGCCGAGGATCCGAGGGTGCGGGAAAATCGTCCTCGGAGTGGGTGTGCCGATCGTCCTGGCTGCGCGCCCGCGGGCCGAACTGGACAGTGGTCCGGGCAGTCCGGGCAGTCCGGGTACGCGGTGCGCTCCGTAGCGGAGCGACGGCGGCCACGCGTGCGCGGAACTCACGGAGGAAGTGCGAATCGAGAGTCAGCTCCGGCAGCTCGCCGGCCAGGCGCACGCTCCCGTCCGGAGCCCGGGTGAGCACGCTCCCGTCGCCGGCCAGGTCCAGTGAGCGCGTGATGCTCGTCGGCCGTTCCACAGGCCGGCCCGACGGATACTCGAACCACCTGACCTCGCCACCCTCGGCCAGCGCCACCAGGAAGCCGCCGCCGAGAGGGAGCGTGACGAGCGAGAGAGAGCCCGTGCCCGCGCCCAGGAGATCCCTCTCCAACTGCTGCACCGACCAGGCCGTGCTGTCGGACCAGCTCCGCTGCGCACGGTTCAGCCGCGTCCTCTGGGCCAGCCGCAGTGGCTCCGTCAGCTGATCCAGCAGCGCGGCGACCGGCGCCGCGTCCCCGTCCTGCCAACGCCCGGCGCCTCGGGCGTCCGGGCGGAGAAACTTCTGCAGGTCGCGGAGGATCCGCGTGGCCTCGTTCACCCGATCCTGGTCGTCCGTGTACGCCATCGCCGCGGCGAGCTCCGCGTCGCCCCGTTCGTCCCACCGGCTCTCGTGTTCGGCGGGCGCGGGGGGCCGTCGGGGCCCCTGGTCCGCAGCGATCTGCGCTGTCCCGTCTCGCAGGGCCGCGATGCGCGCGTGGCGCCAGGCGACCTCACCCCGCCAGAACTCGTAGGTGTCGAAAGCCCCGCGCACCAGATCGGGAAGCCCAGGGTGCAGTACCGCCAGCTCTGACCGGCGGATGCGGATCTCCTCGGCGACGGCCTGCTCGAACGTCTGCTGGTCGGTCATCGCGGACTGGTAGAGGCCGCCCAGCTCCGCGGTGCTGATACTGAAGGCGTGGGCCTCGTCGCGGTACCACGTCGACAGCAGCCCGTTGTCATACGCGAGGTTCACGGTGAAGAGATGTTCGCCGGACTCGTCGGCGACGTGCAGCCGGTTGTGCTCGTCGACCCAGTTGCGGGACGGGTCGAAGGCATGTACCTCGCCGTCGGGGTCGATCCACCTTCGCAGCTGGGTGCCGTCGGCCCGGCGGACGTCGACGCGCACGTGCGTGTCCAGCGCGTGCGCCACGTCGCGGGCGAGGTGTACCGGGTCCCGGCCGAGTACCGAGGCCGCGCCGGGCAGCGGCGGCGGGGTGCCCAGCGGGTTGTCGGCGCGCATACCGTGCATCTGCCCGACAGCCCGGATCAGCTCGTTGACCTCGGCCGCCGAGCGCGTGGTCGGGCTGAGATACGGCGCCCCTTGCCGAGTCCGCTCGCGAGGCGGCGGCTCCCGACGCTGGTCAAGACGTTGCAGCTCAAAACCTTGCTGCTCGCTGGGCGGAGGCGGCTTCCGCAGCCGACGCCCACGACGCCGCTGCTCGACCAATCGCTGTTCACGGACCCACTGCTCGTGAACCCGCTGTTCGTAGCGCTGGTATTCGTCCAGCTCCCGCGCGTAGTCCCAGGACCTCCCCCGCAGATCTCCGCGGTTCTGTCGCAACGCGACGTCGCGCATGGGGACCATGGTCTCCACCGCCCACGGCAGCAGCGCCCGGTATGTCGCGTCGGTGAGGGCGGCCTCGTCGGCCTGGATCACGATCGGCCGGTCGGTGCCGACCTGTTCGCGGATGTCGCGCGCCACGCTCTGGTACGCCCGCTGTGCGTCGTAGCGGTCCTTCGCCGCGTCGGTCAGCAGCGTGGCGAGGTCGAACGACGGTGCGTCGTCCATCGCCGGCCAGAGGTCCGGCTCCGGCGTGGCCTCCGCGATCTTCTCTTCCAGCCGCGCGCGCAACTCGTCGATCTCGGCTTGGAACAGCTCGGCGTACACGTCGCCGGTGATCGGATCGCTGCGGTAGGTGCCCTTGAGCTTCGGCTTGCGGAAGAGGCTGTGCTCGACCTTGCGGGCGCTCAGCCGCCCGCGGAACCGGAAGCGAACGAGATAGACCGGGCCCTGTTCCTTCGCGTGCTGTTCCCTGCGGTAGTTCTCGGTGCCGGCGCTGTTCTGGTTCATCGAGGTGACACGGCTACCGGACGTGCCGAGGTCCCACGTGCGCGGCTGTTCCTGGTTCTGCCCGATCTGACCGTGGACGTCCAGGTTGTAGTCGGCTTCGAGTCGGACCTGGTTGGTGCTGGCGGACGTCGTGGTGCCACTCTGGTGCTTGTTGTAACGCCCGGTACCGGTGCCGTTCTTGATGGGAGCGATCACCTCGAGGTCGTACAGCGCGCCCTTGAGGTGGAGGTCGGCCCGCGTGTCCGAGCTGCCGGGCAGCACGAGCCCTTGCGCCACCGTGTAGGTGTCACCGCCCGTCGCCTCCCGCAGATGGTTGGTCAGGTGCAGGCGCGAGGTCAGCACGGGGAGTGACAGGCTCGAGCGGGTGCCGCGATCACCGGTCTTCGCGCCGAACGCCTTCTCGACCAGGCTGGGTTCGAACACCTTGGCGAGCATCTTCTGCGCGATCGGCAACGTGTCGTCCAGCAGGGTGCCGGCGATGAAGGAGTTGCCCGGCAGCTTCGGCAGCGGGACGAAGTTGCGAGGCGTCGACGGGCCGTGCGACACGCCGGACTCGGTGATCCCGCGCGGCACCTGCAGCACCAGCTTGCCGGGCACCGTGACGCTCGTGGTCCGGCCGTGGTGGGTGAGGCCGTCGAACATGTTCAGCAGCAGGTTGTTCAGCGGGCGGCCGGACATCTTCAGGCGCCGCACCTTCACCGTCAGCTCGTCGCTGAAGCTCGTCAGGTAGTGCCCGGACCAGTCGTAGACGGTCTGCTCGGTTACCCCCTGCTCCGCGCGGGTGGTCCCCCGGTTGTGTCCCTCGGCGACCTTCAGCCCCCCGCCGGCCGCCCCGGTGGTGGGCTGCGCGCCGCCGACGTTGAGCTTTCCGAACGTCGCCGCCTGCGAGGCGTTCCTGGAGGTCCCGACCGACGAGCTGTAGTAGCCGTGCGAATAGACCTCGATGCCGGTGCTCGGGACGAACTCCTCGATCTTCGGCTGCGAGGTGAGGACGCTGGACAGGTTGACCTCCACCACGTCCGCCAGCAGCCAGCCGACCGGATTGACCAGATAGAACGACTGGCCGTTGGTGGAGAGCAACTCTTCGAACAGGCCGATGTCCCGGCCCTTCGCCAGCATCGCCTGGAGCGCGTCGACGCTGCCGTGCGTCTCGCCGAGCAGCCTGCCCGCCCGGCTCCAGATCTGTGCCCGCGCGGCCAGTATGCCGGGCGCCACCTGCTCGATCTGCTCCCGGACGATGTCGTAGGTGGTCCGCTCGTTGTCGTGCGTGTAGGTCTGGACGCCGCTGTGCCCCAGCATCCGGCCGCCCGGATCGTCGCGGGTCAGGTACTCCGGCAGCTTCATATCCTGGAGCGGCGTCTTCGGCTCCGGCAACGGACCCGCAGGACCCATCCCGAAATGCTGGTCGAACGACTCCCTGTTACGAGGGTCCCGGATCGGCAGCCCGCCCTTGATGTGCAACTCGCGCAGGAGGCGGGCGAGTTGCGCCTGCTCGGCGGTCGGCACGTAGGTACCCGTCCAGCGCACCAGGATCTGGGCCACCATGTCGCCGCCCAACCTGAGCCGGCCGGCCTTCCAGTCGCTCATGGCCGCGCTCAGCCGCCCGGCGGGGAGGTCCGCCTCGCCCCGCACCCAGCCTTGCAGGTCCTTGGGCGTCTCGATGTGGACGAACGGATCGTGCGGCGCGCCCAGGCTCACCCGGTGTGCGAAGAAGGCGTTGTCGAACTCGTCGCGGGTGTCGCGGTTCGTCACCGGCGACACGCCCTTCCGGTGCGTGTCCACCAGGACGTGCGCGAAGCCGAGGATCCGTTGCCCGATCGTCTCGTTGGCGCCCCGCTCCGTCATCCAGCGCGTAAGGATGCCGGCGACGACGTCGTTGCTCAGCACCAGCCCGTCGTCACGGGCCGGAGCGATCAGGGTGTCCACCCAGCGGTTCATGGCGTGGTCGAGCTGGTCGTCGGAGATCGGCACGTGGCCCTGCGCGTACCGTCTCAGGGCTTCGGGCTCCGACAGCAGGAACATCGTCGTGCGCCCGTACACCTCCCGATCGACACCGTGCCGTGAACTGGTCGGCAGGAGCTTCGCCTGTTTCTCCTGCCGGCCGCTCACCGTGAAGTCCACCTGGCCGGTGAAGGCGTACGCGTGGTTGAAGTCGAGCTGGATCAGCTCCTTGCCGCCGGTGCGTCCGCGCGACTTCGAGGTGTTCCACTGCCAGTGCCGGTTGACGTCGCCCTCACCGCTCAGGCCTGCGACCCCCGCGACGCCGCCAACCGCGATGTCGAGCTGGTCCCAGGTGAGCCCGAAGGAGTTGTTGTCGGTGAGGCTGTTCTCCGAGAGCAGCAGCTTGATGTCGCCCTTGACAAACTTCTCCCTGGTCGAGCCGCTGAACCGCACATCGCGGAGCGCCCCGGAGATGTCCAGCCCGGCGAAGGTGTCGCGGAGGAAGCCGGTGTCGAAGAGCCGGTTGGTGGTGTACTCCCCCTGGAGGATCTCGCGCAGATGGGCCCGCACCGAGATCTGGTTGGTGAACGTGCTGATGCCCGAATCCGCCGTCTCGGCCGGGCCGACGAGGTCCGTCAGCACCCGGCTCGCCGCGTCCCCGAGACCCGAGGTGTCGACGAAGTAGACCAATCCCTGGTCGAGCAGATCCTTCTCCGCCTGGCCCTCCGTTTTCGGCCCGCGCTGGTCCATGGTCCCCAGCTCCAGCAGATGCGCCACGGCCGGCTGGTTCTGCAGACGGAACACCTGCGGCGGATTGCGGCGGCCCTTGCGGATCCTTCCCTGCAACCCGGAGTGCTGGTATTCGAACGTGACCATGTAGTCGCTGGTCAGCTTGAACTCGTCGACCTCGCCGGGGAACTCCAGCAGTTCCGGGCGGTTGTTGAGGAAGCTCACCGAGTCGGCGGCGCCGACGGTCTTCTGGAACGTCAGCCCCATGGCGGCGCCCCTGAGGTAACTGTAGAAACCTCTCAGCGACACACCGACGGACAGGCTGCGGGAGTGGCTGGTCGACTGGCCGGTGATGTTCATGCCCATCGCCAGGTTGACCGTGTGGTATTCGCTGGTGGTCCGGAGGTAGTCCGGCTCGGCGCTCTTCTCGGCCTTGATCGTGATCTTGACCGAGTCGACGTCGAGGTCGGTCCCGGCGATGCCGGTCCTCTTCCGGAGCGTGAAGGTCATCCCGTCCTGGTGGATCTGGTCGTAATGCGAGTCCAGGCCCTGAAGGGAGACCATCTTCTTCAGCAGATCCCAGTTGTCCAGCCGGCTGAGCAGCTCGTTCTCGTGGCTGAACCGGCGATGGCCCGCGAAGTGGTTGTTCGGGTCTTCGGGCAGGAAGCCGCGTCCGCTCACCTCGCGGACGATCGCGTTGCCGATGTCGGTGACGGTGTCGTCCGCCACCCTGACCAGGCCCATGCCGATGCCCTTGCCCTCCTTCACGTGCAGAGGGACCGACTTCGTCGGCGGGTCGGTCGGCCGGCGTCCGGTGTCCTTCACCATGTCCGGCGCGTACCGGACCCTGTCGCCGGGCGGCGGGTTCTTCAACGCGTCCCGGTCGACCGGGAACCCGTGCGCGAACGCGTCCTTCACCGGCATCCGTAGCAGCGTGCGGCTGTAGACCCCGCGCGTCCGCCCCGGCAGGTTCCCCCGGCCGCCGCGCACGTTGACCGTGGCGCGGAGCCCGAAGGTGGTCTCGTACGCGGCCGTGCGGCCCGTGTAGCGCGGCACCAGGACCCACAGTCCGACGCGGTTGGCGGAGACCGAGTCGGAGTTCGAGGAGGTGTAGGACATGGACAGACCGGCGTTGATCCCCACCCCGTCCCCGACCGGCAGCGGCGTGGTGTCGAACTCCACGCTCGGGAAGGACAGGGAACTGGACTGGCTCAGCGTGTGGCCGCCGCTCGAGCCGTCGATCGCCGTCCGGACGTCTTCCAGGTGCACCTTGTCGCTCATCGCGCCGACCAGCGTGTTCGCACCGATCCGCTCGCCGTGGAGGTTCACCGTCGCGACCGTTCGGCCCCTCGCGTCCGGGAGGTTGAACTCATAGCCGCGGTCCTCGTTGACCACGTCATCGAGGTGGGTGTTGAGGTTCCACAGCTTCTGCAGCAGCGTCTCGCGGGTCACGCCGCCGGACTCCAGGACGAGCCCCTTCGCCTCCAGCGCGCCAATGATCTCGTCGAACAGCTGCGGGATGTTGGTCATGCCCGAGGCGTGGTAGTTCCGCGGCTGCTTGTGCTTCCACGCCCTCATCTCGTCCCCGATCGCGGTGACCGTACGCGGCGCGGCCTCCCTCGTGTACGGGTCGGCCAGCCACAGCAGCAGGGCCTCTTTGCCCGACTCGGGGATGGAGGTGGGTGCGATGTCTTGCCACGGCTGCGCCGGCCGGCCCTTCTGCTGCTCGCGGGCCTTGAAGGAGATGTTCACCTTCGGATACGCAATGAGATGCGCCTGGATCCGGGCGTCCTCCACCTTCCCGCGTTCGGCGTCCGCGACATGGGTCGCGCTCAGGCTCGACTGGTTGGTGGTGCCGGAGAGGGCCGCGCCGACGCCCACGACGTTCAGCGGGGTCAGGGGCACGCCGATCCCGAACGTCGCCGCGAGCCTGCCGCGCGTCGCGCCGGCCTGCCCGCTCATGGTCTGTGTGTGCGCGCCCGTCTGGTAGACGGCGTTGATGGTGTCGACGGCGGAGAACTCACCGTCGGGAGCCGGCAGCGTCGACGGCGCGATGTACGAGCCGGCCGGATTGCGGTTGACCTTGTGCGGATCCTGGGGGTCGAAGGTGATCAGAAATTCCATCGACCCGAGCGGCACCATCAACCCGCTGGTGTTGTCGTTCCGGCTGTTGCCGAGGAGATAGGGGAAATTGGCCAGCAGCCGCTGCACCAGGTCGGACTTGTCCTTGTCGGAGAACGTCTTGCCCCGAGCGAACATCTCCCACTGGATGCCGGCGAGCAGTTCTCGCATGTACGGCAGGCCGGCGCGGGGCACGCCGACCGAACGCGCCATGGCATTGATCTCGGGGGCGGGCACCAGCACGGGCGCGCCGGGGGGCAGCGGCAGGGGCGGCGGCTTGTCGTCCGGGATGAACGTTCCGGAGTAGACACCACGCAGTGATGATCGCCCGGGATACGAGGTGGTCGACAGGCCGGTGCCGTTCAGCGCCGAGTGCTCCGCCTGCGGGAGGTCCGGCGTCCCCGGCCGCGACGGTTCCTCGACCCGGATCGTCGGTACCCCGCCCGAATCGGCCATCTCGTGCTGCCGTTCGCCGTCGACGGTCAGCGACGTGGCGATCGGCAGGCCCTGCGGATCGCCGGGCTCGTACAGCCGGTACGCCTCTTCCGCCGGATCCCCGTCCCGGCCGTGCCCGCTGAACGACAGGCGGGTCTTCCCCGGTTCGAACCGCATGACGTCCGGGGCCGCGAGCACCGGCCCGTCGAACAGCCGCGCCAGCGGCTCCGCCAGCGTCGAAGCGCCGGGAATCAGCAGGAACGGCTGCAGACCGGGGGCCTTCGCGGCGATGGTGGCGTGCAGTGCCTCCACCGAGACCGGCCGGTCACCGACCATCACCTTGCCGTCGCGTTCCGCGCCGAGCACGAACACGGTCTGCGGCGGCACCAGGGCGCCCAGCTGCTCGATGGCGTCGGGGCCCAGCATCTCGTCGGGTGCCCCCGGCAGCCAGATCGCCGCCGGCCGGCCGTCGAGCGTCACGCCGACGTGAGTGTCGGCGAGCATGTCCTCGATCGGCATCGGCAGGGACTGGTCGGACGTCAACGCCGGCGTCGCCTGATCGGCCTGCGTATCCAGTGCCGTCTCTTCGGACTCCCGGTCCGGCGTGCTCTGCTCGGCCGGTGCATCCTCCTCTGCCTTCGAGGGGTCGGGCGTCTCCGTACGGCTCTCGCTCGTGAGGGCCGGGCTCTCCTCGTCCGGGCTCTCCTGGTCCCGGCGGAGCGGATCGGCAGCGAGGTACTCCGCGAGCTCCTCGCCGGCCAGGGGTCCATAGCGGGCGATCTCGGCGGCGACCAGTTCCCGTTCCGTCTCCATGTCCCGCACGGAGCCCTCGTCCGAGGAGAGCTCACCCCGAGCATCGAGGATGTCCCGCGCCGCGTCCCTGAGCCCGCTCGCCGTGCCGCTGGACCGCACCTCGAGCGTCGTACGTGCTCGCCCCACGTCCGTACGTGCGGCGTCGGCGAACTCCGCCGTCCAGCTGGGCAGCGGGTCGTCCGTCCCCAGGCGCGGAAGGCGGACGATGTCACGCACGGCGTTCTCCGCGGCCCGATGCCCGGACCACACGATCTCGGTCGCCGCCACCATCCACACGAGCCCGAGCCACTGCTCATGTCGATCGTCGGCCGTCCTGGAGGGCGTGTACCCCGTCAGACGTTCGACGATCACCCCTGCCTCGTGACCGATGCGGGCGTACTGCTCCGGGAAGCGCCTGACCATCCGCAGCGTGGCGACGGCATCGGTCACCCGGCGGTCGTCGGGAGTGAGGCGGGACGTCAGGTCAGGACGGAGGTCGAGGACCGGGTCACGGAGAATGGGGGCGAGCTCGCGTGCGAGCGCATGGCCGGCCGCGTGAGCCGCCGCACGGTCGGCCGCACGGTCGGCCGCACGGTCGGCCGCGTGGTCGGCCGCGTGGTCGGCCGCGTGGTCGGCCGGCCCGGCGGCCCGCGCGATCTCGGCGGCCACCAGGATCCCCACCCGGTCGACCGGCGAGGGGTACCCGCCGAGGTCACGCTCGGACGGGATTTGACCGGTCAGGTCGCCGACGACCTGCTGCATCGCCTTCGTTGCCCACACGTGTTCGTCATCGTTCAGCAGATCGAGGGTGATGCGGGCGCGGTCGAGATCGATCTCCGCCTCGACCGCCGCCGACACCACCCGGTCGGTCGCCGGCACAGGTCCGGCCGCATGCGACAGGCCCAGCAGCGTCTGCACCAGGTCCATCGCGGCGCCGTGCCCGGAACGGAGAATCGTGAACGCGACCAGGTCCCGTGCCTCGTCCGGCAGCGTCGCGGGTCCGGCGTCATTCGCCGGAACGTGGCCGGTCACGTCCTCGATGATCGCCCGGGCCTCGCCGTCGACCTGGTCGTACCGGGACTCCGGCAGCTTCTCGAGTCCGCTGCGCGCCTGGTCGAGGGCGGTCCGGTCAAGTTCGAGATGAGGCACGGCCGGTTCGGTCGTCCCAGGTGCCTTCGACTCGGGCACCGTCGGGCCAGGATCGGGGTCGGCGACGTCGCTCCGGTCGGGCGTCTCCCGGCCGGACTCGGGAACCGGCGCCTCGGAGATCGTCTCCTGCGGGAGGGACTCCGCACGGGCGGGTCCACTGCCGGGGTCCTCGGTCCGGGTCTCCGTGTGCGCGGCGTCCGGGCTCGCCGGATCGGGGCTCGTACGGGACGGCGGGGTCTCCGGCCTCGGCGACTCGACCAGGGTGACCGTACCGTTGGCGTTTCTCGTCTCGGTGAACCCGCCAGGGCCCGGCTCCGAGGATCCCCGATCGCCGGCCGGCCCGTCGTCCGCGCGTATGTCGTCGATGGTGACCGGATCGTTGCCGGTGCCCTTGCCCGTACGGCGCGGTGGTCTGGCGGCGGGGCCGTCGTTCGCCGCCTTCGGGTCCTTCTGCCACGCGCTCCGGCGATCGGCGGCATCGGTGTGGTCGGCCAGGGAAAGGCCCTCGATGCCTCGGCCTCTGAGCAGGCCCTGGCTGCCTCGGTGCCACCCGCTGCCCAGCGTGCGGGTGCGCAGTGCCGCCTCGGACGGGCGCATCCGCCGGACCCGCCTGGCGCCCGCCGAGCTTCGCCGGAGCTTGGCCTTGAGGCGGTTGACCTCGCTCTCGCTGAGTCCCTTGATCCCGGGGCCCTCGCCGGTGCCGAGCTTCTCGCCGGGAGTCCGCCACGGGTCCGGGGTCTCCGCCGCCTTCGCGGCGAGCTCCGCGTGTCGCACCTCATCGAGGGTCATGGGCACGCCGTTGAAGCCACGGTCCAGGTCCGTCGCCTGAGCACGGTCGGCGGGGGCTGGACCTGGGTCGGCCGCCTCCGTCGCCGCCTGCCAGCGTGCCTTGGCGCCCTTGAGCTCCCCCTTGCTCAGCCCCGGTAGCCTCGCGTCCCTGCCGGAACCGAGCCTCTGGCTGGGAGGCGGCGACGCCTCGTCCGTGCGCGCACGTGCCCGCGCCGCCTCGCGGCGCTTCTGGGCCTCCTCCCCGAGCGCCTTGCGTTCCTCACTGGCCAGCTCCCGCACGCCGGCGGGCCTGGCGTCGTCGCCACTCGACGACCAGACGGTGCTGGACAGCACGTCCGCGCTTGCCGCCGGCGTGGCCACCGGATCCGCCGTACGGTCCCGGGCCGCCGTGCTCGCCGTCTCGTCCGTGTGCTTCCGGGTCGACGCCGCGTCGTTCCGGCGCTGCTGGGCCTCCTGCCCGAGCTTCTTCCGCTCTTCCCTGCTCAGCCCCCGCCCACCGGTGGACTTGGTGTCGCCGGTACTCGACGACCAAACGGTGCTGGACAGCGGGTCCGAGCTTTCGGCCGGCGTCTCGGTCAGCGAACTGTCGGTCGTCGACTCGCCGTCCAGGGTCGTCCGGAGTGTCGTGATCGCCTTGCCGCCCCCGGTCGCGGGAAGCGTCACGTCGCCGACCGGGCGGAACCGCAGGCCGAGACCCCGCAGGATCGAGGAGAGATCGACCGCCTCACCTGTTGTCGCGTCTCGCGCGGTGATCTTCACGCCGCCGGTTCTGAGGCCGTAGTCGACCTTGGTCGCCGGCTTCACCTGGAACGGCAGGAAGCCGTCGCCGACATCCCCCGCGCCGGAATCAGGACGTCCGCCGGAACCGGGGGCGTCGAACGGTTTCCCGCGGCCTCCCCGCCGCCTCTTCGCGCTGCCGGTGGTGGGATAGGAGGGGTCGAGGAGGGTTCGGGCGGCCGTGCTCGGGGCCGGTGCGGGCGTGATGGCCCGGCCGTCGCGAGTGGCGATCAGCACGCGAGCGTCGGCCAGCGAATACCGGCCGCCGGCGAGCCGCTTCCGCGCCGCCTCGGCGGTGTTCCCGTGCTCGCCGAGGGCCTCGTCCGGTGAGCTCGTGGCGGTGACCCGGTCGATGGTGTACTTGCCGGGGCTGGTCGGGTCGACCAGGACGACACCGTCGTCGCTGGAGTGGTAGAGCACCACGGCGTGGCCGACATCGCTGGGCCGGCCGATCATCACGAACGCGGCCGTGCCCACGTCGGCGGCTTCCACCGTGCGGATCAGGGTGTCCCAGTCATGGCCGCCGACCGCCGCCCACATCTCACGCGGCAGTCCCAGGTAACGGCGGAGCCCTCCCGTGCCGGCGTTGATCCCGATGTCCTCTTGCGCGCGCTTCGTACGGATCCCGCCGGGGATCAGCTGGCGGGTCAGCCCCTCGACCATGGTGAGGCAGTACTGGCTCCATTCCTCCCCGGCCACCGGCCCCGACTCCTGCGGGCTCTCGGCCTTCTGGGCCGCCGCCGCGGCCCGGTCGGCGGCCTTCACCACGCTCTGCTTCTCGGTGGCGATCCTGGTCGCGGTCCCGTTACGGAACGGGTTCATGTCCGCCCCGGTCCCCGTGGTACTCGGACCGGCCGGAGGCTTGGTGACCGGGCTGCTCTTGGCGCCGGAGTCCGTGTTCTGGTTCGCGGGGTTCTGGTTCGTCGCCGAGGTGGCCTGCTCGGTGATCGCCGCTTCCTTCGCCGACGTCGTACCGCCCGACGTGGACGTGGACGTGGACGTGGACGTGGATGTGGTCGTGGTCTTGGGTGGGGTCGTGGTCTCTGGCGTGGTCGTGGCCGACCGGCTGTCGTCGCGGCGGGGAGCGTCGGAGGTGGACGAGGCTTCGCGCGGCCGGTTCGCGGAGCCTCGGGCCGCCGGAGTCTCGCTTGTGGAGCCGGTGGCCGGTGTGGTCCTGCCGTTCCGCGTGACGTCCGGCTCGGAGGCGGACCGGGGGATGTCGGCACCCGCCTTCGCCTGCACGACCGGCTCGTTCGGCTTCCCGGTGTCCCGGCCGGCCGATCGGGTCGGCGTCGTTTCCGACGGAACGGGGTCGGTGTTCGTGCGGCCCTGTGAAGAGGGCAGCGAGGTGGACGACGCGGTACGGGGGGAACCCCCGCTCGTGGCCGGCGGGCGCGAGCCCGGGGTGGTGGTCGACGGTGAAGCGCCCTGGCCCTGCCTTGAAACGATCGGTGGGGCGGTCTCGGACATGGACCTCGTCACGTTCTTGGGCAGAACCGCCGGCCCGGTCCCCGAACCCGACTGCACCACACCGTCTCTGGGTGTGCCGGTCGGCTCGGTCGTGAAGCTGGACGTCGTGCTCCCGCCATCGATCTGGCTGTCCGTCCGGCTGTCCGTTTCGAACGATGTGGAGCTGGAGCTTCGGCTCGACGGCAGGAAGGCCGGCGAGTCATCGTCGGCGCGCTTGCCGTCGCCGGGGGCGCCGTCGCGGCGCGCCGGAGTCTGGGAGGGATCGACGAGCGTGCTCTGTGAGAACGAACCCAGCCCGGCCGGGCTCTTGGGGAGCAGCGGCAGCGTGTCGTCGTCCGTAGCGTCGTCCGTGCTGTGGTCGATGCCGTCGGTTTTGGTGTCGTGGGGGAGGTTGGCGGGGCCGTGGGCCGGGGGGTGGGGGCCGACGGTGAGGGCGGCGGCTTCGTGGCCGATCTTGCCGGCCACACCACCGGCCAGGCCGGAGGTGAAGGAGTAGGGGTTGAAGGAGAAGCCCTGGCCGTTGGCCTGCATCACCAGGCCTTCGGTGATGGCCTCGTGCAGGCCCTCTTCGGCCAACTCGACCAGCACCGGGATGCCGACCTGGGCGATCCGGACCCGCAGCGGCGTGTCCGCTTTCTTGACCAGGTTGTCGACGATGTGTTCGGCGATGTCGCCGGTGGTGTTCTTCTCGATGGCCGTCAGCGGCGTGTGCCCGAATTTTTGGGCTGCCTCGTTGACCGCCCGCACCACGAACGGCGTCAACTCCGACACGCTGAACTTGGCCCCCAAGATCTTGGAGAACAACTTGGTCAGCCCGGTTGAGGCCCAGTGGGCGATTATCGAGAACGGCACCGACAGGGCCCCGCCCATCGCACCGACCTCGACCGCCATGATCGTGGAATTGGTGTCCCACTTGGTCCGGGTGCCCTTGGCGAACTGAACCGCCTGAGTCAACACGTCCAAAGCGACCTGGAACGCGATCCCGAACAGCTCGGCCATCACGAACTGCAGGATCAACCGTCCCCACAGCCGTTGCAGCAAAAACCGCACGATGGCGATGCGACCGGCCGCCCACACCATGCTGGCCCCCGCCGTGTAGTACGCCGCCGCGATCGCCCAGGCGATCTGGGCGATCAGCAGCACGATCTCCTCAATCGCAATGATCTTGACGTACTCCACCTGCGTGGCGGCTTCGTCCAGGAACTTCTGCAACTGCGCGAACTGCTCCGCCGACTGCGGCAGATAATACGGCGGCTCCGCCACATACGGGCCCATCGCCTCGGCGAACTTGATCGCCGACTTCCCCGTGAAATTCTCCCTGATCTCCTGAACCACCCGCAGCAGATACGGAGCGGCCTCATTCTTCACACGATCACTGGCGATGCCCCAGGCCTCAGCGGCCTGCCGCAACGAATCCTCATTGACCGACGGCCACTTCTCGCCGGTCAGGACGAGAAACAGCCCCCGTACCCGTTCGGGCACCTCCAGAGCCATGTGATCAGTGCCTGTGACCCGGGACGCCGACCGCCTGGTTCGTGTTGTCCGTATTCATGTCGTTGAACAGGTTCCCCATGTTTCCCAGATCGTCGCTGTGGTTCTTGGCGAGCTCCTTCACATTTCTCAGGAACTCCAGACATGCGTCCTTCGGCGGTTCGTAGTTCGCCTTCAGAGACTTGCTGATGTCGTCGCCGCCGCTTTCGTCCAGGGGATTCCGGTCCAGGGTCTGGGACAGGTTCGTATAGATGTCGTTCATGATCGTGCTGAAATGCTCGATCTTGGGCGCGCCATCCAGGAGCTCAGGAATATCGGCGGAGAAGACATTTCCGTCATCAGCCATTGTCGTCCGTCCCTTCCCGTGGTGCCGTGGCCGCGGTCATGGCGGCGTCGAACATCGCCTCCAGATCCAGGTCACCGCCCACCGGCAGACCGAGCCCGTCCGGCATGAGCCCGGACAGCGTGGTCATCGCCTCGCGGGACGCGTCGTCCTGGGCCTGCTGTACCGTCGCGACGATGCTCGCGGCCAGCTCCGCGGGCGCGAGCCGGCGGTATCGCTCGCCCGCCAGTTTCAGATCGACCAGCCTTCCCTGGTGGTCGACGGTCACGGTCACCACCCGGTCCTTCGACACCGCCGAGCCGGTGATGCTCGACATGCGCTCGGTGGCCGCCTGGATGCGCGCCTGTTCGGCCCGCAGGTCTGTGATGGCGGCGTGCAGGTCGTACTCCGGTGGGTTCACCATTCGTCCTCCTCCTTGTCAGGGCCTGACTCTGTCCGTCCGGTCCGGCTCGACGGTGATCGCCGTTCGCTATGCCGAGCCGGTCGCCTCCTCGCCGGCAGGGGTCGTGCGCTCGTCGTTCGGCCGCGGGCGCCGTGGGATGTCCGCCCGTCGCTGCCGACGAGCGGGACCGGCCAGCGGGAACTCCTCGATCTCGTCCTCTCCCTCGTCGAGGCGGCCGATGGCTCCAGAGCGGACGTCGACCCGGGTGCCCCAGATCTCCTCGTCCTCTGTCAGCCAGGTCTGCCGCTCCCGCTCCTGCGGTTTCTCGCCGGCCCCACCCGCACCGCCACCGCCGCCCATCATCGGCGGGAAGAACGGGACACCGCCGCTGCCGTCGGTCGGGGACCCGGGAGCGCCGTCCGCGCCTGGAGATCCGGAATTGAGCAGGTTGGACGCACCGCCCAACCCGTTGTCGCCGTCCAGCCCGCCGGAGCCGCCAGGCCCGCCGAACGGGTTCCCGGCGCCGCCGTTCCCGAGAAGATTCGCGCCGGAGCCGAAGCCCTTTCCTGGGTCGCTGCCGAAACCACCCGGACCGAGACCCAGACCGCCGTCCGCGCCGGCGACGCCGGTCGGCGGCTTGCCGAGGTTGACGTTGCCGTCGGGACCGCCGCCGTTCGCACCGGGCGGGATGAGCGTGTTCGAATCGCCGGAGCCGGGCGGGAGCAGAGAGTTCCCGCCGCCGCCGTCGGCCGGCGGCCCGAGAAGGTTGTCGAGGCCGTTCTCGTCGAACGCACCGTCGCTGCCGGGGCCGGTTCCGTTCGGATCGTCGATGCCACCGTCGCCGTTGGCGCCACCACCGCCTGGAGGTACCAGCCCGGGGAGGAACCCGCCGCCGCCACCGCCGTTCGCGGGATCTCCACCGCCATCGGGCGAATTCAGCCCATCGGGACCCCCACCGTTGGCCAGGTCGAGCGCGTTGGGGCCTCCGCCGCCGTCGGGCGGGTTCAGCCCGTCGGCACCGGGCAGGTTCAGGCCATCCGCGCCGCCGCCATTCGCCGGTGGCAGGTCGAGATTGTCGGCACCACCGCCACCGCCCCCGCCACCGTCCGAGGGTGGCGGCAGGTTTCCGTCGCCGCCACCGCCGTCTGGGGGTGGCGGCAGGTTGCCGTCGCCGCCACCGCCGTCCGGGGGTGGCGGCAGGTTGATCTTGTCGTCGCCGCCACCGCCGCCATCTGGAGGCGGTGGCGGGTCGTCTTTGTTGTCGCCGCCGCCGTCGCCTGAATCGGTATCGGGTTTCGGTGCCGTCTCCGGCGGCGGTGCGGTGAGCTCCATGAGCGAGCTGGTCGCCATGACGTACTTGGGCGCCAGTGCCGCTATCGCGGTCTGCGCCGGGCCGTCCAGAAAACCCTTGAGGTTGTTGAGCGCATTCTGCGTGATCCGGTTACTCATGCCCGTCCAGGTGCTTTCCTGGGTCAGGTCACCGTAGGGGCTGTCGCGCAGGATATCCCGGATATACGATTCGGCGTTCGCCCGGCCGCCGTGCTTCACCTTGTCGTCAAGCTTGTACCAGTCTGTGCCATTATCATAAAGACCAGCAGCATTAAGGTAAATATTGAGCTTGGAACTCATCTGCGCGATCTGATCTGAGATCCAGGTGCGCATTTTATAGCCGTTCGCGATTTGCCAGCTCCGGGACATCGTCGTGTTGAATACCTGGAGCTGCTGGGCGGCGTCCGCGACCGAGGTGGCGATCGGCCCTCCGTGCCGGCTGGCGAGCTGCTCGTAGGTGTCCTTCAGCCCATCGCCCTCCACCTTGAGGCGCCAGTAGATCAAAAACGCGGCCTTGCCCTTGAACGAGGAGTCGTCGGAGTTCAGGCGGCCGGCCCATTGGTCAAAGCCGCCGCCGGTCGTCTGCGCCCAGTTGGTGAGATCGTTGATCGCATACGACAGCTGCGTGAGCGTCCACGAATCCATACTTCCGCGTTTTCCCCACGCGACGTCCGGCATCATCTCGTCGATCGCGTCGACCGCCGTCACCCAGGCGTTGATCGCGTCGGTGTTGAGGTTGACGCCGAAGTAGTACTTGTCCCACGCGTGGTAGCTCCACCAATCGCTCGCGCCGGGGCTGCCATTCCAGTTGAAGAAATTCGCCTTCGCGGGAGTGTGGAGGTCGACGCCCTCGCTGGTGAGCGCCTTCAGAGCCTGCTCGAACGTCCACTCATTCCAGTTGCCGTGGTTCGGAACACTCAGGCCACCGGAACCGTCGTCTGCCATCGCTCCTCCTCCTCAAGCCTTCTCGGTCTGCCGCCGGACTACCGGCCGGCTCAGGTCGTGTTCGGACTGCCGGTCACGTCGGGGTACTCCTGCCCGAACTTCGAGGCGTCGTAGGTCGCCAGGTCGTCCGTCTTACAGAAGATCTCCTCGGCGTTCTTGAGCGCCGTGAAGAAGGACCGGATGTCCGTCTCGAAGTTGGCCAGCCGGGTATGCGCCGAGCTGCCGAACGTGCTCGCCTGCGTGAGGAAGTCCTTGGCCACCGACCAGTCCTGGGAACCGGGATGGAAGCGGCTGCTCAGCGTGGGGTCGAGTTTGAGGTCGGCCGACGGGCCGAGGTACTTCGGATTGGTGTCGACGTCCTTGTCGATGCCGTTCAGATAGGTGAGCAGCTGCTCATAGTGCGCCTTGTCGAATGACGTTATGTTGCCGCTGTCGTCGGCCATGATGTTCCTCTTTCGCGTGTTCAGGTAAGGCCCTGCTATTGGTGGAGACGCGGGGCCGGAGCCGGCGAGTGACTCGCCGGCCCTGGCACCTGCGGGCATCAGCCCGTCCGAGCGGTCACATCATCGCGTTGGCACCGCGGTTGTCTCCGTCACGGAAGTTCTCAGCGACGTTGATCGACGACTGGGTGTGCGTGTTGAGCTGCATCTTCATTTCCTGGTACGACCTGTTCCACTGGGTCTGCTGCTCCTCCCACAGCGGGGTCGCCTTACCACCGCTCGCCTGAGCGATGTGGGAAAGGGTGACGTTGAGGTCGTCCATGATCGCGTCCATGCGCCCCACCTCGCTGACCAGCCCGGCGTTCACGTCGGAGTAGTTGCTGTGGTTGACCCAGAACTGATCCGGCATCTTCGATGTCCTTTTCCGTTGGGTTTCTACTTGGCCATATCGGTGGTGTTGTTACTGGTCGAGATGTTGATCTGCAGCAGCGCCTGAGCCTTGTTGTTGAGCTCGGTCAGGTTGCTCACGCAGGTGTGGAAGTCCGAGTTCCACGTAGTCAGGTGCTGGGACAGGATCTGCCCCGAGTCGGACCGGTTCGCGTCGACGAGGGAGTCGGTGTGGCCCTGCACCATGTTGTTCACGGTGTTCATCTCGCTGATCGCGTCATTGGTCTTGTTGATGATCGTCCTCAGGTCCTGCCCGCTGAAGTGATAGGACGAGGGGTCGAAGTCGCCGAACTGACCCGCCATTTGTTTCTCTCCTTAGGTTTCGCTGTTGCCGTTGGGGGTTCCGTCGCGAATAGGAGTGGGATCAACCACCTCCCGAGCCGAGCGTCTGCAGGACGGGGCCGGTCGGCAGCAGAGCCAGCAGGTCGGTCGGCACGGGGACCATGACGGAGGTGGAGTAGCCGAGGGCGGTGGCCGCCGCCACGCTCGCGACGGGGAACTTCGCCCCGTCCTCGGTCACGAGGTAGAGCCCTTCGCCCGGCACTCCGGGCGCGGGGAGCGTACGGGCGAGCATCCCCGTCCGTGGCGCGACCACGACCTGGTCGGCGATCCGGTTCCCGGTCGCCGTGGTCCCCGTCGGCGAGCCGCCGACCACGGTGGCCACCGCGTTCGCCGCGGTGACGGGCTGGGCGACCACGGTGACCAGGGCGGTCTGCGCCAGGTTCCCCGCCGGTACCGAGCGGACGCACGGCATCCGGTCGGCGTCGACGGCGTCCAGGGTCGGCGGCGCGGCGGGCAGCGAGACCGCCCAGGAGGGTGCCGCCAGCACCTTCGACGCGGCGAGCGCGGCCGGGCCGAGGTCGATGACGGACGCCGCACCGGAGTACGCCTTCGCGGTCTGCGGGTCACTGAGAACGAGCGCCGCAACGGTCTGGGTGATGGTCTGAAGACCGCCGGTGGTCAGGAGGTAGTAGCGCTGGTCCCCTCCGGCCCCGCGCGAGACGAAGACCTGCCCGACCTTCGCCGGGTGCCCCTCCAGGGCCGGGGCGCCTTGGCCGATGCCCGGTGTGACGGGCTGGGGCAGGTCCGGGCCGGCCGGGATGATGTCGAGCCAGGCGTCGCGTACGCCGATCGCCGCGTTGTCGGAGAACCCCAGCGCGCGCGTCACCCAGGGGGCGGTGACCCGCAGCCGGTGCCCGCCCGTGATCAGGTACGTCGTGCCGTCGGAGGAGCGGACCAGCACCGCCTGGTGCGCCGAGATCGGGCGCTCGTCCCCCGTACGGCCGATGGAAAGGGACAGCGCGGGCCGCGAGCCGGTCGTCGTCGAGCAGGCCAGCCACGCGCTCTTCTCCGGCTTGGGGGCGGGTAGGGCGTCCGGAGCGCCGACGATGCCGACCGGGCCGCCGCGTGGCACGTTCTTCAGGGACTTGGAGCCGACGGAGGCGACGGTGAGCTTGGCGCCGAGCAGCAGCCGCGCGGACGCGTAGTTCAGCACGGGCCGCAGCCGTCCGCCGGCGAACACGTAGCGGGTGCCGGTCTGCGAGTCGATGATCAGCGTGCCGGGCTTTCGCCACACGCTCGCCCCGCCCGGTGAGACGGCCGCCAGCACCGAGAACCCGACGACCCCGAGTATCGCGATCAGGGAGCCGATGACGAGCCCGCTCCACGAACGCCGCAGCGGGGGGACGGCCAGGTCCGGTTCGCCGTGGAGGAGTGCGGAGACGAGCCGGCCGACCATGAATCCGTGTGCGTGTACCTGATCCCGCCGGTTATGCATCAGGTCCCCCTCTCCTCGGATCCGCTCGCCGGGTGCCGTTGGTCCGCTCGCTCATTGCCATCCGCCCCGGGCTCGGGCGTACAGGCCGACGACCGACAGCACGAGCGGGAGGGCCGCGATCGCGGCGCCGGTGTGGGCCAGGTCGGCGATCCGTCCCCAGTGCGGCAGCATCCGCCGCCCCGGCAGCACGCGGGCGACCGAGAGCAGGAGCCCGGCGACGACCAGCAGCCCGGCCACGATCACCGGCCGGACCAGCGCGTCCTGGTCCGACGCCAGATCCACCGTCACGGTCGCCAGCCCGGCCACACCCGGCAGGAGCACCGCCAGCCGTGCGCGTATCCCGAACAGGTCCCGGCTGTGCAGAAGCAGCAGCAGGGAGGCGACGGCCGTCAGGGCCCGCGCGCTGATGCCCGGTGTCGTGCCGAGGATCAGCAGGCAGACGCTCGCGACGGCCCCCAGTGCCGTGTAGAGCCAGCCGATGTGCTCGTGCGCGCGGGCGGTGCGGTCCAGCACGACCCGGCTGGGTTCGGGGTCGATGCCCTGCTGGAACTCCTCAGTGCTCGTCGGCAGCGGCGGGATCCGCAACTTGGCGAACCGTGAGGCGATCACCGGAACCGCGGTGCCGGCCGCGAGCGTCACCGCGAGCACGATCGCCGCCGCGGCCGTCCCGTTCACCAGCCGCAACGAGACGAGCAGGCCGCCCAGGCCCGTCAGTACCGCCGCGAGCACCGTCGCGGTGAGGCCCGCCAGTGCGCCGCCCACCGCCGAGCGGGCCACCCCCGCCGCCGTCGCCGACCACGCACCCGCGGCCAGCAGGCCGGACGCGCTCATCAGGTTCTCCGGACCCAGCGTGTGCGCGCCCGCGGGCAGGGCCAGCCCGGCCACCACTGTGAACCCGATCGCGCCGGCGGCCAGCACGATTCCCGCGGTACGGTCGCCCAGCGCGCGGGAGGCGCCCGCCGCGCCGGCCAGGAGGATCGCTCCGGCGGTACCCGCCACGAGCATGGCCTGCGTTCCCGTACCGCTCATCGGCGCGATCGCCACTCCGAGCGCGAGCACCACGCCGATGAGCGCGAGCACGAACCGCCGCGTCGTCTCCGGCCGCCACCGGTCCGGCCGCTCCGCGGTTCCGGTCGCGACCCCGTCGACCAGGTCGTCGAAGTCCACCGGAGGCAGCTGGTCCGCCCGCGGCCGCAGATGAAGAACGTCGCCGTCGTACAGGCCCAGCGCCGCGGTGGCCTGGTCCTCATCCAGCGGCGGCTCGCCGAGCCGCTGCAGCACCCAGCCGTCGTGGGAGAACCCGGCCGTCGCCAGCTCCAGGCCCAGATGGTCGAGGAACGTCGGCAGCAGGTCGGCCACCGGCACATGGGCCGGCACGGCCAACTCGATCTGCGAGGACGGGCCGCAGATCGTCAGCCGGCACATCTCGCCAGCGCCCAAAGCATGCGAAGTAGACATGCCCCACATACTGTTTCCGGCCGCCAGAGGGTTCAGATGCCGGAGTGCGCGAAGGCCGCAACCCTATTGACCCCGGGAGCCGTAGCTAGGGGGGAAATCACGGGACGCCCCGGGAAAGGATGTGGTCATGAGTACGACGCTGTTCCGGCGGCCGCCACGGCAGTCACCGCCTGAGATGCCCAGTGGAGAGTTGTCCCTGCAGGAGCCTCCGGTCCTGCCGGAGGCGCCGACGGGCAACATGGGCATGTTGTTGAT
>NZ_JAUEQY010000048.1 GCF_030406325.1 Actinomadura sp. DC4 | reverse complement strand
GCCCCCCCCCCGTCACCGCGCCCCCCCGGGCCCCCCCGCCGCGCGCGCCGGGGCGCGCGCCCCCCCCCCCCCCGCCGAGGCGGCGGCGGCCCCCCCCCCGCGGGCGGGGGGGGGCCCCCCCCCCCGGGCCCCCGCCCCCCCCCCCCCCGCCGGGGGGGGGGGGGGGGGGGGGGGGGGGGGGCCCGGGGGGCCCCCCCCCCCCCCCCCGCGACGCACTGAGGGAGCTGAACGACGCGCCCCTGCCGGGAGCGGTCGCCGGCGAGTCGGATCCGCTGGCGGTGCTGACCAGGATCGAGCTGGCGAAGACGCTGCTGAGGCTGGACGAGCCGGAGGAGGCCACGGTCCTGCTGCGGCCGCTCACGCCCGTACGGCCCCGGTGCGACGCCACTCCGCTGCAGGGTCAGGTCATGCTCGCGGGCGCCCGGTGCTCGACGGCGCGCGGTGACGTCGAGGCGGCGGAGCGCGCGTACGAGGCCGTGATCGGCTGCGCCGGCGCGGGGTCGGGCATGGATCTCGTCCACCCGGTGGCGGCCGCGGCGCGGGTGAGCCTGGCGGCGTCGCGTGCCGACCGCGGCGACCTGGACTCGGCGGCCGGCCTGCTGGCGCCGGTGCTGGACAACGCGGTGCTGGCGCACGGCAGGCCCGCGTTCGGCGCCGAGCACCCGCTGCTGCGCGACGCCGTGGTGCTCGCCGACCGGATCGGCCAGCCGCATTCGTGGGGCTCGCTGCCGCCGCTGCCGGAGAGGTGAGCCGGGTCCGCTCCAGGGAATAACCCGCCTCCCGATGGTAGTTTAATTTTCAACCATCGAGGTTAGGAGCGACATGGACGTGCGGCCGGGTATCGACGTTCGGCGGGCGGGGGAAAGGTTCGCGACGAAGATCTCGTGGCTCGACTCCAAGCACTCGTTCTCGTTCGGGCACCACCACGATCCGGGGAACACCCACCACGGGGTGCTCCTGGTCAACAACGACGACGTGGTCAAGCCGGGCACCGGGTTCGAGACCCACCCCCACCGGGACATGGAGATCGTCACCTGGGTCCTGCGCGGCGCGCTCGTGCACCAGGACTCCGAGGGGCACAACGGGGTGATCTATCCGGGTCTGGCGCAGCGGATGAGCGCGGGTACGGGCATCCTGCACTCGGAGAAGAACGACCGGCTCTCGGCGGACGCGTCCGCCACCGAGCCCGTGCACTTCGTGCAGATGTGGGTCGTACCGGATGAGGCCGGCATCGCGCCGGGGTACGAACAGCTGGAGATCGAGGACGAACTGCTGCGCGGCGGCCTGGTCACGGTCGCCTCCGGCATGCCGCGGCACGAGGAGCGGTCGGCGATCCGGATCAAGAACAAGTACGCGGCGCTGCACGTCGCCCGGCTGCAGGCGGGCCAGAGCGTCGAACTGCCCGAGGCGCCGTTCCTGCACCTGTTCGTCCCCCGCGGCGGAGTGACCCTCGAAGGCGCGGGCGACTTGACCGAGGGCGACGCGGCCCGCTTGACCGCGACCGGCGGCCAGCGCGTCACGGCCACCGAAGCGGCCGAGGTCCTGGTCTGGGAGATGCACGCCACCGTCGCCGCCTGACGCCCGGCGGAACGGCGGGCCGGGGGGACGTACGGCCGCGGCCGGCGTCCGCCGACACCCACCAAGACCACCCGGGTGGCGCCCGCCTCCCGCGAGCGGAGCGGCGATCCGGTCGTGGACGCTTCGCTTCGGTTGTGGTCGCGTGTGCTGGTAGGTGCTGGTGGGCGGGGTCGGGTGGTGGACGCGGTTCCCGTGGAGGTGATCCGGTCGCGGGACGCTCCGCCTCGGCGGTGGCCGCGAGCTGTTCGTGTTGTGCCAGGACGAGGAGGTGGCGCGCGAGTGGCCTGCCGGTGCGGTTCCTGTCGCTGCTGACCGCGGTGACCGCCGCGATACGTGCGGTCGGTCTGCTGCTGGTCAGCGCGTTGGTGGTGGTCCCGGTCGCCGCCGCGCGACAGGTCACCCGCGGCTTTCGCGCCACGGTCGGGCCGGCGATGGCGGTCGGCGTGATCGCCGCCGTCGGCGGCCCTGGGCGGCCGGCCGGGTGAGACGTGGGCCGGCGCGGGTTGCCGGCGTCCGGTGTCATCAACTCCACCCCGTCCCCTCGTCAGGGTTCGTCCCGGACGGCCGCCCACAGTCGGGTTCGGCGGTGGGCGGCGGCGTGGGTGGGTAGGGAAGCTGGCCATGGACATTGATCTGAGTGGGCGTACGGCGCTTGTCAGTGGTTCGACCAAAGGGATCGGGCGGGCGATCGCGGCCGGGCTGGGGCAGGCCGGGGCCGCTGTCGTCGTCAACGGGCGGGAGGCCGCCGGGGCCGAGACGGCGGCGCGGGAGCTCTCGGGAGAGGTGTCCGGGGGCGACTTTCGCGGCGTGGGGGCGGATCTGGGGACGGCCGAAGGAGCGGACCGGATGTTCGCCGAGGTACCCGAGGTCGACATCCTCGTCAACAATCTCGGCATCTTCGGGCCGCAGCCCGTCCTCGAGGTCGACGACGACGAGTGGCGCCGCTATTTCGAGGTCAACGTCCTTTCCGGCATCCGACTGACGCGCCATTACATCACCGGAATGACCGATCGCGGCTGGGGACGGGTGCAGTTCATCGCGAGCGACTCGGCCATTGTCACTCCGGGGGAAATGGTGCACTACGGGATGACGAAGACCGCGCTCCTGGCGGTGTCCCGTGGCCACGCGAAGGCCGTCGCGGGGACCGGGGTGACGGTCAACACCGTCGTCGCCGGGCCGACCCACACCGGGGGCGTCGAGGAGTTCGTGGCGGAGCTGGTCGGCGACGATCTGCCCTGGGACGAGGCACAACGGCGGTTCATGGCCGAATACCGGCCGAACTCCCTGCTGCAGCGTCTCATCGAACCCGAGGAGATCGCCAACATGGTCGTCTACCTCAGCTCGGCGGCGGCCTCCGCGACCACGGGCGGCGCGCTCCGCGTCGACGGCGGTTATGTCGACAGCATTCTCCCCTGATACCTCAATCACCCCGCATATCGGGAAGTGAATACGGCGGCCGGCCACGACTCCATCTGTGATCAGTACCGATCCTCACCGGCGGCGGCAAAACGCGCTGCCGGGTCTCCACCGGAGCCGCCCGGCCGTGATGACGTCGATCTTTGAGACGACAAGAGGAGCTCAAATGATCACGTCGATCGGAAAGCAGGCCGTGGCCGCCGCCACGGTGGTGGCGGCCGCCGGCCTCACCGCCCAGGCGGCCGCCCATACGGCGCGGGCCGCCGGCTTCTCCACGGCCTACACCTGCAGCGGTCCGATGCTCGGCACGCGGACCGCCGTCCTCGACGGCTGGCTGACCTCGCCCGGCCAGGCGGCGGTGAACCGGCCGGTCGACTTCCAGCTGCACGTCGCGAGCCTCGGCCTCGGCGCCCCGTACCCGCTCCACTCCTGGACCGCCTCGGCCCGGGTCGGCGTCGGCGGAGCGGAGAACACGGCGTTCCGCGTGACGGGCTCGGGCGAGTCCGTCCCACTCGGAGAGTCACTCTCCGGCGACCTGCCCGGCCGGTGGACGCCGCTCGCGAACGGCACGCACGAGCTCACCGTCGGCGCCATCACGATCGACGCCGACACCCCGGCGGGCGGGCTCACGGCGTACTGCGTCCCGAGCGGGCCGCACCCGGTGGCCGCGACCCTGACGGTCTTCCCCGTGTTCCAGCCCGCGTGGGACCAGCCGGTCGCCCCGCCGTACGGCGTCGAACCGCCCTACAGCGACCCGCCTCCGTACAACGTCGCGCCGCCGTACACCCCCGAACCGCCGTTCGTGGCCCCGTACCCGCCCGGCGGGCATCGCCCCGGGGGCCGCCCCCCGCACCACCACCACGGGCGGCCGCACCACCCGCACGGCCGCTAACCGCCCGCCACCCGCCGGTGCCGCGCCGGCGGGTGGCCGGTGACGCGCTTGAAGGCGTTGCTGAACGCGCTCTCGGAGCCGTACCCGAACTCCGCGGCGACCGAGCCGACCGTACGCTCGCCCGAGCGCAGCGCGCGTGCGGCCGACCGGATGCGCCAGCGCCCCAGGTAGTCCAGCGGCGGCAGGCCCACGAGCGTCTTGAACCGCAGCGCGAACGTGCTGCGCGACAGGCCGGCCACGGCGGCCAGTTCGGCCACGGTCCAGTGCCGTGCGGGTTCGCGGTGGATCGCGGCGAGCGCCACGCCGACGCTGTCGTCGGTGAGCGCGCCGAGCCAGCCGGGCAGTTCGTCGGCGATCAGCAGCGTCCGCAGGGCCTGGACGAACAGGATCTGGGTCAGCTGCTCGCGCATGACCATCGAGCCGGGCGCGTCGCCGGCGGTCTCCTCGCCGAGGAGTTCGAGGATGGGGCGCAGCACCTGGGCGCGGTGGCTGTCCGCGCCGATCCGTACGCAGGGCGGCAGGTGGTCCAGCAGCAGGGCGGCGGCGGTCTCGTCGAAGGTGACCGACCCGCCCACGAGAATCGTAGGTTCCAGGTCGCCCGCCGCGACGTTGTGCCGCACGGTGCCGGGGTGGACGCCCTCGAACACCGCGTGGCCGTCGACCGGCTCGACCTCCGGGTCGGAGGCGCTGGTGTACGGCCGGCCGCTGGCGAGCAGGTAGCAGTCGCCCGGCCGCAGGAGCACGGGCTCGGCGCCCTCCGGCGTCAGCCAGCACCGGCCGGCGAGCAGCGCGCCCACCTTGACGTGGTGGTGCCGTTCGAAGCGCAGCGCCCACCGGCCGCCGGCCTCGAAGCGGGACGGCAGCGCCGCCCGTACGTCGAGCAGGGTGAGCACCTCGGACAGCGGGTCCACGCGATCTCCCGGACGGTCGAGCAGGTATTCCGGAGTTCCACTCATGGATTATCCGCCCTGCCGTTCCTAGCCTGACCAGCAGATCTACGGAAAGGAACCCCTGTGCGCTTCGAGCGACTCGGCACGACCGGCGTCTACGTCTCCCGGCTCGCCCTGGGCACGATGACCTTCGGCGGGGCGGGCACGCCGCCCTGGAGCACCATCGGCGCCCTCGACCTGCCCGCCGCGGACAAACTGCTGGGCACGGCCCTCGACCACGGCGTGAACCTCATCGACACCGCCGACATGTACGCCGGCGGGGAGAGCGAGTCGATGCTCGGCGAGCTCCTCGGGTCGCGCCGCGACGAGGTGGTGCTCGCCACCAAGCTGGCGGCCCGCATGGGCCCCGGGCCGAACCAGACGGGCCTGTCCCGCCTGCACCTCATGAACGCCCTGGAGGCCAGCCTCCGCCGGCTGCGGACCGACCACATCGACCTCTACCAGATCCACAGCTTCGACCCGCTCACGCCGATCGAGGAGACCCTCACGGCGCTGGACGACGCCGTACGGCAGGGCAAGGTCCGCTACATCGGCGCGTCCAACCTCGCGGCGTGGCAGCTGGCCAAGGCGCTCGGCGTCGCCGACCGGCGCGGTCTGACCCGGTTCGTGGCCTCGCAGTCCTACTACTCGCTCGCCGGCCGTGACATCGAAGCCGAGCTCGTACCGCTGCTGGCCGAGGAGAACGTCGGCCTGATCGTCTACAGCCCGCTCGCCGGCGGATTCCTGTCCGGCAAGTTCGGCCGGTCGGGCGGCACGGACGCGAACGCCCGGCGGTCCAAGGCCGACCTGCCGCCGATCGACAAGGAGCGGACCTACGACACCATCGACGTGCTCCGCGACGTCGCCGGCCGGCACGGAGCGGCCGTCGCCCAGGTCGCGCTGGCCTGGGTGCTCACCCGGCCCGCGGTCACCAGCGTGATCGTCGGAGCCCGGCGCCCGGAGCAGCTCACCGACAACCTCGGCGCCCTCGACGTCGAGCTGACCGCCGAGGACCTCGCCCGGCTCGACGCGGCGAGCCGCCCGCCGCTCGGCTACCCCGGCTGGGTCCAGGCCGACATCGCGAGCTGGCGGCTGCCCGTCGGCTGATCCCGTATTCGCCGGGCGCCCGCCGGGTATGGCCCCTCCGGTCCGGCGCCCGGCGGAAGGGGTACCCAGTGGAACGGATCACCATCGGCGACATCGAAATCCAGCGCGTCATCGAGTGGCGCGGTCCCATCAGCACGGTGGCGGAGATCCTGCCCGACACGCCGCCCGAGGTCTGGGCGGCCAACCGGTCCTGGCTGAGCCCGGACTTCTGGAACCCCGAGACCGACGCGTACGAGGCCGTCGTGCAGACCTGGGTGCTGCGCAGCGGCGGGCGGACCATCCTGATCGACACCGGCGTCGGCAACGGCCGCGACCGCCCGCAGATCCCGCAGTTCGCGCACCTCCAGACCGACTTCCCGGACCGGCTCGCCGCCGCCGGCGTACGGCCCGAGGACGTC
Organism: Actinomadura sp. DC4; assembly: GCF_030406325.1. Taxonomy (GTDB): domain Bacteria; phylum Actinomycetota; class Actinomycetes; order Streptosporangiales; family Streptosporangiaceae; genus Actinoallomurus. The sequence continues at coordinate 53,687 of NZ_JAUEQY010000048.1, read as the reverse complement.
GACGTCGTGGTCAACACGCACATCCACTACGACCACGTCGGCTGGAACACCCGCCGGGACGGGGACGCCTGGGTCCCGGCCTTCCCCAACGCGACCTACCTCGTGTCGCGCGCCGACCACGACTACTACGACCCGGTCAACGCGGCGCGGATGCGCCCGCCGCGCGACGAGGACGAGCGGCGGCGCTTCACGGGCATGCGGCTGATCTTCGAGGACAGCATCGCGCCGATCGCCGCCGCCGGTCGGCTGCGTCTATGGGAGGACGGCCTGCGCATCGACGACGCGCTGCGGATCGAACCGGCGCCGGGGCACACGCCCGGGTCCGCGGTGGTCTGGGCGGAGTCGCGCGGTGAGCGGGCGGTGTTCGTCGGCGACGTGCTGCACAGCCCGGTGCAGATCCTGCGTCCCGCCTTCGCCTGCCGGTTCGACCTCGACGCCGACCAGGCCCGCGTCTCCCGCCGCCGGGTCTTGGAGGCCGCGGCGCGTACGGACGCGATGGTCTTCCCGGCGCACTTCGGGGGTTCCGGCGCGGTCGCGGTCGAGAAAGGGCCGGATCCGGACGCGTTCCGCCTCGCGCGCTGGGCGGATCTCAAAACCGCAGGGTAAGCGGCTTTCGGGCCCGTACGCGAAGTTGACCGCCGTGCCGCCCTGGCGCACCTGGCGATCCGCGGATCCGCAGGTCCGAATCGCCACTACGCGTTGACTTCCCGGCCCGCGCGCCGAGTCAATCTCCGGCCGTTCTCCGGCGCCCTCGAAGAACGCCGATCATTCCGTCCGATTCGAGCGTCGAAAAGGTACTGGCATCACAACGTAGTCCGGATGTTTCGGGCATGTCAGGCAGAGGCTTTGCAGGGTACGGTCGTAATTCGGCATGAAGAGGGCGGGGCTGCGGGTGGACGGTCAGCGACGTACGGGCACGGGGAGACCTCTCCGGCCCGATGATCCCGAGCGGGTGGGGTCGTACACGATCATCGGGCGGATCGGCGAGGGCGGCATGGGGGCCGTGTACCTCGGCCGCGGGCCCGACGGCCGTCAGGTCGCGATCAAGGTCGTACGACCCGAGCTCGCCCAAGACGCCGGTTTCGTCGCGCGCTTCCGCGAGGAGGTGGCCAGCGCCGAACGGGTCGCGTCCTTCTGCACTGCGCAGGTGCTCGACCACGGCGAGGACGCCGGCCGCGCGTACATGGTGACGGAGTTCATCGACGGGGTCTCGCTCAAGGACTACGTCAAGGAGCACGGCGAACTCTCGCCCGGCATGCTCCAGGGCGTGGCGGTCGGCGTGGCCGCCGCACTGGTCGCGATCCACTCGGCCGGGCTGATCCACCGCGACCTCAAGCCCGCGAACGTGATGCTGTCCTTCTCCGGACCCCGCGTCATCGACTTCGGCATCGCGCGTGCGCTGGACGTCGCCTCCGGGCTCACCATGACCGGCCAGCTCGTCGGCAGCCCGGGCTGGATGGCGCCGGAGCGGATCCTGCAGCAGCAGGTGACGACCGCGGTGGACATCTTCTCGTGGGGCTGCCTCGTGGCGTTCGCCCGCAACGGGATCAACCCGTTCGGCACGGGCGACTTCTCGGTCATGTCGGCGCGGCTCGTCCACGCCGACCCGCAGGTAGGCGACCTGCCCAGCCCGCTGGACCGGCTCGTACGGGCGGCGCTGGACAAGGACCCGCGCAACCGGCCGACGGCGCGCGACCTGCTGCTGACGATGGTCGGCGGCGAGAGCAGCGAGGCCGCGGTCCTCAGCACGATGACCGCCTGGCAGTCGCCGGTCCCGCTGCTCCCGCAGGGCCAGACGCGGGTGCTGGGCGACGAGCAGCAGGGGCGGCCCGAGACGCCGCGCGGTCTCTCCGGCCCTCCGCAGGGCAACGGGATGCCGGTGGCGTACGGCGCGCAGCCCACGGCGCTCGACCAGGGCCCGGGATCGCGCGGCGCATACGACCAGAGGACGAGCACCCGGCCCGGCGGCCACCCGGCGACCGTGGCGGCGGGCTCGCCGATGGAGTCGCCCACCCTGCCCTCCGGGCCGGGCGCCCGCCCGCCGTCGGGACCGCCTCCCGCACCCTCCGGTCCGCAGCGCGAGAGCCGCGGCCGCGGCCGGGTGCTCCTGGCCGGCGCGGCGGCGGTCGTCGTCGTGGCGGCGGCGGTGACGGGCTGGTTCGTCCTGAAGTCCGGCGACGGCGACAAGCCGTCGTCCAAGGGTTCGGCGGCGGGGCCGGCACCGCTGCCGAGCGACCCGCTGGTGGTGCGCATCGACCGCAAGCCCGGCTGGCCGAGCCAGTGCTACGGGAGCATCGGCACGCTCGTGCCGACGACGACCGTGGCCAAGACCGTCTTCGATGACGCCGACAAGTGCGACATCCTCCCGAGGTGGTCGCCGGACCGGAAGAGCATCGCCTTCACCCGGGCCACGGCCGCCGCCAACGAGCTGTGGGTCGGCAACGCGGACGGTTCGGGCACCCGGATGATCACCAACCAGATGTCGGGCCGGAGCAGGGTCGCCTGGTCGCCGGACGGCAAGCGGATCGCCTTCCTCGCCAAAGTGGGCACGGGACGTCAGATCGACGTCGTCACGCTGAGCAACCCGAGCGCGTTGCTGCAGCTCACCAACGATAATTCGGGCAAGGACGACCCGGCCTGGTGTGGGAGCCGCGTGGGCTTCTGGAGTGACCGTACGGGGACGCAGCAGATCTACACGGTCGACGCGAACAAGGCGGGCGGCCCGGCGATCCAGGTCACGAAGGCGGACCACGACGTCAACGACCCGTCCTTCTCGCCGGACTGCAAGCAGATGGCGTACACGGACCAGCCCGCCAAGACGGACCGGCACCTGTGGATCACCGCCGCGAACGGCCTCGGGACGCCGCGCCAGCTGACCTCCGACGCGACCCGCGACATGGACGCCACCTGGTCCCCGAACGGTGCCTGGATCGCGTTCGCACGCGGCGCCACGGAGAAGCCGAGCATCTGGGCGATCCGGACCAACGGCAAGGACGAGCAGCAGATCTCCCCCAAGAACCAGTTCATGGCCCACCCGGACTGGTCCTAGCCGATCGTGAGGAGGCCGACGGCGGCGGCGGCGCCGAGGAGTCCGAGGGTCTGCTTCCAGGAGAGGCGTTCGCGCAGTGCGGTGATGCCGAGGAGTACAGGAATCGCCGGGTAGAGGGAGGACAGGACGACGGCGACGACGAGCAGGGTCTCTCGCGTCGCGGCCAGGTAGAAGGTCAGTGCCATCGCGGCGATCCCGCCCGGGCCTGCGGCGAGGAGCAGCTGCCGCCGGCCCGGCGCGTCCGCGCCGCGAGCGCCGGAGGACCGTCTTCGCGCGACGATCAGCGACAGCAGGCCGAGGGCGGCCGTCACGCGACCCGCGACCACCGGCCACAGGCCCGCCCTCGGCTCGGCCTGGGCCAGCGCGAGGTACTGCAGCGCGATCCCGGTGCCGGCGATCAGCCCGTCGAACGCGGCCGGCGTCGTGGCCGTGGCCGGCCCGGCGCGGCGCCGGGTCTGGGAGACCAGCCACAGGGCGGGCACGGACAGGGCGATGCCGGCCGAGGACAGCGCCGAGGGGTGGTCGCCCAGGAACACCACGCCGACCAGGACCGGCAGTGTCACTCCCCCGACGGCGCTGACGGGCACGACGACGCTCATCGCGCCGCGGCCGAGCCCGCGGTAGAGGAACAGCATGCCCGCGCCGGTGCCCACGCCGGACAGCGCTCCCCAGCCGAGGTCCGACGCGGCCGGTCCCGCCGTCGCCACCGCCGGGGCGAACGCCAGCGAGAGCGCGAGCCCGCCCACCTGCCCGGCCAGCGCGACGATCACGAAGCTCCCGCGCCGCGCCAGCAGCCCGCCGGTGAAGTCGGCGAGGCCGTAACAGACCGCCGAGGCGAGCGCGAGGAGCGTGCCCACGCGATCAGCCGGCCCGGTGCGCCGGCGAGGCGCACCGCGCCGCCGCGCCGGGGGCCGGAGCGGTGGCGTTCTCGGGGCGACCGTGCATGACATATGCACGGTACGCCGCGGGGGTCAGCCCTTACGGGCGGAGGCGATGACGTACTCGGTGTTGGCGATGAACTTGGCCATGCCGTCGGCGACCGCCTCCACCGACAGGTTCTTCTTCGCCGCGCCGGCCATGTGGTTCTTCAGGAACTCCAGCAGCGGCGCGTAGACGTTGTCCGTGATGGGGCGGATCTCGATGCCGGTGAAGCCCTCCGCGTCGAGGCGCCGCGCGTAACCCGCGCGGTCGTACCAGTTGTCGATCGCGACGAAGCCGCGCCAGTCGTCCATCTCGGCGATCCGCTCCTCCTCGCGGCCGCCGAGGAGGACGATGTCGGCGGTGGCGAGCGTGCCGCCCGTGCGCAGGACCCGCCACGCCTCGTGAAAGAACGTCTGGCGGGTGTCGAAGTGGAAGGCCGACTCGAGCGCCACGATCCGGTCGAAGGAACCCGCCGAGAACGGTATGTCGGTCGCCGAGCCGAGCCGCAGGTCGAGCCGGTCGGCCAGGTCCCGCGCCTGTGCGCGGTCCTGGGCGATCTCCACCTGGGCGGGAGTGACGTTCAGGCCGGCGATCAGCGCGGGGCCGCGGGTCTCCAGCCAGTGCATGTCCTGGTCGGCGTAGCCGAAGCCGACGTCGAGGACCCGGTCGCCCGCGCCGATCCCGGCGGCGTCGGCGAGGAGGTCGGCCAGCGCCTCACAGGCCTCGTCGAGGCTGGTGCACCCCGGGTTCCAGTATCCGAAGTTCAGATACATGGTGTTCTCGGTCGGATAGATACTCGTCCTCGCGCGGGGATCCCGAACCCGGTCGTGCACCTGTGATGATGCGTCCTGCTCGGCCGCGTCCTCGGACATCGTTGTCACTCCTCGGAGATCTCGGTGATGCTGATCGCTCCGGCGGGACACAGCGAGATGGCGCGCCGTACCTCGGCGGACTCCCCGGGGTCCGGGTCGATGACCTGGACCAATCCGTCTTCCTCGCTCTGCGCGAAGACCTCAGGAGCCGTGAGCGCGCACATGCCGCCGCCGACGCAGACGTCTCTGTCTCCGTTCACCCTCACGGCCACCACCCCGTAGGCGGACGGTGAACGCCGCTGGTCGGCGTCACTGTCATCCCCTCGCAATCGATCTTGAGCGATCCGCAGGGCTCAGGATCCTTAAGTCGGCTAACGACGCCCTTGACATGGCCTAAAGCCCTGAACCGGACATGAAGGGGGTAAAAGCGGGTAGCGGCGATCGTCAGAGAGGAGCACGCCATGCCGAGTTACCTGCGCGAGGCGTCGCGCAATCCGTTCGTCCTGAAGATCTCGCTGCTGGCCGCCCTCGGCGGGCTGTTGTTCGGCTACGACACCGGGGTCATCTCCGGCGCGCTGCTGTACATCAAGAAGGACCTGCACGCGGGAGACCTCGCCCAGTCCTGGATCGTCGCGGGCCTGCTCGTCGGCGCCGTGTTCGGCGCGCTCGCCGGCGGACGCCTGGCGGACATGATCAGCCGCAGATGGACCCTGCTGATCTCCGGCATCGTGTACGTGGCGGCGGCGCTCGCCGCGGCCCTGGCGCAGTCGTCGGGCCAGCTCGTCGCGGCCCGGATGGTGCTGGGCCTGGCCGTGGGCGCGGCGTCGGCGGTGGTACCGCTCTACATCGCCGAGCACACCCCGCCGAAGATCCGTGGCGGCACCGTCTCGTACAACCAGCTGATGGTGACGGTCGGCATCCTGGTGGCCTACCTCGTCGACTTCGCGCTGCGCGACGTCGGTTCGAACTGGCGCTGGATGCTCGGCCTCGGCGCCCTGCCGGGCGTGTTCCTGGTGATCGGCATGCTGTTCGTCCCGTACTCGCCCCGCTGGCTGATGCAGAAGGGCCGCCGCGACGAGGCGCGCGAGGTGCTGCGGCGTACGCGCAAGGGCGACGACGTCGAGGAAGAGCTCTCCGAGATCGAGTCGGTGCTGGCGGAGGAGCGGAGTTCGGGGCTGCGCGCGCTGCTCCGGCCGTCCCTGCGGCCCATGCTGGTCATCGGGATCGGCCTGGCCGTCATCCAGCAGGTGGTCGGCGTGAACACGGTCGTGTACTTCTCACCGACGATCCTCACCTACACCGGCCTGCACGCCAGCGACGCGATCGCGCAGGCGCTGTCGGTCGGCATCACCAACGTCGTGTTCACCATCATCGCGGTGCTGCTGCTGGACCGGGTCGGCCGCCGGGCGCTGCTCATCGCCGGCACGATCGGGCTCACCGTCGCGCTCCTGACGCTGTCGGCGTTCTTCGCCTTCGACTGGAAGGACGAGGCGCCGTGGGTGGCGCTGCTCGCGCTGGTGCTGTTCATCGCCTCGTTCGCCATCGGGCTCGGCCCGGGGTTCTGGCTGATGATCTCCGAGATCTTCCCGCTGGGCGTACGCGGCTCGGCCATGGCCGTGTGCAGCGTGTTCAACTGGGCCGCGAACTTCTTCGTGTCCTATTACTTCCTGCAGCTCGTCGGCGCCATCGGCAAGGCGTGGACCTTCGGCCTGTACGCCGTGATGGGCGTCCTCGGCATCGTCTTCTTCCTCACCAAGGTGCCGGAGACCAAGAACCGGACGCTGGAGGAGATCGAGCACGAGCTCGGCGCCGAGTCCACCCGGCCGAGCGGATCGCCGCGCACCGCCTGAGGCAGGCCCCCGTACACCGGCCGGGTCCACGACCGTGGACCCGGCCGGTGTACTGCCCGGCCCGGGATTCGGCCGGGCGCCCCAGGGACTGGCCAACTTTTAGAAAAGCATTCTAGAATTCCCTCACCACGTTCGAACGAGGGGGCGATGTGTCCGCCGACCAGCCGAAGGCGATCCCCCGGCCGACCCCCGAGACGCAGCCGTTCTGGGACGGCACCGCCGCCGGCGAACTCCGCGTCCAGCGCTGCCTCTCCTGCGCGCGGCACTACTTCTACCCGCGCCCGATCTGCCCGCACTGCGGCGCATCGGAGGTCGAGTGGGTGACGGTCAGCGGACGTGCCAGCCTCTACTCGTACGTGATCAGCCACCGCCCGGCGCCGGGCTTCGCCGGGGACGGCCCGTACGCGATCGCCGTCGTCGAGCTGGAGGAGGGCGTGCGGATGATGACGAACATCGTGGGCACCGAGATCACCCCGGAGAACCTCGAGCTGGACATGCCGCTGCGCGTGGTCTTCGAACCCCGTGGCGACGTCCACGTCCCCCTCTTCACGCCGGCGGGCGACCGGTGAGCGCGGTCATCGTCGGCGCGGCCGAGACCGACGAGATCGGCCGGCTCCCAGACCGCTCGGTGTTCCAGCTGCACCTGGAGGGCGCCCGCAACGCGCTGGCCGACGCCGGGCTGGGCAAGGACGACGTCGACGGGGTCGCGACGGTCGGCACGCCCGGCCCGGTGCAGGTCGCGCACGCGCTCGGCATCACCCCGGCCTGGCTGGACGGCACGTCGGTCGGCGGCACGTCCTTCCTCTTCCACGTACGGCACGCGGTGGCCGCGATCGGGGCCGGGCTGTGCCACACCGTGCTCGTCACGCACGGGGAGTCCGGGCGGTCCCGGGTCGGCGCGCCGCCGCGGTCGTTCGGGCGCGACTCTCTCCTCGGCCAGTTCGAGCTGCCGTACGGGACGATGGGCCCGGCGACGACGTTCACCGTCACGGCGCTGCGGTACATGAAGGAGACCGGGCTCACCCACGAACAGCTCGCCTCGGTCGCGGTGGCGCAGCGCCGGTGGTCGAGCCGCAACCCGCGGGCGGCGATGCGCGACCTGGTCACCGTGGAGGACGTGCTCGCCTCCCGGCTCGTCGCCTACCCCTTTCACCTGCTCGAATGCTGCCTGGTCACCGACGGCGGCGGCGCGCTGATGATCACCTCGCGCGAGCGTGCCGAGGCGCTCGGCACCCGCAAGCCGCCGGTGCACGTCCTCGGCGCCGGGGAGTCGGCCGAGGCGCCGATCATCTCCCAGATGGAGGACTTCACCACGTCGCGGTCGTTCCGCCTGTCGAGCCGGGCGGCGTTCGCCGAGGCGAAGATCACCCACGGCGACGTCGACCACGTCATGATCTACGACGCGTTCGCGCACGTGCCCATCTACGGGCTGGAGGACATGGGCTTCGTCGGGCGGGGCGAGGCCGGTGCCTTCATCGCGGAGGGGCACACCTCTCCGGGCGGGCGGCTGCCGATGAACACCAACGGCGGCGGCCTGTCCTACACCCACACCGGCATGTACGGCATGTTCGCGATGCAGGAGTCGATCCGCCAGCTCCGCGGCGAGGCCGCGGCGCAGGTGCCCGGCGCCGAGATCGGCGTCGTCCTCGGCAACGGCGGGATGTTCATGGCCGCCGCCACCCTCGTGCTCTCCAACCGCCGGCCCTGACCCGGCGACCCCCAGTCCCGGCACCGCGACCCCGGCGGTGTCACGAACGAGCGGAGCGGCTAGTGGCAGATCGTAGATGGCGGCCGGCCATCGCCTGCGTGGCCCTGGCGACGGCGGTGCCGTTGACGACGTACGGGACGGCGAGCGCGGCGCCGGCGCCCCGGCTGAGCATCACGTCGGTGTCGAACCCCCAACCGCGGTTCGTCAGCGGCGGCCAGGTGCTGGTCCGGGTCGCACCGGCGGGCTCGCGGCCGGTGATCCTCAACGCGAACGGGCACGCGGTGAGCCTCCACCGGGCGGCCGACGGCGGCCTGCTCGGGCTCGCGACCGGGCTGCGCACGGGCGTCAACATCCTGGAGGCCCGGCAGTCCGGCCGCCGCGCCACGCTGCGGGTGACCGACCATCCGATCACCGGGCCGGTGCTGTCCGGCCGGCAGCAGCTGCCGTTCTACTGCGAGACGCAGGCGTTCGGCCTGCCCGCGGCCGAGCAGCCGTACTGCGCCGCGCCCACGCAGACCACGTACGTGTACCGCACCACGGCCGGCGCGTACGCGCCCCTCGCCGACCCGTCCGCGCGCCCGGCGGACCTGGCCACCGCGACGGTGGGCGGCCGGGCCGTCCCCTACGTCGTGCGCGTCGAGCGCGGGACGATCGACCGGGCGGTGTATGAGATCGCGGCGCTGTACGACGGCGCGGCGCCCTCGCCGTTCACGCCGGACCGGAGCTGGAACGGCCGGCTCGTCTACACCTTCGGCGGCGGCTGCAACGCCGGGTACCACCAGGGCTCCGCCACCGGCGGCGTGCTGAACGACCTGTTCCTCGGCCAGGGCTACGCGGTCGCCTCCTCCACCCTGAACGTACTCGACAACAACTGCAGCCCGATCATCTCGGCCGAGGCGGCGATGATGGTCAAGGAGCACTTCGCCGAGAGCTACGGCCCGGTCCGGCACACCATCGGCTGGGGCGGCTCCGGCGGGGCGATCCAGCAGTACGACATCGCCGAGAACTACCCCGGCATCGTGGACGGCATCATCCCCGGCGTGTCCTTCCCCGACCCGCTGAGCACGGGCGGCCCGGTCGCGGACTGCCGGCTGCTGGACCGGTTCTTCGCCGGGCCGGGCGCGGACTTCACCGCCGCGCAGAAGAAGGCCGTCGCCGGGTTCACCGACTACACGACGTGCGTCTCCTGGGACCAGACCTTCGCCAGCCGGTCCACCGCCACGGACAGCTGCAACCCGGCGATCCCGGTCTCCGCGCGCTGGGACCCGGTGACCAACCCCGGCGGCGTCAAGTGCAACTCAGGCGAGCAGCTGGTCAACCAGCTCGGCCGTGACCCGAGGACCGGGTTCGTCCGCAGCCCACTGGACAACACCGGCGTGGAGTACGGGCTGGCCGCGCTGAAGGCCGGGACCATCACGCCGGCCCAGTTCACCGCGCTCAACACCGCGATCGGCGGGCTCGACCACACGGGCAAGCCGGTCGCGCAGCGCACCGCGGCCGACCCGAAGGCCCTCGACGCGGTCTACGCCGACGACATCGTCAACGCGGCGGCGCAGGGACTGCGGCAGACCCCGGTCATCGACCAGCGCACCGATCTGGACCTGGCCGGCGCCATCAACGACATCCACACCACCGAGTGGTCCTTCGTCATGCGGCAGCGGCTGCTGCGCTCGGGCGGCGCCGGCAACCAGGTCATCATCGAGAACCACGCGACGGCGGCCGAGACGGCGGCGGCGTCCGTCTACGAGCTCGACGCGATGGACCGCTGGCTCACCGCGATCGAGGCCGACCACTCGCGCCGCGACCCGCGGCAGAAGGTCCTCGCGGACCGGCCCGGCGACCTGGGCGACGGCTGCTACCTGTCGGCCGCGACGCGGATCCTCCAGCCCCTGACCTACCCGCCGGGCGGTCAGTGCGGCGCGGCGTACCCGGTCGCGGCGAACACCCGCATGGCCGCCGGGGAGGGCCTGACGATGGACGTCATGAAGTGCTCGCTGAAGCCGCTGGACTTCCGCGGCCACCCGGCCGGCTTCACGGCGGAGGAGCGCAAGCGGCTGAGCGCGACGTTCCGTACGGGCGTCTGCGACTACTCCCGGAACGGAGTCGGGCAGCGGCGGCCGATCGGGACGTGGCGGTCCTACCGCTGAGACACCTCGCCCGTACGGGTCACCTGCTGGGCTGCGGAGCCTTGCAGGCGACCCACGGGTTGAGGCCGACGTAGTTGAGCGGGCCGGAGATCCACACCACGCCGATCGTGGCGATCCGGCCGCAGCTGCCGTCGAAGTGGGAGTAGTAGTGGCGCTGCCCCGCCGCCAGCCCTCCGATGATCAGCCAGGCGATGACCAAAGGCGGTCCGGTGCGCATCGCCACCTCCGAACTACCTCGTCGTCACCGGGCCTGGGGAGGAACGGCGAACTACGGACTAGATCGCCATAGTTAAGCAAGTTCCACCCCTAGTGTCAGCTACCTGCGTTGATTCGCGGCGGGGTGTCGCGAATGCCGCTTAGTCCGTGTCACGCGCGCCATGTCACGAGCGCGTCCAGGGCCTCGATCCGGGAGCCGCACACCAGCAGGGGGTTGATCTCCAGCGACTCGAGGTCGTCGCCGAGGCTTCCGGCCAGGGCGCAGACGCGGGCGACGACGTCCGCCACCGCGTCCAGGTCGGCCGGCTCGGTGCCGCGCGCGCCCTCCAGCAGTTTCGCGCCGCGCAGCTCGCCGAGCGCGCGGCGCGCCTCCGCGGCGCCGACCGGCAGCAGCCGAAGCGCGGAGTCCCTCAGCACCTCCACCCACACGCCGCCGAGGCCGACCGCCAGCACCAGACCCCACGCCGGGTCGCGTACGACGCCTACGAGGAGTTCGACGCCGCCGTCCCGCTGCGGCTGCACCAGCGCGCCGAGGGCCGCCGGTCCCGCCGCCGCACGGATCTCGCGGTACGCCCGCCGTACCTCGTCCGGCCCGGTGAGGCCGAGGCGTACGCCGCCGATGTCGCTCTTGTGGCCCAGCCCCTCGGCGGCGGCCTTGAGGACGACCGGGTAGCCGAAGGATCCGGCGGCGGCCACGGCGGCCTCCTCGTCGGCGGCGAGCTCGGCCGGAACCACCGGGACGCCGTTGGCGGCCAGGAACGCGGCGGCGCGGTGCTCGGCCCACACGCCGCTAGCCGTGTCATCGGCCGCGCTGCGGGGCCCGGCCCGTGGCGGCTCCGCGGCCTCGCGCCGGATCCGCGACCAGCGGACGGCCGCGCCGATCGCGGCCATCCCGTGCTCGATGCCGCCGACGACGTGCGGGTATCCGGTGCGCTCCTGGACCGTACGGGCGAAGGCGCCGACGTCGACCAGCACGTTGCCGACGATGACGACGGGCTTGGGTGACTCGGCGATGACGCGGGTGGTGTTCTCGTACTGGCGCAGGACCGGCGCGGGATCGGGCGGCTCGATGCGCGGCAGGTCGGACAGGAGCAGGACCACGTCGATGCCGGGGTCCTCGGCCACGACCCGCAGCGCGCGGCTGAGCAGGGTCCGGTCGACGACGACGTAGCCGGTGACGTCCAGCGGGTTCGCCGCGCTGCCGAACTCCGGCATGATCTCGGTCAGCCGCGCGAGCGTCTCCCCGGCGAACGGCGGGAGCTCCAGCCCCTCGTCCTCGGCGCGGTCGGCGATGATCTCCGAGGCGCCGCCCGAGGGTGTGACCACGCCGAGCCGCGGGCCGGGCAGCGGCCCGGACGACGCGAGCAGGCCCGCGGTGATGATCAGGTCCTCCAGCGAGCGCACCCGGATGACGCCGAGCCGCCGGAAGGCCGCGTCGATGACCGCGTCGTCGCCGACGAGCGCGCCGGTGTGCGCCTGCGCCGTACGCGAGGCGAGGCCGCTCCGGCCGATCTTGAGCGCGACGATCGGCTTGCCCGCCGCCAGCGCGCGGCGGGCCACGCGGGCGAACTCCTCCGGCCGGCGGATCGACTCCAGGAACAGCGCGATGGCCTTCGTCGCCGGGTCGTCCACGAGGTGGTCGATCACGTCGGTCACCGAGACGACCGCCTCGTTGCCCATCGAGGTGAGCAGGCTGAGGCCGATGCCCCGTACCTGGCTGAAGGCCAGGACGGAGCTGGCCAACGCGCCGCTCTGCAGCACGACGCCGACCGACCCGGACAGGAGCGGCGGCGGGATCGGCAGGCCGTACGGGGTGACGGAGGTGGCGGCGTTGATGAAGCCGTTGCCGTTCGGGCCGAGCACGGTCAGGCCGTTCGCCCGGCAGAAGGCGGCGAGCTCCTCCTCACGCGCGCGCCCCTCCGGCCCGGTCTCGCCGAAGCCCGCGGTGAGGACCACGTAGTTGGGGATGCCGAGCCGCGCGCCCTCCTCCAGCACGTCGCGTACGGCCGGGGTCGGCACCATGACGTACGCGAGGTCGACGGGTGCGGGCAGGTCGCTCAGGCTGCGGTACGCCCGCTCGCCGTGCACGACCTCGGTGCGGGGGTTGACGAGGTGGATGGGGCCGCCGAAGCCGTACCGCCGCAGGTTCGCGAACGTGTTCACCGACCAGCCGGACTTGTCGGTCGCGCCGACCATGGCGATCGACGCGGGATCGAACAGTGCGCGGATCGCCGCGGTCATTCGCCGATGCCGCCGAGGCGTACGTGACCTTTCAGGAGGTTGCGGGCGATCGTCCGGCGCTGGATCTCATCGGTGCCCTCGTAGATGCGCAGCAGGCGCAGCTCGCGGTACCAGCGTTCGATCGGCAGCTCCTTTGTGTAACCCATGCCGCCGTGGATCTGCAGGACGCGGTCGACCACCTTGTTGGCCATCTCGGCGCCGTTGAGCTTGGCGATCGAGGAGGCGTGCCGGGCGTCCATGCCCTGCTGCACGCGCCACGCGGCGTACAGGGTGAGCCACTTGGTGGCCTCGATCTCCACCTGAGAGTCGGCGATCTGCCACTGGATGGCCTGGTACTCACCGATGAGGTGGCCCATCGACGTGCGGATGTTCGCGTAGTCGATGGCCATCTGCAGCAGGCGCTCGGCCGATCCGATGGCACGCGCCGGGATCATGAAGCGGCCGTTCCTGATCCAGGTCATGGCCAGCTCGAAGCCCTTGCCGACCTCGCCGAGCACGTTCTCGTGCGGCACGCGCACGTCCTCGAAGACCAGGGCGGCCGGGCCCCACTCGCCCATGGTCGGGATCGGCTCGGACTTCCAGCCCATGTCGCGGTCGGCGAGGAAGCAGGTGACGCCCGCGTCCGGTACGACGGCGAAGACCATGACGAAGTCGGCCTCGTTGCCGCCGGTGATGAACGTCTTCTCACCGTTGATGATCCAGTCGCCGCTCGCGTCCTTGACCGCCCGCGCGGCGATGTTGCGGGCGTCGGACCCGGCGCCGGGCTCGGTGATGGCGAAACAGGAGCGCCGCTCGCCCTCGATGGTCGGGATGAGGTAGCGCTGCTTCTGCTCCTCGGTGCCCGCGTAGAGGATGTTGTCCGCGGTGCCGCCGAAGGTGAAGGGCACGAACGTACGGCCGGTCTCGATGACGAGGATGGCCGACAGGAGGGCGCCCGCGTCGAGGCCGCCGTACTCCTCGGGCGTGTTGATGCCCCAGAAGCCGGCCTTCTTGGCCTTGAGCTGCAGCTCTTTGACCACGTCGGGGGCGAGGCCGGGCCGGCCGGCCCGCTCGTTGCGCAGCACCTCGTCCTCGAGAGGGATGACCTCCTTGGCGATGAAGCTGCGGACGGTGTCGCGGATCTGCCGCTCCTCGTCGCTGAGCGAGAAGTCCACCATGGGCCGTCCCCCTTCAGGAACCTTTTCTAGAATCGCGCTCTAAAACTCAGCGTGCCCCTCGCCCGTAGGTGTGTCAAGTCGGCCTGCGGCGCGAGGATTCTGGAATACGGTTCCGTAACCTGAGAGGGAGCGAGGAAGGGTGGCGGATCCGGTGGCACGCAAGACCAACACACGCCCGAGCGCGAACGCCTGGCGGTGGAGCCGCACGGCCGAGACGCGCCGGAGCATGCTGGTGGCGGCCCGCGAGGTCTTCACCGAACGCGGCTTCGCGGACGCGAGCGTGGCCGACGTCGTCGAACGCGCCGGCTCCAGCGTCGGCAGCCTCTATCACCACTTCGGCGGCAAGGCCGAGATCTTCCTGGCGCTGTGGGAGGACCACCAGAACGCGCAGGAGGAGGCGGCGGCCGCCGCCGTCGCGGCCCTGCGCGAGGCGGGCGAGACCAACCCGCTGGAGCAGTTCATCGCGGGCGCGCAGGCGTTCATGGAGGGGTCGTGGCAGCGGCGCGACGTCGTACGGCTGCTGATGGACGGCGACGGGCCGCCGGGCTTCGAGCTGGTCCGCCGCACCCGCAACCGCGAGTGGGTCCGGCAGAACGCCGTGCTGCTGGGCGCGGGCACCGACCCGGTCGACCGCGTCACGGTGGCGGTCCTCACGACGGTCATCGGCGAGGCCGCCCGCGAGGTCGCCGCCTGCGAGACCAAGACGGAGGCCGACACGGTCGCCGCCGCCGCGATCCGCCTGATCCGCCGCCTGGACCCGCTGACCGAGAACGACTGACTACCGCGGTGCCGCCTGGTCGTGGATGCTCGCGATCACGGTGTCGAGGGCGGCTTCCAGGGCGTCGGTGGTGTGCTGGGCCTGAGCGAGCAGAAGGCCGCCCTGGACGGCGGCCAGCAGCGCGAGAGCGAACCGGCCGGCGTCGGTTCCACGGCGCAGGGTGCCGTTGGCGACCATGTCGAGCAGGCCGCCGCGGATCGTCTCGGCCCAGGCGGTGAAGCTCGCGGCCAGGGCGTCGCGGGCCCACGAGTTGCGGTCGGACAGTTCGCTGGACAGGCCGCCGAGCGGGCAGCCGCCGGCGCCGCCCTGCCACCGGGCGGCGTCGACGACGACGTCGCGCCACGCGCGCAGGGCGTCGAGGCTGTCGAGCCTTGCCAGCAGGGGCGCCTGGTGGGCGAGGATCGCTTCGGTCTGGAAGGCGATGACCGTGCTCGTACCGGCCGCCCCGTGCTTCAGGGGGAACATCATGATTCTCGTGACGGGAGCCACCGGGAAGGTCGGCTCCGAAGCCGTCCGGCTGCTCGGCGCGCAACGCCATCCGACGCGGGCGCTGGTGCGCGACGCGTCCCGCGCACCCCGCGGTGACGTCGAGATCGTCACCGGCGACTTCGACCGTCCGGACACCCTCGACGTCGCGATGCGCGGCGTCGAGACCGTCCTGCTGGTGAGCCCGGCCGTGCCCGCCCAGGAGATCGCGGTCATCGACAGTGCCGTCCGCGAGGGCGTACGGCACATGGTCAAGGTCTCGAGCAAGGCGTCGGCGGACTCTCCCGTCGACCGTCGTCGTGGTCAGGCACGGATCGAGACGCATCTGAGGGCCAGCGGCCTGTCCTACACGCTCCTCCGGGCGAACGCCTACATGCAGAACCTCCTCGCCCTGGCCCCGATGATCGAACGGACGGGCGGTTTCCTGATGTCGGCCGGCGACGGCCGGGTCGGCATGGTCGACGCTCGTGACGTCGCCGCCACCGCGGCGGCGGTGGTCACCGCGCCGGGGACACACGCCGGCCGGACCTACCGGCTGACCGGGCCCGGCCTGGTCACGTACGCGGACGTCGCCGAAGAGCTGTCCGACGCGCTGGGACACACGGTCGAGTACCGCCGGACCGGCCCCGCCGAGCACCGGGCGGCGATGATCCAGGCGGGCGTGCCCGAGGCGGTCGCGACCTCCAACGCCCAGGCCTTCGGGCTGATCGCCGAGGGCGACGCGGCGTGGCTGTCGGAAGACGTGGAATCGATCACCGGCACCGCACCGCGAACGCTGCGCACCTTCGTCGCCGATCACGTCGCGGCGTTCACCTGACGCCGGGAGTCCCCTGGGACGCGCCGTCTCCCGTGCCGAGGATCGCGCGTACGACGTGGTCGGTGTCGGACAGGTCGGGCAGGACGTGCTCGGGGTCGGCGCCGCGCAGTTCCCGGACGTCGCTGCCCCCGGTGGCGACCGCGACCACGCGGGCGCCGCCGTCGTGGCCCGCGCGGACGTCGTGCGGGGTGTCTCCGATGAGAACGGTGGTCAGGCGGTCGAAGGCGTGGCCGTACTTGCCTTCCGCCCGGCGCTGGGCCAGGGCCACGAGCGTGGAGCGGTCGGCGCCGTCCATGCCGAACGCCCCCGCGTCCAGGTCGACCCACTCCGTCAGGCCGAACGCCGCCAGTTTGGTGGCGGCGATCGCCTTCATGTTCCCGGTCAGGACGGACTGGACGACGTCGCGCATCGCCGCCAGCCGGACCAGGACCTCCGGCACTCCGGGGAGGGTACGCCCGGCGAGGGCGAGCTCGTGCCTCCGCGCCTCGAACAGGGCCGCCAGCTCCTCGGCGAACGCGGCGACGAGGTCCTCGGCGGGCACGATGCCGTGCGACTCCAGGGTCTCGGCGATGATCGCCCGGTCGGTACGCCCGGCCATGGCGGCCACCCGCTCCATCGGACGGCCGAAGGCGCGGGAGAACACCGCTCCGTAGATCTCCCCGCTCAGCCCGCCGGCGTCGATCAGGGTGTGGTCGATGTCCCACAGAACAAGGGTGCGCACGAACCGGCAGCCTAGGCGCGGCCGGGCAGGAAGCCGACGTGGGGGCGGAGTTCTCCGTGGACACGTCCCTCGCGCAGGGCCTCGGCGAAGTCGCACGGGCCGTCGAAATCCGGCATCTCCACCCACGCCGCGCCCAGGCCCTGCGGGTCGTGGGCGTCCGAGCCGGCCGCGGCGGGCAGGTCGTGCTCATCGGCGAAGGCCGCCGCGCGCCGGTTGTCCTCCCGGTCGGTGACCTTGGCGTTGAAGACCTCGACCACGTCGAGCGCGCCCATCGCGGTCAGCCGCGCCAGGCCCTCCGCGCCCAGGCTCGTACGGGCCGCGTCGAACGGGTGCGGCGCGTACACCAGCCCGCCCTGCGAGCGCACCCGCCGTACCGCCTCCTCCAGCGGCAGGACGTACGGGACCCGCGACGTCAGGAACAACCCGATGATCTCGCCCGCGTGGGTGCGTATCTCCTCCCCGACCACCACGCGGGCGCCGATGTCGCGGGACAGCGCCTCGTGCGCGCCGGCGAGCGTGTGGTGGTCGGTCACGCAGACGACGTCGAGGCGCTCCTCGCGGACGCGCTCGGCCAGGCGGTCGACGGTGGTGACCGCGTCGCCGGAGTGGACGGTGTGCAGGTGGCAGTCGACCCGCACCCGCCGGGGGCTCACCGGAAGCTCGCCCGCCCCCGGTCGATGACGACCGTGCCGTCGTCCTTGGTCGTACGGAACAGCGCGGTGTCCCGTTCGGCCCAGATCGCGACCGTCAGCGCCTCGCCCGGGAAGACCGGACTGGTGAACCGGCCCGACATCGAGGCGAACCTCCCGGCGTCCGACCCGGCCATCGTGTGCAACAGCGCGCGGCCCGTCACGCCGTACGTGCACAGGCCGTGCAGGATCGGCCGGTCGAACCCGGCGCGGGCGGCGAAGGCGGGGTCGGAGTGCAGCGGGTTGCGGTCGCCGGACAGCCGGTAGATCAGCGCCTGTTCGGGCCGGGTGCGGTACGTCACCTGGTGGTCGGGCTCGCGGTCCGGGGCGTTCCAGTCGTCGCGCGGCCCGCGGTCGCCGCCGAAGCCGCCCTCGCCGCGGATGAACGCCGAACTCCGCGCGGTGATCAGGGCCTCGCCGGTCTCCGGGTCGACCGCGGTCGCCTCGGTGACCACCAGGGCGCCCTTGCCCTTGTCGTAGATGCCGGTGACCTTCATGGTCGCCCGTACGCTGCCTGAGGCGGGAAGCGGCCGGTGCAGCTCGAACGCCTGCTCGGCGTGGACGAGCATCGCCGGGTCGAAGTCGCCGATCCGCCGGGCGCCGGGGACCTGGGCGAGCAGCACGGCGTACGTCGGCAGCACCTGCTGGGGCGTGCCGTCGGAGTTCTCCGTGGTGAAGGCCAGCTCGGCGAGAGGATCGTCGATGCCCGCGCCGACGCCGACCGCGTACAGCAGCGCGTCCTTGGAGGTCCAGGAGCGGTCGACGGGCGCGGACTCGACGTCGATCGCGCTGTGGTCGAGGGCCATGTCACGCCTCCGGGGTACGGCCGTCGGACAGGACGTTCGGCGCGGCCTTCTCGACCAGGTCGGGGATGATCTCACCGAGCTCGGCGGGATCCCAGCGGGCGCCCTTGTCGGCGCCCGGCCCGGCGCGCCAGCCCTCGGCGACGCTGATCACCCCGCCGCGCACGTTGAAGACCCGGCCGGTGATGCCGCGTGCCTGGTCGGAGCCGAGCCAGACGACGAGCGGCGCGATGTTGTCGGCGGCGCGGGGGTCGAAGTCCTGCGGCCCGTCGGCCTGCCAGCGGGTGAGGCCCTCGGTCATGCGGGTGAGCGCCGCCGGGGCGACCGCGTTGACGGTCACGCCGTACCGGCCCAGCTCGCGGGCGGCGATGACGGTGAGCCCGGCGACACCGGCCTTGGCCGCGCCGTAGTTGCCCTGGCCGGCGTTGCCGTAGATGCCCGACGAGGACGTGGTGTTGATGATCGCGGCGTCGACCGGCTCACCGGCCTTGGAGCGCGCCCGCCAGTACGCGCCGGCGTGCCGCAGCGGGGCGAACGTGCCGCGCAGGTGGACGCGGATGACGTCGTCCCACTCCTCGGCGGTCATGTTCACGAGCATGCGGTCGCGCAGGATGCCCGCGTTGTTGACCAGGACGTGCAGGTCGCCGAAGTGCTCGACGGCCGACTCGACGAGCCGTCTGGCACCCTCGAAGTCGGACACGTCGTCGCCGTTGGCGATCGCCTCGCCGCCGTTCGCGCGGATCTGGTCGACGACCTCGCCGGCCGGCCCGGTGGACGAGCCGCTGCCGTCCACCTCCGCACCGAGGTCGTTGACGACCACCTTGGCGCCCTGCCGGGCGAACTCCAGCGCGTGCCCGCGCCCGATACCGCGCGCGGCGCCCGTGACGATGACGACGCGTCCTTCGACGATCCTGCTCATGACGTCCCTTTTTTAGAATGAACTTCTAGAAAAGTCTCCAGAGGGCTAGCGTGCCTGTCAACCCTGGAGATCTCCTACCCGGGCCCGACGAAAGGAGCCCGCTCATGGGCGTACTCGATGACAAGGTGGCGATCGTCACCGGGGCCAGCCGGGGTATCGGCGCGGCCATCGCGGAGCGGTTCGCGGCCGAGGGGGCCACGGTGGCCGTCACCGCTCGTACCGTCGACCCGGCCCGGTCGCGCCTGCCCGGCACGATCGGGGAGACCGTGGCGCGGATCGAGGCGGCCGGTGGCGCGGCGCGGGCTTACGCCGCGGACCTGTCCGACCCCGCCGCGCGTGAGTCGCTCGTCGCCGCGGTCACCGGCGACCTCGGGCCGGCCGACATCCTGGTCAACAACGCCGCCGTGACGTTCTTCACGCCCGTCGCCGACTTCACCGGCAAGCGGTACGCGCTGATGTTCGAGGTGCAGGTGACCGCGCCGTTCCACCTCGCGCGGCTCGTCCTGCCCGGCATGCGCGAGCGGGAGCGCGGCTGGGTGCTGAACATCTCCTCGCTGGCCTCGCGTCATCCCGCGCTCGAGGGGTACCCGCTCCACGGCGGGACGGTGTACGGGATGTGCAAGGCGGCGCTGGAGAGGTTCACGACGGGCCTGGCCTCGGAGGTGTACGGGGACGGGATCATGGTCAACTCCCTGGCCCCGAACCGCGTCGTGCCCACACCCGGCACGGTCTTCCACCGGCTGACCACCGAGGACGACCCGGACAACGAGCCGCCCGCGGTCATGGCCGAGGCGGCCCTCGCGCTGTGCTCGGGCACGAGCCTGTCCGGCCGCATCGCCCTGTCCCAGGACCTGCTCATCGAGCTCGGCGAAGGCTGAGGTCTTCCAAGTTCCTCATCTCCGGCACCGCCACGCGCTACAACCCGAACCCCACCGTCGACCAGCGGAAACAGGCAGTGACGCCGATCGGCACCATCCTGTACACCACGCGGATCGTCGTACGCCGGCCGGGACCTGGCAGATCGCGGGCGCCTCCCACGTACCGGCCTGCTCCACGGACTCGGACGCGGGTGAACACAATTGGTGTGGGTGATGCTGATCTTTTTGGTGATACCCCCCTTTAGTCTTGGGACGTGGCCAGTCCAAATCACGCAGGCGCGCCTGCCGCCAGCCGAACCGCACGGGCCGCCCGTCCAGGCCGGCACGGAAGACCGTCGACGCTGCGGGCGGCCGTGCACGCACGGCTGGAGGAGATGCGGTTCCGCCGCGGCATGTTCCTCATGGTCACGACGGGCGCGGTGATCGTCGCCGCGGTCGCGGGCGTCACGATGCTGCTGACCGGAGGCAAGGGCAAGACGCCGGCCGACCCGGTCGCGGACCCGTCGTCCTCGGCGTCGTCCCCGGCCTCCGCGAAGCCGAAGAGGGGGTCGTCCCTGTCACCGCGCCGGGCGGAGCGACCGCGAACCTCTTCCTCGACGATGGTCGGCGTACCGCTCACCCCGCCCCCGGACACGTCACGCCCGCGGAGCACGGCCTCCACGACACCGACGCCTCCGCCCTGGTGGCCGCGCGACCACCACTGGCACGGCACCCCGCCGCCCTGGTGGCACCACCACTAGGACCTTGTTCGCAGGCCAGATCTTCCTGAGCTACCGCCGCCCGGCGAGACGGGGAGACCGGATCGGCAGTCCCCACAGTTGCCGGACCTTGCCGACCAGCTTGTCGACGATGAAGAACGAGGCGATGTAGAGCGCGAGCCCCGCCGTGATGACCAGGTCCCAGCTGAGGTTGTCGCCCTGGCCGAAGAGATGAATGCCGTGAGTGAGAAAGTCCTTGAGCAGCGTGACGATCGTCAGAATTCCGATGAAAAGCATGGGCGCGTTGGCGATGAGGCCCAGAACGACGAAGATCGCGCGCGCCAGGAAGCCGCCACCGCTGTGATACCCGACGGCGAGGAGCACGAGCGCCAGGATCGCGGCGGGGAGCGCGTACCTCGTCACCGCGTCGTAGCCGCCCCAGTTGGCGCCGTGAAGAATGCTCGGCAGGTCCAGACTGGCGATATCGTAGCTCCAGTTGTTCTCCTGCATCCGCACCATCAGGTACAGCGCGAGATTCGTCATTTCCTGCACGCTGAGGACCCAGAAGGTGAGGCCCACCGCCGCCAACGCGGTAAGCAGTGCCTTGGCGGACGTGTACGTGCCGGCCAGGTCGGCCGCCGCCCGATAAGCCTTTACGGAGCTTTTCTTCGTGGAAGCGGCGAAATCAAGCCACGATTTCACTTTCACGAAGATCAGGAACAGGGCGACGAAAACGCCGTTACCGAAGAAGAGCTTGATCGCCACCTTTTCTAAATCGTCAGGTTCGGCGATACCGTCCAGCCAGTTGATGATGGTGTTCATTCACCGATCCCCCGGTCGCCCCCGCTATTGCCCCCTACATCGCTCAGGCGTCCCCGAATGTTTCAGGATGCCGGGACACTCCCCGAGTCGTGTACGCCCGGTACGTTGAGGCCGGTCAGCGGACGCGGACGCCGTCGAGGGCGATGCTCAGCACGCGTTCGCGTTGTTCGCCGTCGATGAAGCCGGCCGACGTGATGCCGGTGACCATGCGAAGGACGTCGTCGAAGCTCGCGTCCTCGCGCGCCTCCCCCGCCTCCTGGGCCCGGGTCAGCAGCGGCTCGCCCGCCGCGTACATCGCCGCGCGACACGAGCGGAACATCTCCGAGTCGCGGTTCAGTGCCTCCGAGATGGCGCGCTTGGTCGCGGCGTAGGCGACGAAGCGGCGTAGCCAGACCGCGAACGCCTCCCACGGTGGCAGGCCCGCGACCTCCCCCGCCTGTTTGCAGAGCGCCTCGACCTCACCGACGTAGACCGCCTCGAACAGGTCCTGGCGCGTCGGGAAGTTGCGGTAGAGCGTGCCGATGCCCACGCCCGCGCGGCGGGCGATGTCCTCCAGCGACGCCTCGGTGCCGTTCTCCGCGAACGCGTCGCGCGCGGCGGCCAGCAGTGCGTCGAAGTTGCGTCGCGCGTCGGCGCGGTGCGGCCGACGTACGGCGACACCTGGGGCGATTCCCTCGTCCGTCAATCGCGCTCCTCACGGTTCGACTTGTATCGGAGGTGTACCTCCGCTAAAGTCGAGGCATGCCTCCGCTATTACGGAGGCTCCCCTCAACTTTAGCGGATCGGCCGCCCGCCCGCGATGCCCGCCCCGGACGGCCTCCGACCAAGGACCTTCATGCCGAGCAGGACCCCGAGGCTCACCTTTCCCGTGCTGTCCGCCGCCGCGGCGTCGTTCTCGATGCTGCAGTCGCTGGTCAGCCCCGTACTCTCCACCATCCAGCTCGATCTGCACACCACCCAGGCGACCGTGACCTGGGTGCTCACCGCCTGGCTGCTGTCCGCGTCGGTCGCGACGCCGCTGCTGGGGCGGATCGGCGACATGACCGGCAAACAGCGCACGCTGCTCATCGCGCTGGGTGCGATCGCGCTCGGCTGCCTCGTCTCCGCGCTCGCCCCGAACGTCGGCGTGCTCATCGCCGGCCGGGTGCTCCAGGGGCTCGGCGGCGCGGTGTTCCCGCTGTCGTTCGGGATCATCCGCGACGAACTGCCCGCCGAACGCGTGCCCTCGGCGGTCGGCGTCCTGTCCGCCGTCATCGCCGCCGGCGGCGGCCTGGGCCTCGTCCTGGCCGGGCCGATCGTCACCGCCATGGGCTGGCGGTGGCTGTTCTGGATCCCGGTGATCGTCGTCACGGCCACCGCGCTGCTGACCCGCCGGTACGTCCCCGAGTCCCCGATGCGCTCCCCCGGCCGCATCGCCTGGCCGGCCGCGCTGCTGCTGTCGGGCTGGCTCGTCGCGCTGCTGATCCCGCTCAGCGAGGCGCCGTCGTGGGGTTGGGGCTCTCCGGAGGTGACCGGGCTGTTCGCCGCCGCCGTCGTGCTGTTCGCCGCGTGGGTACGGGTGGAGCTGCGGTCGCCGGACCCGCTGATCGACATGCGCATGATGCGGCTGCCGGCGGTCTGGACGGCCAACGCGGTGGCGCTGCTGTTCGGGGCCGGGATGTTCTCGGTCTACGCGTTCCTGCCGGAGTTCCTGCAGGTCCCGGCGGCGGCCGGCTACGGGTTCGGCGTCAGCGTGACCGGCGCCGGGCTGCTGATGCTGCCCATGCTCGTCACGATGGCGGTGAGCGGGGCCTTCAGCGGCCCGATCGCCGCGCTCATCGGCGCCAAGGCGCAGCTCGTGTGGGGCTCGGTCTGCGGCGTCGTCGCCTGCGCCGGGTTCGCCGCCTACCACGATCACCCCTGGCAGGTCGGCCTCGCGAGCGCGGTCTTCGGGCTCGGGCTCGGCCTCGCGTACGCCTCGATGACCAGCCTGGTCGTGCAGAGCGTGCCCGCCGAGCAGACCGGCGTCGCGAGCGGCATGAACGCCAACATCCGCACGATCGGCGGCTCGATCGGCACGGCGGTCGTCAGCTCCGTCATCACCGCGCGGCCGCGGCCCGACGGCCTGCCGCACGAGTCCGGTTTCACCCACGGCTTCCTGCTGCTGGCCCTGGCGGCGGCCGTCACGGTCGGCCTGGCCCTGCTCGTGCCGTCCACGACACGCGACGCCGCGCCGGACCCCGAGCCCGTCGCCCTCGAACCGGCCCGCTGAGAGAGGACACCCCATGGACATGCGGCTGAACCACAGAAGGGCGCTGGTGACGGGTCGAGCTCCGGCCTCGGCCGGGCGGTCGCGCGGATGCTCGCCGGCGAGGGAGCGACCGTGATCGTGCACGGCCGCGACCGTTACCGCGCCACCGCGACGGCGGACGCCATCCGCGCGGACGGCGGGCGGGCCGAGGTCGCCATCGGCGACCTGGCCACCGACGAGGGCGCCGGCGCCGTCGCGGACCAGGCGCTCGCCGGCGGCCCGGTCGACATCCTCGTCAACAACGCCGGCGACTACGACGAACTCTCCTGGGCCGACGCCTCACCGGCGGTCTGGGCCCGGACGTATGAGGTCAACGTGCTGTCCGGCGTACGGATGATCCAGCGTCTGGTGCCCGCGATGCACGAGCGCGGCTGGGGTCGGGTGATCCAGGTCGGCGGCGGGCTGGCGATCCAGCCGATGGCCGGTCACCCCCACTACAACGCCACGCTGGCCGCGCGGCACAACCTCGCGGTCTCCCTGGCGCGCGAGCTGAGCGGCAGCGGCGTCACCTCCAACGTCGTCGCGCCCGGCGCGATCCTCGTCGACGCCGTACGCGAACTGGTGACGCGCATAGCCCCGGCCCACGGCTGGGCCGGCACCTGGGAGGAGATCGAACGGGCGGCGGCCGACACCTGGATCCCGGGCGACACCGGCCGGTTCGGCCGGCCCGAGGAGGTCACCGCCGCCGTCGTCCACCTCGCCGGCCCGCACGCCGACTACGTCAGCGGGGCCACGCTCCGCGTCGACGGCGGCACCATCCGGAACGTCCAATGACATACCCGAAGGAGACGAACATGGCCAGAACCTGGCTGATCACCGGAAGTTCGCGCGGCCTCGGCCGCGCGCTGGCCCGCGCCGTGCTGGAGCGCGGCGACCGGCTCGTCGCGACCGCGCGCCGGCCCGAACAGCTCCACGACCTGGTCGAGGAGTACGGCGACCGGGTACGCGCGGTGGCGCTCGACGTCACCGACGCCGCCGCGGCGCGCGACATCGTACGCCGGGCGGTCGAGGAGTTCGGCTCGCTCGACGTGGTCGTCAACAACGCCGGTTACGCCGACTCCGCGCCCATCGAGGAGACCTCCGAAGAGGACTTCCGCGCCCAGTTCGAGACCAACCTGTTCGGCGTCGTCAACGTCACCAAGGCCGCCCTCCCCGTGCTGCGCGCCCAGCGGTCCGGGCACATCCTGCAGATCTCCTCGGTCGGCGGCCGGGTCGGCGGCACTCCCGGCCTCGGCGCGTACCAGTCGGCCAAGTACGCCGTCGAGGGCTTCTCCGAGGTACTCAACAACGAGGTACGGCCGCTGGGCGTCAAGATCGTCATCGTCGAGCCGGGCGCCTTCCGTACCGACTGGGGCGGCTCGTCGATGCGGCTGCCCGACGTCGGGCCGGACTACGAGCAGACCGTGGGCAAGGTCAACGCCTACCGGCGCGAGGTCGACGGCACGCAGGCGGGCGATCCCGTACGGGCGGCGCGGGTCATCGCCGGTCTGGTCGACCTGGACGAGCCGCCGCTGCGGCTGCTGCTCGGCTCGGACGCCGTGCGCCTGGCCGAGCAGGCCTCCCGCTCGCGCGCCGCCGAGGCCGAGGAGTGGGCCGAGGTCGGCCGCTCCACCGACTACGACGACGCCGGTGACGCCACCGATTCGGTCGTCACGAGCCTTCTCCCGCACGGCCGTACGTGAGACAAGGCCCGGCGGTCTCACGACCGCCGGGTCCTCCGTGCCTACGCCCGGGTGGCGCGCGGACGGCGGCGTCCCATCGCCGCCATCGCGGCGGTCGCCGCTCCGAGGAGGCAGACGATGATGCCGACCACCAGGTTGTTCCAGATGATGCCCCTCGTCGCGCTGTGTCCGGCCGACGCCACCCAGGGCAGGATGATCAGCCAGATACCGATCGGGATGAGCATCCAGCCCAGCCCGAGCGCGCGTTCCGGGAACAACATGAGGCCCAGGCCGATGATCGCGAGCGCCAGGCCCACGATCAGGTCGTTGACCGCGACGTCCGGAGACGTCGAGCGGAAGTGCACGACCCAGGGCGAGATCGCCATGTACAGACCGGTCAGGATGACCAGCCCCTCCAGCATCTCCACCCGGCGGCCCTCCATCATCCGTGCGTAGCGTTCACGCATCTCGGCCGCGTCAGGATGACCCGCCATGCCTGAAGAATGGCGCGACACACCAGCCATTCCGATCGCCTTCTTTCCCCCGTAGATGAGTCCCCCTGGTCCATCCACCAGTCATTATCTCCCGTTCGGTCCATCCGGGACCCGGGGGGTGACCAGCACATACGTCTCCCCGCCCACGGCGGCCCGCGAAACGCGCAGGAGGCGAAGGTCACAGCCTCCGGCACTGCTGTCTCTTTAGGACTTCGGCCTACGCTTCGTCCATGACGGTCCAGCCCGACGGGATCTCCCTGGCCGCCGAGTTCCCGGATCCGACCCGCCGGCAGTGGCGGCAGCTCGTCGAGGGCGTGCTGCGCAAAGCCGGACGGACGGACCTCGCCGACACGGCCGCCGAGGACGCGCTCGCCACCGAGCTCCAGGACGGGCTCACCGTCCGCCCCCTCTACACCGCAGAGGACGGCGCGGCCGACCCCGGATTCCCCGGCCTGGCGCCGTTCGTCCGCGGCGGAAAGCCGCTGGGCAACACCGCCACCGGCTGGGACGTACGCCAGCGGCACGCCCAGCCCGTCGCGAAGCGGGCGAACGAGGCCGTGCTGGCCGACCTGGAGAACGGCGTCACCTCGCTGTGGCTGCGCCTCGGCGACGGCGGCCTGCCCGTGGCCGGCCTGCCGGAGGCGCTCGACGGCGTCCACCTCGACCTCGCCCCGGTCGTGCTCGACGCCGGCGCGGACTTCGAGGCCGCCGCCCGTACGCTGCTGGCCCTCGCCGCCGAGCGCGGCACCCCCCCGCTCGGCCGGCTCGGCGCCGACCCGCTCGGGCACGCCGCCCGTACCCGCGACGACATCGGCCTCGGGGCGGCCGGCGGGCTCGCCGCGCTGTGCCACCGCGAACATCCCGGCGTCCGCGCGATCACGGTCGACGCACTGCCGTACCACGAGGCGGGTGCCTCTCCCGCGCAGGAGCTGGGCTGCTCGCTGGCGACCGGCGTCGCCTACCTGCGCGAACTCACCACCGCCGGCCTGCCGGTCGAGGCGGCGCTCGGGCAACTGGAGTTCCGGTACGCCGCGACCACCGACCAGTTCCTGACCATCGCCACGCTGCGCGCCGCGCGGCGGCTGTGGGCCCGTGTGGCCGAGGTGTGCGGGGCGCCCGGCGTGCCGCAGCTCCAGCACGCGGTGACGTCCTCGGTGATGATGACCCGGCGCGACCCCTGGGTGAACATGCTGCGTACGACGGTCGCGTGCCTGGGCGCGGGGGTCGGCGGCGCGGACGCCGTCACGGTGCTGCCCTTCGACGCCGCTCTGGGCCTGCCCGACGACTTCGCGCGCCGCATCGCCCGCAACACCTCCGCGATCCTGATGGAGGAGTCGCACCTGGCGCGAGTGATCGACCCGGCCGGCGGCTCCTGGTACGTCGAGCGGCTGACCGACGACCTGTGCCGGGCGGCCTGGGACTGGTTCCAGGAGATCGAGCGCGCCGGAGGCCAGGCGGCGGCGCTGCGGTCCGGCCTCGTGGCCGAGCGCCTGGCCCACACGTGGGAGGAGCGGCGGGCCGGCCTGGCCCATCGACGCGAGCCGATCACCGGGGTCAGCGAGTTCCCGAACCTCGCCGAGGACCCCGTCGAACGCGAGCCGTCGCCCGGGGAGCCGCGCGGCGGCCTGCCCAGGGTCCGCCGCGACCACGCCTTCGAGGCGCTTCGGGCCCGCTCCGACGCCCACCTCGCGGCCACCGGCGTACGCCCGCGCGTGTACCTCGCCGGGATCGGACCGGCGGCGGCGCGCACGGGCCGTACGTCCTTCGCCGCCAACCTCTTCCAGGCCGGAGGCGTCGAGGCCGTGCCCGGTGAGGCGTCCGGCTTCGCCGGCGGCGGCACGACCGTGGCGTGCCTGTGCTCCAGCGACGCGCTGTACGCCGAGAAGGCCGAAGCCGTCGCGGCGGAGCTGCGGTCCGCCGGCGCCGCCTGGGTGTTCCTCGCCGGACGGCCGGGCGAGTACGCCGGCGTCGACGAGTACGTCTTCGCGGGCGGCGACGCGATCGCCGTCCTGACCTCCGTCCTCGACCGCTTGGGAGTGGCGTGACGTGATCCCCGATTTCGCGAACGTCGAGCTCGGCGGGGCCTCTACCGGCACCACCGCCGGCGCGGAGGAGTGGCGGGCCGCCGCCGGGGACGCGGCCGACCAGGTGTGGGAGACGCCCGAGGGCATCGGCGTCAAACCGCTCTACTCATCAGCCGACCTGGCCGGGCTGGACTTCCTGAGCACCTACCCGGGCATCGCGCCGTACCTCCGCGGCCCGTACCCGACGATGTACGTCAACCAGCCGTGGACGATCCGGCAGTACGCCGGGTTCTCCACCGCCGAGGAGTCCAACGCCTTTTATCGCCGCAACCTGGCCGCCGGGCAGAAGGGCCTGTCGGTCGCCTTCGACCTGCCCACCCACCGCGGCTACGACAGCGACCATCCGCGCGTGACCGGCGACGTCGGCATGGCGGGCGTGGCGATCGACTCGATCTACGACATGCGGCAGCTCTTCGACGGCATCCCGCTGGACCGGATGAGCGTGTCGATGACCATGAACGGCGCGGTGCTGCCGGTCCTGGCGCTCTACATCGTGGCGGCCGAGGAGCAGGGCGTGCCGCCGGAGAAGCTGGCCGGGACCATCCAGAACGACATCCTCAAAGAGTTCATGGTCCGCAACACCTACATCTATCCACCCAAGCCCTCGATGCGCATCATCTCCGACATCTTCGCGTACACCTCCCAGAAGATGCCGCGCTACAACTCGATCTCGATCTCCGGCTACCACATCCAGGAGGCCGGGGCCACGGCCGACCTCGAGCTCGCCTACACGCTCGCCGACGGCGTGGAGTACATCCGGGCCGGGCGGGACGCCGGGCTCGACGTGGACGCCTTCGCGCCCCGGCTGTCGTTCTTCTGGGCGATCGGGATGAACTTCTTCATGGAGATCGCCAAGCTGCGCGCGGGACGGCTCCTGTGGGCCCGGCTCGTCAAGGGCTTCGAGCCCGCCAACGCCAAGTCGCTGTCCCTGCGCACGCACTGCCAGACCTCCGGCTGGTCGCTCACCGCCCAGGACGTCTTCAACAACGTGACCCGTACGTGCGTGGAGGCGATGGCCGCCACCCAGGGGCACACGCAGTCGCTGCACACCAACGCCCTGGACGAGGCGCTCGCGCTGCCCACCGACTTCTCCGCCCGCATCGCCCGCAACACGCAGCTGCTGCTCCAGCAGGAGTCCGGCACCACCCGGGTGATCGACCCGTGGGGCGGCAGCGCGTACGTCGAGCGGCTCACCTACGAGCTCGCCCGCCGCGCCTGGAGCCACATCGAGGAGGTCGAGGCGGCGGGCGGCATGGCCCAGGCCATCGACGCGGGCATCCCCAAGTTGCGCGTCGAGGAGGCCGCGGCCCGTACGCAGGCCCGCATCGACTCCGGCCGCCAGCCGGTCATCGGGGTCAACAAGTACCGCGCCGAGGGCGACGAGCGGATCGACGTGCTCAAGGTCGACAACTCCGCCGTACGGACCCAGCAGATCGAGAAGCTGCGCCGGCTGCGCGCCGAACGCGACTCCGGGGCCTGCGATGACGCGCTGCGCGCTCTCACCGCCGCCGCCGAGGCCGGGTCGCGGCCCGGCCTGGAGGGCAACCTCCTCGCGCTCGCCGTGAACGCCGCCCGCGCGAAGGCGACCGTCGGTGAGATCTCCGACGCGCTGGAGAAGGCGTACGGGCGTCACGCGGGGCGGATCCGTACCATTTCCGGCGTGTACCGAGACGAGGCCGGGACCGCGCCCGCCGTGGCGCGCACCCGCGCGGTGGTGGAGGCGTTCGAGCGGGCCGAGGGCCGGCGCCCGCGCATCCTGGTCGCCAAGATGGGCCAGGACGGGCACGACCGCGGGCAGAAGGTCATCGCGACCGCCTTCGCCGACCTCGGCTTCGACGTCGACGTCGGCCCGCTGTTCCAGACGCCGGCCGAGGTGGCCCGGCAGGCCGTCGAGGCCGACGTGCACATCGTCGGCGTCTCCTCCCTCGCCGCCGGGCACTTGACGCTGGTGCCGGCGCTGCGCGACGAGCTGGCCGCGGAGGGCCGCGAGGACATCATGATCGTCGTCGGCGGTGTCATCCCGCCCCAGGACATCGAGGAGCTCCACCAGGCCGGAGCGGCCGCCGTCTTCCCGCCGGGCACGGTCATCCCGGACGCCGCCCACGACCTGCTGACCACCCTCGCCAAGGGCCTCGGCCACGAGCTGTGAAGCCGATCGATCTGGACGCCTACGTCAAGGGCGTGCTGGACGGGTCGCGCACGTACGTCGCGCGGGCCATCACGCTCGTGGAGTCGACCCGCGCCGACCACCGGGCGCTGGCCCAGCGGCTGCTCGTCGAGCTGCTCCCCCACTCCGGGCGGGCGCGCCGGATCGGCGTCAGCGGGGTGCCCGGCGTGGGCAAGTCGACGTTCGTCGACGCGCTCGGCACCATGCTCACCGGGCTCGGCCACCGGGTCGCCGTCCTCGCCGTGGACCCCTCATCCACCCGTACGGGCGGCTCCATCCTCGGCGACAAGACGCGCATGGAACGGCTGGCCACCGACCCGGCCGCGTTCGTACGGCCCTCCCCCACCTCGGGCACGCTGGGCGGCGTGGCCAGGGCGACGCGCGAGACCGTGATCGTGATGGAGGCCGCGGGCTACGACGTCGTGCTGGTGGAGACCGTGGGCGTCGGCCAGTCCGAGACCACCGTGGCCGGCATGGTCGACACGTTCCTGCTGCTCACGCTCGCGCGCACCGGCGACCAGCTCCAGGGGATCAAGAAGGGCGTCCTGGAGCTCGCCGACGTCATCGCGGTCAACAAGGCCGACGGGCCGCACGAGCGCGACGCCCGCGCCGCGGCCCGCGAGCTGTCCGGCGCGCTGCGCCTGCTGCGCACCGGCGGCGAGTGGACCCCGCCCGTACTCACGTGCAGCGCGCGGGAGAACACCGGGCTCGACACCGTATGGGAGCGGCTGGAGGACCACCGCCGGAGCCTGGAGTCGACCGGCGCTCTCACCGCGCGCCGCCGCGACCAGCAGGTCGAGTGGACCTGGTCGATGGTGCGCGAGGAGCTCCTGTCCCGCCTGCGCGAGGACCCGGAGGTCCGCCGGCTGGTCCCGGACCTCGAACGGCGGGTACGCGAGGGCTCGCTGACCGCGACCCTGGCCGCCGAGCGCATCGTCGGCGCCTTCACCTCCTGAGGGTGCGCGACACCGCCTCGCGTACGACGGCCGCGAGGTCGCCCTCCTTGTACGCGCGGCGCTGCAGGTCGGCGCCGGTGCCCCCGCGTACGAGCCGGCCCATCAGCTCCTCCGCGGCGTCGCGATCGCCGAGGTCGGACAGCGCGGGCTCGACGTGGTCCAGCAGGGCCCGCATGACGCCCCCCGCGGAGGCGGGACGGCCCGTCACCGGGTGCACGAGCTCGCCCGTCAGCCCGGACCGGCTCGCCCGCCACGAGGCCAGGCGCAGCACCTCGGTCCGTACGGGCGCGGGCGGTTCACCATCGCGCCACTCGCGCGCCGCCGTCTCCACCAGGCCGCGTACGACCGCCGCCAGCAGGACCGCGTCGTCGGCCAGGCCGCAGACGTCCGCGATCCGTACCTCCACGGTCGGGTAGTGCCGCGACAGGCGGGCGTCGAAGTAGACCATGCCCTCGTCCAGCAGCGCCCCGCTGTCGATCATCGCCCGTACGGCCTCGTGGTAGGCCTCCGGCGTGCCGAACGGCTCCGTGGGGCCCGCCGAGGGCCAGCGCCCCCAGACCTGCTGCCGGTAGCTGGCATAACCGCTGTCGTCGCCCTGCCAGAACGGCGAGTTGGCGGTCATCGCGAGCAGCGGAGGCAGCCACGGGCGGATCCGGTCCAGGACCGCGACGCCCTCCTCGTCCGACTCGACCCCGACGTGGACGTGGCAACCGCAGGTGAGCTGCTCCTGTGCGGTGAGCGCGTACGCCTCGATCATCCTTTCGTACCGGTCGCCCGCCGTGGTCTTCGGGCGTACGGGCAGCGGCGAGGTCGCCAGCGCCGCCACCTGGCACCCCTCGGCCTCGGCCGCCTTCGCGGCGGAGGCGCGCCGGTCGCGTACCTGCTCGGCCAGCTCGTCCAGGCTCGTACACGGCGCCGTGTCGGTCTCGACCTGCTGACGCTGAAGCTCGGAGCCGGGCGCGTCGTCGGCGTTTCCGGTGACGGCCTCGGACCGCGCCACCGCGGTGCCGGTGCCCGGATCGACGAGCAGCAATTCCTCCTCGACACCGAAACTACGCACAGTGAACCTCCAAGCTTGGGACCGTCACGGCCGGAAGGTCGGCCGGGATCGTTCCAAGAACTACCGCCTGAGGCTCGCAGTACCCCCTTTGTGCGCTGAATCATAGAGATATGGCCAACGTCCCCCGCCGATCCGAAGACGACCTTGTGCCGCCTGCCGATCTTCCCCCCGCACACTCCGAGGAGTCCGTCCAGGCCGTCCAGGCGCCTGAGACCGCACGCACCGAGCAGATCGAGGGCACCCTCACCCGCGAACTGCGCCCCACCCGAGTCGTGCCACGCTGGATCGGCTGGCTGGTGATCATCGTCGGCGCACTGATGCTGCCGTGGGTCGCCGGCCTGGTCTTCATCCTGCCGACCCGGCACGAGGCAGCGCACTACGGCGCCTCCTGGATCGGCTTCGACCTGGCGCTGTGCGGCATGCTGATCCGTACGGGCTGGCTCGCCCAGAAGGGCCGCGAGCACATCGAGCTGAGCGCGGCGATGACGGGCACGTTGTTGCTGGTCGACGCGTGGTTCGATGTGGTGACGGCGGACAACCACAAGGAACTGGCGCTCGCACTGCTGTTCGCCTTCGTGGGCGAGATCCCGCTGGCCGCGTTCTGCCTGTGGATCGCCGGCCGCGTGGAGTTCCGCCGCCAACGCCGCGCAGAGGCAATGGCCCGCCTGATGCGCCAGTGGACGGCCCGCCGCGGGGCTGTACCTGCCCAGGGGGACGACCCCCTGGAACCCCCGGTGTGAGGGGCTCCGCCCCCCCCACGGGCCGGCGTCGGAGCTCCCGCCATGGGCGTCGGTGTATTTTTCCGCTGACGAGTGCGAAGTGGCTTAACGTCGCCCATATTTATCATCGGACGCTCAGTCCCGAGGCGCTACGAGCTGTGGTTCGCCTTAGAGTGCACGGCGCGTCATTCGGACCGGGTCAGCATTTCGTTACCCGGTGACCGCCTCACTGTGCAAAGTGCATCTCGCTGCCCATGAGAGGCCGCGCCTACTGTCGACCGAAGCAGTTCTCAGGCGCTCGATGAACTCTCGGTAGGGTGCGTGCCACGGCTGACAGGACCGACGTTAACCAGCGACAGACCTCATCGTCGCAGGACAATCAGCAGGCGCTGACACTGCGCCCGGACGCGACGCCGCGCACCCTCGGCAGTGGATCGCCAGGTTGGCCGAACCTGGATGCCGCGCCGACCGTGACCACATGAGCCGGGTGGTACGCCGCCTCGTGCCACCCGACGATCCGGACACTTGGAATTCATGAAAGGAGGTGAAGACCGCCATGAGCACCATCGACTGGGACTAGACCTCAGATTGTCTGCACGATCGACTGGAAATGAAACCAGCTAGGAACGGCGAGCTCGACGTGCCGTAGGTCGGCCGGTGGGTACATACCCACCGGCCTCCTTTATGGTCCAGAGGAGTCATGGTCCGATACCGCGATCTGTTCACGGTGCGCGAATTCCGCTACCTGTACGCCGGCCTGATCATCTCGTACGTCGGTGATCAGCTGGCCGCCGTGGCAGTGGCCGTACTGGTGTTCAACCGGACCGATTCGGGCCTGCTGACCGGCCTGGCCTACGCGTCGGCGTTCCTGCCCGCGCTCGCCGGACCCGTGCTGGGCGCCTACGCCGACCGGTTGCCACGCCGGGCGCTCATGGTCGCCTGCGACCTGGCGCGTGCGGTGTTCATCGCCGCGCTGGTGATACCAGGAATGCCGATCTGGCTGATGATCGTGTTGCTG
Organism: Actinomadura sp. DC4; assembly: GCF_030406325.1. Classification (GTDB taxonomy): domain Bacteria; phylum Actinomycetota; class Actinomycetes; order Streptosporangiales; family Streptosporangiaceae; genus Actinoallomurus. The sequence goes on along the minus strand of NZ_JAUEQY010000048.1, from coordinate 19,526 downwards.
TTCGCCGGCCATTCATTCGCTCCGGCCTTCGTAGCGGCACGGTCGGCGATCCTGCCGGAGATACTCGACGGCGAGCAGTACATCGCCGGCAACGGCCTGCGCACCATCACCGGCCAACTCTGCCAGGTCGTCGGCGCCGCCGGCGGCGGCATGATCGTCGCACTCGTCGGATCCACCACCGCGCTGACCGTCGACGCCGCCACCTTCGTCGCATCAGCGGCGATCACCGTCTACGGCGTACGATCGCGCCCCGCCCCAACACGCTCCGGCCGGTCGAGAACGGTCGTCGCTGACTCGCGTGACGGACTCCGGTACGTCTTCGGCGATCGCTGGCTGCGTACGTGCCTGCTTCTGGTCTGGTTCGTGCCGATGTTCGCCTTCGCGCCAGAGGCGATCATCTACCCCTACGCCAAGGAACTGAACGGCGGCGCGACCACCGCCGGGCTGATACTCGCCTCCTCGACCTTCGGCTTCGCGTGCGGAGCCGTGGTCATGACCCGCGCCCTGGCACCACTCACCCGGCTACGCCTCGTCGCGCCCTTCGCCATGGTCGCCGGAGCGATCCTCATACCGCTCGCGCTCGAACCACCCCTGCCGGTCGTGCTGCTGTTGTTCTACGTCTCGGGGGCCGGTTCCGCCTTCGCCGCACCGCTCAACGCGCTCTTCGTACGGCGCGCCGACAAGGAATGCCGCGGCCGCGCCATGGGCATCGCGATCGCCGGGATCGCCGCCGGCCAGGGATGCGGATTCCTCCTCGCCGGAGCGCTCGTCGACACCGGCATGCACCCGCCACGCGCCATCGCACTGCTCGGCACCGGCGCCGCCGTGTCCGCCATCGCGACAGCCCCGGCATGGAGACGTGCCGATATGGCGGGCAGGGCCACGATCGGCGTATCCGGCGACCACCGACCGGACTCGCGTACACGTCGACCGGTGCCACAGGAGTCAGGTCGAGCGCGGCCTCAGCCGTCGCCGGAGAGAGCGCAGCGCTAGGAAGCGTCCTGCGGATCACCTGACGGCGTGCCGCGACGGCAGGCTCTTCTTCGGGTGCTGCCCAGGTGGCCACACCAGGACACGTCATCTCACGTCGCATCGCCGGCCGAACCAATCCGCCGATCAAACCCGTCCGGTGGAATGTCAAGAGCAGCAAATCATGTCTTCTCCGTTACGGCGGATCACCGTACGTGTGCCTAAAGTCGACGCACGGCGACAGGTCGCTCACTTAACGTCGATCAGTGGCGGCCTCCTCCTGTGGATAACGCACTACTCGCGGCTTGGGAGAACAGCATGAAGGCGTGGTCTGATCTCTTCATCACTCGCACCGCCGGCGTCTGCCGGCGCCGGATCTTCACGGTCGTGAGCCTCACCAGCGCGTTGATCACCGTGGGGGCGCTCGTCTCCGCGCCGGCCGACGCCTCCACACAGCCGGCCAACGGCAGCTTCGAGACCCCGGTCGTGACCGCGGGGTCCTATCATCGCTTCTCCGCCGGCGAGTCCATCGGGGCATGGACGGTGACCACCGGCACCGTCGACCTGTCGGGCGCGGGACTGTGGGAGACGGTGAACGGAGTGCAGTCTCTCGAACTCAACGGCAACACTCCGGGCGCCGTATCCCAGCGCATCTCCACACTTCCGCTGACCAAGTACAAGGTGAGCTACTGGCTCGCGGGAGAACCGATCGGCGGACCGTCCCTAAAGACGGGCCAGGTGCTCGTCAATGGCCAGGTGACGCAGAACTTCTCCTTCGACATCACCGGGAAAAGCAGGCCGCACATGGGTTACGTACCGATGGAATTCACGTTCCTCTCGCTCGGAACGTCCACGACGCTGCAGTTCGCCACCACGACCACCTACGCGTACGGCCCGGTCATCGACGGCGTGAAGGTCGACAGTTGCCTGCTCGTCCTCTGCCTCCCCTGAGGCCGCACCGCACGATCGCTGAGGACCAGCACCTGCGTGCTCTCAGCACTGGGTGCGAATCTTTCGGCATGCCGCGTTGGACCCCCCGCTACAAATCCTGCTTCCAGCGGTGCGACGAGGCGGGCGCACCGCAGGGGATCGGCTCAGGGAGAGCTTCGATGCTCGGTGAGCCGCTCATGAATATGAGATGGCAGGATGCCGTAACGCTCGAACACCGCAGCGACCAGGGCCTGTAGCCGGGCGAACCCCCGTCCACCCTCAGCGCCATGGCGCACGCGCTGTGACTGCGCCTGCTGGAGATCCCGCTGCCACCCCTGACGATCGGCATGCGCCCCGCCGCCGACGGAGCCCACCAGTGGCTGCGCGGCGCCATCCGCCGAGTGCTCCGTCCGCCCCGGAGCAGTAGCGGCCGCCGAACTCGATCCGTGCCGAGCCTCCTCATCCCGGGCGGGTGGCCCGCGGCACGACCTTCGTGCCGAACCGGTCCAGCAGCGGCACGTTCTCCGGCGTCCCCGCCGGCATTGTGGCGGTGACCTCCTGCACGGCGACGTCGTCGTCGCGGGGGACGACCTCGACCGCTACGGCGGTCCCGGCACGGGCGGCGAGTTCGGCCTCCCACCGGGCCAGAGTCGCGGGGTCGGTCACCGGGACGGCCCGCAGCGCCGTGAGGTCGGCGCCGCCGTCGGCGTGCCTGGGGATGCGGGCCACCGGGACGAGGAGAGGCGCTGGATGGTACGTGGAGAGGCCGCGGCGGAGCCGGTCGGTGACGGCGGGATCCGCGCGAGCGCGGAGCACGACATAGGCGATGACGCGGCCCTCTCGCTCGTCGAGCACGGCGTCGGCCACGGTCGGGTCCGCTTGGAGCCGGTCGCGAACCTCCTCGGGCGGGATCCGGCCCACGCGAAGGTCCGCGAGCTCGCCGAGGATCGCGAGGTAGCGCCGTCCGACCGCGGGCAGTTCCTCCGCGTCCGCCGCGGAGCCGTCGCAGGCGAGCTCTCCGCGGAACCCGCCGTCCTGGTCCCACAGAATGAGCCCGAAGCCGACTCCGGCGTCGAGGAGGAAGGGTGGCAGACGCCGCAGGGTCACCGACGCACCTCGTAGCCGCAGGGCGAGGCGCTCGCCGAACGTCTGCAGCACGAACACCACGTCGAAGACCCGGTTGCGCCCGGGACGCCGCGGCGGAGCGACGTCGGGCGGGAGCGCGTCGAAGGGAAGGTTGCCGTGGGCCATCGCGGCGAGGCGTTCGCGGTGGGCGACGGCGATCGCGTCGGGGGCCGTCCCGGCCAGGGCGAGCCGCAGCAGGAGCAGGTCGCGCGCGCCGCTCACGGTGTGTTCGTCCTCCGGGTGACAGCGTTTCCCCAGCGGGACCGCGACGGTGATGTCGTCGCCGCCCGTGACCTCCGCCAGCAGCGTGGCGTACGCCGCGAGCAGCACGGTGAAGGCGGTCGTCCCCTCCGCGGCGGCCCGCGCCCGCACCGCGTTCGCGAGCCGCTCGGGCAGGACGAGCGGGATGCTCCCGGCCGTGCCCAGAGCCCCGGGACGCCGGGGCAGAGCCGGGGCGGCGGCGAGCCGGTCGGCCCAGTACTCCCGTGCGGCGTCCGCGTCCGGGCTCGCGAGGTACGCGCGCTCCCGCCTGACCTGCCGTCCCGACGACGGCGCCGCCGGCATCGAGGGCGGCCGGCCCGAGCCGGCGGCGTCGTACAGCGACCCCAGCTCGTCGACCAGGAGCGCCAGCGACAGGCCGTCCACGGCGATCGTGTGCACGATGAGGACCAGGAGGTGCGCTTCCGGCCCGCGCCGCATGAGTGCGGCGGTGAGCAGGGGCGGCCGGCCGGGGTCCGGGCGTGGTGGGTGACCCGGCTCCTCGTCGAGGCACGGAACCGCGACCGGCATGGGCGGACGCACCAGGCGGACGCGTCCCCCGCCGATGCGCGGGTAGGCGGTACGGAGCGCGTCGTGCCGCGCGACGAGTGCGGTCAGCGCGGCCTGGAGGGCGTCGTGGTTCAGCGGGCCGCTGATCTCGAACGTCAACGTGCGGATGGCGTTCGGTCCTCCGGCGTGTTCGACCTGGACCCGCTCGATGAGCAGTGCCGACGTGAGACGTTCGCCGCCGGCCAGGAGGGCGATCAGGTCCTCTCGTACGGGGCGCAGCGTGGAGCCGATGGCGGCGGCGGGCAGGTCCGGAGGGGCGAGGAAGCACAGCTCGTCGTTCTCGGTCCACAGCTCGACGCCGCGGTCCACGAGCTCACGGACGCGCTCGGCCGCCGCCGGCGAGAGCTCAGACACGACCGGCCTGCCAGCCGGTGTCATCGTCCTGGGGCGCATCGGATGACAGAGCCTCGGCGAGGTCGCTCGCCAGCATCGTCACGCTGGCGCCGTCGAGCACGCGGTGCAGCGGGACCGAGACGCCGAACCGGCTGGTGAGGGCGTTGCGCAACTGTGCGGCCATGATCGAGTCGACGCCCAGCACGGACAGCGGCTCGTCGTCGAGGTCGGGCTCCGCGCCGCCGATGATGGGCGCGAGGATCCCGCGGATCTCGGCCGTCAGCCGTTCCCGGGCATCGTCGCAGGACATCTCCCGCACCGTCTCCCGTACGGCCGAGGGCGCCGCCGGCCGGGACGGCCCGAGTGAGGCGAGGACCTCGGCCGAGGTGCGCCGCATGACGACGTCGCGCGCGGACGCGACGACCGCGCCGTCCGCGTCGAGCAGCTGAACGCGCCCGTGCACCTCCCGCTCACCGCTGTCTTCGATCTCGGTGCGCGCCCACAGCGGTCCGGCGGCCGGCCGCGGCGGCGCGGTCAGGTCGAGCGCCGCCAGGCGCATGAACAGCAGGAGCCCCGCCGACGCCGGCGTGAGCGCGTTGAACAGCTGCATGCAGGCGTCGAGCACGCCCGGGTCGAACCCGGCGGCGAAGCTGGTGTCCGGCCGGGCCCGCAGCCGGGCCAGCATCGCGTCGTCGTCGAGTCGCCACAGGTGGTCCACGATGGCCACGCGTGGTCCCAGGTCCAGGCCGCGTTCGGAGCGCAGTCGCTGATAGAGGCGCTCGCCCGCGTACTGTTCGACCGCGGTCTCGGTGAGACGCGTCAGGTCGAGCCGCTCGGTGCCCGGCCGCGGCCGCTCGCGTACGACGGCGTGCGCGTGGTCGCACCAGCGTCCGCCGCCGCGGGTCTCGTGCTCCAGCGCGGCGATGCGCACCCGCACCTCGCCGGGCGGCTCGGTGCGAGCGACGGTGTGCAGGGTCCGCTCGGCGTCCTTGGGGACCACCAGCGCCTCGGTGATCGTCAGGTCCTCCAGCTTCAGCGCCTCGCCGGCGCCCAGGCGGCGGGCGCTGGCCGCGGCGATCTCGGCGTAGACCCCGACGTGCACCAGTCCGGCGGTGTCGGCCAGGAACGGCTGTCCCTCGTGGTCGAGAACGGTCTCGAACTGCGCGTCGTACGACGCTGAGCGCAGCCTGCGGCCGGGCAGTGCGCCATCGTGGCGCGGTTCCGGCTGGGTGACCCGTCGCAGCCCGTCGAGCCAGAGCCTGCGCCGTTCGAAGGGGTAGGTCGGCAGCACCCGGCGGCGCGGCGTCCGGCCACGGTCCAGTCCGCCCAGGTCGACCGGTGCGCCGAGCGTGTACAGCGAGCCGAGGCTCGTCAGCCAGTCGCGCACGTCGTCCTGGCCGCGCCGGAGGGAGGAGAGCCACGTGGCGGCCTCGGGCGCCCCGCGCAGCCCGGTACCGGTGAGCGTACGGTCCGGGCCGATCTCGAGGAAGCAGGTGATGCCGCGGTCGAGCAGCGCGCGTACCGCGTCCCAGTACCGTACGGGCTCGCGCATGTGCCGGCGCCAGCGGTGGGCGTCGCGGAGTTCGTCGTCTCCGGCCACTGTGCCGGTGAGGTCGCCGGCGAACGGCAGCGCCGGATCCGCCAGTGGGACCCGCTCGACCAGCGTCTCGAACCGGTCGAGCACCGGGTCCATGAGCCGGGAGTGGAACGCGTGCGTCACCGGAATCGACCGCGTCGCCAGCTCCTGACCGGCGAACACCTCCGCCATCGCGCCGACGGCGTCCACGGCCCCGGCGAGCACCGTCTCCTCGGGCCCGTTGTACGCGGCGATCTCGACGCGCCCGCCGTGCGCGGCCACCAGCCGTCCGACCTCTTCAGCGGAGGCGAACACGACGAGCATCGCCCCCTCGCGTTCGGGCAGCGTACCCACCAGCCGGCCGCGTTCCACGCACAGGCGGAGCCCGTCCTCCCAGCTCAGCACCCCCGCGGTGCACGCCGCGGCGTACTCGCCCAGGCTGTGCCCGGCGACCGCCTCAGGCCGGACGCCGACCGAGGCCCACAGCCGGGTGAGGGCGGTCTCGACCGCGAACAGCGCCGGCTGCGCCACCGCCGCGTCCATGAGGGGCCAGCCGTCGCCGCCGGCGTCCCGCGGATAGAGGTGGTCGATGAGCGAGTGGCCGGACAGCAGGCCCGCGGCGGCGTCGCTCTCCTCGATCGCCGCGCGGTAGGCGGGTTCGTGGTCGAACAGGGCGCGGCCCATGCCGGCGCGTGCCGCCCCCTGACCGGAGTAGAGGAACGCGATCCGCGGCGGGTCCGGCCGTACGACGCGGCGCACGCCCGTACCGGTGTCGGCCACATCCGCCAGGCGGTCCGCCAGCCGGGCGGTGTCGTCCGCCACCAGGGCGGTGCGCCAGGGCCGGTGCGACCGTCCGGTGTTCGCGGTGTGGCAGATCTCGGCCGGCGTCGCGGTGGTGTCGTCTCGCAGGTGACCGGCGTAGCGTCCGGCGAGCGTACGCAGCGCGTCCGGGCTGTTCGCCGAGAGCGCGAGCAGGTACGCGGGCCGGTCGGGCGCCTCCGCCGACGGGGGCGGCTCGGGAGGCGGTTGTTCGAGCAGTACGTGGACGTTCGTGCCGCTGAAGCCGAACGCGCTCACCCCGGCCGCCCGGGGGCGGTCCGCGGCGTCCCAGCCCACGGTCGCGCGGGGAATGCGCGTGTGGAGGGCGTCCGTCCCGAGCGCCGGGTTCAGCTCGCCGACCGGCTGGCCCGGCACCTCGCCGTGGCGTACGCAGAGGACGGCCTTGATGAACCCGGCCATTCCGGCGGCCGCCTCGGCGTGACCCACGACGGCCTTGGCGGAGCCCAGCAGGAGCGGCCGGTCGGCGGGACGCGGCCTCCCGACCACGCTTCCGATCGCCGCGACCTCGATCGGATCGCCGACCGCGGTGCCCGTGCCGTGGCACTCGACGTACCCCACGTCGCCCGGCGCCAGCCCGGCGTCGGACAGGGCGGCCTGGATCACGTCGGCCTGCGCCCGCCCGCTCGGGACCGTGATGCCGTTCGAGCGCCCGTCCTGGTTGACGGCGCTGCCACGAATGACCGCGAGCACGTTGTCGCCGTCGGACCGGGCGTCGGACAGCCGCTTGAGCACCACCACGCCGCACCCCTCGGCCCGGCCGTAGCCCTCCGCGCCGGCCTCGAAGGTCCGGCTCCGCCCGTCCGCGGACAGCGCGTGCATGCGCGCGAGCACGGTCGAGAGCTCGGGGAGGAGGATGAGGTTGACGCCGCCCGCCAGGGCGAGGTCGGAGTCGCCGCCGCGCAGCTGCCGTACGGCGTGGTGGACCGCGAGAAGCGACGACGAGCAGGCCGACTCCACGGCCAGCGCGGGACCGCGGAGGTCGAGCAGGTACGACAGCCGGCCCGGGGCCATGCTGAGCATGCCGCCGGTGAACGCGTACGGGCTCAGGCCGGCGGGATCGGCCTGGAACTGGCGGTGGAGATAGTCGGGGCTGATGACCCCGGTGAACACGGCGGTGTTCGTCCCGGCGAGCCGGTCGGGAGACTGACCGGCGTGTTCCAGAGCCTCCCAGGAGACCTCGAGCAGCAGGCGATGCTGCGGGTCCACCGCCGCGGCCTCCGTGGGGGTGAGGCCGAAGAACGGGGCGTCGAAGGTGTCGATGCCCTCCAGTAACGCGGCCGGCGGGTCCTCTCGTCGCTCCGCACCGTGGGAGTCCGGCTCGGAAGGCGCGCGACCGGCCTCGCGTTCGGTGATCGACGTGAGCGGCACCGGCCGGCCGGTCCGCAGCACCTCCCAGTACGACGCCGGCGTGTCGGCTCCACCGGGGAACCGGCACGCCATCCCGATGACGGCGATCGGTTCGTGCGCGCTTGTCATCTTCATCTCCTCGCTGTGGTCGTCGTGAGCACCTCGTGTTCTCCTTTCTTCGACACTAGATGCGTGTTATACATAACATGTATCTAGCGTGGTGTTCAACAAGTTCCCGGGGCCCCGGGGACGCCGAGCCGTGCTCACGTGAGGAAAAGGACGCATGCCTGATCTGGAGAGCATCCATTCGGCGGTCGCCGACACCGCTGACCTTCTCGGCGCGGCCTGCCACCGGGATGAGCTGTGGCCGGTTCTACGCGCGTACGAACCCGGCTTCACGAGCGGCGGTGTGGCCCTGCGAACGACCACGCGTGCCCGGCGAAAAGGAGAGTTAAGCGTCCGCTACCTCGAACCCGCCGACGGCACGGACCCCTACCTGCTGGCCCTCGATCGGAGGTTCACCGTCAAGGCGGACCATCCGGTCGACCGGCTCCACCAGGAGGTCCAGGACCACGGGACCGTCATCTTCAACGGCGTCGACGTCGGGGCGGCGTCGGGCTTCGAGAAGATCTGGTCCATCTACGCGGATGACGGCGCGCCGTCCCTCGGGGCGATGAGCCGAACCCCGGCCATGCCGCCGAGCGTCGGCGGCAACCTGGACTACTTCGCCCGGCACGGCCTGACCAAGGTCGCCGGCGTCGGCGTCGACTACCGAAGCCGGTCGGTCAACGTCTACTTCTCCTTCATCGACACGCGCGACACCGCGAAGATCTCGGCGATGTTCGGCGACCTCGGCTTCCACCGGCCCGACGGGGACGAGCTACGGCAGTGCCGTCAGGCGTTCGCGGTGTACTTCACCTTCACGTGGGACTCCCCCGAGGTCGAGCGCGTCTGCTTTCCGATCCGGGTCTTCGAGCCGGAGCTCATGCCGAGCCACCTCGACCCGCTGATCGAACGGTTCGTGACGGGTGCTCGGTTCCACGGCGAGGACCGCGCCTATGTCCATGCCGTCACGTCATCCCGGCACGGCCGGTACTACAAGGTCGAGAGCTTCTACCACCGGCCCGAGCCGATGATCGAGGCCGACAGGCGGACCTGACCGGCGGGTACCGCGCATGACCCGCCCGGACCGTGGGTCTCAGTCGGGCGGGGCGGCCGCGTCGTCCGCGGAGTGGGCGCCGGCGAAGAGCCACACCTGGGGCGCGCCGGGGCGCGCCAACTCGCCGGGAACCTCGCGGCCGGTCCGTCCTCCGAACCGCCGGATCGTGGTGACCTCCCGCGACCCCCATCCGTGCACGGAGAGCCATTCGCCAGGATGATCGGCGACAGGGCCGTAGCGGAACGCCCCCATCAGCAGATCCCACGCGGCCCGGTCCTGGGCGCCCAGCGCGTCGTACCCGACGTCGGCGTTGCTCCAGTGGCGGTCGAAGTACTCGCCGGCGATCCGGCTGCCCGGTGCGGACAGCGCGGTGATCCCGCGGAGGAGCTCGTCGGCCTCCTCACGGGAGAGGTACATCAGCAGTCCTTCGACCACCCACATCGTCGGAACGGCCGGATCGAAGCCGCTGGGCAGCAGGAACCGCGACAGACCCTGAGTGAGGTCGGCGACCACGGGGACCCTGACGCAGGTGGGGACGGCCCCCTGCCGTCGTAGAACGGTGTCCTTGAACTCGTGGACCGGCGCCCGGTCGAGCTCGAAGACCGTGACGCCGTCGCCCGGCGCCAGCCGGTACACGCGGCTGTCCAGGCCCGCTCCGAGAACGACCACCTGCCGGCACCCGTCGTCGGCGGCCGCCGAGATCTTCTCATCGTAGAAGGGCGTGCGCCCGGTGAAGTAGAAGTGGAAGGCGTTCCAGAGAGTGGAGGTGCCATCGGCGTTCGCGGGGCCCAGCCGCGGCAGGTCCGCCCTGCCGCCGAGGTCGGCACCGTGGACCGCCGCCACGAACGCCGTCGCGAGAGGGTCCTCGAACAGAGGGTCGGCTCCGCGCGACTCCTGCGCCCGGCTGTACGCCGTCAGCAGGGCCGTCCAGCCGGCCCCTGCCGGTATCTCGACCTTGGCCATCCTTCCCGTCCCCGTTTCTCAGAGCGCGGTCAGGCGTTGCCGCGCGCGAAGATGACGGCTCCCGGGCGGTCCTCGTCCGGCCCGATGACCAGTTCGGCCTCGATGGTGAACCCCGCGTCACGGAGCCAGCCCGCGATCGTGCCCGGCCGGCGGTCGTGGCTGTCGACGTTGATCGGGCGGCCCGTGTAACCCTCGGATGTATGTCGTGTCCCGTCGCCGACGTGGAAGCCGACCAGCAGCGGGCCCCCTGGGCGCAGCACCCGGCGGAACTGCTCGAACACACCGGGCACCGCGTGGTCGGGCACGTGGATCACGGACCAGAACGCGAGCACGCCGGCGACCGACGCGTCCTCCAGATCCAGGTCCGTCATCGTCCCGACCTCGAAGCGCAGGCCGGGGTGGTCACGCCGCGCGATGGCGATCATCTCAGGCGAGATGTCGATGCCGAACGCGTCCACTCCCAGGTCCTGGAGGTGGCCGGTGACATGGCCCGGCCCGCAGCCGACATCGGCGTACGCCGGACGAACCGCACGAGGTCCCGCGCCTTTCGGTCACTGGGTGTGGATCAGTCCGTGGGCGTTCCAGAAGTCACAGTGGTGATCGCGGGCGGAGGCGCGTGTCACGCCGGACCGGGGCGCCTTGTCCCGGCAGACACCAGTCCTGCCGACAGACTGGCGTATCCCATCGCCTTGAGTTTGCCGGCGAAGCCGAGCGAGGTGTGATTGGCGAGTTCAACCGATCGTTGCAACACCGGGCTGTTGGAGTGAGCGTAGCTGTTCCTCGAAGACTTCGGCGGGGGTCTTACGGGGGCGGTTGTTGATTGCGAGGGCGATGGCTTCAAGGTCCTCGGCCGACCACCGGGACAGGTCGGTTCCTTTTGGGAAGTACTGGCGGAGCAGCCCGTTCGTGTTCTCGTTCGTAGGCCGCTGCCACGGCGAGTGCGGGCCGGCGAAGAACACCCTCGTGCCGGTGTCGAAGGCGAACCGGGCATGGCCGGAGAGTTCTTTCCCGCGATCCCAGGTTTGTGTCTTGCGCAGCTGCTCTCCGCGCTGCCGGAGACCGAACGAGTTCAGATGATCACCGAGTCTGCCAGGAGCGTGCTGCGCGCCGTCCCGCTTGAGCGGCGGGACGCCCGGCCGTCCGAGACCTGCTCGCCCTTGCCTCCGGAGGCGCCACCTGACGTCGACCCCGTCCGCGTGGCGCGGAGGGCAGTCCGCGGCCTGCCGTCGCCGTGTCGGTAAGGCGGGCCCCCTGCGACGACCGGCGCACGGGCCCGCCTTTACAATGTAGATCACTAACGTCCGGTGATCGTCGAACGGAGCCGGACCAGGAGTACGAGCAGGAGCCGTCGCCACTCCGGCAGGAGCAGCCGGACCAGGAGGGACTCCTTCACCGGCCGCCGCTCGGCGTACACCCCCGCCCACGCCTGGATGAGATCGACCATCTCCAGTCGTCTCACGGGATCGTCGCCGGCCGCCTGGACGAACACCGACACGACGCCCTTCCTCAGGCGTGGCCGGCCCACGGCCGTGTCGAGCCACAGCCGGACGGCGTCCTCGAAGTCGGCGAACCCTCCCTCCGATCCGTACCTGTCCACCGGGTCGGCGACGGCGGTCAGCGCCACCCGCCAGGCGGGCAGGGAGGCCTCCGGGTCGAGCGCGTCCGTGCCCGTGAGGGTCAGCGCGTAGTTCTCCGGGTCACGTTCGACCGCCAAGGCCAGGAACAGTTCCGTTCCCATCCTTTCCAGGGGCGACATCGTCGCCACCGGCAGCATCTCCTCGTGCCGGTCCGCGCTCCTCGCCCATGCGAGGGCCGCTCCGAGCACGATCGGGCGATGGCGCTCCGCGAGCGTCCGCAACGCCTCCAGCAGCACGGGACGGCTCAGTTCGTCGTCCCGCATCGCCAGCTGCCCGATCACCGTGACCACGTCGCGCAGACCTCGCGGGAGGTCCTCGGCCGGCTCGTCCTCCATCACGTCGGCGACCAGAAACCGCAGCCCCAGCCGCAGCCGGTTGAGGCCGGGTGTGCCGGGGATCCCTCCGGCGGTGCGGCACCACTCCAGCATCGCCGCGAAGACCGCCCCGGGCTGGGTACGGGCCAGGGCGCGGACCACCTCGAAGACCTCATCCTGGATCTGCCGGTCGCCGTAGGTCGCGAGATGCTTGAGACGGGTCAGCGCGATCGACACGTGCGTCTCACCGAGGACCTCGCAGACGCGTGCGACGGTCAGTTTCAGCGTCTGGGCGGCGTGCCGTTCACGGGACCATTCGTAGAGCCTTCTGCGGACCCGTCCGCCCACCAGTGGATGCAGGCAGGTCCGGGCCAGCGTGGTGTAGGCGAGGTCCGCCGCCCCGGCGCCGGCCCACTGCTCCCCCATGTACAGGATCTTCTCCGCCGCCTCGTGTTCGGCCGCGAGGTCGGCGAACGTCTCGACGATCTTGATGCGGAGCGGAGGCGCGAGCGTCACCACCTCGTCGGTGGGCAAGGTGGACAGCCACGTCAGCAGGTCCATCCGGGCCAGCGGGTATTCATCCCACACGTGCCGTAGCACCGAGTGGGCGAAGCCCTCTCTACGGAACACGATCCGGCCGTCCACGGAGTCCGCGTCGAGAAGCTCGTTCAACCGCCCGGACGGGCACCACGCCAGGCCGCCGCCCGCCGCGACGATCTTGAGCTGCCGGGCCAGGGACAGTGCCGCTCCGTACACGTTCGTCTCGTCGGCCGGCGTGATCGTCGCAGCCGCGATCATCAGGGTCTCCTCCCGGAGATCGGGATGCGCGGTGAACCAGCCGTGTAGTTCCTCCGCCCATCCCCGGTACGCCTGCTCCACCTCTCGCGCGTCACCGCCACGGCCGGCGGTCATGGCGAGGTCGGCGAGCCGGCGCGCCTCACCGGGCGAGGCGTCCTTCAGCAGCTCCGCCGCCCTCGGCCAGCCCGGCCAGTGCGTGTCGCCGAAGCCGCGGTGGACCAGCCGGCGGCGGTAGACGGCATCGGCCGGCGGCGGCTGGACGGAGATGACCCGCAGGAAGTCGGTGAAACGCCGCTGCTCGGCCTCGGTGCCGACGACCAGCAGGAAGGCCTGGGAGGTCACGACCGTCTCAAGGCACGTACGGAGCCGGGTGGCCTCCTCATCGCCCGCGCGGACCAGATATCCCCTGGCCTCGGTGGTGCCGATCTCCTCGACGTCGTCCTCACCGGTGGAGAACAGGCGGATCGGCATGTGCGGGTGCAACTGACGCAGCGCCGCGACCGCCGTGGTCGCCACCCCGGCGCCCGGCGGCCCCGCCAGCGCGACGATGTGGGACGACTGGAGGGTCTCGACGATCTCCTGGTGGTTCACGGCGGGCACGTATCCGGCGACGCGATCGGCGATCTCACCCTCGGACAGGACCATCGAGGGGCGGCCGCGTACGAAGTTGAGCTGGGTCTGGATCAGGTCGCGGTTGACCGTGTTGCCGAACGCGTTCTGCGAACCGTCACCCTCGATCGTGATGTCCTCGATCGTGGTCACGACCCCTCCTGGTGAAAGTCGCGACCGATGTTGTTACCGAACACGTTCTGGGTTCTGTCGCCGTCGATCGTGACTCCGCTGATCGACGGCGCGCCGGGTACGGGTACGGGGCCGTCCTCGCGCGGCGAGGGAGGCGTGGGCGGCGGGGGCGTCCGGGTCAGCGATGGGACCGGTACGTAGAGGTAGGCGGGCCGCTCGTACTGCTTCACCTTGACCCGTACCTCGGTGAACTGGCTCTCCCGCAGCTTGGTCCGCCCGCCCTCGACGTAGGTGCCGAACAGCTCCGCCGAGAGGAGGAAGGCGGCGAAGGTGATCTCCGGGTCGCTCCCGCTCAGGGCGTCGCGCAGCGGCTCGGCGTCCAGGAGCCGGTTGACGTCGATGGTGGCCGTGGAGATGCCCGGGGCACCGGGGCGTTCGTCGTCCACGAGCCCGTAGTGCAGCGCCACCCGCAGCCGCAGCCGCAGCCCGCGGGCTCGTAGCTCCGGCGCGCACGCGGCCAGCGCCTCCTGCAGGCGGCGCGGGAACACGTCGACGAGTGCGGGCGCCGACTCCAGCGGCAGCATCGCGAGAACACCGTCCCCGGTGCTCTCCATGAACTTGACCGCCTCCCACGCCTCGCGTAACCCGCTGCCGGCACAGGCCGCGGCCAGGACCCGCCGGATCTCCCGGTGGACGTCGGGCAGTTCCGAGTCGCGGTGGGCGCTGAACTTCTCGGCGTCGACGACGAGCAGCGCGCGAAAGGTCTCCATGATGACTCCCCAGGTGCGTCAGGACTCGCACCAGCATGGGGTGGCGTCATGGAGGGCAATGTCGGAAATCAGACACTGCCGCGTCCGAACTCGGCCAACACCCGGTCTCCCGACCCTCAGCGGTCTTCGGACATGCCGAGGCTGTGCACCGTCGTACGGGCGGCGAGGATGTGGGAGCGCATGACCGACTCCGCCCACTCGCCGTCTCCGGCGGCGAGGGCGGCGATCAGCTCGTCGTGGTGGAACATGCTGGCTCGCAGCCGCTCCGGCGCGTACTGGCGGAACGTGCGGTGGACCAGCGGCACGTCGATGAAGCCGCGGATCAGGACCTCGATCTGCGCGTTGCCGCCCGCGCGGGTGATCGTGAGGTGGAACTCCCCGTTGAGCTCGGTGAGCCGGTCGGCCGCCGGGCCGCCGGGGCCCTCCCCCGCGAGCACGTTCATCTCCGCGGCCAGCTCGCGCAGCGCGGTGAGCTGCTCGGCGGTGATCCGGGCCGCCGCCAGCTTGGCCACGTAGCTCTCCAGCAGGGCGCGCGCCTCGTAGAGGTCGTCGAGTTCGCGTTCGCTCCACGCGGTGACGCTGGCACCTCGGTTGGGCACGAAGTCGACCAGGCCCTCGGAGTCCAGGCGGCGCAGGGCCTCGCGGATCGGCGTACGGGAGACGCCGATGCGCTCGGCCAGTTCGGCCTCGCGGAGCCGGTCGCCGCGGGCGAACTCGCCGGACACGATGCCGGACCGGATCACCGAGTACGCCGTCTCGACCGCTTTCGCCACGACCACACCTCCTGAGAGCCCTCCCGTACACAGTTTCACGATCTGCTCCGTTGTATACAAACAGACCCGGAGGCGAGACGGGCAGGAGGCCGGAGAGCGGACAGGGAGGTTCCCGGTCGTGCTCTGAGTCACTCGTTCAGGTGGAGGGTGGCGAGGTAGGCCGTGGAGTTCGTGGCGTTGACGACGTCGGTGAGCTCCCAGCCGGTGCCGGTCGCGAGCTCGGAGAGTTCGCGCGGTGCGAGGCACAGGTAGTGGAACCAGGGCGTGGCCATGTCCCGGTGACGAATGCGCATGGTGCGCTGTCCGGCGATGCGGCCCGCCCGGAGATTTCGCCGGTTGTAGGCCAGATGCTCGGGGTCCGTCGAGTCGGTGCGGTTGTTCCCCTGGCCCACGATCACGGCACCGGGTGCGGCCATCGTGGCGAGGGCGCGCAGGAACTCCGGTGCCCGTTCGCGGCTGTCCAGTAGGCCGAGGTTGCCGCCCAGGAGCAGGAAGCTGTCGTACCGTGCTCCGGTCGCGGCGTGGTCGTCCACCGTGCCGTGAACGACACTCCGTATTCCCTGCCGCCTGCACACGTCCACGGCGCCGGGAGAGACGTCCATCGCGGTGACGGGGTGGCCCCGGTCCTGCAGTGCGCGCGCCGCTCGTCCTCCGCCGGCGCCGACGTCCAGGACCTTGCCCTTGAGCAGGTCCAGTGCTCGGCGATCGTCGTCCGACCACTGGTCGGTCGTCGCGATCCAGGACGCGACGGGGGCGGCCTTCACCATGCCGTCATCGCGTTCCACGATCTGGAGCACAGGGGCGGCGTCCGACTCCCGGGACGCCTCATAGGCGATACGCAGCGTCTCCCCGATGGCATCGCCGATGCGAGGACCGGGCCGGCCCGTTCGTTCCGCTCCGTCGTTTACCCGGCCATCACCGGGCTCACGGACCGTGGGGGTGTCCATCGCGTCTCTCCTGGGCATGAAGGAGGCCGGCGGGCATCATGGTCTGCCCTCCGGCCGGCATACGGCACGTTGTCACTGCAATGAGGAGATGGGCACGTCATTGTCGCCGTGCCGAGCCGGCCTTATTTTCAGATGAGGTCCATGCGCCACCTCCCTTCGAGGGGTGCTCGGCGCTTACCGTACGGCACAGAGAGCCGATTGATCACTAATCCGTTTCCATATTCGACACCGGCCTTTTCCGGATACGGTCTGCGGTTCGGGACCCTCCGTTCCCGGTGACAGCGCTGATCCGATACCGCCGATACACTGGGCAGACGCCGCTGCCGGGGCCGGACCTATGACCATCCGGGAAGCGGCGGTCGCACAGCATTTCGCGACAGAATGCCGTCCTAAATATGCAAATCGAAACCGGCCGCAGGCCCGCCGGAGCGGGACATGGGAATAGACGGTATCGGGCCGGGCCCCGGCCAATCACTGAGCGTTCGGCAAGAGGCGCGAGGCGTACGCGGCGGGTCGATGCCGGGGACGCGGGCGACCTCGCGGAGCGTGGCGGCCAGCACCGGGCCGGTGCCGGTGACCTCGTAGGAGAGGGTCGGTCGGTGAGATCGCGACGCGTACGGGATTCCCGCAGAGCAAGGTGTCGTTGTGCGCGGCGTGGCTGCGCGAGGCGGTTTCGATCGATCACGCCGTCGAGGCGGCCCTGGGCACCACCGATCCGGAGAACGTCGCGGAGGTCGTGGCCGCCCTGGAGCTCGCCGGACGGCTGTCGCCGGAGGTCCTCAGCCGACCCTCATTGAGGCCGGAAAGTGGCCGCAGTTCTCTCTAGCGTTTCCCGGGCCGGAGGGAGAAGGCTCCGGCGACGCCGGATGGCCCTTCAGCCGGGGACGTGTCATGGACTGGAAGCTCGAACTCGTCGCGGTCCCCGTGTCGGACGTCGACCGGGCCAAGGCGTTCTACGCGGACCAGGTCGGGTTCACGGCCGACCACGACCATCGGGTCAGCGAGGAGATCCGTTTCGTCCAGCTGACGCCGCCGGGCTCGGCCTGCTCGATCGCCATGGGCCTGGGCGTGACCGACATGCCGCCAGGTTCGGTACGCGGCCTGCAGATCGTCGTCCCGGACCTCGACGCCGCCTGCGCCGAGCTGAAGGGGCGCGGCGTCGAGGTCGGCGAGATCCAGCCGCTCCCCGGGGGCCGGTTCGCGTTCTTCGCCGGCCCGGACGGGAACGGCTGGGCCCTCCAGGAGGTGACGACCCGTCTCCAAGGCAGCCGCCTTTACAAAGTAAGTCAGCGCCTCGCGTCGGCCGCGGGCAGCGCTTCGATGACGCTGCGCAGGTGGGCGCGGGCCGCCTGCTCGGCGGCCTCGGGGTCGTGGGCGCGGATCGCGTCGATGATGGCCAGGTGCTCCGGCAGGGACACCGAGGACCGGCCGGGGTACATCGCGAGGCGGAACTGATGACGGACGTTCTGCCCGCGCAGGCGTTCGAGGACGGAGGAGGCGGTCCCCTGACCGCTGATCTCGCGGATGCGGCGGTGGAGGCGCTCGTTCAGCCCTGAGTAGCCCAGCACGTCACCGGAGGCCACGGCCTGCCGCATGCTCTCCCCGATGCCGGCGAGTTCGGCCTCTTCGTCCTTGGTGACCCGCTCGGCGGCCTTGGCGGTGCAGAGGCCCTCCACCACCATGCGCACCTCGGAGATCTCGATGGCCTCCTCCAGGGAGACGGCGCGCACCCTCGCCCCGCGGTTCTGGACGCGCTCGATCAGGCCCTCGTTGGCGAGCTCGAGCAGCGCGGCGCGTACGCTCGCCCGGCTGGCGGTGAACCGCTCGGACAGATCGGCCTCGACCAATCGCTGGTTCGGCACGAACTCGCCGCCCAGGATGGCCGCGCGGATGCCGGCCACCAGAGACCGGCCGTTCTCCTCGTCTGATGACACTGCCGATCCCCCAGAAACCCGTCGCCGTCGCCTCGGAAGTCTAGCGACACGCGATGCGGCGGCCCGAAATTCCCGCAAGGCCGATGTATCAGCGGGCGCCCTCCCGGCTCTTGATTGGTGAGATGTCGTAATCGCGGGGGTGTGTGCGCCATGAGAGTGACCGATCCCGTCGAACCTCTGCCATCCGGGCGGTGGCCGTTCACCGGGAGAGATGAGCAGATCGAGCAGATCACGACCGCACTGCGCGCCCGTACGGGGCGGGGCGTGGTGCTGGCCGGCGGCGCCGGAGCGGGCCGGAGCCGTCTCGCGGCGGAGGCCGCGCGTACGTTCGGGCCGGTGCGGCGGGTCGTGGGGACCCGCTGCGGCGCGGCCCTTCCGTTCTCGGCCTTCGCGGGCCTCCGCTCGCCGGACGGCGGCGCGGACCCGATCCGCGAGGTGGCCGAAGTGCTGCGCCGCCCGCCGGGGCACGACCGGCCGGTGCTCGTCGTGGACGACGCGCACCTGCTCGACCCCGAGTCGGCGGCGCTGGTCCACCACCTCGCCGTACGCCGCGAGGTGCGCCTGATCGTCACCGTACGGGACGGCGAACCGGCCCCCGACGCGATCGTGGCGCTCTGGAAGGACGACCTGCTGCGCCGCCTGGAGGTGCCCCCGCTCTCCCACGACGACCTGGCCCGGGTGCTGGGCGGCGCGCTGTCCGGGCACGTCGAGGCGCGGGCCGTACGCCGGCTCACCGCGGTCGCCGGGGGCGACCTGCGGATGGTCGAGGAGCTCGTGCTGGCGGGCACGCTGGCGCACCGGGACGGCGTGTGGGGCTGGCGGGGGCGGCTCGCGGTCAACGGCCGCGTACGCGAACTGGTCGCCAGCCGGCTCGGCGACCTGGACCCGCCCGAGTGGGACGCGCTGACGTACCTGGCGTTCGGCGCTCCGCTGCCGCCCGGGACGCTCACCCGCCTGGCCGGCCCGGAGACGGTCGAGCGGCTGGAGGCCGAGGGCCTGCTCACGTGCGGCGGCGGCGCGCCGTACGCGGGCGTCATCCGGGCGATGTGCGGCCCGGTCCGGTCGGCGCGGGTACGGCGGACGCTGGCCGAGGCCGAGCCGCTGGACGCGCGCGCCGCGCTCTGGCGGCTGGACGGCGGCCTGCCCGGCGACCCGGGCGCGCTGGCCGACAGCTGCCGTACGGCGCTGGCCGCCCTCGACGTTCCGCTCGCCATGCGGCTCGGAGGCGCGGCGGTGGCCGCCGGCGGCGGGGACGACGCGGCGGCGGCGTTCGACCTGGCCGCGCCCTTCGGAACGCTCCGCGCCGAGCAGGAGCGGCTCACCGCCGCCGTGCTCGCCGGGGACCTCACCGCCGAGCCGCTCCTCGGCGCGGACTCCGAGTGGGACGTCGCCGCCGCGGCGTACTGCGGCCACCAGGCGCGGCTGCACCGGCTGCGCGGCGAGGTGCGGCAGGCGCTGGACCACGCCCGCGACGGCGCCTGGCGGCTGCGCGGCGAGCCGGCGGCGGGCCGGTGCCTGGGCGAGCTCGCGCACGCGGCCGGG
>NZ_JAUEQY010000047.1 GCF_030406325.1 Actinomadura sp. DC4 | reverse complement strand
CAGCCCCCGAGATACTGCCGTTCTCCCGATCCAGTGCCTCGAAGAACCTCGCCTTCAGGACCCCAAAATCCATGATCCCCGCAACTCCCTGAAGATCAGGGTGTTGCGGGGATCGTTAGAACCCGCCCGCGGTGACGGGCCCGTTCTCACTCGGCTACCAGCGATACCAGCGGCCGCGGGTGCCCGAGGCGCCGGCGCCGCGGAACACGAAACCCAGCAGCCAGAGGATCAACACGATGACGGCGATCCACCAGAGTGCCTTGAGCGCGAAGCCCGCGCCGAACAGGATGAGGACGAGCAGAAGAACGATTACCAACGGAAGCATCGCTTCCACCTCCCGGCCCGCGTATACCCCGCCCCGGCCGATCTATGTCCGACACGACGCCCATCCCGGACGGCATTCTCAGCCCAGGTGGGAGCCGGTCACGGTGGGGTTGTGCGCGCCGAGGAAGAAGATGCCGGGGTAGCCGTGCGTCTCGAAGCCGGCGCTCGGATTGTGACGCAGGGTCGAGGACTCGATACGCATCGTGCCGCTGCGGTCGTTGCTGACGAAGAAGACCGCGCCGCCGCCCTCGCGGGCGTGGTTGTTCGCGACGATCGTGCCGGCGATCCGCAGCGCGAAGCGGTTCCCGTCGTTGTAGATCGCTCCTCCGCTCCCGCCGCCCGGTGTGCCGCCGCGGGCCGGGTTCGCGCCGCTGCCGACCGCCGAGTTGTACGACAGGACGCTGTTCAGCACGACCCACGAGACCCCGATGCTGCTCAGCGCGCCGCCGTTGGAGCACGAGCCGCCCTGCCCCGACGCGCCGCCGAAGGTGCTGCCGACCACGTACACCGGCAGGTTCCGCGACTGGCTGAGGACCCGGATGGCCGCCCCGCCGAGGTCGGGCCCGCTGCGGTCGCAGCGGTTGCGGACGAACCGGGAGTTGACCACCTTGAACCGGCCGCCCCGTACGAAGATGGCGCCGCCGCCCCCGCCCTCGGTCTTGTCGCCGGTGGAGTTCCCGTCGGCGAACGTCAGGTTCTGCACGGTGAGCTGCGGCGTCGGCTGGTCCTGGCAGTGGGAGGTCGTGTAGCCCTGGGCCGGGTCACAGGTGTTCATGTAGAGGATGCGCCGCCGCCCGCCGCCGCTCAGCGTGACCTTCCCGCCACCGTCGAGGACGATGCGGGGGCCGTTGGCGTTCCTGATCTTCGCGGTGGCCGCCATCGTGATGGTCACCGGCGCGGGCCCGCAGGAGAACCTGATGAGGCCGCCCGCGGCGACGGCGGAGACGACCGCCTGTGAGGTGCAGCTTCGCGGCGTGCCCTTGCCGATCACCCGGGTCGGGTGGGAGGTGTCGACCGCGCGGGCGGCGGCGGGCACGGACGCGTGGCCGTTCGGGTTGCCCTGCCGGAACGGCTTGGGCTTGGCCTTCCTGACCGCCGCCGCGCTCGGTGTCGGCGAGGCCGGCGGCGAGACCGCGACCTGGCTCCGCGACGGACCGGCCGCCGCGTCCGGCCGATGGTCCGGACCGCACGCCGCCAATACGGACACCAGCCCCACGACCACCAGAACGCCCCTCTTGTCACGCATCCGCCGATACTAGGGCGCTCCCCTACCTCGCGGTATCTCCCGTACGGGTCCGGACCCGGTCAGCGGACCGTGTCAGGCGACACAGCGGGGCGCGTTCTCCGCGCACATCATGAAGGCGGAGTCACGGAGGGGCGGGGAGCCGATGGATGAGACGCCGCCGTCTGCGGACGGCGTGGCGGGGCAGGACGACGCGGAGAAACAGGACTCCACGGGGCAGGACTCCGAGGGGCAGGGCGACGCGCTGCCGGCCATGGTCAACTTACGCTGGTACAACCATGCCGAGGCGGCCGCGACGGCGAAGTTCACCGTGGTCGCGCGGCGGCTGCCCGCGCTGATCCTCCAGGCGCTGCGCCTGGCGTGGCGCGCGGGGCCCGCCGACACGGTGACGACGCTGACCTTCAACCTGTTGTCCGGCGTCTTCACGGCGCTCGGCCTGCTCGCCACGACCGGAGTGCTCGAGGCCCTGCTGGCGGCGGGCCCCACGCCGGGCCGCGTACGCGCGGCGCTCCCGTCGCTGCTGCTGGTCGCCGGGGCCGGCGTCGCGCGGGCGCTGCTGTCGGCCGCCGCCGGCTGGGCCGAGGCCCGACTGACGCCGCGCGTGCAGCAGCGGGTCGAGATGGAGCTGTACGAGGTGACGAGCCGGATCGACCTGGCCAGCTACGACGACTCGGAGTTCTACGAGGCGCTCACCCGCGCCGAGGGACCCGGCTCGACGGCGGCGAGCGAGGTGGTCTCCTCCACGGTCGACATGGTCACCGGGGCGACCTCCTTCGCCGCCGCCGCCATCGCGATCACGACGCTGCATCCGGTGCTGCTGCCGCTGCTGCTCGTCACGGCCGTCCCGGAGGCGTGGGCCGCCGTACGCGTCGCGCGCTCGCGCTACCTGATGATGCTGGAGACCATCGCGCCGCGGTACCACTCGGTGATCCTCGGCAACCTGATGAGCACCCCGACGTACGCCGGCGACCTGCGGTCGTACACGATGCAGGACCTTCTCCTCGGCCAGTACCGCCGGGTGGCCGGGATCTACCGCGACGCCCAGCTCGCCCTGGCCCGCAGGAACGTCGTCACCCGGCTCGCCGGAAACGCCGGTACGGGCGTGGCCAACGGCGTGGTCTACGCCGCGCTCGGCGTCCTGCTGGCCGCCGCGTGGCTGCCGCTCGCGGTCGCCGGGACCGCCGTGCTCGCCATCCGTACCAGCCGGGGCGCCCTGTCGGAGCTGATCCACGCGGTGAACAGCTGCTACGAGGAGGGCCTGTACCTCACCGACTACACGACCTTCCTGCGGATCGCCCGCGACCACCTGCCGGCGCCGGCCGCGGCCGAGGTGCCCTGCCGGTTCGCCGAGATCACCGTCGAGAACGTCTCCTTCACCTATCCCGGCGCCGACCGCCCGGCACTGCAGGACGTCTCACTCACCCTGCCCGCCGGTCAGATCGTGGCGCTCGTCGGGGAGAACGGCTCGGGCAAGAGCACCCTGGCCAAGCTGCTCGCCCATCTGTACACGCCGAGCGCCGGTCACATCCGCTGGGACGGCGTCGACCTCGCGACCGTGGACCCCCAGTCCGTACGCTCCCACATCGCGGTGATCGCCCAGGACCACGCACGCTGGCCGATGACCGCCCGCGCCAACATCGTCCTCGCCGAGGACGGCGACCCGGACCGGCTCGGCCGCGCGGCGGAGTCGGCGGGCACCGACGAGGTGGTCGCGGACCTGCCGCGCGGCTGGGAGACGATGCTGGACCGGCGGTTCAAGAACTCCCACCAGCTCTCCGGCGGCCAGTGGCAGCGCGTGGCCGTGTCACGCGGCTTCTACCGCGACGCGCCCCTGATCATCTGCGACGAGCCGTCGTCGAACCTGGACGCCCGGGCGGAGCACACGCTGTTCGAGGCGATCCGCCGCCACATGCACGGCCGTACGGTCATCCTCATCACTCATCGGCTGGCCAACATCCGCCACGCGGACGTCATCCACGTCCTGGAGAACGGCAGGGTCACCGCGAGCGGCACCCACGACGGCCTGATGGCCGCCGAGGGCACGTACCGCGACCTGTACCTGCTCCAGGCCGCGGCGTACGAGAACGCCGGCGACACCGAGGAGCCCGCCCACCGCCTCTGACGTGAGACCGTCCGCCCCCGTCGCCCCGTCGCGAGGCCCTGCCGAACCGAACGCCGCCCGCAGCACCCGAAGTTCGGACGGCCGTGTGAGCGCTCCGGTCGATCGGCGGGTCTGTCAGTTGACCAGTGGGCGGACCTCCTCGCCGGCGAAGCGTACGAAGCCCTCCGGGTCGGGTTCGGCCAGGGCCGGCTGCAGGACGACGGTGTCGGCGCCCGCGTCCGCCCAGCGTCGTACGGCGGTGGCGATCGTGTTCGCGTCGCCGGCCACCATGAGCTCCGGAATCGGCTCGCGGCCCTCGCGCCGCAGGTCGGCGGCGACTCGTTCCTCCGCGCCCTCGCCCGTCGCGGCGAGGACGTAGGCGATCAGCTGGTGCGGCTCGGTGCGGCCGGCCGCCGCGCGTCCCTCGTCCACGAGTCGCCGGGCCTCGCGTACTCCGTCCGGGGTCGTGCCGGCGACGAGGATGGTGCCGTCGGCGGCCTCGCCGCAGAGTCGCAGTGAACGCGGCCCGGTCGCGCCGGCGACGACCGCCGGGGCGGACAGCGGCGGCCAGTCCAGGGCGACCTCGTCCAGCCGCACGTAACGGCCGGCCGTGCCGACCGTCTCGCCGCGCAGCAGCGCGCGGAGCGCGTCGAGGTGTTCGCGCAGCAGCGTCACGGGCGACTCGACCCGCGCGCCGACCTGCTCCATCCAGTCCTGGACGCCGTGCCCGACGCCGATGGTCGCCCGGCCGGGGAACAACCGGTGCAGCGTGGCGATCTCCATCGCCGCCACGGCGGCGTTGCGCAGCGGCACCGGGAGCAGCCCCACGCCGACCCGCAGCCGCTCGGTCCACGCGAGCACGGCGGAGGCGGTCGCCAGGCCGCTGCCCCAGAAGCAGTCCTCCCACAGCCACAGCTCGTCCAGCCCGGCCGCGTCCGCCGTACGGACGAGGTCGCGCAAC
Source organism: Actinomadura sp. DC4 (assembly GCF_030406325.1). Lineage (GTDB taxonomy): Bacteria > Actinomycetota > Actinomycetes > Streptosporangiales > Streptosporangiaceae > Actinoallomurus. The sequence continues at coordinate 56,828 of NZ_JAUEQY010000047.1, read as the reverse complement.
CGCTCGGGGGGCAGCTGAGGCCGGCACACGGCGCCGAGAATCGTCATGGCCGCATCATCGCGCACCCGGCCGACAGAACCGCTGCGGGCGCCGCGCTCGATAGGATGGTCGTTCACCATTCTGGAGAGACCATGACCACCGCGCTGGCCGACCTCGGCCTGACCATTCCGGTGCTCGCCGCGCCGATGGCCGGCGGGCCGAGCACGCCCGCGCTGGTCACCGCCGCCGCGCGCGCGGGAGGGCTCGGTTTCCTGGCCGCCGGCTACCGCACTCCGCAGGCGATGGCCGAGCAGATCGCCGCCGTACGGGCCCAGGCGGTGCCGTTCGGCGTCAACCTCTTCGCGCCCAACCCGGTGCCCGTCGACGTCGCGGCGTTCCACCGCTACGCCGAGGCGATCCGGGCCGAGGGCGACCGGTACGGCCTGGAGCCGGCCGGCGGCGAACCGGTCCAGGACGACGACCACTGGCAGGACAAGATCGACTTCCTGCTCGCCGAGCCCGTCCCGGTCATCGGTTTCACCTTCGGCGTGCCCGACGCGGCCGTCGTCGCCGCGCTGCGCCTGGCCGGGAGCCTCGTCGTCCAGACGGTCACCTCGGCCGAGGAGGCGCGCGTCGCCGTCGAGGCGGGTGTCGACCTCCTGGCCGTCCAGTCCTCGGCGGCCGGCGGCCACTCGGGCACGCTCACCCCGGCCCGCCTGCCCGCGCGTACGCCGACCGCGGAGCTCGTCGCCGAGGTGGGCCGTACGACCTCGTTGCCGATCATCGCGGCCGGCGGGCTGGCCACCTCCGCGGACGTGGCGGCCGTGCTGCGCGCCGGAGCGGTGGCCGCCGCCGTGGGCACGGTGCTGCTGCGGGCCGACGAGAGCGGCGCGTCGGCGACGCACCAGGCGGCCATCGCCGACCCGGCCCGCGACGAGACCGTGGTCACGCGCGCGTTCACCGGCCGGCCCGCGCGTGCGCTGCGCAACGAGTTCGTCGACCGGTACGCCGCCGTGGCGCCGGAGGGCTATCCGGCCCTGCACCACCTCACCGGCCCCCTGCGCAGGGCGGCCGCCGCCGCGGGCGACCCGGAGCGCCTCCACCTCTGGGCCGGCACCGGCCACCGCCACGCGACCGCCGAACCCACCGCGCGCATCCTCGAACGCCTGGCCGGAGGGCTCTGAGGCCCGGCTACTCGCCGAGGATCCGAGCCTTCTCCTCGGCGAACTCGGCGTCGGTCAGCACGCCGTCGCGGTGCAGCCGGCCGAGCTCGGCGAGCTCCTTCAGGCGCTCTGCGCCGGCCGGCCGGGAGCCGAGCTCGAACGTGTAGACCCGCCCGCCGACGTCGTCCTGTTCCGGCTCGGGAACGATGGTGACCCGCTTGTGGTTGCGCGGGCTCACCGCGACGTCGACCGTCTGCCCGGCCTGAAGACCGGCCGGGCAGATGCCGCAGTCGGCCTCGTACGGCTCGCGGCCGGGGACGCTCACCCGCAGGCGGTACTTGTAGACGCGCGGCGACTGCCAGGTGGGCTCACCGCCCACCACGGCACCGCCACGACGACGATGGCCAGAACGATCCCGGCCACGCCCGGAAGCAGAAGGTGGATGACGTGGTCGCAGTGGAGGATCGTTACGCGGACGTCGTCGAGGAGCCGACGGGTGTGCCGGGGGTCGACCCGCCGGGCGGATCACGCTCGGTGTCAACCACCCGGCGACGCCGCCGGCACGTGGATCGTCAGGTCAGCGGGCGAAGGCGGCGTCGACCAGGGTGGTGGCGATCGTGGTGGCGGTTTCGGCGGCCTTGGGGTCGTGGTCCATCCAGGCGGAGATGCCGGAGCCGTCGTAGAGCATGACCAGTTGCCGGGCCAGACCCTCCGGGTCGGGGGCCTCGGCGGCGTAGGCCAGGTCGAGGAACAGCGAGCGTACCCAGACGCGGTACTCCTCCGACACCTGCTCCACCGCTCCCCCGGGCTCGGACTGGGCGCTCGCGCCGACGAAGGCGCAGCCGCGGAAGCCGGGCTCGGCGAAGGCGATGCCCTGCACCGCGAACACGCCCACCAGGCGCTCGCGCGGCGTCTTGTAGCGCGCCGCGAGTTCGCGTGCCATGCGCTCGCGGGTGCGGGTGTGCCGGCCCTCGAGGTAGGCGCGGACCAGGGCCTCCTTGCTGCCGAACGTGTTGTACAGCGATCCTTTGGCCACCCCGGCGCGCTCGATCACCCGGTCGATGCCGACCGAGCGCACGCCCTCCCGGTAGAACAGCTCGGTGGCGGCGGCCAGCAGGCGCTCCCGGGCCGAGGCCCGGTCCAGAGTCGTCTCGCCCATACCGGCACCCTAGCAGACCGATCTGTCTATCGAAGCACGGCGAACGTGACTGAACAGATCTGTCTAGAAAAAACAAACATAGCTAGTTCGCGGCAACGGAGAAGTTGACAGTGCTAGACCGACCTGTCTAATGTCCTCACACAGTAGACAAACTGGTCTACTCAACGACCCCGAAGAAGATGACGATGACGGACAACAGCACGGCTCTGGTCACAGGAGCGACGTCGGGCATCGGCCGCGCGATCGCGCTGGCGCTCGCCGCGGACGGGCACCACGTGATCGTGCACGGCCGTGACCCCGCCCGGGGGGCCGCCACCGTCGAGGTGATCGAACAGGCCGGCGGGCACGCCCGGTTCGTCGCCGCCGACCTCACCGACGTGGCCGGCGTACGCCGCCTGGCCGCCGAGGCCGGTGACGTGGACGTGCTGGTCAACAACGGCGGGCGCTCGTGGTTCGGCCCCACCTCCGACCTGGACACCGGCACGTACGACGCGATGTTCGCCGCCAACGTGCGCGCCGCGTACTACCTGGTCGCCGCGCTCGTACCGGCCATGGCCGAGCGCGGCAGGGGCAGTGTCATCAGCATCAGCAGCATGGCCGCGCAGGTCGGTCTGGCCGGCGGCGCCGCGTACGGCGCCACGAAGGTCGCGCTGGAGGCGATGACCCGCGCGTGGGCCGCCGAGTTCAGCCCGAAGGGCGTGCGGGTCAACGCCGTCGCGCCCGGCCCGACCTTCACGGAGGGCGCCGACCGCGGCCGGATCGAACAGCTCGGCTCCACCACGCTGCTCGACCGGGGCGCGCGCGTCGAGGAGATCGCCGACGTCGTCGCGTTCCTGGCCTCGCCCAAGGCCGGCTACGTCACCGGCGCGGTCATCGCCGCCGACGGTGGCCGTACCGCCGTCTGAACCCCCAGAGAAAACAGAGAACCAACCCCATGACCGACCGCGCCCTCGCCCCTGCTCCCGTCACCGCCACGCCCACCCGGCTCCCGGCCCCCATCGCGAGCCTGACCCTGCTCGCCTCGATCGTCGTCTCACTGCTCGCCGCCTCCTCCGCCCCGACCCCGCTGTACGCGATCTACCAGGCCGAATGGGGCTTCACGCCGATCACCACGACGGTCGTGTTCGGCGTGTACGCCCTCGCGGTGCTGGCCGCGCTGCTGACCCTCGGCCGTCTCTCGGACCACCTCGGCCGCCGTCCCGTCCTCCTGACCGCGATGGCGGTCCAGGTCGTGGCGATGGTCATCTTCGCCACGGCCGCCGGCGTCCCCGAGCTGCTCGCCGCGCGCGTCGTGCAGGGGCTGTCGACCGGGGCGGCGCTCGGCGCGATCGGCGCCGGCATGCTGGACGTCGACCGCGCGCGCGGCGCCACCGCCAACGCGGTCGCCCCGGGCATGGGCACGGCGACCGGCGCGCTCATGTCCGGCCTGCTCGTGCGATACCTCCCGGCGCCCACCCACCTGGTCTACGTGGCGCTGGTCGGGGTGTTCGCCGTCCAGGCCGCCGGTGTGCTGCTGATGCCGGAGACGGCACCCCGCCGGCCGGGCGCGCTCGCCACGCTGCGGCCCGAGATCCGGCTTCCCGGCCACGTACGGCCCGCGATGCGCCTCGCCGCCCCGGTCCTGTTCGCGGTCTGGGCGCTGGCCGGGTTGTACGGATCACTCGGGCCCGCGCTGGTCCGTGTCTCTTCCGGCTCCTCCTCGGTCGTCCTCGGCGGGCTCAGCCTGTTCGTCCTGGCCGGGACCGCGGCCGTCTCGATCCTGCTCCTGCGCGGGCTCGCCGCCCGTATGGTCATGCTCATCGGCGTCACCACCCTGATCGCGGGCGTGGCCGTGACGCTCGCCGCGGTGGACGCCTCCTCTCCCGGCTGGTTCTTCGCCGGTACGGCCGTCGCGGGCGTCGGCTTCGGCAGCGGGTTCCAGGGCGGCATCCGCATCGTCATTCCGACGGTGGCGGCCGGTGAGCGCGCCGGCGTCCTGTCTCTCGTGTTCGTCGTGTCCTACCTCGGCATGGGCGTGCCCGCGGTCGTCGCCGGCGTCCTCGTCGTGCACGGCGGCGGACTGCTCGTCACCGCCCGCGAGTACGGCATCGCCGTGATCGTGCTGGCCGCCGTCGCCCTTCCCGGCCTGCTCCGCCACGGAACCGCGCGGACCGCCGCACGGGCTTGAGCAGGGCGGACGACGGGCAGGTCGTGGACATCGACGAAACGCCGGGGGGCGAGCATCATGCGATTGAGCGCACGTAACCAGATCCAGGCCAGAGTCACGGCGGTCACCACGGGGGACGCCACCGCCAACGTCGAGCTGGACGCCGGCGGCGTGCGGATGGTGGCGGCCATCACCGTCGAGGCGGCGCGGGAGCTGAGGCTCTCCGAGGGCAGCGAGGTGGTCGCCATGATCAAGGCCTCGGACGTGATCCTCGCCGTTCCGGAGTAGGCAGATACAGGTGTAAGAACCTCTTAAGGCTCGCAGGTGCTCCGCCTGTCTAGCCTCGAATCTGGAATATGCGATAGTACGGGTGGCGGCCTTCGGACACGTCCCGACGGGCCGCCGCCCCCCGCCCCTCCCCGAGAGGGGCACTGCACGAGGAGAACTCAAGGTGATCGAACGTCTCCCCCGGCCCTTCCGGGTACTGCTCGCCGCCACTCTCGGAGCGAGCCTGACGCTCGCGGCCGGGTGCGGCAGCACCGACGACGACAAGTCCTCCGGCTCCTCGGGCAAGAGCGGCAAGACGCTCTTCGTGTTCGCCGCCGCGTCGCTGACCGAGACGTTCACCTCTCTGGGCAAGACCTTCGAGACCGCACACCCGGGTGTGAAGGTGAAGTTCAACTTCGGCGGCAGCTCGGCGCTGGCCCAGCAGATCACCCAGGGCGCGCCGGCCGACGTGTTCGCCGCCGCGAGCCCGGCGACGATGAAGACGGTGACCGACGCCAAGGACGCGTCCGGCACCCCGACGACGTTCGTCCGCAACCGGCTCGAGATCGCCGTGCCGCCGAGCAACCCAGGCAAGGTCAAGACGCTCAAGGACCTGACCGACCCCAAGCTCAAGGTCGTCGAGTGCGCGCCCGAGGTGCCCTGCGGCGCCGCCGCCATCAAGGCCCTCGCCGCGGCGAACCTCAAGGTCAAGCCGGTCTCCCAGGAGCAGGACGTCAAGGCGGCGCTGACGAAGGTGCAGCTCAACGAGGCCGACGCCGCGCTGGTCTACCGCACCGACGTCAAGTCCGCCGCCGGAAAGGTGACCGGCATCGACTTTCCCGAGGCCGCCAAGGCGATCAACGACTACCCGATCGCCACGCTGGCCAAGGCGCCGCAGGCCGACCTCGCCGGCCAGTTCGTCCAGCTCGTCCTCTCCGCGCAGGGCAAGTCCGTCCTGACGCAGGCGGGCTTCGAGTCCCCCTGACCCCAGAGCGGGGGCGAGGACCTTCCGGAGCGGGTCCTCGCCCCTTCGCCCTATCGCGTCCCCGGCAGGATGCTGTGCTTCTCCTTGGGGATCGCCTCGATCATCCGGCGCGGCATGTTGAGCGTGTCCGCGCTGACCTGCGCCGGGGTGTTGGCCATCCACTGCGCCGCCGAGATGTCCTCAAAGCGCGGGTTGCGGAACATCTCCAGGAACACCAGCGGCTCAGAGCCGAGGTTCTCGATGTAGTGCCCGTACGCGAAGGGCACATAACCGACGTCGCCGGCGTGGAAGTCGAACGTACGGGCCAGCCCCGAGCCGGCGAACACCCCCATCCGGCCGAACCCGGAGATGTAGTACTGCCACTCGTCGTCGGTCGGGTGCCAGTGCAGTTCGCGCAGCGCGCCCGGTTCGAGCTCCACCAGGGCCGCCGAGATCGTGGTCGCCGCCGCGAAGTTCGTGGAGTCGGTGATCCGGACCGTACCCCCGTCGAACCTCAGCGGCGTCTGGGCGAGCATCCGGTGCTTGAACGTCCGGGGCACGTCGCCGGTGGGGCTGATGAGCCGCTCCCGGTCATCCAGCGGTGGCGGGACCTGACCCTTGAAGATGTACTTCTCCTTCTCCGGCATGGCCTCCATCTGCTGGGGCGTCCAGCCGAAGTTCTTGGCGAGCACGCTCTTCGGCGTGCAGGCGAAGAAGTCGCTCAGCATGAACGTGGAGTTCTCCGAGAACGCGCCGTCGTCGAAGACGAGCAGGAACTCCACGCCCTCGTCCAGCGCCTGGATGTAGTGCGGTACCCCCTTCGGGAAGAACCACAGGTCACCCTTCTCGACGTCGTCGAGGAAGTTGCAGCCCGCCTGGTCCACCGCGCCGATCCGGCAGCTTCCCTCCAGGACGTAGGCCCATTCTGACTCCTTGTGCCAGTGCAGCTCGCGGTACGCGCCGGGGTTGAGCTTCATGTCCACGCCCGCCAGCGTGGTGGCGACCGGCAGCTCGCGCTGGGTCACCTCGCGCGTCCAGCCGCCCTCCTCGATCCGGGTGTGCGCGAGCGAGAAGGGGAACTTCATGTTGGGCAGCGTGCCGTGGTCCGTGGGCGGCGGCGTGAGCAGGTCGGGGTTCTGGCGGTCGATCTCCACGTTGCGCGGGCCGGTGTCGATGCCCCCCTGGCCGTTCCGCTGCGGCTGGGGGATGTCCCTCATCCGGTCGCGCCTCATGGGATTGAAACGTGTCATCGGCGATTCCTCTCGTAAGGCGGGTCAGAGCGTGAACGGCAGGCAGCAGCCGAGGCCGGCCACCACGGTCGCCGACACGGCCGCGACCCGCGTGGTCAGCGGTGCGTTGACGAGCGGTCCCATCACCGCACGGTCGCGGCAGAAGTGGACGAGCAGGAACAGCGCGATGGGCACGCCGAGCGAGATGACCACCTGGCTGACGATCAGCAGGCCGGTCAGCGGTACTCCGGAGAGCAGGGCGAACACGGCCGGCGTCATCGTCACGAGCCGGCGCAGGTGCACCGGCACCCGCCGGGCGAGGAAGCCGCGCATGACCACGTCGCCGGCGAGCGTGCCCACCCCCGCGGAGGACACGCCGGAGGACAGCAGCGCGATCGCGAACGCCAGCGCGGCGCCGCCCCCGATCCGGCCCGCCAGCTCGCCGTGCGCCGCGACCAGGTCGCCGGTCCAGGTCCCCCCAGTCGCCCGACCGAGCCCGGCCCCGAGCGCGATCATCGAGACGTTGACGAACGTCGCCGCCCCCAGCGCGAGCACGCAGTCCAGCGTGAGTGCCCGGCGGACCAGGCCCGGCTGCCGCCAGGCCGCGTCCACCGGCATGCCCCTGCTCTGCACCAGGGCGGAGTGCAGGTAGATCGCGTGCGGCATGACCGTGGCGCCGACGATGCCCATGGCCAGCACCAGCGTTCCCGTGCCGCCCAGGCCGGGCAGCAGCCCGCTCGCGAGGCCGCCGGCCGACTGGTGCCCGACGAACACGATGTCGTAGCCGATCCCGGCGCCGACGAGCAGCAGCGCCGCCGCGCTCATCAGCTCGAACCCGCGCGTACGGCCGCGGCGGCGCAGCTCCAGCAGAAGCAGGGAGACCACGGCCGTCAGCACCGTCGAGGCCAGCACGGGCATGCCGAACAGCAGCCGCATGCCGATCGCCGCGCCGACGAACTCGGCCAGGTCGGTGGCGAGCACGACGACCTCGGCCTGGAACCACACCAGGCGGCTCCCCCAGCGCGGGAACCGGTCCCGGCACAGCCGCGGCAGGCTCTTCCCGGTGGCCATGCCGAGCTTGGCCGCCTGGAACTGGACGAGCATCGCCACGAGGCTGGCGGCCACGACCACCCAGACGAGCAGGTAGCCGGTCGTCGCCCCCGCCGTCAGGTTGGTCGCGACGTTCCCCGGATCGACGTACGCGATCGCGGCGACGAACGCCGGTCCGATGATCCGGGCGACGCGCGATCCGCCTCGGTCGCGGTGCCGGGCGGCGGGCCCGCGCCTCGCCGGTGGTGGTGTACGGGTGAGACCGCCGCGCGCGGTCACTCGGGCGCTCCATAGCGCAGATTTAGCGGCATAAGCAAGGAATACCCGCAAGTCCGAAAAGCCGCTTAAAGGCCGCGCCCACGGTTACGCAAAGGCGGAATAACGCCTTATCGGGCTAAAACGCGCAATGAGGCGATAAGTGAGGTCAAGATCCGGGACGCGACGGCACCGGGACACCCGCCGTGGGTGCACCGGCACCGACTCGCTGGCTCCGGAACGGCGGGGATCAGGCGGTCTGATCGTCGATCCCGGCCTCGGGGGCGTTCTTCCGCACCGACTCGATGCCATTCAAAGCCGACTTCTTGGTCTCGTACTTCTCGCTGGTGGCGATCACCTGGCCGTTGGTGGCGACCAGATTGAAGTGGAACTTACCGTTGCCGGTCTTCTTCATGACGAACTTTCCAGCCATCGCCGTACTACCTCCTTGCCGGTTGCTTCAAATTTCCCCTACCCGTCTACAACGCATGAAACAGACCTATGCCGGTCATTTCGTAAATGCGAATAATGATCTTTGTCGTCCGTATCGAACGACGTGACGCGCCGCCGAACGGTTAGCGGTGGCCGATGCACGGGTACGCCGCGCCCATGGCGGAGATAACACTGCAGGTCAATGGGGTAGAAAACGCGCTGAGCGTCGATACCCGCACATCTCTCCTCGATCTGCTGCGGGAGCATCTCGGCCTGACCGGCACAAAGAAAGGCTGCGATCACGGCCAGTGCGGCGCCTGCACGGTCCTCATCGACGGACGCCGGTCCAACGCCTGCCTCGCGCTCGCGGTCGCCTGCGACGGCACCCGGATCACGACGGTCGAGGGGCTCGCCGACGATGGCGCGCTGCATCCGCTGCAGGCCGCGTTCCTGGACCTGGACGCCTTCCAGTGCGGCTACTGCACCCCGGGCCAGCTCTGCTCGGCCGCCGGGATGCTGTCCGAGCCGGGTCCGAGCGCCGTCACCGACGACCTCACCACGGACCCGCCGCTGACGCCCGGGGAGATCCGCGAGCGCATGAACGGCAACCTGTGCCGCTGCGGCGCGTACGTCAGCATCGTCGCGGCCATCGAAGAGGTGTCCCGATGAGGCCGTTCACCTACGCCCGCGCCGACGACGAGGGGAGCGCCGTCGCGCTGTTCCGGCCCGGCACGATGTACCTCGGCGGCGGCACCAACCTCGTCGACCTCATGCGCCTCGGCGTCGCCCGGCCGGACACGCTCGTGGACGTCTCCCGGCTCGCCCGTGACCTGATCGAGGAGGACGGCGGCGGGCTGCGGATCGGCGCGGCGGTGCGCAACAGCGACCTGGCCGCGCATCCGGTGGTCCGCGAGCGCTATCCGATGCTCGCGAGGGCCGTTCTGAGCGGCGCCTCCGGGCAGGTCCGCAACATGGCGACGGTCGGCGGCAACCTCCTGCAGCGCACCCGCTGCCCGTACTTCCAGGACGTGTCCCAGCCGTGCAACAAGCGGCGGCCCGCCTCGGGCTGCCCCGCGATCCCGGGCGACCACAGCGGCCTGGCCGTGCTCGGGCACTCCGAGCGGTGTGTGGCGACCCACCCCTCCGACATGGCGGTGGCGCTGGCCGCGCTCGACGCCCGGGTGCGCGTGACCGGGCCGGGCGGCCACCGTACGGTGCCGATTCCCGGCCTCCACCGGCTGCCCGGCGAACAGCCCGAGCGCGACACCGTGCTGGAGCCGGGCGAGCTGATCACGGCCGTCGAACTGCCCGCGCCGCCCGCCGGCACCTCGAAGTACCGCAAGGTACGCGAGCGCGCGTCGTTCGCGTTCGCGCTCGTGTCCATCGCCGCCGTGCTCGACGTCGCGGACGGGACGGTCCGCGACTGCCGGATCGCGCTCGGTGGCGTGGCGCACACGCCGTGGCGGGCACGGCTCGCCGAGGACGCGCTGCGCGGGACGCGTGCCGGTGAGGAGAGCTTCGCGCTGGCCGCCGACGCCGAACTCGCGCAGGCGCGGCCGCTGCCGCGCAATGCCTACAAGGTGCCGCTGGCCCGCAACCTCATCGTCCGTACGCTCCAGGAGCTGGTCCCGTGAAACGCATCGAGGGGCGCGAGAAGGTCACCGGGCACGCGAGATACGCCTATGAGTACCCGGCCGCGGACGTCGCGTACGTCCATGCCGTCCAGTCGCCGATCGCGCGTGGACGGGTCCGGTCGGTCGACGCGAGCGAGGCCCTCACGACGGCGGGGGTGCTCGCCGTCCTGTCGAGCGCGGACCCGCCACCTCTCGGCTCGCGCGACAACCCGGAGCTGGCGCTCTTCCAGACCCCGGAGATCGCCTACAACGGCCAGATCGTCGCCGCCGTCGTCGCCCGTACGCTCGAGATCGCGCGGGAGGCGGCCGAGCACGGCCTGCGGATCACCTACGACGAGGAGCCGCACGACGTACGGCTGCGGACGGACCATCCGGGGCTCTACCGGCCCGAGAAGGTCGAACCCGCGTTCCCCTCCGACACCGGGCGGGGCGACGTCGAGACCGCCATGCGCGACGCGGCGCTGACCCTGGACGCGACCTACACGACGGCCACGACGCACAACAACCCGATGGAGCCGCACGCCACCCTCGCGGTCTGGGAGGAGAACGGCGACCTGACGGTCTACGACGCGACACAGGGCGCGTACGCCGACCGCGACGCCATCGCGAGCGTGCTCGGGCTCGCGCCCGAGCGCGTACGGGTGGTCGCCCCGCACGTCGGCGGCGGGTTCGGGTCCAAGGGCCACACGCGCCCGAACGCCATCCTCGCCGCGCTCGCGGCCAGGGCGGCGGGCCGCCCGGCCAAGGCCGTGCTGACCCGGCAGCAGATGTTCGCCCTCACCGGGTACCGCACGCCGACGATCCAGCGGATCCAGCTCGGCGCGGACGCCGAGGGCCGGCTGACCGCGATCGCGCACGACGTCGTCGAGCAGTCCTCGACGCTCGTGGAGTTCGCCGAGCAGACGGCCACGCCGACGCGGATCATGTACGCGGCGCCCGCGCGCCGTACGACGCACCGGCTGGCGCGCCTCGACGTGCCCTCGCCGTCGTGGATGCGCGCGCCCGGCGAGGCGCCGGGGATGTTCGCGCTGGAGTCGGCCATGGACGAGCTCGCGATCGCCGCCGGCATCGACCCGATCGAGCTGCGCCTGCGGAACGAGCCGCGGACCGAGCCGGAGAGCGGGCTGCCGTTCAGCTCCCGCAACCTCGTCGCCTGCCTGCGCGAGGGCGCACGCCGCTTCGGCTGGGAGAGCCGCGATCCCGAGCCGGGGATCCGCCTGAGCGGGCGTTGGCTGACCGGCACGGGCGTGGCCGCCTCCACCTATCCGGCGCGGCGCCTGGCCTCGACCGCCACCGCGACGGCCGAGGACGGGGAGTTCCTCGTCCGGATCGCCGCCGCCGACATCGGCACCGGCGCGCGTACGGTGCTGACCAAGATCGCCGCCGAGGCCCTGGGCACCTCGGCCGAGCGGGTCCGGGTCGAGGTCGGCGACAGCACTCTGCCGCGCGCCTCGCTCGCGGGCGGCTCGATGGGCACCGCCTCGTGGGGCTCGGCCGTCGTACTGGCGTGCGAGGCGCTGCTGAAGAACGGCGACACGGGGACCGCCGACACCACCGAGGACGTCGAGGCCGACACGGGCTTCGCCCGTCACGCGTTCGGCGCGCAGTTCGCCGAGGTGCACGTCGACGTCGACACGGGCGAGGTGCGCGTGCCGCGGATGCTCGGCGTCTTCGCCGCCGGGCACATTCTCGACGAGACGCTCGCGCGGTCCCAGTTCATCGGCGGCATGACGATGGGCCTGGGAATGGCGCTGCTGGAGGCGACCGTCCTCGATGAGCCGTCCGGGAGTTTCCTCAACCACGACCTCGCGCAGTACCACGTCGCGACCTGCGCGGACGTCCTCGGCATCGAGGCGGTGTGGATCGAGGAGGAGGACCCCTACCTCAACCCGATGGGTTCCAAGGGCATCGGGGAGATCGGCATCGTGGGCGCGGCCGCCGCCATCGCCAACGCCGTCCACCACGCGACCGGACGGCGTATCCGCGACCTTCCCATCACACCCGCGAAACTCCTCGGCTGACACGGCGGTCGGCAAAATCTCGATACCCTGATGTCCTGCCATTTCAGACGGTCTCCGTCCCACATCGGCACGGAGAGACCGGGAGACGAATTCACTCAGGGGAGCAGAGTTACCCGATGAGCGCGCCGACAGAAGAGCGGTACACCTTTCAGGCCGAGGTCGTCCAGCTTCTCGACCTGATGATTCATTCGCTCTACAGCAACAAGGAGATCTTCCTGCGGGAGGTGATCTCCAATGCCTCGGACGCGATCGACCGTTTCCGGTTCGCCAAGCTGACCGAGGCCGAGCTCGCCGACGAGAGCGACGAGTCGCTGGAGATCCGCGTCGCGTACGACAAGGACGCGCGCACGATCACCATCTCCGACAACGGCATCGGAATGAGCCGGCAGGAGGTGATGGACAACATCGGCACCATCGCCAAGTCCGGCACCCGGGAGTTCTTCCAGGCCCTGACCGGCGACCAGCGCAAGGACGCCACCCTGATCGGCCAGTTCGGCGTCGGGTTCTACTCCTCGTTCATCGTCGCCGACCGGGTGACGCTGACGACGCGCCGGGCCGGGCTGGCGGCCTCCGACGGGGTCCGGTGGGAGTCCGACGGCCGCGGGGACTACTCCCTGGAGCCGGTCGAACGTGCCGAGCGCGGCACCGAGATCGTGCTGCACCTGCGCGAGGAGGAGGACGACTTCCTCAACTCCCACCGGCTGCGCACGATCATCCAGAAGTACTCCGACCACATCAGCCTGCCGATCCTCATGGCACAGGAACGAACAGCTGCAGGCGGGGACGACGAGCCCGGCGAGGACGCCGTCGTCAACCGGGCCTCCGCGCTGTGGGCCCGCCCGAAGAGCGAGATCAGCGAGGCGGACTACAACGAGTTCTACAAGCACGTCGCCCACGACTTCGCCGACCCGCTCACCCATCTGCACAGCAAGATGGAGGGCACCTATGAGTACACGCTGCTGCTGTTCGTCCCGGCGAACGCTCCGTTCGACCTGTGGATGCCCGAGGCCCGCCACGGCGTGAAGCTGCACGTCCAGCGCGTCTTCATCATGGACGACACCGGCCAGCTCATGCCGAACTACCTGCGGTTCGTCCGCGGCGTGATCGACTCGGCCGACCTGCCGCTCAACGTCTCCCGCGAGATCCTCCAGAGCAGCCGGGTGGTCGACTCCATCCGCTCCAGCGCGGTCAAGAAGGTCCTGCGCCTGCTGAAGGACCTCGCGGAGAAGGAGCCGGACAAGTACGCCACCTTCTGGAAGGAGTTCGGCGACGTCCTCAAGGAAGGCGTCGCCGAGGACTACTCCAACCGCGACGACATCGCCAAGCTGCTGCGGTTCACCACGACCAAGTCGGCCGCCGACACGGCGGACACCTCGCTGGAGGACTACGTCGGCCGCATGAAGGAGGGCCAGGAGAAGATCTACTACCTGCTGGCCCCCTCCCCCGCCGCCGCGAAGAGCAGCCCGCACCTGGAGATCTTCCGCAAGAAGGGCATCGAGGTGATCCTGCTCGGGGAGGCCATCGACAACTGGCTGATCACGAGCCTGCCCGACTTCGAGGGCAAGCGGTTGCAGTCGGTCGCCCAGGGCGTGTCCGACCTCGGCGCGATGGAGGACGAGGAGGAGAAGGAGGCCAGCGAGAAGGCCGGCACCGAGCTCGTCGGGCTCGTCGAGCGCCTGAAGACCGCGCTCGGTGACAAGGTCACCGACGTACGGACCACGAACCGGCTCACCACCTCGCCGGCCTGCATCGTCGCCGACGAGCCGGACATCGAGATGAACCTCGCCCGCCGCATGCGGGGCTCGGGCCTGCCGAGCCAGCCGGTCCTGGAGATCAACCCCGAGCACGCGCTGGTCCGGCGGCTCGACCGCGAGACCGACGAGCAGCGCCTGTCCGACTGGGCGCACGTCCTGTACAGCCAGTCCGTGCTCACCCTCGGTGCCCGCATCGACGAGCCGGCCGCGTTCGTCGAGCGACTCAACGACCTGCTCATGACCCTCGCGGAGGAGAAGGCCGAGTAAGCGGGAAAAGGTTCGCCGGCCGGCGGCAAGGGGCCACCGCCGGCCGGCGAACGAGGGGGTCAGGTGCCGAAGACCTGGAACTCCCACAGTGAATAGCCGTAGGCGGTGCCGCGCTGGGTGCCGTACACGCGCACGTAGCGGCCGGAGCCGGAGACGTTCAGGTCCTGGACTCCCCCGGTGCCGGTCGTCGTCGAGTAGACCGTCGTCCAGCTCGTGCCGTTGGCGGAGGTCTGGATCTGGAACGCCTTGCCGTAGGCGGCCTCCCAGTTCAGCAGCACGTGGCTGAGCTGGTGCACCGAGCCGAGGTCGACCTGCAGCCACTGCGGGTCACTGAACGCGCTGGACCACCGGGAGCCGGTGTTGCCGTCCGTGGCGTTCGCCGCCGCCGTGCCCGCCGCCTCGGTGGAGGAGGCCGTCGTCGTGTGCCCCTGGGACAGAAGCGTGCCGGTGCCGCCGCCTCCGCCCGGGGCCTTGTTGTAGACGGCGACATAGTCGATGTTGAGCTGGCCGCCCGAGACGGTCGCGGAGGTGGGCCCGCCGCCGAACGCGTCGGGGAACCCGCCGCCCATCGCCAGGTCGAAGATGATGAAGAACGGATGGTCGACGGCGTTCGCCCAGGTGGTGGCGTCCACGCGGTCGGCGGCGAGGGTGAAGTAGTTGCTGCCGTCGAGGTACCAGCGGATCTGCTCCGGCGAGACCGACCGGTCGATCTGCACCGCGTACGTGTGATAGCCGGTCTGGCAGCCGCCGCACGCGCGTTCGCCGCTGCCGATGCCGGTGGACTCGTTGCAGGGCCCGCCGGGGTTGGTGCCGCAGTGGAGTGTGCCGAAGACCGAGCTGCGGCCGTTGATGTCCTCCAGGATGTCGACCTCGCCGGAGGTCGGCCACGGCGTGCCCGTACGCAGCGGCGAGCCGAGCATCCAGAAGGCCGGCCAGTACCCGGCGCCGTTGGTGGTGTTGACGTTGGGCTGCTGGATGGAGGCCTGCATCATCACGACGCCGCCGGCGGGCGCGCCGAAGGTCGCGGCCTGCGTCTCGACCCGCCCGGAGGTCCAGCCTCCGCGCGGGTCCGAGCCGGAGTGCAGCGCCTTGAGCACGAGGTGCCCGCCGCCGTCCTGGAAGACGTTGGCCGTGCTGTTGGTCATCGTCTCGATCTCACCGGTGCCGAAGCTGCTGCCCGGCCCGGTGTCGTACTTCCAGGTCCCGGTGTTCAGGCCGGTCCCGCTCGCGCCGGTGAAGTCGTCGCTCCAGGTGGTGGTGAAGCCGGCGGGCGGGGCCGGCACCGCGGCGGGTTTCGCCGTACCCGCCGCGGCGCCGGCCGCCATGGTGGCCGGCGCGACGACGCCGACGGCGAGGACCAGGGCGCCGGCGCCCACTCTGAGCCGGCGCGCCCATGAGGCGGGGCGTGTCTCGCGGAGATACCTTTCGTGCCTGTTGTCGAACACGTGTGCTCCTTACCGGGGCCGTACAGACCCACCCGTACGGCCCCGTCTGGCGTGACGGTCTGTCGGGAGCTCCTAAGGAACCGGGTTCACCAGCCGACGGCGACGAGCAGGTACTGGGGGTCGCCGTGGGAGATGAAGGAGGACTGGCCCGCGACGTCGTCGTAGGGGAAGCCGTAGGCCAGGTGGTTGATCGCGTGGTCGTGCCAGAACTTGGCGTAGTAGTTGGCCGGGGCGGCCTTGTAGTACTGGCTCGGGTCGGACTGCTGCGACTGGCCCGCGACGTGCCGGTTCAGGGCCGCGCACATGTTCGGGTTGCTCGCCATCGAGCCCGCGCATCCGAAGATGTTGGAGGTGGGCTCGTTCACGCCGTTCGCCTGGGCGTAGGCGGTGAAGTAGTTCGCGTACTGCCCGCCCGTACGGAAGGCGCCGTCGCTGCCCGGCGCGGGGATGTAGTACGGCGCCTGGACCGTCGCCAGGTGCTTGAACTCGGTCGGCACCTCGTTCTGGAACCTCTGGAACGTCGCCGCGCGGTCCTCCGCGAACGTGGCCTGGTCCTCGCCGACCTGTGTGTCGTACCCGTCGTGCGCGTGCAGCCGCAGGGCCAGCTTCAGGCCGAACCCGTCGACGCGCGTCGTGTTGCCGTTGAAGACGTCCGGCCCGACCGTGAACTCGATGAAGTCCTTGTACTGGCCGGTCGGTGAGCCCAGGTAGAAGTACATGCGGCCGGCGGAGTTGGCGGGCATGTCGAGGTAGGGCTGCTCGGCGATGGAGTGCGTCTGGCCGTTGAAGTTCCAGTAGACCTGGCTGTCGGGGTAGTGGCCGTTCGTCCGGTTGAGGATCTTCAACTCGAGGACGTTCTGGGCGGCGGGGATGCCGCTCGTGTCGCCCCAGAAGTCATCGGCCGGGGGCGGCGTGGTCGTCCCGGTGGTGTGGACCCCGAACTCCCACAGGGAGTAGCCGTACGGGGTGCTCCGCGCGGTGCCGTACACCCGCACGTACCGTCCGGTGCCGGTGACGTTGAGGGTCTGGTTGCCGCCGGTGCCGGCCGTGGTGGTGTAGACCGTGGTCCAGCCGCCGGTGCCGGTGGCCGAGACCTGGACCTGGAAGGACGTCGCGTACGCCGCCTCCCAGTTGAGGGTGACCTGGCAGATCGTCTGCGATGAGCCCAGGTCGACCTGGAGCCACTGCGGGTCGCTGAACGCGCTGGACCAGCGGGTCCCGGTGTTCCCGTCCACGGCGGCCGAGGCGGGGGTGCCGGAGTTCTCGACCGAGGAGGCGGTGGCGGGGCGGTTCTGCGCCGCGTTGGCGGTGTTGCAGGCCGCGGCCTTCGGGGTCGCGCCGGCCCGGAGCGGGGTGCCGACGAGGAGACCGGTGAGGAGCATGATCGCGGCGGCCGCGATCAGGAGGAGGGGTGCGGGCGCGTGGCGGCGCGCCCCTGGGCGGAGATTCATGACGGCTCCCTTTCTGGGGGTAGGGAGATGAGGCGCCACGGCCCCGGCGGTGGCGGCCGCCGGGATCGCGGTGTGAACGGAGAGCGGGACGGGTCGGGAGTCTGGCGTACGTTCTTGAGAGCGCTCTCACGGAGACGGTGGCGGGGTTTCTGACTTGCGTCAAGAGCGATGGATGATAACTGTTCGATAACGGAGATCACACTCAGTTGCCGGACATCTCCGATATATGCCCTGGCCAGGCTATTTGTTGTCCGCCACCCCATTATCGACGTGAAACGCGGCTGAAATATTTTTCGGCCCGGCGAGCGGCGCCGAGGCGGCCCGCCTGTCAGGGCCCGCACGAGCCCGGCTCCCCGGGCCCGGGTGACGACGCCGATGGCATTGATGGCTTGGTGCGCATGTCGGTGCATTACGCACAGCCGTGGAGCTGAGAGGCTTGGATCTCTGGTCGAGACGGGTGTTCGAACAATCGAATCCACGGCCCGAGCAGCCCAAGAGTATGGTCCACTTTTGTGGTGAGAACATGGGCCGTATCCGGAGTCGACCTGCACCTCGATCTGACCGGCACGCGGGTGCGCGCGACGCTGGAATCCGCGCTGCGGGAGGCGGTGAGCTCCGGGCGGCTGGCCGAGGGTGTACGCCTCCCCTCCTCCCGCGCACTGGCCGCCGACCTGGGCATCGCCCGCAACACGGTCGCGGACGCCTACAGCCAGCTCGTCGCCGAGGGCTGGCTGACCGCCAGGTCCGGCTCGGGCACGTGGGTCGCCGCCCGTCCGGCGACCGGCCGCGGCGGGCCGAAGCCGGCCGCCGCGCCCCCGCCGGCCCCGGTGCGGTACGACCTGCGCCCGGGCTCGCCCAGCCTGTCGTCCTTCCCGCGTACGGCCTGGCTGGCGGCGGGGCGCCGGGCGCTGAGCGCCGCGCCCGCCGAGTCGCTGGGCTACGGCGACCCGCGCGGGCTGCCGGAGCTGCGAACCGCGCTGGCCGGCTACCTCTCCCGCGCCCGCGGCGTTCACGCCGGCCCCGAGCACATCGTCGTCTGCTCGGGATTCACTCAGGCCCTGGGCCTGATCGCCCGCGTACTTCGGTCCCGCGGCGCCGCGAACGTCGGCGTGGAGGCGTACGGCCATCGGCACCACCGCGAGGTCGTCACCGCTCATGACCTGCGGGTCGTCTCCATCCCGGTCGACGACGACGGCGCCGTCCTCGAGGACCCCGTCGTCTCCAGGGCCGAGGCGCTGCTGCTGACCCCGGCGCACCAGTTCCCCCTCGGGGTGCCGCTGGCCGCACACCGGCGTACGAGGGCGGTCCAGTGGGCCCACGACACCGGCGGGCTGGTCGTCGAGGACGACTACGACGGGGAGTTCCGGTACGACCGCCAGCCCGTGGGCGCGCTGCAGGCGCTCGCCCCCGACCACGTCGTCTACGCCGGCACCGCGAGCAAGAGCCTCGCGCCGGGGCTGCGGCTGGGCTGGCTCGCCCTCCCGGCCGGTCTCGTGGAGGAGGTCGCCGAGGCCAAGCGGCTCGCCGACGCGCACACGAGCACGTTCGAGCAGCTCACGCTGGCCGAGTTCATCGCCTCGGGGGACTACGACCGGCACGTACGCCGGTGCCGGACGGCGTACCGCCGCCGCCGCGACCGGCTGGTCACCGCCCTGCGCCGCGAGGTCCCGGAGGTGCGCGTGACCGGCGTCGCCGCCGGCCTGCACGCGCTCCTCGATCTCCCGCCGGACACGGACGAGGACGCGGTCGTCGCCCGCGCCGCCGGCCACGGTCTCGCCCTCGAAGGACTCCGGACGTACAACCCGGACGACGACCGGGGGCCCGCCCTCGTCGTCGGCTACGCGACGCCGCCGGACCACTCCTACACCGGCGCCCTCGCCCGGCTCTGCGCGACCCTCACCGAGTAGACGCCCTCACTCACACGACAGAACAATCAGGCCTGACACGGCCATATCCCCCTATAACGCGATTGATCTGCCACGGTGAACGCACGGGCCTGGGCCGAGCTCGGCCGGCGGGCGGGGGCGCCAGGCGGCAAGGGGGCGGGGATGACCGTCGTGGGGACGTGGAACCTGGAGAACCTGTTCAGACCCGGTGCCGACTTCGGCCCGGCGAGCCAGGCGGTGTACGCCGAGAAGCTGCGCGGGCTGGCGGCCACCATCGACGAGGCGGGCGTGGACGTCCTCGCGGTGCAGGAGGTCGGCGACCCGGACGCGCTCACCGACCTCATCGGCCTGCTGCGCGGCGACTGGCAGCACGTCACCTCCGAGCACTTCGAGAAGGCGCATCCGATCCGGGTCGGCTTCATCAGCCGCTTCCCGCTCGAGATCCTCGCCGACACCGCCGCGTTCCCCGTGGAGCTGAGCGGGACCCAGTCCGACGACGCGGGCACGCTGACGCGTCAGATGGGCCGGGGCGCCCTCGCCGTACGGGTGTCGGCGCCCGGTCAGGAACTGGTCCTGGTCGCGTGCCACCTCAAGTCCAAGCTGCTCAGCTTCCCCTCGGCGGGCGGGCGGAGCCGCTTCTCCCCCAAGGACGAGGGCGAGCGCGCCCGGTACGCCGCGTACGCGCTCAACCGGCGCACCGCCGAGGCGGTCACCGTACGTGCCCTGGCCGACGAGCTGCTCGACGGCGAGGGCCGTACGCGGCCGGTCATGGTGCTCGGCGACCTCAACGACGAGCCGCAGGCCGCCACCACGCAGATCCTGCTCGGCCCGCCGGGCAGCGAGCTGGGCACGGCCGGCGCCGACCGCCCGGACGGCGGCGACGCGTCCCGGCTGTGGAACCTGGCGCCGCGCATCCCCGATGATGAGCGGTACTCCCGGATCTACCGTGGCCGGGGCGAGCTCATCGACCACATCCTCGCCAGCCAGACCCTCCTCGCGCAGACGCAGGAGGTCCACATGGTGCACGGCCGGTCCCTGCCGTCGGTCACCGACGACGCGCCGGCCCGGCGGAACGCCCCGGCCTCCGACCACGCCCTCCTGCTGACCCGTCTGACCCGGACCTGAGCCGCCCTCAGCCCTCGGCGGAGCGGAACAGGACGACCTCGAAGTCGACCGTGCGGAAGCGGTCCGGCAGGCCCAGCGAGGCGGCGCGCTCCGGGTCCTCGACCACGGCGAACTCGCGTACGAGGCTCGGCTTGACGCCGAAGACGGCGTCGGACTCGAGGTACGGGCTGTCGGCGGCGAACACGTGCGTGGTCACCGGGGCGTACCCTGCGGCCTGGACGATGAAGTGGATGTGCGCCGGCCGGTTCGGGTGGCGCCCGGTGGCGGCCAGGAGCGTGCCGACCGGTCCGTCGTCGGGGATCGGGTAGTAGCGCGGCATGATCGTACGGAACCAGAACGTCCCGTCCGGCTCTGTCGTGAACAGGCCGCGCAGATTCGTCCGCGGCACCTCGTCCGGCCGCTGCACGTCGTAGAACCCGTCGGCGTCCGCCTGCCACACGTCGACCGTCGCGCCGCCGACCGGCTCGCCGTCCGGGCCGACGACGCGCCCCGTGACCAGGCACGGCTCGCCCCCGTCGGTCAGCGCGATGTCCGCGCCGAGCGGCCGCGGCGGGGACTCGACGACGTGGAACGGGCCGAGCACCGTCGACTCGGTGCCGACGCCGCCCGCTCGGTGGTTGACCGTCTCGACCAGCATGGAGACCCCGAGGACGTCGGAGAGCAGGACGAACTCCTGCCGCAGGTCGTCGCTCTTGTGTCCGGTCGCGGTGAGGAAGGCGATCGCGGCGTTCCACTCCTCCTCGGTCAGCTCGACGTCCTTGACGAAGGCGTGCAGGTGACGGACGAGCGACCCGAGCACCTCCCGCACACGCGGGTCGGGCGTGCCGTCCATGCTCGCGATCACGACGTCGGCCGAGCGTTCCTCGCTGAACAGCTCTCCGCCCGGGTTCTCCATTGGCGCGACCTCCTCTGGGTTGCCGACACCTTGATCCTGGCACGAGCGCCCGAGGCGCGGTCGCCTGGGCGGAACGACGACACGGGTGGTAACTTGTTACCATGGTAACAATTGAACGCACCCAGACCGGGCTGCGGATGGAGCGGAACACGCTCAAGGTCCTCAAGGGCCTGGCGGAGTACCTCGACCTGTCGCTCGGCGACCTGGTGGAGGGCGTCGTGCTGCACGCCTTCGAGGGCAAGGCGCCGTTCGGCCCGGAGACGCTCGCGAAGATCGAGCAGCTCAAGGCGGTCTACGGGCTGGAGCTGACCGCCACCGACGCGCACAAGCTGGACGAGACCCGATGAGCGGCGAACAGGTACGCCTGACCGGGCGCGTCCGGGTCGCACTGCCGCCCGAGGAGGCGTTCCGGCTGTTCACGCCGCTCGGCGAGCGCGACTGGGCACCGGGGTGGGAGCCGCACTTCCCCTCTCCCACTGCGGACGACGCCGACCCGGGCACGGTCTTCGAGACCGGCGCGCACGGCGCGACGACCACGTGGCTGGTCCTCGACCGCCGGCCGGGCCGGCACATCTCCTACGCCCGCGTCACACCGGACGTGTGGGCCGGCACCGTCGCGGTGACCCTCGACGACGCCGGCGGGCACAGCGACGTGAGCGTCACGTACGCCCTCACCGCGCTACGACCGTCCGCCGCGCCCGGCCTGGAGGACTTCGCCCGCGGCTACCCGGAGTATCTGCAGTCCTGGGAGGACGCCATCGCCGCCCGCCTTTACACTGTAAGTTGAATTCTCAATCACAAGGCTCCCGGCGACGTCGACCAGGGGTTCCGTACGCACCTCCACGTATGCTGCCGCCATGACCGACTTCGACGTGTACGAACGCGAGCTGTGGGCCGGGCGGGCCGGCGCGTACGAGCGCGGCTTCGCCCGCCTGACCGCGCACGCCATCGGCCCGCTGCTGGACGCCGCGCGGGTCGGGGTGGGGAGCCGGGTGCTCGACCTCGGCACCGGCCCCGGGTTCGTGTCGGCCGAGGCGGTACGCCGGGGCGCGACGGTCTCGGCCGTCGACGCCGACCCGCAGATGGCCGAGACCGCGGCGCGCAACGTCCCGCAGGCGGACGTACGGGTCGCGGTGCTGCCCGGCCTGCCCCACGAGGACGAGAGCTTCGACGCGGTGGTCGGAAACTTCGTGGTCAACCACGTGGGCGATCCACCGGCGGCGATCGAGCAGATGCACCGGGTCCTGCGGCCGGGCGGCCGGCTCGCGCTGACCTGCTGGGTGATGCCGGGCAGCGGCGTGCTGGCCGTCGTACGCGACGCGATGGAACAGGTCGGCGTCCCCTGGCCGGACGACGTGCCGCTGAGCCCGTTCATGGCGTACGGCCGGCGGGACGCCTTCGCCGCGCTCGTGGCCGGCGCCTTCGCCGACGGCACGGCGGAGGAGCTGAGCTGGGACTTCGCCTTCGACGCCGGCGAGTGGTGGGAGACGGGCGCCATGGCGGGGGTGGGCTCCAACGGCGTCGTCCTGCTGCGGCAGGGCCCCGCGACCATCGCCGAGGTACGGCGGGCCTACGACCGCCTGCTCGCGCCGTACGCCGCCGGCGACGGCAGCGTGGTGGTCCCGGCCCACGCGCTCCTGGCCTGCGGCACGCGCTGACAGACGCCTTAACCGAAGGTTCGCCCGTGGTTAACCGGGAGGCGCTTCCTCGGCCCGGAAAAGGGATTCACACTGCGGCGGGGCAGCACCCCAGCTCCGCCATCGCCTCGACCGGAGGTCCATGTGAGCCCACAGGCCGGACGACCGACCCGCCGCAGTAGACCCACCCGCCGTACCCTCACCGCCCTCGCCTCCGCCATCGGTCTCGCCGCCGCGGCGGCCGGGGTCTGGGCGGGTGCCGGCGGTACCGCACGCGCGGCCGCCGGTGTCCCGACACCCGACCACGTCGTGGTCGCCGTCATGGAGAACCACGCGTACAGCCAGATCATCGGCAGCTCCAGCGCCCCGTACATCAACGCGCTCAAGACCGGCGGCGCGATCCTGACCTCCTCCTACGCCATCACCCACCCGAGCCAGCCCAACTACTTCACGCTGTTCTCCGGCGCGACCCAGGGCATCACCGACGACGGCTGCTACACCGCCGGGTTCAGCTCCGCGCCGAACCTCGCCTCCGAGCTCACCGCCGCCGGCAAGACCTGGGGCAGCTACAACGAGTCCCTGCCGAGCCAGGGCTCGACCGTCTGCTCGAGCGGCGACTACGCGCGCAAGCACAACCCCTGGTTCGGGTTCTCCAACGTCCCGGCCTCCAGCGCCAGGACGTTCGCGCAGTTCCCGACGGACTACACCACCCTGCCGAAGGTCTCCTTCGTCACGCCGAACCTGTGCAGCGACATGCACGACTGCTCGGTCGCGACCGGCGACACGTGGCTGAAGAACCACCTCGGCGCGTACGCGACCTGGGCCAGGACCCACAACAGCGTGCTCATCGTGACCTTCGACGAGGACAACCTGCTGAACGGCAACCGGATCGCCACCGTGCTCTACGGCCAGCCGGTCACGGCGGGCGGTACATCCGCCACCCGGTACAACCACTACAACGTCCTGCGCACCATCGAGGACATGTACGGCACGTCCCATGCCGGGAACGCCGCCTCGGCGGCGGACATCACCGGTATCTGGGCGAGCTGACCGGATGTACGTCGCGGACGCCCGCGGCACCGCCGAGGTCCGGGGCGCGCCGCGTCCCGCGCCTCGCGCCGCCGCCATCGCCCCCACGGTCATCGCCCTCGGCGCCGTCAGCCTGGTCACCGACGTCTCCTCGGAGATGGTCACCGCGGTGCTCCCGCTCTACCTCGTCTCCGGCCTGGGGCTGTCCCCGCTCGGCTTCGGCCTCCTCGACGGCGTCTACAACGGGTTCAGCGCCGTCGTCCGGCTCGCCGGCGGCCACCTCGCCGACCGGCGCGGCCGGCACAAGACCGTCGCGGCCATCGGGTACGGGCTGTCGGCCGCCTGCAAGCCCCTGCTGCTCCTCGCGCACACCCTGCCGCTGATCGGCGCCGTGCTGGCCGCGGACCGTACGGGCAAGGGCCTGCGCACCGCGCCGCGCGACGCGCTCATCTCCCTGTCGTCCGCGCCCGAGACGCACGGCCGCGCGTTCGGCGTCCACCGGGCCATGGACACGGCCGGGGCGCTGATGGGCCCGCTCGTCGCGTTCGCGATCCTCCGGCAGGCCGCCGAGGGCTACGACGCGGTCTTCACGGTGAGCACGTGCGTGGCGGTCACGGGCGTGCTCGTGCTCCTGCTCTTCGTGCCCGGCCGCGCCCCGGGCCGGAGCGCCACGCCGGCCGCGTCCCGCGCCTCCCTGCGCGCCGCGCTCACCCTGCTCGGCCGGCGCGACCTGCGCCGCCTGGCGGTCTGCGCGCTGCTGCTCGGGCTGGCCACGGTCAGCGACTCGTTCGTCTACCTGGTGCTCCAGCACCGCTTCGACGTGCCGGTCCAGTGGTTCGCGCTGCTCCCGATCGGCACGGCCGCCGCCTTCCTCACGCTCACCGTGCCGCTCGGCCGGCTCGCGGACCGGGCCGGCCGCCGGCGGGTGTTCCTCGGCGGGCACGTCGCCCTGCTGGCCGCGTACGGGCTGCTGCTCACGCCCTGGCACTCCGGCGCGCTGCCCTACGCCGTGCTCGCCCTGCACGGCGCGTTCTACGCGGCCACCGACGGCGTGCTGATGGCCGCCGCGGCCGCGACCGTGCCCTCCGCCCTGCGCTCCAGCGGCCTGGCGCTCGTCCAGACCGGTCAGGCGGCGGCGCGGTTCGCCTGCTCCCTCGCCTTCGGCGCCGCCTGGACGGCGTGGGGCGACCGGACCGCGCTGACCGCGACCGCCCTCGCGCTGGCGGTCTGCGTCGCGGGCACCGCGTGGGCGCGTCCCGCCGAGGCGGCCGCGTGACGTACCGTGACCGGCTCCTCGTGCTCCTCGCCGCGATCGCGGTCCTGGCCACCGTCGCCACGATGTCGGTCCTGCACGCGGCGGACCGGGCCGGCCGCAAGGACCGGCAGCAGGCGGGCGGCCCGCCGATCGCCACCGGGTCCGTCTCGCTCGCCGCGAGCGCCCGGCGGCTGATGGTCTTCCGCAACATGGCCTGGGGCCCGCACCGCGACGAGCTCGCGACCGTCCCGGCCGCCGCCCCCGGCGGCCCGCGCACCGCCTCCGGCGTCACGTGCCTGCGGTTCTACGCCGCGTCCGGCACCGGCGTGTGCCTGCAGGCGGTCCACGGCGCGGTCCAGGACACCTACCGGGCCGTCATCCTCGACTCCCGCCTGCGCGAGCTGCGCCGCTATCCGGTCGCCGGCGTCCCGACCCGCGCGCGGGTCTCCCCCAGCGGCCGCATGGTCGCCTGGACGGTGTTCGTCAGCGGCGACACCTATGCCGGGACGGACTTCTCCACCCGTACCTCGATCCTCGACACCCGCACGTGGACGCTTCAGAGCAGCCTGGAGTCGTACGGCATCACCAAGGACGGGCACGGCCTCCACGCCGCCGACGTCAACTTCTGGGGCATCACCTTCGCCGACGACACGCGCTTCTACGCGACGCTGGCCACCGGCGGCCGTACCTACCTCGTACGCGGCGACACCGCCGCCCGCACCGTCCGTACCCTGCGCGCCAACGTCGAGTGCCCGTCCCTGTCCCCCGACGGCACCCGCCTGGTGTTCAAGAAGCGCGTGCCCGGGCTCTCGGCGGACGCGCCGTGGCGGCTGTACGCCCTCGACCTGGCCACGATGCGCGAGACTCCGCTCGCCGAGCGGCGCAGCGTGGACGACCAGGTCGTCTGGTCCGGGCCCTACACGGTCGTGTACGCCCTGGCGGGCGACTACGGCACCGACCTGTGGACCGTGCCCTCCGACGGGACGGGCGCGGCGCGCCGGATGACGACCGCCGCGCTCGCTCCGGCGTACGTCGGATAACCTCACCCGGGACCGGCGGTTAGGGCAGGGCGAGAAGACACCTCTCGCGGTTTCTGGCACTCTTTTGTCGTCAGGAAGGGCCGAGTGGGGGATGGGCGACGTTGGGGTGGAAGACCACATTCCGTAAGCCTGTGGCTCACGTGTCCGGCGTCCTCCTCCTGCTCATCGGCAGTGTCGCCTCCGCGCAGGAGACGCTCCGCACCCACGTGGTGCCGCGGTGGGTCGGCACGTGGGAGGCGCCGATGGCCTCCTCGGTCGACAACGGCTGCATCGACTGCACGATCCGCGACGTCATCCACCTGAGCGCCGGCGGGACGGCCGTCCGCGTACGGCTGTCCAACGCCTTCGGTACCGCTCCCCTGCCCGTCGAGCACACCACGGTCGCCCTTCCCGCCATCGCGGGCGGCGCCGACGTGGCGCCGGGCATGCTCCGGGAGGTCACGTTCGGCGGACGGGCGGCGGTCACCATCGCGCCCGGCGCCGAGGCGGTCAGCGACCCGGTGCGCCTGGCCGTACCGGCCGGCGGCGACCTGCTCGTCACGACGTACACCCCGGGGTACGCCACGCCGATGAGCTACCACCCGGTCGCGCTGCAACGCTCCTTCTTCCTGAGCGGCGCGGACGAGGCGGACGCCACCACCGCGGGCGCGTTCCCGGACCAGACGTTCGTCCGGCACTTCGTCTCCGGCGTCGACGTGTCCGGGCCGCCCGGCGCGATCGTGACGTTCGGCGACTCGATCACCGACGGCTACCGGTCCACCGAGAGCCTGAACCGCCGGTGGCCCGACGTCCTCGCCGGGCGCCTGCTGCGCGGCCCGGCGTCCCGCCGGTTCGGCGTGCTCAACGCCGGCATCGGCGGAAACCGCGTCCTCCGCGACGGAGGCACGCACGGCCCGTCCGCGGCGCGGCGGTTCGACCGCGACGTGCTCTCGCGGTCCGGCGTACGCACCGTGATCCTGCTGGAGGGGATCAACGACATCCAGGAGAAGCCACACGAGTTCGACCCGACGAAGATCACCGCGGAGCTGGCCGACCTCGCCGCGCGGTCCCGGGCGCACGGCCTGCGCGTCATCGGCGGGACCCTGACCCCCTTCAAGGGCTGCATCTGCTACTCCCTGCGCGGCGAGGCGACACGGCAGGCCGTCAACGCCTGGATCCGGCGCAGCGGCGTGTTCGACTCCGTGATCGACTTCGACGCCGCCCTCCGCGACCCGTCCGACCCGGACCGTATGCTGCCGGCGTTCGACTCGGGCGACCATCTGCACCCCGGCGACGCCGGTTACGAGGCCATGGGATGGGCCGTGGACCTGTCGACCCTGTGACGGCCGCCACCTACCGCGGGCCGGCCAGGTCGCGCCGGCCGGCGGGTTCGGGCCCGCGCACGAGGTCCATGCCGGTGATGTCCCGGCCCGCCACCGGGACGAAGCTCGGCGCCGTGCCGAGGACCCGGACGTAACTGAGCGGTCCCAGGCCTGTCGCGCCGCCTTTCACAGAGAACTCACGGGCTGGGGGCGAGATGGTGGTCATAAACCGGCACCTTCTGCAGCAGCCAGACGAGCACCGCTCCCAGGATGGCGGCCGCGGCCAGCGGGACCGCCGCCGGGACCCAGCCGCGTACGACCGGGATCGCCGCCAGGCAGGTGACCGCGGCCGCCCCGGAGAGGGTGAGCGCGACCTGCCAGGTGCTGAGGCCGAGGCGGCGTAGCCGATGCGAGACGTGGTCCGTGCCCCCGAGCATCAGCGACCGGCCGGCGCGGTGCCGGGAGACCGTGACGACGCAGGTGTCGACCGTGGCGACGAAGGTGACCAGGAGCGGGCCGGCGAGGCTCGCGTGGCTCGTCGTCGGAGTGAAGACCAGCAGCGCCGACGACGCGATGACGAAGCCGATGAAGAGCGAGCCGGCGTCGCCCATGAAGATCCGGGCCGGTGTCCAGTTGTGCGGTAGGAATCCGGCGCACCCGCACGTGAGGGCCAGCAGGAGCACGCCGACGCCACGCTGCCCGACCATGAACGCCAGGATCGCGAGCGCGGCGCCGGTCGCGCAGGCGATGCCCGCCGCGGCGCCGTCCATGTTGTCGAGGAGGTTGAAGGAGTTGGTCATGACGACGATCCAGAGCACCGGGACGACGTAGTCGAGCCCGTTGCCGAAGATCCGCACCTCGCCGACCGCCGCGACCACGACGCTCGCCGCCGCGCCCTCGACCATGAGCCGCACGAACGGGGTGAGCGGCCGGAGGTCGTCGACCAGGCCGAGCAGCGCGACCGCCGCGGCGGCCACGAGGACCACCCGCATGCGCGGGTCTCCCCCTCCCACCGCGAGGGCCGCAGGGCCCAGGACCCCGGCGACGATGACGACCCCGCCGAGGTACGGCGTCGGCCGCCGATGCCCCTTGTGCGCGCCAGGGCAGTCGGTCAGAGCCAGCTGAACAGCCAATTTGCGTACGAACTCAGTCAATCCCCCAACCATCATGAAAGCCGCGAATCCCACCCACACAATTGTCATTTATCTGATCTCCCGTCGATGCCATAACCCCCTCTTGTTTGCTACCGCCCGACGTTACCCGCAAAACACATCGACCACCGCAATGACACTGGCCACACAACCGGTCGCCTTGGCACACTACCGGACATCTTATAGCAGGTCAGAGTCCAAACGCTGCACCCGATAAAGCGTCTTCAAACAGCGTCAAAGAATTGAATACTTCACTCCTGCCAAATCGCGTGCTAGTCTGCGATCTTGCTTTATAAAAACGAGATTTCTCGGGCCGCGAGACGAAATACCATCGCATACTGAATCGATATGTCCAATAATTCGGGGGAGCCTGATGAGTTCGAGAAAAGGAAGATTCGGGGGGGCCACCGCCATCGCCCTTGCTTTGACCGGAATACCCGTCACGGCGAGCGTGGCGCACGCCGCGACCGTGCACGTACCCTGTAGCACGGCGTCGCTGATCTCCGCGGTCAACGCGGCCAACACCGCCGGCGCGGGAACCCTCCTGCTCGCCTCCCGCTGCAACTACGTTCTGACCGCCGCGGCCGGCTCCGGGCGCGGGCCTGACGGGCTGCCGGTCATTACCGGTAGCCTCCGGATCACCGGCGGAGCCTCGACGCTCATCTCCCGTTCGGCGACGGCCGCGCCCTTCCGCGTCATCGAGGTGGCGCCGGGCGCCACGCTCGAACTGTCGAGCCTCTTCGTCTCCGGCGGAAACGCCGAGGCCGTCGTCCCCGCCAACGACACGGGCGGCGGCATCCTCAACTCCCGCGGCACCATCAGGCTGAGCCGTGTGACGGTATCGGGCAACACGGCGGACAGCGGTGCCGGCATCTCCAACGACAGCGGCCGGCTGAGCGTCATGCGGACGCTCGTGGAGAACAACACCACGCGGGCCGGCGGAGGCGGTGGAGGCGGTCTCTACAACGACGGCAGCATCCGGATCGCGTTCAGCATCCTGCGTGGCAACCACGCCAGCACGAACGGCGGCGCCCTCTACAACGGCCAGGGCGGAAAGACCGAGACGATCCGCACCACGTTCGAGGCCAACTCGGCCACCGCCACCGGAGGCGGGCTGTACACCGCCGCCGACGGCCGGCTGGTCCTCCAGACCACGCTGGTGCGACGCAACATCGCCGGGAACGGCGGCGGGGTCTTCAACGCCGGGATCTTGAGCCGGGTGACGCTGGTCGGCAGCCTCGTCGTGCTGAACACACCGAACAACTGTGCGCCCGCGGGCTCCGTCGCCCTCTGCACCGGCTGACACCGAGAGCCGGTCCGACCGTGCGCCGGAGCGTAACGCTCCGGCGCACACGGCGACGGAGACGCTGACCGGCGCGGCCGAGCTCCGTACGAAGGAGCGCATCTCGCTCGCCGGAGGTCTCCTGTGCCCCGGCCTCCGGCGGTCACCGGCCCGGCCGCGTCCGCCTGCTGCCCGGGCGGCTCGGGCCGGACGGCACGGCGAGCTGTACGACCACGCGACACTGCGAGCGTCGCCGACCCGCCCCGGCCACAACTGCCCGCCGACCTGAAGGTCAGATCCGGCCGCACCGAGTACCCGCTGAAACGAGCCGTCACCGGATGGCTGCCAACGGTCGCGCGGCTACTCCGCGAGCACGGTGAGGGCGGTGACCACAGCACGCGGATCCGGGCGCCCATCCAGCTCGAACGCCGACGCGTACGCGGCGGTGACGCCTCCCGTCGCTGCCACGACGCGGGTGAGCGCGCCGGGCGAAGGACGCGCGGCGGTGACCGCGACGAGCAGCGCCACCGCGGCGACGCCGTGCCAGGACCGGCTCGCGAGCAGGACGCGAGGACCGGTACGGCGAGCAGCGGCACCCACCATGGGTGCCTGGTGGCGGTGCCGATTCCGGACCGGGTCATATCACCGTTGCGCATCGTCGCGTACCCCACGGCACGGACTCTCTTTGACCCCGCGCCCCGGAACATGTCTTGGCCGTGTGACCCGATGACCCAGTTTTTGATCTTCACTACCTAACCTGATGTGAAGACATGATCGCGAAGGGTGGCCGAACCCTCGGTGGAGCGCCCCGGATCTCGAGAGGGCGTGCCATGGCAGTCAGGACCAAGACGAGATACGTGGTGACGGGTGGCGCCGGTTTCATCGGTTCCTACCTGGTCAACGCCTTACTCGCCCGCGGAGACACGGTCGTCGCCCTGGACAACCTCACGACGGGACGACTCGCCAACCTGGATGAGGCCAGCAAGTCGGCGGCCTTCCACTTCGTCCACGGATCGGTGCTCGACGAACTCCTGGTCGACGAACTCGTGCACCAGTGCGACGTGGTCGTGCACATGGCGGCCTCGGTCGGCGTCCGGCTGGTGGTGGAGCAGCCGCTGAAGTCGCTGACCACCAATATCCGCGGGTCGCAGGTCATGATCGAGGCCGCGCACCGCTACCGTCGCAAGATCCTCATGACGAGCACGTCGGAGATCTACGGGAAGAACTGCCTGGGCCCGCTGCACGAGACGGCCGACCGCATCCTCGGTAACCCGTCGATCGTGCGCTGGGCGTACAGCACCGCCAAGGCGGTCGACGAGATCCTCGCCAACTGCTATCACCGCGAGCGCGGCCTGCCGACGATCGTGGTGCGCCTGTTCAACACCGTCGGCGCGCGGCAGAGCCCGGCGTACGGCATGGTCATCCCTCGGCTGGTGCGGCAGGCGTTGCGCGACGAGCCGCTGACGGTCTTCGGAGACGGGCTCCAGACTCGTTGCTTCGCCCACGTGCTCGACGTCGTGGAGGCGCTGCTCGGGCTGCTCGACAGCGACGCGGCGATCGGGCAGACGTTCAACATCGGCTCGTCCGAGGAGATCAGCATCGGCCGGCTGGCCGAGACGATCATCGAACGCTCCGGGAGCCGGTCGCGGGTCGAGCTGATCCCCTACGACCAGGCGTACGGCGGCGGCTTCGAGGACATGAAGCGGCGGGTCCCGGACACCGCCAAGCTGCGCGGGCTCCTCGGCTGGAGGCCCCGGTACACGCTCGCCGACGTGCTCGACGACACCATCGCGGAGGCCCGCATCGAGGCCGCTCCCCGACCCGACCTGGTCTCGCCGTGAGCGGCGCCGAGCGGATCCGGGTGATGCGCGTCATCACGCGCATGAACGTCGGCGGCCCGGCGCTGCAGGCGAGCGTCCTCATGCGCGGCCTGGATCCCGGCCGCTTCGACCAGCGGCTCTACACGGGCCTCGTCGAGCCGGGCGAGGCCGACCACCTGGACCTGCGGGGCACCGACGTCGAGGCGCGCCGGATGACGGCGCTCGGGCGCTCGGTGCGCCCGGCGGACGACCTGCGCGCGGTCGCGTCCCTGGCCGCCGAGATGCGCAGGTTCCGGCCGCACATCGTGCACACGCACATGGCCAAGGCCGGTTTCCTCGGGCGTGCGGCGGCGGTGCTGGCGCGCGTGCCCGCCCGCGTGCACACGTTCCACGGCCATCTGCTGTACGGCTACTTCTCACCCGGCAGGACGCGTCTCGTGGTGGCCGCCGAACGGCTGGCCGCACGGCGGTGCGACCGCCTGGTCGCCGTCGGCGCGCAGGTCCGCGACGAGCTGGTCGCGGCGGGCATCGGCCGTCCCCACCAGTACGCCGTGGTGCCGCCGGGGACCGCCCTCGGGCCGCTGCCCGACCGCGCCGCCGCCCGGCTCGCGCTGGGCGTCCCCGGTGAGGAGCCGGTCGTCGCGTATGTGGGCCGGCTGACCCGTGTCAAGCGGCCCGATCGGCTGGTCCGCGTCGCGCGTGAGCTGCGCCGTCTCGTACCGGGCGTGCGGTTCGTCGTGTGCGGCAGCGGCGACGCGGCCGGCGAGGTGACCGCCGCGGCCGGCGAGTTCGGGACCGCTCTGCGGACGGTGGGCTGGCGCGCCGACGTCGAGACGGTGTACGCGGCGGCCGACCTGGTGCTGCTCACCTCCGACAACGAAGGCATGCCGGTCTCGCTGATCGAGGCCGGGCTCGCCGGTGTGCCCGTCGTGGCGACGAACGTCGGCAGCGTCGGCGAGGTCGTCGTGGACGGCGTCACTGGCCTGCTCGGCCCCTGCGACGCCGGCGAACTCGCCGCCCGCGCGGCGCGGCTGCTTCTGGACGAGCCGACGCGGCGCGAGATGAGCCTGCGGGCGCGCGCGTGGACCGAGCAGCGGTTCGGTCCCGGCCGCCTCGTCTCCGACGTGGCCGCGATCTACACGTCCATCACCGAAGAACGGGGCGGGTGGCCCGCTCGAGAGAAAGAGGAGGCGCGATGAGAGTCCTCATCACCGGGGGTGCCGGTTTCATCGGCGCGAATCTCTGCCGTGAGCTGCTGGCACGGCCGCAGGTGAAGGAGGTCGTCGCGCTCGACGACCTCAGCACCGGCCGGGCCGAGAACCTCCACGGCACCGGCGCGAGGCTCGTACGGGCGAGCATCCTCGACCCCGACGTGCTCACGCCGCTCGTGGACCGCGCGGACGCGGTCGTCCACCTGGCGGCCCGCCCCTCCGTGCCCCGCTCGCTGGCCGATCCGATGGCCAGCCACGAGGTCAACGCCACCGGGACGGTCCGCGTCCTGGAGGCCTGCCGGCGTGCGTCGGTCCACGTGGTGGCGGCCTCGTCCTCGTCGGTGTACGGCGCGGTGCCGACGCTGCCCAAGCACGAGGACCTGCCCACCCGGCCGCTCAGCCCGTACGGGGCCGCCAAGCTCGCCGCCGAGGCCTACACGCTCGCGTACGGTGCCAGCTTCGGTCTGCCGGTGTTGCCGTTCCGCTTCTTCAACGTCTACGGCCCGCTGCAGCCGGCCGGGCACGCGTACGCGGCGGTGATCCCGGCGTTCGTCGACGCGGCGCTGCGCGGCGAGCCTCTGTTGATTCACGGCGACGGCGCGCAGACGCGCGACTTCACGTTCGTCGGGACGGTCACCGCGGTGCTCGCCGACGCCGTGATGCGGCGGGTCGTGAGCGACGAGCCGGTGAACCTGGCGTTCGGCACCCGGCTGTCGATCTCCGAGCTGACCCGGCGGCTGGCCGGCGTCCTCGACCGGGCGGTCGAGGTGCGGCACGGGCCGGCGCGGGCCGGGGACGTACGCGACTCTCAGGCGGCCGACGCCCGCCTCCGGCACCTGTTCCCGTCGGCCGCCGCGGTACCACTGGACGCCGGGCTGGCGCGGACCGTGGCGTGGTTCCGCGAGCAGGAGGCGTACGCCGAGAACGCGGCGATGCCCTGACCGAGGCGGGCAGAGACGAAGTCAGCTACGGCCCGCGAGAGACGTGGGCCGGTAGACGATACCGGGGGGCGTAATGGACCAGACACGAGGCGACCGGGTCATCGAGTGGGACCTCGCGGTGATCGGGCTCGGATACGTCGGGATGCCGATGGTCCGCGAGGCCGTTCGCGGCGGGATGCGGGTCGTCGGGCTCGACATCGACTCCCGCCTCGTCGACCTGCTCAACGCGGGCATCTCACACGTGGACGACATATCCGACGGCGACGTCGCGACGTTCCTCGCGCAGGGGTTCCGCGCGACCACGGACGAACGCGTCCTGGCGGCGGCCGACACGGTCGTGATCTGCGTGCCGACGCCGCTGGACGAGGACCGGCGGCCCGACCTCGGCGCGGTGACCGGGGCCGTGCGGATGCTCGCCGAGCATCTCGGCCCCGACACTCTCGTCGTGCTGGAGTCGACCACCTGGCCCGGTACGACCGAGGAGGTCGTACGCCCGCTGCTGGAGAAGGGCGGGCTCATGGCGGGGATCGATTTCCACCTGGCGTACTCCCCGGAACGCATCGACCCGGGCAACCCGGACTACGCACTGCACAACACACCGAAGATCGTCGGTGGGGTCACCAGCGCGTGCCTCGACCGCGCCATGGCCTTCTACGGCAAGCTCGTGGAGCAGGTCGTGCCGGTGCGCGGCACCCGCGAGGCGGAGATGGCCAAGCTGCTGGAGAACACCTACCGGCAGGTCAACATCGCGCTGGTCAACGAGATCGCGGTACTGTGCGACGAACTGGCGATCGACGTGTGGGACACCATCGCGGCGGCGGCCACCAAACCGTTCGGCTACCAGCCCTTCCGCCCCGGCCCCGGCGTCGGAGGCCACTGCATCCCGATCGACCCGAGTTACCTGTCGCACCGCGTGCGGCGGCTGGGGCGGCAGTTCCGGTTCGCCGAGCTGGCCCAGCAGGTCAACGACGGGATGCCGGCGTACGTCGCGGAGCGCGCGATGCGCATGCTGCATCGGCACGGGCGCTGCGCCAACGGGGCCACCATCCTGCTGCTCGGCGTCACCTACAAGCCCGACATCGCCGATGGCCGCGAGTCGCCGGCCACGCCGCTGGCACGGCGGCTGCGGGCCGCCGGGGCGCAGGTGAGTTACTTCGACCCGCTCATCCGGGACTGGTCGGCCGACGGCGTCCCCGTGACCCGTGCCGACGACCTGGACGAGGCGCTGGAAGCGGCCAATCTGGTCATCCTGCTGCAGCCGCACCGGACGTTCGACCTGTCGATGGTCGCGCTGCGGGCCGCGCTGGTACTGGACACGCGGGGAGTGCTGCAGGCCGCGGAGACCGTCGAGCGGCTCTGAGCCTCCTCAGCTTTCCAGGCCGGCCAGTTCCGGGACGTGGGCGCGGAGGTAGGCGCCGGCCTGGACGCCTCCAGGGTCGTCGTGGTGCGTCGTGTCCGGCCGGAAGTCCAGGCCGGTGTCGCCGCCCCGGAGGGGCCGGTTTGGGCAGGTTCATCTGGTGCGGCGGGCTCGGGTCCGCCGACGCCGCGGCGAGCGACCCGCATATTCCCATCAGCAGGCGGAAGAGACCATAAGCAGCTTATGTCCGACCATTACCGGATGACCTTTCTCGACAATCATCAATGGGCGGTCTCACTCTCCATTCCCGGGCCGTTCCGGTGAGTCGCCGTCAGGTTTTGAAAGAGTGTTGACCCGAAATATCGCCCTCATTTGCCCGCGAAGAATTCGGCCTCGCATACGTTGGGTCAGCCGAAGTCGACGTCACGGGGGTGACCATGGGAAATGGCGTGCTTCGTCCAAGAAGCATTCTCGTCTCCGTGGCCGCCGCACTGACGCTGACGGGCTGCACGGGACGGGCCGGGGGGCCGCGGGAGCCGACCCCGATGCCGGTTCCGGTCGGTGACACGGCCCTGTCCCCCGCGGTACGGGGACTGACGCTGCTCGTGGTCGGTGACTCGTGGGCCCGCAACCTCGGTGTCGGCGCGGCCGACGCCGACCGCGACCGCCGCAACGTCGTCGTGAACGCGGGACGGCCCGGCTGCGGGCTGATGCAGCCGGTCCGCATCCGCCGGCGGGGCAAGATGGTCGCGGCGCCCGCGGAGTGCAACCGGTGGCCCGAGCGCTGGCGC
Organism: Actinomadura sp. DC4; assembly: GCF_030406325.1. GTDB lineage: Bacteria > Actinomycetota > Actinomycetes > Streptosporangiales > Streptosporangiaceae > Actinoallomurus. Next base: position 20,891 of record NZ_JAUEQY010000047.1, on the reverse strand, counting down.
GATCTGGTGTCGAAGTACCGGCCGGCGGCCGCGCTGCTGGAGGTGGGCTACTGGGACGGTCAGGACTCCCAGGAGCTTCCCGGCGGCAAGGGCGTCAGCTCGATCACCGATCCGGGCTTCCGGCGGCGATTCGACGCGCAGATCGACCGGGCCATCGGCGTTCTCGGCGCCGGCGGCGCACGGGTCTACCTGCCGACCGTCGTCGACAACGAAGCCGCGAGCCGGGCGAACTCCGACGCCATGAACGCCGCGATCCAGGCGGCGGCGCGCCGGCATCCGAACGCCGCGCTGCTGGATCTGCACGGCCAGCTCTGCACGGCGGCCAAGGTGTGTCCCCGGCAGGTCTCCGGCATCCAGGTCTACGACGAGACGGGCCATCCGTCGGGCACCACGCACGACCGGCTCGGCCGCTGGCTCCTCAACTCCATCCACGCCGATCTGCTCGACCGGCGCAAGAACGGCGGCAGGTCCTAGACCAGACGACTCAACTCGACGAGGGGACCGTCAGATGAACTTCCGCAGAACCGCTCTCGCGCTCGCCGGCGCGATGGCCTTCGCGTCCGTGCTCGGCTCCGCGGCCGGGGCGCGGGCGGGCACCGACGGGTGGCGTTTCGTCCGCTTCTACAAAGCGATCGCCGCCTGCCAGACCGCGGGCCAGGTCATGGTCTCCCACCGGCAGGCCCGTGGCTTCCGCTGCGAGAACGACTATGACAAGGCGGGCGTCCCCGCCTTCGACCTGTACGTGCGCTGAGACGCCGATGACCACGAAGCAGGGCGGGCCTGAATGATCGAATCGGTCAGGGTGGACCGCGCCCCGCCTCGTGTGGCCCGTACGCACACGTCGGTGAGGATCGGCGCCGTCGACGGGCTCCGCGCGGTCGCGGTGGCCGGGGTGATCGCCTTCCACTTCGGGATGGGCGTCCCCGGCGGCTTCCTCGGCGTCGATCTGTTCTTCGTCATCTCCGGCTACGTCATCACCCGTCTCCTGCTGATCGAGTGGCGGCGTACCGCTGCGATCGACTGGAAACGGTTCTGGGCACGCCGGGCCCGGCGGCTGCTGCCGACCGTCATGGCGCTCCTCGTCGTGGTCCAGCTGTGGCTCCGCCTCGGCGCGCTGCCCGAGCTGCGGGCCACGACCGACGCGCAGACCGTGGCGGCGCTGGCGTACGTCTCGAACTGGTACGCGATCTTCACGAACCTCGGCTACTGGGGCGCGCTCGCCGACGCCACCCCGCTCACGCATCTGTGGTCACTGGCGGTCGAGGAGCAGTTCTACCTGGTCTGGCCGCCGCTGCTGATCCTCATCATGACGCTCACCCGTTCGCGGCGGGTCCTGGCCATGACTGCGGGCGCGGGCGCGGTGGTCTCCTACACCGCGGCGGCGGTGCTCCAGGGCACGGACGGCGTCGACCGCGCCTACCTCGGCACCGACACCCGCAGCGGGGCGCTCCTGCTCGGAGTGCTGTGCGCCCTCGCGCTCACTCGCGACGCGCCCGGGCCGAACGGATCCTGGGACCGGACGCTGACCGGCCGCCGCCGCGCGCTGGCGCGTTCGGTGTTCGCGCTGGCGCTGGCCTCACTGGTCGCGCTCTGGACGGTGGGCCGCATCGAGGCCGGCTGGCTCTATGACGGAGGGCTGGTCCTGGCCGGCGTCTCCGCCGCACTGGTGATCGCCTACCTGGTGGTGGCGCCCGGCGCCGTGGCCACCCGGATCCTCGCCGCGGGACCGGTCGTGTGGATCGGGCGGCTGAGCTACTCGCTGTACCTGTGGCACTGGCCCGTGCACGTTTACGCGACCCACACCGCCCACCCCGGCGGCCCGGCCGTGATCGCCGCCCAGCTCGCCGTGACCCTCGCGCTCGGGGTCCTGTCGTTCGCGCTGATCGAGCGGCCGACGCGCCGGATCGGGCGCCCGATGGTGCTGGCCCCGCCGCTGCTGGCCTGCGCGGTCCTCGTGCTCGGCAGCGCGGTCCTGGTCCGGCCCGCGGCCCCCGTGGAGCAGCAGAGCGACGTCACCGTGCACGGTCGTCCGTGAGAGCGGGCAGGACCAGCCGGAACTCGGTGCCCTCGCCCGGCGCCGTACGCAGCTCGACCCGTCCGTCGTGCGCGGCGACCACGGAGTGCACGATGGCCAGGCCGAGACCGGCGCCGCCGTTTCCACTGCGGCTGCGCGAGACGTCCGCGCGGTAGAACCGCTCGAACACCAGAGCGGCCTGCTCCCCGGTCAGGCCGGGCCCCTCGTCCGCGACGGTCAGCACCGCCTCCTCGCCCTCCGTGCCGACCGTGACGCGTACCGGGGTGCCGGCGGGCGTGTGCGTGACCGCGTTGCCGACCAGGTTGCTCACGGCCTGGCGCAGCCGCGACTCATCGCCAAGGACCGGCGCGCTCGCGGGCGGCCCGCCCTCCGGACCGGTGAGCCGGACCGGACGGCCGGGGTCGAGGGCGCGCAGGTCGTGCAGCGCGTCGGCGGCGAGGGTCCGCAGGTCCATCGGGGCCGGCTGCAGCGGGAGGTCGCCGCTGCCGTGGTGGCCGTCCAGCCGGGCCAGGAGCAGCAGGTCCTCCACCAGCCGGGCGAGCCGGGTGGCCTCGCTCTCGATGCGGAGCATCGTACGGTCGACGTCCGCGCGCTCGGGCAGCCCGCCCATCCGGTAGAGCTCGGCGAAGCCCTTGATGCCGGACAGTGGGGTGCGGAGCTCGTGACTGGCGTCGGCGACGAAGCGGCGCATCCGCGCCTCGGAGTCCGCCTGGGCCTCGAAGGCGGACTCGATCTGGGCGAGCATCCCGTTCAGCGCCGCGGACAGCCGGCCGACCTCGGTGCCGGGCGCGGCGAGGTCGGGGACCCGGTGCGACAGGTCGCCCCCGGCGATCGCGGCGGCGGTGCCCTCGATGCGGTGTAGCGGGCGCAGCCCCGCCCGTACGGCGAACCAGCCCGCGACGCCGAGCAGCAGCAGGACCACGGCCCCGGTGAGCGCGCAGTCGGCGCGCAGCCGGCCGATCGTGGCGTTCACGCCGTGCAGCGAGGCCGCGACCACGACGCTGCCACCCGCGACCTGGTGCAGCGCGATCACCCGCCAGCGGTCTCCGCCTCGGCCCGCCGTCTCGAACGGCCGGCCGCCGTGCGCCGCCACGGCGCGCTCGTCCAGGCGGGGAAGTGACGGCCCCGCCGTGTCCGGCGAGCGCACCACGCCTTCCGTGCCGCCATCCGGGGTGAGGCGGACGATGAAGAGGTCGCCGATCAGGTCGGTGTTCCCGGCCAGGATCTTCCTCGGGAACGTCCCGTCGCGCTCCGAGGTGAGCAACGAGGGCGGGAGCCGCGAGACGGCCGTCGCGAGCGGGGTCACCTGCTCGTCCACACGCTTCACCAGGTGACCGCGGAGCGCGCCGGTGACGAGAACGCCCGCCACCGCCAGCCCGGCCGCCAGCAGGGCCATCGTGATCGCGAGGAGCCGGGCGCGCAGCGACGGGCGCCGGGCCATCACGGGGCCGGCCGGCGCAGGACGTAGCCGGCGCCCCAGACGGTGTGGATGAGCTTCGGCTCGGTCGTGTCGACCTTGCGGCGCAGGTAGCTGATGTAGGACTCGACGATGCTCTCGTCCCCGCCGAAGTCGTACTGCCAGACGCGGTCCAGGATCTGGGTCTTGGACAGGACGCGGCCGGCGTTCTCCACCAATAGGAGCAGCAGCCGGAACTCCGTCGGGGACACCCGGACCGGGCGGCCCGCCCGGCGTACCTGATGCCCGGCGCGGTCCACCACCAGGTCGGCGACGGTCAGCGTGTCCGCGCCGGCCGGCCCGCCCGCGCGGCGGAGGATCGCCCGGATGCGGGCGATCAGCTCCTCCACGCTGAACGGTTTCGTGACGTAGTCGTCGCCTCCGGCGGTGAGCCCGTCGATCTTGTCCTGCGTCGTGTCGCGTGCGGTGAGGAACAGCACCGGGACGTGACCGGGGCCGCCGGCCGTACGAGCGCCGCGCTCGCCCAGCCGCCGGACCACCTCGAACCCGTCGATGTCGGGCAGCATGACGTCGAGGACGATGAGGTCGGGCCGCTCGCTCACGGCGGCGGTCACCGCCTCGGCGCCGGTGGCCGCCGAGGTCACCGCGAAACCGGCGAACCGCAGGCTGGCCGACAGCAGTTCCCGTACGACCGGTTCGTCGTCGACCACGAGGAGGCTGATCACCTCCGGGCCTTCTCTGTGTTCCATCTCGCCCTCACCCGTCCGCGGCCGGCCTCTGTCAGCGCGCCTCCTGCGAGCCCGGCCACCGCGCCGGCGGCGGCCCCGAGCACCAGCGCCACAAGGATGTCACCGGCGGCGCGCAGCACGATGACCGGAAGGGTGAAGCCGAGGACCGAGACGCTCAGGTGAGCCGAGCCGCCGGCCACCGCGGTCATGGCGGCGACCAGCGTCCCCACGGCGAGGGCCGATCGGCCGGCTCTCGCGGGCCACGGGGCACCGGGAGGGGTATGCGCGGCGGTCAGCGCGCCGGCGGCGAGCAGGACCACCGCCGCGAACGCCACCGGGACGAGCCAGGCGAGCCCGTGGTCGTGCGCGATGCCGGCGAGGGTCCATCCGGTGTCACGGGTCGCCGGTCCCGCGGCCCAGGGCACGCCGATCCCCGTGGACGCTCCCGCGAAGGCCGCGTTGGGGCCGAGCAGCAGCGCCGCGCCCGACTTCGTCCCGCTGCCGGCCGCGAGGGCCAGGCCCGCGATGACGGTGGCGAGGGCGGCCCAGAGGAGCACCGTGACCGAGGCCGTGACCGCGGGCCGCAGCCCGCCCGGCAGCCGTACGTGCTCGATCGACGCCAGGGCGATGACGACGAGCGCCCACACCAGGCCGCCGAGCGCGGTCCTCCAGACGTCCGCGTGGTAGTCCAGCGCGATCCCGCCGAGCGCGGCCCGCCCGCTCTGGCAGCCGCCCAGCCCGTACGCGCGGTGCGCGCACGGCGACGCGAGGGTGAGCCGCCCGTGCGCGGCGAGGGCCGGCAGCGCGAAGGCGAGCGGTACCGCGACGGCCGTCGTGACCAGCGACCGCACGTCCGGGGCGCGCCGCCGCAGCAGGAGGGCCAGGACCACGGCGCCGGACAGGGAGACCCCCAGCGGCATGACGCGGAGCGCGCCGTGCACGCTCGCGCCCATCCCGGCGGCCGGGTGGAGCGCGCCCTGGAGTTCGACCGCGCCGCCGCCGGCCAGCGCCACGGCGGCGAGAGTCAGCCGGCCCGGCGGGCCGGCCCCGATGAGCCACAGCCCGGCCGCCGCGACGAGCCCCATCACGACGTAGGCGAGCGCGACCGCGCCGGCCGCCCGCCCGGCCTCACGCATCGTGGGTCCTCAAGACGTTGAGCGCCTCGTACGCGCTCGCCGCCGCACCGGCTCGCCGCATCACGGTGCAGGCGAGCGCGATCGCGCCCTCGGCTCGGCCGGCGGGCCATGGCCCGTACGCCGTCGCGGGAGCCCCGGCCTCACGCATCGCGGGTCCGGAAGACGCGGAGTGCCACGGCGAGGACCACGGCCACCGCCGCGCACAGCAGCACGAACCCGGCCCAGGGGCCCGGGAAGTGCCCGTCGGGCCGGCTCGTCATGACGCGCTCGCCCGCCATCGTGGGCCAGAACCTGCCCACGACGCGCGCCCACGAGTCCGGCAGGGCCGGGGTGAACACGGGCACGAGCAGCGTGGCCCCGACCATGATCGCGAGCGCGCCGGCCGTGGCGCGGACGAGCGTGCCGACCGCCACGCCGAGCAGCCCGACGGCGGCGAGGTAGAGGCCGGCCCCGACGACCGCGCGTAGGACGTGCGGCTCGCCCAGCGTGGTGTGCGGGGCGCCCTGACCGGCCAGGACGGCCTGGCCGACGAAGAACGCGCCGAACCCGATGACCTCCCCGACGACGAGCGCCACCGCGGTGAGCACCACCGTCTTGGCGGCGAGCAGCCGCCCGCGTCTCGGCACGATCGTGAGGCTGGTCCCGATCATGCCGGTCGCGAACTCGGAGGTGATCACGAGGACGCCCAGGACGGCGATGGCGAGCTGGGCCATGACGTGCCCGGCCAGGCTCGTCGCGGCCGGGTCGAAGTGCGCCTGGTCCGCGGGCGCGAGCGTGGCGTACTTCCGCGCGCCGGCGAGGCTCAGCAGCGCGCCGAACCCGATGCCGAGGGCGATCGTGACGAGCACGGTCCAGACGGTCGATTGCAGCGTACGCATCTTGGTCCACTCCGAGCGGACGGCGTCGGCGGTGCGGCTCGTCATCGGGATGCCCCCTCGGTCGTGTACTCCACGGTGTCGTGGGTGAGCGCCATGAACGCCTCCTCCAGCGAGGTGCGATGCGGCGTCAGCTCCGACAGCGCCACGCCGCCGGCCGCGGCCAGCCGCCCGATCTGGGTGCTGTCCAGCCCGGACACCGTGAGGGCGCCCTCCGGTCCGGTCCGCACCTCTCCCCCGGCGTCGGCGAGCAGCGCGGCGAACGCCCCGGCCTCCTCCGTACGGACCAGCACCGCGGAGGCCGCGTTGGCGCGGGTGAACTCCTCCACGCCGGTGTCGGTGATCAGCCGGCCCCTGCCGATCACGACGAGGTGGTCGGCGGTGAGCGCCATTTCGGACATGAGGTGACTCGACACCAGCACGGTGCGGCCCTCGGCCGCCAGGTCGCGCATCAGGTGGCGGATCCAGCGGATCCCCTCGGGGTCGAGCCCGTTGACCGGCTCGTCGAACAGCAGGATCCCGGGGTCGCCGAGCAGCGCCGCCGCGATCCCGAGCCGCTGGCTCATGCCGAGGGAGAACGCGCCCACCCGCCGGTGGGCGACCTGTTCGAGGCCGACGAGCCCGAGCAGTTCCTCCACCCGGCCCGGCGCGATGCCGCTGCCGCGGGCGAGGCAGAGGAGATGGTCACGTGCGGTACGGGCGCCGTGCACGGCCCTGGCGTCGAGCAGCGCGCCGACCTCCCGTACGGGATCGGCCAGCTCGGCGTAACGCCGCCCGGCCACGAGCGCGGAGCCGCTGGTCGGCGCGGCCAGCCCGAGGACCATCCGCAGGGTCGTCGTCTTGCCGGCCCCGTTCGGGCCGAGGAACCCGGTGACCGCACCGGGCTCGACGGTGAACGTCAGATCGTCGACGACGACCGTGGCCCCGAAGCGTTTGGTGAGACCGCGCAGCTCGATCACCGCGCGACCGTCCTGGTCGAGAACATCGCGTGAGTTCCTCCTGGTCGATGGAGGACCTCAGGCTGCTCCCGCCCGTTGACCACGCTCTGGGAAGACCTGTGAGAACCCTGGGAACCGCGCGGCCGCACGGAGGCGCCGACCAGCGCGGATGGGGAACACCGAGGCGGCGGTACGGAACGGACTCACAGCGGATTCTCAGCTTCGGCGGATCACTTGGCGTCCGGCTCCGGGTCGTCCAGGGCGCGGGTGTCGCGCAGCTCGACGTAGGGTTCCTCGGTCTTCGGCAGGCCCGCGGCGATGGCGCGGCCGCGTTCGAGTTCGGCGTTCAGTTCGGCGCCCAGCAGGATGGCGACGTTGGACATCCAGACCCACACCAGGAAGATGATCAGGGCGGCGAGGCTGCCGTACGTCTTGTTGTAGGAGCTGAAGTTCGCCACGTAGAACGCGAAGCCGGCCGAGGCGGCCAGCCAGATGACGATCGCCAGGACGCCGCCCGGGGTGACCCAGCGGAACCTCTGCTTCGCGTTGGGCGCCGCCCAGTACAGCAGGGCGAACAGGAAGCTCGTGATCACGAGCATGATCGGCCACTTGACGATGCCGAAGACCCGGACGGCCGCCGAGCCCGCGCCGACCAGTTCGCCGGCGCGCTGGGCGATCGGGCCGCTGATCACGACCGCGATGGCGCAGGCCGACAGCAGGACGAGCGTCGTCAGTGTGACGCCGACCCGGATCGGCAGGGTCTTGTAGATCGGGCGTCCCTCGCCGACGTCGTAGATCGCGTTGGAGGCCCGCATGAACGCCGCGACGTACCCCGAGGAGGACCAGATCGCCGCGCCCAGGCTGATCAGCGCGATCAGGCCCGCGCCGCCGTGGCTGCGCTGCAGTTCGGTGATCGCGTTCGTCAGCACCTGCTCGACCGCTCCGGGGGCGAGGTCGCCGACGTTGGTGATCAGGGACTGGGACACCGACTTCCCGGCCAGCCCCACCAGGGAGACGATCACGAGCATCGCCGGGAAGATCGACAGGATGGCGTAGTAGGTGAGGGCGGCGGCCCAGTCGGTGATGTTGTCGCGGCGGAACTCCGACACCGAGCGTTTGACCGCGCCCCACCAGGTGGAGGCGGGCAGGTCGGTCGGGGAGGCGGGCGCGTCGGTGGTGTCGTCCGTGCTGGTGCGGTCGCTCATCCGGAGTCCTCCGGTCTGGCCGGGATCACCGGCGGGGGGTTGATGGGGGTGTCGTCCGGTGACCGGGGTCCCGGCCATCGGGTGGGGTGGAGAACGTCGTCGTACGCGACGGGCTCGACGTCGCCGGCCGGGCCCGGCGGCGTGTGTCCGCTGCGGGGACGTCCGGGCGCGCGGCTCGCCCTCACCGCCGTACGACGATCGCCGTGTACGGCGGCCCGTGACGGTCGCCGCCGCTCAGGTCACGCGGGGACCTGGGGCCCGGCCTGCCGCGCGGCCTCGCAGACGCCCATCGGCGGCCGGCGCCCGCCCGCGAGGATCGCGGTGGGGTCAGGGGCAGGCCCCGCTCGCGCGGCGCGGTTCGCCGGTTTCGGTCCGGCCCGCCGGCCGGCCGGTGGTCGGACCGGCCCTCGCGGCCCTGTCGGCTCGTCGGCCCCGTCGGCCGGGGGGGTCAGGTGTCCGAAGGGTCAGGTGGCCTTGCCGTCGCTCCGCCGGTGCACGAGATAGCCGTGGTTGAGGGCGGCCTTCACCGCGCCCGCGATCGCGCCCTGGATCGTCGCGGCGATCAGGATCTCGGTCCATCCGCGGTCGAGGTCGCCGGCGTCCGGGGTGTCCTCCTGCCCCGCGACCAGCTTCCACGTGCGCTTGAACAGCGCGCCCGCGATCAGGCCGCCGGCCATGCCGAGCGCCGCCGAGATCGGCCGGGACATCGAGTCGGGTCTGCTCATGAGCGCCTCCTCAGCCGCCATACCCACAGGCCGGCGGCGGCGAACGCCCCGGCCACGGCGTACAGCACCGCCGGGCGCTCGCCCACGGCGCTCGCGGCCCTGCGGGTCGTACGGCGGGCCGGCTCGGGGACGGCCCGGCCGGCCCGCTCGCGTACGCGCGGCGCCTTCTCGCGCGCCGTGTTCGTCAGCGAGGTGAACGACCCGCCGACCCGCTCACGCACCTCGGTCGCCTTGCCCCGTACGCGCGTGGGCACGTCGGCCTTCGCCGCCAGCGCCTCCACGGTCTCGGCGAGGTCCTGCCGGGTCTGTTCGATCCCGGCGGCGAGCTCCTCGCGGTCCGGCCGCGCGGGCTCCGTCGCCGGGCGTTCCTCGCTCGGGGAACCGCTCTGCGTCATGGTTGATGCCTTTCGCTGAGGTGGTCTTTGATCTCGTGTACGTCGGTCTTCACCGACGCGGTGGCCTGCTCGGGCATGGGGGGTACCGCCTGCCCGAACTGCCGGCGGCCCGCCAGCGACAGCACGCCCGCGACGGCCAGCAGCACCACGCCGACGACCAGCGCCGACAGCCACACCGGCCATACGAGCGACAGTGCCGCGACCCCTGCGGCGATGAGTACCGCGCCGCCGTAGACGGCGACCACCCCCGCGCCGCCGAACAGACCTGTGCCGATTCCGGCGTGCTTGCCCTTCTCGACCAGTTCGGCCTTTGCCAGCGCCAGCTCCTGCCGTACGAGATCGCTGATCTGCCGGCTCGCCTGAGCGACGAGTTCGCCGGTCGACGCGTCCTCCGCCGGTCCGGCCGTTCTCCGGCCAGGACGGACGTTGCCTGGTTCGCTCACCGTGCCTCCCCCTTCCGCGACGTCGCGTTACAACTCGTCGGAGGCGCCAAGTACCCGTGGAGAACGCCCCCAATCCAGCGACGACATGCGCGGCTACGCCACGTTGCAGACGAGGACTATCGCGATCGGCCGTGCGAGGGGCGGCGCCGGTCGCGGTCTGTGCGATTTATTGGGCCGATCGTGAGCATCGGCGGGAACACCCGGCAGGGCACCACGGCGTGCGGGTGGAGGATCTCGCGGAGTTCGCGCCGCGTGTTGATCCCGAGTTTGCGGTAGATCTTCTGCAGGTGGTTGTGCACCGTGCGCACGGACAGGGCGAGCGTCTCGGCGATCTCCTTGCTCGCGATGCCGGCCGCGGCGAACTCCGCGATCTGCTGTTCGCGGGCGCTCAGCGGCGCCGGGGTCTCGGTGCCGGCCAGGAGAGGGGTGCGGACCGCCGGCCTGCGGGTCTCGTACGCGGCGGCCTCCCGCGCCGCGGCGGCGGCACGGCCGGGCTCGCGGGTACGCCGCCAGAGCGCCGCGGCCGCGGCGGCGGCCTCGGCGGCGGCGAGCTCCTGCCCGGTGTTCGCCAGGACGCCGGCGGCGGTGAGCAGGTCGCCGGGGTCCCCGGCGGCGAGCGCGGCGGCGAACCGTGCCCGCGCGGGCGCCAGGTCTCCGTCGCACACGTCGGCGAGGTCGGCGAGCCGGGCCGCGACCTCGGCGGCGCCGCCGAGCCGGGCGACGTCGGTGAGCAGCAGCGCCTCACTGGCGACGTGACCGGTGGCCCGCGCGATCCCGGCGGCGTCGGTCAGTACGGCGCGGGCCTGGGCCTGCCGTCCGCGCGCGGCGAGTAGCCAGGCCTCGCCGATGCGCTCCTCGGCGACGGAGAGGAAGAGCGGGGTGAGGAGGGGCAGCGTGGCGTTCTCGGCCAGCGCGGCGTCGGCGGCGGCCAGGTCACCGACCGACGCGGCACACGCCGCGAGACCGGCGTTGAGCAGCCGGAGCGCCCGGACGTATCCGGCGCCGCGGGCGAGGGAGGACGCCTCGGCCCACCACCGCCGCGCGAGACCGGGACGCCCGGCCAGCCACGCGGCCCGCCCGAGCACGACCCCGGTCTGGACCCGCGCGAGAACCCCGCCGGGGTCCTCCCCCGCACCGCCGGCACCGGCCGCGAAGCCGCCCTCCAAATCGGGCCCGGCCTCGCCCATCGACGCGACTCCGGCCGCCGGCCGCATGACGCCGCCGCCGGGATCCTCTCCGCCCCGCGCAGGCGGCCCGTCGGGCCGGGGATACGCGCGGCGGGACTCGCCCTCCGTGAGCCCGACGGCCTCCGTCAGGCGGCCCGCCTCCGTCGCCGCCAGGACCCGGTCCGTGCCGTGCGCCGCCGGGTGGGAGAGCGGGCGCCTCGCGCACGACCGGTACGCGGCGCGGGCGTGTTCGGACCACCGGGCCGCCTCGTCGCTCCGGCCCGTCAGGGCCAGGCCGACGGCCTTCGCCCGCGCCCCCGCGAGCCACGCCTCGGCGTCCACGGTCTCCGGCGCGAGGTCGGCCAGCAACGTCAGCCCGGCGCCGACCTGGCCCAGCGCGATCCGCGCGTACCCCTCGTGGACGCGCAGCGAACGACGGCCGGCGGCGGTCGCCACGCGGCCACGCGCGGCCGTCGTGACCTCCAGGACCTCGCTCACGCCCGCGCCGCCGTACAGTAGGTTGATCACCCGGATCAGCGCGACGGCGAGCACCTCGGCCTCACCGAGCGGCTCGTCGGAGAGCTTCGCGAGTACGGCCTCGGCCTGCTCCCAGCGGCCCAGCCGCGACAGCGCCTCGCCGGTCAGGGTCCGGGTCGCGACGGTGTGCTCCTCCGGCGGCAGCGCGCCGAGCAGCCTGAGGGCCGCGCCGAAGTCGCCGGCCTCGCGGGCCTGCGCCGCGCCCGCCGCCAGGAGAGCCGGGCCGGCCGTGCCGGTCGCGGTCAGCTCCCACGCGGCGAGGCGCATGGCGTCGCCCCGGCGCCGGGCGCCGGCCGCCCGCGTACGCGCGCACTGGTCCAGCAGCAGGGTACGGCGGCGCAGCGGGGACAGGCCGGCGCGCAGCACCGTCCCGTGCAGTGGATAGGCCAGCGTCAGCGTCGTGCGGCGCCGGTCCTGGCCGGCGCGGATCAGGCCCGCGGCATCGAGGTCGGCCAGCGTCTCAGGGGAGGCGACGGATGAGGCGTCGAGCGGTTCGCACAACGCCAGGAGTTCGAGCGCCGGCCGACCGGCCGGTACGGCGGCCAGCCGGGCCTCGACGAGGTCGGTCAGCGCGGGCCCGGCCGGCGGGTCCCCGGCGAGTTCCCAGATCTCCCCGTCGCAGGTCAGCGCCTGCGACTGGACCGCCCACGTGACCAGTTCCCGCAGGTAGCGAAGGTTTCCCCGGGTGGCGGTGTGCAGCGCGTGCCGGGCGCCGCGCGCGACGGGGCCGCCGAGGGCCGCTTCGAGCACCGCCCCGGTCCGCACGGGGTCCAGCTCGGTCAGGTCGACGCGGTGGACGGCGCTCCCGCCGGCCAGCGCCGCGGATGCCGCGCCGCCCGGTTGTCCCGAGCGGACCGTGCCGATCAGGCGTATGACCCGGGCGTCCATGAGCTGCCGCAGCAGGACCGTCGACGCGGCGTCCAGCAGGTGCAGGTCGTCGACCAGGAGCGCGTACGGCTGCCGCCCGGCCAGCGCCTCGGCCGCCGCCGCGAAGCCCCGTACCGGATCGGCCAGGTCCACCCCGGCCGGGATCAGGTGGGCGATCGCGCCCAGCGGCACCGGCGTGGCGGCGGCGGTCGCCGTCGCGCGCCCGCCCCGGGCGCCCAGGCGTACGGCGCGGGCGAGGAACGCCTCGGCCAGCCGTGACTTCCCCACCCCCGCCCCGCCGGAGATCACCACCCCCTGGATCTGCCGGTCCGCCCACACCCGCTTGAAGACGTCCAGCTCCCCCTCGCACCCGACCAGCGGCCACCGCGAAGCCCCCGTACGCATGCAACCCCCAACGCGAATCTCCGCCGGTCCGCCCCGTGGCGGGTCCGGCAATTCATGGGACGTCCCGTCGGTGAAAGGAGTTCGACCCGTGGACGGAGATACGTTGTTTAATCCAGATTAATTAAGCTATATTAAGGAAAATGGACGAGACAGTGCGGGATCTGCGGCTGACGATCGGCCGGATCTCACGGCGCCTGCGGCAGCTCTACGCGGCCCGATCGGGAGAGGACGACGTCACGTTCATGGAGCTGGCCGTGCTGTCCCGCCTGGAGCGCCACGGGCCGATGACGCCCGGCGCCCTCGCGGCGGACGAACGGGTCACGGCGCAGGCGATCGCCCCGGTCGTCACCAGCCTGGAGCAGCGGGCGCTGATCACCCGGTCGCCCGACCCGGATGACGGACGGCGGGTGATCGCCGCCCTGACCGGCGCCGGCCGCCGGCTGCTCGAGAGCCGGGAGCAGTCGATCATGTCGCAGTTCGCCCGGTCGATGGACCGGGTCCTCGACGACCGGGAGCGGCGGCAGGTCCTCGCCGTCGTCCCGCTGCTCGAACGGCTCGCGGACGACCTGTGAACGACCACGAGGAGGAGCGGGACGTGCCCGACCAGATCAGTGACGACGTACGGGACTTCTTCGCCCGGTTCGAGACGGCCGGCAACCGGCTCGACCTGGACGAGATCTCCGGGCAGTTCGCCGAGACGTTCATGAGCGCCGAGCCGGGCGGCGTACGGGCGGTGCCCAAGGCGGCCTTCCTCGCCGCGCTCCCGGCCCGCGAGAGGCTCTTCGCCTCGATCGGCGCGACCGGGATGCGGCTGACCCGCATCGCCGAGACCCCGCTCGACGACCGCTACGTCCTGGTCGACACCGAGTGGGAGACCGAGCCGGTGACGGACGAGAGCCTGACCCTGTCCTCGGCGTACGTCCTGCATCGCGCCGAGGACGGGTCACTCCAGGTCGTCTTCTACCTCAACCACCAGGACATCATGGAGGTCCTGCGGGAACGCGCGGCTCAGTAGCCGACGTAACCGCCCGAGTGGTGCAGGATGTTGCGGATGCCGGGCACGTTCGACAGCGACCCGTACCGGTGGAGGGCGTACCTCGTCCCGGCGATGATGTTGTCGACCGGGTTGTAGACGCTCGTGTGCCCGGGCAGCGCGTAGCTGTTGAAGGTCGGGTCGATCGTCTGCATCAGGCCCTTGGACGGGTGGCCCGCCGCGGCGTTGGAGTCCCAGAGGTTGATGGAGTTGGGGTTCCCGCCCGACTCGTACTGGATGATGGTCGCGATGTAGCCGGCGTCCTGCGGGCTCAGGTTGATGCCCTGCTGCCGCAGGATCTGGATCGCCTGGTTGATCCAGTCCGCCACCTGCCCGCTGGGACGCTGCATCGGCGGCGCGCCGCTCGACCCGTAGTCGCCGTTCCAGCCGGCGCCGCCATGGCCACCACCGCTGCCACCGCTGCCACCGCCATTCGCGCCGTTCCGGCCGCCCGCCTTGCTGGGATCCAGGGCGTTGAGCGCCTTGGTCACGCCCGCGTCCACGCGCGTCGCCCGGTAGACCGCGGCGGTGATGCGGGTCTGGAGCGTCGAGGCGTGGTTGTTGATCGTCGTGACCTCGTCCGGCTTCTTGTCCTTCGTCAGCGTCGCGGGCACCGTGACGTCGCCCGAGTCGCTGACGTTGAAGCCCGCCTGCGTCGCCTCGTTCGTCGCGGTCACGAGGTCGTTCTGGGCCTCCTCGAAGTCCTGGCCGGCCTGGATGAGCACGGTCTCGACCGTCTTGAGCTGGCTCGCGGAGGCGGACAGGTCGACGTGCGCGTCCGCGACCCTGCCGCGGGCGAGCTCGGACGTGAGGCCGCCCCAGTGCGGTTCGGTGATGTGCTGGCCGACACGGTCGTTGAGGTACCCCGCGTGCTGGAGGGCCGTGTCCGCCCAGTCCTTCCACGCGGCGGCACTCTGGTGGAACATCGCCGGGTTGGCGTCCTTCAGCTGGCGGTAGGTGACCATTCCGTCATGATCCCTAATTCAGACGCTCGTTGACGGGGTTCTGGTCTCCTCGCCCGATTTCGTCTCGGCGAGCGTGTAGGTCGTGTGGCTCTCCGCCAGCCGGGCGCCGATCCCGTGGATGGCGTCGGCGTGCCCGTGCAGATGGTTCGTGAAGCGCCCGTGGCACTGCGCCAGCGCCGCCGCGCACTGCATTCCCTCATGGCCCGAGACCGCGGCCACACAGCCCGGCGCCAGCTCGCCGGTCCTTTTCCGCAGACCTCCGGCGGTCTCGACGGCGCCCTCGGTCGCCGCCGACAGCCTGCCGAGATGCACGAACCACCCGGGGTCCTGTGTCACGTTCCGCCTCCTGCCTCTGTCACCGTACGAAAGCACTCAATGGGTGAAGTTTTCCACCATTCCGCCGGATCGAGAAAGATCGGCACGCCGTGATGCGGGCGGCGTGGCCGCCGCCCGCATCCGCGTGCATCCGGATCTGTCAGGAGACGCCCAGGTCATCGGCGTAGACGTTGCCCTGGGCGTACCAGCCGTGGATGTAAACCGTCACCGCCCCGGACGAACCCGTGGTGAACGGCACGGTCAGCTTCGTCCAGCCCGCGGAGGAGGCCCAGGTGCTCGCGGTCGCGCCGCCGGAGACGCCCAGGTACGCGTAGTTCCCCTGGACCCAGCCGGTGAGCGTGTAGGCGTGGCCCGGCTGCAGCGTGAGCGTCTGGCCGCACTCACCCGTCTGGGAGGAGGTCGGCGCGACGAGGAGGGCGTGGGCGCCCGAGTGCACCGGCGAGCCGACGGTCGTGCCCCCGGGCTGGCAGGTCCACGGAGACAGGCCCGACTCGAAACCGCCGTTGACCAGCGAGCCACCGCCGGACCCGTTGACGGTCAGGGTGAACGTCGTGCTGTGGCTGCCCGAGGCCGCCTTCCCGGTGACCGTGATCGGATAGGTGCCGGGCGCGGCGGCCGACGTCGTCGTCAGCGTGAGCGTCGACGTGCCGCCCGCGGTCACCGAGGCGGGGCTGAGCGAGGCGGTGACACCGGAGGGCGCGCCGCTCGCCGTCAGCGCGACCGACTGCGCCGATCCGGAGGTCACCGCCGTGCGTACGGTCGCGGTGGTCGAGCCGCCGGGGTTCACGGCCGCCGAGGACGGCGAGGCCGAGACCGAGAAGTCGTTGCCGGGCGTGCCGCCGCCCCCGGTGAACGGTTCGAACGCGTGGCTGAAGAACCAGGTGTCCTGGGAGATGCCCGAGCAGTTGCCCGCGCCCCCCGTACCGGGGCATCCGCCGTTGTCGCGCTGGAGCGCCCAGAACGACAGCGTGTTGATGCCCGTGCCGGCGGCCCACTGCTCGACCGGTGCGGCGTCGGCGGTGGTGAACGTCTCGGCCGGCCCGAAGTCGTCGATGCCGGGCATCTCGGTGACGCCGATCCTGTTCCACAGCGCCGTCGAGCTCGTGCCCGGGTACAGCGCGGCGAGCTGGCCGTGCAGGCCGTTGGCGGCGCTCTTGGTGTCGTTGGCCATCTCGTGCGCGGCGTTGTCGTAGTAGTCGAACGTCATGATGTTGACGACGTCGATCCGCGCGCCGTTGGCGACCGCGTTCTGCAGCACGGCGAGGCCGCTCTGGCCGAGCCCGCCGGTCGTGGTCGGCAGCGTGTAGGAGAACTGCACCGTACGGCCGGTGCTCGCGGCCCAGTCCTCGACCTGCTTGACCGCCTTGTTCCGCCGGTCGATCCCGGCGGTGTTGTTCAGGGAGTTGTCCTCGGTGTCGAGGTCGATGCGGGTGATGCCGTACGTCGTGATGACCTTCTCGTACGCGGCCGCGATCTGGCCGACGTCGGTGCAGCTGTCGGCGATCTCGGTCCCGGTGTTGTCGGCGGTGTAGCCGCCGAAGGAGGGGATGACGTCGCCACCCGCCGCCTGCATCGAGGCGATCGACGAGCCGAAGGAGGACGAGGCGATCGGGCTGTTGCCGTCGCCGTTCCAGTACGGCGTGCACGATCCCTTGGTGGTGGCCTGAATGAAGGCCATGGTGAGGTACTTCGAGCCGGACTGCTGGGCGAGGGCGGCCGGGTCGTCGCCCGTCCAGGCCTCGAAGTAGGGGGCGAACACATGACTGGGCAACGGCGCCGCGACGGCGGCCGTCACGTTGACGGTGACGAGGCCGAACGCGGCGAGTATCAGGGCGGTCGCGGCGAGGACCGCACGCGGGAGCGTACGTGGTCGCATGGAGGGGGCTCCGCATCGAGAGGCGTGACGCGACGGCGCGCTCCGCCCTGGGGCAGGCGGGCGCGCCGAAGCCCTGGCGCACGGCCAGGAGGAATGTCACGACGTTGGACGATCAGGGCTGCGGATCCGCGTGCGCACCATGGTCAGACCAGGCGAGATTTCTGTCAAGGTTCTTAACAGTTAACGCCCTGTGTCACCGCGGGACGCGTCCGCCGCCTCCTGGCGGGCGGGCAGGTCAGACGGTTTTGCGGGCGACGGCGGTCCAGCCGGCGTCGGTGGGGAACTCCCCGCCCTCCGGCCGCCACTCGTGCAGCAGGACGACCCCGGGATCGACGATCTCCATGCCGTCCAGGAACGACGTGACCTGCTCGCGGGTCCTGGCGACGAAGGGAGAGCTCGCGCTCGCGGAGCGGTACGCGGCGCCGACCTCGACGTTGCGCCGCTCCTCGACCGCGGCGTGGGAGAGGATGACCTGGCCGCCGGGGCGGAGCGCGTCGCGGTAGCGGCGCACGAGAGCCGCCGGGTCCTCCTGGTCGGGGATGAAGTGCAGCACGGCGACGAACAGCACGCAGAGCGGCCGGTCGAAGTCGATCAGTTTGGTCACGTGCGGGTCGCCGAGGATGGCGTCCGGGTCGCGCATGTCGGCCTCGACGACCGCCGTCTGCTCGTCGAGGGCGAGCAGCGCCCGCCCGTGGGAGCTCACCACGGGGTCGTTGTCGACGTAGACCACGCGGGCGTCCGCGTGGACCGACTGCGCGATCTCGTGCACGTTGCCCTGCGTCGGCAGGCCCGCGCCGAGGTCGAGGAACTGGTCGATGCCGGACTCGGCCACGAAGCGCACGGCGCGCTGCAGGAAGAGGCGGTTGGATCGTGCCACCCCGGCCACGCTGGGAAGCGCGCGGCTGACCTCTTCGGCGGCCCGGCGGTCGGAGGCGAAGTTGTCCTTGCCGCCGAGGAAGAAGTCGTACATGCGGGCCACGCTCGGGATGTCCGGATCGAGCGTCACGGACGTCTCCGGGGGCTCGGCGTCCGCGGCGCTCGCCATCCAGTCAGTCATCCGCGCTGCCCTCTCGTCGACCCCGTCACGCCCGATTCCAGAATCAGACTCTAACGGGGAACCACGCCCGGTTCGGAGGAGGTCTCCCCCGTGCTATGGGCCAGTGGCGCGCTGACGAGCCCGCGTCCGCCTCTTAGTAAGGTCGCGGGATGAGCGACGCGGACGGGCCCCTGGAGACGGTCGACGAGTCATGGTCCAACGCGCTGGCCGTCGTCGCGCACCCCGATGACCTGGAGTGGGGCGCCGCGGCGGCCGTCGCCCGGTGGACCGGGCAGGGCAAGCGGGTCGTCTACTGTCTCGCGACGAGCGGCGAGGCGGGCATCGACGCGATCCCGCCGGAGACGGCCGGCCCGCTCCGCGAGGCCGAAGAATGCGCGAGCGCGGCGCTGGTCGGCGTGGACGTGGTCGAGTTCCTCGGCCATCCGGACGGGACGCTGGAGTACGGGCTCGGCCTCCGCCGCGACATCGCCCGCGCCGTACGCCGGCACCGCCCCGACGTCGTGATCACCGGCAACCACCACGACGTCTGGGCACCGGGCGTGCCCAACCAGGCCGACCACATCGCGCTGGGCCGCGCGGTGATAGACGGGGTACGCGACGCCGCGAACCGCTGGGTCTTCCGCGAGCTGCTCGACGAGGGCCTGCCGCCCTGGCGGGCGGGCCGGATTCTGGTCGCCGAGAGCCCGTACCCGACGCACGGCGCCGACGTCACCGAGACCTTCGCCGCGGGCGTCGCCTCGCTCCGCGCCCACGCCGCGTACCTCGCCGGCCTGGGCCCGGACGCGACGAGCGACCCGGAGGAGATCCTGGAGAAGGTCACCCGCCCGGCCGGCGCCCGGATGGGCACCCGCCACGCGGCGGCGTTCGAGGCGATCGACCTGTAGCCGGCGCGCTCAGAACCGTGTCGTCGCGTCGGTCCGTGCCTCCCGGCGGACCTGGGCCGCGCTGAGACCGTGGACGCTGCGTAGATCGGCCCCGGTCAGGTCCGTGCCGGTCAGGTCGGCACCCTCGACGTCGGCCTCGACGTCGACGGCCGGCCGGCCGCCGAGAGGGCGAGCCCATGGGCGGGTGGTCCTGGGAGTGGGCTCGCACGCACGCGGCCAGCACCTCGGTGATGGTGCGACGGTCGCGAGTGGCGGGCCGGGTCCGGTGAAAGGGCAGAGAAATGGTGGCCTATGGCGGCCTCTTGGGGAATATGACGGACTTTTATCGCGCACTTTGATTGACAATTCTTGGGCTTGCCGTTCCGTCACCCTGGGTAGACAGCGGATCGTTAGTACAGACAACTGATCTGGGGGATCCATGAAGTCTGCTCGATCCACCGTCGTCGGCCTGCTCGCCGGCCCGGCGATGGTCGTCGGGGCCCTGGCGGGGGCCGCGCAGGCGGCGCAGGCCGCCGCGCCCGCGAGCCACGCCTCCTCTGCCTCGAACCACCACGACCACGACCATGACCACGGCTGGGACCACGGCCGCAACCCGCGGTGGGGCCACGACGACCCCCGCTCGAACCCGCGCAACGGTGACCACTACGACCCGCGCTGGGGCTACTACCGCCACGACACGCGGTGGGGCTACTACCGCTACGACCCGCGGATCGGCCGCTATCACTGGGACCACCGCTGATCGCCCGATGAAGACGGCTCGCCGTCGCCCCGCGGGTCACGGGGCGGCGGCGAGCCCCCGTCAGACCGGTGTCCCGTCGGCGTCGATGCGGCCCTCCGCGAGGGCCAGGGCGAGTTCGAGCCGGGACGCGCACCCCGTCTTGGCGTACACGCGGGTGAGGTAGGCCTCCACCGACTTCACGCTCAGGTGCATGGCCCCGGCGATCTGGCGGTTGGTACGGCCCGCACGGATCAGCCCCGCGAGCTCCCGCTCCCGTGGGGTGAGGAGCGGCCCCCCGCCGCCCGGAGGCTCCGTACCGCAGCCGTCTCCCAGGTGCTCGCGCACCTCCCGGCAGTCGCCGGTCAGCGCGCCCAGGCCCGCCGACGTGGCGAGTTCGTGCGCGCGGCGTGCGGCGCCCGCGTCCCGGGTGGCGCGGGCCTCGGTCAGGCCGGCGAGGACGCGCGTCAGCGGGTCGTCCTGCCCCAGCCGGGCGAACCCCGCGTGTGCCTCGGCCACCGTCCCGGTCGCGCCCGCGCTGAAGGCGATCTTGGCCGTGCGGTGCAGCAGCAGCGGGACGACTCCCTGGTGGCCGTCGCGCCACGCCGCCGCGGTCGCGGTCCGCAGGCGGTTCAGCGCGACGGCGGGCTCGCGGTCCAGCCCGGCGAGCGCCCAGGCGGCCAACGCGACGGGCGCCGCGCCGTCGAGAGCGCCGGCGATCCGCCGGGCGGCGTCGAGCCGTCCGCTCTTTCGCAGCACCTCGGCCCGGATCGCGAGCGTCACGGCCGCGGGCACCGGCGGCGGCATCTCCTCCAGCCGCGCCGTACGGGCCCGGGCCGCCTCCCGGTCGCCGGACGCCCAGTCGCAGACGAGCGCGGCCTGCTCCCACTGCGGCGCGAGCGCGGCGATGCCCGCGGCGTGCAGCCGCGAGCGTGCCTCGTTCAGGTCCCGCCGGGCACGGCCGGGACGGCCGGACGCCGCGGTGAACAGCGCCGATGACGTCAGAGCGGTGACCTCGGCGGCCGGGTGGCCGGGGGGGGGGGGGGGGGCGCCCCCCCCCCCCCCCCCCGCGCCCCCCCGACCGGCAGAGACCCCCCAGGACACACACAAACCCACTCTAAGAGGGTTGGGGGGGGGGGGGGGGTGGCTGTGG
>NZ_JAUEQY010000046.1 GCF_030406325.1 Actinomadura sp. DC4 | reverse complement strand
GGGGGGGGGGCCCGGGGGGGGTGTCCCGCGCGGGGGGCGGGGGGGCCGCGTCCCACCTCCCCCCGCCGGCGGCCGCCGCCGCCGCGGCGCTGCGGCCGCTCGCGGCGACCGCCGCCACCGGCAGCGCGCTCCTTGGCGGCCTGCGCCTCGCGCTCGGCGCGGCTCGTCGGCGCCTCACCCTTGTAGATCCAGACCTTCACACCGATGCGGCCGAAGGTCGTACGGGCCTCGTAGAAGCCGTAGTCGATGTCGGCGCGCAGCGTGTGCAGGGGCACCTGGCCCTCGCGGTAGAACTCCGAGCGCGACATCTCGGCGCCGCCGAGGCGGCCGCCGCACTGCACCTTGATCCCCTTGGCGCCGGACTTCATGGCGCTCTGGATCGCCTTACGCATGGCACGGCGGAACGCGACTCGGCTGGACAGCTGCTCAGCAACGCCCTGCGCGACGAGCTGCGCGTCGATCTCCGGGTTCTTGACCTCGAGGATGTTCAGCTGGACCTGCTTGCCGGTCAGCTTCTCGAGGTCGCCGCGGATGCGGTCGGCCTCGGCGCCACGACGGCCGATCACGATGCCGGGACGCGCGGTGTGGATGTCGACGCGGACGCGGTCACGGGTGCGCTCGATCTCGACCTTGGAGATGCCCGCGCGGTCCATGCCGCGGGTCAGCATCCGGCGAATCGACACGTCTTCCTTGACGTAGTCCTTGTACAGCTTGTCGGCGTACCACCGGCTCTTGAAGTCGGTGGTGATGCCCAGTCGGAACCCGTGCGGGTTTACCTTCTGCCCCACTATCGGGTCCTCCTCGTCTTATTGCGGCCGCTGGCGTTCTTGGCACCATTCTTGCTGGTGGTGGCCTTGTTGCCCTCGGACCGTGACTCGACCACGACCGTGATGTGGCTCGTGCGCTTGTTGATGCGGTACGCACGGCCCATCGAACGCGGGCGGTAGCGCTTGAGCGTCGGTCCCTCATCGACCCACGCCCGGCTCACCCAGAGCGTGTCGGCGTCGAGCTTGTCGTTGTGCTCGGCGTTGGCGATGGCGCTCGAGAGCACCTTGTACACCGGCTCGCTCGCAGCCTGAGGGGCGAACCGCAGCACCGCCTGAGCCTCCGCGGCCTGCATACCGCGGATGAGGTCCACCACGCGGCGGGCCTTTCTGGGCGTGACGCGGGCGTACCGCGCCTGGGCCCTGGCTTCCATCGCTGTTTCCTCGCTCTCGATACTTAATTTCCGGGATCGGCTTCTCACTCGCTTCGCGGACGGCTACGTTCCTCCGCCGTCCACTCCGCTCGCTCGGCGCCTCTCCCTTTAAGTCGGTTCAGCCGCGCCGACTGCGGCGGTCGTCCTTGATGTGGCCTTTGAACGTCCGCGTCGGGGCGAACTCGCCAAGTTTGTGGCCGATCATCGCCTCGGTGACGAACACCGGGACGTGCTTGCGGCCGTCGTGCACGGCGATCGTGTGACCGAGCATGTCCGGCACGATCATGGAGCGCCGCGACCACGTCTTGATGACGTTTTTGGTGCCCTTCTCGTTCTGCGTGTCCACCTTCTTGATCAGGTGGTCGTCGACGAAAGGACCCTTCTTAAGGCTACGTGGCATCGATCGGCTCCTACCGCTTCTTCTTGCTACGACGTCGGACGATGAGCCGGTCGGACGGCTTGTTGGCCTTCCGGGTGCGACCCTCTGGCTGGCCCCACGGGCTGGAGGGGTGGCGACCACCGGAGGTCTTGCCCTCACCACCACCGTGCGGGTGGTCGATCGGGTTCATCGCGACGCCGCGGACGGTCGGGCGCTTGCCCTTCCACCGCATGCGGCCGGCCTTGCCCCAGTTGATGTTCGACTGCTCGGAGTTGCCGACCTCGCCCACCGTCGCGCGGCAGCGCAGGTCGACCATCCGCATCTCGCCCGAGGGCATACGCAGCGTGGCGTACTTGCCCTCCTTGGCCAGCAGCTGAGCGCCGGAGCCGGCCGAGCGGGCCAGCTTGGCGCCGCCGCCGGGCCGCAGCTCGATGGCATGCACGACCGTACCGGTCGGGATGTTGCGCAGCGGCAGGCAGTTGCCCGGCTTGATGTCGGCGGTCGGACCGTTCTCGACGCGGTCGCCCTGCTTCACACCGGTCGGGCAGAGGATGTAGCGCTTCTCCCCGTCGGCGTAGTGCAGCAGCGCGATCCGCGCGGTGCGGTTGGGGTCGTACTCGATGTGCGCGACCTTCGCCGGCACGCCGTCCTTGTCGGCGCGCCGGAAGTCGATCACTCGATACGCCCGCTTGTGGCCGCCGCCCTGGTGCCGCGTGGTGATGTGGCCGTGTACGTTCCGGCCACCCTTCTTGGGAAGCGGACGCACCAGCGACTTCTCCGGCTCGGCACGAGTGACCTCGACGAAGTCGGCCACACTCGAGCCGCGGCGACCGGGGGTCGTCGGCTTGTACTTACGGATGCCCATCTTTTTCGTTCATCCCTTGTCTGTCTTCGGAAAATCTGCCGATCCGGACCGGCCCTCCGCGGTGCCCGGCGTCCGGAGGTCGCGCACCTGCGCTCCCTCACGAGAGCGGCACGCCACGGAGGACGAGGTCATGAGACCGGGCCTCCGAAGATGTCGATCCGCTCACCCTCGGCCAGGCTGACGATGGCCCGCTTGGTGTCCTTGCGCTTGCCATAACCGAACCGGGTGCGCTTGCGCTTGCCCTGCCGGTTGATGGTGTTGACGCCGGTCACCTTGACCCCGAACACAGACTCGACGGCCTGCCGGATCTGGGTCTTGTTGGCGCCCGGGCGAACCTCGAACGTGTACTTGTTCTCGTCGAGCAGCCCGTAGCTCTTCTCAGAGATCACGGGCGCGACGAGAATGTCGCGCGGGTCGACGATCCTGCTCACTTGGCCTTCTCCTTCCCACTGGCGTGGTTCACGAAGGCCTCGTACGCCTGCTCGGTGAAGACGATCTCGTCGTTGCAGAGCACGTCGTAGGTGTTGAGCTGGTCGGCCATCAGCACGTGGACCTCGGCCACGTTGCGGATGCTCAGCCAGGTCAGGTCGTCCTCGCGATCGAGGACCAAGAGGATCTTCTCGGCCTCGGTGATGGACCGCAGCGCGGTGACGGCGTCCTTGGTCTTGGGCGTGTCGCCCTCGACCAGCCCCGAGACCACGTGCACCCGGCCATAGCGAGCCCGGTCCGACAGCGCGCCGCGCAGTGCGGCGGCCTTCATCTTCTTGGGCGTCTTCTGGACGTAGGAGCGCGGCTGCGGGCCGTGCACCGTGCCACCGCCGGCGAACTGCGGGGCGCGCGTCGAACCCTGACGGGCCCGGCCGGTGCCCTTCTGCCGGTACGGCTTCTTGCCACCGCCGGAGACCTCACCACGGGTCTTCGTCTTGTGCGAGCCCTGCCGCGCCGCGGCGAGCTGTGCGACGACGACCTGGTGGATCAGCGGCACGTTGACCTTGGCGTCGAAGATCTCCGGGGCGAGCTCGATGTCGAGCTTGCTGGTCACTTACTTCGCCCCCTTCGCGGCGCTGCGCACCAGGATCAGGCCACCGTTCGGACCGGGAACGGCGCCCTTGATCAGGAGCAGCCCCTTGTCCGCGTCGATGGCGTGCACGGTGAGGTTCTGCACGGTCGTACGCGTGTTGCCGTGCCGGCCGGCCATGCGCAGGCCCTTGAACACACGGCCCGGCGTGGCGCAGCCACCGATCGAACCGGGCGAACGGTGCTTGCGCTGGGTGCCGTGCGAGGCGCCCAGGCCCTTGAACCCGTGGCGCTTCATGACACCCGCGGTGCCCTTGCCCTTACTGCGTCCTGTGACGTCGATACGCTGCCCGGCCTCGAACACCTCAACGGTGATCTCCTGCCCGAGCTCGTACTCGGCGGCGTCGTCGGTGCGCAGCTCGACGAGGTGACGGCGCGGCGTGACGCCGGCCTTCTCGTAGTGCCCTGCGACGGGCTTGTTGACCTTGCGCGGGTCGATCTGGCCGTAACCGAGCTGGACGGCTGAGTAGCCGTCGGCGTCAGGCGTACGGACCCGGGTGACGACGCACGGCCCAGCTTGGACGACGGTTACCGGAACGATCCGGCCCTCATCGTCGAAGACCTGGGTCATACCGAGCTTCTCGCCCAGAACGCCCTTTCTCTGCTTGCTCATCTCTGGATGCCCTTAGAGCTTGATCTCGATGTCGACACCGGCCGGAAGGTCAAGCCGCATGAGCGAGTCGACCGTCTTGGGCGTCGGATCGATGATGTCGATCAGGCGCTTGTGCGTGCGCATCTCGAAGTGCTCGCGGCTGTCCTTGTACTTGTGCGGCGAGCGGATGACGCAGTACACGTTCTTCTCGGTCGGCAGCGGCACCGGGCCGGCGACCTTGGCGCCCGTGCGCGTCACCGTTTCGACGATCTTTCGCGCCGAAGTGTCGATGACCTCGTGGTCGTAGGCCTTGAGCCGGATGCGGATCTTCTGTCCCGCCATGGTGGCCTCGGTGTCCTTTGCTTCCTAGTGCCGCTGGATTACACCCCGTGTGAGCCGCTTTCGCGTCTCCGCGGAGATCCCGTAAGTCGGGAGTCGTGGTGCGGCGGCCGGGCCCGTTTCCGGGAGCTCCGACCGCCGCGCCGTCGTACTACTTGATGATCTTGATTACTCGACCAGCACCGACGGTCCGGCCACCCTCGCGAATCGCGAACTTGAGGCCGTCCTCCATCGCGATGGGCTGGATGAGCTCCACCCGCATCTCGGTGTTGTCGCCCGGCATGACCATCTCCGTGCCCTCGGGGAGGTGCACGACGCCGGTGACGTCCGTGGTGCGGAAGTAGAACTGCGGGCGGTAGTTGTTGAAGAACGGCGTGTGCCGGCCACCCTCGTCCTTGGACAGGATGTAGACCTGCGCCTCGAACTCGGTGTGCGGGGTGTTGGTGCCCGGCTTGATGACACACTGACCGCGCTCGACGTCCTCACGCTTGATGCCGCGCAGGAGCAGGCCGACGTTGTCGCCCGCCTGGCCCTGGTCGAGCAGCTTGCGGAACATCTCGACACCGGTGACGGTGGTCGTGGTGGCCTTCTCCTGGATGCCGATGATGTCGACCGTCTCGTTGACGTTGACGACACCACGCTCGATGCGGCCGGTGACGACCGTGCCGCGACCGGTGATCGAGAAGACGTCCTCGATCGGCATCAGGAACGGCTTGTCCGTCTCACGGACCGGCTCCGGGACGTTCTCGTCGCAGGCGTCCATGAGCTCGACGATCTTCTCGCCCCACTCGGCGTCGCCCTCGAGCGCCTTGAGCGCGGAGACGCGGACCACGGGGACGTCGTCACCCGGGAACTCATACTCCGAGAGCAGCTCGCGGACCTCCAGCTCGACGAGCTCGAGGATCTCCTCGTCGTCGACCATGTCGGCCTTGTTGAGGGCCACGACGATGTACGGGACGCCGACCTGACGCGCCAGGAGCACGTGCTCCTTGGTCTGCGGCATCGGACCATCGGTCGCCGCCACGACCAGGATCGCACCGTCCATCTGGGCAGCGCCGGTGATCATGTTCTTGATGTAGTCGGCGTGGCCCGGGCAGTCGACGTGAGCGTAGTGACGCTTCTCCGTCTGGTACTCGACGTGAGCGATCGAGATCGTGATACCCCGCTCGCGCTCCTCCGGAGCCTTGTCGATCTCGTCGAAAGGCGTGAAGGGGTTCAGGTCAGGGTGCTTGTCGTGGAGCACCTTGGTAATCGCCGCGGTAAGGGTCGTCTTACCGTGGTCGATGTGCCCAATGGTGCCGATGTTTACGTGCGGCTTCGTCCGCTCGAACTTGGCCTTGGCCACCGGTGTCTCCTTGTCGCGATCCTCGGCCGTCTGGGCGACCGGTTTGTTGCTTCAGAAATTTTGGTCTTGCGTCGCGGCGGTGTTATTCGCCGCGAGCCTTGGCGATGATCTCCTGCGCGACGTTCCCCGGAACCTCGGCGTAGGAATCGAACTGCATGGTGAAGACGGCGCGTCCTTGGGTCTTACTCCGCAGGTCACCGACGTATCCGAACATCTCCGAGAGCGGCACGGTCGACTTGATGACCTTGACCCCGTGACGCTCGCCCATCTCCTGAATCTGGCCACGACGGCCGTTCAGGTCGCCGATGACGTCACCCATGTAGTCCTCGGGCGTGGTGACCTCGACGGCCATCATCGGCTCCAGCAGCGCGGGATCGGCCTTGCGGGCCGCCTCCTTGAACGCCATGGAACCGGCGATCTTGAAGGCCAGCTCGGAGGAGTCGACGTCGTGGTAGGCGCCGTCCTGAAGAGTGACCTTGACACCGACCAGCGGGTATCCGGCGAGCACGCCGAACTCGGCCGCCTCCTGGCAGCCCGCGTCCACCGACGGGATGTACTCCCGCGGGATGCGGCCACCGGTGACCTTGTTCTCGAACTCGTAGCCGTCGCTGCCGCCGCCAAGCGGCTCGATGTCGATGATGACGCGACCGAACTGGCCGGAGCCGCCGGTCTGCTTCTTGTGCGTGTACTCGACCTTCTCCACCTTGCGGCGGATGGTCTCGCGGTAGGCGACCTGCGGCCGGCCGACGTTGGCCTCGACCTTGAACTCTCGCTTCATGCGGTCGACCAGCACCTCGAGGTGCAGTTCGCCCATGCCGGAGATGATGGTCTGGCCGGTCTCCTCGTCGGTCCGCACCTGGAAGGACGGGTCCTCCTCGGCGAGCCGCTGGATCGCGGTGCCCAGCTTCTGCTGGTCGACCTTGGTCTTCGGCTCGATGGCGACGTTGATGACCGGCGCCGGGAAGTTCATCGACTCCAGGATCACCGGGTTCTTGTCGTCGCACAGCGTCTCGCCGGTGGTGGTCTGCTTCAGCCCCATCACCGCGACGATGTCGCCCGCGCCCACGCGAGCGATCTCCTCGCGCTTGTTCGCGTGCATCCGGTAGATCTTGCCGATGCGCTCCTTGCGGTCCTTCACGCTGTTCAGGACCGAGGTGCCGGCCTCGAGCACGCCGGAGTAGACGCGGATGAAGGTCAGCTTGCCGAGGTGCGGGTCGCTCATGATCTTGAACGCCAGAGCCGCGAACGGCTCGTCCTCGCTCGGCCTGCGCTCGATGACCTTCTCTTCGTCGCGGTAGTCGTGGCCCTTGATGGACTCGATGTCGAGCGGCGAGGGAAGGTAGTTGACGATCGCGTCGAGCAGCGGCTGCACGCCCTTGTTCTTGAAGGCGGTGCCACAGGTGACCGGGGTGAGCTTGCCGGCGATCGTGGCCCGGCGAATGGCCGGGACCAGCTGCTCCACCGTGGGCTCGTTGCCCTCGAGGTACAGCTCCATGATGTCGTCGTCGGCCTCGGCCAGCGTCTCGACCAGCTTGTCGTGCCACTCGCGGGCCGCGTCGGCGTGCGTGTCGGGGATATCGAGAACGTCGTACATCTCGCCCTTGGCCGCCTCGGCGCTCCACACCAGGGCCTTCATGCGGACCAGGTCGATGACGCCCTTGAAGTCGGCCTCGGCGCCGATCGGGATCTGCAGCACCAGCGGAGTGGCGTTGAGGCGATCCACGATCATGTCGACGCAGCGGTGGAACTCCGCGCCGACGCGGTCGAGCTTGTTGACGAAGCACATCCGCGGCACGTTGTAACGGTCGGCCTGACGCCACACCGTCTCCGACTGCGGTTCGACTCCGGCGACGCCGTCGAACACCGCCACCGCACCGTCCAGCACGCGCAGGTTGCGCTCCACCTCGACGGTGAAGTCCACGTGACCGGGCGTGTCGATGATGTTGATCGTGTGATCGACCTCATCGACCTCCCAGTGGACGGTGGTCGCGGCCGACGTGATCGTGATGCCGCGCTCCTGCTCCTGTTCCATCCAGTCCATGGTGGCCGCGCCCTCATGGACTTCACCGATCTTGTAATTGACACCGGTGTAGTACAGGATCCGCTCGGTCGTGGTGGTCTTGCCCGCGTCGATATGGGCCATGATCCCGATGTTCCGGACCTTGGCCAGGTCTACGCCGGTCTGAGTAGCCACTTCTCGCGTCCTCGTGTCTAGAAACTGGTGCTGGGTTACCAGCGGTAGTGAGCGAAGGCCTTGTTGGACTCCGCCATCTTGTGCGTGTCCTCGCGCTTCTTAACACTCGCGCCGAGGCCGTTGCTCGCGTCGAGCAGCTCGTTCATCAGCCGCTCGGTCATGGTCTTCTCACGCCGCTGCCGCGCGTACAGCACGAGCCAGCGGAGCGCGAGGGTGGTGCTGCGCGCCGGACGAACCTCGACGGGCACCTGGTAGGTGGCGCCGCCGACTCGCCGGCTGCGGACCTCAAGGGTCGGCTTGACGTTGTCGAGTGCGCGCTTGAGCGTCACGACCGGGTCGTTACCGCTCTTCTCACGGCACCCCTCGAGGGCGTCGTACACGATGCTCTGAGCGATCGACCGCTTGCCGTCGAGCAGGACCTTGTTGACCAGCGAGGTGACCAGCGGCGAGTTGTACACCGGGTCAGCGATCAGCTGGCGCTTACCTGCGGGGCCCTTGCGAGGCATCTCAGCTCTTCTCCTTCTTCGCGCCGTAGCGGCTGCGGGCCTGCTTCCGGTTCCGGACACCCTGGGTGTCCAGAGACCCCCGGATGATCTTGTACCGAACACCCGGAAGGTCCTTCACACGGCCGCCGCGCACGAGCACGATCGAGTGCTCCTGCAGGTTGTGTCCGACGCCGGGAATGTAGGCCGTGACCTCGATGCCGCTCGTCAGCCGAACACGGGCGACCTTCCGAAGCGCGGAGTTCGGCTTCTTAGGCGTCGTCGTGTAGACGCGCGTGCAGACGCCGCGGCGCTGCGGGCTTCCTTTGAGCGCCGGCGTCTTGTTCTTGGTCACCTTGTCCTGGCGGCCCTTGCGGACCAGCTGCTGGATCGTGGGCACCGCGTCTCCGTCTTCCTCGTACCAAGCCGTTAAGCCATTGCTGGGTCTACCGCGTGTTCGCGCGGTCAGCCGATCACGACCTACTAGCGGCCATGACCTGCCGTTTTGCTTCTGTCTCCGACCCCCGAGGTCGGGCGTGTCGCACACACCCGCCTGCACTCAGCCCAGAAGGGCCAGGTGAACTCAGGGAGTCGAATCCGCGCCGCACGCTGACTTCAGGCCGGTCACCCTGAGGGCGAGGCACCGAGATCGGTGTGCACGCACGTTGAACCCGCGAACCGCGGGCACGAAGGGAGAGACTACCCAACACCCGCGCATGGGTCAAAACAAGGGCTGTACCACATCGGCGTGGCGCGGCGATGCTAGGTGTACAACGACAGAATGCCGACGGTTTGTTCCGTCGGCATTCTGTCCTAGTCGTTCTCGGTTGGGAAGCAGGCGCGCCCGCGTCTCAGCCGCCGGTGCTCACAGCGCCAGGAAGAGAATGATGAACAGGATGACCAGCACCACCGCGCCGGCGCCGAGGGCGATCCACAGCTTCTGCTTCGAGTCGCCGCCTTCGGCCGGGCTCTGGCCGTAACCGGGGTAACCGGCCTGGCCGCCGTGCTCCTGGCCGTAGGGCTGCTGCTGACCGTAGGGCGACGGCTGCTGGCCATAACCCTGCTGACCGTAGCCCGGGGCCTGCTGGCCCTGCTGCCCGTAGGCCTGTTGCCCGTACGCCTGCTGGCCGTAGCCCTGCTGGGCCTGGCCTTCCTGACCCTGGCCGTACGCCTGCTGGCCGTAGCCCTGCTGCTGACCGTAGGCCTGACCCTGCTGGCCGTAGCCCTGGCCGTAACCCTGCTGCTGACCGTAACCCTGCTGGCCCTGCTGGCCCTGCTGCCCGGCGTCCTGGCCCGGCTGGACCTGCTGCGGGCCCGACTGGCCGGCCTGGCCCGGCTGACTCGCCTGGCCGGGCTGGCCGGGCTGGCCGGGCTGGCCGGGCTGGCCGGGCTGGCCGGGCTGGCCGGGCTGGCCGTACGCCGGGTAGCCGCCCTGCTCGCCGCTCGGCGGCGCCCAGGCCTGCTGGCCCGGGTCGGCGCCCGGCTGCGAGGAGTACGGCGACTGCTCGGCGCCGGACGGCGGCACCGCGTACGGCGAGGAGGAGTCGTAGGGCGAAGCGGGCTCGTACGGCGCGGAGGGCTCGTAGGAGGACGACGACTCGTACGGTGATGCGGGCTCGGCCGGCGAGATCGGCGACGACGCCTGCTCGAACGAGGTCGTCTCACCACCCGTCAGGCCGCCTTCCGGACGCTGCGGGGCGACCGGTTCGTCGTACCGCCCCGGACCGCCGGACCCGGGCTCGTCGGGCGGCGGCACGAGCACGGTCCGCTCCGCGCCTCCCGGCTCGCCCTCGCGCGGCGCGTCGTCCTGCGGCGGGCCGAATCCCGGCACGACGTCCTCGACGGGCGAGGCGCCGTACGGGGAGTCGGCCGGCTTGGCGTATTCACCGGTCGGCGGGCCCTGCGGCAGCGAGGCGTCGAGCATGGTCGGGAGCGGCTGGGAGTCATCGCCGCCCGGCCGGGAGCCGAATGACGGCGGCTGCTGGTCGGTGGCGTCGTGGCCGCCCGTCGGGAAGGCGGTCGTCGCGGGCGGGAGCCCGTCGTCCTTGGAAGCCTCGCCGGGCGGCGGCGGCGCGAACGTGGTGCGCTCGGCGGCGTCCTCCTCGGCCGGCGGGGTCTCGCCGTACGCAGGCCCGCCCGGCTGACCGTAGGACGGTGCCGCGCCGTACTGTGGCGCGGCGTAGCCCGGCTGGCCGTACGGGCCCGGCTCGCCGTAGGACTGCTGCGGGTAACCGGGCTGCTGACCCGGCTGCTGGTTGTAGGGCTGCTGGCCGTACGGGGACGCCGGGTCTCCGTAGGACGGCTGCCGGCCGTACGGCGGCTGGCCCGGCTGCTGCTGGGAGTAGGCGTCCTGTCCGTAGGACGGAGACCCCGCTGAGGGCTCGGGAGGCTGTCCGTACGACGGTGCCTCGCCCGATTGCGGGTAGGAAGGCGGGCCGCCGGGCTGCTGGCCGTAGGGCGGCGGAGACTGCTCGGACGGCGTGCCGTACGAGGGCTGCTGACCGTACGGCTGCTGGCCGTAGGGCGCCTGCTGCTCGTAGGGCTGCTGGCCGTACCCCGGCTGCTGACCGGGCTGGCCATAAGGCTGCTGACCGTACGGGGGCGGGCCCGGCTGCTGGCCGTAGGGCTGCTGGCCGTACGCCGGAGGCTGCTCACCCGGCGTGCCGTACGGCGGCGGGCTGCCGGGGGCGGGATAGCCCGGCGGCTGCTGCCCGTACGGCGGCGGTGCCGACTCCGGCTCCGAAGGGGACGTCGGTGCGCCCGCGACGGGAGTGCCGGGGTCGGAGGTCGGGGTGGGTTTGTTCGGCCGGCGGTGCGCGCCGAACACCACCGTACGGCCGGACTGCAGTGCGTCCGGCGGGATGTCCGCGGCCTCCGGCTCCTGCGACGACGCGCCCGGAGCCGTCTCCTGGCCTGCCGACGCCTCTTCCCTGGTACGGTCGGACGCTTCGGACGTGGGGGACGGTTCGGACGAACCTTGCTCGTCCGGCAACGGCCAGTGCGATCCCTGGCTGCCGTTCTGCTCGGTCATCGTCGGGCTCCTTCAGCGCCGATGCCGCCGACGGCGCGCCGTCGGCAGTGCATAACTTCACTCGAAGGTGCGTGGCGCATATGGGGGACCTCCGAGTCTGTCATCGAACACCAGCCGGTGGTATTTTCCGCCGGTATACCCTTCGCCCCAGCCTGCCGTGATGACCGGGCTTAGAGCAAATCAATCTGCCCTGGACGTGGCGGCGGACCGCTCTCCGTAGGGGCCTGTGAGCGGCGAGTGTGGCGATTACCACCTTCGGCGGTCGTGTCGTGCGGCTCCATCGTCGGCGACGGGGAAGGTCTCACAGCGCTCATGACGTATCTGAGTCCACTGGGATATCTCCTGGGGCTGGAGGGCGCCGCACTGCTGCGCGGGCTCAAGGAGGGACGCGCCGACCGGGCGTTCGTCGAGGCGCGTATCGCCGAGATCCGCGCGCTGCTCGACACCCCGGTCCTGACGCAGACGGAGGGCGTCACGGCCACGCCGGGCGCGATCAGTACGGCCGAGGTGTACCGGTCGTGGGCGCCGCACTACGACGCGGACGGCAACCAGCTCATCGACATCGAGCAGCCCATCGTCTGGCGCATCCTGGACGGCCTGCCGGTCGGCACCGCCCTCGACGCCGCGTGCGGGACCGGCCGGCACGCGGCCCGTCTGAACGAGCTCGGTCACCGTGTGATCGGCTGCGACGGCTCCGCCGAGATGCTCGCCCAGGCCCGCCGGCGCCTGCCCGAGGTCGATCTCCGCCAGGCGGACCTGCACCGGCTTCCTCTTCCCGATGACGCGGTCGACACCGTCGTCTGCGCGCTCGCGCTGACGCACGTACCCGACCTGACACCGGTGCTGGCCGAGTTCGCCCGCGTCCTGCGCCCCGGTGGACACCTGGTCATCTCCGACTCACACCTGATCGCGACCTACCTCAGCCCGATCAGCGCCCGCCCGGGTCCGGACGGCCCCGCGATCTGGACCAGCCACGGTCACCCGGCCGCGGACTACCTCGCGGCCGCCCTCCCTGCCGGCTTTCAGGTCCGCCACTGCGAAGAACCCCGCCGCCCGCCGAGGACCGTCACCCCTGACGCGCCCGCCCCGGACTCCCTTCCCGCGCAGGGCTCCTGGGACGTCATGGACTGGTGCCCCGCCGCGGCGGCCGCCGCTCTCGACGGCTCGCCCATCGCGATCATCTGGCACTTCCAGCTCGACGGCCGTCCCTGAAACGTGATCGCTCGGGCGGGGGCTCTTCGCCCGCCTGCGCCGCCGGTCGAACGGACCGGTGACGGCGCGCCTTGACGTCCGTCTCGTACCATTTCCTCGCTCTATCGTGGTCAGCGGCGTGCGTCGGCCTAGAGCGCCGGGATAAGGGGAGCATGGTGGACACCTCCCGATGGCGTACGTCGAGCCGGAGCGGGACGGGGACGGACTCCGCATGTGTGCAGGCCCTCCTTGTCACGGTGCCTCGCGCCGCTGTCGGGCACCGGACCAGGCCTGGTGGCCGGGCTCTTCCCGCCGGCGGCATCAGTGAGACAGCGCTTCACAAGGCGCGGGTGACGCTGGGGAAGGAGTCCTCGGACCGGTACGAGGCCGCCATGGACCGGGCCGGGACGATCGTCCGGACGTTGAGCGGTCATCGGCCTTCCGCGCGGGATCTCGGCGAGCGTGTCTCCGACATCGACGTCGTCCGGATCCTGGTGGCGGCGCGGCTGGCCCGCGGCGGCGAGCCGGGGGCGGAGAGCGCCGAGGAGTTCGCGAGGTCCTTGCTGAGTGCCGTGGCCGCGTCCGCGCCCTCCCGGTGGGCAGGGAACATGACGCACCTGGTCGATCATGCGCTCACCCGGGACTACGGCCGGCGAGCACGGCGGTTCGACCACCGGCGGATCGTGGCGGCGTACTACCGCCTGCCCGACTGGAAGCGCCGCGACGTGATGCCGAACGTCGCGGAGGCGGTCGCCCAGCAGCTCATGACCGGAGGACCGGCCGTCGTGCCCGGCGGTGCGCTGGGAGCGGAGTTCGAGACCGTCATCAGGTTGACGGCGAGCAAGGAGAAACTGCCGTACAGGGCGGTTCTGGCCGACAACGAACGGTTGGGCTACAAGCTCGTGGTCGACCACCGCAAATTCTGGGTGGACACAGAGGGCACCTATCACCTCACCAGGGCATCGTTCGAAGCCTCTGGTAAGCAACTGAAGGAGACCTTGTTCCATACGCCCATCATAGAATTCGTCACCCGGCCGGGAGCGGTGCCGGGCGAGAACAAGCAGTGGACGATCCAGCAGCTCACCCAGTCGGTCAGCTCGGCCATTCACCTACTGGCCGAGAAGGCGAAAGACGGGCCGGTTGCGATCGATCACTGGCTGACGGAAGACGGATGGGTTCACCATCTTCACGACCCGGGTGACGTCAAGGTCGACGTTCTTCCCTTCTTCGCCGGGCCAGGTGAAGAACTCGCGCTTTTCGCGCAGTACACCGCCGACATCGCTCCGGCGGAGCTTTACGGCACGCTCCAGGACGTCCTGGCGAACGGCCGGCCGGGTACGAACGCGGCCCGGTTCTTGGCCCAGGGCCTGGAGTTCGGCACGGAGATCGCCAGAAGGTACGCGGGCCGGGTCGTCGGCACGCCGGTTCCCGCGCTGGCCGTCGACGTCCTCGATGAGATGGAGTCGGTGGCGGCCGTCCGCGGCTTCATGGCGCTGGTGTATCCCCATATCGCCGCCGGCTTCATGAAGCACGTCGCGGACAACTATGTGAAGAACTGGGTGCTGGCCGCTTCTCGTACGGCGTTCACCGCATTGCGGGGGACTCTGCCTAAGGGTGCCCAAATCTTCCTCGAAGAGAATGCGCAGGCCATCGCCGATACTCTGCAGGACTTTTTCTTGGCCGGCTCTCCGGACTTCGTACAAGCCCTTGAGAACGCGGGAAATGGTCTACACAAGAACAACTTGTTCGGATTGACACTTGCCACGTCACGCCCGGCGGCCATTATCGCGGATTATCTGGAAAACGCTCTTCTCGCCGAACCGGGAAAAATCATTGACCAGAATGAAGGGCTCGGAATCTTCACCCACTTCATGACGGCCAACGGTGGTCAGGCCGTCGTGGAGTTCCGGGGGTGGGGCCCGTACCCGATCGGCATCAGCCAGGTTCCGGACGTCATCGAGCCGCTCAGCGGAATGCTCGCGGACCGGGCGGGCCGTGCCCGGGAGAAACACGAGCGGTACAACGCGCCCAACCAGCGGCGTACCGCACGGCTGCTGCGCGCGGTCCGCCTGCTCAGCGATCCCGAGATCGACGCGGAGGCGGCGGCCTTCGACGAGCTCCACAGGCGCCTGGAAAGCCTGAAGCCCGTCTGGAACCTGCGGCACGCTGAACCCGAGCTGTTCCCCGCAGCCGACGTGACGGCCGTTCTGCTGGGCCTCGACGCCGTGGGTCGTGAGGACCCGGCCGCCGAGGAGGCCATGACCGAAGCGGTCGACGCGTTGTCCAGGCTTCGTACTCGCGTAGAGCTGGTACTCGACGCCGATCCGGATGCCCGCCACGCGATCGAGGCTGTGACGGCGCTTCTCTCCGGCGCCGTCCCCGAGCGGAGCCTGTTCGCCTTCGACGAGTTCCCCGAATGGGTGGAAGGAGCCCGCAGGGTTCTTGCCCCATTGCCGGACAAAGACGACCTGCTGGCGCAGGCGGGAGTCATCATCGGGTTCGACCACGAGCCGCTGCCCGCGGACCTGGGGTCGGTGCCGGCTCACCGGCGGAAGATGCAGCACGGCATTCTTCAAACCGTCGCCGCGGACCTGCACACGGCCGGCGAGGACAGCGCCCGGATCACATCGTCAGACCTGGCGGACGCCCTCGGGACGAGGCGTCGTAGCGTAGGAACGCCGGCGGAGATCGGAGGATCCAGCCTGGCGGTGGCCACACCCCAGGTACGGGAGCAGACCGAGCTCCCGCCCGGCAACAATCGCGAGGTCCACCGGCTGAGAACGACAACCGATTCCGACGGTGTGGTCTGGGGAAGCTCGTCACTCAGCCAAGGCGACTGTGTCAGCGTCGCCGCTGTCCGGTCGGGCGGCCGAACACGAGACCACTCAGCGTAAAACGTTCAGGAGCCCCCTTCTGGCCGTCAACATCGGGCTCACCCAGTGCCGCCGCACCCGAAGCCGAGGGACGACCAAGGTGCCGTGTTCACGAGCCGTGATCTCGGCGAACTCATCGTTTCGATGGTGCGGCGGTGGTGCGGTGGCATTTACTTCGGAGGGTGCAAAGACGATTAGTTCGGGCACAGCGTGAGGTGTCGTACCTGTCGGCCCACCCGGTGGCACGGGGAGCGCTGGTCGGGCTGACCGCGCTCGGGTTGATGACCGCGGCCGGAGCGTACGCGCTGGCGTTATGACAGGCACCGGACTGGGCGCATGCTCATGGTTCGGGTGACCGGCACGACGTACGGGTGCTGGTGGTCTCGGTCGCCGGCGCGGTGGTGGTGGCGGTCGGCCTCCTCTACACCGCCCGCACGTACCGGCTGTCGCACCGCGGACAGGTCACCGACCGATTCACCAAAGCCTTGGAGCGGCTTTCGTCATCCGGCATCGACGCACGCCTGGGCGGCATTTACACCCTCGCGCACGTCGCCGATGACTCCCGACCGCACCACAACGACGTGGTGGAAGTGCTGGAGGCGTTCATCTGCCACCGAACCCCAACTGCTCAGCCCAGCCGCCTGTGGCCACACGATCCGCCCCTGCCCGACCGACCCGCAACCGACGTACAGGCTGCCCTCACCGCCCTCGCTAGCCGCCCACACCGCCCCGAACGCCGCCGGCTAGACCTCAGCGGCCGGCAATTGACCGGCGCCCGCCTGGCCGGTCTGGTCCTGCACGGCGCAAACCTGCAGGGTGTGGTCCTGCGCTACGCGGACCTGCATGATGCGGACCTGCGCTACGCAGACCTGCGCAACGCGGACCTGCGCAACGCGGACCTGCGCAACGTGAACCTGGTCAGCGCGGACCTGCGCGACGCAGACCTCCGCAACGCGAACCTGAGCGACGCGAACCTGAGCAACGCCAACCTGAGCAACGCCAACCTGCTCGTCGCGTATCTGGGTGGCGCGGACCTGGGCGGCACTCACCTGATCGGCACCAATCTGGGCGGCGCGGACCTGAGTGGCACAGACCTGCGCGGCGCGGACCTGTGCGGCGCTCACCTGGGCGGCGCTCACGTGATCAGCACGGACCTGCGCGGAGCGGACATAGAGGGCGCGGACCTGAGCAACGCGAACCTGCGCAGCGCGCACCTGATCGGCGCGAAGAACCTGCCAGCCGGGTTGCACGTGCCCCAGGACTGGACCGTCTTTAGGGAAAGGAAGAGTCGGATATCCGGTCGGCGCTGGCTTCGACACCCGCCCGGTTCGTGTACGCCGTCTCGCTGACCGCCTCCCGCACGCCTTCCCAGTCACCCTTCAGACTCGGATGCATGGCCAACGCGTCCGCGTTGCGCACCAGCAGGGAAGCGCCTGGGTCCCCTGCCCGCACCTCACATCGAGCATGCGCGCCGGAGCGGCCTGCATGTGCTCCAGCAACTGTTCGACAGCATCCGCAGACGCTGCCGTCAGGTGTGCTCAGCGGTGGCGAAGGCGCTCCTGGCCCCCCCTTCATCGGCTCGTGACTTCGGGGGTCAGACGTCGTGCCCACGATCGTGGCGTGGAGTGGGTGCGGCGCGGTGATTGAACGGTGGGACCCGTACTCGCGACCGCCGGACTCCTGAAAGTTCAGAGGCCGCTCCCGATCACATCGGGAGCGGCCTCTGAGCTGCGTGAATCAATGGCGATCGCAGGTGGCGCCCGCGACTACCGCCTAGCGGTTGTACTGGCCGAAGTCGTACTCCTCCAGCGGCACTGCCTCGCCGGAGCCCTGGCCGAAGGCGTACTCGGCGCCCTCGTCGTAGGAACCGACCGAGTAGACGGCCGCCTTCGCTTCCTCGGTCGGCTCGACCCGGATGTTGCGGTACTGGGGCATGCCCGTACCGGCCGGGATGAGCTTTCCGATGATGACGTTCTCCTTCAGGCCGACCAGGGGGTCGGACTTGGCGTGGATCGCCGCGTCCGTCAGGACCCTCGTCGTCTCCTGGAAGGAGGCCGCCGACAGCCACGACTCGGTGGCCAGCGACGCCTTCGTGATGCCCATGAGCTGCGGACGGCCGACCGCGGGCTGGCCTCC
The DNA here is from genome assembly GCF_030406325.1 of Actinomadura sp. DC4. Lineage (GTDB taxonomy): Bacteria > Actinomycetota > Actinomycetes > Streptosporangiales > Streptosporangiaceae > Actinoallomurus. Next base: position 47,574 of record NZ_JAUEQY010000046.1, on the reverse strand, counting down.
CTCGGAGACCACGGCACGGTTGAGTTCCTCGAACCGCGGCCGCTCGATCAGCTCGACACCGGGCAGCATGTCGGTGTCACCGGACTCCAGCACCTGGACCCGCTTCAGCATCTGCCGAACGATGATCTCGATGTGCTTGTCGTGGATCGACACGCCCTGGGACCGGTAGACCTCCTGCACCTGGTCGACCAGGTGCAGCTGGACCGCGCGCGGGCCGAGGATGCGCAGCACCTCGTGCGGGTTGATGGCACCCTCGATGAGCTGCTGACCGACATAGACCCGGTCCTCGTCCTTGACCCGCAGCCGCGACCGCATCGGCACCGGGTAGGCGATCTCCTCGCCACCGTCGTCCGGGATGACCACGATCTTGCGGGTCTTCTCGGTCTCGTCGATGCGGATCCGGCCGGCCATCTCGCTGATCGGGGCGACACCCTTGGGGATGCGCGCCTCGAACAGCTCCTGGACACGCGGCAGACCGTGCGTGATGTCGATACCGGCCACACCACCGGTGTGAAAGGTACGCATCGTCAGCTGGGTGCCGGGCTCGCCGATCGACTGGGCGGCGATGATGCCGACCGCCTCGCCGACGTCCACGAGCTTGCCGGTGGCCAGCGAACGGCCGTAGCACATCGCGCAGACGCCGATCTTGGACTCGCAGACCAGCGCGCTCCGGGTGCGGACCTCGGCGACGCCCGCCTCGATGAGGCGGTTGAGGACGATATCGGTGAGGTCGGTGCCGGCCGGGTAGATGAGCGAGCCATCGACCACGAAGTCATCGGCGAGGTTACGTCCGACGAGGCTGTTCTCGGAGTTCGCCACCTTGATCAGGGAGCCGTCGGACCCCTTGGTCGCGATCGCGAACTTGATCGTGCGCTCGGTGCCGCAGTCGTCCTCACGAACGATGACGTCCTGCGCGACGTCGACCAGACGACGGGTGAGGTAGCCCGAGTCGGCGGTACGCAGAGCGGTGTCGGCCAGACCCTTACGGGCACCGTGCGTGGCGATGAAGTACTCGACCACGGACAGGCCCTCGCGGAAGGACGACTTGATCGGCCGCGGGATGGTCTCACCCTTGGGGTTGGAGACCAGACCACGCATACCGGCGATCTGCCGGAGCTGCAGCGGGTTACCACGGGCGCCGGAGTTGATCATCATCCAGATCGGGTTGGTGGCGGGGAAGGCCGCCTCCATGTCCTTCGCGACGTCGGCCGTCGCGTGGGTCCAGATCTCGATGAGCTCCTGACGACGCTCGTCGTCGGTGATCAGACCGCGGTCGTACTCACGCTGCACCTTGTCGGCGCGCCGCTCGTACGTGGTCATGATCTCCGCCTTGTTCGGCGGGGCGATGACGTCGTCGATGGCGATGGTCACACCGGACCGGGTCGCCCACCGGAAGCCGGTGTCCTTCAGCGCGTCGAGCGCGTTGGCGACGTCGACCTTCGGGTATGTCTCGGCCAGCTCGTTGACGATCACCGAGAGCTGCTTCTTGCCGACCTCGTAGTTGACGAACGGGTAGTCGGCGGGCAGTGCCTCGTTGAACAGCAGGCGGCCGAGCGTGGTCTCGAGGCGGTACGGCTGACCCTCCTCGTACCCCTCCGGCGCGACCCAGCCGCGCGGCGGCGGGACGTCCTTGACCCGGACCTGGACCTTGGCCTGGAGGTCCAGCTCGCCCCGGTCGTAGGCCATGATCGCCTCGGAGAGGCTGCTGAACGCGCGGGCTTCGCCGTCCGCGTTCTCCTTCTCCGTGGTCAGCCAGAACAGGCCGATGACCATGTCCTGGGTCGGCATCGTGACCGGCTTGCCGTCCGAGGGCTTGAGGATGTTGTTGGTCGAGAGCATCAGGATGCGCGCCTCGGCCTGGGCCTCGGCCGACAGCGGGAGGTGCACGGCCATCTGGTCACCGTCGAAGTCCGCGTTGAACGCGGTGCAGACGAGCGGGTGGATCTGGATGGCCTTGCCCTCGACGAGCTGCGGCTCGAAGGCCTGGATGCCCAGGCGGTGCAGCGTCGGCGCCCGGTTGAGCAGCACCGGGTGCTCGGTGATGACCTCTTCGAGCACGTCCCACACGGCCGGGCGGGCCCGCTCGACCATGCGCTTGGCGCTCTTGATGTTCTGGGCGTGGTTGAGGTCGACCAGCCGCTTCATGACGAAGGGCTTGAACAGCTCCAGCGCCATCTGCTTGGGCAGGCCGCACTGGTGGAGGCGGAGCTGCGGGCCGACGACGATGACCGAACGGCCGGAGTAGTCGACGCGCTTGCCCAGCAGGTTCTGACGGAACCGGCCCTGCTTGCCCTTGAGCATGTCGGACAGCGACTTGAGCGGACGGTTGCCGGGCCCGGTGACGGGCCGGCCGCGGCGGCCGTTGTCGAACAGCGCGTCGACGGCCTCCTGCAGCATCCGCTTCTCGTTGTTGACGATGATCTCGGGCGCGCCGAGGTCGAGCAGCCTCTTCAGCCGGTTGTTCCGGTTGATGACCCGGCGGTACAGGTCGTTGAGGTCGCTCGTGGCGAACCGGCCACCGTCGAGCTGCACCATCGGGCGCAGGTCCGGCGGGATGACCGGAATGCAGTCCAGCACCATGCCCTGCGGGCTGTTGCGGGTGTTGAGGAACGCGGAGACGACCTTGAGGCGCTTGAGCGCGCGGGCCTTCTTCTGGCCCTTGCCGCTGCGGATGATCTCCCGCAGCCGCTCGGCCTCCTCGTCGAGGTCGAAGTTCTGCAGGCGCCGCTGGATCGCGGCGGCGCCCATGCCGCCCTCGAAGTAACGGCCGAAGCGGTCGCGCATCTCGCGGTAGAGCAGCTCGTCGCCCTCAAGGTCTTGAACCTTGAGGTTGCGGAAGCGGTTCCACACCTCGTCGAGACGGTCCAGCTCACGCTGGGCGCGGTCGCGGATCTGCTTGAGCTCGCGCTCGGCGGCCTCACGCACCTTGCGGCGCTGGTCGCCCTTCGCACCCGCGGCCTCCAGCTCGGCAAGGTCCTGCTCAAGCTTCTTCTGCCGGGCCTCGATCTCGGCGTCGCGCCGCTGCTCGATCTGCTGCCGCTCAACGGAGATCTTCGCCTCGAGCGAAGGCAGGTCGCGCTCACGCGAGTCGGTGTCGACCCAGGTGATCATGTAGGCCGCGAAATAGATGATCTTTTCGAGGTCCTTGGGCGCCAGGTCCAGGAGGTATCCCAGACGGCTGGGCACGCCCTTGAAGTACCAAATGTGCGTGACCGGCGCGGCCAGCTCAATGTGGCCCATCCGCTCACGACGCACCTTGGCGCGGGTCACCTCGACGCCACAGCGCTCACAGATGATGCCCTTGAAGCGGACGCGCTTGTACTTACCGCAATAGCATTCCCAGTCGCGGGTCGGACCGAAGATCTTCTCGCAGAAGAGTCCGTCCTTCTCAGGCTTGAGCGTCCGGTAGTTGATGGTCTCTGGCTTCTTAACCTCGCCGTGTGACCACTGCCGGATGTCGTCTGCCGTCGCCAGGCCGATCCGCAGCTCGTCGAAGAAGTTGACGTCGAGCACTTTGTTAACCAGTCCCCTGCTGTCGTATGCCGTTCCCAGGTCGCGGCCGCCGGGCCGGGCGCTCGCGCGCCGGCCCGGTCGTCCGCTCGCTAGACCTCTTCGACACTGCTCGGCTCACGCCGGGACAGGTCGATGCCGAGCTCCTCCGCTGCGCGGAAGACGTCCTCGTCGGTGTCACGCATCTCGATGGACATGCCGTCGCTGGACAACACCTCGACGTTGAGGCACAGCGACTGCATCTCCTTGATCAGCACCTTGAAGGACTCAGGGATGCCCGGCTCAGGGATGTTCTCGCCCTTGACGATGGCCTCGTAGACCTTCACGCGGCCAAGAACGTCATCGGACTTGATGGTGAGCAGCTCCTGGAGGGCATAGGCGGCGCCGTACGCCTCCAGCGCCCAGACCTCCATCTCACCGAAGCGCTGGCCACCGAACTGGGCCTTACCGCCGAGCGGTTGCTGGGTGATCATGGAGTACGGGCCGGTCGAACGGGCATGGATCTTGTCGTCGACCAGGTGGAGCAGCTTCAGAATGTAGATGTAGCCGACCGCGATCGGGTCCTTGAAGGGCTCACCGGTACGGCCGTCGAACATCCGTGCCTTGCCGGTCTTCTGCACCATGCGCTCGCCGTCACGGTTCGGCATGGTGCTGTCGAGCAGCTCGGTGATCTCTTCCTCGCGGGCGCCGTCGAACACCGGCGTGGCGACGTTGGTGCCCGGATCGGCACTGTCCGCCCCGATGGCCTTGAGCTGGCGCTTCCACTCGGCGTCGTCCCCGTCGACCTTCCAGCCACGGCTGGCCACCCACCCGAGGTGGGTCTCCAGGACCTGGCCGACGTTCATTCGGCCGGGCACACCGAGCGGGTTGAGGACGATGTCGACCGGGGTGCCGTCCTCAAGGAAGGGCATGTCCTCGACCGGCAGCACCTTGGAGATGACGCCCTTGTTGCCGTGGCGTCCCGCCAGCTTGTCGCCGTCGGTGATCTTGCGCTTCTGGGCCACGTAGACGCGGACCAGCTCGTTCACGCCCGGAGGGAGCTCGTCGCCCTCTTCGCGGCTGAACACGCGGACACCGATGACCTTGCCGGACTCACCGTGCGGAACCTTCAGCGAGGTGTCGCGGACCTCACGGGCCTTCTCGCCGAAGATCGCGCGCAGGAGGCGCTCCTCCGGGGTCAGCTCGGTCTCGCCCTTGGGCGTGACCTTGCCGACCAGGATGTCGCCCGTGGTGACCTCGGCGCCGATGCGGATGATGCCGCGCTCGTCCAGGTCGGACAGGACCTCTTCGGAGACGTTCGGGATGTCCCGGGTGATCTCCTCCGGACCCAGCTTGGTGTCACGGGCGTCGACCTCGTGCTCCTCGATGTGGATCGAGGAGAGGACGTCGTCCTGCACCAGACGCTGCGACAGGATGATCGCGTCTTCGTAGTTGTGGCCCTCCCAGGGCATGAACGCGACCAGGAGGTTCTTGCCGAGCGCCATCTCACCGTTGTCGGTGCACGGGCCGTCGGCGACGACCGTGCCGACCTCGACCCGCTGGCCCTCGTTCACGATGGGCTTCTGGTTGAAGCACGTACCCTGGTTGGAGCGCTTGAACTTGGCGACACGGTAGGTCGTGCGCGTGCCGTCGTCGTTCATCACCGTGATGTAGTCGGCCGAGACCTCCTCGACGACACCGGGCTTCTCAGCCGCGATGACGTCGCCGGCGTCGGTGGCCGCGCGGTACTCCATGCCGGTGCCCACCAGCGGTGCCTCACTGCGGAGCAGTGGCACCGACTGGCGCTGCATGTTGGAGCCCATGAGCGCGCGGTTCGCGTCGTCGTGCTCGAGGAACGGGATCATGGCCGTCGCGACCGACACCATCTGGCGCGGCGAGACGTCCATGTAGTCGACGTCGGCCGGCGGGATGAACTCGATCTCGCCGCCCTTCCGGCGGACCAGAACGCGGTTCTCCTGGAAGTTGCCGTCGTCGTCGATCGGCGTGTTGGCCTGGGCGACGACGTGCCGGTCCTCCTCGTCCGCGGTGAGGTAGTCGATCTGCTCGGTGACCCGGCCGTCGACGACCTTGCGGTACGGCGTCTCGATGAAGCCGAAGGAGTTGACCCGGCCGTACGAGCTCAGCGAGCCGATCAGGCCGATGTTCGGGCCTTCAGGCGTCTCGATCGGGCACATGCGGCCGTAGTGCGACGGGTGGACGTCACGGACCTCCATGCCGGCGCGCTCACGGGACAGACCACCCGGGCCGAGGGCGTTGAGACGCCGCTTGTGCGTCAGGCCCGCGAGCGGGTTGGTCTGGTCCATGAACTGCGACAGCTGCGAGGTGCCGAAGAACTCCTTGATCGACGCCACGACCGGGCGAATGTTGATCAGGGTCTGCGGCGTGATGGCCTCGACGTCCTGCGTGGTCATGCGCTCGCGGACGACGCGCTCCATGCGGGCCAGGCCCAGGCGGACCTGGTTCTGGATGAGCTCGCCGACCGAACGGATGCGGCGGTTGCCGAAGTGGTCGATGTCGTCGGTCTCGACGGGCACGTCGCGCCCCGCCGGGGCGGTCATCTCCTCCTCGCCGGCGTGCAGCCGGACGAGGTAGTCGATGGTCGTGACGATGTCGTCCTCGGTCAGCGTGCCCTGCGTGAGCTCGAGGTCGACTCCGAGCTTCTTGTTGACCTTGTAGCGGCCGACCTTCGCGAGGTCGTAGCGCTTCGGGTTGAAATAGAGGTTCTCAAGCAGCGTCTGCGCGGACTCCTTGGTCGGAGGCTCGCCCGGACGCAGCTTGCGGTAGATGTCGAGGAGGGCGTCATCCTGCCCCGTCGTGTGGTCCTTCTCCAGGGTGATGCGCATCGACTCGTAGTCGCCCCAGCGCTCAAGGATGCGGGCGTCGTTCCAGCCGAGCGCCTTGAGCAGAACGGTGACGCTCTGCTTGCGCTTGCGGTCGATCCGGACGCCGACATTGTCACGCTTGTCGACCTCGAACTCGAGCCATGCACCCCGGGAGGGGATCACCTTGCAGCCGAAGATGTCCTTGTCGGACGTCTTGTCCAGGGCCCGGTCGAAGTAGACGCCGGACGAGCGGACGAGCTGCGAGACGACGACACGCTCGGTGCCGTTGATGATGAAAGTGCCGCGCGGCGTCATGAGCGGGAAGTCCCCCATGAACACCGTCTGGCTCTTGATCTCCCCCGTGGAGTTGTTGATGAACTCCGCCGTGACGAACATCGGGGCGGAGAAGGTCATGTCCTTGTCTTTGCACTCCTCAACGGAGTACTTCGGCGGCTCGAACCGGTGATCCCGGAACGAGAGGGACATGGTGCCGGAGAAGTCTTCGATGGGACTTATCTCTTCGAAGATCTCCTCAAGTCCCGACTGAGTCGGGACATCCTTACGACCGGCCTGCTGGGCCGCATCGACCCGGGCCTTCCACCTCTCGTTACCGAGCAACCAGTCAAAGGACTCGGTTTGCAGCGCGAGGAGGTCCGGGACACCCAGAGGCTCCTTGATTCGCGCAAAAGAAACGCGGTTCGGACCGGTTGCGGTAGTCGAGGCGTTGCGCGAGGCTGCCAAGAGTGGTCCTTCCGAGGGCTCGCGGCGGACTGACGACGCGCACGCCAGATGACCCACGTCCCAAAGCCGTGCAAGAAGGACTCTCGACGGTCTCGCAGGTTGTGGATAATCAGAGGGCAGCGCAAAGGGGCAGTGTAGCCGAGGGCTACACCGCTGGCAAGCCGACCGCCGCAGTATGCATCACAGTTGCTCCGCAGCATCGCTCGTCAGCGGCCCCACGTCAAGACTAGACATGGACATTTCGCCCGCTCATCAGGCGTGACGAAGGCCATAGTTTAAGCGATGACCGCCCAGCCTCCAAATCTCAGTATCCGGACACCCTGCTACATGTCCGGATACCCCTGCTGGGCAAGGCGATTCGGTGACCTGGGAGGGCCTTCGCTCACGGCTTGGCCGAAGGTTTACTCGACCCCTTGCCGGACGGCTTGGCGGACGACGAGGGGGCCGGGGTGCTCGGCGTCGAGGACGCCGGCGGCGGGGTGGTCATCCGCGGCCCGTCGATCAACCACTTCTCGCCGATCTTCCGCATCTGCAGCCGCGGCCAGGACGTGTCGACCTGGGGCTCCTTGTGCGCCGCGTTGACCGAGATCATCTTCACGAACAGGACGACCTCGACGCGCGTCGGCGTGGCGTCCGTGACGCCCGTGACCTGGATCTGCGTCAGTGCCTGCGTCTGGCTCTTGAGCACGGAGGGCCGGAAGATCTGCCAGTAGTCGCCGAAGGACTTGGCCATGCCCGGCGTCATCTCCGACTTGGCCTTGCTCAGGTCGTAGTCGAGCGTGCGGAAGTTGTAGGACAGCAGGTCCTTGGCCTCCGACTGCGCTGCGGCGCGGGCGTCGTCGCGCGCACGTTCGACCGCGCGGTCGTGGACGGTCTGGTGCCACAGGTAGAGACACCCGACGGCCATGACGAGGCACGCGGACGCCAGCAGCGCCAGCAGCGGCGTCGCCGGCGAATGCCGCTCCGCCTCCGCGGCCGTGGTGCTCTCCACTCCCCCGGTCGCCTTGCCCTCGGTGGCCTTGGTGGGTTTGGCGTCCTTGGCCGGCACGTCGGTCTCCTGGCTCTTGCTTCCGGTCGCCGGTGTCACTGCAGCCCGCCCATCCCCGAGACCTTCCAGTCGCCGCCGCGCTTGGCCAGCTGCACCTGGGCGCTCGCCCAGGACGACACCGGCGTCTTGACCTGGCTGGACCGCGAGGTGCGCTTCACGGTGACCATCACCTCGGCCGACCTGGCGCTGATGTTCACCACGCCGGAGGCGTACACGACCGCGCTGGAGACGAGCTGGTTGCCCACCACGGTCTGCTTCCAGGTCGAGCCGAGCTGTTGTACGGCCTGGGCCTTGAACGCGCTGTCGAGGTCGGCGTAGACGCGCTGGGTGTCCTGGTCGAAGCTCTGGTAGCTGATCCCGTAGAAGTTCGTGACGACCCGGTTGGCGACCTTCTGGACCGCGGCGATGTCGGACTTGCGGGTGTCCGCCGCGTACGTCTTGTCGGCGAGGAAGCCGGCCCACACCGTCAACGCGACGAAGACCAGCGCGAGCGCGGCGAACGCCGCGCCCAGCCGCCCGCCGCGGAACCGCCGGTCGAGCATCGCCCCCAACCGGCCGCCACGGCCGGCGCTCAGCCGACGATCGGGCTCAGCAGAAGCGTCTGCCATGAAGCGTCTCCCGTTAGTTGACTGACCTTGCCCAAGCGGTACCGCTTGCCGTCCGGCCCCACATAGACGCGGGTCCGGGGATCGTAGCCGGTGATGAAGAGTGTCTGAAGCCCGGGCGCCGGCGCCTGCTGCCCGCTCGCGCTCTGCTTCGACGACGCCTGCTTCGCGGCGTCGCCGGAAGAGCCCTGGTCATCGGACCGGTCGCCGGACTGGTCCTGCGACCCGCCGGAGTAGCTGCGCTCGTACGGGAAGCCGGCGCCGTCGGTGGCCCCGGGCGGAAGCGTGGGGTACGGCGAAGCCGGAGCGGCGTTGCGCGAGCCGCGTACGGCGCTCGGGGAGTTCTTGGGCAGCTTGCACGAGGCCTTGGGGTTGATGCTCGCCGGCCGCGTGTCCTGCGGATAGCGCACCTTGGTGCTCTCGTAGCCCTTGGTGCAGACGGGCGGGGCGTTGAGGTTGAGCTCGACGCCGAAGTGGACGGTGCCATCGCCCGGCGCCGCGGTGAAGGTGCCCCCGACGATCAGCGGATAGGTCACCAGCATCTGCCGGAGCTGGGTGTAGCGCGAGCTCAGCACCTGCCCGATCACCGACCCGTTGGCCAGCAGCGTGGGCAGCGTGGGCTCCAGCCGCTCGAACAGGTCGTTGGCCTGGTCGAGAGTGCCGGGCGTGGTGTCCAGCACCGACCGTACGTCGCTGTCGTCGTTCTTCAGCTCGCTGGTGAGCGAGGCGAGGTCGTGGGAGAAGCCCTTGAAGGTCGGTCCCAGGTCGGCCTGGGTGTCCAGGACCGTACGCCCGTTGTTCAGCAGCTGGATCGTCTCGGGGTAGGTCGCGTCCAGCGCGGCGAGGATGCGCTTGTTGGAGTCGAGCAGTGACTGCAGGTCAGGACCGGTGCCCGACAGGCCCTTGTCAAGCTCGTCGATGACCGTGCCGAGGTCCTTGGGATCGACCGTACGGACCAGCGCGTCGACGTTCTGCAGGAGCTCATAGGTCGGCACCGGCAGGTGGGTGTGGTCGCGCTGGATCGTGTCGCCGTTCTTCAGCGAGGGCCCGTTGCCGGCGGGACGCAGGTCGACGTACTGCTCGCCGACGCCGGACCGGTTGAGGACGTAGGCCTGGACGCCATTGGCGGGCACCTTCTTGCCGCGGTCGATGCGCAGCTCGACGCGGACGCCGTTCCGGGTCAGGTGGAGCGGCCCGACGCGGCCGACCGTGACGCCGCGGTAGGTCACCTCGGCGTTCTGGAAGATGCCGCCGGAGTCGGCGAGGTCGAGGTAGACCTTGTAGCGCAGGTCGAGCACGCCCTGGCCGAGACCGATGATGTTGACCGCGGTGTAAGCCATGGTCAACGCCGTGATGACCGCGAAAATCAACAGCTGGATCTTGACGCCCCGTTTGATGATCACGCGGTGCCTCCCTTGAGCAGCGCGCCGAGATCGTCGCCGGGCGGCCCGCTCATGCCGAGCGGCGGAAGGATCCCGCCGAGCCCGCCGCCACTACCGCCGCTGCCGCCCGTCCCTCCGGTGCCGCCCGTGCCGGCGCCGCCCTTTCCGGTGAGCGAGGGCAGCACGCCGAGCGGCGTGTCCGGGACGCTCGTACGCGGCGGTGGCAGGAGGTTCTGCAGCTTGTCGGCGGCCTTGGAAACCCCTTCGAGGGGCGTGCCGGCCAGGAAGTTGTGCGCGATGTCGCCGACGTTGAGGTCGAGCGAGATGAAGAGGTTGCCGTAGTCGCCCTTGAGCGCCTGGGAGACCGTCTGCGGGAACGGGAAGGTGAACAGGCCGCCGAGGATCTTGGGGATGACGTTGCTGGCCTTGTTGGTGTTGTCCAGGATCTGCTGCAGCGCCTTGAGGTTGGCCACCGTGTCACCCTGCGAGCGGTTGATGATCCGCGTCGCCACCGTGCCCAGCTTGTCCATGTTGACCAGCAGCTTGGTGAGGTCCTTACGCTGTGAGGCGAGGACCTTCACCGCCGGGCCGGTGCTGTCGATCGTGTCGGCGATCGTCTTGTTGTGCTTGGCGAGCGTCGCGGACAGCTTGTCGACCTTGTCGATCGTCGTGACGATCTGGCCTTTCTGCCGGTCGAGCGTGCCGACGAACGTGTTGAGCCGGCCCAGCACGTCGCGCAGTTGCTCCGTGTGCCCCTGCAGGGCGGCGTTGAGCTCATGAGTGATCGTCGAGACCTGCTCCAGGCCGCCGCCGGTGACGAGCATCGACATCGCCGACAGGACCTCTTCGACCTCGGTGTTGCGCGAGGTGCGGTCGAGCGGGATCTCGGCGCCCTGGGCGAGCCTGCCCTGCGGCGTCTGGCCCTGGGGGGCCGACAGCGCGACGTACTTCTCCCCCAGGAGGCTGGTCTGGGAGATGGCGGCGACCGCGTTGGCCGGCAGGTCGACCGAACTGCGGAGCTTGCAGGTCACCACGGCCTTCCAGTCCACCAAACTGATCTTGGTGACCATGCCGACCGGCACGTCGTTCACGCGGCACTGCGACTGCGGGACGAGGTCCAGGACGTTCTCGAAGACCATCTTGACTTCGAGCGGGTGGGCCCCGGTGTCCACGCCGCCGGGCAGCGGCAGCGAGGACACGCCCGTGAACCGGCATCCCGACACCGCGACGCCGAGCGCGAGCACCGTCGCGAGGGCCCGGGGGATCACCCGCCGTCCTCGCCCGGCGGCAGGCCGCCTCGCGCTCATGGCCGCGGCTCCCTTCCGACTCGGCGGTCGAGACACTTCGTACCTCTCATGCTCAATGGAAGATCGGCAGCGTGTCGCCGCCGGGCGTCGCCGCCGGAGTGGGTTTGCCGCCGGCCGGAGGTGTCGAGGCCGGCGGCGCCACCGACACGGGCAGCGGGATGAGGTTCTGCAGGTAGCCGTCGAAGAAACGGCCGGTGGAGGTCGCGTCCGCCGCGGTGGTGACGAACGGCCCGAGCGTGTGCACCGCGCGGGTCAGGTTGTCCTGGTTGCGCAGCAGGATGCCGACGACCTTGTGCAACTGCGTCAGCGCCGGATTGAGCGTGGCGCGGTTCTCCTCGACGGTCCCGGTGATCTGCTGCGACAGGGTGACCGTGCCGGAGAGCAGCGAGCGCACCACCGCACGCCGGTCGTCGACCTCCTGCAGCAGCTTGGACCCGTCGGAGACCAGCGCGGCCAGGTCGCCGCTGCGGTCCGCCAGCAGCTTGGTGACGTTGCGCGAGTGGGTCAGCAGCCGGGACAGCTCGTCGTCGCGCGAGGCGATCGCCCGCGAGACCTTGCGCAGCCCGTCGAGCGTCCCGCGTACGTTGGCCGACGAACCCTGCAAGGTGTCCGACAGCGTGTCGAAGGCCTTCCCGAGCTGGGGAATGTCGATCTTCTGCAGTTGCCCGCTCAGGTCCTGCAGCGCGGGCACCACGTCGTACGCGGGCGTCGTGCGTGAGGTCGGGATCTCCGAGTGCGGCGACTGCCGCGGCCCACCGCTGGGCTGCAGCTCCAGATAGTGCGCGCCCAGAAGCGTGGCGATCTTGATCTGCGCCCGTGAGCTCGCGCCGAACCGCACCTTGCCGTCCACTGTGAAGACGACCTTCACGTGGTCGCCCTCCAGGCTCACCTTCTTGACCTTGCCGACCTTGACCCCCGCGACGCGTACGTCCTCGGAGGACTTCAGCCCGCTCGCCTCGGTGAACGCCGCGGAATAGCGGGTGCCCGTCTCGAAGCGCGTCAGATTGAACGACAGGAGCACTAAAAGCGCCACGGTGGCCATGCCCAGCACGCCCATCCGCAGAGGATCCCGCTCTCGGAACGACCGTTTCATGGCCGTGCTCCCCTCTTCGCCCGAAGAGATGCGTCATCCTTTGCACCGGGCGTTCTCGTTCACGATCTGTGGCGTGTTGAAGGAGACCTTTCCGGGCAGCCCGATCTGGGCGTCCAGACTGCAGAGGTAGAAGTTGAAGAAGGATCCGTAGGACGCCACCCGGTCGAGCAGCGTGAAGTTGGTGGGCAGCGCGGCGAACGCCTTGTCGAGCTGGTTGCCGTTCTTGGCGAGGACCGCCGACAGCTGGCCCAGGGTCGCGATGTCCTGCTTGAGCGGGGGCCGTACCTGCGTGAGCAGGCCGTTGGTGGTGCCGATGAGCTGGTTGACGCTGACCAGTGAGTCGCCGATCGACTTGCGGTCGCCCGACAGGCCTGAGACCAGGCTCCGCAGGTCGACGATCAGCGAGGAGACCTCCTGGTCGCGCGAGTCGATCGTGCCGATGACCTTGTCGAGGTTGTCGATCACCCGGCCGATGACCTGGTCGCGGTCGCCGAGCGTCTGGGTCAGCGACGCGACGTGCGCGAGCAGCCCGTTGACGGTGCCGCCCTCGCCCTGGAGCACCTGGATGATCTCGTACGAGAGCTGGTTGACGTCTTGCGGCCGGATCGCGCGCAGCAGCGGCCGGAAACCGTTGAACAGCGCGGTCAGGTCGAGCGCCGGCTGCGTCTGCTCCTTGGGGATGAGGCCGTTCGGCGGCAGGTCGCCGCCCTGGCCCGAGCCCTGGGTCAGCGAGACGTAGCGCTGGCCCATGAGGTTGCGGTAGCGGAGCTGGGCCTGCGCGCTGCGCGGCAGGCGCTCGGACTTGAAGACCGACACCGTCACCTGCGCCAGGTTCCCCTGGTAGAGCTTGACCGAGTCGACGTGGCCGACGTTGACGCCCGCGATGCGGACCTCGTCGCCCGGGATCACGCCGGCGGCATCGGTGAAGATCAGGCGGTACTTCGTGGTGTCGACGAACTGCGTGTTGGAGATCGTCACCGCGAGCACGCCGGTGAAGAGCGTCGCGATCACCGCGAAGATGATCAGCTTGATGGCCGCGGAGGTCGTCTTCACTTGACCGTCACCATCATTCCGCTGGTGGCCGGGGCGTACAGCAGGGAGGCGAGGTCGGAGACCTGGCTCGCCGAGGTCCCCATGGCCGGGGCCATCAGGCTCTTGAGCATCGAGTCGTCGTCGGTGGAGGTGCCGGGCTTGATCAGGACGCTGGACAGGGAGCGGCCGGTCGGCCCCTTCCACCAGGTGTCGTCCTGGGTGCCGTCCAGGGTCTGGTACTGCGGGAACGGCACCTTGGGGTTCGGCAGGCCGTAACAGCGCGGGTTGCGCTGGTCCTTGTTCTCGGGGAGGTCGAGACCCGGCTTGTACGCGGGGCGCGGCTTGCTCAGCTCGATCGTCACGTGCACGCCCGGCTGACCGCCGCCCATCGCCTGGACGAGCCGGGGCTGTGCCTTGGCCATGCCCTGGAAGACGCACGGGATGGACGGGGACGCCTTGGCCACCAGCGCGAGCGCGCGGCGGTTGGCGAGCTGCGCGCCGACGATGCGGGGCTCGTTGTCCTCGGCGAACGGCGTCAGCTTGCCGGTCAGGTTGATGCCCTTGTCGAGAATGGACACCAGCTGCGGCTCCTTGTCGACGATCGTGCCGTTGGTGGTCTGGAGGTTCTGCATGATCGTGAGCAGGTCGGGCGCCGCGGCGTTGAGGTTGTCGGTGACCGTGGAGAGCTGGCGCAGGTCGTGCACGATCGTCGGCAGGTGCGGGTTGATCTTCTTGAGGTAGCCGTCGGCCAGGTCGATCGTCTGCCCGATCTCCTCGCCCCGGCCCTGCAGCGCGGTGGCGAGGGCGTTGAGGGTGGCGTTGAGCTTTTCGGGCTTCACCGCGTTGAGCAGCGGCATGATGTCGTCCAGGAGCTGGTTGACCTCCACCGCGGTGGTCGACTTGTCCTGGGCGATGACGTCGCCGTTCTTCAGGTGCGGCCCGCGCTGGCCGGCCGGCGGCACCAGGTCGACGTACTTCTCGCCGAACACCGTCTTGGGCAGCATCCGGGCCGAGGAGTTGTCCGGGATCAGCGTCGCCTTGCCCGGGTCGAGCGCGAGGTCGATCGCGGCGCCGGTCGGGGTCGAGCGGATCTTACGGACCTCGCCGACGATCAGGCCGCGCACCTTGACGTCGGAGTGCGGTACGAGCTGCAGGCCGGCCCGGTCGCTGTTGACCGTGACCTTGTAGACCGGCGTGAACGCCTTGTTGTACTGCGCGAGCATCAGCACCACGAGCAGGATGACGACGAGCACGAACGCCAGCCCGTACAGGCGATAGCGGACGCGCTCGGACAAGGAGCCGCCGGAGACCGTCGAACTCATGCGCTCTCCTCCTCAGCCGGCGATCCGGACCGTCGTCGTGGTGCCCCAGATCGCCATCCCCATCAGCAGGTCGACGACGTTGACGACGACGAGACTCGTACGCACCGCGCGGCCGACGGCCACGCCGACACCCGCCGGTCCGCCGCTCGCGTTGTAGCCGTAGTAACAGTGAATGAGCATGACGAGCGTGGCGAAGACCAGCACCTTGCCGAAGGACCACAGCACGTCGTGGGGCGGTAGGAACAAATAGAAGTAGTGGTCGTACGTGCCGCTGGACTGGCCGAACGCCAGCGTCACGATGAGCCGCGTGGCGAAGAACGAGGCCAGCAGGCCGATGACGTACAGCGGGATGACCGCGAGCATGCCGGCCACCAGGCGGGTGGTCACCAGGAACGGCAGCGACGGCACGCCCATGACCTCCAGCGCGTCGATCTCGTCGCTGATCCGCATCGCGCCGAGCTGGGCGGTGAAGCCGCAGCCGACCGTCGCGGACAGCGCCAGCGCCGAGACCGTGGGCGCCAGCTCACGCGTGTTGAAGTACGCCGAGACGAAACCGGCGAAGGCCGCGCTGCCGATCTGGTTGAGCGCGTTGTAGCCCTGCAGGCCGACCTCGGTGCCGGTGAAGAACGTCATGAAGGCGACGATCGCGACGCTGCCCCCCATGACGGCCAGGCCGCCGGTGCCCAGGCTCACCTCGGCGAGCAGCCGGATGACCTCTTTCTTGTAGCGGACCAGGACCCGCCAGGTCCACGCGAAGGCGCGGACGTAGAAGGCCATCTGGTGGCCGAAGTCCTCCAGCTTCTCCATCGGCGCGTCGATGACCCGCTTCGCCGTACGGAGCCCGCCGCGCGTACCCGCGCCGACCGCGCCCATCACATCCCCTTCTGCGGTACGAGCTGGAAGTAGAGCGCGCTGAGCACGAAGTTCTCCACGAACAGGGCCATGGCCGCGATCACGACGGTCTGGTTCACCGCGTCGCCGACGCCCTTGGGGCCGCCGGACGCGGTCAGGCCCTTGTAGGAGGCGACCAGCGCGGCGGTGACGCCGAAGACCAGCGCCTTGACCTCGGCCTGGTAGAGGTCGGGCAGCTGGGCCAGCCCGCTGAAGGAGGACATGTACGCGCCCGGGGTGCCGCCCTGCAGCATGACGTTGAAGATGTAGCCGCCGGCGATGCCGACCACCGAGACGATGCCGTTGAGGAAGAGCCCGACGAAGGCGCAGGCGAACACCCGCGGCACCACGAGGCGGTGCAGCGGGTTGATGCCGAGCACCTCCATCGCGTCGATCTCCTCCCTGATCTTGCGGGCGCCGAGGTCGGCGCAGATCGCCGAGCCGGCCGCGGCCGCGATGAGCAGGGCCGTCACGATCGGGCTGGCCTCGCGGACGATCGCGAGCACCGCGGTCGAGCCGGTCTGTGACTGCGCGCCGAGCTGCCGGATGAGGTTGCCGACCTGCAGCGACAGGATCGCGCCGAACGGGATGGCGACCATGATCGTGGGCGCCACCGTCACGCTGACGATGAACCAGGCCTGCTGCAGGAACTCACGCCACTGGAACGGCCACTGGAACATCGCCCGGATGGTGTCGAGCGACATCGCGAAGAACCGGCCGGGCTCGCGCAGGATGACGTTGACCGCACCTTCGGCGACCGGGGCGAGACGGCTCGGCGGCGGCCTGGTGTCTTCGTCGGGGCGCTCGGGCGCCTGGGTCATGGGCGGCCACCTCCCGCTCCCGCGACGGGCGTGCGTTCGGCGACGTAGCGCGGCCACTCCTCGAGCCAGTCACGGCCCTGCTCGTCGACGAACGATCCGGGCGGCGGGGTGACGCCGTGCTCGCGCAGCCACTCGCCCGGCGCGCGCTGGGCGGGGCGGATGCGGCCGTCGGCGGTCATCAGCTGGGGCGGGATGGGCGGCAGGCCGCCCGGGTCCGAGCCCATCCGCGCCTCGGCCTCCAGCTCGGAGACGTCCTTCTCCTCCGACATCCCGATCGGGCCGACCTTGCGGGCGTTGAGGAACTGCCGGACGACCGGCTCGTTGCTGGACAGCAGCATCTCGCGCGGGCCGAACATCACCAGCTCGCGGCGGAACAGCAGGCCGATGTTGTCCGGGACCGTACGGGCCGTGTTGATGTCGTGGGTGACGATCAGGAACGTCGCGCTGGTCTCGGCGTTGAGGTCGACGATGAGCTGGTTGAGGTACGCCGTGCGCACCGGGTCGAGGCCCGAGTCGGGCTCGTCGCACAGGATGATCTCCGGCTCGAGCACGAGCGCGCGGGCGAGACCGGCGCGCTTGCGCATGCCGCCGGAGATCTCACCGGGGAGCTTGCGCTCGGCCCCGATCAGGCCGACCATCTCCATCTTCTCCATGACGATCTTCTTGACCGCCGACTCGGACTTCTTCGTGTGCTCCCGCAGCGGGAAGGCGATGTTGTCGAAGAGGTTCATCGAGCCGAAGAGCGCGCCGTCCTGGAACAGGACGCCGAACAGCTTGCGGGTCTCGTAGAGGTCGTTCTCGCGCAGGTGCGGCATGTCGCGGTCACCGATCCAGCAGTGACCGCGGTCGGGCCTGAGCAGCCCGACGAGCGTCTTGAGGAAGACGGACTTGCCGGTGCCGGAGGGCCCGAGGAGGACCGAGATCTCGCCGGCAGGCAAGGTCAGCGTCACGTCCTCCCAGATGACCTGACGCCCAAACGACTTGGTCAGCCCATCGACTCTGATTTCGACGCCCACTCGTCACCTTTCGTCCGGCCGGGGGGTATCCGGTCCAACGAGCGAGTTACCGCTGAGTCACGTTGCCCTATCGCGCAGTGCCACCGCAAGGTGACTGCGCGGCTCCGTGTAAGCGTGCAACTACCGTAGTCGTCCTGTCCCCTAATGGAAGGGGATCACGCCAACACCGTGGCCCGGCGATGGCCTCGTAAGCGGATCGTTACTTGATCCTTATGAGACTAGCGGTCCAACAAGTGACTTGTGAAGGCCCAGGTCCACTGTGCCGGCCCAGGGGGCGCCCCCCTGGAACCCCCGATGAGGGGGGCTCCGCCCCCACGCCCCCACGAGGGCCGGGGTCGTCTCGGACGCCGGCCCGGCGTTGAGGGCGCCGGATAGGGCCGGGAGAAGAGCGAGGATCCGGAGTTGTCTTCACGCGTTCGACGGTCGGCCGAGCCTGCGCCCAAGTCGGGTTGGAGCGGTGGCAGATGTTCGACGTCCCGGCCGCCCGAGTGCGGGATGGTGACCGCGGCCGGTGCTCCGGCCGGGGTGGATGCGCCGGTCACCGCCGTCTCGGCGACGCGGAGTGGCAGATCATCGACCCGCCGGTGCAGGTGGTGGTCGGCGACGCGAAAGGGGCGGCCGTCCGTACGGACGGCCGCCCCCCGTGAAGCGGTGAAGCGGATGACTACTTGACGGTCACCGAGGCGCCGGCCTTCTCGAGGGCCTCCTTGGCCTTGTCGGCCTGCTCCTTGTTGACCTTCTCCAGCAGCGGCTTCGGCGCGCCGTCGACGAGGTCCTTGGCCTCCTTCAGGCCGAGGCTCGTGAGGGCGCGCACCTCCTTGATGACCTGGATCTTCTTGTCGCCGGCACCCTCGAGGATGACGTCGAACTCGTCCTTGACCTCGGCCTCTTCGGCCGGGGCGCCACCGGCGGGGCCGGCGGCGGCGACCGCGACGGGGGCGGCGGCCTTGACGTCGAAGGTCTCTTCGAACTGCTTCACGAACTCCGACAGCTCGAGGAGGGTCATCTCCTTGAAGGTGTCGAGCAGCTCGTCGGTGCTGAGCTTCGCCATGATGTCTCCTGTCTCATCGGCCCGGTCGCTGTCCGGGCCACATACAAAGGTCTTCTACGACCGCGGGATCAACCCTCGTCGGATGCCTCGGCGGGCGCCTCTGCCGGCGCCTCGCCACCCTCGCCCTCGCGCTTGACCCGCAGGGCCTCGGCCAGCTGAGCGGCCTTGACCGGCAGGGCGTTGAAGACGGCGGCGGCATTGCCCATCGACGCCTTCATCGCGCCCGCGAGCTTCGCGAGGAGGACCTCACGCGACTCGAGGGAAGCGAGCTTGGTGATCTCCTCGGGCGTCATCGACTTGCCGTCGACGACACCACCCTTGATCACGAGATCCGGGTTGGCCTTGGCGAAGTCACGCAGGCCCTTGGCGGCCTCGACCACGTCACCACTGACGAACGCGATCGCGGACGGACCCTGGAGCAGCTGCTCGAGTTCGTCGGCGACCCCGGCCTCACGAGCGGCGATCTTGGTCAGTGTGTTCTTCACCACGGCGAACCGTGCATTGTCACCGAGGGTCCGGCGCAGCTCGGAGAGCTGTGCCACGGTGAGCCCGCGGTACTCGGTCAGCATGGCACCGCTCGAGCTCTCGAACGCGTCCTTGAGCTCGGCGACCGCTGCCGCCTTGTCCGCCCTCGCCATGGGCCTCCTTCCAGATGTACGCCGGTAAGGAAGGCCCAGAAAACAGGAAAGCCCCGGCGCAGGCGCACGGGGCGGCGACGCGGGAAGGCGTCGCGCTGCTCTCGTCATCACCTGCGCTGGCCACCCGCTGTGCGGGACCTTCGGTCACCCATGCGGGTGACGACCGGCGGTCTTCGGCGATTCAAAGAGTACGCGCCCGCCGTCCGCATGCCAAATCACTTCGGCGCGGACGACGGGCGCGGAGGCCGGATCAGCTGGGCGAGGCGCTGGGGAGGCCCTTGAGCTGCATGCCGTCCGCCACCTCGCTCTGCGGCGGAGCGGTGATCGACACCGGCTCGTTGAAGCCCTTGTAGTTCATGGCCGTCTTGAACTTCAGCTTCGCATCGGCGGGAGTGGCCAGCGTGAGCTTGCGCGGCAGCTGCTTCCCGTCGATCCAGGTGTCGAACTTCAGCTTGTCGAGACCGGTCTGGCTGAAGATCTTCTGCGCCTGCGTCTTCTGCTCGGCGTTCAGCTTGCTGAGCCCCTCGCTGAGCGCGATCGTGCCCTTGTAGTGGGTCGTGGAGACGCCGTCGACGGTCTCCTTGCCGACCTTGTGCACGTCCTTGGAGGCCGTGAGCATCTTGGCGTTCAGGGCCGGGTCGGCCTGGTGCCCCTGGTCCTCCATGGCCTTGACGTCGACGCCGGTGGCCTTGCCCAGCTGGTCGAGGGAGAAGCTCACCCACGGCTTGCCCGCCGTCTTCGCGAGGGCCGGGATCTTGAGGTAGATCGTGTTGTCGACGAGCACCTCGTTGAAGCCCGCGGCCGACGAGTCACCGGTCTTGATCGCCGGAACGTCGAACTTCATCGCCGGCTTCGGCTGGAGCTGGAACGCCAGGTCGCCCTTGAGGTCGGTCGTCTTCCCCGACACGACCGTGGACGTGGTCATCGTCGCGCGGAACGACTTCAGGTCGCCGGTCTCGGTCGCCGACTTGCTGAGGGCCTCCTGCGCCGCCGTGAGATGGACCCGGCCTTCAGGAGTCGCGCTGCCGGACGGCTTGGCGTCCTGGCCGGAGTCCGCCTTGCACCCTGTCAGCGACGCCGTGAGCGCCAGCCCCGCGGCGGCGCCTGCCACATATCGACTGGCCCTTGCTGTCATAGTGAGTTTCCTCCAGGTAGCGGCTCAGATGGACACCGGTTCTTTTCTTTTGGACACCTCTTCGAGGTGTTCGGTTCGTACCTTTACAAGAGCTCTTCAAACGGAGGACCCCGTGACATGAGTCACGGGGTCCTCGATGTTCGGATAAAGGGGCTGGTCAGCTAGTTCGACTGGCCGCCGAAAACGTTTTTGAGCTGGTTGCCGTCGGTCACCTCGGACGCCGGGGGGGCGCTCACCGAGAACGACTTGTTGAAGTCGCTGAAGATCAGCGTGGAGGACGCCGTGCCCTTGTCCGCCGTCACCTTGGTGACGAGCTTGCGGGGCAGGCTGTCCTTGCCCACCCACAGGTCGAAGGTCACCTTGTGGGCGCCGGACTTGGCGTAGAACTCCTTGAACGCCTGCTGGGCCTTGGGTTCGAGCTTGCCCGCCTCCTCCGGCGTGACCGTGCCCGCGTAGTGCGTCGTCTTCACGCCGTTGATGCTCTCGCTGCCGACCCGGTGCGCGTCCTTGGACCCGGTGAGGATCTTCGTCTGCTGGGCCGGGTCGGCCCGCTTGATGACGCTGTCGAGGTTGACGCCGGACTGCCGGCTCGCCTGGGAGATCGAGAACTTCACCCACGGCTTTCCGCCGGTGAACTGGGACAGCTGCTGCGGCACCTTGGCGTAGAAGGCGTCGCCGAGCAGGATCGCCCGCTCGCCGCCCGGCACCGACTGGCCGTGCAGGGTGGCGTTGTCGAGGGTGCCCGTGGCCTGGAGCTCGGGCTTGAGCCGGACCTGAACGGTCCCGTGCACCTTCGCGGACGCCTCGCCGGTACCCGCGGCGGTGATGGCGACCTTGTACGTGTCGACGGTGGCCGTCTTCTGCGACGTCAGGGCGATGGCCTGCGCGGCCGGAACCGCGTCGGCCTGTTTACCGTCACCCGTGGCGTCATTGCACGCCGAGAGGGAGACGATGAGCGCTGCACCTGCCGCGGCGCCTACGGCGTATCGACGAACCATGGTTCCTCCTGCGGTCTCGCGTATGGCTATCGGCTCGCTGGCCGCGAACCGCTCTTGTCCCGCCAATCACGAGTCTCTTGCCCGACGCTCCGTCGAGCATCCCCCGCAGGGACCAAATGATTTGTCGCTCTATGCCCCCCAAGTCGTACTAGCGCATGCCCTGCCCGGCGAACTCGCTGGTCACCAGGGCGAGCTCGACGCAGTCGCCGGTCTGACCGCCGCTGCGGCTGGCCTTGCGCCAGACAGGAGTGACCTCGACACAGTCACCGGTGCTCCCACCGCTGTGACTGCTCTTGCGCCAAGAATCCACCGAATTCATGTGCTCTCCATCACCGCCGCGATCAACTTCAGCGACTCGATCTCCGGTAGGGCAGCTGCACGGATGAGGTCGAAGCGGACCACCATCTCCTCTACCTCACTGGGCTTTTGTATCAAGATGCCATGCCCACCGGAACCCTCGATGTAGGCGACGTCCGGAGCATTCTTGAAGGAGAGGACCATGAAAGAGCCTTCGAGCCCTGGGTAGGAGCCCACGTCATCGCGGACGACCTGAACGGTGACATGAGGTTGCTGTGCAGCGAGCAGCAACCGCCGCAGTTGGTCGCGCCTGACCGCCGGATCGCCGATCTTGCGACGGATCACCGTCTCATCCGTCAACAACCACAGTCGCGGTGGGTCGTCGCGCTCCAAGATCGCTTGCCTGTCCATCCGGGACGCGACCAGCTGATCCAGGGCATCGACCTTCTGCCCGGACTTCAACACGTCCTGGGCATACGGCGTGGTCTGCAGCAGGCCTGTGACCAGCAGAGCTTCATACTCCCGGATCGAGGTCGCCTCTGCCTCCAGTTGGAGGTAGGCCTCGAAGCCGGGTGGGAGGACGCGGTGGCGGCCGGCGCGTTTGATCTCCTCCCACATGCGGTGGAACGTCTCCACCGGCGGTTTGAAGAAGGTGTCGAGGTCGTAGGCGAACGCCTCGGACGGGGGTTTCTCGGCGTTCTCCACGATGGCGATCCACTGCGCGGTGCAGCCGAGCGCCTCGGCGAGCTGGGTGCGGGAGAGCTCGGCCGCCTCGCGGTAGGCGCGGAGGAGCGCCGCGAAGGCACGGACGAGCGGGTCACGAGTGAAATCGCCTGGATCAGGTTGCATGGGGGGAGTCCCTGGTGGTCTAGGGGACGCGCTGCGTCCGCCGTACTGTCAGATCGTCACCGGAGTAATGCAGAGCGTAACAGCGCGTCACCAGGCCGTACCGGACACCCGTTTCAACCACCGCCTAACCACCGGAAACGACGAGAGGCGCCTCCCCGAAGGGAGACGCCTCTCGTGTGAAGCGAAGGTCAGGCCTACGCGTCCTCGTACTCCGCGGTGAGGTTGCGGGTGACGCTCGTGTCGAGCGGGATGCCCGGCCCCATCGTGGTGCTCAGGGTGCCCTTCTTGATGTAGCGCCCCTTGGCCGCCGACGGCTTGAGCCGCAGGATCTCCTCCAGCGCGGCGGCGTAGTTCTCCACGAGCTGCTGCTCGCCGAACGACGTCTTGCCGATGATGAAGTGAAGGTTGCCGTGCCGGTCGACACGGAACTCGATCTTGCCGCCCTTGATCTCGGAGACCGCCTTGGCCACGTCGGTGGTGACGGTGCCGGTCTTGGGGTTCGGCATGAGACCGCGCGGGCCGAGCACCCGGCCCAGCCGGCCGACCTTGCCCATCATGTCCGGCGAGGCGACGACCGCGTCGAAGTCCAGGAAGCCGCCCTGGATGCGCTCGATCATGTCGTCGGTGCCGACGTAGTCGGCGCCGGCCTCGCGGGCCTCGTCGGCCTTCGCACCACCGGCGATGACCAGCACGCGCGCCGTCTTACCGGTGCCGTGCGGCAGGTTGACCGTGCCACGGACCATCTGGTCCGCCTTGCGCGGGTCCACACCGAGCCGGAACCCGACCTCGACGGTCGCGTCGAACTTGGTGGGCGAGGTCTCCTTGGCCAGCTTGACGGCCTCGACCGGGTTGTAGAGAGCGGCCTTGTCGATCTTGGCGTCCGCGTTGCGGTACCCCTTGCTGCGCTTCATGTGCGTCTCCTTGCTGGAGTGCGTGGTGCGGGCCGCGCATGGCCCTCCCACGAGGGATGGTCTTAGCGGGCGACCGTGATGCCCATGGAACGGGCGGTGCCGGCGATGATCTTCTCGGCCTGCTCGATCGAGCCGGCGTTGAGGTCGGGCATCTTGGTCTGGGCGATGTCGCGAAGCTGGTCGCGGCTGATGCTGCCGACCTTGTTCTTGTGCGGCTCGCCGCTGCCCTTGTCGACACCGGCGGCCTTCTTGATCAGCTGCGCGGCCGGCGGGGTCTTGGTGATGAACGTGAACGAGCGGTCCTCGTAGATGCTGATCTCTACGGGGATCACGTTGCCGCGCTGGGACTCCGTGGCAGCGTTGTACTGCTTGCAGAAGTCCATGATGTTGACGCCGTGCGGACCGAGAGCGGTACCGACCGGCGGCGCGGGCGTCGCCGCTCCGGCGTTCAGCTGGACCTTGACGACCGCGGCGAGCTTCTTTTTCCTGGGAGGCATGCCTCACCCCTTCGTTCCGTGATGATTTCGGCCCCGACTCCCGCGTGACGCGAGCAACGCGGCGGCTGGAACGTCGCGCCGCCGCGTTGGAACCGCTTGCTCCCCCGCTCTCGCGGGGGACGTTTTCAGATCTTGGAGACCTGGTTGAACGACAGCTCGACCGGGGTCTCGCGACCGAAGATCGAGACGAGCACCTTGAGCTTCTGCGCCTCGGCGTTGATCTCGTTGACCGTGGCGGGCAGCGTGGCGAACGGGCCGTCCATGACGGTGACGGACTCGCCGACCTCGAAGTCCACGGTGGCCGCGGCCTTGGCGGTCTCCTTGGCCTTGGCCTGCTCCTCCGGCTCGGGCGCCAGCAGAGTGGCGACCTCGCTGAGGTGCAGCGGCGACGGCGTGTTGGACAGACCGACGAAACCGGTCACGCCCGGCGTGTTGCGGACCGCGGCCCACGACTCGTCGGTGAGGTCCATGCGCACCAGGATGTAGCCCGGCAGGACCTTTTCGCTGACCTTCTGGCGCTTGCCGCCCTTGACCTCGGTGACCTCGTGCTGCGGCACCTCGACCTGGAAGATGAAGTCCTCCATGTTGAGCGACTGGGTGCGCTGCTCGATGTTGGTCTTGACGCGGTTCTCATACCCCGCGTACGAGTGAACGACGTACCACTCGCCCGGTAGGCGCCGCAGCTGGGCCGTGAAGTCGCCGAGCGGGTCGGAGGGCTCCTCGGGAGCCTCGTCCTCCGCCTCTTCGGCAGACTCGGCGGTGTCCTCGGCCGAGACGTCTTCCGCCGTCTCTCCGGACTCCGCGGTGACTTCCTCAGCCTCGGTCGCAGCCGCCGTCTCCACAGACTCGGCCTCCTTGACGGCCTCGTCGTGGAGCTCTGGGGACTCGGACACGTTCACTCTTTCTCTCGTTCGTTGGGTGTCGCTGACAAGAACTGTGACGCGATCAGCCGAACAGCTTCAGAACCGTCCACGAGAACAGGTTGTCGAGCCCGAAGACGATCCCCACGACGATGACCACGAAGATCAGCGAGACGGTCGTGTAGGTGACGAGCTCATGGCGCGTCGGCCAGATGACCTTGCGAAGCTCGGCGACCACCTGGCGGTAGAACAGGAGGGGCGAAGTCCGCTTCTTGCCGGGCTTCCCCTTGTCCTTGGTCGCGGCGTCGTCGCGTGTGTCAGTCGCCATCGATGTCGACGCATCCCCTCGTCGGTCGTGTATTGAACTCCGCTGTGGGCGTGCGCATCATACGTCCACGTACTTAATGCATACGTCTTCATGTATACGTGAACCGCATTCCGCAGGGCAGGAGGGACTCGAACCCCCAACCACCGGTTTTGGAGACCGGGACTCTGGCCAATTGAGCTACTGCCCTTCGCCAGTGGCATCACTTCATGGCGTGCGAGAGCCATCAGCGACGTCACTAGGTCCCGCAGTCTACGTGTCAAACCACCCCCGCGTCGAACCAAACGCCGCAGGCGCGCCCGGTTCGGCCTCACTCGGGCCGATATCCGGCTGAGATCGAGACACCCTGTCTGCGACGATGGAGCGTATGAGCACTCGAATCTCCGCCCGGATCGCCGCGATCTCCGAATCCGCCACCCTGGCCGTGGACGCCAAGGCCAAGGCGCTGAAGGCCGCGGGACGCCCGGTCATCGGATTCGGCGCGGGCGAGCCGGACTTCCCGACCCCGGACTACATCGTCGAGGCCGCCGTCGAGGCGTGCCGCACCCCTCGCTTCCACAAGTACACGCCGGCCGGCGGGCTGCCGGAGCTCAAGGCCGCGGTCGCGGAGAAGACCCGGCGCGACTCCGGGTATGAGGTCGAGGCGTCGCAGGTGCTCATCACCAATGGCGGCAAGCAGGCGGTGTACGAGGCCTTCGCGGCGCTGCTCGACCCGGGCGACGAGGTCATCGTGCCCACGCCGTACTGGACGACGTACCCCGAGTCGATCAAGCTGGCCGGCGGCGTGCCGGTCGACGTGGTCGCCGACGAGACCACGGGCTACCTCGTGGGCGTGGACCAGCTCGAGGCGGCCCGCACCGACCGTACGAAGGTGCTGTTGTTCGTCTCGCCCTCCAACCCGACCGGCGCGGTCTACAGCCGCGCCCAGGTCGCCGAGATCGGCCGCTGGGCGGCCGACCACGGCCTGTGGGTGGTCACGGACGAGATCTACGAGCACCTGGTGTACGGCAGCGCGGAGTTCTCCTCCATGCCCGTCGTGGTGCCCGAGCTGGCCGACCGTACGCTCGTGCTCAACGGCGTGGCCAAGACCTACGCCATGACCGGCTGGCGCGTGGGCTGGATGATCGGCCCCAAGGACGTCGTGAAGGCCGCCACGAACCTCCAGTCGCACGCGACGTCCAACGTCGCCAACGTCTCCCAGGCCGCCGCGCTGGCGGCCGTGAGCGGCGACCTGTCGGCCGTCGCCCGCATGCGCGAGGCCTTCGACCGGCGCCGCCAGACGATGGTCCGGCTGCTCAACGACATCCCCGGAGTGGTGTGCCCGGAGCCGGAGGGCGCCTTCTACGCCTACCCCTCGGTCAAGGCGCTGCTCGGTAAGGAGCTGCGCGGCAAGCGCCCGCAGACCTCCGTCGAGCTGGCCGCGCTGATCCTGGAGGAGGCCGAGGTCGCGCTCGTACCCGGTGAGGCCTTCGGGACGCCGGGCTACTTCCGCCTCTCGTACGCCCTCGGCGACGAGGACCTCGCCGAGGGCGTCGGCCGCGTCGCCAAGCTGCTCTCCGAAGCCCACTGAACGATCCACTGCCAGACCAACGACACGGGCCGCCCCGTCGATGACGGAACGGCCCGTGTCGTGTCCGAGGGCCTGAGGGGCGGGTGCCGGGACGCCTTGGGAGGCGGATGCGTCCCGGCACCCCTCAGGAGACGTTCACACCGTCCGCGACGCGCAGAAGCCGGTCACCCAGTGAAGGGCTGACGCTCACCCAGACTCCGAGACCGTGGCGTTCGATCCACATGACCTGACTCGGAATGGGCGGCCCGGCGCTGCGCAGCGCGGGATGGTCGTGCACGGTGGACTGCTTCGCCATCGGCGGGGTCAACCCGAGATCAGTCGGAGCCGTGAGCCCTCCGCCGCGTACGAGGCGTACCTCGATCCAGCCGCCGGAACCCGTCCAGCGGCAGACCGTGGTCTCCTTCGAGCCGACGTGGTCCGTCTCGCAGGGCTTCGCGGTGAGGCCCTGGGGAAGGTAGCCGAGCAGTCGCTCGGCCATCGCGAGGCCGGAACCACGCGGGCTCGGGGAGTGTCTCGGCTTCGCCGGGGGGTGTGCGCCATTCGATCCGGCCTTGGGCGAGCCCGAGCGTGGAGTCACGGACGGCGCCGGCGTCGCCGGCAGCGAGCCGGTCACGCCTCCGCCGTGCTTTCCCCCGCCCTGACCGTCCGCACCGACGGTCTGCGGGCGAAAGGACTGATAGGCCGGGACCATCGCGACTCCCACCGCCACACCGGCCACACCGACGGCCAGCGCCGTCCGGCGCCGGACCGTACGGTGATGACGGCGCTTGGCGTCCGAGGCCAGCGACCTCGGGGCCGACACCTCCGTGACATGCTCCGCCATGGCCTGCCGCAGCTCATTCTCCAGATCCATGGTTCACCCCCTTGACGATGCCGTGTGGGCGGATGAGGCCATCCGCTCACGCAGCCGCGCGAGCCCCCGCGCGGCCTGACTTTTCACTGTGCCGACCGAACACCCGAGCATTTTCGCGGTGTCGGCCTCGGACATGTCCTCCCAGTAACGGAGGACCAGGACGGCCCGCTGCCTCGGACCCAGACGGCGCAGCTCCTCGATGAGCACCCCACGGAGCTCAACGGTCGCTGTCTCCGACGCCGAGGGCATCTCCGGTGGGCTGGGCATCTGCACCTCTCGCAGCACCCGCCAGCGGCGCGCCCTGCTCACCGTGAGATTCACGAGGATCCGGCGCACGTACGGCTCCGGATTCGTCTCGGCGTCGAGCTTTCCCCAGTGCCGGTAGGCCTTCTCCAGTGCCGTCTGGAGGAGGTCCTCCGCGTCGGAGCGGGCTCCGCACAGCAGACTCGCCGTACGGAGCAAGGCCGTACCCCGCTCCGTCACGAACTTGACGAATGACTCGTCATCCCGACGCGCCAAGGTGCTCCGTCCGATGAAGGCAGATTGGTGCCGTCCGAGCGCGGGTGACCCTCCGCGCGGGGTCACCCGCGCCGTGCTCACTTGCCGCGCAGCTGCGAGGCGAGGCCCGGAACCAGCGCGGTCGCCGCGGGGCTGACACTCGTCACGCGGATCGCGTAGCCCTTGCTGGAGTACCACAGCATGCCGTCGTTGGCCGGGGTGCGCCACGTGTCGACACCGTCGACGCTGACGAAGTCGCCGGGCATCTTCAGGCCGGCGGCCAGCTCGCGCAGGGTGACCTGCGGCGGGGTCTGGATCCGGTCGACCGTCAGCAGCTCACGGCTGCCGGCGACGAGCTCCTGGGTGTAGACACATGCCGCGCGGCTCTGGATCACGACCTTGTGCGCGTGGGCGACGGCGAACTGCGCGCCGTTCGGCAGCGTGAACTCCTTGGCCCGCGCCTGCTCGTTCTTGATGGTCTTCGGCACGGAGTCGCAGGAGACCTTGGTCGGCAGCGCGGGCAGGCCCGGCTTGGCCGGCAGCTTCGGCGTGGCGGCGGTGCCCTGCTCGCCGGCCTTGCAGGTGGGCAGCTTGCTCACCGGCAGCTTGGCGAGCTCTCCGGCCTGGAGAACCTTGTGCACCTTGTCGAGCTTGATGCCCTTCGGCAGCTTGCCGGTGGGCAGCGCCGGCAGGGTCACCGGGGTCTGCGGGGCCTTCGCGGCCAGCGCCTTGATCTCCTGTGCGACCTTGGCCTTGGCCGCCTCGAGCTTCTGGCCCTTCGGCAGGTTCGGCAGGCAGGTCGGCACGGCGGGGACGGCGGGGACGGCGGGCGCCTTGGCGGCGGGGGCCGCCTGCTTGCCGCCCGAGGCGGCGGCGTCATTCGCGGCCTGCGCGCTCGGGGCGTGGCTGCTGTTGCCCACGGTCGCGTACGTCACACCGCCCGCAGCGACGGCACCAGCGGCCGTGGTCACCAGCAGAGCTACCTTGAGCGTCATCATTCGAATGCCTTTCAGCCTGGTTGGTCTCTCGCGCCCCTCATATACGCGTGAGTCCCATGGGGGGTTGCACGCCTTCTCAAAACTTTTTTCCGGGGGGGTCCCGCATGGCCCGTATGGGCGGTTGGAGGGGGAGGTCACGCGCCTGCCGGCGGCGTACGGCAATATCTCCGCATGGAGGCCCGTCCGATCGCCGCACTGCCCAAGACCCACCTGCACGTGCACTTCACCGGCTCGATGCGGCACGCCACGCTCGTCGAGCTGGCCCGTCGGCACCGCGTGCATCTGCCCGAGGCACTGGTCGAGGAGTGGCCGCCGCGCCTGCGCGCGACCGACGAGCGGGGCTGGTTCCGGTTCCAGCGGCTCTACGACATCGCCCGCTCGGTGCTGCGCGAGG
This sequence comes from Actinomadura sp. DC4, assembly GCF_030406325.1. Taxonomy (GTDB): domain Bacteria; phylum Actinomycetota; class Actinomycetes; order Streptosporangiales; family Streptosporangiaceae; genus Actinoallomurus. The sequence continues at coordinate 18,110 of NZ_JAUEQY010000046.1, read as the reverse complement.
AGGAGGACGTCCGCCGGCTGGTCCGCGAGACGGCCGAGGACGAGGCCGCGGAGGGTTCCGGCTGGCTGGAGATCCAGGTGGACCCGAGCGGGTACGGCGCGCGGTTCGGGGGGCTCACGCCCTTCACCGACCTGGTGATGGACGCGGCGCGCGAGGCCTCCGAGGCCTCCGGAGTGGGCGTCGGAGTGATCATCGCGGCCAACCGCACGCGGCATCCGCTCGACGCGCGGACGCTGGCCCGGCTCGCGGCCCAGTACGCCGGCAACGGCGTCGTGGGGTTCGGGCTGTCCAATGACGAGCGGCGGGGGCGGGCGTACGACTTCGACGCGGCGTTCCGCATCGCCCGGCGCGCCGGGCTGCTGTCGACCCCTCACGGCGGCGAGCTGCTGGGCCCGGCGAGCGTACGGGCCTGCCTGGACGCGCTGGGCGCGAACCGGATCGGCCACGGGGTACGCGCGGCCGACGATCCGGCGCTGCTGGACACCCTGGCCGCCCGCGGCGTGACGCTGGAGGTCTGCCCGGCCTCGAACGTCAGCCTCGGTGTGTTCGCGACGCCGGAGCAGGTCCCGGTCCGGCAGATCTTCGAGGCGGGCGTGCCGATCGCCCTGGGCGCGGACGACCCGCTGCTGTTCGGCTCGCGGCTGACGCGCCAGTACGAACTGGTGCGGGAGTACCACGGCTTCTCCGACGCGGAGCTGGCCGAGCTGGCGCGCTGCTCGATCCGCGGCTCGGCAGCGCCTGCGGACCTGCAGAAGCGGCTCCTCGACGACGTCGACGGCTGGCTGCGTACACCCGCGTGACGCGGTGAGAGGATCGTTCGTCATGCACCTGCGGACCCCGACCCCGGCTCAGATCGCGCTCCTCACACCGCACCTGCCCGCCGGGCCCGCGGTGATCCACGCGGTCCTGGACGGCGAGCGGCTGGTCGGCGGCCTCGCCCTGTCGGCCGTCCGCCCCGGCACCTCCGGCCTGGCCTGCTGGGTGGTACCCGAGGAACGCCGCCGTGGCGTGGCCACCCGGGCCGTACGCGCGCTGTGCGGGGCGTCCGGTGAGCGGCTGGAGCTCGTCACCCCCGTCACGGACACGATCGCCCAGCGCGTCGCGCTGAACGCCGGGTTCACCCGGGAGGCGGTGCGCCGCGGGAGCCTCCTGCGAGACGGAGGGCGGCGCGACGAGGTGGTCTGGGCGTGGCTGCCCGGCGACCCTTCCGGCCCGGCCGCGCGTCCGCTGCCCGACTTTCCCCCGGGCGGTCTGCGCGACGGCGAGGTGTCCCTGAGCCCGCTGGCCCCCTCAGACGTGGACGACCTTCTCGCCCTGCTGAACCTGCCCGACGTACGCGCGCGGTCGCTGTCCCGGCACGAGCGCTCCCGTACGGAGGTCGAGCGGCGCTGCCTGGGCGCGGCGAGCGAGTGGCTCGCCGGCGAGCGCGCCGACCTGGTCATCCGGGTGGACGGGGAGTTCGCCGGCGACCTCGGCCTGTACAACGAGGCGTTCAGCGGCCAGGCGATGATCGGTTACAGCATGGACCCGCGGTTTCGCGGGCGCGGCGCCACCACGCGCGGCGTACGGCTGCTCAGCGCGTGGGCGTTCGAGATCGGCATCGGGCGGCTCGTGGCCGGCACCGTACGCGACAACGTGGCGTCCCAGCGGGTGCTGGAGAAGGCGGGTTTCGTACGCGAGGGGATCCAGCGGTCACGCTATGTCGGCGCGAACGGCGACCGCGAGGACGACATCACGCACGTGTTGTTCCCGGAACCCGGCTGAGCGCGCCCACCCGGTCGCCGCCGTACCTCGTGATCTCGGCGTCGAGGTCGAGCGGCAGCGTGGCCATCTCCATGTCGTCGCCGATCAGCTCGTGCGGCACGAGCCAGGACACCTCGAACTCCAGGCCGTCGGGGTCCTTGGCGTACAGCGCCTTGGTGGTGCCGTGGTCGCTCGCCCCGACCAGCGCGCCGGCCTCGGCGAGCCGCGCCCGGTGGTCGGCCAGGTCCGCGAGGGTCGGCACCTCCCAGGCCAGGTGGTAGAGGCCGACCGAGGATCGGCCGGCCGGAGAGGCCGTCGCGGCGTCTCCGATCCCGAACAGGCCCAGGTCGTGGTCGTTGTCGGAGTCGGGAGCCCGCATGAAGACCGCGTTCGGCATGCTGACGATCTCCCGGAAGCCCAGCACGTCGCGGTAGAAGGCCGCACTGCGCTGCGCGTCGCGTACGAAGAGGACCGCGTGGTTCAAACCCCGGATCGGCATGACCGGTAAAACGCCCGGCTTTAAGGGGCGATTCCCCAATCTTGTTGAGAGTTCAATCTTTTTAGAGCCGTACGCCGACGAAGACCGGTTCGTTGACGAGGGTCACGCCGAACGCGGCGCGTACGCCGTCGCGGACCTCGCGGGCCAGGCCCAGCAGGTCTTCCGTGCGCGCGCCGCCCGGGTTGGTGAGCGCGAGCGTGTGCTTGGAGGAGATGCGGACGGGGCCGCGCGCGTGGCCCTTGGCGAAGCCGGCCTTGTCGATCAGCCAGGCGGCCGAGGTCTTCACGTGCCCGTCGGCCTCGGGATAGCGCGGGAACACGGCGTCGGCCCCGAGCCGGTCCGCGACGCGTTCTGCCAGGTCGGCGGCTTGATCGGCGGCCAGGATCGGGTTGGTGAAGAACGATCCGGCGCTGCGGGTGTCGGGGTCGTCGGCGTCCAGGACCATGCCCTTGCCGCGGCGCAGGGCGAGCACGGCCTCGCGCGCGTCCTTGAGAGGGACGCGTTCGCCGGTCTCGACGCCCAGGCTGCGGGCCAGCTCCGCGTAGCGGACCGGGGTGGACACGTCCGTCGGCTCCAGGGCGAACGTCACTTCCAGCACGACGTGTCGGCTGGAGCCCTTGAAGGCGCTGTGGCGGTAGCTGAACCGGCAGGCGTCACGGTCGAGGGTGACGACCTCGCCGCGCTCGCGGTCGTAGGCCCGCACCTCGACGATCGTCTCGCTGACGTCCTGGCCGTACGCCCCGACGTTCTGGATCGGGGTGGCGCCGAGGCGCCCGGGGATGCCGGACAGGCACTCGACGCCGGAGAGCCCCTCGTCGACGCAGCGCGCCACGAACGGCTCCCACTCCTCGCCGGCCTGGGCGCGTACGAGCACCTGGCCGTGCTCGCCCGGCGTGACCGTGACCCCGCGGGTGGCGACGTGCACGACCGTGCCGGGGAAGCCCTCGTCGGCGACCACGAGGTTGCTGCCGCCGCCGAGGACGAGGACGTCATCGCCCGCCTCGTCGGCCTTGCGCACGGCGCCGATCAGCTCGTCGCCGGTCGTGGCCTCGACGAAGCGGCGCGCCGGGCCGCCGAGGCGCAGCGTGGTGTAGCCGGCGAGGTTGACCTGCTCGCAGAGAACGGCCATCAGGCCAGGCGCACCGTGGCTTTGGCGCGGGTGAGGACCTTCTCCCCCAGCGAGCGGGCGGTCAGCGCGATCACGACGGCGTTGTCGTCGAGCTTTTCCTCGATCTTGCCGGAGATCACGATCTCCGCGCCCTCGTCGTTCGGGACGACGACCATCGAGGAGAACCGGACGCTGTAGTCGACCACCGCGCCCGGGTCGCCGGCCCAGTCGGTGACGAACCGGCCGCCCTCGGCCATGGTGTACATGCCGTGCGCGATCACGTCGGGCAGGCCGACGGACTTGGCGAATGTCTCGTTCCAGTGGATCGGGTTGAAGTCGCCGGACGCGCCCGCGTACTTCACCAGATCGACGCGCTTGACGGGATAGGTCTGAGCCGGGATCTCCTGGCCGACCTCGACCTCGTCGTACTTCACCGTGGCGGTCATCGTCAGGCCCCCCGCTCGATCAGCACGTTGTGTGCGGTGCAGACGAGCTCGCCCTCCACCGTCGTGATGACGGTCTGGATCTCGAGCCGTTCGTTGCGCCCGATCGAGCGGATGCCCGCGACCTTCGCCTCGGTGACCAGCAGGTCGCCGGCGCACAGGGGACGGGTGTACTCGAAGCGCTGCTCGCCGTGGACGACCATCGCGAAGTTCAGGCCCAGCTCCGGGTCGAACAGGTGGTCGCCGCTGAACGCGATGACGATCGGGAAGGTCGGCGGCGCGATGACATCGGGGTGCCCGGCGGCCTTGGCCGCCTCACGGTCGCGGTAGATCGGATTGGGGTCACCGATCGCGTCGGCGAACTCCTTGATCTTCACCCGCGAGAGCTCGTACGGCTCCGACGGCGGGAACGCCCGCCCGATGAAATCGCGGTTCAGCGCCAATGCAATCCATCCCTTCGGGGCCGTGCCTGCCGATGAAGCGACCGTAACAGAACGTGGTTCAGCCCGCCCCGGCAGATCGCCGGGACGGGCGGTGAACGTTCAAGAACTGCGGCGGACGAGCGTCGCGTGACTCAGCGGGTCTCGCGGTGCGCCTGGTGCTTGCGGCAGTTCGGGCAGTACTTCTTCAGCTCCATGCGGTCCGGGTCGTTGCGCCGGTTCTTCCGCGTGATGTAGTTGCGGTGCTTGCACTCCTGGCAGGCCAGCGTGATCTTTGGCCGTACGTCGGTGGCAGCCACTAGGGAGTGCCTTCCTTCCGAGGGACAACGGACTGACACCTCACCGGATCGCTCACGGTGCGGGCGATCGGTGAGGTAGTAGCGGAGGCCGGACTTGAACCGGCGACACAGCGATTATGAGCCGCTTGCTCTGCCTGACTGAGCTACTCCGCCACGAACAAATCCGGGAGGGACCGGGGACAGAATACAGGACTCCCCGCCCGCACCCGGAACAGCCGACATCTCACTCTTGGTGGGATATCGACTGGTGGAGCCCCCTTACGGAATCGAACCGTAGACCTTCTCCTTACCATGGAGACGCTCTGCCGACTGAGCTAAGGGGGCGTGCGGCTTCCGCGCTCCGTAACCATACACGGTCCGCGAGGGCGACACGAAATCGAAAACGGGCCTTCGTAACTCGCCGTCAGCGGACCAGGGCGCGGGCGATGACGATCTGCTGGATCTGGCTCGTTCCCTCATAGATTCGAAACAACCGGACGTCCCGGTAGAGGCGCTCGACGGCCACCCCGCGCATGTACCCCATGCCGCCGAAGACCTGCACCGCGCGGTCGGCCACGCGCCCGGCCATCTCCGAGCAGAAGTACTTGGCGCACGACGGTCCGAGCCTGCGGTCCGTTCCGTCGTCGTAGGCCTGGGCGGCCTGGATGACCATGGCACGACCCGCGTACAGCTCGGTCTGGGAGTCGGCGAGCAGGCCCTGGATCAGCTGGTGCTCGGCGATCGGCTTGCCGCCCTGGTTCCGCTCCTTCGCGTACGCGACGGTCTCGTCCAGGATGCGCTGGGAGATGCCGACGCAGACGGCGGCGATGTGCACGCGTCCGTGCGCGAGCGAGGCCATCGCGGTACGGAAACCGGTGCCCTCCTCGCCGACCATCGCCTCTGCCCCGACCCGTACGCCGTCGAAGAAGACCTCGGCGGTGTGCGCGCCGCGCTGGCCCATCTTCGCGTCCGGTTCGCCGACCTTGAGGCCCTCCGTCCCGGCCTCGACGATGAAGGTGGAGATGCCGCGCCCGCCCTCGCCTCCGGTGCGCGCGAAGACCATGAAGACGTCGGCCTCTGGCGCGTTGGTGATGAACCTCTTACTGCCGTCGATGACCCAGTCGTCGCCGTCTCTCGTGGCCCTGGTCGTGAGCGTGCTCGGGTCCGATCCCGCCTCGGCCTCGGTGAGCGCGAACGCGCCGATCGCACTGCCGCTCGCGAGCCTGGGCAGCCAATGACGCCGCTGCTCGTCGGTGCCGGCCTTGACGATCACCTGGCCGGCGATGCCGTTGCTGGTGCCGAACATCGAGCGGAAGGCCGGGCTCGCGTAGCCGATCTCGAAGGCCAGGCGCACCTCTTCGCTCATCGACAGGCCGAGCCCGCCGTACTCCTCGGGCAGCGCGTAGCCGAACAGTCCCATCTCCGCGGAGGCCTGCCGGAGGTCGTCCGGGATGCGGTCGGTCTCCTCGATCTCGTCCTCGCGCGGGACGACCTTCTCGCGTACGAAGTCGCGGACGGCGTCGAGTACGTCCGCGAAGTCCTGGGTGTCCATGCCGGCCTCCCTGCAACCGAATCGGATTCCAGAATCCTAGCTGGGAGGATTTTTGGATGGAACTCACGCAGGTACGGCTGATCGTTTCCGACTTCGCAGGCTGCTTCCGCTTCTACCGGGACGTTCTGGGATTGAAGCCGCAGTTCGACAACGACAGCGGGCCGTACGCGAAGCTCAGTCCCGACGAGGGGTCGGCGGCGATCGCGCTGCACGACCGGGCGGACCTTCTGCGCTCGGTGCCCGCCCTGGCTGAGGCCGCCGGGGACCGGGCGCTGGTCGTGCTCAAGGTGGCCGACGTGGACGCGTACGCGGCGGAGATCACGGCGCGTGGGGCGACGCTGCTCGGGGAACCCACCGTGATGTGGGAGCGGCTGCGCATCGTCCATCTGCGCGACCCGGAGGGGAACCTCATCGAGCTGCAGCAGTGGCTCGTTTAGGCCTTCGTCTTCTCGGCGGCGATCCAGGTCTCGGCCGCGGCCTTCGTCACTTTGAGGCCGGCCAGGACCCCGGCCGCCCGCCCTTCCTCCTCGCCGAGCAGGCCCAGCAGGACGTGCTCGGTGCCGACCTGCTCGTCGTCGAGCCGCAGGGCCTCCCGTACGGTCAGCTCCCGCACCTTCTTGGCGTGCCGGGTGAACGGGATGTGGCCGCCCGGCGGCTCGGCCTCGGGCGGGTCGAAGGCGGCGGTGACGGCCGTACGGACCTGGTCGAGCGTGACGCTCTGGGCGGTGATCGCGCGGGCCGCGAGGGCGTCCGGCTCGTGCAGCAGGCCGAGGAGGATGTGCTCGGTGCCGATGTGCGCGTGCCCGGCCGTACGGGCCTCCTCCTGCGCCTGGAGGAGTGCGTGGCGGGCCGGTTCGGTGAACCGCGCCCATCCGCCGCGCTTGACGGTCTCGTTCGGGACGAACCGTTTCTGGGCGGCCTGCTTCGTGACGCCCATGTGGCTGCCGATCTCGGTCCAGGAGGCGCCGGCGCGGCGTGCCTGGTCGACGAAGTGGCCGATCAGGTGATCGGCGATCTCGCCGAGGCGCTGGGAGATCAGCACGGCGTCGGAGAGGTGGTCGAGGGGACTGCCGTCGGTGCTCTGGGTCCTGACCTCGTCGATGAGGTCGTCCAGCCGTACGCTCATGGTCGTCAACCCTAGGTGGACGCTCTCGGGTCGTCAACCTTGGGTGGACGCTGCCTCGGTTTGGCATCATGCGGGAGATGTCCCCCTCTCTCCTTCAGGACGACCTGGACATTCCAGGCTTCTGGCAGGCCCTCGGGCTGCCCGGCCTGATCGACGTCCATACGCACTTCATGCCGGACAACGTCCTTCGCAAGGTGCGGGCGTATTTCGACCACTTCACCGAGGCGGGGCTCTCGTGGTCGGCGCACTACCAGCAGGACGAGCCGGAGCGGCTGGAGCTGTTGCGGGAGTTCGGCGTACGGCGGTTCACCGCGCTCCTCTATCCGCACCGGCCGGACATGGCGTCGTGGCTGAACGACTGGGGCGCCTCCTTCGCCGCCCGTACGCCGGACTGTCTCCGTACGGCGACGTTCTTTCCCGAGCCGTCGGCTCCGCGCTATGCGGCCGAGGCGATCGCCGGCGGGGCCCGGGTGTTCAAGGCGCACGTGCAGGTGGGGGGCTATGACCCGCGCGATCCGCTGCTCTCGCCGGTGTGGGGACTGCTGGCGGAGTCGGGTACGCCGGTCGTCGTGCACTGCGGGTCCGGACCGGAGGCGGGGTCCTTCACCGGGCCGGGGGCGTTCGCCGAGGTGCTCGCGCGGCATCCGCGGCTGGTCGCGATCATCGCGCACATGGGGATGCCGGAGTACGAGGAGTTCCTCGCCCTCGCCGAGCGTCACCCTTCGGTGCGGCTGGACACGACGATGGCGTTCACGTCGTTCACCGAGAAGCTTCGTCCGTGGCCCGCGTCGCTGACGCCTCGGCTGGCCGACTTGGGCGACCGGGTGTTGCTGGGGACGGACTTTCCGAACATCCCGTACCCGTACGCCTCCCAGCTGGAGGCGCTGGCGCGGCTGGAGCTGGGGGACGCGTGGCTACGCGGGGTGTGCCATGACAACGCGGCGCGGCTTTTCGGGGTGACGTGAAAAAGGCGCCACCCTGCGGTGACGCCTGTTACGACGTTCGCGGGTGGGCTCCTTCCCCCAAAGGAAACCCACCCGCGAACACTCGCCTTCCTGGGCTTGGACGGGTACAGATCCAAGGGCCCGGGAAACCGGCCCTCGCATCGCCTCCCCCATGAATCCCCCCGAATTCAGGACGATGCGCCGAGCCTCCTTGGTGGTCTTAGGTTGTAGGAACACGCTACGTGCGGCCCTGGAAACCTGACGTCCGCCTCCGGATGACACTTCTCCGTACACCCCTGGGTGACCGTCCGTGCGCCCTCACCTCCCCGGGGGAGGCATCCGGCCCTCGCGAGGGAGGCGTGCCGCCTCTGCGCCCGGTGTGCTTGTGCAGGCGGGCAACACCGCCCGCGCAGGGTCTTATCGGAGGTTCGCCCGTGTTGAACTTGGTCCGTACCGTGGCGTTCGGGTCCGTGTTGGTGGCGTCGATGGGTGTTCCGCCGGCGGAGGCCGTCGCCCGACATGCGGAGGCCGCTGCTTCTGTCACCGGGGACGCGTGGGTGCGTTATCCGGGCGACCCGGAGTACCCGTACCGGCGCTTCGTCGTGGACGCCCACGGCGGCCCGTGGAAGATCGTCGACAACCGGTTCGTAATGGGCGACGCGCACGGGACCGTACGGTTCGATCACTACGCCCCGGACACGCCCGGCGGGCCTTCGGTGGATCACTGGGGCACCATCACGGTCGACTATCTGATGACCGGCGGGCCGATCGCGGTGGTGTCCGGGGTCCGCTCGGACGACGTACCCGCCAACCAGCGGCGGGCGACGCTGACCTTCTACATGTCCCCGCAGGGCCACCGCTTCGACCGGATGGGCTTCTCGTGGGGTGTGGTCGACGCGCGCTGCCAGCAGATGGGCACGGGGCCCGCGCCGTTCAGCCCGGCGAGCGCCGGCCCTTCTGGGCGTTTCCTGAAGGGCTACACGGTGAGGGACGCCCCGCTGCCGATCCCCTCCGGTGAGGTCTCGCCCCCGGCCGACCCGCCGGGGTGCACCTACTGACGTCGTCCACAGCCTGTGGACATCTTTCGGCGGAGAATCCCCTCATGTTCGTTCTGCTGCCCTCGGTGGGAGTCGCGCTGCCGCACCGCGCGGGAACCCTCCGGTTCGGGATGACCGAGCGGGAGGCCCAGTGGCCGATCTCGACACTGAGCGACGTACGCGAGGAGTGGCTCTGCGTCAGGACCCGGTCGACCGGCGTGGCGTGGGCGTTCCACGCCACGTACGGCGACCTGACGATCAGCGTCTGCGGCGGGCCGAGCCTGGATGAGGTCCGCTTCACGCGGCTGGGCGATCCCGCTCCTACGACGCCCGGCCGCGTTCCGGTCGTCTGGGAGGACCTCGACCTCTTCGGTTACCCGGCGGACGAGGTCTTCTCGGCGTTGGCGGGCCTGCGCCCTGCCGGGCTGACGCTGGGCCGGCACGGCCCGGCGTACCTGGACTCCGCTTCCCTGGCGCGCCCGGAACGCCGCCGCCCGGTGACCTAACGCCGTGTCCTGCCAGATCTTCACGACTCGGGTCGGCCTCACTGACCTGGGCGTCGCCCATACGTGCTCCGGCGGGCAGGCGCTGCCGACTACGCGCGGCAGCGCCTAGCGCCTTTCGCCGGGTCGTCTAGTCGGCCTTCTTCCGGACGGTCGCCTTGGTCTCGGTCTTGGTCTCGAGCTTGACCTTCTTGTCCCCGACCTGGACCGTGGTCTCGACCTTGGTCTCCTTCTTGGCCATGGCCTCGACCTCGTCGTTGGAGAGGAACTCCGCCGCCGCCTCGGTGCCCTTCTTCCGGTAGCGCACCGCCTCCCAGAGCGGTCCGGGGATCACGTGGATGCCGTAGTGCGCGCGGTGGTGGTTCTCGCAGAGGACCTCGAGGTTCCCGGGAGACTCGACCCACTCCTGGAAGTCCTCGTCGGTCTCGAAGTGCAGACCGAGGTGCTTCTCGATGACCTTCGGGTCGACCTGGTTGATCTGGGAGAACTCGACGTGGGTGTGGTGCAGCTCGGGCTGCCCCTCGCAGAGGTCGTCGTCGATGATGCACTTCCAGAGACCCTGCCGCTTCAACCGCGCCTTGGCCTGCTCGAACAGGTGGTAGTGCGGGTCGTCCTCACGCGGGTGGTGACTCGGAATGTGGGTGAGCATGTGCAGCGTCAGCGCCTGCTGGTGGGCGGCGGTGACGATGCCGGTCTTCAGGTCGGACGCGTGTTCGTGAGCCTCGCTGACCTTCCGCTTCACCGTGGAGACGGCTTTCTCCGCCTTCGGGTGAGCGTGCGCCTTTTTCGGCGATGCCGCGGCCCGCTTCTTTTCTTTGCCGAAGATCTTGCCCAACCAACCCATCGCAGGGTCCCCATCCTCAAACGACCACACAACCGACATAATCGGCCCCGCCGGAGGCCCGGAGGGCGAGCGAACGATATCGAGGCAATCTGCGCGATATCAACTGAAACGCGCGGCTTTGCTCGGAATGGTGATGAAGGTCAGGGCGGCGGGCGTGCGTCGCCGTGTGCGGGATCCGGGGCGGGCGGGGAGACTGGCGTGGTGATAGTCGAGACCGTGCGCCCTCGGGACTACAACGACGTCCGGCACGTTGGACACTACTTCTGCAAGAACGTCCTGGTCGTCATGGATCTCACCGCCATGCCCGACGACGAGGCGCGACAACTCGTGGATTTCGCCGCCGGCCTGATCTGCGCCCGCGGCGGGGACATGGAACGCCTGAGCCCAAAGGTCTTCATGCTGGTCCCGGCCGGGTCGGGGCCGGTATCGGGCATCGTGAAGAAACTGAGCCCCCGTGACTACAACGAGGTTTTGCACGTGGGTCACTACTTCCGGGAGGGCGTTCCGGTCGTGATGGATCTCAGCGCGATGCCGGACGACGAGGGCCGGCAACTCGAGGATTTCGCCGCCGGCCTGATCTGCGCCCGCGGCGGCGAGATGGAACGCCTAAGCCCGAAGGTCTTCATGCTCGTTCCGGCCGGCCTGAGCAAGCCCGTACCGGAGAACGCCTGACGGCTTCACTCGATCGAGGTGCCGTTGACGATGACGTCGAAGGCCGTGTCGACGGCCCGTCTCGGGTCGGCCGAGCGGATGGCGAAGGCGATCGCGTCCAGGACGAAGTGGGCGGTGACCTCCGGGCGCAGATCGTCGGCTGCGGCGCCGATCGCCTCGCGGATTGCCGCGGCGAGGACGTTCTCGTGTCCCATCCAGGTCTTGCGCCAGTAATCCGACAGGTCCCGGTTTTCGAGTACGAGCGTCATGAAGCGCCTCGAGTCCGGGTCGTTCGCGGCCGCGGACCGGTCGACTCGGTCGCGGGCGTATTCGCGTAGGGCGTCGAGGATGCGCGTTTCGCGGTCCACGACGACTCTTCTCAGCTCCTCCGCGAGCTCGTCGCCGAGATCGACGACGAGGGCCTCTTTCGTCGAGAAGTGGTTCAGCAGAGTCGTAGGAGACACGTCGGCGGCGGCCGCGACATCACGGACCGTCACGTTCTCGTACCCCTTCTCCAGGAACAGGGCCAGCGCGGTATCCGCGAGATGCGCGCGAGTCGCCGCCTTCTTCCGCTCCCGGCGGCCCACGGGGCCCTGCGCCACGTCCATGAGTCGAGATTAGCATTCGTGGTACCGTACCATAATTGATACGGTACCAGTCTTGCCGATCGAAGGAGCTCCATGGACACGGATGTGATCGTCGTCGGCGCCGGGTCGACAGGCCTCGCAGTGGCGACCGAGCTGGCCCTGGCCGGCGTACGGGCGATCGTTCTTGAGGCGCTCACGGTGCGCAGCGGGCAGAGCAAGGCGATGAACCTGCAGCCGCGTACCGCCGAGCTCCTCGATCTACGCGGCCTGCTGGCGGACGCCGGCGAACAGGCGATCGGCCGGATCGACGGAGGTCACTTCGCCGGTATCTCCCTGGACTACTCCGCGCTCGACACCCGGTACCCGTACCAAGCGGGCGTCCTCCAGGCACGCGTCGAGGAAATCCTGGAAAACCGGTTCGCCGAACTCGGCGGCGACATGCGCCGAGACTGGCGGTTGACCGGATTCGAGCAGGACGACGAGGGCGTCACCGTCCAGGGCCCCGAGACGCTGCGGGCGCGCTGTCTGGTGGGATGCGACGGCGGGCGCAGCACCGTACGGAAGCTGCTCGGAGTCGATTTCCCGGGCACCGAGGCGACGCGGTGGAACACCGTCGCCGATGTCGTCCTCGGCGCGGGTACGGCACAGCCGCCGACCGGATGGACGTCGATGGGCCAGGCGCGCCGCCGCCGGCCGGACGGCACCTTCGCCAGCGTCGTACCCATCGGCCGGCCGGGCCTGTACCGGTTCGTCTACTCCGGCGGGGAGGCCGACGAGCCCACGAGCGCTGAGGTGGCCGACCGGTTCCGTCTGTTCTATGGCGATGAGTACACGTTGCTGGACATCCCGTACGCCTCGCGCTTCAGCAACGCCGCGCGCCAGGCCGAGAAGTACCGCGTGGGCCGCGTGTTCCTGGCCGGCGACGCCGCGCACATCCACCTGCCGGTCGGCGGTCAGGGGCTGAACACCGGCGTCCAGGACGCGTTCAACCTGGGCTGGAAACTGGCCGCCGCCCTCACCGGCCGGGCGCCCGACGCCCTGCTCGACACCTACGAGACCGAACGCCACCCCGTCGGTGCGCGCGTACTGGCCAACGTCCTCGCACAGTCCGCCGTACGGGGCCCCGACCCAGGTCACAGCGCGTTGCACGACATCGTGACCACACTGCTCGCCGCCCCCGACGCCAACCGCGTCGCGGCCGGCATGATCAGCGGCCTGGACATCGACTACGGCGGCCCCGGTCACGTGGGCACCCGCCTTCCCGATTTCCAGATCGGGAAGGGCTGGGCGAGCGAACTGTTCCGTGCCGGCCGCGGCGTCCTGCTGGCCACGGACGAGAAGCACCTGGCTCTCGCCCCGCCGTACCGCGACCGGATCGCATCCACGCTGGTGGACGCGCTGCCTTGGAAGAATGTGGAGGCGGTACTGGTCAGACCGGACGGCTACGTGTGCTGGACCGCTCCCGGCGAGGACGTCACCGGGCCGTTGCGGACGTGGTTCGGCGCCGCGTGACTCACTGCCCCAGAGCGCGGCGAGGGCCCGCAGGAACAACGCTGCCCGGTGATGGCCACCGGCACATCGCGGCCCTCACCACGCGCTCGCTGGAACCGGGTGCCGGCCGAGCGTGTCGCCGTGGGGGCACTCCACGGCGTCTGGAGACCCGATCCGTCGCCATCTTCCGTCCTGACTACGGCGAGCGACTCGACGCCGCGCGAGAACGGCTCGCCCCGCCCGGCTCGGAGTTCTGACGAACACCTCCGACGGGGAGCCGGTGGCTCGGGCACGGGTGAGCCGAGGCGCATGCCCACGGCCCTGCTGCCGATGTGTGGCGGGTCAGTGTTGTTTCGGAGCGCGCCTCGCCGATGCCCCGGACGGAACGAGGCAGCGTAGGTGGTCGATGGCGGCACCAAGGGCCATCTTGAGTGGTGCGACCGAGCGCTGGGCCTGGGTGAGGAGCAGGCCTCCTTGGAGAGCGGCCAGGAGGGCCGTCCCGAGTTGTTCGGGGTCGGCGTGCGGCTGGAGTTCTCCCCGGTTCTGCATGGCGCGAAGGCCGTCGATCAGGGGTTGTTCCCAAGAGGTGAAACCGGCGCCGAGGACGGCTCGGGCCTGGGAGTCGGCCTCGGCGACCTGAGGGACCAGCGATCCCAGTCGGCAGCCCCCTGCACACTGGCGCTGTTCTTGGAGCTCTATGTGGAAGTCGGCCCAGGCACGGAAGGCTTCGATGCTGTCCAGCCGACCCAGCGGCGCCTGGAGCTCGACCGCGGCCTGTGCCTGGTAGGCGACGACGGCCTGAATGAGCTCCCGCTTGTCGTTGAAGTAGTGGTACAGCTGAGAGCCCGACACGCCGGCCTCCTTCCGGACGTCCTCGATGGCCGTGGCGGCGACTCCCTGCTCGGAGACGATCTCGGCCGCCGCGGCGATGATGCGGGCCCGGGTCGCCAGGCCCTTGGCCGTGAACACACGCACCGGGCGCGCCATGGAGTCGTTGTCGGTGCTCATGGTCGAACCGTAGCATCCAGTCCAAAAATATGGCTCGAACGTCCCCTAATAACCTTGATCTTTCCTCCCGCTGCGGACCACGTTATAGCCGTTCAAGCCGGTCAGTGACGATGTTCACGAGTCGCGGCATCCCAAATTTTTGGATTAGACAACCCAAATTTTGTCCACCACAGTGGGACGAGCATCCCAATCAGGAGGGGCTTCCAAGATCCCCAAAGCTGCTTCACCGAACAGAACCTGGAAGGTCTGACATGTCTCGACTAAGTGGCAAGATCGCGGTTGTCACCGGCGGCAACAGCGGTATCGGCCTTGCGACGGCGAAGCGGTTCGTCGAGGAAGGCGCCTACGTCTTCATCACCGGCCGACGCCGGGCCGAGCTCGACAAGGCCGTCGGCTTGATCGGGAAGAACGTGAGGGCCGTACCGGGAGACGTCACCAAGGCCGCGGACCTCGAGCAGCTCTTCGAGACGGTCCGCGACGAGAAGGGCAAGCTGGACATCCTCGTCGCAAGCTCCGGTCTCGTCGAACCGGTCGAGTTCGAGAAGGTCACTGAGGATCACTTCGACAGGACCTTCGACCTCAACGCACGTGGCAGCCTCTTCACCGCGCAGAAGGCGGTCCGGCTGATGACCGACGGGGGCTCCATCGTGCTTCTCGGCTCTGTGGCCGGCTACATGGGCCTTCCCGGCTACACCACCTACAGCGCCACGAAGGCCGCGCTGCGTTCCTACGCCCGTACCTGGACGCGGGAGTTCGCTGACCGCGGTATCCGTGTGAACACCCTCAGCCCCGGCCCGGTCGACACCCCCATCATCGACAGCCAGGCCGACTCGAAGGAGGCCGCCGACGCCATCCGCGCCGGCTTCGCGTCCATGATCCCGCTCAAGCGCATGGGTCGGCCCGACGAAGTCGCCGCAGCCGCCGTCTTCCTCGCCTCCGACGAGAGCAGCTTCGTCGCCGGCATCGAACTCAGCGTCGACGGCGGCGTCGCACAGGTCTGACGCGTCTCTGCCGCCATCCGGTGAAGGTCCGGCCGGCCCGGAAGAGGTGATGAGCGGGCGCGTCACCTCTTCCGGGCACGGCGAGTCCGGGTCAGTTGACGCATCCGGGGATCGTGTTCAGTGGGGCGCAGTTGTCCGGGGTGTTGCCGCGGATGATCGACTTGATCAGGGTCGTTCTGGAGTTCCCGGCGATGCCGCCGCCGACGGTGGCCTGATTGCGCTCCACGAGCGTACGGGTGAGTGTGATGCGGCCGAGGCCGGCGATCCCGCCACCGGCGCCCCCGGAACGGTTGGTGCTGAATGTGGTCCGGGTGATGTTCGCCGTTGCGCCCGGCTGGACGTTGAGGCCGCCTCCGTCGCCGGGTGCGATGTTCGCATTCACGCGACTCGTGGCCAGGTCCAGGAAGCTGGGTCCGATAAGGAAAATCGCACCTCCGGCGAAATTGATGGCCGAATTCGCGGTGAAGGCCGACCGCGAGATGGTCGCCCGGCCGGCCACGACGGCGACCGCACCGCCCGCGCTCGCGGTATTGCCCGACATGGTGACGCGGTCCAGTGCGAGGATGCTGTTGGTGTTGGTCAGGATTCCGCCGCCGCTGCTGGCCGCGCCGGCGTCTCCGTTCAGGATGGAGATCCCCGCCACGTTGAGCCGGGCGCCCGCGGCGACCTCGAAGATGCGGAAGACCGTCGCGACCGTGGGGTCACGCCTGATGGTCGTTCCGGGCCCGCCGACGATCGTGGTGGTTCTGGTGATCACCGGCAGCCCGTCTATGGCGGTCGCGGGTGTGGTGATGTTGTACGTGCAGTTCGCGGAGAGCCTCAAGGTGGCGTTGCCGCTCGCGTTGGCCGCGCTGATGGCACTGACGAGCGCGGGCGTACTGCACGGCACGATGATCGTCTGTGCCTCGGCCACCGGCGCCGCAGCCACCATCACGACCCCAGCGAACGCGACGGCGACCAGGCCGCCCGAAATCATCGGACTTCGCCTCATGAGGTTTCTCCCAAGCGTAAAAGAGCATTTGCCAGCGCAGACCTTGAGGACCTCGCCGCTACTCCACCGCCGATAAGGAGATCACGCCACTAAGGCATCCCGCCCATGCGCACGTCGCTTGTTTGGCATTGTTGACCAGCCTTTACAAACTCTTTCAGTCGCGAGCCCATGCTTTTCCCCATAAGAAAGGAAACTGCACAGCACGCAGGGATCTGGCCGACGCGCGGTACTTCGAGGAGCTGACCGTCGTCGACCCGCCCGCGCCGCCGGGCTGTCGCGTGCCCGATTCGTGCTGCGGTGTTCGGGCGCCCTCGTAATGCCCCTTCGCGCCGACCGGCCTCACGGTACGACCGGCCGTTCAAGGACGGCTCAGCGTGTCCATGGACCTTGACCGTGTCGCCGTCCCGCGGCCTGGTGAGGGGCCCCCTCACCAACCCGCGACCCGGCGACGGCGGGTGGATTCGGTGGAGCCATGGGCCCCCGGGCGGGGGCATACCGGCCCTGGAGACGTCCTACGGTCGGAAGCCGTCGATGGCCAGTTCGAGCAGGCGGTCGGCTTGGGCGGCGCCGTCGGAATTGTCGGGGGTACGCCATAGGCAGCTCATGAGCATGATGACGTCGACGGGGTCGATGCCGGGCCGTACCTCGCCAGCGCGTTCGCATGCGTCGAGGAGCCGGCCGACCGCGGCGGTGACCGGAGGCCAGGAGGCACTGACGACCTCTTTCGCGGCGGCGGTGTGGAGCGCTTCGCCGAGGCCGTGCTTGAGGCGTACGTAGACGGCGAGGGTGGTGAACCAGCGCCGCAGCGCGTCCAGCGGAGCGTGGGCGGCGAGGACGTCCGGTACGGAGTCCACGAGGCGGCCGATGTCGTGCCGGTAGACCTCCAGGATCAGCGCCTCGCGGGTCGGAAAGTGCCGGTAAAGCGTCCCGGCGCCGACGCCCGCGCGCTTGGCGATCGAGTTGAGCGAGGCGTCCGCGGACTCGGCCAGCGCATCGTGGGCGACCTGGAGGATCGCCTCCCGGTTCTTCAGCGCGTCGGAGCGCTGCGGCGCGGCGTCGGGCACGGGTTCCTCCTGGCGGGCGGTCGCCCGGTTGCCAAACGGAGAGTTCTCCGTTAATTTCGTACGAGTCAAGCGGATAGTTCTCCGTTTAACGTCATCCCACTCTAGGAGCCCCCGTGCGTTACATCAAGCTCGGCCGTACCGGCCTCGACGTCTCCCCCGTCGCCATCGGCGCCATGACCTACGGCGAACCCGACCGCGGCCACCCCGTCTGGTCCCTCGACGAGAAGGCCAGCCGCCCCCTGATCCGGCACGCCCTCGAAGCCGGCATCAACTTCTTCGACACCGCCAACCTCTACTCGTACGGCTCCAGCGAGGAGATCCTCGGCCGCGCGCTGAAGGACTTCGCGAACCGCGACGACGTCGTCATCACCACCAAGATCCGCCACGCCATGCGCCCCGGCGCCCCGAACGGCGGCGGCCTGTCCCGCAAGGCGATCATGACCGAGATCGAGGGCAGCCTGCGCCGCCTCGGCACCGACCACGTCGACGTCTACATGATCCACCGCCTCGACGGCGGCACCCCGCTGGAGGAGACCCTGGAGGCCCTGCATGACGTGGTGAAGTCCGGCAAGGCTCGCTATCTCGGCGCCTCCTCGATGCACGCCTGGGAGTTCGCCAAGGCTCTTCACCTCCAGGAGCGCCACGGCTGGGCCCGGTTCGTCACCATGCAGGACCACTACAACAAGTACTTCACTTCATGCAACTCCAACTGAGAGTCGCATAGATCACTGAGAGTGACACTCGCCCCGAAGATCGTTTTTATGGTTTGGGTTCCGATCTTGACTGGGTAATCATGGATG
>NZ_JAUEQY010000045.1 GCF_030406325.1 Actinomadura sp. DC4 | reverse complement strand
CACGCCGTGGGCGTCTTTCCGCTGGTCGGCCGAGATTCGACCGTATGAGACCACGGGGACGAGCGAACTGGATGGGGACATGGCCACCTCCGATTACTTCTTGCCGGAGGTTAAGTTCTACAACCTCGTCTACCGCGAGGAGGAGCGGGAGATGATCCCGTTCTGCCGCGACCAGTGCGTGGGCGTCGTCCCGTGGAGCCCGCTCGCCCGCGGGCTGCTGGCCGGCACCTGGGAGCGCGGCGGCGAGCGGCGGACCGTACGCTCCGCCGGCGACACCTACGGCGAGGAGCTCTACGACGAGGACGACTTCGCCGTCGTCGACGCCGTACGCGCGGTCGCGAAGGAGCTGGGCGTCCCGCCGGCCCGGGTCGCGCTCGCCTGGCTGCTCGGCCGGCCGGGGGTGACCGCGCCCGCCTGCGGGGCGACCAGGACGCGTCACCTGGACGACGCGCTCGCAGCCGTGGACCTGGTCCTCGGCGCGGCGGAGACCGAACGGCTGGAGGCGCCGTACCGGCCACATCCGGTCCGCGGCCACACCTGACCACGCCGCCCCTGACCGGTGAGACAGGATTCCCTTGACGGCGTGAGAGAGTTTCCCTATCGTCCCCGTCCAAAAGGAAAGCTTCCTTACTAAAGCTGGCCGGGACGCCGCCGGGCGGGACGAGTCGCCCGATGGCGCGCCGGCCGCGCGGCCCGCCGCCGGGCCGTCCGTCCTCACCGCGGAGGTACGCGTGGCAGGCTCACCTCGGACCGATCCCGGCACCGGCCGTGCCCACCCCGGACGCCGCGTCCTGGCCGCCGCGGCCGTCGCCGCGGCGCTGGTCGCCGTCCCCGGCGTACCGGCGAGCGCCGGGCCGCTCCACACGCCCCGCCCGGTGGCGCCGCCGCGCCTCGTGCCCGCCCCGGCCTCGCTGCGCACCCTGCCGGGCGTGTCCTTCACCCTGACCCGCCACACGCGGATCGTCGCGCGGCCCGGCTCGGGCACCGCCGGCAGCTACCTCGCCGGGATCCTGCGCCGCTCCACCGGCTACCCGCTCCCGCTCACGGCGAGCGGCGGCTCGCGCGACGTCATCTCGCTCGGCCTGTCGGGCCGGGAGAAGGGCGAGGGCTACCGCCTCGACGTGACCAGGGCCTCCGTACGCCTCGAGGCGGGTTCGGCCGCGGGCCTGTTCCGCGGCGTGCAGACGCTGCGCCAGCTCCTGCCGCCCGCCGTCGAGTCGCCGACCGTCAGGCCGGGCCCGTGGACGATGCCGGGCGTGGCCGTCCAGGACTCCCCGCGCTTCGCCTGGCGCGGCACGATGCTCGACGTCTCCCGGCACTTCTTCACGGTCAAGCAGGTCGAGCGCTACATCGATCTGGCCGCCCTGTACAAGATCAACACGCTGCACCTGCACCTGAGCGACGACCAGGGCTGGCGCATCGCGATCAACGGCTGGCCGCGCCTGGCCGCCTACGGCGGCAGCACCGCCGTCGGCGGCGGCAAGGGCGGCTACTACACCCAGGCCGACTACAAGGCGATCGTCCGGTACGCCGCCGACCGCTACATGAACGTCGTCCCGGAGATCGACGGCCCGAGCCACACCAACGCCGCGCTCGCCTCGTACGCGAAGCTGAACTGCGACGACAAGGCCCCGCCGCTCTACACCGGCACCGAGGTCGGGTTCAGCTCGTGGTGCATCGCCAAGCCCGTGACGTACGAGCTGCTGAACGACGTGCTCGGCCAGCTGGCCGAGATGACCCCCGGCCCGTACCTCCACATCGGCGGCGACGAGGCGCACAGCACGACCCCGGCCGACTACGCGACCTTCATCGGCAAGCTCGGCCCGATCGTCGCCAAGCACGGCAAGAAGATGGTCGGCTGGAACGAGATCGGCGCGGGGAAGATCGCGCCCGGCTCGGTCGCCCAGTACTGGAACACCGCCACGGGCTCGGAGGACGGCACCCAGACCGCGCGTGATGCCGTCGCCCAGGGCGCCAAGGTCGTCATGTCCCCGGCCAACCGCGCCTACCTCGACATGAAGTACGACGAGAGCACCCCGCTCGGCCAGGACTGGGCCGGCCTCATCGAGGTCAGGGACTCCTACGAGTGGGACCCGGCCGCGCTGGTCGACGGCGTCGCCGAGAAGGACGTCCTCGGCGTCGAGGCGCCGCTGTGGTCCGAGACGCTCGTCACGAACGACGACATCGACTACATGGCCTTCCCGCGGCTGCCCTCCATCGCCGAGATCGGCTGGACGCCGCAGTCCCAGCGCACCTGGAGCGACTTCCGCGTCCGCCTCGCCGCGCAGGGGCCGCGCTGGTCGGTCATGCCGGTGCACTACTACCGCTCGCCGCAGGTGCCCTGGCCGACCTCCTGACACGCGCGGCGCGGCGGCCTCACACGGCCACCTCGCGGTCTTGTCGCGCTCTCCGATCCCGTCTAGTTTCAGGCGGGACCGGGGAGCGGTGAGGAGCGTTTGCCATGGGCTGGTGCGCGCGGCTCGGCCGCCTCGGCGCGGCGCTGCTGCTGGGCGCGGCCGCGGTGTCGGGTCCGCCCGCGTACGCGGCCGGTGAGGCGCCCGGGGCGCCGGGCGGCGGCTCGTCCTGGACGACCGGCGACAAGACCGCGCTGGGCACCGCCACGGCCGCGGCGTCCAAGGTCTGGTTCACGGTCGCCAAGGGCGTCACCTCCGAGGTCTTCTACCCGCGCACCGACGTGCCCGACGTACAGGACCTGCAGTACGTCGTGACGGACGGCTCGACCTTCGCCGACCTCGAGCGCGACGCGACCACGCACACGGTCTCGATGCCGGACGAGAGGTCGCCGGAGTACACCGTGACCAACACCGCGGCGAGCGGCCGCTACCGCCTGACCGAGACCTACGTGACCGACCCGGCCCGCTCCACCCTCCTGGTCAGGACGCGCTTCGAGTCGCTGGACGGCGGCACGTACCGGCTCTACGCGCTGTTCAACCCGTCCCTGGCGGGCAGCGGCGGCAACGACACCGGCGGCTGGGACGGGTCCGCGCTGGTGGCCTCCGACGGACAGCCGGTGTTCGGGTCGACCGTGGCCTCGGCGCTGAGGTCCTCGACCGGCTTCAGCACGCACGACAGCGGCTACAGCGGCACCGCGAGCGACGGCCTGACCGACCTGCGGGCGAACAGGCACCTCACCGGCCAGTACGACACCGCGAGCGCCGCCGGCAACATCGTCCAGACCGGCGAGGTCCCGGTCGGCGCGGACACGACGTTCACGCTCGCGCTGGGCTTCGGCGCCGACCGTACGGCGGCGGCCTCGGCGGCCACCGCCTCGCTCTCGGCGGGCTTCGCCGCGGCCGAGACCTCCTACGCCTCGGGCTGGCACGGCTACCTCACCGGCAGGACGGTGCCGGTGAGCGTGTCCGGCGACACGGCGCGCCGCCGCACGTACCTCGTGGGCCTCATGACGCTGCACGGCCTGGAGGACAAGACCTTTCCCGGCGCGAACGTCGCCGGCCTGGCCACGCCCTGGGGCGACTACGTCGACGGTGGCACGCTGAACGACGGCTACCACCGCGTCTGGGCGCGCGACCTCTACCAGCAGGGCACCGCCCTGCTCGCGGCCGGCGACGCCGCGCAGTCCAGGCGCATGGCCCAGTGGCTCTGGGACCGCCAGCAGATCACCGCGTGGACGCCCGGCGACGGCGTCACGTACGGACCCGGGTCCTTTCCCCGCTACTCGCCGGTCGGCGGCGTGAGCGGCGCGACCCCGCAGCAGCTCGGGTGCTGCGAGCAGCTCGACGAGGACGCCTTCCCGATCGTCCTGGCGTGGCAGACCGGGCTCACGGACGCCGCCACCTGGAACAAGATCAAGCTGACCGCCGACCACATCGTGAGCTTCGGCCCGGCCACGCCGGGGGAGCGCTGGGAGGAGCAGGGCGGCCTGTCGTCGTCCACCGTCGCGGCCGAGATCGCGGGCCTGGTCTGCGCGGGCGACATCGCCCGCCGCAACGGCGACACGGCGAGCGCCGCGACGTACGAGAGCACCGCCGACGCGTGGCGGAACGCCCTCGACGGGCGGACGTTCACCACGACGGGGTCCTTCGGCGACCACTCCTACTACGAGCGCATCGAGCACGACACGAACCCGGACGACACCTACGCCCGTACGTTCTCCGACGGGACGTGGTGGGAGCGCGACATCGTCGACGGCGGCTTCCTCGACCTGGTCCGCCTCGGCGTCCGTCCCGCCTCGTACGCCCCCGTGACGGCCTCGCTGGCCGAGCTCGACGCGGTCGACTCGGTCACCGCGCCGAACGGCGACGTGTACTGGCACCGCTACGACCACGACTCCTACGGCGAGAGCCAGGACGACGGCACCGGCTGGCCCGCCGGCCACGGCCACCCGACCGGCCGCGCGTGGCCGCTGCTGTCGGGCGAGCGCGGGGAGTACGAACTGGCCGCGGGCCGGCCGGCGACCGCGCAGCTGAAGGCGATGGCCGACAGCGCGAACGCCGGCCGTCTCCTCCCCGAGCAGGTGTGGGACCGCGCGAGCCAGTACGGCTTCACGTTCGGCGGCGCGACGGGCTCGGCGGCGCCACTCGCCTGGGCCGAGGCGGAGTACGTCCGGCTCGCCCAGTCGATCGACGCGGGGCGCCCGGTCGACCGGCCCTCGGTCGTCGCCGCGCGCTACGGGATCTCCTGACCGCCGGGGAGCGCACCCCCCTTCCGCCGGGCTGACCTGCGGGGTTACCGTCGTAGTGTGCCGCGAGGCCCGCGGGTGTTCCGATCCCGCGAAGGTGCACGACTCATCGCACCGCCCTGCCCGTGTGGCCCCGGCGGCCGGGAGAAAAGGATGACGAGGTCGTCGATCCGCCCCAGAAGGTCCGGCCCCGTCACTTGACCGGCTCCACGCGCATCCGGAGCCGGCGATAGGGGCGCCGGACGCCGACGACGGTCACGGCCGCCGGGCGTCCGGCGCCCTCTCACTCGCCGTTCGGCTGATTTCGACAGCCTGCTGACGTTATTGTGTAATTCGGCCGCATACACCGCGTAATGGCAGCATGTCCTAAATGTGCACTGTCATTATGCACGTGCGCATAGCATGTGCACGATCTATGATGTCCGCAATCACCGGCGGGCGCGCTGGCCCGTGAGCCTCCGCATCGATCACAGAACGCCACACGATCCGCCGATCCTGTGACGCCGCATCCGTGAGGGCGTCGTTCTTAGGGGGACCGATGCGTCGTCGGATCGGTGACATGGGACATGACGCACCGCCCGGCCCCTCGGGGGTGGCGTGGCGTAAGAGCAGCCGGAGCAACCCGAGTGGCAACTGTGTGGAGCTGGCACTCGTCCCGGCCGGGACCCGCCATCCGCGCGACACGGACGGCCGTAATGCGGAATGCGCACGTCGGCCGGACCTTTAGCACGCCGCCGGCCGTCTCGGCCAGCGGCGCCCGCCTGGCTGGCCGAAGCCGGACGGCTCGTACGGGCGAAAGCGCGTCACCCCGCCGCGACCGTCGGCGCCCCGCCCGCGTCCGGGCAGCGTGCGCCGTCAATGCCGTATTCCGGCCACGTTCCGCACCACTTATTCGGCACGCCAGTACCGACAGGTAAGGTCATGACCAGCGCTGGGGAGCGGGAGGTGGCCGTTGAACGACCGACTGTGGACGTGGCCGAACGCATTGAGCTTCGCCCGTCTACTGGGCACGCCCGTCTTTCTGTGGCTTGTGCTGATCAAGCAGGACTGGTGGGCGCTGGGCATCCTCGTCTTCGCCGCGCTGTCGGACTGGCTGGACGGCAAGCTCGCCCGGATGCTCGACCAGACCAGCCGGATCGGCACGCTCCTGGATCCCGCGGCGGACCGTCTCTACATCTTCGCGACCCTGATCGGCCTGGTCGTACGGGACATCGTCCCGCTCTGGCTGGCCGTGGTGCTCGTCGCCCGCGAGGTGTACATGGGACTGCCGCTGTTCCTGCTGAAGAGACACGGCTACGGCCCCCCGCCGGTGCACTTCATCGGAAAGGCCGCCACCCTCTGCCTGCTGTACGCCTTCCCGCTCCTCCTCCTGGGCGCGCACGACGGTTCCTGGGCCACGGTCGCGAAGGTCATCGGCTGGGCGTTCACTCTCTGGGGAACCGGCCTGTACTGGTGGGCGGCCGTCCTCTACACCGTCCAGGTCCGGCAGCTCGTACGGGCCGGAGACAGCACCGGTGAACTGAAGGGAGCCGAACCCAGACCATGATCGGCGCACCCATCGCGAAGGAGTGGCTCCAGTGAAGGCCGTTGTGATGGCGGGTGGCGAGGGGACGCGGCTGCGGCCGATGACGGCCAACCAGCCCAAGCCGCTGCTCCCGGTGGTCAACAAACCGATCATGGAACACGTGCTGCGCCTGCTCAAGCGGCACGGCTTCACCGAGACCGTCGTCACCGTCCAGTTCCTCGCCGCGCTCGTGCGCAACTACTTCGGCGACGGCGAAGAGATCGGCATGGCGCTGAGCTACGCCACCGAGGAGATGCCGCTCGGCACCGCCGGCAGCGTCAAGAACGCCCAGGACGCCCTCCGCGACGAACGCTTCCTTGTCATCTCCGGCGACGCCCTCACCGACATCGACCTGACCGACCTCGTGCGCTTCCACAAGGAGAACGGCGCGCTGGTCACCATCGGCCTCAAGCGGGTGCCCAACCCGCTGGAGTTCGGCATCATCATCATCGATGACGACGGCCGCGTGCAGCGGTTCCTGGAGAAGCCGACCTGGGGCCAGGTGTTCTCCGACACGGCCAACACCGGCATCTACGTCATGGAGCCCGAGGTCCTCGACCACGTCGCGGCGGGCGAGTCGGTCGACTGGTCCGGCGACGTGTTCCCCAAGCTCCTCGCCGAGGGCGCGCCGCTGTACGGCTACGTCGCCGACGGCTACTGGGAGGACGTCGGCACCCACGAGAGCTACCTCAAGGCCCAGGCCGACATGCTGTCCGGCAAGGTGGACATCGAGCCCGACGGCTTCGAGGTCTCCCCGGGCGTCTGGGTCGCCGAGGGCGCGGAGGTCGACTCCGAGGCGGTGCTGAAGGGCCCGCTCTACATCGGCGACTACGCCAAGGTCGAGGCCGGCGCCGAGCTGCGGGAGTACACCGTGCTCGGCAGCAACGTCGTCGTCAAGGAGGGCGCGTTCCTGCACCGCGCCGTCGTGCACGACAACGTCTTCATCGGGCCCTCCACGAACCTCCGCGGCTGCGTCGTCGGCAAGAACACCGACGTGATGGCCGGCGCCCGCATCGAGGAGGGCGCGGTCATCGGCGACGAGTGCGTCATCGAGTCCGAGGCGTACGTCTCCAGCGACGTCAAGGTCTACCCCTTCAAGACGATCGAGGCCGGCGCGGTCGTCAACACGAGCGTCATCTGGGAGTCCCGCGGCCAGCGCACGCTCTTCGGCCCGCGCGGCGTGTCCGGCCTCATCAACGTAGAGATCACGCCTGAGCTCGCCGTACGCCTCGCGAGCGCGTACGCCACGACGCTCAAGAAGGGCGCCAGCGTCACCGCCTCCCGCGACGCCTCCCGCGCCGCCCGCACCCTCAACCGCGCCGTGCAGAGCGCGCTCACCGCGAGCGCCATCAACGTGCAGGACCTGGAGGCGTGCCCGGTCCCGGTCGCGCGCTATGAGACCGCGCGCGAGGACTCCGTCGGCGGCATCGTGATCCGTACGACCCCGGGCGACTCCCAGGGCGTCGACATCGTGTTCCTCGACGACCAGGGCGCCGACCTGTCCCAGAGCGCCCAGCGCAAGCTGGAGCGGGTCTTCGGCCGCCAGGAGTACCGCCGGGCCTTCCCCGGCGAGATCGCCGAGCTGTCCTACCCCTCCCGGGTCGTGGAGACGTACGTGCGCGACCTCCAGAGCTGCGTCAACATGCGCGGCGTACGGGAGGCGGGTCTGAAGATCGTCATCGACTGCGCGGGCGGCACGGCGTCTCTGGTGCTCCCGCAGCTGCTCGGCCGGCTCGGCGTCGAGGTGCTGACGGTCAACAACCGGCTCGACGAGGTGTCGCCCACCGAGACGCTCGCCGAGCGCATGCGCGACCTGCAGCGCCTCGGCGAGCTCGTGTCGTCCTCACGGGCGGCGTTCGGCGTGCGGTTCGACCCGGTCGGCGAGCGCATCAGCCTCGTCAACGAGAACGGCGAGCTGATCAGCGACGACCGCGGCCTGCTCGTCGTGCTCGACCTGGTCGCCTCCGAGCGCCGGGGCGGGCGCGTGGCGCTCCCGGTCACCACGACGCGCGTGGCCGAGCAGGTCTGCAGGTTCCACGGCGTGCAGGTCGAATGGACCTCCACCTCACAAGACGTGCTCACCAAGGCGGCCACCGCCGAGGACAGCATCTTCGCCGGCGACGGCCGGGGCGGCTTCATCATCCCGGAGTTCAGCCCGACCGTGGACGGCATCGCCGCCTTCATCCGCATGCTCGGCCTGGTCGCCCGTACGCGCCTGACGCTGTCCCAGATCGACCACCGGATCCCCGAGGCGCACCTGCTCAAGCGGTCCGTGCCCACGCCGTGGGCGGCCAAGGGCAGCGTCATGCGCCACGTCGTGGAGGCCGCCGGCGACCGCGTCGTCGACACGACCGACGGCGTACGCGTCATCGAGGACGACGCAAGCTGGATCCTCGTGCTGCCCGACCCGGCCGAGGCCGTCACCCACCTGTGGGCCGAGGGCGCCGACCGCGACTCCGCGCAGGACCTCCTGCAGGACTGGGCCCGCGTCGTCGAGAGCGCCGGTACTTGATCGGTACCGACACGCCGGCCGGCGAGGACGAGGCGGTCCCGCGGCGGCGGTTTCCCCGCATGCGAAAGTGGCTGCGGCGCGCCGGCGTGACCGTCCTCGCCCTGGCCGTGGCCGGCACGGTCTTCTCATTCGTCTACAACGCGGCGACCGCGGCGCGCGCCCGCCCGCCGGCCGGGCTGACGTACGTACGGACCGGCGACCTGATGACGCGCTACCGCGTGTGGGGGAGCGCCGGCTCGCCGATCGTGCTCGTGCACGGGGCCGCGGAGTCCGCCGACACGTGGGAGCGCCTGGCCGGGCTGCTCGCCCGCGACCACCGCGTCTACGCCCTCGACCTGAACGGCGCCGGCTACACCTCGCGGCGCGCGCCGTACACGCTGGACCACCAGGTGCGGCAGCTCCTGGCCTTCCTGGACGCGATGCGGCTCGACCGGCCGGTGCTCGTGGCCCACTCGGCGGGCGCCGCGACCGCGGCCGAGGCGGTGCTGCGCGCTCCCGGGCGGGCCGGCGGCGTGATGTTCCTGGACGGCGACGCGCTGAAGAGCGGCGCGGGCCCCGGCCCGGCGGTGCGTTACGTGGTCGTCCCGCCGTACCGGACCACGCTGCTGCGCCTCGTCCTGCGGTCCGACTGGCTGATCCGGACGATCTACTCCTCCCAGTGCGGCCCGGCGTGCCCGCGCCTCGACGCCGCGGGCGTGGAGGTGTGGCGCCGGCCGTACCAGGTCGCGGGGGCCGAGACGGGGGTCTGGGGTTCGCTGCGGTACGGCGTGCCGGGCCTGAGCGAGGCGCGGCTGGCCCACCTGCGCGAGGTCGCGCTGCCCAAGGCCGTCGTGTACGGCGCCGAGGACCACGTCTTCAGCCCGTCCTCGGCCGCGGACACCGCCCGGCGCATCGGCGCTCCGCCGCCCACGCTGATCCCGGGCGCGCGCCACCTGACGATGATCTCTTCGCCGGACGTGGTCGCGCGCCTGGTCGAGACGCTGGCGGCGCGGAGGTAGCGCGTCAGGCGCCACCGGAGCGGCGCAGCCGCCCGGAGACGACGGCCGGGCCCGCGTGCACGGTCACGCCGGTGAAGTCGCCGGGCGTCTCGGCCACCCAGTAGGTGTTCTCGATCAGGACCGCCGGGATGGGGCGGGGCGTCGCGTTACGGCCGGTGAACCGCACCGTGACCGCGGTGACTCCGGTGGGCAGCTGGCCCCAGGCCAGCGCCCACGGCGCGCCGCCGCGGGCGTTCCGCCGCGCGCCGCGCAAGACCGAGACCGAGACGGGGTTGGCGACGCAGACGTCGGCCATGCGGCCGTCCTCGTACACCTCCAGCGCCGCCCGGTCGGCGGCGCCCCGGCCGACCCGGACGGTCCAGCCGCTCATCGGCAGCCGCATCAGCGGCGCCGGCCCGGTCTGTTCCATCGGAAGACCCCCATCGTCGAGCGTGTGACGGCCAGTCCATCGCCTCCTCCTTGACGGCGCGTGCAGGCAGGCTGGAAGTTCGCTGTGAACCGGCCTCATGGCGCCGGCCGCGGGCGCGTGGTTCGGCGCGGTGCCGCGGGCTTGCCACAATGGGGCGGATGAGCGAACAGGGAGCACCGCGGCGCTGGGACCGGCCGGACGCCTCCATGTCGCTGCTCGCCGACCTGCTGTCCGGCTCCGGGCTCGACCCCGACTATGAGGCCGCCGCGGCCCGGCGCGCCGCCTCGGGCGAGCGGAGCAGCCGTTCGGGGCGTGTCTCCCGGCTGCTCGCCGCGACGGTGCTCCTCGGGTTGCTGGGCGCGATCGCGGTCGTCCAGGTACGCCGGGGCGCGCCGGTCGCCGAACGGCAGCGCAACGCCCTCATCGCCCAGATCCACCAGCGCACCCAGGAGACCGACACGCTGCAGCGGCAGGCCGACGCGCTGCGCGGGCAGACCGAGGCGCTCCGGAGGTCCGCCCTGGCCCGCAGCGACGCCGGGCAGGACGCCCGGCAGGAGCTCGACCGGGCCGCCGACGTGGCCGCGGCCACGCCGGTCAGCGGCTCCGGGACGGTCGTCACCGTGGACGACTCCCGTACGGCGCGCGGCCGGGAGGCCCAGCAGGACGGCCGGATCTACGACCAGGACCTGCAGCGGCTCGTCAACGGGCTCTGGGCGGCCGGCGCCACGGCGGTCGCCATCAACGGTCAGCGGATGACCTCGACGACCGCGATCCGGTCGGCCGGTGACGCCATCCTCGTGGACTACCGGCCGCTGTCGCCCCCGTACACCGTCTCGGCGATCGGCGGCGACGACCTCGGAGACGACTTCGCCGACTCGGCGGCGAGCCACGCCTTCCGCACCCTCAAGGCCACGTTCGGCATCCGCTACGACATCCGCCAGGATGGCAGCGTGCGACTACCCGCGGCCCCCGCCCTCGACCTCCGCTACGCACGGACGGAGACGCCCAAGTGATCGCGTTGATCGGCCTCGTCGCCGGGGTCGTCCTCGGCTTCGTGCTCCATCCCGGGGTGCCGCTGTGGCTGCAGCCGTACCTCCCGATCGCGATCGTGGCCGCGCTCGACGCGATGTTCGGCGGCCTGCGGGCCCGGCTCGACGGCCTCTTCGACGACAAGGTCTTCGTCGTGTCGTTCCTCAGCAACACGATCATCGCCGCGCTCATCGTGTTCTTCGGCGACCAGCTCGGCGTCGGCTCGCAGCTGTCCACCGGGGTCGTCGTCGTGCTCGGCATCCGCATCTTCTCCAACGTCGCGGCGATCCGGCGGAAGCTCTTCCAGGCATGAGCGAACCCGCGGAGGAGGAGAAGGAACGCGCCGGCCTGCTGCGCCCGCGCGTCAACCGGGGGCAGCTCATCGTGGCCCTGCTGTGCGCGCTGCTGGGCTTCGCCGTCGCGACGCAGGTGCACTCCAACGACAAGGGCACCAAGTTCGCCACCGCGCGCCAGGACGAGCTCGTCGGCATCCTCGGCGACCTGTCCCAGCGCTCGGACCGGCTGCGCTCGGACATCCGCGACCTGGACGACACCAGGGCCGGCCTGCAGCACGACACGCAGGGGCAGGCGGCGATGGAGGACGCCCGGCGGCGCGCGGAGACGTACGGCATCCTGGCCGGCACGCTGCCCGCGGCCGGCCCGGGCATCGAGCTGACGGTGAACGACCCGCAGGCGAAGGTGCACGCGGCCTCGCTCCTCGACACGCTGGAGGAGCTTCGCGACGCGGGGGCCGAGGTCGTCCAGGTGGACGACGTACGGGTCGGGGTCAGCACCTATTTCACCGACGAGCCCGGCGGCGGTGTCATGGCCGACGGGCACGCGCTCACCCGGCCTTATCGTTTTCTCGCCATCGGCGACCCGCACACGCTCGCGACCGCGTTGAACATTCCCGGCGGTGTACTCCGGACGCTGCACACCAGCGGCGCCCAAGGGGTGGTCACACAGCGGCAGAAAATCACTATTCAAGCGGTAAGATCACCTTAGGCGTGTCCTTATTAACTTCTGGGGCAGCGCGTGTTTCATCCGGTTCTTCCCCCGCGCGGCGGCATGGACCGGGGATCAGTGCCACCGGTAGCTTGAGGGCATACGACGCCTGTCGCGGTTGACCCCCTCGGGCATTGCCGCGTAAGTTGCGGCAACCGTCGTTGTGGCGGGTGAGGGACGAAAACGGGCGTCATCGCCCGGCGGCGCTCGAAGGGGGGATCGCGTGCTGGGGACATGCCGGACGTACGGCGCCGCTAAGGCCCGTCAGTCCTCGACTTCCGCGCCGTACGGTGCCATAGGCACACTCGAGGCCATAGGTAGGAGGCCGAGCCGATAAATGCCGAGCGTCTTCTGCACGCAGTGCGGTCACGCCAATCCGGAGGATGCCCGCTTCTGCTCGAATTGCGGTACGCCGCTGACCCGGGGCGTTCCGCCGGTGATGGGCGATCCCGGCGATTCTTCGACGTCGACCATCTCGCTGGGCGCGGTGGATGCCGCCGACGGCGAGCCGGGCGACGAGCTACCGGCTGATCACGCCGGTGTCGAGGCCCTCCCGCCGAACACCGCGTTGCTCGTCGTCAAGCGAGGGCCGAACGCCGGGAGCCGGTTCCTCCTCGACAGCGATACGACCACCGCCGGCCGCCACCCCGAGAGCCACATCTTCCTCGACGACGTGACGGTGTCGCGGAGGCACGCCGAGTTCTACCGCCGCGGCGCGCAGTTCTCCGTACGCGACGTGGGCAGCCTCAACGGCACCTATGTCAACCGCGAGCGCATCGACGAGGCGGGCCTGTCCGGTGGCGACGAGGTCCAGATCGGCAAGTTCCGGCTGGTGTTCCTCACCAACCCGGCTCAGCACAACGCCGCCGACGGCCGGCCTCCAGGAGGGCTGTGAGGGCGTACGAGCGATTCCCCGGGGCGTGGCTCGGCCACGCCTCCGGGGACGCCGTGGGCGAGCGGCGGGGGCGCGGATGAGCGCCTCGGCCGCCCGTGCCCACATGAGCATCGGTGAGGTGCTCGGGCTCCTGTCGGCGGACTTCCCCGACGTCACCGTCTCCAAGATCCGCTTCCTCGAGTCGGAGGGGCTGATCGAACCGGAGCGCAGCCCGTCGGGCTACCGGAGGTTCGGTCCGGGCGACGTCGAGCGGCTGCGCTTCATCCTGACGGCGCAGCGCGACCACTACCTGCCGCTGCGGGTCATCAAGGAACACCTCGACGCGGCCGGCCGGGGCGAGACCCTGCCGCCGCTCGAAGCGCGGGCCCGGCGCCGCCGCGAGCCGCGCGGTCTGGTCGCCACCGACAGCGTGTACGAGGACGCCGGCGACGTGCGCCTCACCCGCCGCCAACTCCTCGACACCACCGGCGTCGACCCGGAGGTACTGACCGAGCTGGAGGAGTTCGGCCTCGTCAGCCGGACGGGCGGCCAGTACGACGGCGACGCGCTGACGGTCGCCCGGGCGGCGGCCGAACTCCGGGCGTTCGGCTTCGAGGCCCGCCACCTGCGGGCGGTCAAGGCCGCCGCCGACCGGGAGATCGGCCTGATCGAGGCCGCGGTCGCCCCGACGCTGCGCCAGCGCAGCCCGGGCGCGCACGGGCGGGCCGCGGAGACGGCCAAGGAGATAGCGTCACTGTCTTTGAAGCTGCACGCGGCCTTGGTGTCAAGCGGCCTGCGCGCAGCGCTGGACCCCTGACCTGCACCTGTTCGCGGCGGTGTGCGGTGGTTCGCTCTGGTGGCCAGCGCGGACCCCTTGTCTGTGGCCGGTCGGCGCATGCGTGACCCGCTGTGTCGGGAAGACCGCCGCATCGGCGGAGCCCGCATGCATGCGCGGGCTGCGGGGACGGTTAAGGAGATGGCGTCGCCGTTCTGAAACTGCATGATGTCAAGCGGCTCGCGCGCCGCGTTGGACTCCTGACCTGCACCTGTTTGCGGTGGTGTGCGGTGGTTCGCCCTGGCGGTCGGCGCGCGCATGACCCGCTGTGGTCGGCAAGATGGTCGCGTGGAGGTCGGCGCCGGCCAAGCCTGGGCGCGCGTGCGTGGGCTGCGGAGACGTGCCCGGCCCGTGCCCCGGGACGGCGAAGGAGATCGTGTCGCTGCCGCTGAGCCTGCGCGCCAGGCGCGTGTTGCGCGGCTCGCGTGGCGCTCGATCCTCGAGCGGCACCTGCTCACCGCGCGGGCGGTGATCGCGCCGGCGGTCCGCCGGCCTGGAGCGGTCGGCGTGCCCGGGATCCGGTGCGGTCGCAAGGAAGACCGTCGCGTCGAGATTCGCGTCGGCGTGGCCCGAGCGCGGATGCGCGGGCCGCAGACGCGGCGGAGGGGATCGTGTCCTCGCCGCTGAAGCCGCATCCCGCACTCGCACCGAATGGCCCGCGCACGACGCTGGACCGTCACCTGGGCTCCGTTCGCCGTGTCCTGCTCCGGTACCTCGGCCGCCGGCGCGTGCCCATGGCCGCACGGTCGAAAGGAGATCGTCGCGTCGGCGCGGCTGGGGCGCGCATACGCGGGTGCCCCGGACGGCCAGGGGAATCGCGTCGCTGTCGCCGGCCTGTACGCCGCTTGTGTCGAGTGGTCTGCGCGTGGCGCTCGATCTCTGCGCGCCTACCGGCCGTGTGGGCGGTGATTCGCCCTGGCGGTCTGCTCCGGCCCTCGGCCGAGAGGTAGTCCGCGCAGCGGACCTGCGCGGTCCCAAGGAAGATCATTGCGTCGGCGTGGTCCGGGCGCAGCTGCGCGGGTCGCTCATACGGCCGGTCCATCGCTGCCGCTGCGTCGGCGCGGCCTGGGCGTGCATGGGCGGGCCGAGGAGACGGCCAAGGAGATTGCCTCGCTGTCCCCGAGTCCGCAGGCAGGCCCGCCCTGAGCGGCCCGCGCACGGCGCTCGGGCCCGCGTACCGGAGCCCGTTCGCCGGGTGAGCGGTGTTCGGGCATCGCGCGGTGTTCGCGGCGGCGTCCGGCGTTCGTCGGGGCGGCCCGGTCCGGCCACGGCCGGGGGCGGTCGGCACGCCCGGGACCGGTGTGGTCGGGGCGAAGATCATCGCACCGACCCCCGTGCCCGACGTCGCTCTGGGCTGCTGAGGTACCCCTCCGGTACGCGTCGCGGGATCCTGTTTGGGCCTTCCACAGGGCCCCGTCGCGGCCGTGCCGGGGTGTACGTTGGGCTAAAGGGTTTCAGGAAAGCCGTCTCAGCAGGGAGCCGCAGTGAAGCAGATGGAGGTCGTCGGCGTACGGGTCGAGATGCCCTCCAACCAGCCCATCGTGCTCCTGAA
Source organism: Actinomadura sp. DC4 (assembly GCF_030406325.1). Taxonomy (GTDB): domain Bacteria; phylum Actinomycetota; class Actinomycetes; order Streptosporangiales; family Streptosporangiaceae; genus Actinoallomurus. The sequence goes on along the minus strand of NZ_JAUEQY010000045.1, from coordinate 51,430 downwards.
GGAGACGGATGGGGACCGCTATCTGCCCATCTGGATCGGAGCGGTGGAGGCCACCGCCATCGCCTTCGCCCAGCAGGGTGTGCTGCCCGCCAGGCCGCTCACCCATGATCTCTTCCGTGACGTGCTGGACGCGTTCGAGGTCCAGCTTCGCACGGTGAACATCACCGCCCTGCGCGAGGGCATCTTCTTCGCCGATCTGGTCTTCTCCAACGGCGTCGAGGTGAGCGCCCGGCCGTCCGACTCGATCGCACTGGCCCTGCGCACCGGTGCGTCGATCTTCGCCAGCGAGGACGTGCTGGAAGAGGCCGGCGTCGCCATCCCGGACGAGCAGGAGGACGAGGTGGAAAAGTTCCGCGAGTTCCTCGACACCATCTCGCCCGAGGACTTCGGCCGCGCCACCTGACCCCGGGTCTGAAGAGCCCACGCGTCACGGTCCGCCGCCGACGGTCACATGCGGACGCCCGGCGTCCGACTTTTCATGCCCCGACGGCAATCCGGCGGGAAAGTTTCTTTTCCCCACTCATGGGCATAGCTTGTGTCCAAGCGCCGGTGGTACGTGGGCAGATGCCTCATTGACAGCGACTGCGGTGTTTTGGAGACGTAGTAACGGTTTGCAGTCGCGTGCGACGCGCCGAGGGCGGACGTTGACCCTGGTCTGGCCGCGACCTACCGTGCTGCTTGAACACCTGCGGTGTAATTCCGTCAAACCCCCTTGGTGGATCACTGCGGGATGATAGAGCCGGAGGTCCGCGTGGCGGCAAGCAGCGGCGAGGGCAAGGCGGCCCGCGACAGGCGCGATGCCTCTCAGCGCGCCGGTGAACAGGGACTCCTGTTCGGTGGCGTGGTGTCACCCCTGCCCGACGACGTCGGGTACCGCGGTCCCACGGCATGCGCTGCCGCCGGCATCACGTACCGCCAGCTCGACTACTGGGCACGTACCGAGCTCGTGCAGCCGAGCGTGCGCTCCGCCCACGGTTCGGGCTCGCAGCGCCTCTACAGCTTCCGCGACATCCTGGTGCTGAAGGTCGTGAAACGGCTGCTCGACACGGGGGTGTCGTTGCAGCAGATACGTACGGCCGTGGAGCACCTGCGGGATCGGGGGGTCGAGGACCTGGCGCAGATCACGCTGATGTCCGACGGCGTGAGCGTCTATGAGTGCATGTCGGCCGACGAGGTGGTGGATCTTCTCCAGGGCGGCCAGGGGGTCTTCGGCATCGCGCTGGGCAGGGTCTGGCAGGAGGTGGAGGGCAGCTTGGCGGAGCTGCCCGCTGAGCGGGCGCACAGCGACGACGACGGCCCCAGTGACGAGCTCGCCCACCGCCGCCGCGCCCGGCGTACGGGCTGACCCCCGAACGACCCCGAACGACCCGCAAGGGGCCTCAGATCGCCTCTTGCCGCTGAAGGTGGGAGAACGCCGCCCAGCCCGGCAGCACCGGCAGCCAGAACGTCAGCAGGCGGAACATCAGCACCGCCGAGGTCGCCGTCCCGGCGGGCAGGCCCGCGAGCGTCAGGCCCAGCGACAGAGCGCCCTCCACGGCGCCCAGGCCGCCCGGAGTGGGCGCGGCCGAGCCCAGCGCGTTGCCGGTGAGGAACACCACGGCGACCGTCGCCAGGCCGAGTGAACCCCCGAACGCCCGGATCGAGGCGTCGAGGCACAGGACGAACGCGGCCGTGAGCATCAGCGTGCCGCCCAGCCCGGTGGCGATCTTCTTCGGCGACTGGAGCACGTCCAGCAGCCGGGGGATCACCCCGGCGAACAGGGACCGCGTACGCGACGTGATGAGCCGCCGGATCGGCCCGATCGAGAAGACGACGATCGCGAGCACGGCCGCGGAGAGCAGCGCGACGATGATGATCCGCGACGGCGGCAGCGCCGGCCCCGAGGTGTCGCTCCCGGTGACGTAGCCGAACAACAGGATCAGCAGCACGTGGCAGCCCATCCCGGTGACCTGGGAGGCGCCGACGCTGGCCGCCGCCTGCCCCGCCGGGACCCCGGCCTTCTGGAGGTAGCGCGTGTTGATCGCGATGCCGCCCACCGCGGCCGGCGCCACGAGCTTGACGAACGACGCCGCGAGCTGCACCAGCACCGTACGGGACAGCCGCAGCCGCTCGGGCACGAAGCCGATCAGCATGAACGCCGCCGCCAGGTAGCTCAGCGCCGAGCCGGCCACACCGACGCCGAACCACCGCCAGTCGGCGTGCGAGGCGAGGGCGACGACGTCGACGTTGCCGAGCTGGGACAGCAGGAGGTACGCCCCGAGCATGCCGGCGATCACGCTGACGAGCGTGCGCGGGCTGAAGCGGTCGAGCTGGGCGGGCTCGGCGGCGATCTCCGGGCGGAGCACGCGGATCCGCTCGCGTATCCCGCTGAGGAGGCGCTTGTCCCTGCGCAGCGCCGTACGCGTGCTGCGGGCGAGCACGACCTTCTGCAGCAGCGGCACGGCGGAGGCGAGGGACTCGGGGCCGAGCACGCCCGCCGCCGTGCGTACGGCGCGCTCCGGCCCCACCCGGAGCGCGACGTCGGTCAGGAGCTGGGCCAGGTCGATGCGCAGGGCCAGGTCGCCGGCGGCGGTCTCGCCGGTGCGCAGGTCGATGAGGTACGGCTCGCCGCCGGCGTCGATGAGGATGCTGTCCGCGACGAGCCGGCGATGGGCGAGCCGGTGCTTCTGGAGCGTGCCGAGGAGGGTCCAGACGGCCGTGAGCAGCTCGTCGGTCAGCTCCTCGTCGGGCAGCCCGGCGAGCGTGCGCCCGGGCACGTCCTCGTACGCGAGCAGCGCCGCCTCGCTGCCGACCTCGGAGGTGGCCAGGAGCCGTGGCGTCGCCGCGCCCGCCGACGCGGTGGCGTAGGCCATCAGCGACTCCTGCTCCAGCGACCGGCGCAGCGATCGGATCGTGCGCCGTGGCGTGCCGCCGCGCAGCCGTACGCGCCGCCACAGCCGGTAGAGCAGGTCGGAGGTCTGCTGGTCGCGGTCGAGCACCGTGACGTGGATGGTGCGGCCGTCGGCGAGCGTCGCGCCGTACCCGCGTGAGTCGTCGTGGTCGCCGGAGGTGCGCGTGGCGTGGACCGGATCGAGCCCGAGCCGCCGCAGCGCCGCCATGACGGCCCGGCCCGGGGGCCGCGTGTTGGGCGACCCGGCCGCGTACAGGGTGCCGTAGCCGATGGCGCGTCCGATGACGTAGGTCGTGACGATGGCGAGCGGCGTGATCCCGCCCGCCGCGAGCGCGGCCACCGCGTCGAGGCCGATGACGAGCCAGGTGACGAGCTGCCAGCGGGTACGGCCGCCGAGCCGCACGGCCGTGACGTACGCGATGACGGGCGTGATGTCGATGTGCGCCGGGCCGGGGAACCAGCCGCCGTGCCGCTTCCACGTCAGGTACCAGGCGAGGTCGCGCATGCCGGCGGCCGTGACCCACGAGTCGACGGCGAGGGACACGCCGAGCGCGACGACCGCCGCGAGCACGCCGATCGCGATGCGCAGGCCGTCGCGGTGGATGAGCCGGTCGACGCCGAAGGCGACCGGGACGGCGAGGACGCCGATCCCGGAGGCGAGCCCGGCGAGCGTGAGCAGCAGGTGGGGGGCCTGTTCGGTCCCGTGCGTGATGTCGGAGGCGAGCCCGCTGGTCGTCTGCCGCGCGATGTGCGCGAGCCCGAGGATCACGACGATGATCCCGACGGACAGCAGGAACCGGATCGCGTCGGCCGGCCGGCGGATGCGCGCCGGGAGAGAGGGCTCCTCGACGAGCGGATCCGGCGCCGCGTCGCGGGCGGCCGCGTCCGGGGCCCGCGTCAGCATGTCACCGTCGCGGGGCGGGCCGGGGGATTCGTTGGCGGGCACGAGAGGAATCTTCCCAGCCCGGGTCCCGGCTCACCCGGGGGACACCCGCCGGAGGCCGAAAGCGGGCCTCGCGGAGCCGTCCGTTCAGATGCCGAGGCGGGCCGAGATGCCGTCCAGGACGCACCGCAGGCCGAACTCGAACTGCCACTCCGCGTCGTCCTCGTTCGAGCCCTCGATGATGTAGCGGCTGAGGGTCGGATAGCGCCCGGTGCCGAACATCCAGCGCACCCAGGGCAGGTAGGCCATCCGCACGTCGTCCTCGTCCGCCCAGCCGCGGCGCTCCAGGGAGTCGAGCTGGGCCACCTCGGCGACGATGGCGCCGCGGGCGAAGGAGCCGACGGTGCCGAAGACGGCCATCATCGTGTCGACGTCGAGGCCGAGACCGTCGATGGAGCCCAGCGCCCTTTCGGTCAGGGCGAGGTTGGCCGGGGACAGCGCGGACGGCACGCGGGTGTAGGCCTGCTGCATCCAGCGGTGCTGGAGGCTCAGCGCGCGAAGCTGCCGCGCGTACGCGTCGGCGACCTCGCGCCAGCCGGCGTCCGGCAGCTCGACCTCGGCGGCCACCGCGTCCAGCATCAGCTCATAGACCTCGTCCTTGCCGGTGACGTAGCGGTAGAGGCCCATCGTGGCGACGCCCAGGCGCTCGGCCAGGTGCCGCATCGACACCGCGCTCAGGCCGTCGGCGTCGGCGATCTCGACGGCGGCGCGGGCGATCTGGTCGTGCGTCAGAGCCGGGCGCGGGCCACGGGAGGAGCCCTCGACGCGCTCCCATAGCACGGGCTTCAGGCGAGGGTCCTTCGCCCGCTGCTCCTCGTACTCATCGGCCAGCTTGCGCAGGACCGCGTCCGGGCCCTCACCTGCCGAATCCGCCGAATCTGCCATACCGCCCTCTCATCCGGAACCCGCGTACAACCTACCAGCGGTTGTACAACGTACGCAGTCGTGCGTACGGTGTACCCACTGCGCGTACAAGGTACGCAGTAAGAGGAGATCCACGATGAACAGTTCCGAATCGGCCGTCTGGGCCGAGGGCTTGCGCAAGCGCTTCGGGCGCACAGAGGCGCTGCGCGGAGTCGACCTGGAGGTGCCGCGGGGGAGCGTCTTCGGGCTGCTCGGCCCGAACGGCGCCGGCAAGACGACGACGGTGCGGATCCTGGCGACGCTCACGACGCCCGACGCCGGTCAGGCGCGGGTCGCCGGTTACGACGTGCTCCGCGACGCCGACAAGGTGCGCTACCGCATCGGCCTGGCCGGGCAGCACGCCTCGATGGATGAAAAGCTCAGCGGCCGGGACAACCTGCGCCTCTTCGGCCGGCTCTACCACCTGCCGGCCAAGGCCGCCGCCCTGCGTGCGGACGAGCTGCTCACCCGCTTCGGCCTCGCCGACGCCGGCGACCGCCCGGTCCGCACCTACTCCGGCGGCATGCGCCGCCGGATCGACCTGATCTCGAGCCTGATCACGGCGCCGCCGGTGCTGTTCCTGGACGAGCCGACGACCGGGCTGGACCCGCGCAGCCGGGGCGAGATCTGGGAGACGATCAGGGAGCTCGTCGCCGAGGGCACGACCGTGCTGCTGACCACGCAGTACCTCGACGAGGCCGACCAGCTCGCCGACCGCATCGCCGTCGTGGACACCGGCACGGTGATCGCCACGGGCTCCCCGGACGAGCTCAAGGCCGAGATCGGCAGCCGGATCGACGTCGTGGTGCCCGAGACGCAGGGCCTGCCGGAGGCGGTCGCGGTGCTGGCGCGGATCGGCGAGCCCGACACCGACCCGGTGGCCCGGCGGGTGAGCGTGCCCGTCGGCGGCGAGTCGATGAGCCTCCCGGCCGTCGTACGGGAGCTGGACCGCGCGGGCGTCGCGGTCGAGGACGTCGCGGTGCGCCGTCCCACGCTCGACGAGGTGTTCCTCCGCCTGACCGGAAAGATCGAAGAGAAGGTGAGCGGCTGATGGCGTTCGAACTCCCCGCACCCCCGGCGACCGTGGCCGGCCGCGTCCGCTGGGCGCTCGCGGACGGCACCACCGTGGTCTGGCGCAACCTCGTCCAGCTCAAGTCCCAGCCCGGCGAGCTCGTCGGCGCGGTCGTCTTCCCGGCCATCATGATCGTGCTCTTCGGCTATGTCTTCGGAAGTGCGATCAAGGTGCCGGGCGGCGGGAACTACCGGGAGTACCTCCTGCCGGGGCTGTTCGCCATGACCACGCTCACGAGCCTCATGAGCACGATGATGGCGGTCGCCACCGACGCCTCCAAGGGCGTCATGGACCGCTTCCGCTCGATGCCGATGGCCCGGTCCGCCGTGCCGTTCGGGCAGGTCGGAGCGGACATCCTGGTCGGTCTCGTCGGCATGGTCATCCTGGCCGCCTGCGGCCTGGCGGTCGGCTGGCGCATCCACCACGGCATCCTGTCCGCGCTCGCCGCGTTCGGCCTGCTGATCCTGATGCGCTACGCCCTGTCGTGGGCCGGCGTCCTTTTCGGTCTGCTGGTGAAGAACGAGGAGACGGCGGACCAGCTGGTGCCGCTGATCTTCCCGTTCTCGATGCTGTCCAACTCCTTCGTGCCCACCGCGGGGATGCCGGCCTGGCTGCGGACCATCGCGGACTGGAACCCGGTGAGCGCGGCCGTCGCCGCGGCTCGCGACCTGTTCGGCAACCCCGGCGTGCCGCGGTCCGGGCACATCGCCCTGCCGCTGCAGCATCCGGTCGCGGCGACGCTGGTCTGGTCCGTGGGACTGATCATGATCTTCGCTCCGCTGGCGGTCCACCGCTACCGCACGGTCGAGCGCTGAGCCTTTCGGACGGCGGCCGAGCGCTTTACGCTCGCGCAACAAGCCTCCGGTAGGCTGGAGATCGCCGTCGAACCCACGCGGGAGAGACTCCGGCACAGCCAGCGCCGGAGCGCCGAAGGAGCAAACCTCCCCGGAACCTCTCAGGCAAAAGGACCGCGTGGGCCAGGCACCTCTGGAAAGCGGGGTTCGCGGTCATCCGGCCGCCTGCCCTCACCGAAGGTGCAAGCCGCGGCAACCGCGGCGAAGCTCTCAGGTCCAGGTGACAGAGGGGGAGACCGGCCATCGGCATGCCCGGTGGTGCCCGCGCCCGCCCTCTCTGGAAGGCTCCCGATGACCGAGGTCCCCTTCGCCCGCCGCCATATCGGTCCCTCGGCGACCGACCGCGCCGAAATGGCGCAGATCGCCGGATATGACGGTGTCGACGCCCTGATCGACGCCGCCGTGCCCGCCCGGATCCGTACCGGCCGCCCGCTGGAGCTGCCCGCCGCCCTCAGCGAGGTGGACGCGCTGGCGCGACTGCGCGAACTGGCCTCGGGCAACCAGGTCCTCACCTCGATGATCGGCCTGGGCTACTACGGGACGGTCACCCCGGGCGTGATCCTGCGCAACGTGCTGGAGAACCCCGGCTGGTACACCGCGTACACGCCGTACCAGCCGGAGATCTCCCAGGGGCGGCTCGAGGCGCTGCTCAACTTCCAGACCATGGTCGCCGACCTCACCGGGCTGCCGGTCGCGAACGCCTCGCTGCTGGACGAGGGCACCGCCGCGGCCGAGGCGATGACGCTGGCGCACCGGGTGGCGCCACGGGGGAGCGGTGACACCTTCCTCGTCGACGCCGACGTGCTGCCCCAGACGATCGAGGTGATCCGCACCCGCGCGCTGCCCCTCGGCATCGGCGTCGTCGTCGCGGACCTGTCCGGCGGCCTGCCGGAGGAGGACTTCTTCGGCGCGCTGCTGCAGTATCCGGGCGCGAGCGGCGCCGTACGCGACCTGACCGGGCTCGCCGAGGCCGTGCACGACCGCGGCGCCCAGGTCGTGGTCGCCGCCGACCTGCTCGCCCTGACGCTGCTGCGGGCGCCGGGGGAGTTCGGCGCCGACATCGCGGTCGGCACCACCCAGCGCTTCGGCGTGCCGTACGGCTTCGGCGGCCCGCACGCCGGCTACATGGCCGTACGCGACGGCATCCAGCGCCAGCTCCCGGGCCGCCTCGTCGGCGTCTCGCTCGACGGCGACGGCGGCCGGGCGTACCGGCTCGCGCTGCAGACCCGCGAGCAGCACATCCGCCGGGAGAAGGCGACCAGCAACATCTGCACCGCCCAGGTGCTGCTCGCCGTGATGGCGAGCATGTACGCCGTCTACCACGGTCCCGAGGGCCTGACGGGCATCGCCGAGCGCGTGCACGGCCACGCCGCCCGGCTCGCCGCCGGGCTGCGGGACCTCGGATCCGAGGTGGTCCACGAGGCGTTCTTCGACACGGTGCTGGCCCGCGTGCCGGGCCGTACGGAGGAGATCGTCCAGGCCGCCCGCGAGCAGGGGATCAACCTGCGCGCCGTCGACGCCGACCACGTCGGGGTCTCCTGCGACGAGACGACGACGGACGAGCACGTCGCCGGGGTGCTGCGGGCGTTCGGCGGGGCGTCCGCCCCGGACGGGGAGTCCTCGGCGCTGCCTGCGGAGCTGCGGCGCGACAGCGACTTCCTGACCCACCCGGTGTTCCACGCGCACCGCTCGGAGACGGCGATGCTGCGCTACCTGCGCCGGCTCCAGGACAAGGACATCGCGCTGGACCGGTCGATGATCCCGCTCGGCTCCTGCACGATGAAGCTGAACGCCACGACCGAGATGGAGCCGATCACCTGGCCGGAGTTCGCCCAGATCCACCCGTTCGCCCCGCTGGAGCAGGCGCGCGGCTACGTCGAGCTGATCGGTGAGCTGGAGTCCTGGCTCGCCGAGATCACCGGGTACGCGAAGGTGTCGGTGCAGCCGAACGCCGGCTCCCAGGGTGAGCTGGCCGGCCTGCTCGCGGTGCACGGCTACCACGAGGCGCGCGGCGAGGCCCACCGCAACGTGTGCCTGATCCCCTCCTCGGCCCACGGCACCAACGCCGCGAGCGCGGTGATGGCCGGGATGCGCGTGGTCGTCGTCAAGAGCGTCGAGACCGGCGACATCGACCTGGACGACCTGCACGCCAAGATCGACAAGCACCGCGACGACCTTGCCGCGATCATGGTGACCTACCCCTCGACGCACGGCATCTACGAGGAGACGATCAGCGAGGTCTGCAAGAGCGTCCACGACGCCGGGGGACAGGTCTACGTCGACGGCGCCAACCTCAACGCGCTCGTCGGCCTGGCGCGCCTGGGAGAGTTCGGCGCGGACGTCTCCCACCTCAACCTCCACAAGACCTTCTGCATCCCGCACGGCGGCGGCGGCCCGGGCGTCGGCCCGGTGGGCGTGCGCGAGCACCTGGTGCCGCACCTGCCCAACCACCCGCTGCGGCCCGAGGCCGGTCCGGAGACCGGCAGCGGCCCGATCTCGGCGGCCCCGTGGGGCTCGGCGGGCATCCTGCCGATCTCGTGGGCCTACATCGCGATGATGGGCCCCGACGGCCTGCGCGAGGCGACGGAGGCGGCCGTCCTCGCCGCCAACTACGTGGCCAAGCGGCTGGCCGACCACTACCCGGTCCTCTACTCCGGCCGCGGCGGCCTCGTCGCGCACGAGTGCATCATCGACATCCGGAAGATCACCAAGGAGACGAAGGTCACCGCCGAGGACGTCGCCAAGCGGCTCATCGACTACGGCCTGCACGCCCCGACCCTGGCCTTCCCGGTGGCCGGCACGCTGATGATCGAACCGACCGAGAGCGAGGACCGCGCCGAGCTCGACCGCTTCTGCGACGCGATGATCGAGATCCGGCTGGAGATCGAGCGGGTCGCCGCGGGGGACTATGACCCTGACGACAACCCGCTGAAGAACGCCCCGCACACCGCGGCGTCGTTGCTCACCGTCGACTGGAAGCACTCCTACACGCGTGAGGAGGCGGCCTACCCGCTCGCGTCGCTGCGGGAGAACAAGTACTGGTCGCCGGTCCGCCGCATCGACCAGGCGTACGGTGACCGCAACCTCGTCTGCTCCTGCCCACCACCGGAGGCGTTCGAGTCCTGACCGCGCGCCGCCGGGCCGGGCCCTCCGGGGATCCCGGCCCGGCGTACGGAGCAGCGCGCCTCGCGGACGATCGAGACCGCGCGCGCCGGGCCGAGGGCGGATGGGTCTGGCCGGCGCGGCGCGGCGGCGACCTCACGCCGGCGGAGGCCGCCCTGAGCGACTCCCGCGGCGCCGCGCTGATCACGGCCAAGACCGCCGTCACCCTGTACGCGCCGGTGGCCTTCGGCCTGCGGCGTCCGGGTCCTCCCCGTGCGGCGGCGCGACGGGTCGCGGCAGCCCGCTCGATTCCCGACCGCGCGCTGCAGGGGTCGGAAGGCCACCCGCGCGTACGGGGTGGCCGCGGTCAGCCTGCGGCGTTGGTCCCGGGCGTCCGCATGCGGCGGCGCGAGGGTCTCACGCCCCGCCCGACGGCGGCCGTGAGCGGGCGGCCGCGGTCGACGGGCTTGCGTCCGCCTCGCGGTCGGGCCGGCGGCCGACCGCGGACCGGTCGCCGCGGGCGGTCGTGGCCGCGAAGTCCGCGCACCGGCCCGGGACACCTCCCTTCACCGTACGGCGGCGGCGGTTCTCGGTGGCCCGTGCCGGACATGGCCGCGGCGCTGCGGGACTTGACGGCCTTCGTCCCGTTAGGCTCGTCCCACACGCCGCCTACCCCCAAGGGCACGGAAATGAGTGCGAACGACGCCTGTGAGGCGCCGGTGAACACGTCCGGCGACGGGACCCCCCAGAGCTGGAGCGAGTCATGACGACCCCGCCGGACGAGACGGCCGCGAGTCCGTCCACCCGCCTCGACGAGGCACGTGGGCACGCGGAGGGTGGCCGGTTCGACCAGGCCGCCGAGCTGTTCCGCGAAGTGCTGGAGACCGGCGAGGACTCCGAACGGGCGCAGGCGGCCCTCGGCCTGGCGGTCGTGCTCGAAGGCACCGGCGACCATGACGGCGCCCGCGCGGCCGACCGGGTCGCGATCGAGACCCGCGATCCGGAGTACGGCGCGCGCGCCGCCTACCACCTGGCGCTGTCGTGGGAGCGCTCCGGCGAACGCGATGCGGCGCGGGAGGCCTGGCAGGCCGTCGTCGACTTCGGCAACGCCGCCTACCTGCCGCCCGCCCTGCTCGCGCTCGCGCAGCTGGCCGACGAGGACGGCGACGCGGCGCAGGCCTGCGAATGGTGGGAGCGCGTCATCGCCACCCGCGACGAGCGCTTCGCCCCGGTCGCCGCGCACGACCTCGCGCTGCGGCTGCTCGACTGGGGCGAGCCCGCGCGGGCCCAGCGCGCCCTCGACGGCGCGCTGGAGGTGTTCGACCGAAAGCAGGACCCGCAGACGCACGCGCGTCTCGCGGTCAACCTCGGCATCGCCCACCTGGAGCAGGCGATCGCGGCCTTCGGCAGCGTCACGCCGACCGACGAGGCCGACCCGGAGGTCGTGCCGCTCGCCATCGAGCTGCTGGCGCGCACGCTCCCGCTGCGCGGCCGTGACGAGTCGGCGCAGGAGGTGTGGCGCCGCGGCCTGGCCGACCCCGAGCTCGGCGAGCACGTACGCGCCCGGCTGCGGCGCACGTTCGCCGCGGACGGCGGCGAGCACCTGTGGTGGGAGGACGACATCGAGGCCGCGCTGCGCGCGGGCGCACTCCCGGTGCTGACCGGTGAGGTGTTCGGCGCGCTCGACCACATCTACGCGCTGGCCGCCATGCGCTACGCGGAGGGCACGGACGGCCTGCCCGAAGACGTCCGCGACCTGCTCGAGCAGCTCGTCGGCGTCCCCGCCGGCTACCCCTGGGGAGAGGCCCTGCGCGAGAGCTTCGACGCGCGGCTCGGCGAGGCCGCGGACCCGCGGCCACCCGCGCTGCCCTCCAACTGGCCCGAGGGCGAGTGATCAGTCGGCGATGTCCCGCAGCGCGACCACCTTGGTGATCCGTACGCGGACGAGCAGCTCGCCGGCCACGCCGTTGCGCGTGCCGAACTCCTCGGCGCGCTCGGCGCCCATGTAACGCCCGCCGAGCGCGGTCGCCCAGCGCCGCAGCTCACCGGGGTCCGACGACAGCGACGCGGTGCCCCACAGCGCGACGAAGGAGTACGGCGGCTCGTCGTCGTCCACGCACAGGCTGACGCGCGGATCGCGACGCAGGGCGACGCCCTTGGCGCCCGACTTGTCCGTGGTGAAGACGAGGTCGTCGCCGTCGAGCAGGAACCAGATGGGGGTGACGTGCGGCGCGCCGTCGCCGGTGGTGACCCCGACCTTGCCCGTACGCGTCCCCGCCGAGACGAACGCCCGCCACTCATCCGTGGTCATCTTCGCAGCCATGATCACATTGTGTCCCGTACGGCGGCGGGCCGCACCGGCGAGCGGCCGGACCTGGGGTAGTACGGTGCGTGACATGGAGCCGACGTGGAGATCGTGACGCCGGCCGGGCCGGCCGAGGTCGCGCTGGACCATCCGCCAGACCGCGAGGACGCGGCGTTCCTGCTGTTCCTCACCCACGGCTCGAACGGCGGGGTGGACGCGCCCGACCTGCTCGCCGTGCGCGAGGAGGCGCTACGGCTGGGCGGCGCGGTGGCCGGGGTCACACAGCCCTACCGCCTGGCGGGCCGGCGCTCGCCGGGGGCGGCGGACGGGCAGGACGAGGCGTGGCTGCGCGTCGTCGCGCAGGTACGTGAGCCGTTCGGCGACGTGCCGCTGATCCAGTGCGGGCGCAGCAACGGAGCCCGGGTGGCGTGCCGTACGGCACTGAAGGCCGGCGCGCGCGGCGTGCTCGCGCTGGCGTTCCCGCTACGTCCGCCGTGGAACCCGGCGAAGACGAGAGAGGGCGAGCTGCGCGGCGCGGGAGTGGAGGTCGTGGTCGTCAACGGCGACCGCGACCCGTTCGGAGTCCCGGATCCGGCCGACGCGACGTGCGTGCACGTCGCGACAGGGGAGCGGCACGATCTCGCCCGAAACCCGTCAAGGGTCGGAGCGGTCGCAGCCGAGTGGCTGGGTCGGTGGAGCGGTCAGAGCTGAATCCCCCGAGGATGATCACCTGAAAGAACTAGTCCCCCGTGAACGAGGAACGAGTCAGGCCGCCGATGGAGCAGGAAGGTCCGTCGGTCGGTGTGGAGCGATGATTTCCCCGTCAGGAAGCAGCTCGCCAGTGTCCTCGAACAGCACGATGCCGTTGCAGAGGAGACTCCACCCTTGTTCGGGGTGACACGTGACGGTGCGTGCGGCCTCACGGTCACGCGCCGTCGCGTTAGGACATGGCGGCTGATGTTGGCACATCCGCGTGCCTCCGGTCTTGACTACTGGGTCGATGTGCGGTGTGTGTCTCTTCCAGTGAGACGTTGTCAAGTGTGCTGTGGTTCACCTCGCGGCGACATAGCACGGCCGGGGGGTTTTCCAGTTGGCCCCTTCGCCTCCCAGTACTCACCGGTGACACAGATCACTTTACGGCTTATCGGTCCACACTCGCATCAATAACGGCCAAAGAACAACTCTTGGTGCAGACCGCGACTCTGTTCGAGTTTCCATGATCAGTCTTGAATCTCCGCCCTAGGATGCTGTACTGCGTCGGAGGGAAGGGGAGCCCGCGTGCGCATCGCCGTGTTCGTCACGTGCTGGGGGGATGCGCTGTTTCCCGCCACCGGACGGGCCGTCGTCGGTCTGCTCGAACACCTCGGACACGAGGTCACCTTCGAGGCGGCGCAGACCTGCTGCGGTCAACTGCACTGGACCACCGGATACCACCCGGAGGCGACCGCGCTCGCGCGCCGGTTCGCCGAGATCTTCCGCGGTCACGACGTGGTCGTGACCCCGTCCGCCTCGTGCGCCGCCACGGTGCGGACGGCCTATCCGCGCATGGACCCGGCCCTGGCCGGGTTACCCGTCTGCGAGCTGTCCGAGCTGCTCATCGACGTGCTGGGCGTCACCGACGTCGGCGCGTCCTACCCGCACCGGGTGACCTACCAGCCGACGTGCCAGTCGCTGCGCGCGCTCGGTGTGGGCGACCGGCCGCTGCGGCTCCTGCGCGCGGTCCGCGATCTGGAGCTCGCCGAGCTGCCCGACGCCGGCGAGTGCTGCGGATTCGGCGGAGCCTTCGCGATGAAGAACGCCGACATGTCGGTGGCGATGGTCGCCGACACGATCGCGCGGATCCACGAGACCGGCGCCGACGTCGTGTGCGCCACCGACGACTCCTGCCTCACCCACATCGGCGGTGCGCTGTCCCGTCTGCGCAGCGGCGTACGCGCCGTGCACCTCGCCGAGATCCTCGCGTCGGGGCTCGGCACGGGCGAACGGGCCGACATTCCGGCCGCTTTTCGGTCATCCGATATTGCACCGCGGACGGACGTGCCATGAGGTTCTCCGACGCGGCCCGGCCCGAGCTCGGCGACCCCCGTGGCCGCCGCGTCCGGCGCCGTGCGGCGGCCGACGCGCGGGCGCGCCGCACGGAGGCGGTCAAGGAGGCGCCCGACTGGGAGCTCCTGCGCGAGGCGGGCGCGGCGATCCGCGACCGCACGCTCGGCGACCTCGGCACCCATCTGGAGGCGCTCGAGGCCGCGGTGCTCGACGAGGGCGGGCACGTGCACTGGGCCCGCGACGCCGGCGAGGCGCGCCGGATCGTCCATCGCCTGCTCCCGGCCGACACCGAGGCCGCGCTCGTCCGTTCCGACGTCACCGACGAGATCGGCCTGGCGGGCGGCGAGCCCGGCCCGCACACCAAGGCGGCCGTCGTCGGGGCCGGGTTCCTGGTGGCCGAGACGGGCACGCTCGTCGTCGCCGACCGCGGCGAGGGCCTTACCTTCCCCGCCGCGCTGGTCGTGGTGGCGGGCCTGGAGGACATGGTGCCGGACTGGGCCGACCTGGAGGTGCTGCTCCAGCTGCTGTCCCGCGCGGGCGCCGGCCGCCCGATGCACCCGGCCGTCGCGACCCGCACGGGAGAGTTCGAGCTCGTGCTGGTCGACAACGGCCGTACGAAGGTGCTGGCCGACCCCGTCGGGCGGGAGGCGCTGCGGTGCGTGCACTGCTCGGCCTGCAGCGACGTGTGCCCGGTCTTCGAGCGCGCCGGGCCGCGCCCCTACTCCCCGGGCCGCCCCGGGCCGATCGGCGCGGTGCTCACCCCGCAGGTCCACGGCGTCGAGGCGCCGCTGGCGGCCTCGCTCCCGTTCGCCTCGACGCTGTGCGGCGCCTGCGGCGACGTGTGCCCGGTGAAGATCGACATTCCCGGGCTGCTCGCGCACCTGCGCGGGCGCGTCGTGGAGTCGCGCCGCGCCCGTCCGGTGCCGACGCCCGAGCTGCTGCTGATGCGCGGCGTCGCGTGGAGCATGGCCGACCAGCGCCGCTACGAGCGCACCCTCGTGCGCCGGGCGCGCTGGGCGCGGTTACTCGCGCGCGACGGGAAGATCCGCCGGCTGCCGGGCCTGCTGGGCAAGTGGACCGACGCCCGCGACCTGCCCGCGCCGCCCCGCCAGACCTTCCGCGCCTGGTGGCGCGCGCGATGAGCGCGCGCGAGGAGATCCTGCGCCGGGTGCGCGCCGCCGCTCCCGGCCGGGACGGCTGCGGCGTCCCCGTGCCGCGCGGCTACCGGCGGCACTCGGAGCTGGCGCGCGGCGACGTGATCGCGCGGTTCGGCGAGCGGGTCGCGGCGGGGCAGGCCGCCGTACGCCACGTGGCCGCCGACGAGCTGGCCGTCGCGATGGCCGCCATGCTGTGGGCGCGCGAGGCCAAGCGCGTCGCGGTCCCCGCCGACCTGCCACGCGCCTGGCTCACCGGCCTAGACGGAGTGCGCCCGCTCGCCGACGACCCGCCGCTCGACCCGGCCGCGCTGGCCGAGATGGACGGCGTGGTCACCGGCTGCGCGCTCGCCATCGCCGAGACCGGCACCGTCGTGCTCGACGGCGGGCGCGGGCAGGGGCGCCGCGCGCTCACCCTGATCCCGCGCCACCACCTGTGCGTCGTGCACGCCGACCAGATCGTGGGCACCGTGCCGGAGGCGGTCCGGCGCCTCGACCCGTACCACCCGCTGAGCTGGATCAGCGGCCCGCCGGAGGGGCGGACGCTGGAGATCCTCATCGTCGAGGACTGAGTCGAGGACTGAGTCGAGGACTGATCAGTGGGCCCGTGCCGCGTGCTCGCAGGCCCAGGCCGGTCCGAGCTCGCCGAGCGTGTAGCCGCCGGGGTAGGTGCGCGGCCGCGGCCGCTTCGGCAGGAACTCCGGGCGGGCGGGCATCAGCCGTACGAGCAGCGCGCGGGCGCGCAGCCCCCGGTCCGCGGCGACCTCCATCGCGCGCGGCGCGCTTCCAAGGCCGAGGGCCTGCCGCAGGGGCGCGTCGGTCATGGCGAGCACGCCCTGGCGCGCGAGCGGCCGGGCGAAGCGGGGGAACCAGCCCTGGAAGATCGCGATCGTCGCCTCGGCCACCCGCCGGTTCGGCTCGCTGTAGGCGTAGTGCTTGCGCTCGTAGTCGTCCATGAGCGAGGAGAACTCCTCGTAGGTGCGCGGGACGCCCTTCAGCCCCATGAGACGGCCCATGTGGCGGAAGTTGTTGACCGTGGCCCGTACCTCGTGCCGGCTGTAGGGCCGCCAGCCGTACTTTGAGATCCAGCGCACCGGCACGACCACGAACGTCGACAGGACGTACAGGAAGTCGTCGTTGCTGATCGGATAGCGGCCGTGGATCTTGTTCATCCGGCGGACCGCGGCCCGGCCCTGGGTGGAGTCCATGCCGCCGTCGCGCGTCGTCTCGTACAGCAGGACGACGGTGTCGTCGTAGCGCTTTTGCCCCCGGTCGGTGAACTCACCGGTGCGGTCGAGCAGGCCGCCGATCGAGGGCACCGCGTAGGTGCGGAACAGCGCCAGCTCGAGCGCCCGGGTGACCTCCCAGGGGAACTCGTACTCCGCGCTCAGCCGGTAGATCTCCTGGTAGTCGCGCTCGGGGTCGAGCCGCTGAATCCGCCGAAGCCGGGAGTATCGCGCCATCCAGCCCCTCCGGGGTGAGTGTCTCGGCGAGCCGATCGTACGGGAGAGGCCCGGCCCTGTGCAGTGGCATGGCTCACAGTGACGGAACGGATGCTCTTCGTGTGTCGGACTCAGGCGAACCCGGCGAGGACGCCGTCGAGGCCCGCGAGGAAACGGGCGTCCTGGTCGAGGCCGGCCGGCGTCGTCTCGGCGGCGCGTTCGCGCGCCTCGAGGGCGACGGTGCCGAGCAGGTAGCCCAGCACCGTGTGCGCGCCGACCGCCGCCTCGGCCTCGGTCCGGCCGGCGGTGCGCAGCAGGTCCTGGACGGACTGCGTCGTGGCGGCCAGCGCGCCCGGGTTGCGGCGCGTCACGATGAGCGGCATCACGCCGACGTGGTCGAGGAGGCGTTCGCGGTAGCCGCCCGCCCAGGACCGCAGCCGGTCCCGGGCGCTGCCGGCGCCCGGCGGCACCGGATGCGCGGCGACGTAGGCGATCAGCTGCTCCAGCAGCTGCTCCTTGCCGTGGGGGAGGTGGTGGTAGATCGCCATCGCCTCCACTTCGAGGGCGTCGCCGAGCCGGCGCATGGTCAGGCGGCTGAGGCCCTGTCCGTCGATGAGATGGAGCGCGGTCTCGATGATGCGCTCACGGGTGAGCGGCGGTCTCTGGGACATGGACGCACCTTACTATGTAAAGGCGACGGCCCGGAAGTGTCCCAACCGCATGTCACCCCCCGCCACCCTCTACTCTTGGGCACGGACCGCAACAAGGGAGAGGAGCGCCGTCATGAGCCTGGGTCGCAAGACGAGCCCGGAGGTCGCCGAGCGCTACGCCGCCGACAAGGAGCTTGCCGCCGGACTGAGCGACAGGCTCGACGGCGCGCAGGAGGCGGAAGCCCGCCTCCGCTCCGCCCAGGCCGAGCGCCGCCCGTCCGGCGAGGTGCGACCGCTCGCGATCGGCTTCGAGCGCGCGCTCTACGACGCGATCGCCGCGGCCGACGCCGCCGAGCGCGTCGCCATGGGGACCAAGACCTACGAGCACGGCGACGCCAAGCAGCGCCGTGCCGCCCAGATCGCCGCGCGCCGGGCGCGCGCCAAGCCGTCCGTCCGCCCCTACACGGACGAGGTCGACCGCCTGCGCACGCTCCGCGAGACGCACAAGCTGACCTTCCGCACCAGCCCGTCGGTCGCGAGCTGAGACCGGGCCGTTCGCCGTTGCCCGCCGTCTCGTAGATCGTTCGCTTGCATCGGGTCATCAGCACGGTGACCTGACCGCACACCATGCCGCCCGGTGTGCACACTGGGCGGCAGACGTTGATCGTCTCGTGCGCGCGACCAGCGTGAACACGGCTCGATGGCATGGGCCGTCCGGCTCTGAGAACCCACCAGCTCAGGGAAATCGTCGTGGGCCACGGCGCCCGGTCCGCTTGCGGCGAAGCGAGTCAGTAGGAAGTGCTCTGTCCGGGGGGATCATTTGGAGCGCAGGCCGCCGCCAGACCGGCGCGACCTCCTGCACGCGTGCAGAGAGGGCGTCGTCGCGATCTGTGAGCTGGCCGCGCACTTCTCGGACTGGTCGGTGCCGACGCCCTGCCGGGAGTGGGCCGCGATCGACCTCGCCGGGCACCTGCGCTGCGTCGCGGAGAACTTCCATGAGTACCTCAACGACGCGCCGGACAGCCGCCTTTCCCGCCTGTTCGCCCAGGACGCGCCCGCCGCGCTCCTCGTACGCCAGTTGTCCCGGCAGAACGCCGCCGAGCTGGCCGTGCTGTCCGCCGCCACGGGACGCGAGCACATCGTGGCGTTCGCGGTCTCGGCTGAGGCGTACGCCGACCGGTTGCCGGACGTATGGGACGAACCCTACCTGTCCTACCGCGGCACCAAGCTGACAACGGGCGACTACGCCGGCGCGGTGTGCGTCGAATGGCACCTGCACGCGTGGGATCTGGCCCGCGCGCTCGACAAGGACCACCGCCCGAGCCGCCCGGACGTCGTCGAGGCCGCCTGGCGTACGGGCGTGCCCCACCTGCCCGCACCCATGGGCGGCGACCGCTGGGAGGCCGTCCTGCGCGCCTCCGGTCGCGCCCCGGACTGGCAGCCCGCCTGAGCGGCGTCTCGCGCTCGCGGCTTGCGCGCAGACCGGTGTTTCATCGGCGTGTCGCGCTACGCTCGAAAGCGTGGGCGGACACGTCAAGTGCGGGTGTGGTACAAGAACCGTCACCTGTTTCTTGTAACGCCCCCGCACCGACGCATCGGGAGGTGAGGCGTCAGACTGTCGGGCACCCCTCGGTGGAAGGCTGGACCGTGTTCTTCTGGTTGCTCAAGCACATCCTGCTTGGTCCGTTCCTGCGCCTGCTGTTCCGGCCCAAGGTCTCCGGCACGGTCCCCAAGGGGCCGGGCATCATCGCCGCCAACCACCTCTCGTTCTGCGACTCGCTCTTCCTGCCGCTCGTCGTGCCGGGACAGCTGGTCTTCATCGGCAAGGACGACTACTTCGTCCGCAAGGGGATCAAGGGCCGCGTGATGGCCGCCTTCTTCCGCGGCGTCGGCACGATCCCGGTCGACCGCCGGGGCGGGTCGGAGGCCGCCGACGCGCTGGAGACCGCGCTGCGCGTGCTCAAGGAGGGCCGGCTGTTCGGCATCTACCCGGAGGGCACCCGGTCACCGGACGGGCGGCTCTACCGCGGCAAGACCGGCGTGGCGCGCCTCGCGGTGGAGTCCGGCGCTCCGGTCCACCCCTGCGCCCTCATCGGCACCGACGACATCCAGCCCACCGGCTACCGGATGCCGCGCAAGATCATGCGCCCGGTGATCCGGTTCGGCGAGCCGCTGAGCTACTCCGAGGGCGCCGACCTGCGCAAGGCCACCGACGAGATCGTGGCGGCCATCCAGGCGCTGTCGGGGCAGGAGTACGTCGACGTCTACGCCTCCTCGGTGAAGAAGGGCGACGTCAAGACGGACTGACGAAGCCGGACTCGTAGGCCAGGATCACGGCCTGCGTACGGTCGCGGGCGTGGAGTTTGGCCAGAAGGTTGCCCACGTGCGTCTTGACCGTCTCCACGCTCACCACGAGCTCGCCGGCGATCTCGGCGTTCGACCGGCCCCGCGCCATCAGCTCCAGCACCTCGCCCTCGCGGTCGGTCAGGCGGGCCCGCCGCAGCCGGTCGGCCTCGCGCCCGCGGTCCGCGTGCCGGGCCGCGAGCCCGCGGATCGCGGCCGGGAACAGCAGTGAGTCACTGACCGCGACGGTGCGCAGCGCCTGGAGGATCTCCTCGGGGCGGGCGCGTTTGAGCAGGAAGCCGCTCGCGCCGGCGCGCAAGGCCTCGTACACATAGTCGTCGTTCTCGAACGTCGTGATGACGAGGATCCGCGGTGGGTCGGGGACCGCGCCGAGGATGGTCCGCGTCGCCTGGATGCCGTCGACCGCGGGCATCCGGACGTCCATCATCACCACGTCCGGGCGCAGGCTGCGCACCATCGGCAGCACCTCCGCGCCGTCGCCGGCCTCGCCGACGACCGTGAAGCCGGGCTCGGCGTCGATGATGGCCCGCAGCCCGGTGCGGATCAGCACCTCATCGTCCACGATCAGAACGTCCGTCACCGGTCCCTCACACTCCCGCACGCCGATTGTCGTCGTCCGCCGGGGTTTCGCCGCCCGACCACGGCACCACGGGGATGGCGACGAAGACCCGCCAGCGCCCGTCGTCGATCCCGGCGCTCATCCGGCCCCCGAGGATGGTGACACGCTCGCGGACGCCGCGCAGCCCGCGACCGCCGCCGGCGCGGGCCGGGCCCGCGCCGGCGACCGGGTTGACCATCTCGAGCTCGAGGCGGGAGCCGGTGACCGCCAGCCGTACGGTGACCCGCACCTTGCCGGCGTGGCGGAGCGCGTTGGTCAGGCCCTCCTGCACGATCCGGTACGCCTCGCGCGACACGACCGGCGGGACCTCCTCGACCGGCCCGATCCGCGCGTCGACCTCGACGCCCGCCGACCGGGTCTGGCCGAAGAGCCCGCCGAGGTCGGCGAGCGTACGCTGCGGCGTCTTGGCGCTCACGTCCTCGCGCAGCAGGCCGAGGACGTGGTCGAGGTCCTCCAGGGCGGTGCGCCCGGTCTCCTCGATCGCGGTGAGCGCCCGGCGGGCGAACTCCGGGTCGGTGTCGAGCAGCCGCGCGGCCGCGGCGGCCTGCAGCGTGGTGACGGTCAGCGCGTGGCCGACCGAGTCGTGCAGGTCCCGCGCCAGCCGGTTGCGCTCCATCAGCTGCTCGGCCTGGCGTTCGAGCCGGGCCAGCCGGTCGGCGGGGGAGGGCCCGAGCAGGATCGGCGCGAGCCGCGCGAACAGCGCGCCGACGCCGGCGCCCAGGTAGACGATCGCGGGCAGCACGACCAGGGCGAGCGTCACCGACCAGACCGGCTCGAACGTCAGGGGCCGGCCGAGGAACCGCCGGCCGAGGTCGTGCTCGGTGAACGGCGCCTCCAGCAGGTAGATCACCGCGGGCACGCCGACCACCACGGTGAACCCGGCCGAGCCGCCGAACCCGATGTGCAGCAGCCACCACACGGCCGTACGCCGCCGCGAGCGCCACGAGCGCAGGCCCTCCGGCGTCTCATGCGGAAGCGCCACGCCCAGCAGTGTCTCGGCCGCGGTCCGGCACAGGACGCGTACGGCCGGGAGGAAGGCCACCGCGCCGGAGATCACCATGAAGGCGAACAGCATCGACAGCCCCTCGAAGAGGCTGTGGGTGGTCTGCTGACGGTAGGAGTCCATGACCGACGCGAACGCGGCGTAGATCAGGAGGTAGGGGACGAGGAGCGCGGTGCCGCCGAGCAGGAAGGTCCAGCGCCGGTACGTGACGACGCTGACCAGCGGGCGGACCACGGATCTCATGCCCCAGATCCTCGCAGAGCGCGCCGCGTGTCACCTCCCCCGGACGAGCGAGGTAGACGGGCGCGCCGGACTGGCGGAATAACGGCGCCGTGTTATACGCTTACCGTAGCGCTGAAGATTCCGGATTACTTCGGATAGGCGTTTCCCGGCCGTGAGGCTGAGGTCTGTACCCCCCACATCACTCCTCGCGGGCGGTAAATCTTCCTCCTGAGATCGCTCTCGTGAACCTCTGGCGTACGCAGGGCGTACGCGTTCCCGGGTCGCCTTTTCTCTTCCCTTGTGACGGCGCGCGTTGCCGCGTGCCCTTTTCGGCCTTTCTTCGCGAAGGCTTCTCTCCGAAAGGACCCTGATGACCACCATTACCACCGAAAGGCCCGCCGCACCCGATGGGACGGCCGGCCAGGAGAACCCCTCGACCCCTGTGTCGGGCATCGTCGACATCGACGACAAGCACGCGTTCGTACGGACCTCCGGCTATCTGGCCGGCCCCGGCGACACCTATCTCTCCCTCGCCCAGGTCACGAAGTACGGCCTGCGCCAGGGCGACCACGTCGAAGGCATGGCACGCGGCCCCCGGCCGGGGAACCGCCGGGAGAAGTTCCGCACCATCGTCCGCCTCGACACCGTCAACGGCCTGCCCGCCCACCGCGCGGCCGCACGGCCGAAATTCGCCGAGCTCACGCCTCTCTACCCGCAGGAGCGGCTGCGCCTGGAGACCGCCCCGAACGAACTCATCGGGCGCGTCACCGACCTGGTCGCGCCCATCGGGAAAGGCCAGCGCGGCCTCATCGTCGCCCCGCCGAAAGCGGGCAAGACGATGATCCTGCAAGCCATCGCCAAGGCGATCCGGGCCAACGACCCGGACTGCCACGTGATGATCGTGCTGGTCGACGAACGCCCCGAAGAGGTCACCGACATGCGGCGCTCGGTCGACGCCGAGGTCATCGACTCGACCTTCGACCGCCCGGCGAGCGACCACATCGCCCTGGCCGAGCTCGCCATCGAGCGGGCAAAGCGGCTGGTCGAACTCGGCCACGACGTCGTCGTCATCCTCGACTCGATCACCCGGCTCGGCCGGGCGTACAACATCGCGGCGCCCTCCAGCAGCCGCATCCTGGCCGGCGGCGTCGCCACCACGGCCATCCACCCGCCGCGCCGCTTCCTCGGCGCCGCCCGCAACATCGAGGACGGCGGCTCGCTGACCATCCTCGCGTCGGTGCTCGTGGAGACCGGTTCACGCATGGACGAGGTCTTCTTCGAGGAGTTCAAGGGCACCGGCAACATGGAGCTGCGGCTCCGCCGCGACCTCGCCGACCGGCGCATCTTCCCGGCGGTCGACATCGCGCCCTCCAGCACCCGCCGCGACGACCTGCTCATGTCCCCCGCCGAGCTGGAGACCGTGGGCCGGCTGCGTCAGGTCCTGCACGCGCTCGGCCCTCAGGAGTCCCTCGAACTCCTTATCGGCAAGCTCCGCGACACCTCCTCCAACGCGGAGTTCCTCACCCAGATCCTCCGCGAGGTCGCTCGTTAGTCGACCGTCACGCTCTTGGCCAGGTTGCGGGGCTTGTCGACGTCGTGGCCGAGGGCAACGGCGGCGTGGTACGCCAGGAGCTGGAGCGGGATCGTCAGCAGGATCGGATCGAGCTCTGGCTCGTTCTTGGGCACGACGACCGCGTCCTCGCCCGCCGCGCGATGGCCGATGGTGATCACCCGGCCCTGCCGCGCGCGGATCTCCCCGAGGGTCGAGCGGTTCTTGTCCGCCAGCTCGTCGTCCGGGACGATCGCGACCGTCGGCAGCTCGGGACTGACGAGCGCGAGCGGTCCGTGCTTGAGCTCACTCGCCGGATATGCCTCCGCGTGAACGTAGGAGACCTCTTTCAACTTCTGCGCCCCCTCGCGGGCGACCGGCCAGCCGCGTACGCGGCCCACGAAGAGCATGCTGCGATATTTCGCCAGATCCGTGGCCAGGCCCGCGATCCGGTCCTCCTGCGCCAGAATCTCCTCGATCTGGCCCGGCAGCGCCCGCAGCCCCTCGGCGATCCGCCGCCCGTCGGCGGGCGACAGGTCGTGGATCCGCCCCAGGTGCAGCGCGAGCAGCGCGAACACCACCGCCGTCGAGATGTAGGCCTTGGTCGAGGCCACCGCGATCTCCGGCCCGGCGTGCAGGTACACGCCGCCGTCGCACTCACGGGCGATCGCGCTGCCGACCGCGTTGACGACGCCGAGGACCCGGCCGCCCTTGCGCCGCAGCTCCTGCACGGCGGCGAGCGTGTCGTACGTCTCGCCGGACTGGCTCACCGCGACGTAGAGCGTGTCCGCCTCGACCACCGGGTTGCGGTAGCGGAACTCCGAGGCCGGCTCCGCGTCCGCCGGGATGCGCGCCAGCTCCTCGATGAGCTGCGCGCCCATCTGTCCCGCGTAGTACGCCGAGCCGCAGCCGAGGATCTTCACCCGCCGAATCGCCCGCGCCTCGCGCGGGTCCAGGTCGAGCCCGCCCAGGTGCGCCGTGTGGAACCGCGCGTCGAGCCGCCCGCGCAGTGCCCGCTCGACCGCCGCGGGCTGCTCGTGGATCTCCTTGCGCATGAAGTGCGTGTAGCCCTCGGCGTCGTAGGCCGCCTCCTCGGTCTCGATGACCGACGGCTCCTTGCTCGTGGCCCGCGCGTCGAGCGTCGACGTGCGGAACCCGTCGGGCCGGATCGTGGCGAGCTCGCCGTCGTCCAGGTGCACGACCTGACGCGTGTAGCGGACCAGCGCCGCGACGTCGGAGGCCGCGAACATCTCCTTCTCCCCGATGCCGAGCACGACCGGGCTGCCGTTGCGGGCGACGACGAGGACCCCGGGGTGGCGCGTGTCCACGACGGCGATGCCGTACGTGCCGACGATCTGCGACAGCGCCTCGCGTACGGCGTCCTCCAGATCGGCGGCGTCCGACCGTGCGATCAGGTGCGGCAGGACCTCGCTGTCGGTCTCGGAGACGAGCTCGATCCCGTCGGCGGTGAGCTTGGCACGCAGCTCGTCGGCGTTCTCGATGATCCCGTTGTGCACGACCGCCACGGTTCCGGCGACGTGCGGGTGGGCGTTCGCGTCGCTGGGCTCGCCGTGCGTGGCCCAGCGCGTGTGCCCGATGCCGGCGTTGCCCTTGAACCGCGCGGGCAGCCCGGCCGCCATCGCGGCGACGCGCCCCTCGGCCTTGCGGACCCGGAGGTCACCGGAGCGGCCGGTGACCGCGAGCCCGGCCGAGTCGTACCCGCGGTACTCCAGGCGGGCCAGTCCCTCGGTCAGGATCGGGACGGCGTCCCGCGGTCCGGTGTAAGCCACGATTCCGCACATGGAGTCTCCTTCATCCGTAGACGATCCGCCGCAGCTGCCGGAGCGACAGCTCCGGGGGAGCGAACCGGCGCTGGGGCAGCTCGGCCGCGACGTGTTCGAAGATCTGGTCGTTGGTCAGGCCGCGCGTCCGCAGCTCCGCGTGCCGCCGCCGTACGAACTCCTCCGCGGGCTCGGCGAAGTAGGCCAGAACGTCGGCGACCACGCGTGCCGCCTCACCCGGGCTCAGCGAGGTCGTCCGGCTGAGGTGGAGGAGGAGATCGTCGTACGCGGCCATGCGCCCTGATCCTGCCGGACTCCAGTGCGGTAAGCCAAGTTTCCTGCCCGACATCGGGCAGGAAACAGGTCTTACGTCCTCACGCGGTGGCGCCGCCGTCGACGGTCAGCTCGTGGCCGACGACGAAGGCCGCCTCCGATGAGGCCAGCCACAGGACGGCCGCCGCCACCTCCTCAGGCGTGCCGACGCGGCCCGCGGGGACGCGTTCGCCGACGCGGGCCGCACGGCCGGCCTCGGTCTCGCCGGGCCGCATCGACATCGCGGTGGCGATCGGGCCGGGACTGACCACGTTGATGCGGACGCCGTCGGCGACGGCCTCCCGCGCCGCCGCCTTGGTCAGGGCGACGACGCCGGCCTTGGTCGCGCCGTACGCGCCCAGGCCCGGGACGGCGGTGACGCCGATCGAGGCGGTGTTCACGATGACGCCGCCACCGTGCGCGCTCATGTACGCGACCTCCTCCTTCAGCGAGAGCCAGACGCCGGTCAGGTTCGTGCCGACCATCGCGGCCCAGGTGGCCTCGTCGATGCCGGTCACCGGGCCGGCGGCGAGCACGGCGGCGTTGTTGAACGCGATGTGCAGGCCGCCGTGGCGTCCGGCCGCGGTCGCGACGAGACGGGCCACGTCGGCGGCGCGTGAGACGTCGGCGGTCACCGCGCTCGCCGTGCCGCCCTCCTTCTCGGCCAGCCGTACGGTCTCCTCGAGCGGCCCGGGGGTACGGCCGGCGACGACGACGGCCGCGCCCTCGCGGGCGAACGCCAGCGCGGTGGCCCGCCCGATGCCGGAGCCGCCGCCGGTCACGAGCGCGACCTTGCCGGTGAAACGTGCGGTCATTCCATCTCTCCTTGGTGTGGGCGCCGGAGCGCGATCAGGGTGGTGACGATGAAGACGAGGGCGGTGCAGCGGAGCGCGAACGCGTACCCGGCGGCGGCGTCGCCCGCGCGCGCGGAGGCCAGCGCGACGGCGGCGGTCAGGCCGAGCGGCGGCCCGACCTCCATCGCGGTGTTCAGCGCGCCGCCGGCCAGCCCGGCGCGCGCGGGCGGCACGCCGGCCAGGGCGGAGACCGTCGCGGCGGCGAACGCCGTCCCGGCGCCCAGGGGGAAGACGACCAGCCCGGCCCAGGGCAGGCCGAAGCGGCTCAGGAGGTACAGCCCGGCCGCCGCGACCGCGAGCCCGCCGGCCAGCACCCTCCGGGCGCCGAACCGGGGAATGAGCCGGCCGGCGAGCGCACCGGCGGCCACGAGGGCCGGGGCGGGCAGGAGGAAGACGAGCGAGGTCCGCAGGGGCGAGAGCCCGCGTACCTGCTGGAGGTAGAGCGCGACCATGAAGCAGGCGGTGGCCATGGCCGCCGCGCACAGGGCCGTGGCGAGGAGCGGCAGCGCCCGCTCGCGCAGGAAGGCGGGCGGTGCGAGCGGGTCGGGGGAGCGGTGCTCGGCCAGGGCGAACAGCCCCAGCAGTACGAGGCCGGCGCCGGCCGCCCATGCCGCGTGCTGCAGGCCGTACAGGAGCAGGGCCAGCCCGCCGGTGCCGAGGCCGGCGCCGGTCCAGTCGATCCGCGCCGGATCGGCCGGTCGAGGGCCGGTACGGCGCGGGACGGCTCGCCCTCGGCGGCCGTCGCGGTGTCGGCGCGGAGTCTCCGGCCGGCTGCTCGCCGGTTCGTCCGATGCCCCGGGCCGGGGTGGTGTGCCCGGCCGGGCGGCAGGAGCCCCGGTTCGTGTCGGGCTCTGCGTCGTGACCGGTCTCCTCCACCGTGGTGGCCGGCCCGTCCCCGGCCGGTCGTCCGGCAGCAGGTGGCGGGCGGCCGTCACGGCGATCACCGACACGGCCAGCGGGGCCAGGAACAGGGCGCGCCACGGCAGCCAGGTGATCGCGACTCCGGACAGGACGTTCCCGGCGGTCGCTCCCGAACTGCTCAGCACGCCCCAGACGGCCATCGCGCGGCCGTGGCGGCGTGGATCGCGGACCACGTCGCCGAGCAGCGCGAGCGCGGACGGCGCGGCCAGCGCGGCGCCCGCGCCCTGGGCGAGCCGGGCGGCCAGCAGCGTCGCCAGGCCGGGGGCCAGGGCGGCGGCGGCCGAGGCGGCGCCGAAGACGGCCACGCCGGCGACGAAGGTCCGCCGGCGGCCGAACACGTCCGCGAGCCGTCCGCCGAGCAGCAGCAGGCCGCCGAAGGACAGGCCGTACGCGGAGGCGACCGGCACCAGGTCCGGCGGGGCCACGCGCAGAGACCGCTCGACCGCCGGCAGGGCGACGGTGATGAGGGTGATGCTCGCGATCAGGGTGACCTGGACGCCGCCGAGCAGCACATGAGCCGCCCTATCCAGACCGATCGTTCTGTTATCGGGACGCGCGAACGCCTTTTTCGTCATCACAGGCGGCCTCAGCCCAGCAGCGACAGGGCCTGGGCGGCCGCGTCACGCAGGCGGGCGGGGTCGGGGTCGGTGCGGCCGAGCACCCGGATGCCCTGCAGCAGCACGAGCAGGAAGCGCGCCAGGGCGTGGGGGTCGCGGTCCCCGGACAGCTCGCCCTGGGCGCGTGCCCGGATGAGCGCCGAGGTCAGCGCCGTCTCCAGCGTGTCCCAGCTCGCCGCGACCTGCCGTGCCGTACGAGGGTCGCGCGCGGCGAGCTCGACGGCGCTGTTGACCACCAGGCATCCGCGCCGGCGCTCGTCCCCGATGGACTCCTCGGCGTAGGCGTTGACCAGCCCGCGTACGGCGGGCAGGGCCGGGCCCGGCTGGGAGAGCAGTTCGACGACGCCGGGGTCGCGGCTCTGGACGTACCGTTCGTGCGCCTTGAGGTAGAGCTCGTGCTTGCCGCCGAACGTCGCATAGATGCTCGCGCGGGCGATGCCCAGGTGTTCGACGAGGTCGGCCATCGAGGTCGCCTCATAGCCGCGTTCCCAGAACAGCTCCAGCGCCTTTTGCAGCGCGGCGTCCGGGTCGAACTGCTTCGTACGTGCCACGCGCCGTACGCTAGCTCTATCGAGATCGATCGGTCAATTAACCGGCTCCAGATGGACCGTGCCGTCCTCGTCGACCCGCCAGCCGGGGTTGTGGCAGACCTCCCAGACCACGCCGTTCGGGTCGGCGAAGTGCCCGTGGTAGCCGCCGAAGGCCGCGGCCTGCGGCGGTTTGACGAGCGTCGCGCCTGCGGCGACCGCCTTCCGCACGGTCTCGTCGACCTCGGCGGGAGAGCCGACGTTGTGCGAGAGGGTGAGCCCGCCGACCCTGCCGTCGGCGGCCGTGCCCTCCATGTCCTTCACGAACTGGTCCCGGTCGAAGAGACCGAGCACCATCGCGGGCGCGACCTGGAAGAAGATGATCTCACCGGGTACGTCGAGGAGTGCCGTCCAGCCCAGCCCGTCGCGGTAGAAGGCGCGCGCGGCGTCGAGGTCGGGCGTCGACAGGGTGATGAAATGAGTGCGTTGTTGCATACCCTGACTATGCGCCCACCAGGGGAAGGCCGTCTTGAACGCATCGGACACCGCGTCGTTCTACCGGGAGTTCCACCCGGCCGCCGGGCATCCGTTCGTCGAATGCTGGTGGGAACAGAGCGTGGACGAGCGGGCGGGCGGATACGTGCAGCGCGTCCTGCCGGACGCCTGCGCGGACGTGATCGTGTCATCGGACGGCCGCGCGACCGTCGTGGGGCCGGCCACGTCCGTCCAGCTGCCACGCCTGGCCGCCGGGACGAGCCTGCGCGGGCTCCGTCTCCGTACGGCCGCCATCGGCACCGCCCTGGGCCTCCCCGCGGACGAGATCCGCGACCGCGAGCTGCCGCTGTCCGACGTGTTCCCCGCGAGTGAGGCCGCGAGAATCGCCGAGCGGGTGTGGCAGGGCGACCGCACCGCGGCCGTGCCGGTGCCGGATGAGAGGGACGAACGGGTGGAACACGCCCTGAACGCCCTGCGGCGCCCGGCGGCCAGGGTCGCGGACGTGGCCGCGGACCTCAACCTGTCCGAACGCCACCTGCGCCGGCTGGTCCTGTCCCACACCGGCCTGGAGCCGAGAACCCTGCGAAGGGTCGTACGCCTCCAGCGGTTCCTGAGGCTTTCGGCCGGTCGGGAGCGGTCCCTGGCCGACCTGGCAGCACGCGCCGGCTACGCGGACCAGGCCCACCTGAGCCGGGAGGTACGCGCCCTGTCGGGCCTGACGCCCACCGCCCTGCTCGCCGAACGCCTCTAATGAGCGGCGCGGTGCGTGTCCTCGTGATCCTGCCGCCGGGGCGGCTCGGCGGGTGCGCCGTGGCCGCGTAGGCGGTCCATCTCGCGCCACTCGGGGCGGAGGCCGGCCAGGTTGGTGGTGAGGAAGTAGGCGGCGCCGCCGGCCACGAGTACCGGTGCGAGACCGAAGGCGGCGATCAGCGCCCCGGCGAGCAGACCACCGAACGGGACCCCGGCCCAGGCCACCGAGTCACCGAGCGCGTGGACCCGGCCCCACAGGCGGCGCGGTACGCGTTCGAAGGTGATGGCGCCGAGGATCGGGTTGAGGAGGCCGGCCCCGATCCCTCCGGCGGCGAACGCGGCCAGTACCACCCACATCGGCACCCCGAGGGCGAGCACGAAGAACCGCGGCGAACCGGCGATGAGAAACCCGGCGAAGAACACCGCCCGCCGTCGCATCCGGTGGGCGACCACCGCGGCGACGAGACTCCCGCCGACCGCGGCGGCCCCCCAGACGCCCTCGGTAAGGCCGATGGCGGCCGGTCCGCCGCCGGAGGTCCGCGCCCAGACCGGAACGAGTACGGACAGGAATGCCGCGTCCAGCAGGTTGGTGAGGCCGATCATGATGACGAGGGAGAGCATCAGCGGCTCGCCCCGCAGGAACACGAGGCCTTCGCCGAGGCGCCGCCAGTAGCCCTCGCCTTGGTGGCCGGCGTCGTCGCCGTCGCGGTCCGGCCGTGCGGCTCCGCGGCCCATGCCGCGGGGGAGGGCCAGCGCGATGATCAGTGATCCGGCCGCGAAGCAGGCCGCGTTCACGGCCAGACCGGTGAGGGGGCCGAGCAGCGCGACGAGCGCCCCGCCGACGGCGGGACCGACGCCCGACGCGAGTCGTTCGGTGACGCCGGCGAGGCCGGTGGCGCGCTCCAGGGGTACGCGGCCGGCCTCGGCGGCTTCGGGGACCATGACCTCCTTGGCCAGGTCACCGGGCCCGCGCGCCGCGCCGATCAGTACGACCAGGCACGACAACGGCCAGAACGGCAGCAGGTGCGTGACGTACAGCGGCGGAACCGCTCCGGCGGCGCACGAACTCACCAGGTCGGCGGTCCAGGACACGGTCCGCGGGCCGACCCGGTCGACCAGCGGTCCGGTGAACGCCTTGACCAGCACGTACGGGGTCATCTCGCAGAAGGCCACGACCCCCGTCAGCGTGGCGCTCCCGGTCGTGCTCAGCACGAACCAGGGCAGCGCGACCGCCGAGACCCGCGTCCCGGTCGAGGAGACCGCGATCGCCGCCAGCACCCCGGCCAGCGGCCGGAGACTCCGCCCACCGGCGGCGGCCGAGGGGCCGGTGGACAAGAGCTCAGCGGTCGCCGGGGCGGCACCCCGGTCAGGCGGTCCAGAGGTGGGCTCCGTCATGGCGCCGGCCTTCCGGACGGGGCTGCCGGCGTGTCGAGTTCGGGGAGTACGTGCATGATCACTGAGACTCGTTCGGCCTGCGCGGGGGCGTCGGCGGCCGCCGGGGTGTCATGGCGGTAGCGGTCGATGACCTCCCGCAGCTCCGACCGCAGAGACGCCGCCTCGGCCGGAGTGAGGCGCATCGGCCAGCCGCTCATCTCGAGGACCTCCCGCCACGGGCGGGGCATCGCCGGGAAGTCCTCCAGCGCCCGCTGGGCGCACAAGGTGTAGAAGGCGGCGACCGACCGCAGGTACGACAGAGCGGCGTCCGGTTCGCGTTCGGCCAGGTCCGGGTCGTCGAACCAGGTCGCGTGGTACACCGAACGCCACCAGCGCTCCCGGGAGTTCCCGCGTTCCTCGTCCTCCTCGACGAAGCCCGCCGCGCCCAGCCGGCGCAGGTGATAGCTGGCCGTGGCCGAGTTGACGCCCAGCCGTTCGGCGAGCCGGGTGGCGGTCGACGGGCCGTGCTTGCGCAGCAGCCCGATCAGCCGTACGCGCACGGGGTGGGCCAGCGCGCGCAGTCCTTTGGCGTCCAGCACGACCGCACCGGCTTCCGCCACCCGGCGCGCCTCACCACTCAGATCGGCCATGACCGACAAAATATGACTGCAAAGGGTTCTTTGCAAAGAACCCTTTGCAGTTGGGTCGCGGCCTCGACGGCGCGCCCATCCGGAGGCCGGACGCGTGGGAGGCGAACCCCGGTAAGGGTCGCCTCCCGGCGCTCAGGCGGCCTCCTCCAGTACGGGCACGGGCTCGCGGCGGCGGCGGAAGGCCAGTGGTACCACGGCCATGAGCAGTCCGCCCACCGCCACGAAGGTCGCGAACACCAGCCCCGGCCGGTAGTCGGCGAGCACGTCCGCCGCCGACCGGGCCGGGCGGCCGTCGCCCGCGATGATCGCCGTCGTGATGGCCAGCACGAGGGCGGCGCCGACCTGGGCGGCCGTCTGCACGAGGCCGGCCGCCAGACCCTGTTCGTCATCCGAGACGCCCGCCGTGGCCTGGACGTTGATGGAGGGGAATCCGAGCGCGAACCCCACCCCCAGCAGGATCGCCGTCGGCAGGATCGCCACCACGTACACCGGGTGGGTGTCGATGCGCAGGAACAGCAGGTACCCGACGGACATCGCGGCCAGGCCCCCCACGATGAACCTCGCCGTGCCGTACCGGTCGATCATCGTCCCGGCGAACGGGGCGCTGAGGGCCACCAGCAGGCCCGTCGGCAGCAGGGCCAGGGCCATCTTCAGCGGCGCCCAGCCGAGCACGTCCTGCAGGTACAGCGTGATGATGAACTGGAACGCCGTGTACGACCCGAACAGCGCGACGATCGCCAGGTTGGCCCGTACGAGCGTGCCCTTGCGCAGGATGCCCAGCCGGATCAGCGGGTGCCGTACCCGGCGTTCCACGAGCACGAAGGCGACCAGCAGGACGATCACCGCGGCGAACAGGCCGAGCGTCGCCGGGGACGTCCAGCCCCGGGAGGGCGCGGAGACCAGGCTGTACACGAGCAGCAGCATCGCGCCCGTCGAGGTCAGTGCGCCGAGGACGTCGTGGCCACCGGAGGCGGCGGGCATTCCGCGGGGGAGCAGCACGTAGCCGGCGGCGAGCGCGATGAGCGCGATCGGCACGGGCATCAGGAACGTCCACCTCCACCCGATCCCGGTCATCAGGCCGCCGAAGATCAGGCCGGAGGAGTATCCACTGGCGCCGAAGACCGTGTAGATCGACAGGGCCTTGTTGCGCATCCGGCCCTCGGCGAACGTCGTCGTGATGATCGACAGGCCGGTCGGCGCGGTGAACGCCGCGCTGACGCCCTTGATGAAGCGGGTGGCGATCAGCAGCGGGCCCGAGTCGACGAGGCCGCCGAGCAGCGAGGCCACGGCGAACACCGCCAGGGCGATCAGGAACACCCGGCGGCGGCCCAGCAGGTCGGCGGTGCGCCCGCCGAGCAGCAGCAGGCCGCCGTAGCCGAGGACGTAACCGCTGACGATCCACTGGAGGCTGGACGTCGCCAGGTGCAGCTCGGTGCCGATCGAGGGCAGTGCGACGCCGACCATCGACACGTCCAGGCCGTCGAGGAACAGCACGAGCGAGAGTACGGCGAGGACGCCCCACAGGCGCAGCGGCCAGCGCTGACGTCGCGGAACGTCGGGGTGGGCGAGCAGAGAAGGGGGAGCGGTCGTTGTCACCGGACCGAAGTTACATGCACATGCATTCAATGTCCAAACATTAAATGTGTTTGCAACTAATGTGAGGGCATGCTATGGTCCGCGGCATGACCGGTGCGCGTGAGGACGTGATCGTCCAGAGGTGGCGCGACGTGCTCGCGTGCTACAGCAACGTCTCCTGCGCCCTGGACCGTGCGCTCCAAGACGCCCACGGCATCGGCATGAGCGAGTTCGAGGCGCTGGACCGCCTCGTCGACGCGACCTGCGAGCAGCGGCGCATGCACGACCTGGCCGGCGACATGTACCTCAGCCAGAGCGCGCTCTCGCGCACCGTCGCGCGCCTCGAACGCGCCGGCCTGGTCGAGCGCGGCATGTGCGACGACGACCGCCGCGCCATCTTCGTCACGCTCACCGACGCGGGCCGCGAACGCCACACCGAGGCCCGCCGCACGCAGCGCGCCGTGCTCGCCGAGCACCTCTGAGCCTCAGCGCGGCGGTACGGCGGCGATCTCGGACGGCGCCGGCCCGGAGTGCAGGATGCCGAGGCGCCGGGTGGTCCGCGTCATCGCCACGTACAGGTCGCCGCGCCCGCGCGGCGACTCGGCGAGGATCGCGGCCGGGTCGGCGATCAGCACCGAGTCGAACTCCAGCCCCTTGGCCTGCCGCACGCCCAGCAGCACGACCCTGCTCGTCAGGTCGGGTTCGTCGCCGGAGGCGGACGGCACCGCCACGCCCAGCTCGGCGGCCCGGCTGTCGGGGACGATCACCGCGAGCCTGCCGTCGCCCAGGGACTCCACCTCTTCGGCGGCGACCTCGGCCAGCCTCGACGGCAGCGCGCCGGCCGCGACGGCGAGCCGCCACGGCCGTACCCCCGTCTCGCGTACGGACCGGGGCGGCTCCTGGTCCGGGTCGATCGCGGCGAGTACGTCCTCGGTCGCCGTCATCACCTCGGCCGGGGTGCGGTAGTTCACCGACAGCCGGGCCAGCCGCCACCGGTCGCCGGCGTGCGGCGCCAGGACATGGCCCCACGACGTGGTGCCCGCCGCGCTGCCGGTCTGGGCGACGTCGCCGACGATCGTCATCGACCGGCTGGGGCAGCGCCGCATCAGCAGCCGCCAGGCCATCTCCGACAGCTCCTGCGCCTCGTCCACGATCACATGGCCGAACGCCCAGGTACGGTCGGCCGCCGCGCGCTCGGCGACCGTACGGTGGTCGCGCTCCTCGTGCCGGTCGGCCAGGTCCTCGGCGCCCAGCAGGTCGGCGGCGCTCAGCGCCTCGTCCGCGGACCACGAGCCGGCCGCGATGTCGAGCACGCCCTGCGCGTACGCGACCCGCTGCTCGCGCGCCCGCGCCGCCCGGCGTTCGGCCGCGCGCTCGTCACGGCCGAGGAGTTCGGCGGCCTCGTCGAGCAGCGGCACGTCGGCGGGGCTCCAGCCGCCCGGAGGACGCAGCAGCGACGCGCGCTCGGCCGGGGTCAGGTCCGGGGCGGCCGAGGCGAGACGGTCCGCGTCGGCGAACAGGTCCGCCAGCAGCCGCTGGGGCGTCAGCGCGGGCCACTGCTCCTCGACGGCGGCGCGTACGCCCGGGTCCTCCCACAGCTCCGGCCGCAGGTCGAGATCGCCGGTGTCCTCCTCGAACGCGGCGGGCATGCTCGCCAGGTCCTCGGCGATGGCGTCCTCGGTGCCGGCGAGCACGTCGGCGACCTCGGCCTCCAGGCGTGCGGTGAGCCGTCGCGTCGAGTCGGCCAGCAGTGCGGCGAGCTCGGCCACGACCTCCCGCTGGAAGATCGGCCGGGCCTGGTTGTGGGGGAGCCGGGTCGCCCGCGCGCGCTCGGCGGCACGCAGCAGCGTCTCGCGTTCGATCCGGAGCGTCTCTCCGCCGAACTCCACCTCCAGCGGCCCGGGCGCCTGCCGGGCCCGTACGGCCGAGGCCACCACCTCCGCCATCGCGGCCCGGCCCTTGACCTCGGCGGCGGCCGTGGACTCGTGGCGGTCCGCGGTGACCCCGGGGAACAGCTCGGCGACCGTGGAGAGCAGGACGTTGGTCTCGCCCAGGCCCGGCAGCACCTGGCCGATGTAGGTGAGGAAGGTGGCGTTCGGGCCGACGACCAGCACGCCGCGGGCGGCGAGCCGCCGGTGCGTGTAGAGGAGGTACGCGGCGCGGTGCAGGGCCACGGCGGTCTTCCCGGTCCCCGGGCCGCCCTGCACGACGAGGATCCCTCGGTGGGCCGAGCGGATGATGTCGTCCTGCTCGGCCTGGAGCGTCGCGACGATGTCGCGCATCCGGCCGGTCCGCCCGGCCTCCACCGCGGCGAGCAGCGCGGCCTCCCCGGTCAGCCCGCCCGCGTCCGCGAGGCCGTCGCGGTCCAGCACCTCGTCGTCCAGGCCGACCACGCGGCGGCCACGGGTGGCGATGTGGCGCCGGCGGCTGACGCCCTGCGGCGCGCCGGCGGTGGCGACGTAGAAGGGCCGGGCGGCCGGGGCACGCCAGTCGATCAGCAGCGGCTCGCCCTCGGCGGACTCGTCGAGCAGCCCGATCCGGCCGATGTGGCGGCGTCCTCCGTCCCGCAGGTCGATGCGGCCGAAGCACAGTCCGCTCTCGGCCGCGTCGAGCCGGGCCACCCGCTCGGCGTAGCGGGTGACGGCGACGTCCCGCTCGATCCTGGCCTGCGGGGTGCCGCCGTTCTGCTCGAGAGTGCCGGCGAGGCGTGCCGACGCCTGCTCCCGCATCAGGTCGACGCGCTCGTAGAGCCGCGCGACGTACTCCTGCTCCCGGTCGATCTCACTGGTGATCACGTGCTTCCTCTCGCCCCCGGGCCGATCGCCCGCCCCGACTGTCCAGGCTGCCGCCTGAGACCGGGAAAACACAGTCTTGTTCTCATCCCGTGCTTCAGCCGCCCCGGATAATCCCTGGTCAGGGCAGTGGTGAGCGGCTTGTAGCACAGCGGTAACAAGCGGGACCCAGGCCCGAAACGCCCTGTCGTAAAGATCGTGGTCAAGTCGTTGTCGGGGAGAGGGGAACAGATGGCCGGCGTCGTCGCCGGGTGCGGCCCGTCACCTCGCCGAAACGACGGCCGGGCCAACGGCTCGTACGAACCTTACTTTGTCAAGGCATCCGGCCGGAAGACCCGGCCGGATGTTCTTCGGCGATGGCCCGGCATTCTCGATCAAGCCGCTGGTGCTGGAGGTGGCGCGGTGACAATGACCACGACGCGGTGGGCATCCGTACGCGCGGAGGTGGCCGAGCCGTGAGCGACGAGCCACTCGCCGGTTTCACGGTCGGGGTCACGGCCGCCCGTCGTCGTGAGGAGCTCTCAGCGCTGCTGGAGCGCAGGGGGGCGCGGGTGGTGTACGCCCCGGCGATCCGCCTGGTGCCGCTCGCCGACGACACCGAGCTCCTCGACGCGACGCGAACGATGCTGTCCAAGCCGGTGGACGACGTGATCGTCACGACCGCCGTCGGTTTCCGCGCGTGGCTGGAGACCGCCGACGGCTGGGGTCTGCACGAGGACCTGGTCAAGCTGCTCGGCGACGCGCGCATCCTGACGCGCGGGCCGCGGGCCAGGGGAGCGGTGCGCGCCGCCGGCATGGCCGAGACCTGGTCGCCCCTGTCGGAGAGCTGGGAGGAGGTGCTGCGGCACCTCCTGGAAGAGGACCTGACCGGCCGGCGCATCGCGGTGCAGCTGTACGGCGAGCCGACCCCGCAGCTGACGAGCACGCTGCGGCGCGCGGGCGCGGAGGTGGTCGAGATCCCGGTGTACCGCTGGGCGCGGACCGACGATCCGACGCCGCTGCGCCGCCTCGTCGGGCAGGCGGTGGCCGGGACGGTGGACGCGATCACCTTCACCAGCGCCCCGACGGTCGCCGCGACGCTCGCGGTGGCGGCCGAGGACAGCCTGGAGGAGATGCTCCTGGAGGCGCTGCGCACCCACGTGGTCGCCGCCTGC
The DNA here is from genome assembly GCF_030406325.1 of Actinomadura sp. DC4. Taxonomy (GTDB): domain Bacteria; phylum Actinomycetota; class Actinomycetes; order Streptosporangiales; family Streptosporangiaceae; genus Actinoallomurus. The sequence goes on along the minus strand of NZ_JAUEQY010000045.1, from coordinate 14,510 downwards.
GTGGGTCCGGTGACCGCCGCTCCGCTGGAGGAGCGGGGAGTGCCGACGATCACCCCGGAGCAGGCGCGGCTGGGCGCGCTCGTGAGCGAGTTGGCGGTGGAGCTGCCGGCCCGCCGGGCGAGCCGGGTGGCGGTGCACGGGCACGCGCTGGAGCTCCGCGGGCACGCGGTGGTCCTCGACGGGCAGCTGAAGCCGATCGCGCCGGCGCCGATGGCGATCCTGCGGGCACTGGCCCGCCGGCCGGGACACGTCGTCTCCCGCGCCGAGCTCTGCGAGGTGCTGCCCAGCCGGTCCCTGACCGGGGGAGGGTCGTACGGCCGCCCGCAGCCGGACGAGCACGCGGTGGAGATGGCGGTGGCGCGGCTGCGCCGGGGCCTGGGGGGTGGCGGGCTGGTGGAGACCGTGGTCAAGCGCGGCTACCGCCTGGCCTGCGACCCGCTGTTCACCGAGAACACGCCCGCGCCGCCCCTCGCCGGTGCCCCCTGAGCGCCGCCCTTAAAAATCTACAATGTAAAGGCGCCGGGCCTGGACCTCCCCCCACACGGGCCCCACGAGAAGAGGACCCGCCACCGGCGGGGCCTCTTCTCGTTCGGGTGTCAGCTGGCGAAGTCCAGCAGCGGCTGGGCGTTGCTCGGGTGCCGCAGCTTGGACAGCGACTCCTTCTCGAGCTGGCGGATCCGCTCGCGGGTCAGGCCCAGGTGCTTCCCGATCTCGTCCAGCGTGCGCGGGGTGCCGTCGTACAGGCCGAAGCGCATCGCCATGATCTTCTCTTCGCGGGCCGACAGGACGCCCAGCGCACGCCGTAGCTGGTCGGCCATGAGCTGCCGGTCGACCAGTTCGGAGGCCTCGGGGGTGTCGGTGTCCTCGATGAGGTCGCCGATCCGGGTCTCGCCGTCCTCGCCGATCGTGGAGTCGAGGCTGATCGGCTGACGGCTCGTACGCAGGAGCTCCTGCACCTGCGCCGGGCTCTTGTCCAGCTCGACGCCCAGTTCCTCCGGAGTCGGCTCGCGGCCGAGGCGCTGGTGCATCTCGCGCTCGACGCGGCTCAGCTTGCTGAGCATCTCCAGGACGTGCACGGGCAGCCGGATCGTACGGGCCGAGTCGGCGAAGCCGCGCTGGATGGCCTGGCGGATCCACCACATGGCGTACGTGGAGAACTTGTAGCCCTTGGTGTAGTCGAACTTCTCGACGGCGCGGATCAGGCCGAGGTTGCCCTCCTGCACGACGTCCAGCAGCGACAGGCCGCGGTCGGCGTACTTCTTGGCCACCGAGACGACGAGCCGCAGGTTGGCCTCCAGCATGTGGGCCTTGGCCCGCTGGCCGTCCTCGGCGATGAGCCGCAGGTCCTCGCGGGCCCGTGCGGTCAGCTTCGTGCCGCTCTCCAGCTTGTGGTCGGCGTAGAGCCCGGCCTCGATGCGCTTGGCGAGGTCGACCTCCTGCGCCGCGGTCAGCAGCTGCCGGCGGCCGATGGCCTTGAGGTAGGTGTGCACCGAGTCGCCCATGACCGATGACTGGTCATCGAGGTCCGTCGGCGCGTCCACCTCGAAGTCGTCGGACTCGACCGTGGTCGCTCCGGCGGGCGCGACCTCGTCCTGGGCCGGTCCGTGCTCGACCTCGGCCGGCTCCACGGCCTCGGCGGGTTCGGCCTTCTTCGCCCGTGAGGTGCGGGTGGTCTTCGTACGGGTCGCCTTGGTCTTCGGCTTGGCCGTCGACGCGTCAGGCTTTGCGGGCGGGGCCTTCTTGACAGTGCCCGTACCCTTTTTCTTGGTGGACGTGGCCTGCTCACCGGCGGCCTTGTCCCCGCTGGCCAGCCGGACCCCGGCGTCGGTCAGCTCGCGGATGATGGAGCGGCCTTGCGCGGGGGTGATACCGGCTTCCTGAAAGGCGTGACGCACCTCGTCGAGCGAGAGGTGCCCCTGGAAACGGCCACGGTCGAGAAGCTCCTCGAGAGGCGTCGTGGTCGGCGCTGCAGACGCTGCAGCGGCGGCGTTTCGCGGCATGAGGACACCTCCCTCCCTTCGTAGCTTGGCGGCATGGGACGTGTGTCGTTCGCATATGCGCGCACTATCCGAAACGCGCGGTTGTGGCTGGGTTGTTCCCGCAGGGCGGAAACTTTCACGCACAAGCGGGCCGGTCCACCGTAAAGCCTGACGTTCCGATCGTCCTCTCAGCAGCGTGTCCTGGCCGGTGACGGCGCTGTGACACTCGCTCTGTACGGGTCCGGCGGCCCTGGTCATCGCCGCCTCGCCGACTCCCCATGTGACAAGCGCCACTCTTGCGGACCAAGCGCCCAGCGCGGCCCGGCGGAGCGGACAGCAGCGATGGCGGCGACCCGTACGGCGGCCTCAGCCGTCGATCTCGACCTCGGCCTCGATCTCCACGGGGATCGAGAACGGGAGCTCGGCCATGCCGACCGCCGACCGGGCATGGCTGCCCGCCTCCGGCCCCCACAGGCGAAGGATCAGGTCCGAGAAGCCGTTGATGACGCCCGGGGTGTCGGTGAACCCCGGCGCCGCGTTGACCATGCCGAAGACCCGCAGCCAGGCCGTCACCCGGTTCAGGTCGCCGAGTTCGCGCCGCAGGCTGGCCAGCACCGCGAGACCGGTCAGGCGCGCGGCCTCGTACGCCTCACCCGGCGTCACCTGGTCCCCGACCTTCCCCAGCGGACCGGCCAGGGAGCCGTCGGCGAGCAGCGGGCCGTGCCCGGAGACGAACGCGCGCCCGCCCCGGATCCGTACCCAGGGGAACGGGAGGGTGAGGCCGGGCTGCATCCGCATCGGCTCGGGCAGCGTCAGCCCGAGCTCGCGCAGGCGGTTCTCGATGTCCAACCGTGATCTCCTCTCACGAGCGCGCCTGGATCGTCGTGGCTCTGAGTGTGCAGGTCGAGACCTTCAGGCGGCTCTCGCATGTCCAGCGGTCGATGACCGCGAGGCCCGCGGTGCCCTCGGCGGGCGTCGCCGGGTCGCTGTACTTGCGGAAGACGCGCAGCGCCTCGGCGCACGTCGTCCGTCCCCGTACGACGACCACGCGGGCCGGGGCCCCGGTGACGGTCGTGACCCGGCCGCAGACCGTGCCCGCGCCGACCGGGCGCGGCCGCCCGGTGGGCGCGGCGGAGGGCTTGGGGATGACCAGGGGCGGGCCGGAGGGCTTCTGCTGCCGCGTAGGCCCACCACTTGAGCACCCGGTGAGTGCGAGCAGCGCCACCAGCGCGAATCCATGACGTACGACCACGGTGGGGGATTCTCTCAGAGGGGGCGGCGGAGCCGTACGCGGTCCGGCTTTCCCGATGGGAGCAGCGGGATCTCGGGGACCAGTTCGAGGGCGCGCGGGGCGGCGTGGGCGGGCAGGGTCGCGCGTACGTGGTCGCGCAGCTCGCCGAGGGTGACCGACCCGACGACGACGGCGGTGACCAGCTCGCCCCACTCCTGGTCGGGCCGGCCGACCACGACGACGTCCTGGACGGCCGGGTGGGAGCGCAGCAGGTGCTCGACCTCGCCGGCGACGACCTTCTCGCCGCCGGTGTTGATCACGTCGTCGGCCCGGCCGCGGATCCGCAGGGTGCCCTTCTCGATCACGCCGAGATCGCTGGTGACGAACCAGTCGCCGTCCAGGACGCCGGCGGTCAGGTCGGGCCGCAGCCGGTAGCCGCCGAACAGCACCGGGCCCGCGAGGCGGATCCGCCCGTCGTCGCCCACGGCGGCGGAGACCCCGTCGAGCGGCACGCCGTCGTACACGCAGCCGCCGCACGTCTCGCTCATGCCGTACGTGGTCAGGACCCGCGCGCCCGCGGCCCGTGCGGACGCGAGGAGGTCCGGGGGAGCGGCGGCCCCGCCGAGCAGGATCGAGGAGAACACCGACAGGTCGTGGTCGAGCATGCGGCGCAGCTGGGTCGGTACGACGGAGATGTGCTGGGCGCCGCTCGCCAGTGCCTCGGCGGGGGAGAAGCGCTCCTGGATGATCGGGGTGGTGCCCGCGACGACGGAGCGGGTGAGCACCTGGATGCCGGCGATGTGGTCGGTGGGCAGGCAGCAGAGCCAGCGGTCGCCGGGGGCGGCGCCGACGCGGTGGAGCGTCGCGTTGGCGGAGAACCGCAGGGCCTCGGCGGACAGCTCGACGATCTTGGGTCGCCCGGTCGAGCCCGAGGTGGCGATCAGCACGGCGGCGTCCGTGGGACGGCCGGACTCGCGGGCCGCCGTGCCGTCGGGGGTCTCGACGGCCGCCGGGGCCAGGGCGTCGAGGACGGCGCGCAGCGCGGGTTCGGGCAGAGCGGGGGAGAGGGGGCAGATCGCGGGGCCGCTGCCGTCGAGGGCGGCTTCGAGGCGGCGGGCGAGGAGCGGGCCGGGTGGCAGGACCACGGCGTGGAGGGTTCGGCTCATGACAGGGGCCAGGCTATTCCAGGCCGGCGGCCCGGGTACTTCACGGTTGAACTTACAATGTAAAGGCGGGCGGCTGGAAACATCAAATCTCCCCATCCACGAACACCACCCCACCCTCCACCACACGGGCGGCAGCCGCTTGAATGGCAGGGCGCCTCACCCCACGAAAGGACACGGCATGGTCTCCGAGCTGTTCGACGCGGACGCGTGGAAGGCGGTGGAGGGCTTCGACCTCACCGACATCACCTACCACCGGGCCGTCGACCACGGCACCGTACGCGTCGCGTTCAACCGGCCCGAGGTCCGCAACGCGTTCCGCCCGCACACCGTGGACGAGCTGTACCGCGTGCTCGACCACGCGCGGATGTCCAGCGACGTCGGCTGCGTGCTGCTCACCGGGAACGGGCCCTCGCCCAAGGACGGTGGCTGGGCGTTCTGCTCGGGCGGTGACCAGCGGATCCGTGGCCGCGACGGCTACCGGTACGCCGAGGGGGAGACGGCCGAGACGATCGACCCGGCGCGCTCGGGGCGGCTGCACATCCTGGAGGTCCAGCGGCTGATCCGGTTCATGCCCAAGGTGGTCATCTGCGTGGTGCCGGGCTGGGCCGCGGGCGGCGGGCACAGCCTGCACGTCGTGGCCGACCTGACGCTGGCGAGCCGCGAGCACGCGCGCTTCAAGCAGACCGACGCCGACGTCGCCAGCTTCGACGGCGGTTTCGGCTCGGCGTACCTCGCGCGGCAGGTCGGGCAGAAGTTCGCCCGGGAGATCTTCTTCCTCGGCGACACCTATGACGCGGAGGCGGCCCATCGCATGGGCATGGTCAACGCGGTCGTGCCGCACGCAGAGCTGGAGCGGACCGCGCTGGACTGGGGCCGGAAGATCAACGGCAAGAGCCCGACGGCGCAGCGGATGCTGAAGTTCGCCTTCAACATGATCGACGACGGGCTCGTCGGCCAGCAGGTCTTCGCCGGTGAGGCGACCCGGCTGGCTTACATGACCGACGAGGCCGCCGAGGGGCGTGACTCCTTCCTGCAGAAGCGCTCTCCGGACTGGGGTCGTTTCCCCTGGTACTACTGACCTCCGGTGCGCGCTCCGGCGGCGCGCGGTCGTAGGGTTGGGCGGACGCGAGAGTCGAGGATTGAGGGGTCAGGCCATTGCGGGTGTTCGCCATCCCGATGCGCACGCGGTTTCGCGGCGTGACGCTCAGAGAAGGAGCGCTCGTTCGTGGCCCGGCCGGGTGGGGGGAGTTCTCCCCGTTTCCCGAGTACGGCCCGGCCGAGTGCGCCCGTTGGCTGGCCGCCGCGAACGAGGCCGCCGATGAGGGCTGGCCGGCGCCGTTGCGGACGCGGATCCCGGTCAACGTGACCGTGCCGGCCGTGGGCCCGGAGGCCGCCCACGCGATCGTGGCGGGCTCGGGGTGCCACACCGCGAAGGTGAAGGTCGCCGAACCCGGGCAGGACGAGGTGGACGATCTCGCGCGGGTCGAGGCGGTACGCGACGCGCTGGGGCCCGGCGGGCGGGTGCGGGTCGACGCCAACGGCGCCTGGTCGCCGGACACCGCCGTACGGATGATCAAGGCGCTGGGCGAGCTGGAGTACGCCGAGCAGCCGTGCGCGACGCTCGGCGAGCTGGCCGACGTACGCCGGCGGGTGGACACGCCGATCGCGGCCGATGAGTCGATCCGCCGGGCCGAGGACCCGCTGCGGGTACGCGCGGCGGACGCGGCCGACGTCGTGGTGCTGAAGGTCCAGCCGCTCGGCGGCGTGCGCGCGGCGCTGGCGGTGGCCGAGGCGTGCGGGCTGCCCGTGGTGGTCTCCAGCGCGGTGGAGACCTCGGTGGGGCTCGCGGCCGGGCTGGCGCTGGCCGCCGCGCTGCCGGAGCTGCCGTACGCCTGCGGGCTCGGCACGCTGTCGCTGCTGGAGGGTGACGTCGTGAGTGAGCCGCTGGCGGCGGTGGACGGCGTGATCGAGGTGCGCCGCCCGGAGGTCGACGAGGCGGCGCTGGGCCGTTACGAGATCGACGGCGAGGCGTGGCGGCGGCGTGCCGCCGCGGCGGCGCAGGCGGGGGCGGCCCGGTGAACCCGGCGACCGCTCTGGCGACCGTCCTGGTCGACGAACTGCTGCGTTGCGGGCTGACGGACGTGGTGCTGGCGCCGGGGTCGCGGTCGGCGCCGCTGGCGCTGGCGCTGTACGAGCAGTCCAAGATCCGGCTGCATGTGCGGATCGACGAGCGTTCCGCGTCGTTCCTGGCGTTGGGCATCGCCAAGCGGAGCGGCCGTCCGGTCGCGGTGGTGTGCACGTCGGGTACGGCGGCGGCCAACTTCCATCCGGCGGTCGTGGAGGCGCACGAGTCCGGGGTGCCGCTGCTGGTGCTGACCGCGGACCGGCCGCCGGAGCTGCGTCAGACGGGCGCCAACCAGACGATCGACCAGATCGGGCTGTACGGCTCGGCGGTGCGGTGGAGCTCTGAGGTCGGCACGCCGGAGGAGCGCCCGGGGATGGTGGCGTACTGGCGGTCGCTGGCGAGCCGCGCGTGGCACATCGCGCTCGGCCCGGATCCGGGCCCGGTCCACCTCAACCTCGCGTTCCGCGAGCCGCTGACCCCCGATGAGGACGAGTCGTGGTGTGAGCCGCTTGACGGCGACGCGACGGGCCCGTGGACGAAGATACGGGCGGCGACGCCGGGTTCGGTGCTGCACGTGCCGCCGACGCGGCGCGGCGTGCTGGTGGTCGGCGACGGCGCGGTCAACGTCAAGCGTTACGTCGCGTCGGCGTCGATGGCGGGCTGGCCGGTGCTGGCGGAGCCGAACGGCAACGCGCGTTACGGCGACCACGCCCTGTCGGCGCATCACTTCCTGCTGGGGGTGCCGGAGTTCGCCGAGCGTTATCGGCCCGAGGTCGTGGTGACGCTGGGCAAGCCGGGACTGTCGCGGCCGCTGCTGTCGTTCCTGAGGCGTGCGGAGGAGCACATCGTGGTGACGCCGGCGCTGTCGCGGTGGCCGGATCCGGTGCGGTCGGCGACGCAGGTGGCGCAGGAGGCGGAGATCCCGGTCGTGTCGGGTGACGACGCGTGGCTGAAGGGGTGGCGGACGGCCGACCTGGTGGCGCGCAACGCGGTGGACTCGGTGCTGGATGAGTCGAGCGAGCCGTCGGAGCCGCGGCTGGCGCGTGACCTGGTGTCGGCGATGCCGGGTGGGTCGATGCTGCTGGCGGCGTCGAGCATGCCGATCCGTGACCTGGATCAGACGATGCATCCGCGGCGGGGGATCCGGATCCTGGCCAACCGCGGGGCGAGCGGCATCGACGGGCTGGTCTCGACGGCGATCGGCGCGGCGCTGGCGCACGGCAACCGGGCGTACGCCCTGCTGGGTGACCTGGCGTTCCTGCACGACCAGAACGGTTTGATCATCGGGCCGCAGGACCGGCGTCCGGACCTGGCGCTGATCGTGATCAACAACGCGGGTGGCGGGATCTTCTCGTTGCTGCCGCAGTCGGCGTTCCCCGAGCCGTTCGAGCGGGTCTTCGGCACTCCGCACCAGGTCGACCTCGCCTCGGTGGCGGCGGCGCACGGTCTGCCGTACGCGCGGCTGGAGACGATGGACGGGCTGTCGAAGGTCATCGCGGGGGAGGGCCTGCGGATGGTGGAGGTGCGGACGGACCGGGCGGCGAACGCCGCACTGCACGCGCGGATGCGTGAGGCGGCGCACGAGGCCGTACGACGGTCGCTGCACGCCTAAGCTCAGGCGGGCGGCCGTAGAGGCGCCCGGTCGGTCACGGTGTTCTCCGTCGGTCGAGGCGGGCGGGGATGAGGGCGAGGAACAGCACGGCGGCGGTCAGCGCGAATCCCGCCGGGTAGCCCACGAGCCCGGCCATCAGGCCGAAGCCGGTGGCGCCGATGCCCATGCCGCCGTCGTAGGCGAGGTTCCACAGCGCGCTCACCCGGCCGAACTCCGTTTTCGGCGATCGCTGGAACATCAGGGTCAGGGTGACGTTCTGGGCGGCGCCGAAACCGATCCCGAACAGCGCCGCGCCGGTGACCAGCGCGTACGGGTTGTGCAGCCAGATGAGGCCGGTGGTGCCGAGGGCGGCGGTGAACACCGAGGGCAGGAGCAGGCGCGCGGTGCCGTGGCGGTCGCCGTACCGGCCCGCGAGCCAGCGGGCGAGGGGCATGGTGGCGGCCTGGACGAGGAGTGCCAGCGCGGCTGTGCCGCGGGAGGTGGCGGGTACGGCGATGGGGAGGAAGGTCAGGAGGATCCCGGCGGCGAGCGTGATGGCGGAGAAGATCGTCGCGGGCCGGGCGAGGGCACCGTCGCGGAGGCCGGCGAGGACTCCGGCGTGCTTGTCGATCCGTCCTCGTGCGGCGGGCAGGCCGACGAGTGTGGCCAGCGCGGCGAGTGAGGCCGCGGCTCCGGCGGCGAACACGGGTCCGTAGCCGAGATGGACGCTGAGCCACAGGCCGAGGGGGAGTCCGACGATGGCGGGGACTCCGACGGCGAGGCCGTACAGGCCGAGTGCCTCGCCGCGGCGTTCGTCGGGCACGAGTTCGGCGATCATCGCGGGGCCGGCCACGACGACGATCCCGAGTCCGGCTCCGCGGGCCAGGCAGACGGCCAGTACGAGGGGGAGCGCGGGGGAGGCGGCCAGCAGGGCGGACGGCACGCCCAGGAGCAGCAGCCCCAGACCGAACCCGGCGCGGTATCCGAAGCGGCTCAGCAGGGTGGGCGCGGCGAGCTCCATCAGCACGGTGGCCAGCATCATCACGCCGGTCGACAGTCCGGCGCCCATACCGCCGGCTCCGCTCGTCGCCGCGTACAGCGGAACCACCGAGATCAGCAGGTAGAAGCTGCCGGTCGACCCGATCGAGGCCACCAGCAGGAAGATCATCTGGCGGGTCAGCAGGGTCGGCCGCTTCGCGGTTCTCACGTCGAGATCGGTCACGGGGACAGCGTCCCGCGGCGGGCGGTTCGCGTGAATCGGGCGAGTTCCCTATCCGCCATCCCTAGATGCCGGATAAGGCATCCCCATCTGGGAGTCTGTGGGGCGTGAACGAGGTCTTCGTGGGGCGCGAGGCGGAGCTCACCATGCTCGGCGAGGCCTGTGAACGGGCGGGGGAGGGGGCGCCCGCCGCGGTGCTCATCGGCGGTGAGGCCGGGGTGGGAAAGTCCCGGCTGGTGGCGGAGTTCACCTCGCGGCTGCCCGGGGGCGTGTACGCCGGGGGGTGCGTGGAGCTGGGCGCGAACGGGCTGGCGTTCGCGCCGTTCACCGCGGTGCTGCGCGGTCTGGTGCGGGAGTTCGGGGTGGCCGGTGTCGCGGCGCTGCTGCCCCAGGGCGAGGTGCGGGAGCTGGGCCGGTTGCTCCCGGCGCTGGGACCGGCGGGCGGCGACGGCGGTATGGCCCGCGCGCGGCTGTTCGAGGAGTTCCTGGCGCTCTTCGCGGGCCTGGCCGAGCGGCAGGGGCCGGTCGTGCTGGTCGTGGAGGACATGCACTGGGCGGATCGGTCCAGCCGGGAGCTGGTGGGGTTCCTCGCCCGCAACCAGCACGCCGCGCCGGGCCTCGTCATGGTCGTCACGCATCGCAGTGACCATCTGCACCGGTCTCATCCGCTGCGCCGGCTGTGGGCGGAGCTGGACCGGCTGGCGTGGGTGACGCGCCGCGAGCTCGGCCGGATGACCAGGAGCGAGGTCGTCGGCCAGCTTCGCGGTCTGCTCGGCCGCGAGCCGGACGCGGGGCTCAGCGAGGAGATCTTCCGGCGCAGCGCGGGCAACCCGCTGTTCGTGGAGGCGCTGTCGGAGCGGGCCGGCGCGCCGGTGCCCGAGTCGATCCGTGACCTGCTTCTCACGCCGTTCGAGCGGCTGCCGGCCCGTACCCGCGGGGTCGTTCGGGCCGCTGCGGCCGGCGGGCCCGGTGTCGGTCACGGGCTGCTGTCGGCGGTCACCGGGCTGGACGACGCGGCGCTGACGGAGGCGCTGCGGCCGGCGGTGGCGTCGAACCTCATGCTGGTCGAGGAGAACGCCTACGTCCTCCGGCACGCGCTGGTCCGCGAGGCGCTGTACGAGGACATGCTGCCGGGCGACCGGGCCGTGCTGCACGCGCGCTACGCCGGGGTGCTGGAGACGGACCCGGCCCTCGCCCCGGGCGGTCTGGCGGCGGTCGAGTCCGCCCATCACTGGTACGCCTCAGAGCGCGATCCGGGCCGGGCGCTGGTGGCCTCGTGGCGTGCCGCCGGCGAGGCCCTGGCCTCGCTCGCGTACGCCGAGCAGCTGCACATGCTCCTGCAGGTCCTGGAGCTGTGGGAGCGGGTCCCCGATGCCATCGCGGCCTCGCGCGCCGAGGTGGTCGAGGCGGCGGTGCACGCGGGCATGGCGGCCGGTGAGGGCGCGCGGGCCATGGAGCTGATCGCGGAGGGCCTCGCGGAGGATCCCGGTCCGGTCCGCGCGGGCCGGTTGCTCGCGTGCCGTGGTGAGCTGCGCGTCGCGCTCGGGCTGCCGGGCGACCTTGAGGACCTGCGGGAGGCGGCGCGGCTCATCCCGGCCGGGCATGAGGCGCGGGCGCCTGTGCTGAACAGGCTGGCCAACCGGCTGCTGACCATTCCGCGTGAGGAGGAGGGCCGGGCGGCCGCGCGGGAGGCCATCGCGGCGGCGCGGGCGGCCGGTGACCGCGGGTCCGAGAGGATGGCCGCCATCAACCTCGCCTACGCCGAGGCGCGGGCCGGCGACGTCGACGGGCGGCTGCCGGACCTGGTGGCCGCGCGCGAGCGGGCCGGCGGCGATCACGAGGCCGTCATGCACGCCTGCCGCTGTGAGGCGGACGTGCTGCAGGGCGCGGGCCGCTACGAGGGGGCGGCCGAGGCGGCCCGGCGGGGGTTGCGTACGGCGGCCGGGGCCGGGCTGGCCCGTACGTCGGGTCCCACCCAGGCCGGCAACCTCGCGGAGGCGCTGATCGCGCTGGGCCGCTGGGACGAGGCGGGCGACGTGATCGAGCACGCGCTCGGCCTGTCGCCGACGCCGAGCCTGCACGCGTATCTGCTGGTCCTGCGCGGGACGATCGCGCTGGGCCGGGGCGACCTCGGTCTGGCCGGTACGTGCGCGGGTTACGCGCGGGAGGTCTTCACGCGGGGCACCTCCTACGCCCAGGACCACCTTCTGCTGGTGCACCTGGAGGTCGATCTGCGGCTCGCCGAGGACCGGCGGCCGGAGGCCGTGCGTCTGGTGGAGGAGGCGCTGAGCACCGGTGAGACCGAGACGAGCGCGCGTTACCTGTGGCCGGTGGTCGAGGCCGGGGCACGGGCGGGCGCCGGAGGCCTGGAGGAGACGGCGGCCGCGCTGCCGGTCATCGGCCCGGTCCAGCGCGCCCACCGGCTCGCCTTCACCGCCGAGGCGGGGCGGCCCGATCTGTGGGACGGCGTCGCGGCCGCGTGGGCGGACCTGTGCCAGCCCTACCCGGAGGCCCTGGCGCTCGTCCGGGCGGCGGAGGTGGCCGCGGAGGCCGGGGACCGGGCTTCGGCCCGTACGCGCCTGAGCCGCGCGGCGTCTCACGCGGACCGGCTGTCCGCCCGGCCGCTGCGCGCCCGGATCGACCGGCTGGCGCGGCTCGCGCGCGTCTCCCTGGCCTCAGGCGGCGGGGAGCCGGCGGAGGACGGGGAGGGCTTCGGCTTGACGCCGCGTGAGCGTGAGGTGCTGGATCTGATCGCCGAGGGCCGGACGAACCGCCAGATCGCGGAGGAGCTGTTCATCTCGGTTAAGACGGCGGGGAACCACGTCTCCAGCATTCTCGCCAAGCTCGGCGTGACCGGCCGTCTTCAGGCCGCGACCACCGCGCAGAGGCACCGGCTCATCCGGGCGGACGGGCGCGGCTGACGGATCCCCTGGCGGAAACGGAGATGTCTCCGGTAGTGTTCCGGTGGTCATAACGGAGAACTATCCGTTTCCCTCGGCAACCTGTGAGGACGGGATTCCCATGCCCTCCACCGACACCCCCTCGCCCCGCCCCGGGGGCCCCGGCCTGCTCGCGGGCCGCACCGTCTCCCGCGTCGGCTACGGGGCCATGCAGCTGCGTGGACTCGGCGACCGTGCCGCCGCCGTCGCGATCCTGCGGCGTGCGGTCGAGCTCGGCGTCGACCACGTCGACACCGCCCAGATCTACGGCGCCGGTTTCGTCAACGGCCTCATCCGGGAGGCGATCCGCCCCGATGACGGCGTCATGGTCGTCAGCAAGGTCGGCGCCGACCCGGCCTCGGGCGGCCCTCTGCCGATCCGTATCGCGCAGCGGCCCGAGGAGCTGCGGGCGAGCGTCGAGGACAACCTCAGGAGCCTCGGCCTCGAGCAGATCCCGCTGGTGAACCTGCGCCGCGCCGATGCCGGGCCCGGCCCCCGGGCGGAGGGCGACCAGGTGGTCGATCTCGACGACCAGCTCGCGGCCATGGCCGCGATGCGCGAGGAGGGCAAGATCGGCGCGATCGGGCTCAGCGCGGTGAGCCTGGACCTTCTGCGGCGGGGGATCCCGGCGGGCATCGCCTGCGTGCAGAACGCCTACAGCCTCGTGGCGCGCGAGGACGAGGACCTGCTCGGCCTGTGCGCGTCCGAAGGCATCGCCTGGGTGCCGTACTTCCCGCTCGGCGGCGCCCTTCCCGGCCTGCCGAAGGTCACCGGCCGGCCGGCCGTCGTGGCCGCGGCGCGGTCGCTGGGCGTGGCTCCGTCGCAGGTCGGGCTGGCCTGGCTGCTCCACCGCTCCCCGAACGTCCTGCTCATCCCGGGTACGGCCGATGCCGGGCATCTGGAGGAGAACGTCGCCGCGGGCGCGATCACGCTCGGCGAGACGACGCTCGCCGCACTGGACGCCGTCCCGTCCTAGTCCGGGGCCACGGCGCGGTCCTTGGGCGCCGGCGCCTGGAACGAGGCGAGGAGGCCGAGCCTGTCGGCGTCGCCGGTGCCGGGGTCGGCGTGGAAGACGACGAGGAGCTGGCCGTTCGACCCGCCGACGGCGAGTTTCTCGCGGTTCAGGGTGAGTTCGCCGACCTGCGGGTGGTCGAGCCGTACGGACGCGCCCTCGCGTACCTGGACGTCGTGGCGTGCCCACAGCCGGCGGAATCGGTCGCTCGCGAGGGACAGCTCGCCCACGAGCTCGATGAACCGGGGGTCGTCGGTGTCGGTGCCGACCGACTCGCGGAACCCGGCGACCAGGCCGGCGGTGGCGGCCTCCCAGTCGGGGTAGAGCGCCTGCTCGGCGGGGTCGAGGAACACGTCGCGCAGGCGGTTGCGGCCGATGGCGAGGCGGGGTGAGAGCGCCGCGGCCAGGGGATTGGCCGCGAGCACGTCGAAGTAGCGGCCCTCCAGGAAGGCCGGCAGCGCGAGGGAGCCGAGCAGCTTGCCGATGCCGGGCGGCACCGCCTCCCTGCGCGGCCGGCGGCGCTTGCGGCGAGGCGCCTCCGACCCCAGGCCGAGCAGGTAGGCGGTGCCGGCCTCGTCGAGCCGGAGCACGCGGGCCAGGGATTCGAGCACCTGCACCGACGGGTTGCGGTCGCGGCCCTGTTCGAGGCGCAGGTAGTAGTCGGCGCTGATGCCGGCGAGCATCGCGACCTCCTCGCGCCGCAGGCCGGGCACGCGGCGGACGCCGAGCTGGGGGAGTCCGACACTGCCCGGCGTGACGAGCTCGCGCCGGGCGTGAAGGTAGTCCCCGAGCATGTTCGTGTCCTCGCCCATGGATGAAAGCCTAGGCGGGCCCCGGGCCGGGAGCCTGGCCCTGTCACCCCCAGGCTCTCAGGCGCAGCAGCGGGGACCGGTCGTGCGGGGTGGGACGGTGTCCAGGATGAGGTCGAAGCGGTCGCCCGCCCGCTGGGTCTGCTTCTCGTCGGTGGTCAGGAGCACGTCCGCGGCCCCGCGTTCGCGGGCGTCGCCGGTCTTGTCCGGGGTGCGGCCGAGGACGGTGACCTCGGCGCCGAGGGCGGCGGCCGGCTTCACTCCGAGGTGGCCCCGGCCGCCGAGGCCGGCCACCGCTACCCGGCCGGCCGGCCCGACGCCGGCGGCCCGCAGGGGCTCCCACCTCGTGATCCCGGTGCACATCAGCGGGGCGGGTGCGGCCGGGCCCAGCCCGCCGGGCAGGGGGCGTACGCCGCGCGCAGCACGTTCTCGCGGCGCC
>NZ_JAUEQY010000044.1 GCF_030406325.1 Actinomadura sp. DC4 | reverse complement strand
CGCCGCACCCACCCCTCAAGCGCAGCCCGCTCCTCATCGGTCAATAACAACTCGGCCTTCGGCCGCCCTGTACGCGCCACCCACCGAGCCTACACATATAAACAGAAATTAAGACTCAGGACACTAGGCCGTCCCGGCGCGCCGGCCCTCGCCCGGACGGACGAACTTCCCCCGCCGGAACGTTCACCCTCCGGGTGTAGGGCTACATCCCGCGATGCACGGCGGGGACGGCCCGCCGGTGCCTGGCCTGGTGGACGACCAGCGCCAGGAGTACGGCGGCGATGATGAGCGAGGCGCCGGCGGTGCCGTACCCGAGGCCGCCCTTGACCACGGGTTTGCCGAAGAGGTCTCCGGCGGTGGCGCCGAGCGGGCGGGTCAGCACGAACGCGATCCAGAACAGCAGCGCGGTGGAGACCGGGTTGAGCCACCTGGCGGTGAGGACGAGGGCGAGCAGGGCGCTGATCAGCAGGGCGCCGCCGCCGAAACCGAGGTGGGCGTCATCGGCGAGGAAGTCGCCCAGGGAGGTGCCGAGCGTGTTGGAGAACAGGATCGCCGTCCAGTAGAGCAGCTCGCCGGGCAGGTCCGTGACCAGCCTGACGTCGAACGGCCGGCCGGTGGCCTTCCAGAGCGCGAACACCGCGGCGAGCGCGGCGCGTGACCGCTCCCCCTGGCACGCGGCCGGAGCCGGGTCAGATGATGCGGCGGCGCAGGAGCACGGCGAACATGCCGGCGGCCGGCAGCAGCGGCAGCCAGACGGTGATCATCCGGTAGCCCAGCACCGTGCCGACCGCCACCGTGGACGAGGCGCCCGCCGCGACCAGGCCGGTGACCAGCGCCACGTCCAGCCCGCCGATTCCCCCCGGCGACGGGACGACGGCCGCCAGCGAGGACACGCCCAGATAGACCACCACGACGGTGCCGATCGTCATGGGCACCCCGAGGCCGCGCAGGATCGAGAACAGGATGAGCGCGTGGAAGAACGGCAGGGCGACCGACCCCAGCCACAGCGCCGCCGCCCGGCCCGGATGCCGCAGCACGGCTCTGAGCTCGCCCATCTCCCGCGCCATGCGGGTCAGCGCCGTCGCGGGCCGTACGGCGCGGCGGCCCAGCCACCGTCTCGGCCCCCGCAGCGTCAGGGCGAGCACGGCCAGCGCCCCGAGTGCGCCGATCACCAGCGCCGAGCCCGGCCCGGGGTGCGGCAGCGCCTCGGCGGGCCGCGGCACCCGGGCGCCGAGCCGGTGGAGCGTGCCCGGGGCGACCACGACGGCGCCCGCCAGCAGCGCGAGGTGGGTCAGGCCGGTCGCCAGGGAGTTCAGCCCGACGGCGCCGACGGCGGCGCCGCGGCTGATCCCGTGACGTTGCAGGAAGCGCACGTTGACCGCCATGGCCCCCGAGCCGGCGGGCATCAGGTGGTTGGCGAAGGACGCGGCCATCTGCACCGCGAACACTCGCCCGAGCGGGGGGCGTACCGGCAGCGTGCCGAGCAGCGACACCGTGCCGGCGATCCACATCGCCACGGTGGCGAGTGCGGCGACGGCCAGCCACTCGCCGTCCGCGCCGGCCAGGCTGCTGCCGCCGGCGTCGACGGCCGCGCGATGCGTGATGCCCAGCGCGACGACGGCCCCGGCGACGGCCACGCCGAGCAGCACCTTGGCGGCCGAGGAGGACACGATCGCGGCACGCCCGGCCTCCGCCGGCGGGACGAAAGGACCGTCGACGGCCGCGCGGAGATACGCCTCGTCCTGCCGATCCATCGCGCAACCGCCGAGGGATTCGCGCACGCCGGTCCCACCTCCATGCCGCAGCCCCGGTGCACGGCCATGATCGGGCTTCCCCCGTGACCCGAACCCGGCCGATTACCACGCGGATGGTAGCGGCCGCCGGGGATCAGCGCCGTGCACTCGGCGGAACGCGTGCGTGACGTCTGCCTGTCACCGAGATGTCTCCGGATCAGGCCGGGGGTTCGGGGCCGGCCTCGGCGAGGAGGCGTTCGGCCTGGCGGGCCACTGCCGCGTCGACGAAACCGCCGTCCTCCAGGGCGAACGCGCCCGTGTCCTCCGCCGACGCGAAGGCCGCCAGGACGCGGCGTGCGGCGGCGAGTTCGGTCTCGTCCGGGCGGTACGCCTCCGCGATCACCGGTAGCTGGGCCGGGTGGATCGCCGCCCGGCCGCGGAAGCCCAGGGACCGGCCCAGGCGGCAGGAGATCGCCAGGCCCTCCAGGTCGGCGATGTCCGCGTACACCGACTGGACCGGGGCCGGCAGGCCCGCCGCGCGCGCCGCGACCACCACGCGTGAGCGCGGCCACGTGAGCGCCGTCTCGTCGGCCACCCCCAGGTCCGCGCGCAGGTCGGCCTCGCCCAGGCCGATGCTCGCCACGGCCGGATGGGCGGACGCGATCTCGTACGCGCGCTCCACCCCCAGTGCCGACTCCAGCAGCGGGTGCAGCGCGGCGCCCGGGGCCGACGCCGCCGCCTCGCGTACCTGCCCGGCCGACTCGACCTTCGGCAGCCGTACGCCCTCGGTCGCGGTCAGCAGGGGCCCGAGCGCGGCCAGGTCGGCGCGGCCCTCCGGCGTCCGCAGGTCGTTGACCCGCACCTGCAGCGGACGCGGCGGGGACGCGATCAGCAGGGACACGGCCTCCCTCGCGGCCTCCTTGTGCGCGGGCGCCACGGCGTCCTCCAGGTCGAGGACGACCACGTCCGCGCGGGACCGGAGCGCCTTGTCCACCCGGCCGGGGCGGTCGGCGGGGACGTACAGCAGCGTCGGCATCTCAGATCACGCCCCGCTCCCGCAG
The DNA here is from genome assembly GCF_030406325.1 of Actinomadura sp. DC4. Classification (GTDB taxonomy): domain Bacteria; phylum Actinomycetota; class Actinomycetes; order Streptosporangiales; family Streptosporangiaceae; genus Actinoallomurus. The sequence continues at coordinate 64,328 of NZ_JAUEQY010000044.1, read as the reverse complement.
GCCCGCGACGTCGTCCGCGGTGAGGCCGAGCGCGCCGAGGACCCGGTCGGTGTCCGCGCCGTGGGAACGCCCGGTCCAGCGCACCGCGCCGGGCGTCTCCGAGAGCCGGAACAGGACGTTCTGCATGCGTACGGGGCCCAGGTCGGGATCGTCCACGGTGGTGATCGCCTCCAGCGCGGCGAGTTGGGGGTCGGCCATGATGTCGGCCACGTCGTAGATCGGGGCGACGGCCGCCTCGGCCTTCTCGAACTCCTCCAATACCTCGGCGCGGGTCCGCGATCCCACCCACCCGGCGACGGCCGCGTCCAGCTCGTCGGCGTGCGCGGCCCGGCCGGCGCCGGTGGCGAACCACGGCTCGGCGAGGTACTCGGGCCGGCCGACGAGCCGCATCACGCGTTCGGCGATGCTCTGCGCCGACGTCGAGACCGCGACCCACGCGCCGTCGGCGCAGCGGTAGGTGTTGCGCGGCGCGTTGTTCAGCGACCGGTTCCCGGTACGCGGCGGGACGAGGCCGAGCTGGTCGTACGCGGTGGGCTGGCCGCCGAGCACGCTGAGGATCGGCTCGATGATCGACAGGTCGACCACCTGGCCGGTGCCGCTCGTCTCCCGCGCCCGCAGGGCGGTCATCACGGCGTACGCGGTGGCCAGCGCCGCGATGCCGTCGGCGAGGCCGAACGGCGGCAGCGTCGGCGGGCCGTCCGGCTCACCCGTCATCGCGGCGAAGCCGCTCATCGCCTCGGCGAGCGTCCCGAAGCCCGGCCGCCGCGCGTACGGGCCGAACTGGCCGAACCCGGTGACCCGCGCGAGCACGAGCCCGGGGTTGGCCGCGCGCAGCCGCTCGTAGGACAGGTTCCAGCGTTCGAGGGTGCCGGGCCGGAAGTTCTCGACGATCACGTCGGCGTCGCGGGCCAGGGTGAGCAGGAGGTCCTGCCCGTCGGCGGAGGACAGATCCAGGGTGATCGTCTGCTTGTTGCGGCCGAGCATCTTCCACCACAGCCCGACCCCGTCCTTGGCCGCTCCGTGCCCGCGCGACGGATCGGGCCGGCGCGGGTGCTCGACCTTGATGACCTCGGCGCCGAAGTCGCCGAGGAACATCGCGGCCATCGGCCCGGCGAACAGCGTCGCGACGTCGAGGACGCGGACACCCTCCAGGGGCGCGCTCATAGGGGCTCCTCCAGGTCGGCGGCGCACCGGAACCCGATGGCCGCGGATCGTTCGATCGCGGGGTGGGCGCGCAGCAGTTTCAGCGTGTGCTCCGGCGTGCGGACGCCGTCGTCGGCGTACCACTCCGAGCCGGTGACGGCCCGCTCCGGGCCGCCCTTCAGGAACACGGAACGGGTGCGGCCGTCCGTGTGCTCGCTCTCGGTCCAGTTCCAGACCGTGGCGCGCGGCGCGGCCGCCTGCCACTCGTCCTCGGTCGGCAGCCGCAGCCCCGCCCAGGCCGCGTACGCGCGGGCGTCGTCCAGGTCGACGCAGGTCACGGCGGCGTCCGGCAGCGTGTCGCGGTCACGGTCGAGGAAGCGCCCGAGATGGCGCGGGACGTACCCGCTCGCCTGGACGAACGTCTCGTACTCGGCGTTCGTCACCTCCCGTACGGCCACGGCGGCGGCCCGCAGCCGGCCGCGCCTGCGTACGGTCCGGATCGCGTGCAGGCCGGGCGGCAGCGGCTTCCACGCGTCCACGTACGGCGCCCCGCCGTCGAAACCGCATTCGCGGACGCGGTGGGTGACCGTCGGCTCATGGAGGCCCGGCGCCAGGCGGACCGCAGGCCCCGGATCGCCGTACGCCACCGGCGCCGGGACACGTGTAAGGGGGCGCGCGGGAAAGGCCGTGTCGTCGCTCCAGCGCGGCGGCGTGCCGCCCGGCTCGGTCACCACGGCCGCGACGCCGCGCGCCGGGACACTCCCGTACCCGCCGGGCAGCGCGCGGTCGCGGGCGTTCCAGCCGACCCAGGAGCCGAAGACATTCTCCCAGACCAGGACACCGCAGCCGTTCATCCACGCGGAGTGCGGCTCGGCCGAGTGGTCGCGGTGCCAGCGGCGGGTGTGGTGGAGCATGTGCCGGCGCTCGTACCACTTGGTGCGCAGCACCCCGGGCGCCGCGGAGTCCCCGAACCACTGCGCCCACGACATCGCGTGGCTCCCGACGCCGCCCAGAGGCACCGCCGACTCGCTCTCCAGCGCCACACCGGGGCCGAGCGCGGCGCGCAGGGCCGGGCCGCCCTCGCGCATGGTGTCGAGGAAGACCCCGTCGGCGCCGAGGCCGGCGACGAGCGCGGCGAGCGTCTCGGCGTGCGGCTCTCCCCCGGCGGCCCAGGGGTTGTAGTCCAGCAGGACCCGTACGCCGCGGCGGCGCAGGGCCGCGACCAGCTCGGCGAGGCCGGGCACGTCGCGGTAGAAGCGGAACTGGTCGCGCCCGTCGAGCCCGATCACCGGGTACGCGTGCCAGAGCACGACCGCGTCGTAGCCGCCGAACTCCCGGACGCCGTGGCGCAGGAACTCCCCGGGCGTGAACACGCCGCGCGCGGCGTCGTACAGGGTCTCGTCCCACAGCCACGCCACGCAGACCGCGAAGCAGCCGCGCGTCCAGGCCGGGTACTGCGGCGCCGGGCGTACCGCCCGATCCCGCCACCGCGTCAGGGCCGCGCGCCACGCGGGCCGGTCGCCCGGGTCGTCCGGCGCGGCGAAGATCTTGGCCGTGCCGAGAACCGACAGGTCCGCGCCGTCCCCGAGCGGAACGCGCGTGGGGCGGTCCTCGGGTCTCACGGCCGCAGGGCCGCCGTACGGGCGGCGAGATCGCCGATGCGCACGCCGTCGAAGCCGGTCAGGCTGCTGGCGATCCGGTCGCGCAGCGGGCCGGTCCACGGCGCGGGGATGCCCGAGGCCCCGAGGAGGGCGCCGGCGACCGAGCCGACGGTGGCGCCGTCGGAGTCGGTGTCCCAGCCTCCCGCGACGGCCGCCGCGACGGTGCGGGTGAAGTCGCCGTCCCCGTGCGCGAGGGCGGCCGCGACCAGGGCCGCGTTGTTGACCGAGTGCACCCAGTGCAGCCCGGCGTGCCGTTCGTGCAGGCCGTCGAGGACGCGGTCGAGGTCGCTCCCGGCGCGCGCCGAGGCGACGGCGTCGTCGACCGCGCGGGCCATGCGCGAGCCCTCGGGCAGCACCGAACGGCCCGCCCGCAGGACCTCCTCCGGAGACGTGGCGACCAGGGCGGCGGCGCACAGTGCCGCGGCGAACATCGCGCCGTACACGCCGTTGGCCGTGTGGCTGAGGCGGGCGTCCCGGTGCGCCATCGCCGCCGCCGTCGCCGGGTCTCCCGGGTTGACCCAGCCGTAGACGTCGGCGCGGATCTGCGCGCCGATCCACTCGCGGAACGGGTTGCGGTACGTCGCGGTGCGCGGTGGTTCGAGGCCCAGCAGCAGGTTCCGGTACGCGACGCGCTCGGCGGTGAAGACCCGTCCGGCGGGCAGTTCGTCCAGCCACGCCTGCGCGACGTCGTCGGTGGTGAAGCCGCGTCCGTGCCGCTCCAGCAGGGCCAGGGCCAGCATCGGGAAGTTGAGGTCGTCGTCCTCGGGCGTGCCGTCGATGTTCTCGGCGAGGCTGTTCGGCGCGCTGCGGCGGTTCCACGGCCAGCGGGCCGCGATCTCCTCCGGCAGGCCGCGCCCGGTGAACCAGCCGCGGATCGGCCAGTTGCCGGTGGCCTCGGCGATCTCCCGGATACCCTCGCGCGGGATCTTCTCGACCGGCTTGCCGAGTACGCAGCCCGCCGCGCGGCCGAGCCAGGCGCCGTGCAGCCGGTCCTCGGCCACGGCGGCCGGGGTGGCGGAGGGCCAGCCGGGGCAGGCCGCGACGATCTCGGCCAGCCCGGTCGGCTCGTCCAGTGGCGACTCCATCGTGTCCAGCTCGGCGAGGAGATCCTCGGCCAGGCCGCGCAACTCCGGCGTCGCCGTACGGGGGGAGGCCCCGGCGCGCGGCGGCGCGTCGTGCCCGCCTGCGGCGTGCCAGCGCTCCGCGACCGCGGAGGCGTCGCGGCCGTCCTGCGCCGCCTGGCGCAGCTCGTGCCCGACGAGGTCCTCCGGCTGAACCCAGGTCAGCCTCATCCCAGCAGCCCCCCGAACGCGCGCTCGTGCTCGCGCCGCCGCGCGACGTCCGCCGCGTGCACGCGCTCGGCCACCGCCGCGATCGCCAGGCCGGGCGCCTCCAGGTCCATCCGGCTTCCGGCGGCGACCTCCTCGCGCCAGGCGGCGGGCACGGCCTCGACTCCGCCCAGGGCACCGGCGACCGCGCCGCCCATGCTCGCGATCGAGTCCGCGTCGCGGCCGTAGTTGACCGCGCCGAGCACGGTGTCGCGGTAGTCCCCCTTCGCGACCAGCAGGAAGGCGAGGGCGAGCGGCAGCTCCTCGATGCTGTGGACGCGGCTCGGCCGGCGCGCGCCCATCCCCTGGTCGCGGTAGGTGTCGGCCACCGTGTCGTACGGGCGGATCGCCTCCCGCAGCGCCTCGAAGGAGCCCTCCCAGTGCGTGTGGGCGCGTGCGCGCTCACAGACCGCCTCGATCGCGGCGCGGGTCCCGTCCCTGGCGAGCCGGAGCGCCGCGGCGACGACCGAGTCCGGCGTCGCGCCGGGGCGCATCGCCTCGGCGACCGAGGCCGCGAAGACGCCCGCCGCCTCCCGCCCGTAGCTGGACTGGTGCGCTCCGGCCAGCTCGATCGCCTCGGCGTACGCGCCGTCCGGGTCGGCCGCGTTGACGACGCCGACCGGCGCCATGTACATCGCGGCGCCGCAGTTGACGATGTTCCCGACCCCGGCCTCACGCGGGTCCACGTGGCCGTAGTGCAGCCGCAGGACCAGCCACTTCTCGGCCAGGAAGACGCGCTGCAGCGGAAGCGCCTCGGCGTCCATGTCGGGGATCCAGCGCCGCTCCCCCATCATCTCGGGCACGAGGTGCTCCGCGGCGGCGTACGCGTCGAGGTGGCCGCCGGCCCGCTCGTACACCCGGACCAGCGCGTGCGTCATGAGGGTGTCGTCGGTGATGTGCCCGTCGCCCTTGTGGTACGGCGCGATGGGCCGGGCGTTGGGCCAGTCCTCGAAGTACGGGGGTACGACGCCGGTGACCCAGCCGTCGTAGCGCGTACGGATCTGCTCCGGGGTCCACCCCTCGGTGGCCCCGCCCAGCGCGTCCCCGACCGCCGCGCCGGCGATCGCGCCCACGGCCTTGTCCTGCAGCGGCGTCATTGCTTTCCCTCCTTGGAGGCGTGCCCGGCGAATCCGGGCGCGCCGAGTCGATCCGCGACGGCCACGATGTCCGTGCCGGCCAGATCGGGCAGGCAGCAGCCGGCCAGTACGCGGGTGGCGTCCCGCCAGCTCTCCGGCAGGGCCGCGTAGCCGGTGATGGCGCCGGTCAGCGCGCCCGTCAGCGCCGGCGCCGAGTCGGCCAGCGACGCGAGACAGGCGGCGGCCGGCACGGCGCGGCTCAGGTCGCCGCCGGAGGCCCGGGTCAGCGCCAGCGCCACCGGAACGGTCTGCGCGGCGGCCAGTCCGTAGCTGTACACGTGGTCCTGCACGGCCACGTCCAGCGCCGGGACCACGGCGAAGGGGTCCCCGGGGACCTCCAGCGCGTCGAGCGCCGCCCGCCGGATCGCGGTTCCGTCCGGCAGCGCACCCAGCCCGGCGGCCACGACCGCGTCCGCGGATCCGCCCGCCACCGCGACGGCGACCGCGGCGGCCATCGCGGCCGCCCCGTGCACGCCGTCCTCGGCATTGGTGATCTCCGCGTCGGCGCGGGCGGCCCGTACCGCGGCCTCCGGGTCGCCCGGGAACGCCGCACCGAACGCGACCGCGCGTACGGCCGCGGCGTCGTCGAAGAAGTGCGGGTTGTCGTGGCCGCTGGCCGGCGGCTCGGTGCCGCGCGCCAGGTTGTCCAGCGCCGTACGGACCGAGACGCGGGCACGTACGCCCTCGTCGAGCGCCGCGAAGGCGGCCCGGCGGTCGTCGTGCAGCGTGCGCGCGGTCCAGGCCAGCCACTCCGCGTCGTCGGAGGGGCCGATCGCCAGCGGGGCGACCGGCTGGTTCAGCGCGAACGGCACCGGCAGCGCCGTGAGACGGTGCTCCTCGGCGAAGGCGTCCAGCTCGCGGCCCAGCCGCCGCGTCCACGGCGCGAGCAGCGCCCATCGATGGCGCGCGGCCGGCCAGCCGGCCGCGTCCCCGATGGCCAGGCCCGCGAAGGCGCCCCGCACCCGATCCCCCGATGACATGCGTCTTCTCCTCTCAGCGCCGCCGCGTCAGAGCGTCGGCGACGTCGCGTACGTCACGGCCCGCGACGGACGGCAGGCAGGTGCCGAGGGCGGGGCCGATGGCCCGCGCCCAGCGTCCGGGCACGCCGCCCTCCCCCCGGCCGGCGCCGGCGAGCGCGCCCGCGATGGCCGCGGTCGTGTCGGCGTCCCGGCCCAGGCTCACCGCGGTGACCACGGAGTCCTCCACGTCGCCGCCCCCGGTCAGGTACGCGGCGAACGCGAGCGCGACCGCCTCCGGCGCCAGGTCGGTCCACGGGTAGTGCCGCGTGACCACCGCGTCGTGCAGGCGGCGGGCCAGGTCCTCGCGCGTGCCCGCGATCCGGATCGCCGCGCCGAGGCTGCGGGCGGTCCAGGAGTCCGCCGGGACCGCGTCCAGGCCCGCCGAGACCACGTCCCACGGAGCCGCGCCGGTCATCGCGACCGCGACCGCGGCGGCGACGGCGCGACCCCCGTGCGCGCCCTCGCCGCTCTGGCTGACCGCCCCGTCGACCGCCGCGAGCCGTGCCGCCTCGTCCGGGTCGCCCGCGGCGAACACCCCGTACGGCGCGGCGCGCATCGCCAGGCCGTCCGACCAGCCGTGCCGGTGCGACAGCCCGGTCATCGGCGGCTCCAGCCCCCGCCGGAGCGCCTCGATCGTGCCCAGCTCGGAGAAGCCCGCGCCCTTCATCGGCCCGGCGATCGGCAGGAGCTGCTCCCGGTACGTACGGGCCACGTCCGCGCTGGTCAGCGCCGACCCGTACGTCTCCAGAAGCATTCCCACGAAGATCGCGTACTCGGTGTCGTCGGTGCCCGCCGCCGTACCGTCCGGGCCGGGTTCCAGCTCGGTGAGACGGCCCCAGCGGCGGGTGATCTCCTCCGGGGTGAGGTTCTCCGCCGGCCGCCCGAGAGCGTCGCCGGCCGCCAGGCCGAGCAGGCACCCTCGGGCGCGGTCACGGAGTGTCGGTTGCTCGATCAATGCTCGTATCTCGCCAGGACCTTGTCGCCGTCACCGGTCAGCTTCTGCGCGAGCTGGTCGATGCTGATCTTGTTGGCGAAGTACGACTGCAGCGCCGGCGTCGCCACCTTGGTCTTGAACTCGTCGTACCCGTTCACCTTCAGGTACGGCGCCAGGATGAGACTCTTCGCCGAGGCCGTGGCCACGTCCCAGCCGTCCTTGGCCGTGGTCAGCGACGGATCCTTGGCGGCCGTCGCGCTCGTCGGGATCAGCCAGTCGCCCTTGGCCAGCTCCACCTGGTGCTGCCCGCCCAGGAACCAGCTGATGAACTTGACCGACTCCTTGGGGTGCTTGCTGTCGGCGGCGACGGACAGCGTCTGGGAGATCGCGCCCTCCTGTGTCGTCTGCCCCTTGAGCGGCGGGATCGTGACCCACTGGAAGTTCTTGGGCGCCTGCTCGACGACCTGCTGCCGCATGTAGATGCTGGCCGGCAGCATGGCGTACTTGCCCGCGTAGAAGCCCGGGAGCGGGTCGGCGGTGCCCATGCCCAGCGCCGAGGGGTCGGCGCTCTTGTCCTTGTAGAGCTGGTCGTGGATCCGCTGCAGCACCTCGCGCTCCTGCGGGCCCACCTTGACCGTCGTCTTGCCGCCCGAGGTCTGGAAGAAGGTGCCGCCGAAGTTCAGCGCGAGGTTGAGCACGCGGTTCACCGGGGCCTTGAGCGCCCACGCGACGCCGAACCGCTTGCCGGTCGTCAACTTCTTGGCGACCTGCTGGTACTGGTCCCACGTCCACGGGTTCGCGACGGTCGGGACCGGCACGCCGGCGTCGTCGAGCATCTTCTTGTTGGCCAGGATGACCTGCGACTCCTGCAGGAACGGAACACCGTAGATCCCCTGGTCGCCGCCGCCCTGGCCGGCGAAGGTCGCGGTGCCCCAGGCGGCCGGCGGGATGTCGTTCTTCAGGCCGGCCGGGATGAGCTTGGTCAGGTCGGTCAGGTAGCCCTGGCTCGCGAAGCCGGCCAGCGCGGAGGAGTCGTCGTGGATGACGTCCGGCGGGTCGCCTCCCTCGAAGGAGGTGACGAGCTGGTCGTTGACGTTGTCCCAGCTCCCCTGGATGTACTGCACCTGGATGCCGGGGTTGGCCGTGTTCCACTCGGCGACGAGCCGCTTGTTCGCGGCGAGCGAGTCCTTCTGCCAGGCCAGGCTCAGGAACTTGAGTTTGACCGGTTTGCCGGAGTCGCTGCCGCCGCCGGAACACCCGGCGGTCAGGCCGATCACGGCGGCCGCGGCGACCGCGACCACGGAACGAAGACTGCGACGCATGGACACCTCCTGGTTAACCCTTGACGGCGCCGGCCGTGAGCCCCGAGCGGAGCCGGCGTTGGATGATGGCGAAGAAGACGAGGCTGGGGATGGTGGCGAGCAGCGACGCCGCCGCCAGCGGGCCGAGCCGGGCGGCCTGCTCGGCGCCGGTGAACTTCACGAGCGTGAGCGGCAGGGTCGCCTTGCCGGGGTCCTTGAGGATCACGAGGGCGAAGAAGAACTCGTTCCACGAGGAGATGAAGGCGAACAGCAGGGCGGCGACCACGCCCGGAGCCAGCAGCGGGGCGATCACCCGTACGAGCGTCCGCACCCGGCCCGCGCCGTCGACCGCCGCCGCCTCCTCCAGCTCACGCGGCACGCCGCGGACGTAGCCCTGCAACATCCACAGCGCGAACGGCAGGACGAACGTCACGTGCACGAGGACCAGGCCGGGCAGCGTGTTCACCAGGTCCAGCCGCCGCAGGATCAGGAACAGCGGGATGATGATCAGCATCACCGGGAACACCTGGCTGACCAGCACCCACCCGATCGCCACCCGGCCCAGGAACGACCGGCGGCGGGCCAGCGCGTACGCCGCCGGCAGCGCGATCACCACCGTGATGACCGCCACCGAGACCGCGACGACCAGGCTGCGCAGCGCGCTACCGGCCAGATCCTGCGTGCTGAAGGCGTCGCTGAAGTTGCGCAGCGTCGGGTGGTGCGGGATCCAGCGCGGGTGCAGCGTCGCCATCTCCCGCTGCGTCTTGAACGACGTCGACAGCAGCCAGAGCAGCGGGAAGACGAGGAAGACCAGGTAACCGAGCAGCGCCAGATACTTGAACGGGCGTGTTCTCATGGTCGCTCACCACTCCTCACTCGCTCCGCGGGCGACCTCGTCCCTCGGTCGCCCACTCCGCTCGCTGCGTCGGGTTCGCTCCCGCTCATGCCCTCTCCCTCATCTGACGCCAGAGGTAGAAGCCGAGGACCGCGAGCACGACGATGGTGATCGCGACGCCGAGCGCCGCCGCGTACCCGAAGAAGCCGTAGCGGAAGGCCTCCTCGTACGCGAAGAGCATCGGCAGCCGCGTCCGGCCGCCCGGCCCGCCCTGCGTCAGCGCGTAGACCATCGCGAACTGGTTGATGTTCCACACGAAGTCCAGTGACGTGATCGCCACGATCACCGGACGGAGCTGCGGAAGTGTCACGTTCCAGAAGCGCCGCCACACTCCGGCGCCGTCGACCGCGGCGGCCTCGTGCAGCTCCTTCGCGACGCCCTGCAGACCGGCCAGCAGGACCACGGTCGTCTGCGGCATCCCCGTCCACACGCCGACGACGATGATCGCCGGCAGGGCGGTGCCGAAATCGTTGAGCCAGTCGACGTTGTGGCCGATGAGGTGCGCGTCCCGCAGCGTCGCGTTGAGGATGCCGGCGTTCGGGTGGTAGACCAGCCGCCACATCAGGCCGATCACGATCGGCGGCATCGCCCACGGCGCCATCGCGAGCGCGCGGGCGAGCCCGCGGAACCTCAGGTCGGAGTTGAGCAGCAGCGCGAGCCCGAGCGCGGCGAGGAACTGAAGCAGCGTGACGCTGACCGCCCAGATCAGCCCGACCTTGAAGGAGGACCAGAAGTCCCCGTCGGCCAGCACGTCGCCGAAGTTCTGCAGCCCCACGAAGGACACGACGGCGTTGCGCCCGCCGCGCGCGTCGGTGAAGGACAGGTAGATCCCGTACAGCAGCGGGGCCACGCTGAAGAACAGCACCGGGACGAGCGCCGGGAGCAGGAGGAGCAGGGCGCCGCGGTCTCGCGGGGCCCGTCGAGTGGCCTGGAGGGCGGTCATGGGTTGCCTCCCGTCGATCCGCGCACCACGAGCCGGGGTTCGACCGTGACGACGCGCGGCTCCGCGCCGCCGTCGGCGAGCCGGTCGAGCATCAGCTCGGCGGCGCGGCGGCCGCGCTCGGCCGAGCCGAGCGCGACGCTGGTGAGCGGGGGCCAGGCCACCGGGGCCAGGTCGGTGTCGTCCGTGCCGACGACGGCCATGTCGTCCGGCACCTTCAGGCCCTCGGCGCGCAGCACGTCCAGCGCGCCGAGCGCGATCAGGTCGTTGGCGCACATGAGGGCGTCCGGGAGCGTACGGGCGAGGAGGCGGCGCGTGGCGGCGGCGCCCTCCTCGCGGTAGAAGTCGCCGATCTCGACGAGGCTCGGGTCGTTCGGCAGGCCCAGCGCGGACAGCGCGTCGGCGTACCCCCGGGCGCGTGCCGCGCCGGGCACCGTGTCGAGCGGGCCGTTGATGAAGCCGATCCGCCGCCGGCCCAGGGCGTACAGGTGGTCGAGGGCGAGCCGCAGCCCGGTGCGCGAGTCCGCCCGTACGTTGTCGACGGGGGTGCCGGCGGGCACCGAGCCGATCACCACGACGGGCGCCCGCGCCTCGGCGAACGCCGCGAGATGGCGCTCGGTGACGCGGAGCGGGCTGATGATGAGGCCGTCCGCGTAGCGCTCGCCCAGCCGCCGCAGGACGTCGAGCTCGTCGTCGATGTCGGCGTCGGTGGAGTGGAGGATGAGGCGGAAGCCCGCGTCCTTCAGGACGGGCTGCATGGCGCGGACCATCGCCACGTACGTCGGGTTCCCGATGTCGGCCATCGCGAACGCGACCTGGTTCGTACGGCTCGACTTGAGCGAGCGCGCCACCGAGTTGGGGACGTAGCCGAGCTCCTCGGCGGCGATCGTGACCCGCCGGACCGTGGCCTCGCTCGTGGGCAGCCCGTTGAGGACGCGCGAGACCGAGGCGATGGAGACGCCCGCGCGCTCGGCGATGGTAGTGATCGTCGGGCCCTGACGCACGGCCACCTCCAGCTCTCGATCAGTGACTCGTAAACGTTTACGGTGACGGAAAGCGTACTGTAAACGTTTACAGGAGGACGGGTTGGAGAGCCGTTCAGGATCTCCGGGAGTGAGAAGTATGAAACCGCCTCGAAACGTTCACGTCAAGAGGGTGGCCTGGTCGGAGGCGGAACACCCGCCGCCCTCCGGGCGTTGGGACGCGTCATGGCGACATTGGGACTCATCGGCAGTGGATACATCGGCGGCACCCTGGCGCGGCTCGCGGTCGCGGCCGGGCTGGACGTCGTACTCAGCAACTCGCGGGGGCCGGAGACCCTCGCCGGACTCGCGTCGGAGATCGGCGCACGAGCGGCGACGGCGGAGGAGGCCGCGGCCGCCGGGGACTGGGTGGTGGTGACCATCCCGTTCAAGGCCTACCCGCAGGTGCCGCAGGCGCCCCTCGCCGGGAAGGTCGTCCTCGACACCGGCAACTACTACCCGCAGCGCGACGGCCAGATCGCGGAGCTGGACGCCGGCACCGCCACGAGCAGTGAGCTCGTCCAGCGGCACCTCGAACGGTCCAGCGTGGTCAAGGTCTTCAACAACATCTACTTCGAGCACCTCCTGTCCCTGGCCCGCCCGTCCGGCGCCCCGGACCGTACGGCGCTGCCGATCGCCGGTGACGACGCCGAGGCGAAGGCGAGCGCGACGTCGCTGCTGGACACGCTCGGCTACGACGTCTTCGACGTGGGCCCGCTCGCGGAGAGCTGGCGTACGGAGCCCGGCACCCCCGTGTACGGCACGCCGTACCTGCTCGACCCCGCCGTCCCCCTCAACGAGGACCCGGGCAACCCGGCCGGCGTGGACAAGATCCGCGACGCGGTGGCCGCCGCCGTACGCGGCTGACCGGTCGCCGCTACGGTAGCGGCGTGGTCAACGGCCCGGAACGGATGAACGCGGACGCCCTGCGGTTCGTGCGGGAGCGTCACCTGGCGACGCTCACCTCACTGCGGCAGGACGGCTCGCCGCACGTGGTGCCGGTCGGTTTCACCTGGGACGGGGAGCTCTGCCTCGCCCGGGTGATCACCGACCGCGCGAGCGTGAAGGCGCGCATCGCCGAAGGCGGCGGGCGCGTGGCGCTGTGCCAGGTCGACGGCCGGCACTGGCTCACGCTGGAGGGAACGAGCACGGTGAACGCCGACCGTACGCGGGTCGCCGAGGCGGTGGCGCGCTACGCCGAGCGCTACCGCACACCGCGCGAGAACCCGACCCGCGTCGTCATCGAGATCGCCGTGGACCGGGTCCTCGCCTCACCGAGCCTGCTCGATCCCTGATGCGGCGTCCGCGAGGGGGAAGGAACGTCTCATGGAACTCTTCCCCTCGATGCCGCTGGCCGGCTGGCAGGACACCAAAGAGACGCTGCACCGGTTCGCCCAGGTGGTCGGCAAGGTCCGGCTCGTCGCGGGACCGCGGCGCAACCACTGGTGGCACGCGCCGTTCCACCTGACCGGGCGCGGCCTGACCACGCGCCCGATGGGGCTGGCCGACGGCAACCCGATCTTCACGATCGACTTCGACCTCGTCGGGCACCGGCTGATCGCCGCCGCGGTCGACGGCAGGGAGGTGTCGTTCCCGCTGCCCGGCAGGTCGGTGGCGTCCTTCTACCGCGAGGTGATGCGCGCCCTGGCGGAGCTGGACGTACGCGTGGAGCTGCCCGTACCCCGGCCGTTCGACCTGCCCGACTCCGGGCGGCCGTTCGCCGACGACACCGAGCACGCCGCGTACGACCCGGTCATGGTCACCCGCTACTGGCAGGTGCTCAGCCAGGTCAACCTGGTGCTGGAGGAGTTCGCCGGCGGGTACTCCGGCAAGGTCAGCCCGGTGCACCACTTCTGGCACACCTTCGACATCGCCTGCACGAGGTTCTCCGGCCGGGTGGCCGACCAGCCGCCGGAGGCCGATCCGGTGACGCGTGAGGCGTACTCCCGTGAGGTGGTCAGCTTCGGGTTCTGGTTCGGCGACGAGGCGTTCCCGGCGCCGGCGTTCTACTCCTACACCGCGCCGGAGCCCGCGGGCCTGGACGGCGAGCCGCTCACGCCCTCCGCCGCCCGGTGGATCGAGCGGCGCGGCTCCCATCTGGCCGTCCTGGGGTACGACGACGCGCGGGCCGAGGCCGATCCGCGTGCCGCCGTTCTCGCCTTCTACGAGAGCGCGTACCAGGCCGGCGCCCGGCTCGCGGGCTGGGACGTCGCCGGGCTCGCCTGCCCGGGCGGGGTCACCGACCCCCGGCCGGGGTGAGACTCCAGCGGCGCAGTGTGAGCGAGCCGGCGCCCAGCACGAGCGCGATCACCGCCAGCACGCCGAACGCCCACCGCAGGCCGGACAGGTCCGCAAGCTGGCCGACCAGGCCCGGGCCGCCGAGCAGGCCGACGTAGGCGATGCCCGACACCGCCGCGACCATCCGTCCCCGCATGGAGGCCGGCACGCGGCGGCCGGCGAAGCCGTACAGCGTCGGCGAGCCCACCGAGATCCCCATCCCGGCCAGGAACAACCCGGCGAGGGCCACGGCCGGGCTCCCGGCCGTGGCCAGCAGCACCGCGCCCGGCGCCGCCGCCAGGCCCGCGCACACCAGCAGCGTCACGTCGCCGACCGTACGGCCGAGGAAGTGTCCCGACATGCGGCCGGCCGCCGCCGCGCCCGCGAAGACCGCCGGGCCGAGGCTGGAGATGGCCGGCGCCGTCTTCAGCACGTCCTCCAGGAAGACCGCGCTCCACTGCTGGAGGCCGCTCTCGACGAGCAGCGCGAGGACGCCCAGCGCACCCGCCACCCACACCAGCCCGCCCGTCCAGACGCCGCGCCCGCCCGCCGCCGCGCCGGGTTCGGGGGCGGCGTGCGTCCCGGCCAGGCCCGCCCACGCGGGGGCGGCCCCGGCGAGGAGCACCAGGCCGAGGGCGGCCAGCGGCCAGCGGGGCGTGAGCCCGGCCGAGCGGGAGGCGCCGAGGATGAGGCTGCCCGACAACAGCCCGAGCGAGAACACCGCGTGGGCGCGGTTGAGCACGCGGCGCCCGGTGGCGGCCTCGGCCGCGACGGCGGCGTGGTTGATGGCCACGTCGAACGCGCCGGAGCAGCCGCCGAAGACGAGCAGCGTGAGGACCAGCGCCGGGCCCGAGGTCACGACCATCGGCAGCGGCGCGGTCACCGCGAACAGCGCCAGCGCGGCCACGAACGCCGGCCGGCCCGCCCGGTCGATCAGGCGGCCGGCGAAGAGCATCGCGGGCAGCGCGGTGAGGCCGACGCACGACAGCGCGGCGCCGAGGAACCCGTCGGAGACGCCGGTGGCGGCCCTGATCGCGGGGATCGCCGCGGCGTACATGCCCCACGTCACGCCGAAGCCGGCGAAGGCCGCCAGCACCACCCACTCGGCGGCGCGGGCGGCGGGCCGCGTGACGTCGCCGACCGGCTCCCGGCCCGTCACCCGAGGTCCGCCGTCGCCGGCAGGGCGCACAGCCACGTGAAGAACTCCGCGTACTCGCCGAGCTGCCGGTCCAGGAGGAAGCGGCGCGCGCAGTGGTCGCGGCCGGCCGCGGCGAGGCGCCCGGCGCGCTCGGTGTCCAGCAGGAGGTCGCGGACCTCCACGCCGAACTCGGTGAGGTCGAGCGGGTCGGCCACCAGGACCCCGGTCCGGCCGTCGATGACCTGCTCGGGGATGGCGCCGACGGCGGGCGCGACGACGGGCCGGTGCTTCCACATGCCCTCGGTGATCGTCAACCCGAACCCCTCCCGGATGCTCTTCTGGGTCACCACGCTCGCCCGTCTCTGCAGAGCATTGACCACGAACGCGGTGCCCTCGAGGTCGTCCCCCGCCGTGGCGACGAGATGGACGCGCTCGCGGATCGCCCGCGGCAGCCGTTCCCGCTGGTCCTGGACACGCTGGAACACCTCGACCCCGCCCGGGTCGTCGGCGATGGCCAGCGGGTCGGGCCCCTGGAGCACGAGGTGGACCCCGGCGACCGACGCCATCTCACCGGCGAACGCCGTGAGCACGCCCTCCATGTCCTTGAGCGTGTCCCAGCGCGACACCTGGAGCACGACGGGCGCGCCGGGCGGGAGCGGCACGTCCTGTTCCACCCGGGCGAGCGCGGCGATCCAGCCGGGCTCCCGCCCCGCCTCGGCGGCCAGGGTGTCCGGCGCCCCCGGCGCGGGCGTCAGGCCGATGCCGTCGAGCACCGTACGGACCTGAGCCGCGTCCAGGTCGCGGTTCTTCGGGGAGTACGGGTCGATCGCGGGCAGGATGACGCGAGTACGCGCCGGGTCGACCCGGGCCGGGATGTAGCGGGGGTGGGAGAACACATAGCCGTCCGGGTCGCGCAGCCACGGGTCCAGGAAGCCCCACGCCTGTTCGGTGTGCACGTCGGTGGTGAGGCTGCCCAGGTGGCACTGCCATACGACGGTCGCGCCGGCGGCGCGCAGGTGCGGGGCCATGCCGAGCGTCTGCGGGTCGTGCAGGACGACCAGGTCGCCGGGGCGGACGAACCCGGCGACGCCCTCCGCGTGCTCCTCGGTGACCCGCGCGTACAGTTCACGCTCCTGCGGGCTGAAGGGCTCGGTGTCGCGGTCGGTGCCGTAGATCTTGAAGTAGATGCGTTTGGTGATCGCGAAGAACTCGGGCGCGGCGTCGGCGACCAGCCACCGCGTGGTGATCCCGGCGATGTTGTGGCGGCGCAGGAAGGCGTAGAGGAGCTCGGCCACACCACCTCCGTCGGAGGTGGAGTTGACGTGCCACACCGTACGGTCGCCGAGCGCGGCGCGGGCGGCGCCGAGGGTCGCGGCGAGGTCGCCCGCCGGGGGTTCGACGGCCGGTGCGCGGCCGGGGTACGGGACGGCGGGGACCTCGAAGACACGTGCGGTGTTCACCAGGTTCTTCCTTCGGGTGAGGTGACAGGGGGGAGTTCCGCGAGGCGCCTCGCCGCGACGGCGATGCTCTCCTCGCGCGGAACCGGACGTCTTCGTGCTCGAAGTGGACGAGGCCCGCGTAGCCTCCGGCGAGCAGGGCGCCGAGCATCCGGGGCCGCGTGCCCGGACGAGACAGCGGCTGGGTGTCGCGGCCGTCGTTGAGGCTGCCGACGGCGATCCCGTGCCGTCGAGCAGGCCGGCGAGCCGCTGCGCGTACGCCGGGTCTTCCAGGGTCGCGACGCCGGGCGGCAGCCGCAGCGTGGAGCCGATGGGCAGGTCGATGACGCCGATGCCGGACGCGCGTTTCGCACCGACCGCGCCCTCGACCGGCCCGTCCCCGGACGCAGCCGCGCGCGACCCCAGCCGGGACACCGCGTCACTCACGGCCGCCTCCCGGCGCGAGGGTCCAGCGCGCCCCGCCCCGGCGGGGCCTGCCACCTCACCTGCATCTTCATGGTCGCCGCAGCATCGCCGCGTGGCCATGGCCGGGGCACGGCGGTCACTCACGGCCGCCGCCCAGCGTGAAGGTCCAGCGCACTCCGCTCCGGCGGGTCGCTCCCGCCTCGCCTGCCAGGTCGAGCGCGGCGGCTGTGGCGTCCGGGACCGCCGACACCGGGTGGTCGCCGCAGCTCTCCTTCAAGGCCGCGCCGAGCGCTTCCGCGAAGGGCGGGCATCCCGTGACGACGCCGCCCGTGATCACCGTGCCCGCGCCGGGTGGGCACAGGGTGTGCCGGCGCAGCCGGGCGGCGAACGAGGCGAGCTGGTCCACCGCGTCCTCGACGATGCCGGCCGCGACCGGGTCGCCGCCGAGCCAGGTGGCGCACACCGCCGGGGCGAGCGCGGCGACCGTGTGCTTGGGGTGGGCCAGCGCGGCGAGCCGGCGGGCGGCCGTCGGCAGGTCCGCGCCCAGGTGTTCCTCCAGCGCGTCCACGAGGCGGGTCGGCCGGCCCCGGCCGTCGAGGGCGCGGCAGGCGGACCGGAGCCCGGCGAGCCCGAGGTCGAAGGCGCTGCCCTCGTCCGAGCCGAGGTACTCGTACCCGCCCGCCCGGCGTACGCGCCCCTGCCCGTCGCCGGCCAGCAGGCCGCTTCCGGTGCCCACCACGACGACCGTGCCCGCGCCACGCAGCGGCGCGGCCAGCAACAACGGGATCATGTCGCCCGAGACGGTGACCGTCCCCCGTACACCCGCGTCCGCGGCGACGCCGGCGACGGTCTCCAGCTCCGCGCCGGCCGTCTCGGGGCTGACGGTGGCCGAGGCGAGCCAGCCACGTACGTCCCGCTCGCCGGCCACGTCGCCGATGAAGCGGAACGCCTCGTGGAGGTTCTTGCCCGCCTGGTCCGCGCCGACCGCGGCGGGGTTGACGGACCCGAAGACGGCCCTGCGATCGGTCCCGCCCTCCTCGCGTACGGCCACTCGTGTGCGTGAGCCGCCCGCGTCGACGCCGAACAGCACGGCCGTACGGGCCGTCCGCCACATGCCGGTCAGCCCCTCGCGCGGGGTGCGCGGCCGGTAGGCGGCGAGTCCCGCGACGCCTCCGAGGTCGGAGGGCGCGAGCGAGGAGTTCGGCGGGCGGCTCGCCCAGATCGTCGCGGCGCGGGGCACCTCGCGTACGAGATCCGGGTCTCCCCCGGTCACCTCGCAGGCGGTACGGGCGAACGCGACGCGGTTCAGGTGTTCCGGCCCGGCGACGTGCGCCAGGGCCGGGGCCGTCTCGGGCGCGGCCGCCACCGCCGCCACGACCTGCGCGACGTCGTCGGCGTGCACCGGCGTGAACCACTGGTCGCCCGGGGCCTCGATCACCTCGCCCGCCGCCGCGGCCCGCAGGCACCGCTCGGCGTAGTTGGACCGGTGTTCGCCGCCGGACCAGCCGTACACGAGCGAGACCCGCAGGATGACGTGCGGCGGAGCGTTCAGGCGCCGCTCGGCGGCGAGCTTGGCGCGCCCGTAGGCGTTGGCCGGCGCCACCGGGTCCGCCGTACGGTTGAGCGGGCGTTCGCCGTCGAAGACGTTGTCGGTCGAGACGAGGACCACCGGGCAGCCGGCGTCCGCGACCGCCGCCGCGACGCCTTCGTGCGTCTCCAGGGCGGCCTGCGGATCGTCCTCGCAGCCGGTCACGTCGCTGGGGCCGTGTACCAGGACCACGGACCGGGGCGCGGTCCGCCGTGCCGTCTCCGCCAGCTCGGCCCGGCCCTCCTCCGTCGCCAGGTCCAGGGCGAGCGTGCCGGCGCGGGGCCGCCGGGCGACGACCACGACCGGGTGCCCGGCGGCGCGGAGCCGCGCGACGATCGCGGCGCCGATCAGCCCCTGGCCGACCACGAGCACCGGCTTCACCGCAGCCTCCCCGGGCCGACGGGTTCCGGCCGGGCCGCCGATAGGGCGAGCTCGCCCGCCTCCCGCCGGAGCCCCAGCCACGTGAGGTCCTCGACGAGCAGGTCGGCCGCCGCGAGCCCACCGCCCGTACCGCCGTTCGTGACGCCGATCACCGGGCAACCGGCCGCCCGCGCGGCCTGGACCCCCGGGCCGGCGTCCTCGACCACGACGCAGCGGGACGGCGCGCGGCCGAGGAGCATCGCGCCGAGCAGGTAGCCGGCGGGCGAGGGCTTGCCGGCCGGCACGTCGTCGCCCGCGACGAGCGTCCCCGGCCGGGGTAGCCCGGCCGCGTCCAGCCGCGCGTTCGCGAGCAGGCGCGTGCCGGAGGTGACCACTCCCCACTCGTCGGGGCGCAGCCGGGACAGCAGGCTGGCGGCGCCCGCACCCGCGCGGACGTCGGCGGTGTCCTCCGCCTGGAGCGCCTCCAGGCGCGCCGCCTCCGCCGGGGCGTCCAGGTGACCGGCCACCAGGCGGATCGTGTCGGCGGTACGCCGGCCGTGCGCGGCGCGTTCGACCTCCTCGGCCGCGAGCCCGTGCCGCCCGGCCCAGCGTCGCCACGACCGCCGTACGGCGGCGGCCGAGTGGACGAGGACACCGTCCAGGTCGAACAGGATCGCCTCGCAGGAGGGCGGCGCGCTCATCGGGCCAGCCCTGTGGGCACCGGCGCGTGCAGCGCCCGGTGGATCTCCTCGTCCGTCACGTCGTCGGCGATCGCGACCGTGCCGACGTCGAGCGGGAGGACGAAGCGGAGCCGGCCCGCGCGGATGAGCCGGATCTTGCCGAGCGCCGCGACGACGGCGTCCGGGTCGGCCGCGGCGCCGAGCTGCCCGATCGCGTACGGGAGCCCGGACCGGCGCAGCAGCGTCACCAGCCGGTCGGCGACGCCGGGGTCGATCCAGCCGCGGGCGAGTGAGATCCGCGTGGCCACCGCCATGCCGAACGCGACCGCCTCGCCGTGCAGCACCGGGCCGTACCCGGTGACGGTCTCCACCGCGTGGCCCACCGTGTGACCGAAGTTCAGCGGCCGCCGCAGGTCGTCCTCGTACGGGTCGCGGGCGACGAGCTCGCACTTCGTGGCGCTGGCGCTGCGGACGAGCCGTTCGAGCGCGGCGACGTCCTGGGCGAGGATCGCCTCCAGGTCGGTCTCGATCGCGCCGAAGAGCCCGGGCGAGGCGATCATCCCCTTCTTGATCACCTCGGCCAGCCCGGCGCGGATCTGCCGGCCGGGCAGCGTGGTGAGGTACTCGATGTTGGAGACGACCCCGACCGGCTGGTAGAAGGCGCCGATCAGGTTCTTGGCCACCGTGTGGTCGACGGCGACCTTGCCGCCGATCGCCGCGTCGACCGCGCCGAGCAGCGTCGTGGGCACGTTGGCGTACGGGATGCCGCGCATGTACGCGCTCGCGACCCAGCCCGCCGTGTCGAGCACGACGCCGCCGCCGCACGCCACCAGCAGGTCGCGGCGGCCGACCGAGCTGTGCGCGAGCTCGTCCAGGAGGCCGACGGCCGTGTCCAGTGCCTTGCTGGCCTCACCGGGCGGGATGGCCGTCACCGTGGAGGTGATGCCGCGCCGGTCCAGCGCGTCGACCAGCGCCCGGACGTGCAGCGCGGCCACGGTCTCGTCGGTGACGATCGCCATCCGGCCCTGGGGCGCGAGCGCGGTCAGCCGGTCGGCCGTGGCGTCGGTGCCGGTGACGATGGCCACCGGGTAGGTGTCGGTCCGCGTCGCCCGTCCCTCGATCGGCAGGTCGGGACCGGGCACCGGGATCTCGTCGTGGATCACATGTACGTCCAGAGGAATCATCGTGTCCTCGTCTGTGTCAGTGGGTGTACGTCAGTGGGAGGACGCGAGCGCATCGTGCGCGGTAATCGGCCGGACGCCGTTCTGGTCGAACCCGACCGAGGTCTTCAGCGCGCCGTTCTCGCCGTACGCGGAAAAGACGTCACGCACACCGTCTTCGTCGTGGAATTCAACGACGCCGGTGATGAGCGAATCGACGTCGAGAAGACCGCCGGCGAGCAGATTGAGCGCGACGCGCATGACGTGTGCGGTACGGCTCATCGGAAAGGCGCGGACGTCGAAGGGGGCCGCGTTTATCCGCAACCCCTTGGACAGCAGAAGCCAGGTGTCGACGCTCTGCGGGACGTTCGTGGCGCCGAAGATCACATACCGCCCGCCGGCGCGTAGCAGGCGCATGCCGGCGGCGCGTACGTCGTGGCCCAGGACGGAGCCGCCGACGGTGGGCAGGGCGTCGAACACGTAGTCGGCGAAGGCGCCGAGGTGGTCCTCGGCGAGGCCGCGCAGCGCGTCGGCCTGGGTGTCGGGGTCGAAGGTGGCGTCGGCGCCGAGCCGTGCGGCGGCGGCCCGGCGGATCGGGTCGCGCTCCACGACGACGACCCGGCCGGCGCCGTGACACCGGCGCAGGACCTGCGTCGCCAGGAGCCCGGTGGGGCCGGCGCCGAGCACGACGGCGACGTCCCCGGGGAGCGGCGGGTACATGAGGATGGCGCGTAACACCGAGGTCAGCGGCTCGATCAGCGTCGCGTGCCGGACCGGAAGGTGCGACGGCAGGACGACGGTGGCGGCCTGACGGGCGTCGAGGAAGCCCCGGCCGGTGTACCAGGTGGACTCGCTCCTGGCGTCCTGGGGAAAAAGCGGGCGGACCGCGCGGTATTCGGCGAGTCCGCCGAAGTCGGTCTGGCCCCAGTAGGTGATGCGGTCGCCTTCCCGGACCGTTCCACGCATGGCGCTTCCGACCTCGACGACCCGGCCTACGTATTCATGACCGGGCACGACCGGCCATTGTTCGGGAATCAAATGACCGAGGAAATAGGACACGTCGGTCGAGCAGATGGTGACCGCCTCGGTCTCGACGACGATGCCGTCCGTATCGCATTCCGGATCGGGACGATCGACCATTGTCAGATGGCTGACCCCGCTGAGTTCGTAGACACGCACGAATCGAGGATGGGTGACTCCGCTCGCGGCTGTCAACGCGGTAACCACGTCGCGGGCGTTACGGCAAGGTAAAGTGCCAGCTCCCGTCTTCGCGCGGGGCCGGAAATATTTGTTCGGCCCGGAGCGGATATTTGGTTACCGGCGAGTTTTATTAACATTGGTTTCGTACGTTATTAACCCGGCCGCAAAACGGCGCCGCCGGAGCGGCCGACGGGGATCATGGTCGGCCGGAACTACGCCGTCAGCCGTACACCGCGATCCCAGAGGCGGACGGCCGACGCGGGGTCGAGGGCGTACGGCACGACGCCGAACGACCTCGTGCCGGGCGCCGTCCGCCGGGGCGCCTGGTCGTGCGCGAGCGGGGCGACGTCGCTGTTCTCGCGGTAGCGCCCGCCGAGGCCGTCCAGGCGGGGGCTCGTGGCGCACCACACGACGCGCCCTGTTCGACGTCTTCAAATTCCGCTCCGGGTCGATGACCGGGTCGCCGTTGTCGTCCGCGAAGCCCGTCCGCCGCATCTCCTCGATGGGGGTGTGGCGGACCAGCGGCGTGATGACGCTGCCCGGGTACAGGGCGAACGCGCGGATGCCGTCCTCCCGGCCGCGCCGGTCGGCCTCGACGGCGAAGAGGACGTTCGCGGTCGTGGACTGCCCGTACGCGCTCAGGGGGTCGTAGTCTCGACGCCGAGGCCGGAGTACCCGCCGGTGACAACGGTGACCTTGCCACTCAGGCCGGTCCCGCCCGCGACCTCGGCGGCCGTGGACGCGGCACCGAAGCCGGAGCCGAGGGGCCGCTGCTGATTCCGCCGGAGACCTCTCCGATAGGCGGTCCCGGGATAGAATCTGACATGGATGTGAGGTGGGAGAGTGCGGATCGGCGAACTCGCGCGGCGTACCGGGGTGAGTGAACGCTCGCTGCGCTACTACGAGCAGCAGGGCCTGCTGACCGCCGACCGCACCCCGGGCGGCCACCGCGACTTCCCCGAACGCGCGGTCGACCGTGTCATCCGGATCCAGGAGCTCTTCGCCGCGGGCCTGCACAGCAAGAAGATCGCCGAACTCCTGCCCTGCATGCGCGACACGGACGGCGGCCCCTCGGAGATCGCCACCCCACGCCTGGTCACCGACCTCACCGCCGAACGCGCCCGCATCGACCAGATGATCACCGACCTGGTCCGCTCCCGCGACGTCCTGGACGAAGTGATCGAGACGGCCGCGGAGAACGCCACCGGCCGGAGGTCCGGGAAGTAGCGGCCGGTCGGGGTTCGAGGCGGGTCGCGGGTGCGGAATCCCCTACAGGACGGCCGTGTGCGACCTCCCGTGCGGGGCCGTCGGGAGGTCCCGATGACTGACATGGCGCCTGAGCCGTCGACCGTACTCATGCCCGGGGCCAGTCCGTCACAGCGGGTACGGCTGGCAGGGGACCTGGCACTCCCCCGATCGCACACCGTCGCCGAGTTGCGGGATCTGCCGCAGCACACCGTCGAGACGGACTTCGTCTGCGCGCGTCGCGGGCCGCAGCGGCACGTCTTCACCGGGCCGCTGCTGTTCGACGTCGTCTCGGCGGCCGGCCCGCGGTTCGATCCGGTGATCACCAAGGACCGGGCGCGGTATCTGCTCGCGGTGGCAGGAGCGGACGGGCACGTCGCGGTGTTGTCGTGGGGCGAGATCGACCCGCGCTACGGGCGGACCCGGGCGCTGCTCGCCACCTGGATGGACGGCCGGGCGCTGGACGCCGAAGGTCCGCACCTGGCCGTACCCGGGGATCTGGCCGGTGGCCGGTACATCTCGCGGATCGTACGGATCTGGATCGGCCCCACCGACCGCCTCACCCGGCTCTGACGCCCGAACAGGATCAGGGCCAGAGGCGCTCACGGGCCCAGGCCGCCCCGTCGCGGGTGTACCGCAGGCGGGTGTGGCGACGGTCCCGGTCGGCCTGCCAGAACTCCACCTCGGCGGCGGCAACCGCATAGAGGGTCCACCCCGGGGCGACCAGCCCCGGATCCGCCGTGAGCCGGTCCGCGGCGGCCCGTACGGCGGCCTCCAGATCGGCCGGGTCCTCCAGCACGTCGGACTGCCGGCCGGTGAGCGCCTCGGCGCGTGAGCCCGGGGACCGGGCCAGGAAGTCGGCCGCGCTGCGCTCGGCCCCGGCCGCGCGTACCGGACCGCGGACACGGATCTGGCGGCCCTGCGGCGCCCAGTAGAACGCCAGCGCGGCGTGGGGGTTGGCCGCCAGCTCACGCCCCTTGCGGCTGGTCCCGTTCGCGGCGAAGTACCAGTGGCCGTCCGCGTCGACGTCCTTGCAGATCAGAATCCGCGAGGACGGGCGTCCCTCGCCGTCGGCCGTGGACACGGTCATCGCGTGCGGCTCGGGCACCCCGGCCTCGATCGCTCCGTCCAGCCATTCCGTGAACAGCGACACCGGCTCCGCAGGCACGGCGCCGGCGTCGAACTCGGGCAGGTCCGCGGCGAACACCGGCAACCCTCGCAGCAGATCCCGCATCGCCCGCCGGGGGCGTTGACTGAGAGACATCCCCCGATCCTGCCAGACCGGCGTATTCACCAGAAAAGGTCCGCGCAGGGCTCGCATCTACGATGCGGTTAGGTGGTTTCGGCTCGCTTCTGCGTACCACATCACGGCCGAGAGCATCCATCATCCGTCCACCCGCCATCCCCTCACCGTCCTGCACTGGAACCACCCCGTCCCCGAGTGCGGCCACTCCTGAGGGCGTCACCCGACGCTCAGTTGGACCTTCTCGGCCGTACGGGCGGTGTCGGTGTACGGCGATGCCCAGACCATGCGTCAGCATCATCGGCGAGTTTCCGGAATTCATCCGCAAGCTCCCATTTCCGGGGAAGTAATACCAGGTCGAGGCGGGTGATTTCTGCAGGAGTAAGCACGCGCCATCGACGCCGAATCGGTTGTGCCTTGTCAAGCAATGGTCGGCGTGATAAGTGTTGTTTTGCCGCTTCTGGTGTGCTTGATGGCTTTAGCTCATGTCTGAACTGGAAGTGAAGAGGCGCATTGTTTGACCTGGTTGCGATGCGTTTCCCTGTTGCGGTGGTCACAGAGCCGCAGCGCGGGTTGGGTCGTCTTTGGGAGCGACCCGGTTTTTGTCCTGCGTTCATCTCTGTCACGCGGCCCCGATCGGGTCGCCCCACTCCAGGAGCATGTCCATGACCGCTCAACGCGCCGGGAACCCGGCGTACGACAGCACCGTCGCGCAGGAGCCGCGACAGTCCGGGTCGGTGAGGCGCTACGCGTCCGCCGGCCGCCGCGTGGCCAAGGCCACTCTCTACACCGTCGCCATCGTCTTCGTGACCGGCATCTTCGTCGGTCTGCTGATGGGTCTGACCAGTGCCCACGCCGATGACGGCGGCTCCGGCGGCGACGGAGGTTCCGGATCCGCCGGAAGCAGTTCCTCCAGCGGCGGCGGAGAAGGAGGATCCTCATCGTCCAGTGGTGAGGGAGGTTCGTCGTCCAGCGGTGAGGGAGCCTCGTCGACCGGTGGCGAAGGAGCCTCCTCGACGGGCGGCGAGGGAGGAGCCTCATCCGACGGCAACGGCGTCTCCGGGACGTCCGCCAACGGCGGGGACTCCTCCGCATCGGCGAACAGCGGGGGCTCGTCCTCCATGTCGACCGGTACGGGCGACTCCTCCGGTACGGGCGACTCCTCCGCGTCGGCGAACAACGGGGACTCCCCGTCGTCCACCGCGCCCGGGGACTCCTCCACCGCAGACGGCACGTCCACGACCGGCGAGGGTTCCCCGTCCGCCAAGGGCGAGGACTCCTCGGCCGCACCGTCCGCCGCCACGGGGGACGCTCCGTCCTCCACGGTGAGCGGCGAGGCGACGTCCGTCGACGGGATCTCCGTCAGCAACGTTTCGGCCGACTCCCCGGCCGCGGCGGCACCCGCGCAGGACAGCGAGGCCACGGCGACCGCACAGACGGCCGAGACCGCCGCGCGGCCGGCCACGACCGACCTCGGCGCCGAGGCGGCAGCCGCCGCAGCGGTGCCGGGAACCGTGGTCGACAACGCACCGAGTTTCCTCAGCCCTGAGGACCGCTCCACCATCGACGCCGCCGCGCAGGTGAGTTCCGAAAAGGATCCCGCCAACGTGACGGCCCAGCCGAACATCGACGATGCACTCTCGACGCCGGTGCCAGGGGTCATGGTGGACAACGCGGTGGGCTTCCTCAGTCCCGAGGATCTCGCCACCATCCGGGCGATGGCGCAGGTCGGTGAGATCGACCAGAACGCGCCTCCGGTGGACGACCCCGACGCGGTGATCGCCGAGGGGGTACCGGGGATCGTGGTGGACGACGCGCCGAGCTTCCTCAGTGAGGAGGATCTCGCCGCGATCAGAGCCGCCGCGGACCTGGACCCCAATGAGGATCCCGTACGGAATTTCCAGCCGGTCGCCGTAGTGGAGGACGAACTCGGGCGGCAATATGTGCTCGGGTTCGATTTCGCCTTTGCCAGAAAGGCGTTCGGGGTCAGGCTGGGAGTCCAGTTCGACCCGCCTGCCATCATCGGAATGGTCAGGGCCTGGCCGGTGGTCGCCCAGAAGGTGGGCTTCCAGGCGTACGCCCTCTCCATGCCGGGTGTGGATCCCGGGCTGAAGAGCATCGAGTTCTTCGGCCAGGTACAGGCACCGATCGGCTTGGTCACGACCCCCAAGCCGGGCATCAGGCTCGGCGAGGGACCCGTGGTGGTCGGGGCAGAGGTCTCGTACGCGCCGCTGGCCGACCCCGAGAACAGGGTCGGGATCACCAAGTACGCCGGTTTCCAGGCCCCCTTCTCGGACACGCCCATCGGCGCGGCCTGGGGGATCGCCATGGACCACTACAACCCGGCCACCAAGCAGAGCTGGTCCGATGAGGGCCATGGCTGGGGCATCGGCGGCATCACCGGCGCGGCCGTCGGCGTACGAGGTGCGCTCGGCCTGTCGAGAGGCAGCAGATCCAAGTAAGACCGCTCGCTGATTGAGCCGCCGGCTGGACGCGCCCGCAAGGACGCGCCCAGCCGGTCGATCATCCGGGCGACCCGGTCACCTGCATTGTCGCAGGCAAGGCCATGACCGTCCCGTGGATCGCGCCGAACGCCACCGTCGACCGCCGGCTTAAGTAATGGTTAAGTATCTTTACAATCACTGGTCAGATCCCTACTGTGACGTCACAGCCCGGGAGCGAACCTCCGTCTCCGCCCCGGGAATCCGACGTACGGCAAGACGCATGGCAACCTTCGCGCCCCCGCCAGGACGCGTGTGCCCCCGCACGTGAAGGAGAACCTCTCGTGACCGCAGTGAACAACGGAAACCGGCATGCCCGCCGGAAGGTGCTCGCGCTCGCCGCGGGTGGTGTCATGGCGATCGCCGCGGGTGCCATCGGCGCCGGGCACGCCGTGGGAACCAATGCCGGTCTGGCCGCCGCGTCCAGCGCCGCCAGCCTCGACCCGGCCGTCGCGCCCGGCGGCAACTTCAACCTGTCGGTCTGGTCGCTCCAGCTCCCGATCGGATCGCCCGGCTCGCCGACCACGATCCCGCCCTCGCAGCTCAAGGGCGCGAGCGGCTACACGAACCCGGCCTACTTCTGGACGGACAAGAACGACGGCTCGATGACCTTCTGGGACCCCGAGGCCGGGGTCACCACACCGAACTCGAGCTACGCGCGCACCGAACTGCGTGAGATGAACAGCAACGGCAGCGCCGCGGACTGGGCCCTGTCCGGCACCCACAAGCTGTCGGCCACCCTGCGGATCGTGTCGGTGACCAAGAACGTCTGCGTCGGCCAGATCCACCTCGGCAGCGGCGGATCGTCGACGAAGCCGCTGCTGGAGCTGTACTACCACTCCAACGGCGACGTCGTCCTCGGCCTGGAGAAGTCCCCCGACGGCGGGCAGACCACCTCCACCCTGACCAACGTGCCGCTCGGCACCCAGTGGAGCTACGTCATCGCGATCGTCGGCGGCAAGATCCAGATCACCGTCAACGGAACCACGAAGAGCTACGCGATCGCGTCGGGCTTCAACGCCTACCACCAGTACTTCAAGGCCGGCGCCTACAACCAGTCCTCCTCCAGCAGCACCAGCAACGGCGCGAAGGTCAAGTTCTACGCCCTGACCGTGGCTCACAGCTGAGCCCGTCCCGTTGGCCTCTCCGCGCGAGAGGCCAACGGGAGTCTCAGGGCTCAGTCGGCCCGGGTGAAGCCGCCGAACGCCGACGGATCCGTACGCCGGGCCTGCTCCAGCCGCATCAGCGCGCGGTCGCGCCGCTCGACGTTCGCGGCCCAGTCTCCGGGGGGCAGGCTCTCGTGCACCTCCGAGGCGACGCGCGCGACGAGGTCCGGTGTCCACGGGTCGTCCTGCCCGCGCTCGGCTCCCATGCGGGCGTACGCCGGGCCGAGCAGTTCGGCATGGCGCTCGATACCGCCGCGCGTGTTCAGGTCCGCGGTCGCGAACGGGCCGAGGACGGCCCAGCGCCGGCCCAGGCCGGAGCTGACGACACGGTCCACGTCGGCCGGTGAGGCGACGCCGTCGCGTACGAGACAGTACGCCTCGCGCAGCAGGGCCCCCTGCAGCCGGTTGAAGACGAAGCCCTCGTTCTCCTTGCCGACCAGGACCGGCACCATGCCCGCCGCGGACAGCAGCGACCGCGCGCGGGAGACCGTCGCCGGGTCGGTGAACGGCGCGGGCGCGAGCTCGGCGATCGGCAGCAGGTACGGCGGGTTGCCGGGATGCACGACGAGACACCGCGCCCGCCCGGACAGGCCGTCCGCGAACCGGGAGCAGGGGATCATCGACGTGGAGCTCGCCAGCACGACGTCAGTGCCCGTACGCCGGTCCAGCGAGGCGAACAGCTCCCGCTTGACCTCGAGCGACTCGACCACGCATTCCTGCACGTACGCGGTGCCGTCGAGCGCCTCGTCGAGGTCGGCCGTGACGGTCACCCGGGCGAGCACCTCGCCCACGCCGTCCTCGACCAGGCCGAACCCGGCGAGCTCGGCCAGCCGGCTCTCGACCTCCGGCAGCGCCGAGGCGACACGGCCGGCGTCGACGTCGTACACCGCGACGCGATGGCCGGCGCGGGAGAACACGACCGCCCACGCGACCCCGATGCTGCCCGCACCGACGATCGTGACGGCGGTCACAGTGCCGCCTTGCGCCGGTGGGCGCGCCAGGTCGTGGCCCAGCGGTCCGGGTCGTCCAGCGACGACGCGTCGATCTGGGCGACGACCTGGTTGTGCGGCGCGGCCTTGACCATCGCCGGGTCGCTCCGCCCCTCCTCCATCACGTGCGCGAGCACGTCGATCCAGTAGTCGATGTCCTCGGTCGACCATCCCTCGCCGGCCTCGGGGGTGAACGGCTCCGGCACGATCCAGGGCTCGTGGCTGAGCCAGAACGCGTCGACGCCGAAGTCGGTCATGCGGTTCTGGACGTCCACGGCGGTCACGCCCGTCTCGGCGGTGTACTCGCCGAGGCTGTAGCGCGTCATCTCCAGGCGCCGGGCGGTGAGGTGGTCGAAGGACCTGGTGACGCCGGGGATCGCGAGCAGCCGCGACTCCATGTAGTTGTTGGCCAGCACCGAGATGTCGGCCGCCTCACGGATGCCGTCGGCGCCCATCGCCAGGGTCCACGAGTAGGCCTTCACGACCTGGGGCAGGTTCCCGAGGAACTCCCGGACCCGGCCCACGCCCGCCTCGTTCTCGCGGCGCTCGTAGCCGGTGTCCGTACGGACGACGAGCGGGCCCGGGAGGAAGGGTTCGAGCTCGGGGGTGCAGCCGTAGGCGCCGACGGCCGGGCCGCCGCCGCCCTTCGGGGCGCCGAAGGTCTTGTGCAGCATGAACATGCACGCGTCGAAGCCCAGCTCCGCCGCCCGGATGCGCCCCATCACGCCGTTGAAGTTGGCGTGGTCGTAGAAGCACAGGCCGCCGGCCTCGTGCACGATGTCCACCCACTCCTTGATGTGGGGGTTGTAGATGCCCATGTCGTCCGGGTTGTTGATCATCAGCGAGGCGGTGCGGTCGCTGACGACGGCGCGCAGCGCGTCGAGTGACGGATAGCCGTCCCGCTCCACCGGCAGCGTGATCACGTTGAATCCCGCGGCCGCCGCGGTGGCCGGGTTGCACGGGTGGGCCTGGGCGGTGGTGATGACGTCGCGCCGCTGCGCCAGCTCGCCGCGCGACTCGTGGTACGCCCGGGTGACGCACGCGTGGATGTAGGCGGCCGCGGCGCCGCCGCCGGCCTGGAAGACGAAGCGGCCCATCCCCGACAGCTCGCGGAGCATCAGGTCGAACCGGTGGACGATCTCCAGCAGGCCCTGGATGCTGCTGTCGTCCTGGTGCGGGTGGATCTCGGCCAGCTCGTCGCGCGCGGCGAGCAGTTCGCCCACCCGGGGGTTGTACTTCATCGTGCACGTGCCGAACAGGCTGATCCCGATCATGCCCATCGTCTGCTGCGACAGGCGCAGGTAGTGCCGCAGCGCGTCGGGCTCGGCCACCTCCGGCAGCGCCGGCGGCGTCTCACGGCGCATGCCGGCCGGCAGCAGGTCGTCGAGGGCGGTCGCCTCGATCGGTCCGGGCGGGACGGTCCCGCGGCGGCCGGGCGCGCCCTGCTCCATGATCAGTGGCTCGTCCCAGACCGCGGCGTGGTACCGACGGGGGGCGTTGTTCATGCGGCGACCGCCTCTTCGAGAGCGCTGACCAGCGCGGTGATGTCCTCTGCCGTGTGGATCTCCGTGACGCAGTACAGAGCCGCCTGGCCGAGTTCGGGGAAGTCCGGGGACAGGTCCTTGCCGCCGAAGATCCCCCGGGCGCGCAGCGCCTCGTTGACCTCCGCGACGGTACGGCCCGTGCCACCGAAGTCCACGACGAACTCCTTGAAGAACCCGGACGGCCAGAGCACGCGGAGACCGGGGATCTCCCCGATGCGGCGGGCGGCGTACGCGCTGTTCGCCGCGATCGTCTCGCCGATGCCGGCGAACCCCTGCGGCCCCATCAGGGCCATGTAGACGGCGTTGACGACCGTCCACAGGTACACGGAGTTCCCGGTCCAGTCGTTGCCCTCCTCGCGCGAGCCGTAGGAGGTCTGGTGGAACAGCGTCATGCCGAACGTGCGCTGGCCCGGGACGGTCGTCTCGGCCAGGCTGACCTGCAGTGTCGGGTACTCGCGGGCGTACCGCTCCTCGTCGCGGGTGGCGATGAAGCCGCCGACGCCGCCGCCGGCGTTCATGTGGACCCCGAGCGGCTGGGTGGTGCCCACCGCGATGTCGGCGCCGTACGCCGACGGCGGTTTGAGCACGCCCAGGGAGATCGGGTCGACACCGACGATCGTCTCGGCGCCGTGGCCGCGCGCCAGGCGCGCGACTTTCTCGGCCTCGGCCTCGATGACGCCGAGGTGGTTGGGCGTCTCGAAGTACACCGCCGCGGTCGCGTCGCTCAGCTTCGCCTCGACGTCGGCCGGGTCCAGCCGGCCCGTGGCCGGGTCGTGGCGGGCGAGCACGAGGGTGACCTCGCCCGAACCGCAGTAGGTGCGGATGACGGCGAGACGCTCGGGGTCGAGCGTGTCCGGCACGATGACCTCGTGGCGGCCGGTGATGCGGGCCGCCATCCGGATCGCGTGTCCCGCCGCCGCGCCCCAGCTGTAGACCGGCAGGCCGACGAAGTCCATGCCGACCAGCTCGCCGAGCTGCGAGGCGTACTCGAACCACGCCTGGTTGCGTCCGTGGTCGGACGACGGCGTGCCCCAGACCGGGGTCAGGAACTCGCTGCGCGAGGCGATCTCGTCGCACACCGCGGGCACGTAGTGCTGCCAGCAGCCGGCGCCGAGGAAGTTCAGGTTCTCGACGCAGCCGTCGTTGCGGTCGAGAAGCCGGCGTACGTGCCGGCGTACCGTCGCCTCCGCCCGTACGCCGGTGTCGAGTGCGATCGGCTCCGTCGCGAGATGGCCGGCGGGGATCTGCTCGAACAGCTCGTCGACGTCGGAGATGCCGATCGCCCGCATCATCGCGGTCTTCGCGTCCGGCGTCGAGTTCGGCATGTATGGATGTGCCACGACCACGTCCCTTCTGTGCACGTTGTTCGCCGTCAAGGCGTGTCTGACACGCCCTCGGCGACTATCCGCAAGACGGTGCTCCGGCCCCGCCCGGTGCGTACCTTCCGGTAGCCCGTGATGGGGGCGGTCGCGCGCTCGTCACCGACGTCGATCCGCAGCACCGGGGGATCGAGCGCGGCGACCTTGCCGCGCGACGCGAGTATCTCGACGTGGTCGGCGCCGACCGCGCGGAGCACGGCGGCGCTGACCTGCTGGTTTCCCCGGCCGAGCAGGAAGCCCTGGCCCCCCACGACGCCGAGCACCAGCGTCGCCGACGGGTGTTCGGCGAGCAGTGACAACAGCTCGGTCTCGCTCGCGTCCGCGGCGAGCAGGCGCCGCCCGAGGACGGCGTCGACCCCGAGGCGCGACGCGGGCAGTCCCAGCGCGGCGTTGACGTGCGCCACGGTGGTGCCCGGCCCGAGCAGGTACAGCCGGTCCTCGCGCATCTCGTCCGCCACCTCGCGGCCGAGCGCGATCAGGTCGGTCTCACCGGTGCCCGCGGTGAACGCCTTGGCCCGCTGCAGGGAGCCGCCCGCGTTCGGCACCCTCGCGACGCCGAACATGTGAGGCGAGCCGCCGGCCCCGGCCAGGTCGACCACCTCGGCGTCGAGGCAGCCGACCGCATCGGGCCGGGCGGCGAAGCGGGCCGCCGTCTCGCCGGCCGCCTCCGGTCCGGTCGCGAAGACCCCCGAATGCATCTTGACGCCGGACGGCACGCCGAGCACGGGCACCGAGGCCCCGACCACGTCGACGACGTCGCGGGCCGTGCCGTCCCCGCCGACGAACAGCACGAGCGCGACGCCGGACTCGGCCATCTCCCGTACGGCGTCGCGGGTGTCGGCCGCCGTCGTCGGGCCGGTACGGGCACGCGGCAGCGTACGGACCGTCCAGCCGGGGCCGGGCAGGTGGTCGGTGCCCATCGGCCCGTCCACGGTGAGCACCGGGACCGCGGGCGCAAGGTCGTGCAGGCGGCGCAGCGCGCGGCGCGCACGGTGCGGCGCCACGGCCCCTGCGCCGCGGCGCACCGCGGCCTCCAGCTCCGGCCCGTCGGTGCCGTGCAGTCCCACCCGGCCGCCCATACCGGCGACCGGGTTCACCACGACACCGACCGTCGAGGTCACGGCAGGAGGCGGAGCTCTTGCGCCACGTCGTCCAGCGCCTGCCTGGTCAACGCCGCCATCTGGTCGATCTCGTCCTCGGTCACCACGAACGGGGGCGAGAAGGAGATGCTGTCGGAGGCGGGCAGGGCACGGCTGATGACGCCGAGCTCGCGGCTGCGCCGTACGACCGCGGCCGACACCTTCCCGGCCGGGTCGAAGGCCGTGAGCGGGTCCTTGGACTTCACGAACTCGACCGCGCCGAGCAGGCCGTAGCCGCGGACGTCGGCCACCAGCGGATGGCCGGCGAACTCGGCGCGCAGCCGTTCGGCGAGGTGGTCGCCGCGTGCCTTGGCCTGCTGCATGAGCCCGTCGCGCTCGATGATGTCGAGGTTGGTCATGGCCGCGGCCGCGGCGAGCGGGTGCGCCGAGTAGGTGTAGCCGTGGCTGAAGATGCCGTACTTGTCCGCGCCGCTGGCGATCACGTCCCACACGGGCTCCGAGACGATGCACGCCGACAGCGGCATGTACGCCGAGGTGATGCCCTTGGCGACGGTCATGAGGTCCGGCTGCACACCGAAGACCTGCGAGCCGAAGGTCTCACCGGTACGGCCGAACCCGCAGACCACCTCATCGGCGATCAGCAGCACGTCGTGCCGGCGCAGGACCTCCTGGACCGCGGGGAAGTACGACTCGGGCGGGACGATCACCCCGCCGGCGGCCTGGATGGGCTCGGCGATGAAGGCGGCGACCGTTTCCGGCCCCTCCGCGAGGATCAGCTGCTCGAGCTCGTCGGCGAGCGCGCGCACGAACTCCTCGTCGGTCTGCCCCGCCTCCTGTTCCCACAGGCGGTGCGGGGCGCGGACGAAGTGCACCATCGGCAGCGGCAGGTCGAACCCGGCGTGCATGCCGGGCAGGCCGCACAGGCTGCCGGACATCACCGTCACGCCGTGGTAGCCGCGGTTGCGCGAAATGATCTTCTTCTTCTCCGGCCGGCCCAGGACGTTGTTGTAGTACCAGACGAGCTTGACCTGGGTGTCGTTGGCGTCGGAGCCGCTGTTGCCGAAGAACACCTTGGACATCTCGCCCGGTGCCATCGAGATCAGCCGCTGGGCCAGCCGCGCGACCGGCTCGTTCCCCATCGACGCGAACGTGTGGTAGTAGGCCAGACGCTCGGTCTGGGCGCGCAGCGTCTCGGCCATCTCGGTGTTGCCGTAGCCGATGTTGACGCACCACAGACCGGCCATCGCGTCGAGGTAGGTCCGGCCCCGCGTGTCGGTCAGCGTCGACCCGTGTCCCTCGACGATGGTCAGCGGGCCGGTCCGCTGGTGCTCACGCTGCTGCGTGAACGGGTGGAAGACGAACTCTCTGTCGATGTCCTCGATCGTCATTGGCGCCCCGCATTCATGGGAGTCGGTACAGGAAGGAACGGGTCGGGGCCGAGCCGGCGACCGCGCGGTCACTGTGCAGATGGTGTCGCAAGAAATGATCGCATAGCGTACGCTTGCCCGCAATCCGGCCACTCTACTGGTCGGTCTGATGCTGTTTCGTGGT
Organism: Actinomadura sp. DC4; assembly: GCF_030406325.1. GTDB lineage: Bacteria > Actinomycetota > Actinomycetes > Streptosporangiales > Streptosporangiaceae > Actinoallomurus. Next base: position 29,966 of record NZ_JAUEQY010000044.1, on the reverse strand, counting down.
GTATGTCGGAAATCTGAACCTGGAGGACGGACGCCGTGGACTCGACCTTCGACCGCTCTCGGCTGCGTGACGCGGACCTGCTGAGGGAGGACCTCTTCATCGACGGCGTCTGGACGCCCGGCTCGTCCGGCGAGCGCACCGACGTCCTCGACCCCGCGACCGGTACGGTCATCGCCCGCATGGCCGCCGCGACCGAGGCGGACGTCCTCCGCGCCGTCGACACGGCCGCGGCCGCCGCCCCCGCCTGGGCGCGGATGACCGCGCCGGACCGCTCGCGCGTCATGCGCCGGTGGTACGAACTGATCGTCGCCAGCGCCGACGACCTGGCGGCGATCCTCACCGCGGAGCAGGGAAAGCCCTTCGCGGAGGCCCGCGGCGAGATCCTGTACGGCGCCGGTTTCGTCGAGTGGTACGCCGAGGAGTGCAAGCGCACCTACGGCGACGTCATCCCCTCGAACGTGGCCGGCCGCCGGCTCCTCACCGTCCGCCAGCCGGTCGGGGTGAGCGCGTCCATCACGCCCTGGAACTTCCCGTCGGCGATGATCCTGCGCAAGGCCGGGCCCGCCCTCGCGGCCGGCTGCCCGATGATCATCAAGCCGGCCGAGGAGACGCCGCTGTCGGCCACCGCCCTGGCCGAGCTCGGCGCCAGGGCGGGCATCCCCGCCGGCGTGCTGAGCGTCGTGGCCGGGACCCCGGCGATGATCGGGGAGATCCTGACCTCGCATCCGACGGTGCGGGCGCTGAGCTTCACCGGCTCCACCGAGGTCGGCAAGCTGCTGATGGCCCAGAGCGCGCGCACCGTCAAGAAGGTCGCGCTCGAACTCGGCGGCAACGCGCCGCTCATCGTGTTCGACGACGCCGACCTGGACGCGGCGGTCACCGGCGCGATGGCCTCGAAGTTCCGTAACGCCGGGCAGACCTGCGTGTGCGCGAACCGGATCATCGTGCAGTCCGGCATCCACGACGCCTTCGTCGAACGCCTCCAGACGGCGGTCGAGGCGCTGACCGTCGGCAACGGCTTCGAGGAGAAGTCCGAGCAGGGGCCGCTGATCTCCCAGGCCGCCGTCGAGAAGGTGGAGCGGCACATCGAGGACGCCGTCGCCGGAGGCGCGACCGTCCGCGCCGGCGGCGCTCGCCACCCGCTCGGCCAGACGTTCTTCGAGCCCACGCTGCTCACCGGCGTACGGCCGGACATGCTGATCGCCCGGGAGGAGACGTTCGGCCCGGTGGCCCCCGTCATCGCGTTCGACACCGAGGACGAGGCGGTCGCGATCGCCAACGACACCCCGTTCGGCCTCGCCGGGTACTTCTTCAGCACCGACCTCGCCCGGATGTGGCGCGTCGGCGAGGCCCTGGAGTTCGGCGTCGTCGGGGTGAACACCGGCCTGATCTCCTACGAGGGAGCGCCGTTCGGCGGTGTGAAGGAGTCCGGGCTCGGCCGCGAGGGCTCGCGGCACGGCATCGACGAGTTCACCGAGCTGAAGTACCTGTGCGTCGACGGGCTCGCCGGCTGAGCCCTCCGGCCCGGCCGGCGGACGAACCGTACGGGCCGTCGCCAGGTGGATCATTCCGCCCGGCGGTGGCCCGGACCGTCCTGACGGGCGATGTCCATGCCCTCGCGGACCCAGGTCACGCACGCCCGCGTGCCCGGCACCCCGTCGACGATCACCAGGCAGTCGAAGCAGACGCCCATGCCGCAGAACAGTCCCCGGCGTTCGCCGCCCGAGGTCGTCCGCATGGACAGGTCGCCGTCGGCCATCAGGGCCGCCGCGACGCTCTCCCCCAGATAGGCCGACGCCGGGCGGCCGTCGACCGTGATGTTCACCTCCGGCCCCCGCTGGAGACCGTGCGTCGCGGGCAGGCGCGGGCGATCGACCGTCACGGCCGCTCCGCCTCCGTCAGCAGCCCCTCCTCGACCAGGACGGCCCGCATCGCCGTGAGGCTCTGCTCGTCGGTGACGGGCAGGCGCGGGCGGCGGACGTGCCCGGCGGGCTGGCCGAGCATCGTCATCAGGGCCTTCAGCTGGCTCTGGTACGCGCCGTACCTGCCCGCCCAGCCGCCCGGCAGCCACAGCTTCGGGAAGAGCCGGTCCCCCGCCACCGCGTGGGCGTGCGGTCCCTCGTACTCACCGCGCCAGTAGGACTCCCAGAACTCCGGGTCGGGCCGCCCGTGCAGGGAACCGCCGCCGACGGTGCCGTCCCCGCCTTCGGTGCGCAGCACCTCCAGGCCACGGACGCTCATGTACGGGCCGAAGACGCGTACGCGGTCACGCACCCGGCGCGACGTCTCGAAGAACTGGTCGGCGTCGGGGGTGCTGTCCTTGATGGCCACGATCTGGTCGATGTCGGCGAGCCTGTCGGCCAGCTCGGTCCCGATGTCGACGCCGCTGCCGTGCGGCCAGTTGTAGACCGCGATCGGCCCGTCGACCGCCGCGTCGAGGTCCCGGTAGAACTGGATCACCTCGTCCGGGAACAGCTTGGCGTACGGCGGCGGGGAGGCCAGCACGCCGTCGGCTCCGGCCGCGAGCGCGTGCCGCGCGAACTCCGCGGTCTCCTTCGCGGTGTAGGCGGTGCAGCCGACGAGCACCCGCATCCGCCCGGCCGCCTGCGCGACGGCGGTCTCGGCGACCGTACGGCGCTCCTCGCCGGTCTGGGAGAACCACTCGCCGCAGGTCCCGTTGACCACGATGCCGTGCATGCCCTCGCCGGCGTAGTGGTCCACCAGCGCGCGCAGCGTGTCGAGGTCGAGGTCACCCGCCTCGGTGAACGGGGTGACGAAGGCCGGGAGGTAACCCTGCCAGTCGACATCATCGCGATTCATGACTTCTCCATTCGAAGAGTGCCGACCGTCGCGCGATCGAGCGAATACCGTTCCGGGAAGGGCGAGGCCGACGCCGGTGAGATCATCTGCTCGGCCAGCCGCCTGGCCAGGAGCGGGCTGAACGTGAAGCCGGTCGACGCCACGCAGGCGTGGAATCCGGGGACCAGCGCCGACTCGCCGACGACGGGTGAGAAGTCGTCGGTGAACACGATCACCCCGGACCAGGTCCGTACGACCCGCACGTCCGCCAGCGCCGGCACGACCGACACCGCCACCGCGGTGCTGCCCGCCGCGCTGTGCCAGCTCGTCGGGTAACGCCGGGGACGCGGTGCCTCCGGCGTCGGCCATCCCCCGCCGATGATGAAGGTGTTCTGCTCGGTCTGCTTGAGCGTGAGCCGGCGGCCGATGTGCTGGACCATGGGCGTGAGCAGGTGCGGGCGCGGCTCGGTCACGTTGACGTGCAGCCCCTCGCTGCGCACCGGCAGCCGCAGGCCGACCATGGCGGCCGTCTCACCGCACCAGGCGCCCGCGCAGTCGACGACGCGGTTGGCGTCGATCGGCCCGGCGTCGGTGTGAACGGTGAAGCGGCGGCCCTTCGCCCGGTTCACCTCGATGCTCAGCACCTCGGTACGAGTGCGGATGAGCGCGCCGTGCTCCACGGCGCGCAGCGCGTACAGCGGCGCGACGACCAGCGGGTTGGCGTGCCCCTCGATCGGGCAGTAGGTCGCCCCGATGACGGTCTCGGACAGGTAGGGCGCACGTCGCCGCAGCTCGGCACCGGTGACGACCTCGGTCTCGATGCCGGCGCGCTGCTCCAGCTCGTACTTGTCCCGTAGCGTCTGGAGCTCTCCGGGGGTCTCGGCGACCATCCAGCCGCCGGTCTGGTGGACGTCCAGCGACCCGTCGAGCTCGTCGCCGAGCTCCTGCCAGACCGCGTACGCCTCGAGACTGAGCCTGGCCTCGCCCAGCAGCCGCTCGCGGTCCGCCTCGGCGCCCTGGCCGGAGAGCTGGTGGATGGCCAGCTGGAGGTGGAAGCTCCCGGAGTTGGTGCCGGAGGCCTCGCGGTTGAGCTCGCCCCGCTCGACGAGCGTGACCTCCACACCGCTCTTCGCGAGGTAGTACGCCATCGCCGTGCCCGCGATCCCGCCGCCGATGACGAGCACGTCGGTGCTCGATGGCAACGGCGCGCGGCTGTGTTCGGCCGGCACCCAGCGCGCGGCGTCCAGTGCGTCGGTCACGGCTCCGTCACCTCCGGAGGCGCCGTGTCATCGGCCCCGGTCGTCTCGCCGGACAGGAAGAGGGTCGGGCTCTCGATCGAGGGGTCGGCCAGCGCGCCGATCGGCACCGGCCGTACCGGCATGCGCGGCGTGGCCAATGCGACGTCCTCGACCGGGCGGCCGTGGTGACGGGCGATGAGGGCGGAGACCTGCCGCTGGCAGATCCTGCCCTGGCACGGCCCCATCCCGGCCCGGGTGTAGGCCTTCACCAGGTTGATGTCGTCGGTGGAGGCGATCGCCGGCGCCAGGTCCCGGCGGCGTACCGCCTCACAGCGGCAGATCACCGTGTCATCGGCGGGCAGCTCGAAGATGCCGGGTCCCACGCGGTACAGGCGCTTGGTCGCGGCGTTCAGCGCGCGGCGGCGGGCCAGCCGGCGCCGGGCGGCGGCCGACGCCGCGGCGGCGTCCTTCTCACTCATCGCGCCCGCGTCCATCGCCGCGGCGAGGCCGGCGATGTGCCCCTCGTCGATCGCGACGAAGGACCCCTCGACGCCGGCGCCGTCGCCTGCGGCGTAGACGCCGTCGACGCTCGTGCGATGCCACTCGTCGCGGCGGACGACATGGCCGCCGAGGTCCTCCTGGTAGTCGAAGTCACAGCCGGCCAGGCGCATGAGCTCCAGCGAGGCCACGAAGCCGTAGCCGACGCACAGGACGTCGACCTCGACGGTCTCCTCGGTGCCGGCGATGACCCGCCAGTCCGCGTCGACGGCCGCGTGCACGACCCGTTCGACCCTGCCGTCGCCCTCCGCGCGGACGACGATCCGTCCGTACCGGAGCGGGATGCGCTGCCGCAGCAGCATGGCGCGGTACCGCGCGGCGTCGCGCAGGAGCACGGCGTTGCCCCGGGCCGCCCGCGCGATGCGCAGGAAGTCGCCGGGACGCGGTGCCGGGCCCGCCTCCAGCGCCGTCACGATGTCGGCGCCGTAGTGGCCGAGCTGCGCGGGGAACGCCAGCGCGACCGGGCCGGACCCGGCGAACAGGGTCCGTTCGCCCGGCAGCACCCGCTGGGTCTTGGCCAGGGTCTGCAGCCCGCCCGCCGTGATCACACCCGGCAGGGTCCAGCCCGGGAAGGCGACCGGCCGGTCGTGCGCCCCGGGCGCGAGGACCAGACGCCGCGCGGTCAGTTCGCGCGCGGCGGACCCGTCCGTGACCAGGAACACCCGCCGGCCCTCGACGGCCACGACGCTCGTGCGGAGGCGCACGTCGACGCCGGAGCCGTCGAGGGAGTCGATGAGCGACCGGCCGTAACGGAACTGACCGTCCATCGCGGCCGGGTCCGTGACCGTGAAGCCCGGACCCGGCTGCTTGTAGATCTGACCACCGAGCGTCGGGCGCTCGTCGGCGAGCACGACGTTCATGCCCGCCGCGGCGGCGGACCGGGCGGCGGAGATGCCGGCCGGTCCACCCCCGACGACCAGGAGGTCAGTACTCGGATCGCTGACCGGCACCGCTCAGCAGCCCGCCGGCATGGCCGGAGCGTCCGTCACCCCGAAGTCCTTCTTGTACAGAGTGGCGAGCGACCCGTCGGTCTGCGCCTTGCACAGGAAGGTGTTCAGCTTGTCCGTCAGCGTCTTGTTGCCCTTCTGCACGGCCCAGGACCCGTAGGACAGGTCCAGCGGCTTGGGCAGGGCGGCCTTCTTCAGCTGGTTCGGGTTGCTCTTCTGGTACTGGGCGAGGATGTAGTCCTCCAGCACGCTTCCGTTCGCGCGTCCCGTCGCCACCTGGAGCAGGGCCGCGTTCTGGTCGCTGTAGGTCTGCAGCTTGGCGCTCGGGAAGGACTTCTTTGCCAGCTGCTCGCCCGTGGACCCCTGCAGCGCCGTGATGGTCTTGCCCTTGACGTCGTACGTGGGGATCGTCGCCGGCGAACTGTCGTTCTGCTTGACCGCCAGCACGCTGGTGTAGGGCACGTAGGCCCGCGTGAAGTCGATGACCTGCTTGCGCTCCTCGGTCGCCGTCAGGCCCACCGAGACCAGGTCGAACTTCTTGGCCTGCAGGCCGGGGATGAGCCCGTTGAAGTCCAGGTTCTTGATGACGAGCTTGACGCCCAGGTCGGCGGCGAGCTTGTTGAGCAGGTCGACGTCGTAGCCGGCCGGCTTGTTCGCGGCGTCCAGGTACATCTCCGGCTTGAACTGAAGGTTCATGCCGACCGTGAGCGTCCCGGACTGGGCGAGGCCGCTGCCGGCGTCACCGCCGGACTTGTCGCTGCCGCATCCCGCCAGGGCGACCGCGGACACGACGGCGACGCAGGCGGCGGCGCTACGCCTCGCCGCGGACCACGGCATCCGAATTCTGGCCATGGGAGTTCCTCTCACAGTGCTGAATAGTGTTCGGGGTTGGGAAAGAGCGAGTTCAGGAGCCGGGCTCGGTCATGAGCTCCCGGAGGCGCCGCTGCCGGCGCGAGCGCAGGACCTGTGACACCACGCCGCGGGGCGGCCTGGCGTACGCGCCTTCGACGAGGCGGAAGAGCAGATCGATGACGAACGCCGCGATGACGTACATCCCGGCGGCCGCCGTGTAGAGCACGAACGGCTGGAAGGTCTGGGAGACCAGGTTCTGGGTGACCCGGACGACCTCGAGCAGCCCGATGACGGTGAAGGTCGAGGTGTCCTTCATCATGCCGATGAACATGCTGCCGATGTTCGGCAGCGCGATCTTGATGGCCTGGGGCAGGATCACCGAGAAGAACACGCGGATCGGCCGCATCCCCAGGGCCTGCCCCGCCTCGCGGTGACCGTGTGGGATGGCGCCGAGCGCCGACCGGAAGATCTCGGCCATGAACGCGCTGTACAGCAGCGACAGCGCGATCACGCCCGCCTCGAAGACGCTGAACTGCACTCCCAGCAGGAGCGAGACGCCGAAGTACACCCAGATGACGCTGACCAGAGCCGGGACACCGCGGAAGATGTTGATGTAGGCGACCGCGATCCACGAGACGGGCGGCCGTGACATTCGCATCAGGGCGAGCAGGAGGCCGCCGACGACGGAGACGACCAGGGCGAGGAGCGAGACCTTCACCGCCACCAGGAGGCCGTTCAGCAGGATGCCGTGGTGCTGCCAGATGAGTCCCCAGTTGTACATCAGCGCACCGCCATGATGAACTCGCGGGCCCGGGGGCTGGTGGTCTCCTCGAAGAATCCGCGTGGGCCGCTGTCGACGACCACCCCGTCTTCCATGAACACGTTCAGGTCCCCGATCTCTTTGGCGAAGCCCAGCTCGTGGGTGACCACGACCATGGTCATTCCGGTCTCCGCGACCTCGCGCATCGTCTTGAGCACCTCGCCGACGAGCTCCGGGTCCAGCGCGGAGGTCGGTTCGTCGAAGAGCATCACCTTGGGGTCGAGGGCGAGCGCGCGGGCGATGGCGACGCGCTGCTGCTGACCGCCGGACAACTGCTGCGGATAGTGGGCGGCACGCTGCAGCAGCCCGACCCGGCGCAGGGCCTCGGCCGACCGCACCTGGGCGTCGGCCCGCTTCATACCGCGGACCGACCGCAGCGGCAGCGCCACGTTGTCCAGCGCGGTGAGGTGCGGGAACAGGTTGAACTGCTGGAAGACCATTCCCACGGTGCGGCGCAGCTCAAGCGGCTTGCCGCGGCGTCCGGTGCTCTCGCCGGGCACCCCGGGGCCGTACTCCACTCCCTCGACCCGCAGCGATCCCGAGGTCGGCTGCTCGAGCAGGTTGATGCTCCGCAGCACGGTGGACTTGCCGGAGCCGGACGGCCCGAAGATCACGACGTGCTCGCCTGCGAAGATCTCCAGGTCGATGCCGCGCAGGACCTCCAGGTCCCCGAACGACTTACGGAGGTCGCGCAGCTGGACGATCGGCGTCGTCGTGTCGTCGGCGGTCATCGCCCTGCCTGCTCTCGTGTCGGGCGCGTCGCACGCCGGCCGGTCGGATCCCCGCTCACGCACGGACCTCCGTGACGCAGACGTATAGGTCGTCGGGGTCCTGGAAGTACGCGTAACGCCAGGTGGCGCCGCCGCCGAGGTCGATCGCGACCGGATCGCCGACGAGGGCGACACCGGCGGCGGAGAGGTGCTCGATGGCGCTGTCGATGCAGCGCGCGCCCACGGCGAACTCGAAGGTTCCGAGATGCCCCCACTCACCGCGCATGTCGGGCGAGGGCGGGAAGTGCTGTACCGGTTCGAGGGCTCCGCCGAACGGGCTGGTGAGCAGCGTCATCCGCTGGCGCGGAGGCGTCCGTGGATGGAACCAGGGGTGCATCGGCTCGAAGTAGCCGTCGGACTCGAACAGCCGGCCGGTGAACCCGAGCCGCCGGTAGAAGTCCCGCGTGCGCTCGATGTCGGCCACGCCGAACGCCACGTGGTTGACCCCCTGCGGGCCGGGCTCGACCGGCCACCCCGCCTCGAGCGTCGACCACTCGATCAGCTCGATCTTGGCGCCGTCGGGGTCGGCGACGTAGGACAGGCCGCAGTGGGTCTGGTACGGCGGCAGGTCGGACTCGTTCGGCTCCATCAGCCCGGTGTGCCCTCGTGCCACGAGCTCCCGGTAGAAGTCGCTCTGGCCGTTGACGTGCACGCACACTTCGCAGATCCCGGGCTCGCCCCACGCCTGCCCCTCCGGGGCCGGCGGCGGTGTCCGGTCGGTGATCTCCACCAGTTTGATCGACGCCCGGCCGAGGACGGTGGGATTGCCGGTGCGCAGGAAGACCACCCGCGCCTCGGTCTCGTCGTACCCGGTGATCGCGCTCAACCCAGGTAGAGGGCCTGAGTAGTCGAAGGCGACATCGGTGAATCCCAGCTCGGCATAGAACGCCAGGGACGCCGTCATGTCCGACACACCGATGCCGATGTGGTCGAGCCCGATGAGCGTTCCGTGTCTACGGGTGGTGTTGACCATCTGTTTCCGTTACCTCCTGGCGGTCGGACCAGCCCAAACGTCGGTACAGACGGCCCGCGCCCTGCATTTCCGCAGATGCTCGCATATCGTTCTAGTGGACGCAAGACGCACGACGTACCTCATAGCGAACATTTGTGCGCTTGACGCACAGACTACGCATCAATAGCATCGCGGCCATCGGGCCGTCCGATGCCGCATCGGCGGCGTCACCGGAGCAGCTCTCATGCCGTCTCCTCGCCCGTGACGCGTGTCCCCCCTGCGCCTGCGCGCCGGCCGGCCGGCGCGCTACGGACGCGGTACAGAAAGGTCGTCCTCAGTGACCATGCGGATCGGCGTCAAGCTCCCCCACACCGGCGACGCGGTGCCCGCGCCATCGGTGGCCCGGCGCGCACGCGACCTGGAGCTGGCGGGGTTCGACTCCCTGTGGGTCAGCGACCACGTCGTCATGCCGAACGTCATCGAATCGCGCTATCCCTTCGCCGCCGACGGTAAGGCGACCTGGCCGACGGCCACTCCCTACCTCGAAGCGCTCGTGTCGCTGGCCGCGGCCGCCGCCGTGACCGAACGGGTGCGGCTCGGCACCGCCGCGCTCGTCCTCCCGCAGCGCAACCCGGTGCTGCTCGCCAAGCAGGTCGCGAGCATCGACGCACTGTCCGGCGGCCGGGTCGCGCTCGGCATCGGCGCGGGCTGGCTCCGCGAGGAGTTCGACGCCCTCGGCGTGCCCTTCGAGGCACGCGGCGCCCGCATGGAGGAATGGATCGAGCTGCTGCGCGACTGCTGGACGGGCCGGCCGGCCGCCCACTCGACCGGCCGCTATGTCCTGCCGGAGGACACACTCGTACTTCCCACGCCCGCGCACGCCGTTCCGCTCTACGTCGGCGGGCACTCCCCCACGGCACTGCGGCGCGCGGCGCGGCTCGGTGACGGCTGGCTCGCACAGCAGGCGGTCACCGCACTGGATCCGGAGCGGCTCGCGGGCGAGATCGCGAGCATCCGCTCGACCGCCGCGGACGCGGGCCGCGACCCGCGGACCCTGCAGGTCGTCCTGCGGCTCGTCGAGTCCTCGGGCCGGGCCGCCGAGGTCGCGCGCCGGATCACCGAGCTCGCCCAGGCCGGTGTCAACGAGATCATCGTCGACGTCGACCCGGTGGACGGCGACGCCCAGGCCGACCATGACCTGCTCCGCGACGCGGCGGACGCCCGATGAGCGCCCTGCTCTCCGGCCGCCGGGTGGTCATCACCGGCGGCGCGAACGGCATCGGCGCCGTCGTCGCTCGCCGCTTCGCCGAGATGGGCGCGCGCGGCGTCGTACTCGACCTGCCGGCCGCACTCTCCGGTGACCGTCCCGACGGCTGGCACGCGGTGCCGGTCGACGTGCGCGAGGAGGACTCGGTACGGGCCGCGCTGGCCGAGTCGGCGCGCGCGTTCGACGGGGTGGACGCGATCGTGGCCGCCGCCGGTGTGGTCCCGTCCTGGCAGCGCCCTGAGGACATGGACATGGACGACTTCGACCGTGTCCTCTCCATCAACGCGCGCGGCGTCGCCTGCACGGTCAAACACGCGGCGCCGCTCCTCGGCGCCGGCTCGACGATCACGGCGGTGGCCTCGCTGAACTCCTGGCGAGGGGACCCGAACATCACCTCCTACGCCGCCAGCAAGCACGCGGTGCTCGGCATCGTCCGGTCGGCGGCGCTCGCGCTCGGGCCGGGCGGCATCCGGGTCAACGCCGTGGCGCCGGGCCCGATCGCCACCGACGCGCTGCGGTCCCGCATGGCCTCCCGCCAGGAGGGCACGGGCCTGCCGGTGGACGACGCACTCGAGCAGGCGGCTCGGGCGACGTCACTCGGCCGCATCGCCACCGCGGCCGAGGTCGCCGGCACCATCGCCTTCCTCACCAGCGACCTGTCATCGGGCGTCACAGGCCAGATGATCAACGTCGACGGCGGAATCCACTAGGGAGACACGTGTATCTCGGCCAGAACGCGCTCGCCGGCCGCACCGTTCTGCTCACGGGCGCCTCCCGTGGCATCGGCGCGGCGACCGCACAGGCACTCGCCGGCGCGAACGCCAACGTCATCGCGCAGTACCGTACGCAGCGCGACGGCGCCGAACGCGCGGTCAAGGCGCTGCCGGACGACCAGAAGTACCTCATCGAAGCCGACCTCGGCACCCCGGCGGGCGCGCGCGGCCTCTGGCGCTCGGCCGTCGGCTGGGGCCGCGACGTCGACGTCGTGGTGCTCAACGCGGCGGTCATCCCCGACGCGCCGTTCGACGGACCCGACGAGCTGTGGGACGCGGGCTGGCAGGAGGCCCTCGCGGTGAACGTGGTCGGCGCCGGCGCCCTGATGCGCGAGGCGGCCCGCCACTTCGTGGCGCGCGGGTCCGGGACGATCATCGTGCTGTCGAGCTGGGCCGCGGAGCAGGGCTCGCGGATCATCGACGTCTCCTCCTACGCGGCCTCCAAGGCCGCGATCCGCAACCTCGCCCAGACGTTCGCGCGCAACTTCGCGCGGCACGGCCTGCAGGTTCACATCGTTGCCCCGGGAGTCGTCAACACCGGCATGTCGGTCGCCGGGAAGGACGAGCCCGCCCAGCGGGCGACCGCGGACGGTCTCGCGATGGGACGACTGGTCGAGGCCGACGAGGTCGCCTCTCTCGTCGCCTTTCTCGCGACCGGCGCATGCCCTAGTCTCACGGGGGCCACATTGGACATCAACGGTGCCTCCTACATCAGATGACCACTCTGTGGTCCCTCGCCCGGCCCAATCCCGTCCCGGAGGTCATCTCGTGGCTCGTGTCTCACCGTCGTTCGATGCGGAGACCGGTGGCGAGCCGGACGACCAGCCCGCAGGTGAGGACGAACGCTCCCGCGACTTCGTCCGGTCCCTCGAACGCGGTCTGGCGATCATCCGCGTGTTCAACGCCGAACGCCCGTCGCTGACCGTCTCCGAGATCGCCCAGGAGGCCGGGCTGACCCGTGCCGCCGTACGCCGCTTCCTGCTGACGCTGGGCGAGCTCGGCTACGTGTACGGCAAGAACAACCGCTACGAGCTCACGCCCCAGGTCCTCGAACTCGGCTACTCCTATCTCTCGGCGCTGTCGTTCCCCGACATCGCGCTGCCGCGCCTGGAGAAGCTCGTGTCGGAGACCTCCGAGGCGAGCGAGGGATCGATCCTCGACCGCGGCGACGTCGTCTACGTCGTACGCGTCCCCGGCCCCGCGCTGATGACGATCTCGGTGAACGTCGGCGCCCGGCGCCCCGCGCACGCGACGGCGATGGGCCGGGTGCTGCTGGCGAACCTGACGGCGCCCGACCTGGAGGACTACCTCCGCACGTACGAGCTGGCGCAGTTCACCCCCCAGACCATCACCGACGAGGCCGAGTTCCGCGCCGAGCTCAGGAAGGTGCGTGAGGACGGCTACGCCCTCGTCAGCCAGGAGCTGGAGGAAGGCCTGGTCGCCGTCGCCGTCCCGGTCCGGGACCGGATGGGACGGGCCCGTGCGGCGATCAACCTCTCGACCCACATCGGCCGCAAGTCGGTCGAGGAGATGCGGGCGCTGGTCCCGGTCGTGCAGCAGACGGCCACCGAGATCGAACTCGGGCTGAGTCACTCCCTCAACTGGGCCGACTGAGCCCGGGGCGCCAGGCAGGGAACCCGCTCGGCCAGCTCGCCGAGCGAGATGCCGTACGTCTCACGGACGCGCAGCGTGCCGTCGGTGAGCACGAGCGTCGCGTAGTCGGTGTAGACGCGGCTCACGCAGCGCCGGCCGGTGAGCGGGTACGTGCAGGACGGGACGAGTTTGGGCGTGCCGTCCTTGCCGAACAGGCTCGTGATCACATAGGTGTCCTTGGCGCCGATCGCGAGGTCCATCGCGCCGCCGACCGCGGGGATCGCGCCGGGCTCGCCGGTGTGCCAGTTGGCCAGGTCGCCGGTGACCGACACCTGGAACGCGCCGAGGACGCACACGTCGAGGTGCCCGCCGCGCATCATCGCGAAGGAGTCGGCGTGGTGGAAGTACGCGGCCCCGGGCGTCTCGGTGACCGGGATCTTGCCGGCGTTGATGAGGTCCGGGTCGACCTCATCCGGCCGAGCGGCGCGCCCCATGCCGAGCATGCCGTTCTCGGTGTGCAGCACGATGCCGGCGTCGGCGGGCAGGTGGTCGGCGACGGCGGTGGGCCGGCCGATGCCGAGGTTCACGTACGAGCCGCGCGGGATGTCGGCGGCCAGGCGTGCGGCGATCTCCGCGGATCTCAGCGGGCCGCGGTCGGTGTGCTCGACGACGCTCGTCATGCCAGTGCCTCCGCTGAGGTGTCGATGGGCGGGTGGACGACGAGACGGTCGACGAAGATGCCCGGCGTCACGATCGCCTCCGGATTCAGCCCGCCGGCGGGCACGACCTCGCTCACCTGCACGATCGTGGTCGTGGCCGCGGTCGCCATCACCGGGCCGAAGTTGCGCGCCGTCTTGCGGTAGACGAGGTTGCCCATCGTGTCCGCGCGGTGCGCCTTGATCAGCGCGACGTCGCCGTGGATCGGAAACTCCAGCACGTAGTCGCGGCCGTCGATCGTGCGCTGTTCCTTGCCCTCGGCCAGCGGTGTGCCGACACCGGTGGGAGAGAAGAACGCGCCGATGCCCGCGCCGGCCGCACGCATCCGCTCGGCGAGGTTCCCCTGCGGGACGAGCTCCAGCTCGATCCTGTTCGACCGGTACAGCTCGTCGAAGACCGACGAGTCGCTCTGCCGGGGGAACGAGCAGATGATCTTGCGTACCCGCCCGGTCGCGAGGAGCGCCGCCAGTCCGGCGTCGCCGCTGCCCGCGTTGTTGTTCACGACGGTCAGCTCGCCCGCGCCCGAACGGCGCAGGGCGTCGATCAGCTCGATCGGCTGGCCGGCGTCGCCGAAGCCGCCGATCAGGACGGTCGATCCGTCCGCGATGCCGGCGACCGCGGCGTCGGCGGTCACCGGTTCCATGAGCCGCTCACGTTCTCCAGCACGACCGCCAGCGCCTGCCCGACGCCGATGCAGATCGCCGCCACTCCCCAGCGCAGCCCGTCACGGCGCAGCACCTCGGCCAGCGTGCCGAGGATACGGCCGCCGGACGCGCCCAGCGGATGGCCGATCGCGATCGCGCCGCCACGCGTGTTGACGATCTCCGGATCGACCTTCCAGGCGTCGACACAGGCCAGCGACTGCACCGCGAACGCCTCGTTGAGCTCGATGGCCTCGATGTCAGCCCAGCCGATGCCCGCGCGCGCCAGCGCTCGCTCGGCGGCCTGTACCGGGGCGTACCCGAAACTCTGCGGCTCCAGCGCGAAGGCGCCGCGCCCGGCCACGCGGGCGAGCGGCTCGCGTCCGATCGTGGCGGCGGCCGCCGCCGAGCCGATCAGCAGGGCGGAGGCGCCGTCGTTGAGCGGTGAGGCGTTTCCGGCGGTGATCGTGCCGTCCTCGCGGAACGCCGGCTTGAGCCCCGCGAGCGTCTCGGCCGTGCTGCCGGGACGGATGCCCTCGTCGCGGGTGAGCGGGACGCCCGGAACGCCCACCACCAGTTCGTCGTAGAAACCGGCCTCCCACGCCGCGTGGGCCAGCCGGTGCGAACGCACCGCGAACTCGTCCTGGCGCCGCCGCGAGATGCCGAAGCGCTCCCGCAGCTGCTCGTTCGCCTCGCCCAGCGACACGGTCCACTCGGCCGGCATCGCCGGATTGACCAGCCGCCACCCCAGGGTCGTCGACACCGCGGTCGCGTGGCCGGCCGGGAAGGCGCGGTCGGGCTTGGGCAGCACCCACGGAGCGCGGGTCATCGACTCGACGCCTCCCGCCACGACGACCTCGGCGTCCCCGGTCTCGATCATCCGCGAGGCGCCCATCGCCGCGTCCAGGCTCGACCCGCACAGCCGGTTGACGGTCGACCCGGGCACCGACACCGGCAGGCCGGCGAGCAGCGCGGCCATCCGGCCGACGTTGCGGTTCTCCTCACCGGCGCCGTTCGCGTTGCCGAGGATCACCTCCTCGACGGCGGCGGTGTCCAGCCCCGGAGAGCGTTCCAGCAGCGCCTTCAGCGCGCCGGCGGCGAGGTCGTCGGGGCGCACGGCGGCCAGGCCGCCGTTGTAGCGCCCGAACGGCGTGCGCACCGAGTCGTAGACGAAAGCGTCGGACACAGGATTCTCCGAACCGATCGACGGTGGTATCCGGAGTCTCGCCTGGCCGGAGCCATACGTCCAATACTTGATTCCACGTCTAGGCATACGATTTCGGTATGCTTGCTCGCGTGAGCCTGCGACGTCTGCGCTACTTCGTCACCGTCGCCGACGCGCGCTCCTTCACCGCCGCGGCGAAGGCGTTGCACATGGCCCAGCCGCCACTGAGCACGCAGATCCGCGAGCTGGAGCACGAGCTGGGCGCCGAGCTGTTCCACCGGGCGCACCGGGGCGTCACCCTCACCGCCGCGGGCCAGGCCGTGCTGCCGGAGGCGCGCCGGCTGCTGGAGCGCTATGACCTGATCGGCCACCTCGCGCGCCGCGCCGCCGCGGGCGAGGTGGGCCGCCTGGCCATCGGCCTGATCCCGTCCGCGGTGAACGGGCGGCTCCCGGACGTGCTCAACCGGTTCCGGGAGCGGCTGCCCGACGTCGAGGTCGCGCTCACCGAGGACCGGCCGCCCGAGCTCCTGCGCCAGCTCGCCGGCGGCCACATCGACGTCGCGCTGCTCTACTCCCGGCCCGACGACGACGCCTTCGCCGGGCGGGTCATCGGAACGGAGGCGCTCGTGCTCGCCGTACCGGCCGGCCACCCTTTCGCCCGGCGCGAGAGCGTGCCGGTACGGGCGCTGGCCGGCCAGCCGCTGATCCTGCCCACACGACACGGCGGTGAGGGGCTGTACGAGCGCATCACCCGGCTGCTCGCCGACCACGGCGTCACGACGCGTGTCGTGCAGAGCGACATCTGGATGATGCAGACCATCGTCGGACTCGTGTCCGCCGGCGCCGGCCTGGCCATCGTGCCCGAGTCCGCCATGGTGATCCGCTCGTCCCAGATCTCCTACCGGCCGCTGGCCGACCGGATCGAGCCGGTGCCGCTGGTAGCGGTGTGGCGGCGCGCCGACGACCTCCCGACCGTGCACCGTTTCGTCGGCGAGTGGCCCTCACCGTCGTCGTCTGGTCTCGGGTAGGTCGTCGAGCAGGTCCAGCGCGGTCAGGAACCCGGCCCGGTCCGCCGGATCGGGTTCCCGCTCGATGAGCCCACGTCGTTGCAGGTCGTCGAGGACCGGGATGAGCCGCGTCTTGTCGGCGTTGATGGCCGCGGCCAGCGCCGCCTGGGTGCGCGTCGGCCGGTCGCGCAACGCGCCGAGCAGGGGCCATCCGTGAGAATCCAGCTCGGCATGATCGGACTCGACGTTCGTGATGTTCGGCGGTCAATCGAGTTCTACCGTCTTCTCGGCCGCGAAATGCCCGAGCCGTACCCCGACCGCCCGGTTTCCCTCCAATGGCGCCCGCGAAGACCACGGGACCCTAGCCGCCGGCCACCACGGCGGCACGTTAAGTGATCTCCCAGCACTCCGGCGGTCGTCACCACTGACCACCGGAGTGCTTGACGTGCGCCCACCAGAGACGTAAGTTGTTCGAAATCTCGATCCTGGTTCATAATAGTGAACGGAGGCGACATGGCGGCTCTGGAAGGCATCCGGGTCATAGACGCGGCGACGATGGTCGCCGGACCGTTGGGTGCGTCGATCCTGGGCGACTTCGGCGCCGAGGTGATCAAGGTCGAGCCGATCGCCGGCGACGAGTCCCGCACGTTCGGCCCGGGGCGGGACGGGATGAGCGGCGTCTACTCCGGAGTGAACCGGAACAAGACGGCCATCGCCCTCGACCTGCGCACCGAGGACGGGCTCCGGATCTTTCACGAGCTCTGCGCCGGCGCCGACGTCCTGATCGAGAACATGCTGCCGGCGGTCCGCGAGCGCTTCGGCCTGACCTCCGACGAGCTGACCGCGCGTCATCCGCACCTCATCGCCCTCAACGTCAGCGGGTACGGCGATACCGGGCCGCTCGCGGGCCGGCCCGCGATGGACCCGGTCGCGCAGGCGATGACCGGCTTCATGGCCGCCACCGGCTGGCGAGGGGGCGAGGCCATCAAGGCCGGGCCGCCGATCGCCGACAGTTCCGCCGGGTACCTGGTCGCCATCGCCGCTCTGGTCGCGATCCTGGCGCGCCAGAAGACGGAGCGGGGCCAGGCCGGTTCGGTGTCCCTGGTCGGCGCGCTGTTCCACCTGCAGACCCCGTGGCTCGGGCAGTTCCTGCTCGCCGGTTACGTCCAGGAACGGCCCGGGAACGGCAGCAACTTCTACGCGCCGTACAACGCCTACCCGACGAGGGACGGCGGCTCGGTGCACGTCGTGGCGTTCAACGACCGGCACTTCGCCAAGCTGGTCAGGGCGATGGGCCGCCCGGAGCTGCTGGACGACCCCCTCTTCGACACCGCCGCGCACCGGCTCGAGAACGCCGCCGGGATCGACGCCGCCCTGGCGCCGTGGTTCGCCGCGCACGACCGTGACGAGATCATCTCGCTGCTGACGAGCCACGACATCATCTGCGCTCCCGTCCTCTCCTACGACGAGGCGGTCGAGCATCCGCAGATCCGCGCGATGGACCTCGTGATGGACGTCGCCCATGACGAACTCGGCGATCTCCGCGTCCCCGGAATCCCGATCACGCTCGATCGGACCCCGGGAAGCATCCGCCGGCCGCCGTCGTCCGTGGGTGAACACACGTCCGAGGTCCTCACCGGCCTCGGCTACAGCAAGGAAGACATCGCCCGGTTGAGGGCCGCCGCCGCCGTCCGGTGACACACGCGGCACATGACACACGCAGGACATGAGAAGGGACGACATTGATGAAGGTCGGGATCAGAATTCCGGGTGCGGGACCGTGGGCAGGCCCCGAGGCGATCACCGAGATAGCGCAGTTCGCGGAGAAGGTCGGATTCGACTCGCTCTGGATGACGGATCACGTCGCCCTGCCGACGAAGGTCGAGACCCCGTACCCGTACACCTCGGACGGGAAGTTCCTCTGGGCGCCCGAGACGCCGTACCTGGACTGCCTGACCGCCCTGACCTGGGCCGCTGCCGCGACCGAGCGCGTCGAGCTCGGCACCTCCTGCCTGATCCTGCCGTGGCGCCCGCTGGTGCAGACCTCCAAGACCCTGGTCAGCATCGACGTCCTCTCGCGGGGACGGCTCACCGTGGCCATCGGTGTCGGCTGGATGAAGGAGCAGTTCGAGCTCCTCGGGGCGCCCTTCAAGGACCGCGGCCGCCGGACCACCGAGATGGTGCAGGCGATGCGCCACATGTGGACGGAGGACGAGGTCGACTTCAGCGGCGAGTTCTACGACCTGCACGACTTCAAGATGTTCCCGAAGCCGACCCGGGGCTCGATCCCGATCTGGTTCGCCGGCTACAGCGACGCCTCGCTGCGGCGGATCGCCTCGATCGGGAACGGCTGGCACCCGCTCGCCGTCGGGCCGGATAAGTACGCCGGATACCTCAGCACCCTGCGGGACTACGTCGCGGAGGCCGGCCGCGACATGAGCGAGATCACCCTGACCGCGCGCCCGCTGCGCACGGCGCCGTACACCGCCGAGACGATCGAGGCGTACGGCGACCAGGGCGTCACGCACTTCATCTGTGACACCTCGTTCGAGCACGAGACCCTCCAGCAGGCGATGGACGAACTCCAGGAGCTCGCCGAGGCCGTCCTGCCCACCGCCCACCGGCTGTCCTGAGGGAGTGACGGCCATGCACGCGTTCACTGACACGGTTCCGCTCGTCATCGGCGGGGACCTCGTCTCCGAGGCCTCGACCGGCGCGCGGTTCGACACGACCAACCCCGCCGACGGCGCCGTACTGGCATCGGTCGCGGAGGCGTCCGCCGACGACGTCGATCGCGCCGTCCGGGCGGGGCACGACGCCGCCCGCAGGTGGCAGCGGATGCGGCCCTCCGAACGGGCCCGTCATCTCATCCGGTACGCCGGGCTGATCGAGCGGCACGCCGACGCGCTCGCGTTGCTGCAGACCCGGGACATGGGCAAGCCGATCCGCGAGTCGCGCGGCATCGACCTCCCGGTGATGATCGAGACGCTGGAGTACTTCGCGGGGATCGTCACCAAGATCGAAGGGCGGACGACGCCCGCGCCCGGACGGTTCCTCAACTACACCCTCCGGGAACCGATCGGCGTCGTAGGCGCGATCACGCCGTGGAACTTCCCCGCCGTGCAGGCGATCTGGAAGATCGCGCCCGCCCTCGCGATGGGCAACGCGATCGTCCTCAAGCCCGCGCAGCTGGCGCCCCTGGTCCCGGTCGCTCTCGGCGAGCTCGCCATCGAGGCGGGGCTGCCGCCCGGGCTGGTCAACGTGCTGCCCGGCAAGGGTTCGGTGGCCGGCAACGCGCTGGTCGAGCACCCCGGGATCGGGAAGCTGACCTTCACCGGTTCCACGGAGGTCGGGCGGCGGATCGGCCGCTCGACCGCCGACCGGCTGATCACCGCGTCGCTGGAGCTCGGTGGGAAGTCGGCCCTGGTCGCCTTCGCCGACTCCTCGCCCAAGGCGATCGCCGCGCTCGTCTTCCAGGCGATGTACAGCAACCAGGGCGAGACGTGTACGGCGCCGAGCAGGCTGCTCGTCGAACGGCCCATCTACGACGAGGTGGTCGGCCTGGTCGTCGAGAAGGTCAACGCCGCGCGCGTCGGCGATCCCGAGGACAAGGCCACCGAGATCGGCCCGCTCATCGACGCGGACGCGCGTTCGTCGGTGCACTCCTACGTGACGTCCGGCGTGGCCGAGGGCGCGAACCTCGTGGCCGGCCGCGCCGACGCGCCGGCCGCCGACCAGCCCGGCTTCTTCTACCGGCCGGCCGTGTTCGCCGACGTCACCGCCGGGATGCGGATCGCGCAGGAGGAGATCTTCGGCCCGGTCCTGTCGGTGTTCCCCTTCGAGGGAGAGGACGAGGCCATCGCGCTGGCCAACGACACGGTCTACGGCCTCGCGGCCGGCGTCTTCACCCGCGACGTCGGCCGGGCGCTCAGATTCGCGCAGGTCCTTGACGCGGGAAACGTCTGGGTCAACAGCTGGGGCGTGCTCAACCCGGCATCGCCGTACAGCGGCTTCCGCTTCAGCGGCCACGGCAGCGACCTCGGGCAGACGGCGATCGAGAGCTTCACCAAGGAGAAGAGCGTATGGGTGAGGATCGACTGACAGATCGCCCCGTCGTCTCCCGGCTCCGCGACGCGCGGGACAACGCCGGCTGGGTTCCGGATCCCGGCTACTCGATGGTGCGCGACGCGCTCTTCGACCAGGACCCCGAGCGGGTCGCGATCCTGAGCGAGGGACCGCACGGCCCCGAGGGGGTGACCTTCGGGGAGATCCAGCGGACGGTGCGCCGGATCGCGGGGGCGCTGCGCGACCGTGGTGTACGGCCGGGTGACCGCGTCGCGATGTACCTGGAGCCGTCGCAGGTCGCGGCCGAGGTCGTCTGCGGCGTGCTCACCGCCGGCGCGGTGATCCTGCCGATCCCCCGCCTCCTGGGCGGCCTGTCGGTGACGCACCGGCTGCGCGACGCCGGAGCGTCGATCCTGGTGACCGACTCGGCCGGGTCGAGCCGGCTGCAGGAGACCGACGCCGCCACGACGGGTGTCACGGTGCTCACGGTCGACTCGACGTCGCGGGACGACCTGCTCGACGAGGCCGGCCGGGCGGAGCCGGTCGACCCGTACCGGCCCTCGGCCGGCGAGCCGGCGCTGCTGATGTACACCTCCGGCACCAGCGGGAACCCCAAGGGCATCGTGCACGCGAACCGGGTCCTTCTCGGTCACGCCGGCGTCGACTTCGCCTTCGAGCTGTTCGAGGAGAGCGACGTCTACTACGGGACGGCGGACTGGGGCTGGGTCGGCGGGCTCATGCTGGGACTTCTGGTGCCGTGGTCGTTCGGGGTGCCGGTCGTCGCCTTCCGGCAGCGCCGCTTCGATCCGGCGGTCACCCTCGACGTTCTCGGGCGGTACGGAGTGACCATCGCCTTCCTGCCGCCGTCGGTCCTTCGCGTGCTCGCCGCTCACGGGCGGCGCCCGCGTCGCCGTCTCCGGGCGGTCGTCACCGGCGGTGAACCCGCCGGGGCGGCCGAGATGACCTGGGCGCGCCGTCACCTCTCGGCCGCGGTCAACAAGGCCTTCGGCCAGACGGAGGCGAACGCGCTGATCGGCGACTCGGCGGTGCTCGCCTCGGTGGACGACGCGACCATGGGCGCGCCGTACCCGGGACACGGCATCGTCCTGCTCGACGAGGCCGGCGCCGAGGTCGCGTCCGGCGAGGTGGGCGAGATCGCCCTGACCCTGCCGGACCCGGTCGCGATGCTCGGCGTCTGGGACGCGGCGCTCGGGCGGCCGGTGGCGGCCGGCCGGCGGGTCCACCGGACCGGCGACCTGGCCCGGCGGGCCTGCGGACGCCGGCTGGAGTACCTGGGCCGCGCCGACGACGTGATCAAGAGCCGTGGCTACCGCATCGGGCCCGGCGAGATCGAGCAGGCCCTGAAGCTGCATCCGTCCGTCGACGACGCGGCGGCCGTGGGCGTCCCGGACGCCGACATCGGCCAGCACGTCAAGGCGTTCGTGCAGCTCCGCGAGACCGAGCTGGACGACGCCCTCGAAGCGGCGCTGCGGGAACTGGTGGCGAGCACCGTCGGTCCGCACGCGCGGCCACGCGAGATCGAGGCGATCGACCGGCTGCCGCGTACCGAGACCGGAAAGCTCCTTCGCGGCGTGTTGTCGGCGAAGCCGAAAAGTCAGTTCTCGACAGGGAAGGGAAGTGAGTGACGTGCGGAAGTTCTGGCACGTGGGCATCAATGTCACCGACATGGATGCGTCGATCGCGTTCTACCGGAAGGTCGGCTTCGAGGTCCTCCAGGACAAGGAGATCGACGACGCGAACCTGGCCCGGGCCTTCATGGTGGAGGGCGCGAGCAAGCTCCGATTCGCCCATCTACGGCTCAACGACTCCCCGGACGAGGCGATGCTCGACCTCATCCAGTGGCGCGACGCCCGTTCCGACAGCACCGCCAACGCGGACCTGCTCGTACCGGGTCTGTGCCGGTTCTCCATCCTCACCGACGACATTCAGGCCGAGTACGACCGGTTGACGGCGGACGGCGTAGAGTTCCTGCACACGCCGCAGACCGTGATGGGGCCGGATGGTGTGAACGGCTGGAAACTGCTCTTCGCTCGCGATCCCGATGGCACGCTCTTCCACTTCGCCGAACTCATCGGGGACGCGGCCACCGTCAGGTAAGGCGTTTCCGGAGGAGGTATGTGACGTGACCGCGGACGAGATTCCGGGTGCCCGGCGCGGCAACGGTGCCGGTGCGGCGGAGTCCACTGCCGAACTGCTCGTGCCCGCGGTCACCCGTACGACGCGGGTGCTCGAGGCGCTCGTCCGGCGCCCGAACGGCGCCAGCCTGACAGAGCTGGCCGAGCAGTGTTCCCTCGCGAAGAGCACCGCTTCGAACCTGCTCCGGACGATGGTCGCCGAAGGCCTGATCAGCTACGACCCGCAGACGCGCTTCTACAACCTGGGTCCGCTCCTGGTCGAGTTCGGAGTGGCCGCCGTCACGCGGACGACGGCGGTCACCGAGGCGCGCCCCTTCATGGAGCGGCTCGCCGAGCAGACCGGACTCGCCTGCCTGGCGATCCAGCGGATGCCCGACGGTCACTTCACCGCCATCGCCAAGATCGAGAGCCGCAAGGAGATCAAGGTCACGATCGGGATGGGCGCGCGGTTCGACAGCACCTCCCCCTTGCTCAGCCGGTTGATCAAAGCCTGGGCGGGTGAGAGCGCCGGCCCGGACGCCGAGCAGCTCGAACGCATCCGCGAGCAGGGGCACTGGGCCGTTTTCGGGGAGTACCGGCCGGAGCTCAACGTGGTCGGCTTCCCGGTCTTCGACCGTGACGCCCAGCCCTCCCTGGTCATCACCCTGCTCGGTATCGGGCAGGACCTCACCGTCGATGACGTCGAGAGGATGTCCGGCTTCCTCGTGGAAGCGGCGAACGCGATCACGACCCGCAGCGGGGGGATCGCGCCCCCCGGCTATCCGACCGCCGGTCGCCCAGAGGGCCTGGCCGGCTGATCCCGACGCAGAGGATCCGGTGCTTCCACGAGTCGCACCGGTGTCCTCGCCATGCTCAGAACAGGAAAGACCGAACATGAGAGTCCACAAGATCGCCGTCATCGGCGGCACCGGTCCGCAGGGCCGGGGCCTGGCCCGCCGGCTGGCCGAGGCGGGGCACTCCGTCGTCATCGGGTCCCGCTCGCCGGACCGCGCCGAGGCGACCGCCGGGCAGGTCCGGGACCGGACGGGCGGCGACGTCTCCGGGACGGACAACGAGACCGCGGCGCGTACGGCGGACGTGGTCCTCGTGGTCGTGCCCTGGGACGGCCACCGCGACCTGATCGCCTCGCTCGCCGGCGCGCTCGACGGCAAGGTGGTCATCAGTTGCGTCAACCCGCTCGGCTTCGACGCGCGCGGAGCGTACGGGCTCGTGGTCGACGAGGGGAGCGCGGCCCAGCAGACCCAGACGCTCGTGCCGGGTGCGCGGGTGGTCGGCGCGTTCCACCATCTGTCCGCGGTCAGCCTGTGGGAGACCGAGGAGGTTCTCGACCACGAGGACGTCCTGGTCTGCGGAGACGACAAGGAGGCCAACGAGATCGTCGCCGCGCTCGCGCCGGCCGTCACCGGCCGGCCCGGCATCGACGTCGGCCCGCTCCGGCTGGCGGGACACCTCGAACCGCTGACCGCGGTCCTGATCGGCATCAACCGGCGCTACAAGGTCCGCTCGGGCGTCGCGATCGCGGGGATCGCGCGATGATCCACGAGCTGCGTGAATACGTCGCGATGCCGGGGCGCGCCGAGGACCTGCACCGCCGGTTCGCCGACCTGACCCTCGACCTCTTCCGGGAGTTCGGGCTCGACGTCCAGGGGTTCTGGCACGTGACCGGCGACCGGCACCGGATTCACTACCTCTGCCGGTTCGCGAGCGTCGACGAGGCCAAGCGGCACTGGGAACGCTTCGCCGTGGACCCGCGCTGGCTCGCCATCAAGGCGGAGACCGAACGCGACGGCCCGCTGATCGAGTCGATCTCGATCACATATCTGACCACGCCCGGCTACTTCACTTCCTGACGCGGCCGGCTCTTGCCCCGGGGACACCCCTGTCCCTATCTTGTTCATAATACCGATCGCTGTTCATTAACATGAATCGAGTGCTCACGTGATCAAGGGCATCCAACTTCACGCCTGGGCCAGCGCGCACGAGATGGTGACGGTCGCCGAGCTGGCTGCGAGGGAGTTCGAGACGGTCTGGGTGACCGACCAGCTGCAGTCGCGCAGCGTCGCCACGGTCCTCGGGGCGGTGGCGGCGCGTACCGGCGCGAGCGTCGGCACGGCCGTGACGTTCCCGTACGGCCGCAACCCCCTCGAGCAGGCCTCGACGATGGCCACGCTCGCCGAGTTCATGTCCCCGGGGCAGCGGGTGAGCATGGGCATCGGGACCGGCGGCGGCCTGGTGGGCGCGCTGATGCCGCAGGAGAGCCCGGTGGCGAGCGTCGCCGAGCTCATCCGGCTCTGCCGCGCGCTGTGGCGGGGCGAGCACGTCCGGCTGGGCGACTACCCGCTGGCCTGCGCCCGGCTCGGGATGCGCCCGGACGGCCAGGTCGGCTTCACCTGGGTGGACGACGCCGACGTCAGGGTGGTCGTCGCCGGAGCCGGGCCCAAGATCTTGGAGATGGCCGGCGAGCTGGCCGACGGTGTGATCTGCGCCAGCAACTTCCCGGGGCACAGCCTGGCGGCGTTCCGCTCCGGGCGGTTCGACGCGGTCAGCAACCTCGGCTGCCTGGAGAAGGGGCGCGCGCGCAGCGACCGGGCCGAGTTCGCCCGGATCTACGGCGTGAACATCTCCGTCTCGGCCGACCGGGGCGCCGCCAACGCCGCGGCCCGGCGCCAGGCCGCCCTGATCGTCAGTCAGCAGCCGCACGAGAACCTGCAGCGGGTCGGATTCGAGCCGTCCGACTACGCCTCGACCCGTGCCGCGGTTCACGACGGAGAGAGCATCGCCCGCGCCGCCGAGCTGCTGCCTCAGGCGGTCGCCGACCAGCTCGTGGTGTCCGGAACCGCCGACGACTGCGTCTCCGCGCTCGGCGAGCTGCTCGACCACGCACGCGGCGCCGGCTTCACCGAGGCCTATGTCGGGGCGCCCGTCGGCCCGGACCCTCGTGAGGCCGTCGAGCTCCTGACGAACCGCATCCTGCGGGGGCTCGCATGAGCGGGACGGACCTGTGCCTGCTCGACCGGGACGGGCCGATCGCCACGGTCACCCTGAACCGCCCGGCGGTGAAGAACGCGCTCAACCTGGAGTTGCTGAACGCCCTGATCGGCCGCCTCGAGGCGTGCGCCGCCGCCGGCGTCACGGTCCTGGTCCTACGTGCCGAGGGCACCGCGTTCTGCGCGGGGGCGGACGTGCGCTCCGACGACGGCACCTCGATCGGAAGGCCCACTCTGCGCCGTGACCTCATCGAGGAGGCGATCGCCCTGGTGAGCTCGTTCCCGGTGGCGATCTCGGTCGTCCACGGACCCGCCGTGGGCGGCGGCTGGGGGCTGGCGTTCGCCGCGGACGTCGTCCTCGCGGCCGAGGACGCGCTGCTGAGGTTTCCCGAGCTCGCGCTCGGCTTCCTTCCGCCGGAACCGATCGTCCGGCGGTTCCGCGAGGTCGCCGGCCCGGCCAGGTCGCTGCGCCTCCTCGGGTCGGGTGAGTCCTTCCGGGCGGGCGACCCGGCCCTGGCGGGCCTGGTCGACGCGGTGGCACCGGATCTCCTGGACGACCGGGCCCAGGCCATGGCCGATCTCTTCGCACGCTCCGCTCCGGGACTGCTCCGGGAGCTCAAGCAGAGCATCGGCTCCGCACACACCCAAGAAGGGAACGCGCATGAGTAGCACCACGAACCTCGAGTCCGAGGACCAGATCGAGCTGCGCAAGACGGCCCGGTCGCTGTTCGCCAAGCACGCCCCCGAGCGAGACATCCGGGTCTGGGACGAGGAGGGCTCCTACCCGGTCCACCTGTACCGCGAGATCGCGGCGCTCGGCTGGTACGACATCGTCGCCGGCGACCCCGTCGAAGGCCAGGCGGGGCTCCTGGCCTCGCTCTGCGAGGAGATCGGCCGGGGCAGCTCGGACCTCGTCGCGCTGTTCAACCTGAACCTCAGCGGCGTATGGGACCTGCAGCGCTGGGGAACGCCCGAACAGTGGGCGAAGTACGCGGAGCCGGTGCTCCGAGGCGAAAGCCGGTTCTCGATCGCCGTGAGCGAGCCCGACGTCGGGTCCGACGCGGCGAGCGTGTCGACCCGGGGCGAGCCCGCGGAGGGCGGATGGACCCTCAACGGCCAGAAGACCTACTGCGAGGCCGCGGGTCTTCCCGGCACGG
This sequence comes from Actinomadura sp. DC4, assembly GCF_030406325.1. Taxonomy (GTDB): domain Bacteria; phylum Actinomycetota; class Actinomycetes; order Streptosporangiales; family Streptosporangiaceae; genus Actinoallomurus. The sequence continues at coordinate 3,502 of NZ_JAUEQY010000044.1, read as the reverse complement.
TGATGGAGCTGGTCGCCAAGGTCGGCGACGGCGGGCGCAAGCGTGATCATCTGGCGGTCTTCCTCGTGCCCGTGGACACCCCCGGCGTCGAGATCCGCCGGATGCCGGCTCTCGGCCGCAATATCAGCGGCATCTACGAGGTGTTCCTGCACGACGTGGCACTGCCGTCGGACGCGCTGCTCGGCGAGGTCGGGCAGGGCTGGCAGATCCTGAAGGAGCGGCTCGTTCTCGAACGGATCATGATCAGCTCCGGGTTCGTCGGCAGCTCGTCGGCGGTCATCGACACGACCGTGACCTACGCCAACGAACGCGAGCAGTTCGGCAAGCCGATCTCCTCCTACCAGGGCGTGTCACTGCCGCTGGCGGAGATGCACATCCGGCTGGACGCGGCGCGCTGCGCCGTGCGCCGGTCCGCCGAGCTGTTCGACAGAGGCGTGCCGTGCGAGGTCGAGAGCACGATGGCCAAGTTCCTCTGCGGGCAGATCTACGCCGAGTCCTCGGCCCTCGCCATGCAGGTCCAGGGGGCCTATGGGTACGTCCGGGACCACGCGCTCCCGATGCACCACTCCGACGGCATCATCGCACGCGTGGTCGCCGGTCCCCCGTCGTTGCAGCTCGACTACGTGGCGCGTTCCATGGGACTTCGCGTCGGTGCGTGAGCGCGTGACCGCCATTCATCTCAGGGAGAGCCGATGAGTCCCGCGCCGGGGCTGCGCCGCGCACTCGCCCGCGCGGGTGCCGGGAAGACGATCGACCGTACCGAGGCGGCGGTTCTCCTCACCGCACGAGGTGCGGAGCTGGAGGAACTCTGCCGGATCGCGGCGGCGGTACGGGACGCCGGTCTCCGGGCCGCCGGCCGCGAACGCGTGATCACCTACAGTCGCAAGGTCTTCGTGCCGCTCACCCGGCTGTGCCGGGACCGGTGCCACTACTGCACCTTCGCGACGACGCCGGGACGGCTCGACGCGCCCTACCTCTCGCCGGACGAGGTTCTCGGCATCGCCCGCCGGGGTGCGGAACTGGGCTGCAAGGAGGCCCTGTTCACGTTGGGAGACCGTCCCGAGGACCGCTGGGACGCGGCACGTGACTGGCTCGACTCGCGCGGGTACGAGGACACTCTCGGATACGTACGCGCGATGTCGATCCTCGTCCTCGAGGAGACCGGCCTCATCCCCCACCTGAATCCGGGGGTGATGACCTGGGCGGAGATCCAGCGGATGAAGCCCGTCTCCGGCTCCATGGGGCTGATGCTGGAGACGACCGCCCGCGGCCTGTGGGCGGAACCGGGCGGGTGCCACTACGGATCTCCGGACAAGGACCCGCGGGTCCGGCTCCGGTCGATCGAGGACGCCTCGCGGAGCAACGTCCCGTTCACGACCGGGATCCTCGTCGGGATCGGCGAATCCCTGGAGGACCGCGCCGACTCGCTCTTCGAGCTACGGCGGATCGCGCGCCAGTACGGCGCCATCCAGGAGATCATCGTCCAGAACTTCCGGGCGAAGCCGGACACGGCGATGCGGCGGGCGCCGGACGCCGATGCCGACGACCACCTGGCGACGGTCGCGGTCGCTCGTGTGGTGCTGGGTCCGCGGATGCGCGTCCAGGCGCCGCCGAACCTGAGCGACCCGGCCGAGTGCGCGCGTCTTCTGCGGGCGGGGATGGACGACTGGGGCGGTGTCTCGCCGCTGACACCCGACCACGTGAACCCGGAACGGCCCTGGCCACAGATCCACGCGCTCGAGGCGCTCACCGCCGACGCGGGCTTCACGCTGGCCGAGCGCCTGGCACTGCAACCGGAGTACGTCCTCGACGCCGAGCCATGGGCCGACAACCGGATCCGGCCGTTCGTACGTGCCCTGGCCGACCCGGCGTCGGGTCTCGCCCGGGACGTACGGCCGGAAGGGCGTCCGTGGCAACCGTCCGCCGCCGAGGTGGAGTCGACCGGCCGGACCGACCTGCACACGGGAATCGACCAGGAGGGCCGGCGCACCCGTACCCGCGGCGACTTCGCGGCGGCGTTCGGGGACTGGGACGTCCTGGCCGACGAGATCGAGGCGCGCCGTTCCGAACGCCGGGTCCCGGCCCGCCTCGGCGAGGAGGTCCGCCAGGCCCTCAGGGCCGCCGAGCGAGGGCCCGGTGAGCTTTCGGACGAGCACGCGCTGACCCTGATCCACGCGGACGGCGCCGACCTCGACGCGCTGTGCGACCTCGCGGACCGGATCCGTCAGGACGTCGTCGGCGACGCGGTGACCTACGTGGTCAACCGCAACCTGAACTTCAGCAACGTCTGTTATGTCGGCTGCCGTTTCTGCGCCTTCGCCCAGCGGGCGACCGACGCCGACGCCTACCGGCTCTCGCTGGACGAGGTCGGGGTACGGGTGGCGCAGGCATGGGAGGTCGGCGCGACGGAGATCTGCATGCAGGGCGGGATCGATCCCGGGCTGCCGAGCGACTTCCACCTCGATCTGGCCCGGGAGACGAAGCGCGGCAGCCCCCGCATCCACCTGCACGCGTTCTCGCCGATGGAGGTGATCAGCGGCGCGTCGCGCATGGGCGTCTCGGTCGAGGAATGGCTGATCGCGGCGAAGGAGGCCGGACTCGACTCGATTCCCGGAACGGCCGCGGAGATCCTGGACGACGAGATCCGCTGGATCCTGACCAAGGGAAAGCTGCCGGCGGCGGAGTGGATCAGGGTCGTCACCACGGCGCACCGCCTGGGCATTCCCTCCACCGCCACGATGATGTACGGCCACGTCGACGAACCGCGGCACTGGGCCGCGCATCTGCGGACCCTGGCCCGCCTCCAGGACGAGACCGGCGGTTTCACCGAGTTCGTGCCGTTGCCGTTCGTGCATCAGAGCTCGCCGATCTACCTGGCGGGCGTGGCCCGGCCGGGACCGACCCGGCGGGACAACCGCGCGGTTCACGCGATGGCGCGGCTGATGCTGCACGGGCGGATCGAGAACATCCAGTGCTCCTGGGTGAAGCTCGCGCCGGACGAGTGCGTCGAACTCCTCGCCGCCGGCGTCAACGACCTCGGCGGAACCCTGATGGAAGAGACGATCAGCCGGATGGCGGGGTCGTCGAACGGCTCGATGAAGACGATCGCCGAGATCCATGCGATGGCCTCGGCCGCCGGCCGGCCGGCACGTCAGCGCGACACCGCGTACGGCGAGGTATCGGCCGAACGGGCGCTGGCGGCCGAGTCGTTCGACGAGAGCGCGCCCCGAGCCGTCCCGGTGAGCGTCGGTTTCCTACGTCCGTGACGTGGCCCTGGGCGCCTCGGCGGGGGGGGGGGGGGGGGGGGGGCCCCCCCCCCCCGCGGGGCGGGGGGGGGGGGGGAGGGGCGGGGTGGGGGGGGGGGGGGGAGGGGGGTGTGGAGGGGGGTTGGGGGGGGGGGGGGGGGGGGGGGGGTGAGGGGGGGGGGGGGGGGGGGGGGGGGGGGGGGGGGGGGGGGGGGGGGGGGGGGGGGGGGGGGGGGGGGGGGGGGGGGGGGGGGGGG
>NZ_JAUEQY010000043.1 GCF_030406325.1 Actinomadura sp. DC4 | reverse complement strand
AACGCGCCCACGACCTCGGCGTCATCGACGAAATCATCGACCCCGCCAAAACCCGCCGCGCCATCGCACAAGCCATCGCCGAGGCCACCCCTGCCAGGGGCGCGCACGGCAACATCCCCCTCTAGCGGCTGTTCTCCGGAACACCGCGACAAGTACGGCACGCCCCGTCCAGGTCCTCCTGGACGGGGCGTTCGGGTTTGCGGGCGGTCAGCCGGCGGCGTGCAGCCAGCGGACGGGGGCGCCGTCGCCGGCGCGGCGGAAGGGCTCCAGCTCGTCGTCCCACGGCTTGCCGAGCAGGCGGTCGACCTCGTACTCGAAGGTCGCCTTGCCGGCCATCGCGTTGGCCATCGCCGAGCGCAGGCGGTCTTCGGGCACGTGGACGTCGCCGTTGGCGCCGATCACGGCCGTGAAGGCACCGAGTGAGGGCGTGACGCTGTAACGGACGCCGTCGCAGCCCGTCGAGGCGTCCTCGGTCACCTCGAAACGGAGCAGGCGCCAGTCGCGCAGCGCCGAGACGATGCCCGCCGCTGTGCCGGGGCGTCCCTCCCAGCACAGCTCGGTGCGCATGGTGCCCGGAGCCGCGGGCTGATCGCTCCACGGCAGTGAGACGGGCACACCGAGTACACCTGCGGCGGCCCACTCGACATGTGGGCACAGCGCAGGTGGCGCTGAGTGGACGTAGAAAACGCCACGTGCGGACACCGGACCTCCTGGAAGCGTTGCGAGGTTCGTCTTCCCCAACGTCCTCGCATCCCAGACGGACAGATGACCGCGTGGTCATTGTGCCTCATCCACACCACTCGCACCAGCCCGCATAGGGCCCCGGCATCGCCGGACGCCGCAGGATCAGCGCCGTACGCGGGTTTCCCGCCAGGCCCAAAGGCCCGCCGTGAATGTGATCACAACAGCGAACCAGGGTACAAAATCGCCGTATCGGTCATAGGGTGTACGGCCCCGTGAGGGCGTCAGCGTCACGACGACCGACCCCCGGCGGGGCGTGTCCAGCCACGCCAGCCGGCGCCCGCGCGGGTCGAACGCCGCCGAGACCCCCGTGAGGGCGGCCTGCACGACCGGCCGCCCGGTCTCCGCCGCGCGGACCGCGCCGAGCGCCGCGTGCTGCGGCGGTGCCCAGCTCCCCTGGAACGACGACGTCGACGACTCGTACACGATCGTCTGGGCGCCCCGTCGCACGACCTCGCGGCCGAGGTCGGGGAAGGTCGACTCGAAGCAGATCAGCGGTCCGAAGGTGACGCCGCCGCCCGTGTGCATCATGACGACGCCCGTGCCGGGCACGCGGTCCTCCTTGGCCGCCTGGCTGATGTGGGTGAGCCAGCCGAGGGCAGAACGCAGCGGGACATACTCCCCGAAGGGCACGAGGCGGTTCTTGACGTACCTCGCCTCGACGCCGTCCGGCCCGACGAGGATCGCGCTCTTGGAGATCCGCCCCTGGGCGTCACGCGCGTCCTCGTTGACGAGCAGCGGGCCGTGCGCGCGGGCGAGGGTGACGAGCCGCGCCACCAGGTCGGGCCTCCGGCGCAGGTCGAATCCCACGCTGCTCTCTCCCCAGACCACCAGGTCCGCGCGCGGCAGCGCGGCCGTGAGCCGCTCCCCCGCCGCGAACCTCGGGCCGGTGCCGACGAGGACGCCCGGCTGCACGAGGGCCACCGTGAGCGGTCGGCCGGCCGGCGCGGACCACGGGTGGTATGCGAGCGGCCCGGCCGCCGCGGCGAGCGCCGCGAGCACCAGGGCGGGCACCGACCGCGTGCTCACCGCGACCGCCAGCGCGGTGTTGACCGCCACGAGCGCGAACGTCACGAGCCACACGCCGCCGACGGAGGCCAGGCCGAGCACCGCGGGGTGCCGCCACTGCGTCGCGCCGTACAGCGCCCACGGCCCGCCCAGAGCCTGCCAGGACCGCACCCACTCGGCCGCCAGCCACACGCTCGGCACGACCACGACGGCCGCGAGGAGCCGGCCGGGACGCATGAGCGCCCAGGCGGCGTAGCCCCACGGCGCCCACAGCGCGCCCGCCGCGACGGCGAGCAGGAGCAGCCCGGGGCCGATGGTGGGGACCAGCCAGTACAGCGCGGCGAGGATGAACCCGCCGCCGAACCACCAGCCGCGCCGGGCCGCTTCACGCCCGTCCGGCGCGGACCGGGCGAGCAGCAGCCCGGGCACGAGAGCGACCCAGGCCAGCCAGTCCAGCCCGGGACGGGGGAAGGTCAGGACCGGCAGTGCGCCGGCGACAAGGATCGGCAGCCGCCGGCGGAGCAACGCGACCGCGGCGGCACGGCGACCGGGCGGACGTTCCTCACCGGCCGACGGCCCGCCATCGGACCCGATGGACTCCGCCGAGACGCTCATCCCCCCAGGGTGATCGTCCCCGGCGCGAACGGCAAGCGAAGCCCCCTTGGCCGTGCACCTCGGCCACCGGCCGCATGGAGAGCGTCTCGCCTTGTCCGGCCGTCCGTCCGCGTGGTCCTTCGCCGATGCGGATCAGCGCGTGATCAACGCCATGGACGTTACGTCCGCACCAGCGCCGCATCCGGCCCCGCCGCCCCGAGCAGCTCGACCCCGAAGCCTCACGCGTCCGGCCCACCCGGTGTCATGACACCGTCGAGCGAAGAGCGCCTGGTGCAGGCGGACGAGGCGTGACCGTCCGGTTCGGCGGCGACACGCCGACCGGCTTTCTCCGGCGCGCCAAGCCTGTGGATCGGCGACCCCGGCAACGTCATCACTGAGCACTCCGGCCGCCGCCCCTTCCGGGGAGGAGCGCGGTGAGCGAAGCCCCTTGGCCATGTGCGGCATGTCAGGCACACTGTGTTATCACCGTTCACTCTCGGTGATACGGGGGGTGCCGCATGGTGGGAGACTCCGCACAGCAGGCCCGGCTGGAGCGCCTTCTCGCCCGGCACACCGACGCCGTCGTGGCCGAGCCGGTCCGCGGGCGGCCGACCCTCGTACGCCGGGACCAGATCCTCGTCGCCGGGCCGGACCTTCCCGCAGTGGAGGACCGCGTACGCCGCTGGCTCGCCTCGCGTGAGGACGGGCCGGGCGGCTGCCGGGTACGGCTGCGCGCGGGGGCGCGGGTCGACGTCTGTGAGCTGTCCGCCCTCCTGAACGACGGTGCCCCGCACCGCCGGCTCGCCGTCGCGCCCAACCATCTCGTCCACGGCCAGCCCATGTGGTGGACCGGCCCGTTCGGGCGGCCGCGGCCCGCGTCGCCGGTAAGGGCACCGGCCGGCGGCGGCGGACGGCCGGTCACGGTCGCCGTGCTCGACACCGGCCTGAACCCGCACCCGTGGTACGCCTCGGCGGACTGGTACGCCGAGCAGCGCGAGGAGGTCGCCGAGGTCCTCGACGCCGACCTGGACCACGAGCTGGACGGCCAGGCGGGCCACGGGACGTTCATCGCCGGTGTGCTCCTGCGGCACGCGCCCGGGGCGCGGATCCGGGCCAAGCGGGTGATCGGCGGCGACGGCGTCGGGGACGAGTTCGGCGTGCTGGGCGCGTTGGCCTGGCTCGCCTCGTGGGGACGGGCCGAGATCGTCAACCTGTCGTGCGGCTGCCACACCTATGACGACCGGTCCTCGCCGCTCGTCGCCCGCGCCGTCGCCGCGCTCGGGCGCCGTACGGTCGTCGTGGCCTGTGCGGGGAACCAGGCGAGCGACCGGCCGTTCTGGCCCGCCGCGCTGGAGCACGTGATCGCGGTCGCCGCGCTGGACGGGGCCGGGCGCGCGGAGTTCTCCAACCACGGCCCGTGGGTGGACGCGTGCGCGCCGGGCACCGGGGTCACGAGCTGCTTCGTACGGTTCGACGGGCCGCGCCCGCCGGCCCGGGGCGCCGACCCGGACGCGTTCGCCGGCTACGCGGAGTGGAGCGGCACGTCGTTCGCGGCGCCGGCGGTGGCCGGCGCGATCGCGCGGCTGGCCGCGTCGGAGGGTCTTCCCTCGGCGGTCGCCGCCCGGCGGCTCCTCGATCCCGCGCGGCACCCCACCCTGCCGGGTCTCGGGGTCGTCTTCCGCGACTTTAAGTGATCGGATCGTCACTTTACGCTAATGTCCTGCCCGTGAACGACCAAAGTACGGGTGAACTCGTGCGACGGGCGGGCCGGGGCGACGAGGACGCCTGGCACGGCCTCGTCGAGCGCTACTCCCGGCTGCTGTGCTCGATCGCGTACTCCTACGGGCTGAGCGGCGCCGACGCCGACGACGTGATGCAGACGACCTGGCTGCGCCTGGTCGAACGGCTCAACCAGCTGCGCGACCCGGCTCGCGCGGGCACCTGGCTGGCCGTCACGGCCCGCCACGAGAGCCTGGCCACGCTGCGGCGGCTGGGCCGCGAGCGGCCGCTGCCGGGTCACGTGCCGTCGGTCACCGGGCCGCATCACGTGGTCTTCGGACAGGACCTCGCCGCCTCGATCGGCGCGGCGCTGGAGACGATCCCGCCGCGCTGCCGGCGGCTGCTGGAGCTGTTCGTCGCCTCGCCCCGGCTCAGCTACGCCGAGATCTCGACCGCGCTGGAGATCCCGATCGGCAGCGTCGGCCCGACGCGCGCCCGGTGCCTCACCCATCTGCGCCGGCAACTGAACGGCGCGGCGTGAACGACGAGGAGCTGGCCGAGGCGCTGCGCGAGGTGTTCCCCCCGGTCCCCGAGCACGCGCGGGCGCTCGGGCGAGCGGCGTTCGCCTGGTTCGAGCCGGCCGCGGCGCTCGCCACGCTGACCTCCGAGACCGTCGCCGTCCCGAGCGGCGTACGCGGCGGCGGCACGCGGCTGCTCACCTTCTCCGGCGCCCGGATCAGCGTGGAGGTCGAGGTCTGCGGCCGGGAGATCGTCGGCCAGCTCGCGCCGCCGTCGGCCGCGGAGGTGGTCCTGCGGTCGCCCGGCGGCGAGCGCGGCACCCGTACCGACGAGGCGGGCTCGTTCGCCCTGTCCGGCGTGCCGCCGGGCGTGGTCAGCCTGCTCTTCCGCCTCGCCGACGCGACCTCGGTCGTGACGAGCTGGATCCGTGTGTGACCTGATCACGGCCGCCGCCACCGATCCGCGCCGCGCCTACGACGCGGCGCTGCCGATGGCGACGGCGGGCGATCCCGCGCTTCGTGTGACGGCGCTGCGCGCGCTCGGCCTGGCCTGCAAGGAGCTGGGCCGGCTCGGCGAGGGCCTGGAGCATCTGGACCTGGCGCTGCGGACCGCCGAGGCCGGCGGGCTCACCTACGCCGCGGCGCAGGTCAAGATGAACCTCGTCGGCCTGCTCGTCGCACGCGGCGACCTCGAGGGCGCGCTGGCGGTGGCCGACGAGGCAGCTCCGGTGCTCGTCGGGCCCGACGCCGACCGGCTGCTGGCGAACCGCGCCGCCGCGCTCGCCCGCAGCGGGCGCATCGCCGAGGTGGCCCGGATCGCCCGCGCCTGCGACGACCCGGAGGTCCGGATCGGGCTGACCGTCAACGTCGGGCTGGCCAGGGCGTACGCCGGACGGCTCGGGCGCGGCGAGGCCGACCTGCGCGGCGCGCTCGCCGTGGCCGAGCGGGCCGGCCTGCGGCACCAGGCCGCGATGGTCCGGCACAACCTGGCGGTCGTCGCGCTGCGGCGCGGTGACCTGCCCCGCGCCCTGGCGATCTACGACGAGGTGGAGCCGGAGCTGGCCGGCATCGACGAGCGGCTCTGCCAGCTTCACCTCGACCGGGCCGAGGCGCTGATCGCGGCGCGGCTGCCGGAGGAGGCCCGGGTCCTGCTGAGGTCGACGCTCGACCGGCTCGACGGCGCCGGCTACCGCTGTGACACCGCCGACGCCCTGCTGCTGCTCTCGCACGCCGAGCTCGCCGACGGCGATCCTGGCGCGGCGACGGCGACCGCGCGGCGGGCGCAGGAGGAGTTCGGGGAGCGGCGGCCGGGGTTCGCGCTGCTCGCGGGGCAGGTGGGCCTGCGGGCGCGGTGGGCGGACGGCGAGCGTTCGCCGTCGCTGGCGGCCGAGGCCGCGCGGGCCGCCGGCCTCCTGGAGCAGGCCGGCTGGGCCTCGGCGGCGGCCGACGCGCGCATCCTGGCCGGTCTCGTGGCGCTCGACTCGGGCGACCGTGAACACGCGCGGCGATTGCTGGGGCGGGTCCGCGCGGACGGCACGGTGAGCGCCCGGGTGGCCGCCGCGCACGCACGCGCGCTGCTGCGGCTGGCCGACGGCGACCGCGCGGGCGCCGCCGCGGCCGTACGCGCGGGGCTGCGGGCGGTGGACGAGCACGCCGCCGCTCTCGGCGCGGCCGAGCTGCGCGGACGGGCGGCCGGCTGGTCCGCCGAACTCTCCGAGCTCGGCGTACGGCTCGCGCGAGGCCCGCGAGCCCTGCTCGTGGCCGCCGAACGCGCGCGGGCGATCGCCGACCGGCCGCCCTCGGTCCGGCCGCCGGGCGACCGGCGCCTGGCCGGGCTGCTCGCCGAGCTGCGCCGTGTCAGCGCCGAGGCCGCGGACCGGCCCGAGCTGCTCGCGGCGCAGGCCCGCCTGGAGGACGCGATCCGCGCCCGCACCCGGCGCCTGACCGGGAGCCGGGGCCCGGTGCGGGGCTGGGCCTGCCTGCTGCCCACTCTCGCCGGCTCGCTCGGCGGCCGCGTGTTCGTCGAGCTGATCCGCGACGGCGACGCCCTGTTCGCGGTGCGCATGGCGGGCGGGCGCTGCCGCCGCGTGTGCCTCGGCGCGTTCGCCGAGGCCGAGCACGACGTACGGCTGCTGCGCTTCGCCGTGGCGCGGCTCGCCCGCGGCGTGGCCGCGCCGGCGCTCGCGGCGGAGCGTCTCGACGCCCGGCTGCTCCGGCCGCTGCGCCTGGGCGACCGGCCCGTGGTGCTGGCGCCCTCGGGAGCGCTTCACGGCCTGCCGTGGGCGGCCCTGCCCTCCCTGGCGGGGCGGCCGGTGACCGTGGTGCCGTCGGCGGCGAGCTGGCTCCGCGCGCTGCACGCGCCCGTCTCCCCCGGGCACGTGGCCCTGGTCGCCGGGCCGGGCCTGGACCACGCGGAGGCGGAGATCGCCGCCGTACGTGCCCGTCACCCCGGGGCACTGGTCCTCACCGGGGCGGCGGCGACGGCGGACGCGGTCCGTACGGCCCTGGACGGCGCCGTGACCGCCCACCTGGCGGTCCACGGGACCTTCCGCCCGGGGAACGCCCTGTTCTCCAGCCTCCGCCTCGTCGACGGCCCGCTGATCACCTACGACCTCGAACGCCTGCGGCGCCCGCCGCGCCTGATGATCCTGTCCGCCTGCGACGCGGGCCGCGCCGACGTACGCGCGGGCGAGGCCGTCATGGGCATGGTCGCCGGCGCTCTGTCGTACGGCACCGGCACGGTCGTCGCGGGCGTGACCCCGGTCGGCGACGCCGCCGCCCGCGACCTCATGACGGCCTTCCACTGCCGCCTGGCCGCCGGGCTGCCCCCGGCCGAGGCCCTCGCGGCCGTACCCCGCGACCCCGCGGCCCTGGGCTTCGTCTGCTTCGGCGCCGGCTACTCCCGATGAACGATCCAGAACCGACCGGTACCGTACGAGCGTGACCGAGCGGACCTTCACCCTGAGCGAGGCGCGCGCGCTGATCCCCGAGGTGCGGGCGCGGATCGATGACATCGTGGCCGCCCGCGCCAACCTCACCGAGCTGACGTTCGCGCTGCGGTCGGGCATCTCCTCACCGCTCGGCGGCAAGCCGGAGCTGAAGGGGTACGAGGCCCGCATCGACGAGGCGCTGGGCTGGTTCTTGATCCAGGGCATCGAGGTGAAGGGCTTCGCGCCGGTGCTGGTCGACTTCCCGGCCTACTACGCCCGGCAGGCGGTGCTGCTGTGCCTGCTGGAGGGCGAGCAGGAGCTCGGGTGGTACCACCGGACCGAACTCGGCTTCGCCGGCCGCCGCCGCATCCCCGCCGCGGGCCTCTAGCCGCCCGCCTCGACCGGGCGGCTGGTGTCGGTGATCCAGTTCGACCACGAGCCCGCGTACAGGGCCGCCGGGACACCGGCGATCGTCAGGGCGAGGATCTCGTGGGCGGCCGTGACGCCGGAGCCGCAGTACGCGCCCACCTCGGCGGCGTCGGTCGCGCCGAGGCCCGCGAACCTCTCGCGGAGCAGGCCCGCCGGCAGGAAGCGGCCGTCCACGCCGACGTTGCCGTGCGTCGGCGCGTTGACCGCGCCCGGGATGTGGCCCGCGACCGGGTCGACGGGCTCCATCTCGCCGCGGTAGCGCTCCGGCGCGCGGGCGTCGAGCAGCACACCGTCCTTGGCCACCGCCAGCGCGCCGTCCGCGTCGAGCAGCGGGAGCCGTCCCGGTGTCGCGGTGAAGTCGCCCGGCTCGGGCTCCGGCGCCTCGGTCGTGACGGGCTGCCCGGCGTCGACCCAGGCGTGGTAGCCGCCGTCCAGGACGCGGACCCGCTCGTGCCCGAAGTAGCGCAGCGTCCACCAGGCGCGGGCGGCGGCCGTGGCGTCGGCGTCGTCGTAGACCACGACGAGCCCGTCCCTGCGGACCCCGGCCCGCCGCATCGCCTCCTGGAACGCCCGCCGCTCCGGGAGCGGATGACGGCCTTCGGGCCCCGGCGGCGCGGCGAGGTCGCGGTCGAGGTCGACGAAGACCGCGCCCGGCAGATGGCCGCGCCGGTACGCCTCGATGCCGGGAGGGCCGCCGAGGCGCCAGCGGACGTCGAGGAGGACCACGCCTCCCCGGACCGCCCGGACAAGGGACAGGACGTCGATGAGAGGGTGCACACCGCCAGTCTGACCGTTCGGCGGACCGTCCGCGAGAGGCGGCGCGTCGTTCATCATTCCGCCAGGTATGTGAGCAGTGGCACGAGCAGCTCGGCCGGGACGAGCGAGCCGTGCATGCCGACCAACGAGGACTCCAGCGGCTCGGCCTCGGTGGCGACGATCGCGAGGTCCGCATGCGGCACCGCGACGACGTCGCCGATGCGTTCGACCATCGTGTCCGCGACCGGCCCGAAGAGGCCCGCCTCGATCGCCTCGCCGCGCGGCATCACCCACGCCCGGTCCTCCAGCCGGCCCCGCCAGATCGCCAGGACGTCCGCCGCCGCGCCGTTCTCGGCGTACACGTGGCGGGCCCTGGGGTCGCCGCCCAGCAGCGCCACGCCGGACCGCAGCTCCGGCTCGGCGTCCACGTCGAGGCGCGTGCCCGGGTCGGTCATGCCGTGGTCCGCGGTGACGTACAGGACGGCGTCGGGCGGCATCGCCTCGGCCAGCCGCCGCACCAGCAGGTCGACGAAGGCCAGGTGGTGCCGCCAGGCCGGGGACCGCGAGCCGAAGACGTGCCCGGTGGCGTCGAGCTCGCTGTGGTAGACGGTGACGAAGGACCGCTCGCCCTGGCGTACGGCGTGCTCGGCGGCGGCGACGAGGGGGCCGAGGGCGTCGGCGGGGACGTAGTGCGCACCGCGGTAGACCGCGCGGGTCAGGCCGCTGCCGACGAACGCCCCGGCCGAGACGTGCGTCGTCGCCACGCCCGCGGCGGCCGCCTGCTCGAACACCGTGGCCGACGGCTGCCACACCCGCGGGTCGACGCCGTCGGCCCAGCGCAGGCAGTTGAGCAGCCGTCCCTCGCCCGGGATCGCGACCTGGTAGCCCAGCATGCCGTGGACGCCGGGGGGCCGCCCGGTGCCGAACGAGCCCAGGCTGGTCGCGGTGGTCGCCGGGAAGCCCGCGGTGAGCTCGCGCGCGGCGAGTGAGGACATGTAGGGCGCGTCGGCGGCGTGTGCGCGCAGCAGCTCCCAGCCGAGGCCGTCGACCAGCAGGAGGCAGGCGCGCGGCAACCGCGGCAGGCCCAGGACGTCGTCATGTCCGGGCACGCCGAGCGTGGCGAGCACGGACGAGCTGACGTCGGCGAGGGACCGCCGGCCGTACTCGGGGACGGGAAGCCTCATCGTTCGCGCTGTGCGATGACCTCCGACAGCGCCTGGGCGAACGCCAGGGCCTGTTCGACCGCGTCCGCGCCGTCGGCCGCCTCGCTGACCCGCAGGGACAGGTCGTCGGCGGTGAGCGTGCCGGTGTAGCCGTGGTCGGCCTCACAGGACTCGTCCCCGCACGAGGCGGGTTCGAGATCGATGTGGGCGATCACACCCCAGCCGATCGTCACCATCACCTCGGTCGGCGGCACGCCGGGGACGTAGGACGCCGGCTCCGGTACGACGCGGGTCACGGCGACGGACTGGACGCGGCCCAGCCGGACCGCCTCCGTCGTCGTGGACGCGTGCGGATGCGGCATCGCCTCGGTCGGCGGATGCTCGTCGGTGTGACAGACGAGCAGTCGGGTCGGCGACAGGACGAGCACGGTGACATGCCGTCGCACCTCCATCGCCGGATCGAAGGTCGCCTCGTGGTGGACGACATACGCGATCACGGACTCGGTGCCCAGAACCGACTCCACGGCGTCCGCGACGAGCGCGGGGTAGTAGCCGCTCCGCTCGATCGCCGTGCGCAGCCCGTGAGCCATCGCTCGGGTTTCCCTCATGACTCCCATCCTGCACTGCCGGGGCGTTACGCGCACACGTGCGGGTAGAGATGCGGTCATGACGCCAACACCGGCCTCTCCGGCACCACCCCAGCCGGATCCCCCGACCCCGACGCCGCCGATACCCACGCCCGAGCCTCCGGTGCCGCCGCCCGAGCCCCCGCCGGGACCGTCGCCGCAGCCGCCCGGCCCGTCTCGGCCCATGCCCGGGCCGGCCCCGAGCCCGATCCCGCCCGTCCCCGACCCCGTGCCTCCGCCGGTGCCCGAGGAGATCCCGGTCAGGAGGGCCTGAGCCGGCGTGCCTCTTCGGCGTGCCGCCCAGGCGGGCGGGCCAGCCGCAGCCGCACGCGGCGTACGACGGCGCCGGCCGGACCGGCGATCACCGGATCGAGGTCGAGCCGTGCCACCTCGGGCAGGTCGTCGGCCAGCCGCGACGCGCGCAGCACCAGGTCCTCCAGGGCTCCGGTGTCGACCGGCTCGGCGCCCTGGTGGCCGAGCAGCAGCGGCGCGGTGCGCACGGCGCGTACGATCTCGGCCGCCTCGACGTCCGTCAGCGGCGCCAGCCGGTACGCGCGGTCGTCCAGAAGTTCGGCCGCGACGTCGGCGAGGCCGAAGGACACGATCGCGCCGAAGGACGGGTCCTCGGCCGTGGTGATCTTGGTGGCCACGCCGCGGCCGCCTTCGCCGGCGGAGACCGTGATGCCGTAGCAGGCCAGCAGGGCGGCGGTCTCGTCCGGCGTGGGCTCGCCGCGGGCGAGCAGCTCCTCCGCCAGCGCGCGGGCCCGTACGCGGTCGGCGCCCGGGAGATCGGGCACCCGGCCGTGCGGGCGCCGCCGCCGGCTCGCGTACCTCACGGCGTACGCGAGGGCGCGCACGGCGTCCTCGGGCGCGGGGTAGGACGGCACGGCGCCGTGCAGCAGGCCGCGTTCGCCCAGGTAGGTGGCGATGACCGGCTTGGCCGCGTCCGCGGCGGTCGCCACGATCGCCGCGGCGACGTCGTCGCTCTCGGCGCCGCTCACCGCCGGCGCGAAGACCGCGATCACCGCGTCGACGCCGTCGTGGTCCGAGAGCGTCTCCCTCAGCGCGGACTCGAACGCCTCGGGCCCGGCGTCGGGCGCGAGGTCCACCGGCGCCAGCGGGTCCAGGCCCGCGACCGTGGCGGCGTCCTGGACGAGCAGCCCGATCGAGTCGGAGTTGCCGACGATCGCGACGCGCCGTCCGGTGGGCAGCGGCTGGTACGCGAGGAGCTGCGCGACGTCGAACAGCTCCTCGAGCGAGTCCACCCGTACGAGCCCGGCCTGGGCGAACAGGGCGCTGACCGCGTGGTCGGGCAGGCTGAGCGCCTGGGCGGCGTGCCCCAGCGGCACCCCCTGGGTCGTACGGCCGCTCTTGACCGCGACGATCGGCTTGCTGCGGCTGATGCGGCGGGCCAGCCGGGTGAACTTGCGCGGGTTGCCGATCGACTCCAGATAGAGCAGCACCACCGAGGTCGCCGGGTCCTCCTCCCAGTACTGCATCAGGTCGTTGCCGGACACGTCGGCCCGGTTGCCCGCCGACACGAACGTCGACAGCCCGAGGTCGCGCTCGGCGGCCCAGCGCAGGATCGCGATGCCGAGGGCGCCGGACTGGGAGAAGAACCCGACCGGCCCCCGGCGCGGCATCGTCGGGGCGAGCGTGGCGTTCAGCCGTACGCCGGCGGCGTTGTTGGCGATGCCCAGGCAGTTGGGGCCGACGACCCGCATGCCCTCCGCCCGTGCCAGGCGTACGAGCTCGTTCTGCCGGGCCCGGCCCTCGGCGCCGGCCTCGCCGAAGCCGGCGGACAGCACGACGAGGCCGCGGACGCCCTTGGCCGCGCACTGCGCCACGACGTCGTTCACGCTCCCCGCGGGGACGGCGACGACGGCCAGGTCGACGTCGCCGGGCACGTCGGTGATGGCCGGGTAGGCGCGGACGCTGGAGACGGCTTCGGCGGTGGGGTGCACGGGGTAGACGGGCCCGGTGAAGCCTCCGCCGAGCAGGTTGCGCAGCACGGTCTGGCCGACGCTGTGCTCCTGGCGGCTCGCCCCGATCACCGCGACCGACCTCGGCGCCAGGAGCCGGCCGATCGAGCGGGACTCCGCCCGGTGCTCGCGGGCGGCCATCACCTCACGGGAGGTCTCCGTGGGCGCCAGGTCGAGGGTCAGCATCAGGACGCCGTCCTCGAACCGCTGCTCGGCCTTGTACCCCGCGTCGCGGAACACCTTGCTCATGCGGCGGTTCTCGGGCAGCACGTCCGCGACGAACCGGGCGATGCCCCGCTCGCGCGCGGCGGCTGCGATGTGCTCCAGCAGCACGCTCGCCACGCCGCGGCCCTGGTGGGCGTCCTCGACGAGGAAGGCGACCTCGGCCGTGTCGGACCGGTCCTCGGTGTCGTGGAGGCGGTCGTAGCGGACGACGGCCACCATCGCGGGGCCGATCGTGGCGATGAGCGCCACCCGATCGTCGTAGTCGACGGTCGTGAAGTGTTCGACCTCGCGGTCGGTCAGCCGGGGGCGAGGTGAGAAAAACCGGTAGTAGATCGATTCAGGCGACAACCTGGCATAGAACTCGCGGAGCAGCCCGGCGTCATCAGCCCGGATGGGGCGAAGATGCGCAGTTCCCCCATCAGCGAGGACGACGTCGGCCTCCCAGTGGTCGGGATACGGCACAGGTCGAGAGTAGTCCCAGAAGCTGAAATCGCGTCTCGTTCGATACCCACCGGGGTACTGAGAGCTGTTAGGTTTTTGCTTCGGGTCGCGCAGGTCCGCTCGCCCCGCCATGGGCGGCAACTGCAGAACAGGGTGGTGACGACATGACGCGCGTGGTCGTGGTCGGTGACCTGATGACCGATGCCGTCGCGCGGGCCGCATACCCGCTGGCGAAAGGCGGCGACACGCCGGCCAAGGTGACGATGCACGGCGGCGGTTCCGGCGCCAATGTCGCGTCCTGGCTGGCCGTGGAGGGCGTCGAGTCCGCCTTCGTCGGGCGCCGCGGCGCCGACATCGCGGGCCGCAACCGTGACATGGAGCTCATGGGCTACGGCGTGGACGCCCGGCTCGTGATGGACCCCGAACGCGCCACCGGCACCTGTGTGGTGATGGTCACGCACAAGGGCGACCGTACGATGCTGTCCGACCCCGGGGCCAACGCCGCGCTGCTCCCCGAGGACATCCCGCAGGACCTCTTCGCGCCCGGCGCGCACCTGCACGTCTCGGGCTACTCCCTGCTCAACGACGGTTCCCGGCAGGCGGCCCTGCACGCGATGAAGCTCGCGCAGAACGCCCAGATGTCGGTCACCGTCGACGGCGGCGCCAACTCCCTGCTCAAGCGGGCCGGCGCCGAGCCGTTCCTCGACTGGACCCAGGGCATCCGGCTCCTGATCGTCAACGCCGCCCAGGCCGAGGCGCTGACCGGCCGGGACGCCCCCGAGCAGGCCGCCAAGGTCCTGACGGCGTGGTACCAGCAGGTCGTGGTGAAGATGTCCGGCGACGGCGCGCTCTGGTACTCCAACGGCCGCCCCGAGCCCGTACACGTGCCTGCGGAGCCGGTCGAGGAGGTCATCGACGGCACGGGAGGCGGCGACGCCTTCGCCGCGGGCTTCCTGCCCGCGTGGCTGGACGGAAAGCCGCCCGCCGAGGCCCTCGCCGCCGGCTGCCGCCTCGCCACCCGGGCCATCGGACACCTGGGCGCCCGCCCGATCCTGTAGGGCCTCAGCCCCAGGGGCCTCCCGGGGGCGACGGGACGAAGTCATACGGTGCGAGCGGGCCGAGGACGTGCAGGCGGATACGGCCGGCCCAGCGGTAGCCCAGCTCGTCGACGGCGCGCTGGAAGTCGGCCCGGTCCTCGTCGGAGACGAGGAAGGCCGCGTCGGCCGCGGTGTCCTCGTTGACCGGCGGGCGCGGGGCGACCGCGACCGCGTGCCGTGAGAGCGACTGCACCAGGTCCTCGGTGTCCACCTCGCGCTTGGCGTCCAGGGCGTGGACGATCAGCTCGCCCAGCCGGACCCGCTCGTAGTAGCCGGTCTCCTCCGGAAGCCCGCGCAGGCTCTCGCGCAGGCGCATGACCTCCGGCTCCTCGGCGAGCACCTCACGGAGGACGGTGTCCTGGACGTACGTGCCGGAGACGCTGAACTCCGAACGGCCCTTGAGATCGGCGAGAATGCCGGTGAACCAGTCGTAGTAGGGCGCGAGCATGTCGGCGGCCACGGCGTCGGCGGTGGTCACGACGGCGCTGAACCTCAGCGGAAGCATGGTCGTACGGGCCGACAGCGCCGCCACGACGCTCTCGTGCGCGAGGAGGTCCTCGCGGCTGCCCAGGGCGCCGGCGGGCGGGATCTCGCTGATCACCGCGGCCAGGGCCCCGTGGCGGACCAGGCGGACCCTGCCCCCGCCCGTACCCAGCAGCCCTTCCGGCAGGTCGGTGCCGGCCGGGACGATTCCGTAGACGTAACAGACACGCGCGTCCGGACTCTGGACTCCGGCCTCCTGCCGTGTCGTCACGGGTCGCACTCCCTCCGGAGCGGGGTACGGCGCGCCGGCGGTCTCGTGCCGGTCGTCCAGGACCGTCTCCTCCGCTCCACCCTGCGGCACGGCGGCGGGCGGCGCCGCGGAGATCTCGGCGATCACGGATCTCCGTCCCCCCTCGGCGAGGATCGGGGCCATCGCCCGCACCGCCTCTCTGAGCGCCGCCGGTGCCGGTAGCGGGCACGGCGCGGCGACGGGGCGGAGCCGCTGGGTCAGCCCCAGCAGACGCGTCCCGAGCACACCGGCCGAACCTCTGTGTCTCATGCCCTCCCCCGCTCCCGCGCAACCGATCGCCGCCGTGCCGATGACGGCGGACATGGCCGATCGCGGGTGGTCATGAACCAAACCTACCTGCGGTTATATCGGGGAGGACGGGCGATTTGCGTTTCGCGAATCCCCTGGACAGAGAGGACCCTCATGGAGGGCTGGAACCGCCGCGTCGGCCTGGTCTCCGCCGATTCCTCACGATCCTCGCCTAGGACGTGACGGCGAGGACGAGGGGCAGGACGGCGGGAGCGCCGGCCTCACGGAGGAGCTTGGCCGCGATGGTGATCGTCCAGCCGGTGTCGACCCGGTCGTCCACGAGCAGAACCGGACCCGTGAGTCCGGCCACCGTCTCCGGGACGGCCATGGCGCTCCAGAGCGTACGGACCCGCTGGGCGCTGTTGTGACGGCGCGGCCCGGGGCCCTCGCCGGTATAGGTCATCTCGCCGAGGTAGGGCAGCCGGCCGATCGTGGCGACGCGGCGCGCCAGGTCGGCGATCATGCCCGGCCGGGTCGTGGAGGGCATGGCGATCACTCCGACGGGGCGCTCCGCCCAGTCCCAGGCGGTCAGGACCTCGACGACGGCGTCGAAGGCCTCGGGGGACACCGGCGCGTCCGGGGCGTCGTCGGCCACGATGCGGCGCAGGCGGTTGCCCCACCCCAGGTCGGTGAGGCGCCCGAGCGCCCGGCCCGGCTCGGCCTGGAGAGAGGCCGGGATCCGGCCTGAGATGCCCTCGGCCTTCATGCCGGTGGGCCACATCCTGCGAGCCGTCACCTCGACGCCGGGCCGCTGCAGGCGGTCGCGCGCCTGGGCCGCGCCGGCGTCGGAGACCTCGGGCGAGCGGTGCCGGCCGGTGCAGTTGTCGCACCGGCCGCAGGCGGTCGCCTCGGGGTCGTCGAGCTGGCGGCGCAGGAACTCCATGCGGCAGGTGCCGGCCGCCTCGTAGTCGAGCATGGCCCGCTGCTCGCGCGACCGCTCGGCCGCCACCCGCTCGTAGCGTTCGCGGTCATAGACCCACTCGCGGCCGGTCGCGGTCCAGCCGCCGCGTACGCGCCGGGCCGCGCCGTCCACGTCGAGGACCTTCAGCATCATCTCCAGGCGGCTGCGCCCCAGGTCGACGCGGCTCTCCAGGGCCGCGGTGGACAGCGTGCCCTCCTCTTCCAGCACGCGCAGCGCCAGGCGTACGACCTGCTCGGCGGGGAAGGCCAGGCCGGCGAAGTAGGCCCAGATGTCGCGGTCCTCGGCGCCCGGCAGCAGGATCACCTCGGCCCGCTCGACGCCACGCCCGGCACGGCCGATCTGCTGGTAGTACGCCACCGGCGACTGCGGTGCGCCGACGTGCACGATGAAACCGAGGTCCGGTTTGTCGAAGCCCATGCCGAGGGCGCTGGTCGCGACCAGGGCCTTCACCTTGTTGTCGAGCAGGTCCTGTTCGGCCTGGAGGCGCTCGGCCTGCTCGGTCTGGCCCGTGTAGGCGGCGACGACGTAGCCCCGGTCGCGCAGGAAGGCCGCGATCTCGTGCGCGGCGGCGACGGTGAGCGTGTAGATGATGCCGGACCCGGGGAGTTCGGCGAGCTGCTCGGCGAGCCAGGCCAGCCGCTGTTCGGCGCCCCGCAGAGCCACGACGGACAGCCGCAGGCTCTCGCGGTCGAGCGGGCCGCGGAGCACCAGGGTCTCGTCGCCGCTGCTCAGCTGGTCGGCGACGTCGCGCGTGACGCGGGCGTTGGCGGTCGCGGTGGTGGCGAGCACCGGAACGCCGGGCGGCAGCTCGGCGAAGAGCGTACGCAGCCGGCGGTAGTCGGGCCGGAAGTCGTGGCCCCAGTCGGAGATGCAGTGCGCCTCGTCCACGACGACCAGGCCGGCGCCCGCCGCGAGCTTGGGCAGGACCTGGTCGCGGAAGTCGGGGTTGTTGAGGCGCTCGGGGCTGACGAGGAGGACGTCGACGGCGCCCTCCTGCACGTCGGCGAAGACCTGCTCCCAGTCGTCGGTGTTGGCGGAGTTGATCGTCGCGGCCTGGATGCCGGCGCGCTCGGCGGCGGCGATCTGGTTGCGCATGAGGGCGAGCAGCGGGCTGACGATCACCGTCGGGCCGGCGCCCCGCTCGCGCAGGAGGGCGGTCGCGACGAAGTAGACCGCGGACTTGCCCCAGCCGGTGCGCTGCACGACGAGAGCCCGGCGTCGCTCGACGACCAGGGCGTGGATCGCGGTCCACTGGTCCTCGCGCAGCCGGGCGTTCTCGCCCGCGAGCTCTCGCAGGCACGCCTCTGCGCGCTGCCTCAGTGCGGTTTCCGCCTCATCGACCATGAGTCCTTGCTATCAGGGATGTGACCCTGGTCAGAGCGACTCGGCGAGTTCGGGCGTGATCACCGCGTCGAGCAGGCCGGGAAACCGCGCGTTGAGATCGTCGCGGCGCAGGGTCAGCATGCGCCGCGCGCCCTCCACGCGGGAGTGGGTGATGCCCGCCTCGCGGAGGATGCGCAGGTGGTGGGACATCGTGGACTTGCTGACCTCCAGGCCGGCGTCGAGCTGGATCTGACCACAGCAGGACTCTCCGACGCGGGCCAGGGTGCGGACGGTCGCCAGCCGCGCCGGGTCGGCCAGGGCCGCCAGCACCTTGGGCATGGTGAGTTCGTCCGTCTCGGGCTGGGCTACCGCTTCGCTCACCCGTGCAGCATAGGGCAGAGTTGCGCAGAGTTCGACTGTCGTCGTAGTGTTCGACAGTCTTCAAACTCTTTGATGATTGTCGAACTGATGGAGCGACGTGTCGTGTCCCCCTCCACCCCCCTCTCCACCCCTGATCCGCGCCGCTGGCTGATGTTGCCGGTGATCCTGTCGGCGACGTTCATGGCGCTCTTCGACTTCTTCGTCGTCAACGTCGCCGCGCCCTCGCTCGAACACGACCTGAACGCCGGGCAGGCCGCCCTCGAACTGATCGTCGGCGGCTACGCCTTCACGTACGCCAGCGGGATGGTGACCGGCGGCCGGCTGGGCGACCTGCTCGGCTACCGGCGGCTGTTCCTGACGGGCATGGCGGCCTTCACCGTCGCGTCCCTGCTGTGCGGGCTGGCCCAGTCGCCGTCGCAGCTGATCGCCGCCCGGCTCCTCCAAGGACTCACCGGCGCGGCCATGGTGCCGCAGGTCCTGGCCCTGATCACCGCGACGTTCCCGGCGGAGGAACGGCCGCGGGCGATGTCGTGGTTCGGCGTGACGGCCGGCATCGGCTCGATCGCCGGGCAGGTGCTCGGCGGCCTGCTCCTGGACGCCGATCTGTTCGGGCTCGGCTGGCGGGTCATCTTCCTGATCAACGTGCCGGTCGGCGCGGTCGCGCTGGTCTTCGCGCTACGGCTGCTGCCGCACCACCGCTCGCAGCGGCGCCCGCGCCTCGACCCGCTCGGCGCGATCGGCATCTCCGGCGCGCTGGCCCTCGTACTGGTGCCGCTCATCCTCGGCCGCGAGGAGGGCTGGCCGGTGTGGACCTGGATCTGCATGGCGGCGGCCCTGCCGCTCCTGGCCGCGACGCTGGCCTGGGAGTTCCGGCTCACCCGGCGCGGCGGCGAGCCATTGCTCGACCTGACGCTGTTCCGCAACCGCTCCTTCGCCGCAGGGCTGCCGGTGAACGTGGCGTTCATGTCGTTCTTCGCGAGCTTCATGTTCGTGCTGACGCTGCTGCTGCAGGGCGGCCTGGGACTGTCGCCGCTGGAGGCGGGATTGACCTTCCTTCCGCTGGGCGTGCTGTTCTCGGTGACCTCGATCCTCGGTCGCTCCCTGGTCGCCCGGTACGGCCTGCGGGTGATGACGGTGGGAGCCACGATCTCGGGGCTGGGCCTGACGACCTTGATCGCCGAACTCCAGACGCTGGGCGGCGACATCACGCCGGCGTGGCTGCTCGTCCCGACGTCGCTCGTCGGCCTGGGCAACGGGCTGGTGCTGCCGGCGCTCATCGGCGCCGTCCTGGCGGGCATCCAGCCGGCCCACGGCGGGGCGGCGGCGGGCGTACTGACGACGGTCCAGCAGTTCGCGAGCGCCGCGGGGGTCGCCGTACTGGGCGCGGTCTTCTTCGGGGGGCTCGGGGCACGGCCGTCCAGGGACGACTTCGCCGCGGCGACGGAGGCGGTCACGTTCCTGGCACTGGCCCTCGTCCTGACCGCGGCGGCCCTGACGCTGTTCCTCCCCCGCCCGGCCACGGCCCCGCAACGGACGGTGGAACCCGAACCCCTGGTCGAGGCGGCCTGAGACTGTGGGCCGGCCGCCGGGGATGTCCCGGCGGCCGGTCTCAGACCTGGATGAGTGCGGCTCGTACGCGGCGCGCGTCGAGCAGGCGGCCGAGGTCACCGACGTCGGACGTCGCCACATAGTCGCCGGGCCGGACCATCAGGGCGACGTGTCCGTCGACCACGTCCGCCGTACCCGTCGCGCGGAGCAGCTCGCCGATCCGGCGGTCGGCCTCCTCGTCCAGCGGAACCACGTCGACGCCTTTCAGCGCCAACGCGAGGCGCGCCTGACGAGCGCCGTCCCGCCAGACCTGGGCGACGACCGCGCACGAGGTGCGTACACCCTCGGCCCGGATCCTGTGCAGCATGCGGTTGGTCTCGCGATCACCTTTGTCGAGCGCCACGAGCGCGCCCACGTCGAGAACGACGCCCATCAGGAGGCCTGCTGCTTTCCGCTCACGTACGCGACCGAGATCGGCCTGGCGAGCTCCTCTTCGGTGAACTCGCCCTGCTCGGCCTGGTACGTGGCCATGTATTCGTCCCACGCCTGCTGGCGGAGTTTCTCCGCAGCGGCCTCGGACACCCAACTCGAAACAGTCATCCCCTTACGCTCCGTATCGGCCTTGACCGCAGCGTACAGCTCGGGATCGAGCGAGATGGTCACTTTCCGTACACCCATGGTCACTCATCATACCGTGGTATGACCGCCGCGCCCAGGTGGCCGGTCTTATTGGTGTTGCAGGTTCTCCAGCGCCGGCGAGGCGAGGTCGGCGTGGCCGGACAGCCGCAGGCTCAGCTCCAGGTCGGCCAGCAGGCAGCGCAGCACGTGCCGTACGCCGGCCTCCCCCGCGAGCGCCAGCCCGTACGCGTACGGGCGGGCCAGGAGTACCGCCTTCGCGCCCAGGGCCAGGGCCTTGACCACGTCCGCGCCCGTACGGATGCCGCTGTCGAACAGCACGTCGATCTGGTCGCCGACCGCGTGCGTGATCGCGGGCAGAGCGTCGAGCGAGGCGACCGCGCCATCCACCTGGCGCCCGCCGTGGTTGGACACGACGATCCCGTCCATGCCCGCGTCGACCGCGCGGCGGGCGTCGTCGGTGTCCTGGATGCCCTTCAGCGCGATCGGTCCGTCCCAGTGCTCACGCAGGAACGCCAGGTCGTCCCAGGTCAGGGTCGGGTTCCCGAACAAGGACGCCCAGTGCAGGATCGGGTTGTCGCCGGCGTTCGCGGAGAAGACCGGGTCGGCGAAGTAGTTCTGGTTGCCCAGGCCGCGCAGGAAGGGGAGGTAGGCGTTGTCCAGGTCGTGCGGCCGCCACGCGAGCATGAACGTGTCGAGGGTGACGACGAGGGCGGAGTAGCCCGCCGTCTTGGCCCGGTCGAGGAAGCTGACCGCCAGGTCACGGTCGTTCGGCCAGTAGAGCTGGTACCAGCGCGGGCCGCCGACCTCCGCGACCTCTTCCATCGTGTGCGACGCCGCCGTGCTCAGCACCATGGTCACGCCCATCGACTCCGCGGCCCTGGCCACCGCGAGCTCGCCCTCGGGGTGAAGCTGGCGCAACACGCCGACCGGCCCGAGCAGCACGGGTACGGACAGCGTCTGCCCCAGCACGGTCGCCGACAGGTCACAGCCGCTCGAACCCCGCAGCATCCGCGGAACCAGCCGCCATCGCCGGAACGCCTCCCGGTTCGCCCGTGCCGTGTCCCCCGTACCGGCCGATCCCGCGACATAGTCGTACGCCTCGCGGGAGAGCTTCTCCCTGGCGAGAGGCTCGAGCCGGGTCAGGTCGGTGGGCAGCGGAGGAACGACACCGCTCAGGCCGTTGAGATAAATCTCGTTCTGGAAGTCGGCGTACATGCGGTACTCCCCAGTTCATAGACGGACCCGTGCGACATCTTCCATCATCGGTCCGCGGCACGCCGACGCCCACGGTGCAACCTGTCGTATCGACCCGTCACAATGACAGTTATGGCACGACGCGGTACGCAGACCCCTCCCCCGCCGGATTTCGAAGAGAACATCGTCGATGTCGACGTCTCCGAAGAGATGCGGGGCAGCTATCTCGAGTACGCCTACTCGGTCATCTACCAGCGGGCGCTCCCTGACGCGCGCGACGGGCTCAAACCCGTGCAGCGCCGCATCCTCTACTCGATGAACGAGATGGGGCTGCGCCCCGACCGCGGCCACGTCAAGTGCGCCCGCGTCGTCGGTGAGGTCATGGGAAAGCTGCACCCCCACGGTGACTCCGCCATCTACGACGCGCTCGTACGCCTGGCGCAGCCGTGGTCGATGCGGATGCGGCTCGTCGACGGGCACGGCAACTTCGGCTCGCTCGGCGGCGACGACTCGCCCGCGGCGATGCGCTACACCGAGGCCCGCATGTCCCGCGAGGCCGCGCTGCTGGTGGCGAGCATCGACGAGGAGACCGTCGACTTCCGCCCCAACTACGACGGCCAGGAGCTGGAGCCCGAGGTCCTGCCCTCGGCCTTCCCCAACCTGCTGGTCAACGGCGGGTCCGGCATCGCGGTCGGCATGGCGACCAACATGGCGCCGCACAACCTCAGCGAGGTGATCGCGGCGGCGCGGCACCTGATCAAGCACCCCGACGCGACCCTCGACGACCTCATGCGCTTCGTGCCCGGCCCCGACCTGCCGACCGGCGGCAAGATCGTGGGCCTGGAGGGCATCCGCGACGCGTACGAGAGCGGGCGCGGCACGTTCCGCACCCGCGCCACCGCCCACATCGAGAACGTCACGCCCCGCCGCAAGGGCATCGTCGTCACCGAACTCCCGTACTCCGTCGGCCCCGAGCGCGTGGTCGCGAAGATCAAGGACTTCGTCAACGCGAAGAAGATCTCCGGCATCTCGGACCTGAAGGACCTCACCGACCGGCAGCAGGGCCTGCGCCTGGTCATCGAGATCAAGAACGGCTTCAACCCCGAGGCGGTGCTGGAGGAGCTCTACCGGCTCACGCCGATGGAGGAGACGTTCGGCATCAACAACGTCGCGCTGGTCGACGGCCAGCCGCGCACGCTGGGCCTGCGCGACCTGCTCCAGGTCTACGTCGACCACCGCATCGAGGTCGTACGCCGCCGCAGCCTGTTCCGCCGCAAGAAGCGCGAGGACCGGCTCCACCTGGTCGACGGTCTCGTCATCGCGCTGCTCAACATCGACGAGGTCATCCGCGTCATCCGCGAGAGCGACGACTCGGCCGCGGCCAAGACGCGGCTCATGGGCGCCTTCGAGCTGTCGGAGATCCAGGCGCAGTACATCCTCGACACTCCGCTGCGCCGGCTGACCAAGTTCGACCGGATCGAGCTGGAGAAGGAAAAGGAGAAGCTCACCCGGGAGATCGCCGAGCTGACCGCGATCCTGGACTCGGAACCGAAGCTGCGCGGGCTCGTCTCGTCCGAGCTCGCCGAGATCGCCAAGACGTACGGCACGCCGCGGCGCACCGTGCTCCTGGAGTCCTCCGGGCAGACCAAGACCGCGGTGGTGCCGCTGGAGGTGGCCGACGACCCGTGCCGCGTCCTGCTGTCCTCGACCGGCCTGCTCGCCCGTACGATGACCGCCGAGGCCCTGCCCGGCGAGGGCGACCGCACCGCCCACGACGTGATCGTCTCGACCGTGGCGGCGACCGTACGCGGCCAGATCGGCGCGGTGACGAGTGCCGGCCGGCTGATCCGGGTGGACGTCCTCGACCTGCCCGCGCTCCCGCCGTCGGCGGCGCCCCCGTCGCTCGCCGGCGGTGCGCCGATGAGCGAGTTCGTGGCGCTGGACAAGAACGAGACGGTGGTGGGCCTGGCCTCCCTCGACACCGGCGGCCTGACGATCGGCACCGAGCAGGGCGTGGTCAAACGGGTCGCCCCCGACTATCCGAAGAACGCCGACGAGTTCGAGGTGATCGGCCTCAAGGACGGCGACCGCGTCGTACGCGCACTGCACCTGGAGTCCGAGGACCTCGACCTGGTGTTCATCACCGGCGACGCGCAACTGCTCCGTTTCCCGGCCTCGAGCGTCCGCCCGCAGGGCCGCCCGGCGGGCGGGATGGCGGGCATCCGGCTGAGCCCGGGCGCCAAGGTGGTGTGGTTCGGCGCGCTGGACGGCTCCCTCGACTCCCGCGTGGTGACGATCGCGGGCAGTTCGACCGCCCTGCCCGGCACCCAGACCGGCGCCATCAAGATCGCGGACTACGCGGACTATCCGCCGAAGGGCCGCGCGACGGGCGGCGTGCGGGCCCATCGGTTCTTGAAGGGCGAGGACGTACTCCTGCTCGGCTGGGCCGGGCCGGCTCCGGTGAAGGCCTCCGGGATGACGGGAAAGCCCCTCGAACTGACCGCCGAACCGGGCCGGCGCGACGGCTCGGGAGAAAAGCTCCCGGCCCCGATCGCCGCCGTCGGTGGTCCGGTGGGCGGCAGCCCGGTCGAGCCGCCATCGGGCGAGACGACTGACGCGGAGGACGCGGAGCCGGAGGAGTAGCGGGTGTGCGGGCCGCCGTCGCGCCTGCTCATGTGAGGTGCGGCGGCAGCCTTCTCGTTGGCGCGCCGCGCTTGGTCGTGTCAGGTGCGGCGACGGCTTTCTCATCGCCGCGCCATACACTTTCTCCCCACGCCTGATCAGGTGAGATACG
Organism: Actinomadura sp. DC4; assembly: GCF_030406325.1. Classification (GTDB taxonomy): domain Bacteria; phylum Actinomycetota; class Actinomycetes; order Streptosporangiales; family Streptosporangiaceae; genus Actinoallomurus. Next base: position 49,342 of record NZ_JAUEQY010000043.1, on the reverse strand, counting down.
ACGGCGGCTTTCCCCTCGGGGCGCTTTCCGCCTCGTCGGCGTGCGGCCGGCGCTCGCGAGCGTCGGCAAGGGCGGCCGCGATTCTGCGTCGCGGTGTGATTCGCGCGCGGTTCAGCGCCATTCGCGTTCCTCGTCGAACCGGCCTGCGCCGTGATGTCGCCGCGAATGGGCGTTGCGGGGCCTATCTCGGCCGGCCGGCGCGTTGCTCTTCCACCGTCCGCGTCGTCGACAGGCACCTGCGAGCGGCGCCTCGCCGTACTGTTCTCCGGCCCACCTCAATGGCAGGTCGTGCGCGTCACAACGGCACAGTTGGGCATCGTCGGGCTCGGTGCGGCGCCGGCGAAGATTGCCTGCGCGCTCGCCCTCGACGCGGACTCTGGCGGCTGCGATCCTTCGCCGTACCGCGCTCTCGGTCAGCGTCGTCCGTGGTCGCCGCGATATCCAGGCGCACCGCGTTGCTCGCGGCCGGTGCCGACTGTGGCACTGGTGTCCACGGGCTCCGTCAGGCCGGCCCTGGTGGAACGCGGCCTGCGCGGGGATCAGCGGTGGAGCGGCCGGTCTCCGTCGCGCTGGGCCGGGATCCTGGGCGGCTCGGCCATGGCCGCGATGGCCTCGAGCAGGTCGTCCGGGTTGCCGCCGGGCTCTTCGTAGTGCCAGAAGCGTACGATCCGCTCGGCGGGGACGGGAAGGCGGAACTCCCCGCTCGTGAGGCTGCCGGCCGCGCACAGACGACTGATGACGGGAGCGTCCTCGGGAAGCTCAGCGGCGTACGCCGCGGCGTGCAGTAGCGCGACGGCGCTACGGGCGTTCCGGCCTTCGTCGTGCTCGTCGGAACGGTTGAGTCGCCACCAGGCGTAACGGCGGAGGCATTCAGCGATCATGAAGGTCTTACGCACGCCGGTTCTCCTTGAGAAAGCAATCACATAGATCCATAACGCACAGTAGCCGAATGATCACTTCTTGTCATCGTCCGTCGCTCCGCGTCACGAGGGATCTAGGGAGTCCTTGCCTTCTCGCGGGTGGGTCATCGCTTCATCAACCCATAGGCGCAGAAGGGCGATCTTCGCGCCCGCTCGGCGCTCGGGTCCGCTCTCCGCAAAGCCGAGCCGCCGCCACTGTCCAGGCACTGCGGCTACGCCTCGGCGCCTTCCGGCCGGTGGTGCGCTATGACGGCTCTGTCGTCGTCTGGAGCCAGGCGGCCTGGCCCAGCGGCGCAGCCCGGAGGGGCTGAAGTTCTCGACGAGAGGCGCGGGCAGCGGGCAGCGGGCAGCGGGCAGCGGGCAGCGGGGGTTAGCCCAGCTCCGCCAAGCCCTTCCGGTACGCGTACGTCACGGCTTGGGCTCGGTCTCTCAAGCCTGCCTTGGCGAACAGGTTGTTGATGTGCGTCTTCACCGTCGCCTCGCTGATGAACAACTTCTGGGCGATCTCCGCGTTCGAGTTGCCCCCTGCGATCAGCGTCAGCACCTCGGCCTCACGCTGGGTCAGGCCGTCCGGCAGGTCGCCTCTACGCCGGCGGGACGGCGGGCCGCCCGTGGCCAGGGCGTCCACCAGCCGCCGCTGGACAGACGGATCCAGCTGGGCGTCTCCGCCCTGGACCGCGTCGATGGCTCTGGCGATCTCCTCGGCGCCCGCGTCCTTCGTCAGGTATCCCCGGGCGCCCGCCTGCAGCGCCGCGAAGACCGACTCGTCGTCACTGTACGTAGTGAGCACGACGATCTGCACCGACGGATGCTCGGCCTTGATACGCCGGGTCGCCTCGACGCCGTCCACGCGGGGCATGCGCAGGTCCATGAGGACGACGTCCGGGTTGTTCTCTCCGACCAGGCGTAGTGCCTCCTCGCCGTCCCCGGCCGAGCCCACCACCTCCAGGCCCGGCAGCAGCCCGAGCAGCAGCACCAGCCCGTCGCGTACGACGGTCTGGTCGTCCACCACCAGCACGCGTGTCACAGCGGCACCCTCAGCAGCACCCTGAACCCCTCTCCCGCGGGACCGGCCTCGAGCGTGCCGCCGATCAGCTCCGCACGCTCGCGCATCCCGACCAGACCGTATCCTCCGCCGCTCGTCGCGAGCGGGCCGGGTTCGCGCGTTCCACCCGTGTCCGTGACCTCGAGTTCGCACCACGAGTCCGTGTACCGGAGCGCGACCACGACCGCCGCGCCCGGGGCGTGCTTGCGGGCGTTCGTCAGGGCCTCCTGGGCCGTACGGATGACGGCGAGGCCGGCCTTGGCCGGCAGCTCACTCCGTACGCCCGTGATCGTCACCGCGCAGGAGGCGTCGGCCAGGAGACGGTGTTCTTCGGCGAGTTCGCGCAGGACCACGTCCATCGGCGGGATGTCGCCGCGCAGTGTGGCCAGCGCCCGCCGGGTCTCCTCCAGGCCGCTGCGGGCCAGGCCGCGGGCGCGTTCGACCCGGTCGAGGGCCTCGTCCGTACGGCCGCTCACCATCAGCAGCCGGGCGCCCTCCAGGTGGACGAGCTGGGCGGACAGCGAGTGCGCGAGGATGTCGTGGATCTCGCGGGCGATGCGTGAGCGCTCGGCCAGCACGAGGTTCTGCTGTTCGGTCTGCCTCGCCGCCTCGCGGGTACGGCCAGCGCGGATTCCGGTGAGCATGCCGAGCATGCCGACGATCGTCCACAGCTCCCCGGCCGGGCGGCCCTCGGCGAGGACGACGACGAGCATGCCGACGGTCGCCACGGCGGCGACCAGGCCGGATCGGAGCAGCGGCTGGGCCGCCCCGGCGAACCCCACACAGGCGAAGGCGATCGCGCTGCTCGGCCGGGAGGGCGCCACCGCGTACAGCAGAACGCCGAAACCGGTGCTGGCGAGGAAGGCCAGGTAGCCGTACGAGTGCCGGTGCAGCACCAGCCCGAGCAGGAAGCAGGCGACCGCCGCGAAGGACCCGGCGGTGAGCACGAGGTCGGCGCCCTCGACGCCGAACCGCGGACCGCCGGGATGGTCGCGCAGCATCGCGTACAGGAACCAGAGCGTCCCCACCACGAGGGCGCCGCTCCTGACGAGCGGGCCGTTCCTCATCAGCCGCTCGGTCGAGCACCACGCCGAAGTGACCGGCCGGAGCAGGCCGCGCAGCTCAGTCATCACTGTTGCACGCTAACCCGGCCCGGGAGCTCGCGGCACCGCCAGGCGATCACCGCGTTCTGGGCGAGCAGCCAGGCCGCGACGGAGATCAGTGCCGTTCCGCTGCCCGGCCGGACCCCCGCGGCGTAGCCGAGGCCGAACAGTCCGCCGCGTACGGCCACGGACGCGAGGAACACCCCGAAGGTCGCCCAGTTCCCCTGGCTCCACCGGGAGCCGTCGGGATCCTGCCACACCCGCATCGTCGCGCCGAGTCCGAGCCCGAGGAGCAGGGCCGCCACGACCTCGGCCGTGAGCAGGCCCGCGCTGAGTGCCACGTGACGCGCGTCGAGCGTGCTCCCCTGGGCGAGCCCGACGACCACGAGGACGGCGGGTATCACCAGGACCTTCCGCTCGTCGACGCGGCGCCGCCGGAAGCGGCGCACGATCACGAGGACGACGACGGCGAGGATGATCAGTGCGTTGAGTGCCTCATGCATGACCAGAACACTAGGAACGGCCGGGCGCGTGGGGATCGGCGCGCGGATGGAGCTTGTCCCCGTCCACCCGCGGGTGGACGGGGACGCTCAGATGTCGATGCGGGAGTCGTCCAGCTCGGCGGCGCCACCGGCGATGAACTCCCGGCGCGGCCCGACGTCGGACCCCATCAGCAGGTTGAAGATGCCCTCGGCGTCGGCCGCGTCCTCGATGCGGATGCGGCGCAGCATGCGGTGGCGCGGGTCCATCGTGGTCTCCGCGAGCTGGTCGGCGTCCATCTCACCGAGGCCCTTGTAGCGCTGGATGGGCTCCTTCCAGCGAACCCCGCGCCGCTCGAACTCCACGAGCTTCTTGCGCAGCTCGGCGTCGGAGTAGGTGTAGATGTGCTTGTCCTGGCCCTTTTTCGGGTTGGTCAGCTCGATGCGGTGCAGCGGCGGCACCGCGGAGAAGACCCGGCCGGCGTCGAGCATCGGCCGCATGTAGCGGTAGAGCAGGGTGAGCAGCAGGGTGCGGATGTGCGCGCCGTCGACGTCGGCGTCGGCCATCAAGATGATGCGGCCATAGCGCGCGGCGTCGATGTCGAACGTGCGGCCCGAACCCGCGCCGAGCACCTGGATGATCGAGGCGCACTCGACGTTTTTCAGCACGTCGGCGACGGAGGCCTTCTGCACGTTGAGGATCTTGCCGCGGATCGGCAGCAGGGCCTGGAACTCGGAGTCGCGGGCCAGCTTGGCGGTGCCGAGCGCGGAGTCGCCCTCGACGATGAACAGCTCGCTGCGGTCGTCGGCGGTGCGGCAGTCGACCAGCTTGGCCGGCAGCGCGGAGTTTTCGAGCGCGCTCTTGCGGCGCTGGTTCTCCCGCTGCTGACGTGCGGCGATACGCGCCTTCGAGGCCGAGACGACTTTTTCGAGCACGGCCCGCAGCTGCTGCTTCTGACCGCGCTTGGGGTTGTCGAACGCGTCCTTGAGCTCGCGCCCGACCACCTGGGAGACGATCCGGGTGGCCGCCGAGGTGCCCAGGACCTCCTTGGTCTGCCCCTCGAACTGCGGCTCGGGCAGACGGACCGTCACGACGGCGGTGAGACCCTCGAGGATGTCGTCCTTGATGACCGGGTCGTCGCCGTTCTTCAGCAGCTTGGTGGCGCGGAGCTGGTCGTTGAGCACCTTGACCATGGCCCGGTCGAAGCCGGCGACGTGCGTGCCGTGCTTGGGCGTGGCGATCACGTTGACGAACGACTTGGTCATCGTGTCGTAGCCGGCGCCCCAGCGCAGGGCGACGTCGACGTCGATGTCGCGCTCGACGTCGGTCGGCGTGAGGTGGCCCTGGTCGTCCAGGACCGGCACGGTCTCGGTGAAGTGCCCGCGGCCCTGCAGCCGCAGCACGTCGGAGACCGGCTGGTCGGAGGCGAGGTGGTCACAGAACTCGCTGATGCCGCCGTCGAAGCGGAACTCGTGCTCGACGACCTCCTCGCCGCGCTCGTCCCGTACGGCGATGGTGAGGCCGGGTACGAGGAAGGCGGTCTGTCGCATGCGGTCGACGACGGTGTCGCCGCCGATCTCGGCCTCTTTGAGGAAGATCTGGCGGTCGGGCCAGAAGCGCACGCGCGTGCCGGTGATGCGCTTGGCGACCCGCTTGATCTCGCGGAGCCCGGTGCGCTTAGCGGGCTTCTTGGTGAACTTCGCGCCCGGACCCTCGTCGGCGAACTCGCCGGGCAGCCCGCGCTTGAAGCTCATCGCGTGCGTGTGCCCGTCGCGGTCGACCTCGACGTCGAGGCGTACGGACAGGGCGTTGACCACCGAGGCGCCGACGCCGTGCAGGCCGCCGGACGCGGTGTAGGAGATGCCGCCGAACTTGCCGCCCGCGTGCAGCCGTGTCATCACGAGCTCGACGCCGGTCAGGCCGGTCTTGGGCTCGGCGTCGACCGGGATGCCGCGCCCGTCGTCGCCGACCTCCATCGAGCCGTCCGCGTGCAGGGCGACCTCGATGCGCGTGCAGTGTCCGCCCAGGGCCTCATCGACGGAGTTGTCGATGATCTCCCATAGACAGTGCATGAGGCCGCGGCTGTCGGTCGACCCGATGTACATTCCGGGCCGTTTGCGTACGGCCTCCAGTCCTTCGAGCACCGACAAGTGCCGCGCGGTGTAACCGTGCGGATCCTCGGCGGTGATAGTGGCGGCGGTCAACGGCTTGGCTCCTCGGGGGTAGGACGTGCGGCAGCAGGCTACCCGGCAGGGCCGACAGTAGCCGACCGGCGCGCCGTTGTGCCTGCTCCACCCTGGGTTGCAGATTGCGGAAATCCACCGGTTGTCGGTGGCTTCGTGCGTTATGCCCCCCTATGGTCCTGCCATGTCCAACACGATTGTCGCCAGTGACCTGCGAAAGCGCTACGGCGACGTGACCGCCGTGGACGGCGTCTCACTGAGCGTCGATGACGGCGAGTTCTTCGGCATTCTCGGCCCGAACGGCGCCGGAAAGACCACGACCCTAGAGATCATCGAGGGTCTCCGCCAGGCCGACGGGGGTGAGATCTCCCTGTTCGGGCAGTCTCCCTGGCCGCGCAACCCCGCGCTGCTTCCCAGGATCGGCGTCCAGCTCCAGGCCACGGCCTTCTTCGAGCGGCTCACCGCACGTGAGCAGTTGCGGACCTTCGGGTCCCTGTACGGGGTTCCGGGCCGCAAGGCCGACTCGATGCTGGAGACGGTCGGTCTGACCGACAAGGCCGACACACAGGTCGAGAAGCTCTCCGGCGGCCAGGCACAGCGGCTGTCGATCGCCTGCGCGCTCGTCCACGAGCCGGAGCTGGTCTTCCTGGACGAGCCCACCGCCGCGCTGGACCCGCAGGCGCGCCGCAACCTGTGGGACGTGCTGCGCGCGATCAACACCGACGGCCGCACGATCGTGTTGACCACGCACTACATGGAGGAGGCGGAGATCCTCTGCGACCGTGTCGCGATCATGGATCGCGGCCGGATCCTGCGGAGCGGGCCGCCCGCGGTGCTCGTACGCGACCTGCACGCGGCCGCACGCGTCAGCGTGGCCAGCGGCGTGATCAGCGTGGACGACGCGCGTACGCTCCCGGGCGCGGACGACGTGACCGACGACGAGGTCTCCCTCACCGTCGCCACCCAGGACGCCCCGAAGGTGGTCAAGGCGCTGGCGGACCGCGGCGCCCTCGAAGGCGTCCAGATCAAGGGCGCGACGCTCGAGGACGTCTTCCTCGACCTCACCGGACGGGAGTACCGGGCATGAACGGTTTCCAGAGTCTGGCCCGCGCGATGTTCCTCGGCTTCCGCCGCGACCGGACCGCGCTCTTCTTCACGATCGCGCTCCCGCTGCTGTTCCTGCTGGTCATCGGCGGCATCTTCGCCAAGCAGTCCACGCCGAGGTCGGAGGTCCTGGAGATCGGCCCGGTCGCGGTCCTGGACCAGATGCCCTCGGACATGCGGGCCGGCTTCGAGAAGTCGCTGAAGATCACCAAGATCACCGACCGGGGCTCCGCGCTGGAGAAGGTACGGAAGGGCGACTACGCCGCCGCCCTGGAGCAGAGCGGCGACCAGGTCGTCATCCACTACTCCGCCGCCGACCAGGTGAAGTCGGGCACCGCCGAGAGCCAGGTGGAGGGGCTCGTCCAGGCCGCCAACCAGGCCGCGTCGGGCCGTCCGCCGAAGTATCGCCTGCAGGCCCAGCCGGTCGAGGACCGGTCCCTGAAGGCGATTCAGTACATCACCCCGGGGCTGCTCGGCTGGGCGCTCGCCGCAGCGGGCATGTTCGGCGCGTCCACCACACTCGTGACATGGCGTACCAAAGGCGTCCTCCGCCGCCTGCGGCTGTCCCCCGTACCGATCCGTACGCTGTTCACCGCGCGGGTGACGGTCAGCCTGGGCGTCGCGCTCGTCCAGGCGGCGCTGTTCATCGGCATAGCGACGCTGCCGTTCTTCGGGCTGAAGCTCTCCCACTCGTGGTGGATGGTGATCCCGATGGTGGTCTCGGGGATGCTGGCGTTCCTCGCGATCGGCATGCTGATCGGGGCCTGGGCGAAGACCCAGGAGGCGGCGCAGGCGGTCACCCAGCTGGTCGTGCTGCCGATGGCCTTCCTCGGCGGGTCGTTCTTCCCCATCGACTCGGCCCCAAAGTGGCTGCGTGTCGTCACGGAGATCTTCCCTCTGCGCCACCTGAACGAGGGCATGCTGAAAGTGGTGGCCCGAGGGGCCGGACCGGCCGCCGTCCTGCCACAGATAGGGATCCTGCTGGGATTCGCCCTGGTCGCGACGATCATCGCGCTGCGCGTCTTCCGCTGGGAACAAATCTGAACATTGATCGCTAGGGTGACGTTTGTCACCTCAAGGGCTATTCCGCTCTCGGCGTACACAGAACCCGCATGGGAACGCTCACGTCCGGTTAGATGTTGTCCTAAGCGACCGACCCCGAGACGAGGAAGGCGACGTGACTGGAGCTCTTGCCCCAACCAAGCCGCTGACGGCCGCAGACCGCTGCGACCGCTGCGGTGCTCAGGCCTATGTCCGCGCGGTCCTCGCGGGCGGCGGCGAGTTGCTGTTCTGCGCCCACCACGGCCGCAAGTACGGTGAGCCCCTCCGTGCCGCCGGCGCAGAGATCCACGACGAAACCGACCGGCTGCTTGAGACCCCTGCCACCGCAGCTTCCGAGGAAGAGCGGTAGGCCAGGCGAGCCGAACCCATAACCCGAACGAGACGGCGGTCACCTCTAAGGTGGCCGTCGTCTCAGCTTTTCATCGTTTCCGGGGGGACCATGCTGATCCTGCTGCCGCCGTCGGAGAGCAAGGCGGCCGGTGGAGACGGGCCGCCGCTCGACCTGGCCGCGCTGAGCTTCCCCGGGCTCACCAAGACACGCTCGCGCGTCCTGACGGCTCTGGAGCGCCTGTGCGCGGGCCGCGAGGAACGCGCGCGGCAGGTTCTGGACCTGTCTCCGGGCCTGGTGGAGGAGATCGCCCGCGACCGTGAACTGCGGACCGCGCCCACGCTGCCGGCCGCACGGCTCTACACCGGCGTGCTGTACGACAACCTGGACCTCCCCACGCTGGACCCGGACCGTACGGCACGGTCCATCGTGATCTTCTCGGGCCTCTGGGGCGCCCTGAGGGTCGCGGACCGGGTTCCGGCATACAGACTTGCCATGGGGGTGAAACTGCCCCGCCTCGGCGCTCTGGCGGCCGTATGGCGGCCTGTCCTGACGAGTGCCCTGCCTTCGGACGGCCTCATCATCGACATGCGGTCGGCCCCGTACGCGGCGGCGTGGCGCCCGGAGGCGGTCAAGGTACGGGTCTTCCGCGAGCAGGACGGCAGGCGGACGGTGGTCAGCCACATGGCCAAGGCGACGCGCGGCGCGGTCGCTCGCGACCTGCTGCGCAACGCCGCGGACCCGGCGACGCCTGAGGAACTGGTCAAGACGCTGGTCGACCTCGGCTACGCCGCCGAGCTGAACGGCGCCCACGTCGACGTGATCGCCGACTGACGGCGGCCCCGGCCGCCCTTGCGGGCCCGAGCCGATGAGGGTGGGTGGCACCCGGCGGCCTCCACCGGTGTACGCCCTCCGGACCCAGGGCCGGGGCCCGCGGTCCGCCGGGCGGCAGAGGGCGGCGGCGCGGGATCCATGGCCGCGCGGGCGGCGTACGGGGGAGCTCCCGCCTGTGAAAGTCCCGGGTCCCCCGCCCGGCGCCTGTGCGGAACGAGCGCACCCACAGCACCCGAGCACGCCTCCACGCGAGCCGTGCCCAGGCATCTCCCGGCCGGGTCCTGCGGTCCCGGGACCCGACGGGGCGGACCTAGGACCTACGCCACAGATCCGGCAGGCGTACGGAACGAGCGCACCCACAGCACCCGAGCAACGGCGCGACCACGCCTCCAGCCCAGGCATCTCCCGCCCGCGAAAACCCGGGCCCCACGGTCCCGAGACCCGACGGGGCCCAGGAGCTGCGCCATAAACCCGGCGGGCGTACGGCACGGCCGTACCCACAGCGCCCGGCAGCGGCTGGTCGCCCACGGCGCCACCCGGGTCAACGACCGGCCTGGGCGCCTCGCCCGTCACCGGGCCGGATCACCGGCGTGGGAGCGCGGGTCCGCGGCCCCAGAACTGTCGCAGGGCCCGTACCGGAAACCGGTACGGGCCCTGCGGCGTTCGAGCCGTCGGCTCGAACTCAGTCGAGGTAGTCGCGCAGCACCTGCGAACGCGAGGGGTGCCTCAGCTTTGACATCGTCTTGGACTCGATCTGGCGGATGCGCTCGCGCGTCACGCCGTAGACCTTGCCGATCTCGTCCAGGGTCTTCGGCTGCCCGTCCGTGAGGCCGAACCGCATGGAGACCACGCCGGCCTCCCGCTCGCTCAGCGTGTCGAGCACCGAGTGGAGCTGCTCCTGCAGCAGCGTGAAGCTGACCGCGTCGGCCGGAACGATGGCCTCGGAGTCCTCGATGAGGTCACCGAACTCACTGTCACCGTCCTCACCGAGCGGCGTGTGCAGCGAGATCGGCTCACGGCCGTACTTCTGGACCTCGACCACCTTTTCAGGCGTCATGTCGAGTTCCTTGGCCAGCTCCTCCGGGGTCGGCTCGCGGCCGAGGTCCTGGAGCATCTGGCGCTGTACGCGGGCCAGCTTGTTGATGACCTCGACCATGTGCACCGGGATGCGGATCGTGCGCGCCTGGTCGGCCATGGCGCGGGTGATCGCCTGCCGGATCCACCAGGTGGCGTAGGTCGAGAACTTGTAGCCCTTGGTGTAGTCGAACTTCTCCACCGCGCGGATCAGACCGAGGTTGCCCTCCTGGATGAGGTCCAGGAAGAGCATGCCGCGGCCGGTGTAGCGCTTGGCGAGCGAGACGACCAGTCGGAGGTTGGCCTCGAGCAGGTGGTTCTTGGCCCGGCGGCCGTCCTCGGCGATCCACTCGAGGTCGTCGAGCACCTGGAACTCCAGGGCCGTCCGCTCGAGCGCGAGCTTCTCCTCGGCGAACAGGCCGGCCTCGATGCGCTTGGCGAGCTCGACCTCCTGCTCGGCGTTGAGCAGCGGGACCTTGCCGATCTGCTTGAGATAGTCCTTGACCGGGTCGGCGGTCGCACCCGCCGCAGCGATCTGCTGCGCCGGCGCGTCCTCGTCGTCGTCACCGATGACGAAGGACTCGTCCTCCGACGTGGGGCCCTTCTTCTCCGCGACGGGCGCGGGGGCCTCCTCGGGCTCGGCCTCGGCCGCGGGCTCGGTAACGCCCTCGGCCTCGTCGCCGGCCTCCAGGTCGGGGGCCTCGACGTCGTCACCGAGGTCGCTCAGGTCCGCCTCTTCGAGGTCGGTGACCTCGAGATCGGCGTCGCTGACGTCCTCTCCGTCCTCAGGCTCCTTTTCGGCCTTCGCGACGGGCTGCGGCGCGGACTTCTTCGCGGGCGCGGCCTTCTTGGGCTTGGCGGCGCTCTTCTTGGCGCGGGCGGGTTTCACCGGCGCCTCGGTGTCGTCGTCGACGACCGCGGTCACCGAATCCTGCTCTTTGGTGGCGGCGGTCGTCTTGGTCTTCTTGGTCGCGGGCGTCGCACGCTTGCTGCTGTTGCGCGCGCGCTTAGGCGCCGCGGAGTCGGCAGCGCTCACCATGACGGTCACACCCTCCTTGCTAAGACTCCGCAAGATGCTCGAGGCCTTCGACACGGGAATGTCGGCCTCCTCGAACGCACGGCGTACGTCGTCGGCCTCGAGGTAGCCCTGGGAACGCCCACGCTCGATCAATTGCCTGACAACGTGCTCGTGCAGCTCGGACGGCTTGGAGGTCGAACTCGCAGGCGACACAAACACCTCTCGAACGAACGTGTGGCTATGTTGACCCAGTGCTGTATCGGGCGCCGGCCCCGTAGACGCTTTGCGATGAGCAGCGTACCCCTGCCTCACTCTCGATCTAGCATTCTGGCACGCCTGCCTATTCCGCACGGTGGAGTCCGACCCGGTAGACCACCACCTTAGAGGGCTTGGGGTGGTCCTTCGTACGTGCTACGCCGTCTTCGGTGGAACATGTAGGGCAAGTACGGTCACGTCATCATCATGGTCATACCCGGCCAGCATCCGATCCACCAGGAAGTCGACAAGTATCTCGGGATCAGCGAGGACCTCGGGCGGAGCATCGGCGGCGATGGCCACGATCTCATCAAGGCCGGCGTCGAGACCCCGTCTTCGGTTCTCCACAAGTCCATCGGAGTAGAACACCACAGTGTTGCCGGGTGGCACGGAAAATCTTGTCTGATGCCGCTGTGAAGGCCACCCCAAGGGGGTGCCCGCCTCCGTGTCACTGACCCGTGGTGGCTTGTCCGGGAAGATGTACAAGGGCGGAAGGTGTCCCGCGTTGCTGATGACGCCCTCGCCCGTCGCCGGATCGATCACGGCGTACGCGAGCGTGGTGATCTGTTCGAGCCCCTCGGTGGCCGAGAAGAGCCGGTCGAGGCCGGACAGCACCGCCGCCGGGCGGGGATCGTTGAGCGCGAGGGCGCGCAGGGCGTTGCGCACGCGGCCCATTCCGGCCGCGGCCTTGACACCCTTGCCCATGACGTCGCCGATCGCGATCGCCACCCGGTCGTCCTGCAGCGGGAACGCGTCGTACCAGTCGCCGCCGACCTGCACGTGGCGTGTCGCGGGCTGGTAGCGCGCCGCCAGCCGCATGTGCGGAAGCTGGGGCAGTTGGTCCGGCAGCAGGCTGCGCTGGAGGGCCTCTGCGGTCTTGTGCTCGCGCTCGAACAGCGTCGCGCGCTCGACCGCCAGCGCGCACTGGCCGGCGAGCGCCTCGAGGAAGACGCGCTCCTCCTCGGTGATCTCACGCGGCCGCGTGAAGGAGAACCGGAGGGCGCCGAGCGCGCGGCCGGCGGCCAGCAGCGGCAGGCCCACCCAGGCGCGCTCGTCGGTGAGCTGCGCGAACGCGTCGATCTCCTCGGCCTGGATCTGCAGCCGCAGGCTCGTGGGGTTCTCGGCGAGGAACGGGCGCCGCTCGCGTACCGCGATCGACATCACGCTGGCGTCCTCGACGCCGATCTCCTCGCGGGCCGGGCCCGGAAGCTCGGGGATGCCGCCCGGCGTGATCGTGCGCAGCCGCACCTTGTCGTCGTCGAGCAGCGCCACCGCGGAACGGTCGGCGCCGATCGCGGACCGGCCGACCTCGGTGATCACGGCGACGACCTGGTTGACCGTCAGCGCCTCGGCCAGCATGGACGTGGCCTGCTGGAGCCGCGCGGTGCGCAGCGCCGCGGCGGAGAGCTGCTCGGTGAGCCGTCCCCGCATCTCCTCGGCCTCGCGCTTGCCGGTGACGTCGGTGTTGGCGCCGACCCACTCGACGATCTCGCCCTCGCGGCGGATCGGGACGGCGCGCACGTCGTAGTTGCGGTAGCCGCCGGCCCGCGTGCGAATGCGGTAGGTCGCCTCGAAGATGCGGTCGCCGGAGACGCAGCCCTGCCACGCCTCCTCGATGCGGGCGCGGTCCTCGCTGTGCACGGCGCCCAGCCAGCCATCGGCGGCGTACTCCTCGTGCGTCTGGCCGGTGATCGCGCGCCACTCGGGCGCGTCGTCCACGACCTTGCCGGTCGGCATGGTCACCCAGACGACCTGGGAGCTGGCCTCGACGAGGGAGCGGTAGCGCTCCTCCTTGCGGCGGATCGAGGTCTCGGCCAGCACGCGGTCGGTGACGTCGACGATCACGAGCACGACGCCGGTCAGCTCGCCGTCGGCGGCGCGGGAGGGGAACCAGGAGTACGCCCAGTGCCGCTCGCCGATCTGGAGGTCGACGTCGAGCACCGGGCGTTCTTCGTCGACGACCTTGCGCACGGCGGTCTCGACGAGCTCGCCCATCTCGTCGCCGAGCGCCTCGGACGGCTTCTTGCCCTCCAGGTCGGCGACGGTGGCGCCGTGAAGCCGGGCCATCGACTCGTTTGCCCGCTTGAATCGCAGGTCGGTATCGAAGAGCGCGAACCCGATCGGAGCCTCCCGTAGCAACGTGGCGAACAGCGCCGAGTCCGACGCGTCGAGACCGGAGAGCCGGGGATGCCGGGGATGCGGCACAGACGTATCGGTGCTCATGCTCGACACCTCCGTCGCGCGCCCGGCCCTACTGCTAGGCATTTCCGCATCACTATGGGTGAATGGGAGCAGGCTAGCGCTCCCGTCCTCCATCACAACACCGCTCGGAGTCAGGTTTTCATCATCTCGATGCTTCGCCGCCGACGGAAGTCCCGTTCGGCATCGATATCTTCGGCCGCGAAGAACACGGCCATGCCCGCCCGGCCGGGCACGCGACAGCGATGCCGCGCGTCCGGCAGGAAAGTTGATGATAAGCGCCAGCACGAGTGCGGCGGGCGAGATCGCCGATCTCGGCGAGTCTCATCTGCCACCGGCAGCCCGCCGACCAGGGAACACGGCTGCACGACGCGCAATAACGGACGCCATACTGACGAATATCGGTAATTCTTAATTAACGTCTTTCGTGCGCTCCCGCCCGCTACGCCTTGCTCTTGGCCTTCGCCGCCGCCTTCATCTGCTGCTTGTAGCTGCGCACCTCGCCGAGCGAGGCCTCGTCCACGATGTCGGCGACGGAGCGGTGGGAGGACTCCTCGCCGTAGTGGCCGGCCGCCTCCCGCCAGCCCTCGGGGCGTACGCCCAGCCGCTTGCCGAGGAGCGCCACGAAGATCTTGGCCTTCTGCTCGCCGAAGCCCGGCAGCGCGCCGACGCGTTTCAGCAGCTCGCGACCGGTCTCCGCGCCGGACCAGACCCGCTCGGCGTCGCCGTCGTAGGTCTCGACGAGGACGCGGCACAGGGACTGCACCCGCGCCGCCATCGCCTTGGGGAAGCGGTGCAGCGCCGGGCGCTCGCTGAAGACGGCCACCAGGGCGTCGGGGTCGTAGTCGGCCAGCTCGCCGGCCTCCGGGTCGTGCCCGAGCCGCCGCGCCAGGTCCGCCGGCGCGGAGAACGCGCGTTCGAGCGGGACCTGCTGGTCGAGCAGCATGGCCATGAGCAGCGCCAGGGGACTGCGGTTCAACAAGGCGTTGGCCTCGGGCGCGATGGGCAGCGAAACCGTCACGACTCCTACCTTCCGGACATGCGGGCGGCGGTCCTGTTCACCATCCTCTCAGGACGCGGGCCGCGCGCACCGCCATCTCACCCGGTCCACCTCATGACCAGGGCGATCACGGCGTACGGGACGGCGGCGAAGGCGAACAGCACGCCGGGGCCGGCCCAGGCCGAGCCCAGCGCGTAGCCGGCGAACGTCAGCACCGCCACGACCTCGACGCCGAAGCCGGCCATCGATGTGATCGTCGCTCGCGCCCGGCCCTCGATCCGCTCCTGCAGCCGCAGGTCGGCGGCGACCATCGCCCACTGGAATACCCCGAAGGCGACCGCCACGGCCACCAGCCCGGCGGGACGGCCGGAGACCGCGCCGGCCGCCAGGCAGACGGCGCCCACGGCGAGGGCGGGCCCGGCCCAGCGAGCGCCGCGGCCCCCGAGCCAGCCGCCGGCCGCGACGCCCACCGTGATCAGCAGCACGAGCAGCGGCAGCGTCGGGGCGCTCACGCCCGTGGCCCGTACGAGAAGGGGGACGTACTCATCCATCGCGTCGACCCCCGACACGGCCGCGACGACGATCAGGCACCGGCGTACGGCCGCGCTGCCCCTGATCTCGCCGAGGCCCGCGCGGAGCACCTCGGTGAAGCCCTCCTCGGCCTCGCCGCCCCCGCGCGACTCGGGGAAGGAACGGCCGACGGGCACGCCGAGCAGGGTGACGGCCACGCTGACGATCCCGACCGCGTGGTATCCGCCCAGGTGCATGACCGGTGCGGCCAGCGCGGTCGCCGCCATGACCGCGCTCGTCCCCATGGCCTGCGACCGGCCGATGAGGCGTCCGTACGCGCCGGTGGCGCCGAGGCGCTCCAGCTCGTCGTAGACCAGTGCCTGCAGTGCGCCGGACCGCAGGGATCCGCCCGCGCCCCACAGCACGAAGCCGAGCGCGAAGAAGAGATAGGAGGGGAAGAGCGTCCACAGCGCGTAGCCGGTCGCGGTGAGGCCCGGCGCGACGGTCAGCAGCAGCCGGCGCGAGAAGACGTCCGCCCACAGGCCGGACGGCACGTCGACCGCGAACCCCGTGACCGACCAGAGGACGAACAACGAGGAGATCTCCGCCGAGGACAGCCCGGCGTCGGCGAACAGCACCGCGTACACCGGGTAGAACACGACGAAGTCATCGAGGAACGCGTAAGCGTAGAGCCTGCGCGCGAGCCCGGACTCAGGTGAAGATCAATGTCGCCACGTCATGCCACCAGCGTACGGCCGCGGCCCGCCCGGCGGCACCCGGTTTTCCGGCCGGTACCGGTCGAGGGCCGGCCGGGAAATATGACGGAATGCTGACGTCACGCCGGAAAACGTGTGAACCGCCCGCGGATGGTGTTCGAATGGGGGGGTGAGCAGCGAAGGATCGCCGGTCGGGCGCCGCGTCGTGCTCGGCATGGTCGGGCTCGGCGCCGTCGGCGTCGTGGTCGGCGCCCGGGTCCAGAGCGGCGTGAACCGCGCGCTCGGACCGGTCAGTTCGGGGATCTCCGGGATCGTGCCCGCCGCCGGAGGGTTCCGCTTCTACACCGTGACCGGTTCGGTGAAGCACGTCGAGCCGGGCGAGTACCACCTGACCGTACGCGGCCTGGTCGATCGTCCGCGCTCGTTCAGCTTCGCCGAGCTGCAGGCACTCCCGCAGACCCGGATGACCGACACGTTCCACTGCGTCACCGGCTGGTCCGTGCCGAAGGTCGCCTGGGCGGGCGTCGCGCTGCCGGACCTCCTGAACGCCGTCGGCGTGGGGGCCGGGGCACGCGGCGTGAAGTTCACCTCCTTCGACGGCGAGTACACCGAGAGCCTCACGCTCGAGCAGGCGCGCCGCCGGGACGTGATCGTCGCGACCAGCATGCTCGGCGGGCCGGTGAGCCACGACCACGGCGGCCCGGTCCGGATGTACGTCGCCCCGATGTACGGCTACAAGTCCACCAAGTGGCTCAGCGGCATCGAGCTGGTCGACAAGGTGCGGCCCGGCTACTGGGAGACGCGCGGGTACGACGTGGACGGCTGGGTCGGGCACTCGAACGGGTACGGCTCGTGATCCGGTTCGCGCGGCCCGTCCGGTGGGTCCACCAGGTCACCGCGGCGCTGATGCTGGTCTGCCTGGCGACCGCGGCGGTGCTGTACGTCCCCGCGCTCGCCGAGACCGTGGGACGGCGGCACCTGATCCGGCTCATCCACGTCTACGCCGGGTTCGGGCTGCCCGTGCCGGCGCTGCTGGGCTGGGTCTCCCGCGCCTTCCGCGACGACCTGCGGCGGCTCAACCGGTTCTCCCCCGCCGACTGGGCCTGGCTGCGCGGCAAGGACCGGCGCGCGACGGTCCGCGGCCGCGGCATCCATCCGGTCGGCAAGTACAACGCCGGGCAGAAGCTCAACGCGGCGTTCTCCGCCGGGGCGATCCTGGTGATGCTCGGCACCGGCCTGATCCTGACCTACCCGCACCCGTGGCCGGACTCCGTACGGGCGGGCGCGACCTTCGTGCACGACTGGCTGTTCTTCGCGGTCTTCGTCGTCGTGGCCGGCCATCTCTACTACGCCCTGCGGGACCGCGGCTCGCTCGGCGGCATGTTCCTCGGGCACGTCTCGGAGGACTGGGCGGCACGGCACCACCCCGCCTGGCTCGACGAGCACGAGCGACCCGAGCGTGTCCCCGAGAAGTCTTGACACCTTCTCCGCGAGAGCCGAGATTCGAAAACGTGGCGGTACGCGCGGATGCCGCGTTCTTCATGATCGTTTCGTGCTAGGCGGAGGGTGGTCGGTCATATCTCCGACGCAGCTCATCTGGCGGCTCGACATCCCCTCACCCATCGTGAGGCGGCTGTCCCGTGACTTCGCCGTACTCTCCCCCGCGACGGTCGAGCGCTGCGTCGCGGACGTCGAAAGACGGGCCCGGCACCTCGGTGTCGATCTCACTCCGCACCACGTCGAACTCGTCGCGCGCGAGCATCTCATGGGCATGGTCAAGTCCGAACCACCGTCGGCACGTCGAGCCGAACGTCCTTCGGGCGAGTAGGGTTAGTGGCCGGACACCGGACCACTTTTCCCTCGGCCGCCGCTCTCGGACGCGCCATGGGACGTATTGCGAAAAGGTAGCCCTGTGAGCGACCTGCGCGAGCCGCTGGGCGCGCGAGCCTTGCTGATGCCGGCCGTGGCGCCGCGTCATGCGGCGCGCCCGAGCCGGCGATCCGGTGTGGTCACCGCATGAGCGGAGCCACCACCGGCGAGTGTCGCCCCTCCCCGCGCCGGGCGCCGCGTGGTGAGGCTGCATGACACGGCGCAGCGCCCAGCCCCCCGACGCCGTGTTCACCGACATGCTCCGCGCCGCCCGCGAGCTCCTCGCCGTACGCAGCCCGCTCGACGCGGAGCTGCTCGTGAGCGAGATGCTCGGCACCTGGTGGGGCACGCGGCTGAGGTACGACGACGTCGAGGAGGTCGTCGGCGAGGCCCTGGTCGACCACGCCGCGCGGGCCCGTACGCCCGCGGCGCTCGCCCTGCTCACCGGCATCGCCTACCTCGGCACGCCGCGCCAGGCGGCGAAGGCCGAGCAGGCCGCGCTGCCGCTCATGGAGGCGGGGGTCGCCCGGCCGGGCTGGGCCGGGCGGGTCGGCATGGTCGTGCCCGACGACTGCTTCGTGTCGCGTGACGTCTACGGCGACCAGGACTCGGTCGTGTGCACCTACACCTACGGCGGGGAGGAGCACCACGCGCTCGTGGTCGTCATCGACCACAACGAGCGCGGCATGGTGGTCGACGCCTGGGTGTCCTCGCAGGTGGAAAAGCTGCTCGGCTACTGCCGCCAGGAGGCCGAGGACAACCCGCTGATGTGCTTCGAGACCATCTCGGCGAGCCGCGCCCGCGCGCTGCTGGAGAAGGCCCTGGCCGTCACCGACGAGATCGAGGACCCGCCGGTCAAGGAGACGTTCGGGTCCTACCACGCGTTCCTGCGGGCGCGGATGCGCGCGCTGCCGCCCGGCGCCCGGCGGCCGGCCCCGCCGGCCTACAGCCGCGACCGGCGCGCGACGATCGCGGCGCAGTTCCTCGCCTCCGACGAGGCCGAGGGTCTTTCGGACCGTTCCGCCGCGAGCCGCTGCGTCGATCGCATCATCGACTACGGCTGTGACAACGACTTCGGCCGCCCGCTGCGGGTGAGCCCGATCAAGTGCGAGACGTTCCTGCTGCACTTCCTCCCGCGCAAGGTGATGCTCTCCCCCGGCGAGCAGGACGCGATGCCGCACGTGCTCGCGGCCTGGGTGCGCTGGGCCAGCGCCCGCACCCGCCTGCACGAGGAGGGCGTACGGCAGACGCTCGACAAGGTCTGGGACATCACCGGCAAGTTCGCGCAGGCCTACCGCGACCCGACGACGTTCGGCCTCGACCGCGAGCTGGTCGAGCGCCTGCTGCCCGACGGCGACCTGGAGGCGCTCGCCCGGCGCGCGTTCGCGTTCCCGTTCCTGACCGCGGGCAACGCCGACATCGACCTCACCCGGCTCGACCCCTCCGACGACCACGACCGGCGGCTGCTGCTCGACTTCGAGCACCCCGACCACGACGTGGAGCACATCGAGACGCACCTCCGCCTCGCCCGGCGCCTCTGGAACGGCGACCCGCCCCAGCTCTGGACGGTCGCCGAATACCTCCTCGACAAGGGCCACGACCGGCACGACATCCTGCACCGCCTGATGGCGATCCTGGACGAGGTCGGCGACGACCCCCGCGCGCTGCGCGCGGCGCTGCGAGGCCTGCGCGACGAAGTCTGACCGCTTGGGCGGTTACGGCCTTGGCATCGGCGATCGCCCCGTTTCGGGCGAAATCATGGTAGAGAACGGGGACGCACCCGTTCGCCGTCGTCCGGGTGCCGCTTCACGGCCGAAGGGGGACTTCCATGGCCGACAGCCTCTACCGCCCGCTCGGGGGCGGGCGGTTCCAGGCGACCGAGCTGACGCAGGGGCCATGGGACCCGCGGCACCAGCACGGCAGTCCGCCCGCCGCTCTGCTCACCCACGAGCTGGAGCACACCGACCCGCAGCCGGACATGGCCGTCTCCCAGCTCGCCATCGACATCCTCGGCCCGATCCCGATCGGCGAGGTCACCGTGCACACCGAGGTCGTACGGCCCGGGCGGCGGGTGCAGAGCGTCGCCGCCGAGATGGTCGCCGACGGGCGCCCGGTCGCGTACGCGCGGGCCTGGCGGCTGCGGCGGGCCGACACCGAGGCGATCGCGTCGGAGACCGCGACCGCCCGGCTGCCCGTCCCCGGCACCTCCGTGGACGAGTCGCCGCTGCCGGACTTCGGGTACTTCCACGCGCTCGAGTGGCGCTTCGCCGAGGGCGGGTTCCTGCTGAACGGACCGGCCGTGCTGTGGGCGCGTCTCGCGGTGCCGGTGCTGCCCGGTGAGGAGCCCTCGCCGCTGCAGCGGGTGACCGGGGTCGCGGACACCGCCAGCGGCGTCAGCTCCGAGCTGAGCTTCGCCGCGTACACCTTCTCCAACGTCGACTTCACCCTGCACCTGCTGCGCCCGCAGTCCGGCGAGTGGACCTGCCTCGACGCGGCGACGACGGTCGGCCCGGCGGGCAGCGGGCTGTGCCGCACGCGCCTGTACGACGAGCGCGGCGACTTCGGCAGCGTCGCGCAGACGCTCTTCGTGGCCCGCCGCGACTGACGTCCGCGATCGGACGCGCGCGGCCCGGCTGTGTGTCGTTTCAGCGGGCATCACTTCTGCATGACCGCTCTGGAGCAACCCGCCATCCTGACCCCCTCGCAGGCGCGGGAGGTCTTCCGCACCGGCGAGGTGCCGGACACGACGAGTGGCTGGTGCCGTGGATACGTGCAGGCGAACCTCCTCGCCGTGCCGCGGGACCTGGCCTTCGACGCGCTGCTGTTCGCCGTCCGCAACCCCGGCCCGTGCCCGCTGCTGGAGGTCACCGACGCCGGTGACCCGTACGTCCACGACATCGCCTCCGCCGACCTGCGCACCGACCTTCCCGCCTACCGGGTGTACGAGCACGGGCGGCTCGTCGCCGAGGTACCCGACGCCACGGCGTACTGGCGCGACGACCTCGTCGCGCTCCTGATCGGCTGCAGCTTCACCTTCGAGGCCGCGCTCGCGACGGCCGGCGTGCCGCTGCGCCACATCGAGCAGGGCCGCAACGTGCCGATGTACGTCACGTCCCGCGCCTGCCGCCCGGCCGGCCGGCTCGCCGGGCCGCTCGTGGTCTCCATGCGACCGGTCCCCGCCGACCTGGTCGGCGTCGCCGCCGAGGTCACCGCGCGGCACCCCGTCGCCCACGGCGCGCCCGTGCACGCCGGGGGCCCGGCCGCGCTCGGCATCGCGTCGCTGGACCGGCCCGACTTCGGGGACGCGGTGGAGATACCGGACGGCGACGTTCCGGTGTTCTGGGCCTGTGGCGTGACGCCGCAGGCCGTCGTGATGGCGAGCGAGACGCCGTTCGTCATCACACACTCACCCGGACGGATGCTGATCACCGACCGTACGGATGAGAACCTGGCCTGATGATCGACCTGAACGCGGACCTGGGCGAGGGGTTCGGGCCCTGGCGGCTCGGCGACGACCTCGCCCTGCTCTCCATCGTGACCAGCGCGAACGTCGCCTGCGGCTTCCACGCCGGCGACCCGCTGATCATCAGGCGGGCGTGCGCCGCCGCGGTCGAGCGCGGCGTGACGATCGGGGCGCAGGTGTCCTACCGCGACCTCGCCGGGTTCGGCCGCCGGGAGATGGACGTCGCCCCGGACGAGCTCGCCGCCGAGGTTCTCTACCAGATCGCCGCGCTCGACGGCGTCGCCCGTGCCGAGGGCGGGCGCGTGCGTTACGTGAAGCCGCACGGCGCGCTGTACAACCGGCTCGTACGCGACCCGGTGCAGGCGTCCGCGGTGGCCGCCGCGGTGACGGCCTACGACGCGACGCTGCCGGTGCTGACCCTCCCCGGCTCGGCGCTGCACGAGGTCGAGGGCGTCACCACGCTCAACGAGTGCTTCGCCGACCGCGCGTACACCCCCGAGGGCCGCCTCGTCTCGCGCCGCGAGCCCGGCGCGGTCATCGACGAGCCGGACCGCGTCGCCGCGCGTGCGCTGCGGATGGCCACCGACCGCACGGTGGAGGCCGTCGACGGCTCCGAGGTGCGCGTCGACGCCCGGTCGATCTGCGTGCACGGCGACACCCCGGGAGCGGTCGAGATCGCCCGGTCCGTCCGCACGGCGCTGGAGCGGGCCGGCGTACGGCTGGAGCCGTTCGCGTGAGGGTGCGGCGCGCGGGCGACGCCGCGCTGCTCATCGAGACCGAGGCGCCGCACCGCCTGAACGCCGCCGTACGCGGCCTCGCCCCGCCCGGGGTCCTCGACGTCGTTCCCGGGGCCGGCACGCTGCTCGTGACCGCGCGGCCGGGCACCGACCTCGGCCGTCTCGGCGCGCTCCTGGACGACCTGCCGCTGCCGGAGGCGTACGAGACGGGCGGCGAGCCGTTGCGCGTGCCGGTCGTCTACGACGGCGCGGACCTGGACGAGGTCGCCTCGCTCACCGGGCTGAGCCGGGAGGAGGTGGTCGGCCGCCACGCGGACGCCGAGTACGTCGTGGCCTATCTGGGGTTCTCCCCGGGGTTCGGCTACCTCACCGGCCTGGACGAACGCCTGCACGTGCCGCGTCGCGACTCGCCGCGCACCGCGGTCCCGGCCGGATCGGTCGCGATCGCCGGGCCGTACGGCGCCGTCTATCCCTCGCCGTCGCCGGGCGGATGGCGGCTGCTCGGCCGTACGACGCTGCGGCTGTGGGACCCCGAGCGCGAGCCGCCCTCGCTGCTGCAACCCGGCACCCGGGTCCGTTTCGAGGTGGCCACATGATCGAGGTCGTACGCTCCGGGCCACTCGCCACCGTCCAGGACCTGGGCCGTGCCGGGTACGCCCACCTGGGAGTGCCGTTCTCCGGCGCGGCGGACCGGCCGAGCCTGTGCCTGGCCAACCGCCTCGTCGGCAACCCCGAGGACGCCGCCGGGCTGGAGCTGACCTTCGGCGGCGCCGCGCTGCGCTTCGAGGCGGCGGCGTGGATCGCGGTGACGGGCGCGCCCCTGCACCTGCGGCCGGGGACGATGAACGCACCCTCGTACGTCCCGGCCGGCGCGGTCGTGGAGTTCGGCGCGCCGTCCGCCGGTGTGCGGACCTACGTCGGCGTACGGGGCGGCATCGACGTTCCGGCGGTGCTCGGCAGCCGGTCCACCGACATGCTGTCCGGGCTCGGCCCGCCGCCGCTGTCGGCCGGCGACCGCCTGCGGGTCGGGCGCACCACGGGCCAGATCACCGTGGACGTGGCGCCCGGGATCGATCCGGAGGACGAACCCGTGCTGCGGATCACGGCGGGGCCGCGCGACGACTGGTTCGAGACCCTCGCCCCGCTCGGCGAGGCGGCGTACGAGGTGACCGCGCGGAGCAACCGCGTGGGGGTACGGCTGGACGGTCCGGCGCTCGCCCGCCGGCGTCAGGGCGAGCTGCCGAGCGAGGGCATGGTCACCGGGGCGCTGCAGGTGCCGCCGAACGGGCTGCCGATCATTTTCCTGGCGGACCATCCGACGACCGGCGGGTATCCCGTCGCGGCGGTGCTGGCCGGCGCCGACATCGCGCGGGCAGGGCAGCTCCGCCCTGGTCAGCGGGTGAGGTTCCGGTTGTCCGGCTCGCGGTCACCAGCGCCGGCCGTCTTTGGCCTGAGGCGGTAACTCGACGACGGTGACGTCGTTGGCGATCCGCAGGCCGGCGGCGGACTCCCGCGCCACCGCCTCGATCAGCGCGCGGCGGCGTGCGGTGGCCACCTGACCGCGCAGCACGACCACGTCGTCGCGTACGTCGACGTCGATGCCGAACTCCACGGTGCGGGCGTCTTGGGCGAGACGATCCCGGATCCGGGCCGCGAGACGGTGTGGTGCGTTATCGGTGGTCATGCACCGCTCCCTTCCCGTGGCTCACCGTCCCCTCCGAACGATGGCACAGCCGGGCCGGATCCGCCCTCGGTCCGAGCAAGGCACCGCGGCCCCCCGCGATGCCCTGTCCTGGCGGTCTGTGCCCGTACGTCCGCTCACCAAACGCCCGAACGGCAACAGATCTTCGGTCCGCGCGGGCACGGCGGAGGCTCGGCCGAATGCGGCCATTACCCGGACCGACCGCGGCGAATTCCCGTCGGTCTTCCGGGGGCGGGCGCCCGTAACGCCGACCGGGCTTCGCCGAATGCCGTAAATGGTAATAATTCGCCGATCTCCGCAGCGGTCTCATCTCGCGTATCCACAGGTGAGAGAAGTGTTGCACTTGATCGATCTTGTGCCGCCGGGGCATGGAGTCCGGGGGCGTTCCGCGCCCGAGACCGCGATTTCCGATTCGCAGCTTTACCGAATTAAGGGGGAGTTTGACGTCAATGTCGGCGGTTAGGTTTTGTGTACTACTTTCACCGACTTGAGGAGCGGTTGTTGAGGATCGACCTGGTCTCCGAGCACGCGAGCCCGCTGGCGACGACCGGCGGCGGCCAGAGCGTCCACGTCGCGGGGCTCGCCGCCGCGCTGGCCCGGCGCGGCCACGAGGTGACCGTGCACACCCGCCGGGACGACGTCGCACTGCCCGACTCGATGCCGTACGCGCGGGGTGTCACGGTCGAGCACATACGTGCCGGTCCCGCGCGGCCCGTCGCGCGGGACGAGCTGCTGCCGTACATGCCGGAGTTCGCGGCGGAGCTGGCGCGGCGGTGGGCGGCCGGCCCGCCGGACGTCGTCCACGCGCACTTCTGGATGAGCGGGCTGGCCGCGCTCGGCGGCGCGGCCGGCCTGGACATCCCGGTCGTGCAGACGTTCCACGCCCTGGGCGGCGCCGGGCGGGAGGGCGGCCCGCCCGAGCGGCTCCGGCTCGAGACCCAGGCCGGCTGGGACGCCGCCGCCATCATCGCCACCTGCGGCGAGGAGGCCCGGGAGCTGGGCGCGTACGGCATCCCGCCGGAGTCGGTGCACGTGGTACCGGGCGGCGTCGACGCCGGGCGTTTCCGGCCCGGCGGCCCGGCCGCCGCGCGCGGGGACCGGGGGCGCGTCATCACGGTCGGGCGGCTCGAGGGCGCCGGCACCCTCATCGAGGCGCTGTGCCACGTACCGGAGGCGGAGCTCGTCGTCGTCGGCGGTCCCGCCCGTGCCGACCTCGGCCGCGACCCCGAGGCGACGCGGCTGCGCCGGCTGGCGGCGGCCCGCGGCGTCGGCAGGCGGGTCGTGTTCACCGGGCGGGTACGGCACGAGGACCTGCCCGCACTGCTCCGGTCCGCCGACGTCGCCGTGTTCCTGCCGTCGCACGCGTCGTCCGGCCTCGCGGCGATCGAGGCGATGGCGTGCGGGGTTCCCGTGGTCGTCTCGGCGGCCGGCGGCCATCTCGACACGGTCATGGACGGGGTCACGGGCCTGCACGTCCCGCCGCGCGTACCCCCGGGGACGCTGGCCGGGCGGCTGCGGCGGCTGCTCGCCGACCCGCGCCTGGGGCCCTCGCTCGGCGCCGCCGGGGCGGCCCGCGTCCGCGAGCGCCACACCTGGGACCACGTCGCGGCCGGAACCGAGGCCGTCTACACCCGGGTGGCCGACGCCAGCCCGGCGGTGCCGGCGCGGTCCTAGGCGGCCGCGTCCTGGCGGTCCGTGCGCTGGGCGGGGTACAGCCAGCGGCGCATCACCCGGCTCAGCCCCGGGTTGAACGCGTACGTGAGCGCGGGCACGACGACGAGCGGGAACAGCAGGCTGAGCGGGTAGACCGCGAGGAGGGTGACGGCGACCATCTTGGGCCGGGCCGGAGGCGTCACCGCGTCACCGCGTCACCGCGTCACCGCGTCACCGCGTCACCGCGTCACCGCGTCACCGCGTCACCGCGTCACCGCGTCACCGCGTCACCGCGTCACCGCGTCACCGCGTCACCGGGCAGGCTGAACCTCAGTGGAGGTTGATGAGGGCGACGCCGACGACGACCACCCCCGCGGCGGCGAACCGCGGCAGGCCCATCCGCTCGTGGAAGAAGATCGCGCCGATGATGGCGCCCGTGATCACGCCGGTCTCGCGCAGGGCGGCGACGGCCGCCAGCGCTCCGCGCGTCTGCGCCCAGACCACGATGCCGTAGCTCAGCACGGAGATGACGCCGCCGGGCAGGCCGATCCGCCACTGGGCCGCGACTCCGGGCCAGAGCGCCCGGCCCTGGACGAGGTACACCCACAGCACGACCAGTGGGCCCATGCCGAAGAAGAGCCATCCGCTGTAGCCGGTGGCCGTACCGGCGTGCCGGACGCCGACGCCGTCGACCAGTGTGTACCCGGCGATCGAGACGCCGGTGAGCAGCGCGGCGCCGATCGCCCCGGCCTGTGTACGCGAGACGCCGCCGGAAAAGGCGAGCACCCCGAGGCCGCCGCAGACCGCGGCGACGCCGGCGAGCTGCGGCGTGCTGAGGTGCTCGCCGAGCGTGGTGGCGGCGACGAACGCGACGATCAGCGGGCCGGTGCCGCGGGCGAGCGGATAGACCTGGTTGAAGTCGCCCAGCTCGTACGAGCGGGCGAGGAGCGCGGTGTAGACGACGTGCAGCGCGATCGAGGCGGCGATCCAGGGCCAGGAGGCGCGTGCCGGAATCCCGCTCAGCGCCATCATGAGCAGGCCGGCGCCCGCTTGGGCGAGGCCGATGAGGGCGAACCCGGCGTACCGGTCGGGCGCCGCCTTGGCGACCGCGTTCCACGTGGCGTGCAGGACTCCGGCGAAGATCACTGCGAGGGCGGGGGCGAGAGGAAAGGCGTTGCTCACATGTTCCAGCTCAGCCGACGCGGGCGCTGCGCGGTAGAGATTTAGGCCTGGGCTAAATCGTCCGGCCGGGCCCGCGGTCCGTGCCCGTACGGATGAGGTGGATCAGGCGGCGGGTCCGTACGTCGTCGGCGCCGGCCAGGGCGATGCCGTTGGCGAGGAGGAGCAGGTCCGCGACCTCGACCTCCGTACGGATCGCGCCCGCTCGCCGCGCCCGGTCCAGCAGCGCCGACGCGGTCGCGCGCATCGCCTCGTGCCAGCCGTCGAACAGCGCCGACCGCCGCCCGGCCCGGTCGTCGGTGAGCGCGCGGGCCAGGTCCCGCTTGGTGGCGACGTGGGCGACGAACGCCTCCAGCCAGGCGAAGAGCGCGTCGCCCGGCGGGTCCTCCGCGAGGAGGGCCTCGCCCCGCTCGCACAGCGCGGTGACCTCGTCGGAGTAGACGGCGATGATGAGTTCCTGGCGGGCCGGAAAGTGGCGGTACATCGTGGCGTTGCCCACACCGGCCCGGCGGGCGACGTCGTCGAGCGGCGCGTCGGCGCCGCGTTCGGCGAAGACCTCCTTGGCGGCGGCCAGGAGCAGTTCGCGGTTGCGCCGCGCGTCGGCCCGGATCGCGCGTGGCATGACTCTCTCCTTGCTAAACGGGGTGCTCCCCGGTTAACTTAGCCGAGTCCGTTAAGTGGGGAGTTCCCCGTTTATTTGTCGTTGGAGGCGCCATGTCGGAGATCAGTGCGGCCGAGGTCCATCGGCGGGTGGTCGAGCTGTACGAAGAGGTGCTCGCGGGCCGGATGGAGGAGGCCCTCGCACTCATCGCCCCGGACGTGATCGACCACCGGGGCGGGTCCTCCGGCGATCACCACGGCGTCGACGCGTGGCGCCGGAAGTGGGAGAGCATGGGCACGCAGGGCTTTCACGACGTCTCGGTGACGGTCGAGCAGAACGTCTCGTCGGGCGACACGTCGGCCAACCGCTACACCAGCCGCGGCACGCACACGGCCACCGGACGCGGCTACGAGGTCGTCGGCCTGGACATGATCCGCGTACGGGACGGCCGGATCGTCGAGCACTGGGCCGTACGCGACTCCGACGCCGTCCGCCATCAGCTGCGCCTTTAGGTAACGTGCCGGGCATGACCGCGTTCGATTCTCTGACCGGGTTGTCCGTGGGGGACGCGTTCGGCGCCCAGTTCTTCGTCGTGGCGAACCGCCGGTTACTCCTCGACGAGACCGCGCTGCCGCCCGGTCCCTGGCCGTGGACCGACGACACCGAGATGGCCTGCAACCTCCTCGACGTACTCCATCGCCACGGCCAGGTCGAGCGCGACGCCCTCGCGGCGGCGTTCGCCGAGCGCCATGACCCGTATCGCGGGTACGGCCCGGGCACCGTCGTGCTGCTGCGCGCCCTGCGCGAGGGCGCGCCGTGGCGTACGGCGGCGACCGCGCAGTTCGGGGGCGGAGGGTCGATGGGCAACGGCGCGGCGATGCGCGTCGCGCCGCTCGGCGCGTTCTACCCGGGCGACCTCGACCGCGCCGCCCTGGAGGCCGGCGCCTCGTCCGTCGTCACGCACGCCCATCCCGAGGGCGTCGCGGGCGCGATCGCCGTCGCGGTCGCCGCCTCCCATGCCGCGCGGGGCGACGCGCCGGGCCTGATCGAGGCGGTCGAGGCCCACACGCCTCCCGGCGAGGTGCGTGACGGCGTCCGCCGGGCGGCGGGCCTGCTCGACCGCTCGCGGGAGGAGGTCGCGTACGAGCTCGGCAACGGCTCGCGCGTCCTCGCCCAGGACACGGTCCCGTTCTGCGTCTGGGCCGCCGCCCGTCACCTCACCGACTACGAGCAGGCCGTACGCGCCTGCGTGGCCGTGGGCGGGGACATCGACACGACCGCCGCGATCACGGGCGGCATCGTCGCCGCCCACACCGGCGCCGACGGCATCCCCCGCGCCTGGCGCGATGCGCGTGAGCCGCTGCCCGGCTGGCTCTCACCGGTTCCGCTGTGATCGAGCTCGACCTGGACGTCGAGGATCTCGTCGGCATGCGGTTCGCCGTGTCTCCCCTGATGGAGACCGTGATGAGCCTGCGCATCCCGCTGCTGCCGACGTACTTCGTGCTGCAGATGCCCTGGTGGCACCGGGTCCGCGACGACCTGGCCGGGCTGGACATGCGACCGCTGACCGCGCTCGTGGGCGTACGGCGCTGGGTGCCGGACTTCCTGACGCCGCGCCCGGAGGTTCCGGTGGCCTCTTTCGAGGAGGAGCTGGAGCTCGTACGGCGCACTCCCCCGGACAAGGTCGCCGCCGACATCAGGATCGCCCACGCGGGCCGCCCGGTGCCCGCGTGCCTCGATCTCGGTTCGCCGGCGCGGCTGCGCGACCGGATCGCCGGGCTGCTCCGGGAGTACTGGGAGGCGGCGCTGGCCCCGTACTGGACACGGATGCGCGGTGTGCTCGAGGCCGACATGCTGTACCGCGCCCGTCAGTTCACCCGCGGCGGCGCGCGGCTGCTGTTCGCCGACCTCCACCCCGCCGTGCGCTGGCGCCGCGGGGTGCTGCGCCTGGACGTGCCCGCGATCGACTACCGGGCCGACGTGACGGGGCGCGGGCTGTGCCTGATGCCGTGTCTGTTCGTACGCGGGGTCGCACCGCCGATCAGCGCCGACGAGCCTCCGGCGCTGGCCTATCCGGCCCGCGGCATCGCCACGCTGTGGGAGACCGAGCCTCCGCGCGGCGCCGAGGCCGTCGTCGCCCTCATCGGCCGCCCGAAGGCGGTACTGCTCGGTTGCCTGGACCGCCCGGCCTCGACCACCGACCTCGCCGGCCGGCTCGGCATCACCCCGGGCGCCGTCTCCCAGCACCTGACCGTCCTGTACGACGCCGGCCTCGTCACCCGGGCCCGCGTCGGCCGCATCGTCCTCTACGCCCGCACCGACCTCGGCACCCGCCTCGTCACCTAGGCGCCGCTGGAGAGATGCGGGTCCAGGGCCGATGAGGCGGCGGGCTCGGCCGCGCGGCCGTCGCGGAGCATCCGGCGCCAGCTCACCGGGTCGTACAGGGCCGGGCTCGTACCGGCAAGGAAGTCCTCCACGACGGCGACGAACCTCGTGGGCTCGTCGTGGTGCGGGAAGTGCCCGGACCGGTCGAAGATCTCCAGCCGGCTGCCGGGCATGGCCTCGTGTGCGATGCGGGCGTGCCGGATCGGGATCACGCCGTCGCGCCGGCCCCAGACGATGAGCGTCGGCAGCGCCGCCGCGAGGTAGCAGCGGTCGAGCATCGTGATGACCTGCCCGCGCACGTCGACGCCGGCCCGCAGCGTGCGCAGGAACGCCTGTCGTGCATGCCTGGGCCGCAGCGCCCGGTAGCGCTCCAGCACGTAGCCGAAGTCGGGCCCGAGGCGCATGCCGCCGGTGGAGCGGAGTACGGGCGCGGCGAGCCGCATCGCGGCGCGTACCGGGGCCGACGCCGCCACGGACAGCCCGATCTCGGCGCCCGGCGCCGCGGCGATCCGCAGCAGCGGGTGCACCTCCGGGCCGATGCCGCCGCTGCCGACGAGCACCAGCCGTTCGCAGCGCTCGGGGAACTGGTAGGCGAACTGCATCGCGATGCCGCCGCCGAGCGAGTGGCCGACGACGGTCACCCGGTCCACGTCGAGGACGCTGAGCAGGTCGCGCATGCCGCAGGCGTACGCGGCGACGGCGTAGTCCGCGCGCGGTTTGGCCGACTCGCCGTGGCCCAGCAGGTCCGGGGCGATGACGGTGTGCCGCCGCGCCAGCTCCGGGATCACCTCCAGCCAGGTCTCGGAGCTGTCGCCGATGCCGTGGATCAGCAGCAGCGGAGGCCCGCTGCCGACCAGACGGAACGCGCGCCAGTAGCCGTGGATGTCGCGGAAACGGATCAGAGGTCGCACGTCCAAGAGCACTCACCGCCGATGTCGGTCCTGGGTGCATCGTGTGACCTGCGCGTTTCGCGCCTGCTACCGCTCTGTAAGCGGCGCGTTACGGTCTCAGCCGGCGGGCTGGGCCGCCAGCCACGGGGCGGTACGCTCCCGGTCGAGCAGGTCCGGCTGTTTCAGGCCCTCCAGCATCAGGTGGACCAGCGGCGCGGCGTCCTGGGTCCAGGCGAAGCACTGCTCGGCCGAACCGCACTGGATCGCGGCACGGCTCCGGGCCACCGCGACGATCTCCGGTGCGTCCGCGCGGATCTGCTCGGCGTCGGCGGCCGCGGCGGACAGAGGCGCGCCCGCCCTCTCGGCGACGGCCGCGATGTCGGAGAGCTCCCCTTGCAGCCACTCGAAGGGCGTGGCTCTGATCTCCTCGGCCCAGTCGCGCTCGCAGGGCTCGTCGCCGCTGAAGCGAGGGTGGTAGTGCGCGGCCTCGAAGCCGCCGGGCGTACCGTCGACGCGGTCGAACAGGTCGGCCCGCCACAGAGGCCGGTCCACGACGAGCCGCTGGGACGCGGACTCGCTGCCGCGGTGCGGCTGCGGCTCGCGCAGGCGGAGCTCCAGCCGTACGCCGTGTTCGAGATGGCTGTCCTTGACGCTGATCTCGAACCAGTGCCGGACCAGAATCGCTGTTTCGTTGTAGACGAAGGCGTGCAGCACCTCACCACTCCTCTGACAGACCCCTGCCGAGCCGACCGAAGCACCGGACCGTGGATCCGGTCGAACGATCCGTACCCGCCCGCGGCCCGCCATCAACCCGACAAAGTCCGCTAAAAGCCTCAGACGGGGAGCGACACGTGCGTGCCGGCTCGGCGGCCGCGATTGCCCCCCTCAGGCGCGGCGCTGGGCGAACTCCGCGTACGCCGAGCGGACGTCCTCCGCCGTCAGCGTGGTCAGGTCCGCGGTCGTCGCCTCCGAGTCCAGCGACGCGATCCGTACGTCGCGGAAGCCGCACGCCTTCTCGTACAGCGAGCGTACGAACCGGCCGTTGCCCAGCTCGTCGATGCGGCCCTGTCCGCGTACGCGCTGGAAGGCCCCGGCCAGGTCGTCCAGCGCGGCCTCCTCCCACGTGTCACCCGCCTGGGCGGCGAGGCTCAGCGCGATCTCCAGCAACTGGTCCGGGCTGTAGGACGGAAACGCCACGCGCTCGGAGAAACGCGAGGCCAGCCCCGGGTTGGAGCGCAGGAAACGGTCCATGTCGCCGTCGTAGCCCGCCAGGATGACGACCAGGCGCTCGCGGTCGTCCTCGGCGCGCTTCAGCAGCGTCTGCACCGCCTCGGAGCCGAACGCGTCACCTCCGGCGTAACCCGGGTTGACCAGGGAGTACGCCTCGTCGATGAACAGCACCCCGCCCAGCGCGGAGTCGATGACCTTGTTGGTCTTCAGCGCCGTCGAGCCGAGGTGCTCGCCCACCAGGTCGGCGCGCTGCGCCTCGACGACCTCGGGCCGCGACAGCAGGCCCAGGGCGGCGAAGATGCGGCCGAGCACCCGGGCGACGGTGGTCTTGCCCGTGCCCGGCGGCCCGGCGAAGACGAAGTGCCGCATCGGCGGATGCGTCGTGAGCCCCTGCTCCTCGCGCAGCTGGGCCACGCGGAGCTGAGCGGCGATGGCGTGCACCTGCCGCTTCACGGGTTCGAGGCCGATCATCGCGTCGAGCCCGGCCAGCGCGTCCTCCAGCGTCGGCGTCTCGGCGTAGCCGCGGTAGCGCTCGGTCACCTCGGCGAAGGCCAGCTCGACGTCGACCGCGCCGATCGTGACGAGTTCGTCGGGCGTCGGTTCGGGCAGGTCGTGCGCCCGGCGCGCGCCGTGCCGCCAGCCGCCGCCGACGATCCGTACGTCGCGGGCGCGTGCCGCCGACTCGATGAGCGAACGTACGAAGCGCCCGTTGCCCAGCTCGTCGACGATGCCGCGCCGGCTGACCTCCTCGAAGCGCGCCCACAGCGCGGGGGCCGCGTCCGGGCCGAGCCGGTCGCCGCGCAGCGCGGCGTGGTATTCGGCGATCTGCAGCAGCTCGGCCGGATCGTAGCCCGGGAAGTGCACGCGCGTGCCGAAGCGTGAGCTGAGACCCGGGTTGGAGGACAGGAACGCGCTCATCTCGTCCTCGTAGCCGGCCATGATGATCACGACGTTCTCGCGGTCGTCCTCGGCGCGCTTCAACAGCGTCTGCACGGCCTCGTTGCCGAACCGGTCGGGCTGCCCGTCGGAGGCGTTGACCAGGCCGTACGCCTCGTCGACGAAGAGCACGCCGCCGAGGGCGCGGTCGACCAGCTCGTTGGTCTTGATCGCGGTGGCGCCGAGGTACTCGCCGACCAGGTCGGCGCGCTGTGCCTCGACGACGTTCGGCGTGGGCAGCAGCGCGAAGGCGTAGAAGACCTTGGCGACGACGCGGGCGACCGTCGTCTTGCCGGTGCCGGAGGGGCCGACGAACACGAAGTGCCGCATCGGCTTCTCGGCGGCGAACCCGGCCTCGGCGCGCATCCGTGCCGCCTCGATCGAGGCGGCGATGGCGCGGACCTGCCGCTTCACCGGTTCGAGGCCGATCATCGCCTCGAGTTCGGCGAGCGCTTCGTTGACCGAGATGTGCGGCACCTCCTCGGCGTGGCGGCCCTGCGGAGGCGGGACGTACTCCTCCGGCTCCTGGTAGTCCTCCTGCGCCCAGCCGGTGTCGTACGCCTCCGCGGGCACGATGCGCCGTGCCTGCAGCCAGCGGTACCCCAGGACGATGAGCGCGGCGACCCAGGCCGGCGCGGCGTTCAGGTGGGGCAGCGGGTGGGCCAGCGCGGCGGCGACGATGCCGGCCAGGGCGAAGGTGGCCAGCGCCGTACGCCAGGGCGCGTACGCGCGGATGCGGTGGGCCAGGAAGGCGACCGGGAGGGCGAGCGCGGCGAGGAACACCGCCTCGTGCCCTCCGGGCGGGTAGAGCCGGCTGAGCGGGAGGATCGCGGCCAGCCAGCAGACGACCACGAAGGCCGTCGCCATGCCGCTCGGTGAGCGGAGGGTGAAGTCGATGACGAGCAGCAGCGTGGCCACGAACACGACGGTCGTGAGCACCGGCCAGGCGGTGACGATGGCGACCGCCGCCGATCCCACGACCAACACGAGAAACGTGAGCCGCCGTACGCCCGGCTGTATCTGAAAATAACGCCAGCGTGCTCGTTCGAACACATCGCGCACAATACGTGGGCGCGATCGGGATCTGCCGAACGGTCGCATCGCCCTCCCCTCACGCCTGCAGACGTGTATAGCGCAGGTTCACCATCTAATGGCAGAACCTATTGTCTGGCGTGGCTCCATCAAGAGGGTTACCGGACGGCGACAAAGCGCGGGTTTAAGCCCCGACCAGCCTAGCGGCCAGTTTCTTGTCCTTGGCGACACGGACGAGAGCCGACGCGAGCCGGGCGAGTTCCCGTTCGCCGACGAGCTCGGCGAGACGCTTCGGGTCGGTGGGCAGGCCGATCCGGTCGGCGCCCTTGAGGGCGAGCGAGTCGAAGGAGGGGCGCAGCCACAGCCACACCGCCTGTGCCTCGCGGCAGAAGATCTCGGCGCCGACCGGGCCGATGCCGGGAAAGTCCTGGAGCATCTCCCGCGCCGTCTCGGCGTCGCGCCCGGCCTTCGGCGGCAGCCTGCGCAGGTCACCCTCGTAGTCCTCCATCACCTTCTCCGCCATGTCGCCGAGGCGCGTCGAGGTGCTCTCGTCGTAGCGGGCGTAGTGCGCGCGGCCGAGCGCGTCGACGCGCTCCTGCCAGTCGAGCCGGGCCATGCCGCGCGCCGTGCCGCCGCCGGCCTCGAACAGCTCGCGCGCGGCGGCGACCCCGATGTCGGAGCTGATGCGGGTGCTGAGCAGGTTGGCGAGGACGAGCAGCTTGAACAGTGCGGCGGGCTGGTCCTTCAGCGCGATGCCGGCGTCTTCGGCGAAGGTATGGCCCGCCTCCGAGAGCAGCGTCTTGGTCGTGCGGTCCACAGGCCACCTCCACGTACGGCGGGCAGGTACGGGATTCCTTACCCCGCGGTGGAGCGTCTAAGTGCGGGCACGCGTACGGAGTACCGATCGAGGAGCTCGGCGTTGCGCTCGTCGCCGCCGGGCACGTTGGCGCTCACCCACAGCGGCAGCTCCGCCCGGTCGGCCATCCGCGTGAGGAGGAGGTTCCACAGGTACACGCACGCGAGCGAGGACAGCGCGGCGGTACGCGGCTCGCCGGCGGGATAGGAGACGTCACCGGGCGGGACGAGCGTGTCGATGACCAGGTCCGCGACCTCGCCGAGCTTGACGCCGGCGCGCGCCGGAGCGGCGGCCATCGAGGGGCCCGACACGAACGCGATCACCGGTAGGCCGTACGAGCGCGCCTCGGCCGCCAGCTCGACCGGGTACGGGTTCGCGCCGCTGTTGGAGAAGATCACCACGACGTCGCCCGGCCGCGGCCCGGCGGCCGCCATGACGGGGGCGGCGACGCCGGAGCGGCGCTCGGTCTCGGTGGCCGGCCACGCGCCGTGCAGCGGCGAGATCTCCGGAGTGTAGAGCGGGTGCACGCAGGCCAGGCCGCCCGCGCGGAAGAACCCTTCGAGCACCATCGCCAGCGAGTGCCCGGACCCGCCGGCGTAGACGAGGCCGCCGCCGGTCACGGCGCCGAGCACCAGCTCACAGGCCTGTTCGAGGGCGTCGTCGTTGTGCCGCTCGACGCGGTCGAGGTGTTCTCGCATCCAGTTCACGGAAGATCGGTTTACCAGGTATCGCGCCGCTCGAACCCCGTCCAGGACATTTGTACTGCTCGAAAGGGGATTGACGGCAGTGCCCGGCGATCCGCCGGGATCGTAGGGTGTGCCCGTGGTGAGCAGCGAAGACGTGCCGTCGGGCGCGGAGAGGCGGGGCATCGCCGAGCACGTCCAGGACGGCCCGGGCCCGTTCAGCATCTACCCGTGGCTGCTGGTCGGCCTGGGAGCCGTCTCCGAGGTCGCGCACGGCCGGGCCCGCCCGGTCTGGGCGTCGGCGCCGCTGCTGGCCCTCTTCGTCGCCTCGGTCATCGCCGCGATCTGGTACGGCTTCCGCCGTGGCCGCGGCGACCGGCTCGCCGTCGCCATGCTCATCGCGTTGACCGTGGACGCGTTCGTCCTCGCCGCCTGGTTCGGGCACGGCATGCACACGCTGTTCCCGCTGGTCGCCATGGCGTGCGGCGTCGTCGTGCCGTGGACCCGGCGGCCGTGGCCGATGATCGTCATGGCTCCGCTGTCGGTGGCGGCGGCGCTGACCGCGTGGCTGCGCGGCGCCTCGGCGGGAGACGCCTTCAGCGTCTGGTACGGCACGCTCATCTCCGGGTTCGTCATCGCGACGATCCTGGCCCTGTTCAGCGCCGTCACCGAACTGCGGATGACCCGCGAGGAGCTCGCCAGGACGGCCGTCTCCGAAGAACGGCTGCGGTTCGCCCGCGACCTGCACGACCTGCTCGGCCACACCCTGTCGGTGATGGTCATCAAGGCCCAGGCGGTGCGGAAGCTGATCCCGCGCGACGGCGGGCTCGCGGTCGAGCAGGCGGCCGACATCGAGACGATCGGCCGGGACGCGCTGCGGCAGGTACGCCTCGCGGTGAGCGGCTACCGGGGTCAGGGCCTGGCCGCGGAGATCGACGGCGCGCGGATGGCGCTGCGCGACGCCGGGATCGAGCTCCTGGTCCGCCAGGAGGGAACACCGCTGCCGGAGGAGACCGGTTCACTCCTCGGCTGGGCGGTGCGTGAGGGCGTCACCAACGTCATCCGGCACAGCGAGGCGGGGAACTGCGAGATCTCGGTACGGGCCGGCGAGGACACCGCGGTCCTGGCGATCCGCGACGACGGCCGCGGCGGGCCACCGGTCAAGGGCAACGGCCTGCGCGGGCTCACCGAGCGGGTCGGCGGCGCCGGCGGCCGGCTGGAGGCCGGGCCCGCCGAACCGGGTGGGTACCTGCTGACGGTGACGGTCCCGCTGGCTACCCTCCCGGTGGGGAAGGACGCCTCTTGATCAAGGTACTGCTCGCCGAGGACCAGGGCATGATGCGCGGCGCCCTGGCGCTGTTGCTGAACCTCGAAGAGGACTTCGAGGTGGTCGGCCAGGTCGCGACCGGCGACCGGATCGTCCCGACGGCCCTGGAGGTAGGCCCGGACGTCGCGGTCCTCGACATCGAGATGCCCGGCCGCAGCGGCCTCGACGCCGCCGCCGAACTCCATGCCGAGCTGCCCGGCTGCAAGATCCTCATCGTGACGACGTTCGGGCGGCCCGGCTACCTGCGCCGCGCGATGGAGGCCGGCGCGAGCGGTTTCCTCGTCAAGGACGGTCCGGTCGAGGACCTCGCCCGCGCGATCCGCCGGGTGCTCGCGGGCGAGCGGGTGGTCGACCCCGAGCTGGCCATGGCCGCGCTGAGCGCGGGCCCCAGCCCGCTGACCGCGCGCGAGCGCGACGTGCTGACCGCCGCGGTGGACGGCTCGACCATCGCCGACATCGCCGGGCGCCTGCACCTGTCCGAGAGCACGGTCCGCAACTACCTGTCGGCGGCGATCGGCAAGACCGGGTCGCGCAACCGCATCGAGGCGGTGCGCGCGGCCCGCCACAACGGCTGGCTCTGACTCACAGCAGCGACAGCTGCCCCTCGATCTCCGGGCGGTGCCTGCGCAGGTGCCGCCACTGCGGCAGGTCGTCGAGATAGGACCACGACAGCCGGTGGTGCGGCGTCGGCCCGAGCCGCCGCAGCGCCTCCTGGTGGACGGGCGAGGGGTATCCCGCGTTGGCCGCGAAGGCGTACTCCTCGTGCCCCAGCCCGGCCATGAGCGTGTCGCGGTGCACCTTGGCCAGGACGGAGGCGGCCGCGACGGAGACGGACCGCAGGTCCGCCTTGATCTCGGTACGGACCGGCCACGGCCGCCCGGCCGAGGCGACGCGCTCGCCGAGAAAGTTGTGCTTGCCGTCGAGGATGACCGCGTCGGGGCGTTCGGGCAGGGCCTCCAGCGCGCGTACCGCCGAACGGCGCAGCGCCTCGGTCATGCCCGCCTCGTCGATCTCCTCCGGGCTCGCGGCGCCGAAGGCGTACGCGACGAGCCAGCCCTCCAGCGCCCCGGCGATCGCCGTACGGCGGCGCGGGGTGAGCATCTTGGAGTCGGTGAGGCCCGGCGGCGGCGCGCTCAGGTCGGTGACGGCCGCGCAGACGACGACCGGCCCGGCCCAGGCGCCCCGTCCGACCTCGTCCACTCCCGCGACGCGTACGGCTCCGGCGTCGGTGAGCTGCTTCTCGATCGCGTAGTCGGGGCCGGTCGGCGCGGCCGTCTCCTCGGATGGCATGGCCGTCATCATGGCAGCCCTCGCACGTCCGCGCGGGGCGCTCTCGTGGCCGGACGGGCAATGCCACGATCGGGCAACGGGGCACCGGACCGAGTGGACGCCGATTCGCTCTGGGGCGGATGATCCCGTGGAGACGGATACGTCCGCAGGAAGGATTGTCATGCGTAATCGGCCGATATACGACGTCGTAGCGCTGCTCGCCCGATGTGGTGTCGGCACGGTGTTCGTCGCCCACGGCTGGCAGAAGATCCAAGTGGGGATCACGGCCACCGGGCGGAATCTCGACGCGATGGGAGCCCCGTTCCCGACCGCCGCGGCGGTCTACTCGACCTTCGTCGAGCTGCTCGGCGGGGCGGCGCTGATCCTCGGCCTGGCACTGCCGGCCGCGGGGCTGCTGCTGTTCCTCGACATGGCGGGCGCGCTGATCTTCGTGCACGCCAAGCACGGGATCTTCCTCGTGGACAACGGACGGGTGCACAACGGGTTCGAGCTGGTCCTCATCCTCGGCCTGGCCGCGCTCGTCTTCGCCGCCGGCGGTGGCGGGCGCCTGACGCTCGACCAGCGCCTGTTCACGCGGAGAGACGCCGGACCCGAGGAGGACGAGGACGTGCCGCCCTGGCGGCCGGTCGCCTCCTCACCGCCGGAGGGCACGAAGATCCCCGGGCGCGCGCTCCCGGCCGGGGAGTTCCCGGCTCCGCCGGAGGAGGATCCGCCGTCGCGGCCGCGGCTCGCGGCCGAGATGGTCACGGACACCTCGCGGGACGTGATCGTGGCCGGCAAGAAGAAGACCGAGCCCTCGTCGGACGACACGGGCCCGGTGAAGCCGAACCGGCCGCGGGCCCGCAAGAAGCCGCCGCCGAAGTCCGACGCGTGACCGCCCGGCCCCCGTCACCGGGGGCCGGGGGTCTCGTCTTCAGCGGCCGCGCAGCTCGCGGTAGCGCCGGACCAGGGCGGCGGTCGAGCCGTCGAGGTCATCGGTGTCGGCCGCGCCGGTCAGCCGGGGCTCGAGGTTCTTGGCGAGCACCTTGCCGAGCTCGACGCCCCACTGGTCGAAGGAGTTGATCCCCCAGATCGCGCCCTGCACGAACACCTTGTGCTCGTAGAGCGCGATCAGCTGGCCCAGCACCGACGGCGTCAGCTCCGTGGCCAGGATCGTGTTGGTCGGCCGGTTGCCGCGGAACGTTCGGTGCGGCACCTGCTCGGCCGGCACGCCCTCGGCCGCGACCTCCTCGGCCGTCTTGCCGAAGGCCAGCGCCTGGCCCTGCGCGAAGAGGTTGGCCATCAGCAGGTCGTGCTGGCTCTTCAGCTCGCCGAGCTCCTCGATCGGCCGGGCGAACCCGAGCAGGTCGGCGGGGACGAGCTTAGTGCCCTGGTGGAGCAGCTGGTAGTAGGCGTGCTGGCCGTTCGTGCCCGGTGTGCCCCACACGATCGGGCCGGTCTCCCACTCCACCGGGTCGCCGTCCCGGTCGACCGACTTGCCGTTGGACTCCATGTCGAGCTGCTGGAGGTAGTCGGTGAACCGGGACAGGTAGTGGCTGTAGGGCAGCACGGCGTAGGTCTGCGCGCCGTAGAAGTCGTCGTACCAGACGCCGAGCAGGCCGAGCAGCATCGGCAGGTTGCGCTCCGGCGGCGCCGTGCGGAAGTGCTCGTCCATCTGGTGGAAACCGGCCAGCATCTGGCGGAAGTGCTCCGGGCCGACGGCCACCATCAGCGACAGGCCGATGGCCGAGTCGAACGAGTAGCGCCCGCCGACCCAGTCCCAGAAGCCGAACATGTTCGCGGTGTCGATGCCGAACTTGGCGACCTGCTCACCGTTGGTGGAGACCGCGACGAAGTGCTTGGCCACGGCGGCCTCGTCGCCGAGCGCCGAGACCAGCCACTGCCGCGCCGAGGTGGCGTTGGTGATCGTCTCGATCGTGGTGAAGGTCTTGGAGGCGACGATGAACAGCGTCTCGGCGGGGTCGAGGTCGCGTACGGCCTCGTGCAGGTCGGCGCCGTCCACGTTGGAGACGAAACGGAACACCCGGGAGCGGTCGGAGTAGGCGCGCAGCGCCTCGTACGCCATCTTGGGCCCGAGGTCCGAGCCGCCGATGCCGATGTTGACGACGTTGCGGATCGGCCTGCCCGTGAAGCCGGTCCACTCCCCCGACCGCACCTGGTCGGAGAAGGCGGCCATCCGGTCGAGGACCTCGTGCACCTTGGGCACGACGTTCTCGCCGTCGACCTCGATGACGGCGTCGCGCGGGGCGCGCAGCGCGACGTGCAGCACCGGGCGCTTCTCGGTCACGTTGATCCGCTCGCCCCGGAACATGGCGTCGCGCAGCGCGGTGACCCCGCGGGCGGTGGCCAGCTCGCGGAGCAGGCGCAGCGTCTCGTCGGTCACCCGGTTGCGCGAGTAGTCGACGTAGAGGTCGCCGGCCTCCAGGGTGTACCGGTCGCCCCGCTCGGGGTCGGCGGCGAACAGGTCGCGCAGCTGCTCGTCGCGCGTCTCCTCGTAGTGCCGCCGCAGAGCCCGCCACTGGTCGGTCTGGTCCAGCCGCACGCTGTCGGACATTCCTTGCCTCCGTCTCATCGGCCCTTCGAGGCCCCTGCTTCCCCTATCCGACCATCCAATCGAACACGTCGGGATGAGGGGTGATGAACCGCCGTGAGCCGGTCAGGGAACCCTGGCCGTCCACTCCTCGGTGGCGAACTTCCCGGCCACCAGTCTCTCGGCCGCCCGCAGCTCGGCGGCGGTGAGCCGGTCGTCGGTCAGCCCGTACCGGCCGCGGAAGTGGCCGATCATACGGTCGATGACCTCCGTGCGCGGCATCCCCGTCTGGCGGCGCAGCGGGTCGACGCGTTTCCGCGCGCTCTTGATGCCCTTGTCCGAGAGCTTCTCCCGGCCGATCCGCAGCACCTCGAGCATCTTGTCCGCGTCGATGTCGTAGGACATGGTCACGTGGTGCAGCACGGCGCCCCGGCTGAGCCGCTTCTGCGCCGCGCCGGCGATCTTGCCCTGGTCGGAGGTGATGTCGTTGAGCGGCTGGTACCAGGCCCGGATGCCCAGCTCGCCGAGGGCGCCCAGCACCCAGTCGTCCAGGAAGGCGTAGCTGTCGGCGAAGGTCATCCCCTGGACGAGCGCGGCGGGAGCGTACAGGGAGTAGGTGATCGTGTTGCCCGGCTCGACGAACATCGCGCCGCCGCCGCTGATCCGGCGGACCACCGTGACCCCGTGCCTGCGCGCGGCCTCGGTGTCGACCTCGTTACGCAGCGACTGGAAGCTGCCGATCACCACGGCGGGCGCGGCCCACTCCCACACCCGCAGGGTCGGCGGGCGGCGGCCGGCCGCGACCTCCTCGGTGAGCACCTGGTCGATGGCCATGTGCAGCGCCGGGTCCTGGGGGCCGTCGTGGATGAGCCGCCAGTCGTAGTCGCGCCAGTCGGCGGCGTCGGTGAGCGCCCGGCGTACGGCGATGCCGACGGCCTCGGCGGAGAAGCCGAGCATCATCGTGCCGGGCGGCAGCCGCACCTCGATGCGGGCGGCGATGTCACGCGCCTCCAGGTGCGTCGGCAGGCCCTCCAGGGCTCCGGCGATGTGTTCGAGCGCGCCGTCGGGTTCGAGGAAGAAGTCGCCGCTGACCTGGGTGTTCCGCAGCCGGCCGTCCTCGACGTCGAAGTCCGCGACGACGAGCTTTCCCCCCGGCACCTTGTACTCACCGTGCATTTCGGCATCCCCGCTCCGCATGACGGCGTCCCCATGACGCGATCACTTCACACCCCAACCGCGCTCGTACGGCTCCGATTCCGCCCGGTCGTTCGCCGGACGAATAATCTGCTGGCCGACGTACACTCGGTGACATGACGACCAGCGCACCGACGCGGACCGTCGCCGACCTGTCCTACCTGTTGTCGCAGGCCAGTCACGTGCTCACGACCCAGATGGCGGCGGCGTTCACCGAGATCGGCATCACTCCCCGCGAATACTGCGTGCTGTTCCATGCACAGGAGGCCGAGCGCACCCAGATCCAGCTCGCCAAGATCTCCGATCTCGACAAGACCACCATGGTGGTGACCGTCGACGATCTGGAGAAGGCCGGGCTCGCGGAGCGCCGGCCGTCGAGCACGGACCGCCGCGCGCGGATCATCGCGGTCACCGAGGCGGGCCGCCGGGCCGTCGCCGAGGGGTTGCGGGTCGCGGACCGGGTCCACCGCGACGTCGTCGACGCGCTCCCGGAGGACCGGCGCGAGCCGTTCGTCGCCGCGCTGACGCTGCTGGTGGAGGGCCACCTGTCCACGCCCGTGGAGTCGGACCACCAGGTGCGGCGACCGCGGCAACGCAAGAACTAGATCCTTATAGGATCGTCTACTTCAAAACCATCTGTTACGGTCTTACCTGTTGCCCGTCGTGAACAGGAGCCGTACTCATGCCTTCTCCCTTCCCCCGGTCCCGCCGGATGGCCCTCGCGGTGCTCTGCGCCGGCATGCTGATGGTCATCCTGGACGGCAGCATCGTGACGGTCGCCCTGCCGGCGATCCAGCGTGACCTGGCGCTGTCCCCCTCGGGCCTCACGTGGATCGTGAACTCCTACATGATCGCGTTCGGCGGGCTGCTGTTGCTGGCCGGGCGGCTGGGCGACCTGCTCGGCCGCAGGCGGATGTTCGTCGCCGGGCTGGCGGTATTCACCGTGGCCTCCCTGCTGTGCGGCCTCGCGACGAACCAGCCGATGCTGATCGGGATGCGGTTCCTCCAGGGGGCCGGTGGCGCGATGGCCTCGGCGGTGAGCCTGGGCATGCTCGTGACGCACTTCCCCGAGCCGGGCGAGCGGGCGCGGGCGATCGGCGCGTTCAGCTTCGTCGGCGCCGCGGGCGCCTCGATCGGCCAGGTCCTCGGCGGCATCCTCACCGAGGCGGTGAGCTGGCACTGGATCTTCTTCGTCAACCTGCCGGTCGGCGCCGCCGCGGCACTCCTGGCCGTACGGGTGCTGGACCCCGACGAGGGTCTCGGTCTCCGCGTGGGCGCGGACGCGCTGGGCGCCGCCCTGGTGACCGGCGGGCTGATGCTCGGCGTCTACACGATCGTCGAGACGAGCCGCCACGGCTGGGGCTCGGCCCGTACGCTGTGGCTCGCCGCACTCACCGTCGTGCTGCTCGCCGGATTCGTCCTGCGGCAGGCCACGGCGGCGGCCCCGCTGCTGCCGCTGCGCATGTTCCGGTCGCGGACCGTCTCGGTGGCCAACCTCGTCCAGGCCCTGATGGTCTCGGCGCTGTTCGGCTTCCAGATCCTCATCACGCTGTACCTGCAGAACGTGGGCGGGTACGGCCCGGCGAGGGCCGGGCTGGCGCTGCTCCCGGCGGCCGTCATGATCGGCGCCGTCTCGCTCGGCCTGTCCGCGCGGCTGGCCGGCCGCTTCGGCGAGCGCAACGTCCTGCTCGCCGGAATCGCGCTGCTCGTGGTGGCGATCGGGCTGCTCACCCGCCTGCCCGTGCACGCCGGCTATGTCGCGGACGTGCTGCCGACGATGCTCCTCGCGGGCGGGTTCGGCCTGGCGATCTCGGCGATCACCGCGCTCGGCATGTCCGGCGCCGGGGCCGGCGACGCGGGCGTGGTCTCCGGGCTGTTCAACACCGCCCAGCAGGTCGGTGGCGCGCTCGGCGTCGCGGTCCTGTCGACGTTCGCCGCCGCGCGTACGGACGGCCTGCTCGCCCGCGGCCACGACCGGGCCGGCGCGCTGACCGGCGGCTTCCACGTGGCGTTCGAGATCGGCACCGCCCTCCTGGTCGTCGCGTTCGTCCTCACCGCCGCGCTCCTTCGGCAGCCGCGGACGCCCGCGGAGGAAGAGGCGCCGGTGCCGGCCGCCTCCCCCGCCGCCTGACGCCGGGTCACTCCCCGGGCCGCAGCGCCGCCTCGATCTCCAGGACGATCTGAACCTTCTCCCCGAGGGCGATGCCGCCGCCCGGGAGCGGGCCGTTGAAGCTCACGCCGAAGTCGATCCGGTTGATCTCCCCGGTGGCGGTGAACCCGGCGCGGGCGCCGGTGAGCGGGTCGGCCGCGAACGGGTCGGGGCCGAACCCGTTGGCCTCGAGCCTGAGCGGCACCGGGAGCGTCACGCCCTTGAGGGTGAGCTCGCCGTCGAGGACGAGGTCCGCGCCGTCACGGCGGACTCCGGTGGAGCGGTACGTCATGGTGGGGTACTTCTCGACCTCGAAGAAGTCGGCGGAGCGGATGTGGTCGTCGCGCTGCTGATTGCTCGTGTCGACCGAGGTGAGATCGATGGTCGCGGTCACGCTCGACTCCAGCGGGTCGGCGGCGGTGACGATGCTCCCCTCGAACTT
The DNA here is from genome assembly GCF_030406325.1 of Actinomadura sp. DC4. Classification (GTDB taxonomy): domain Bacteria; phylum Actinomycetota; class Actinomycetes; order Streptosporangiales; family Streptosporangiaceae; genus Actinoallomurus. Next base: position 5,363 of record NZ_JAUEQY010000043.1, on the reverse strand, counting down.
CGTGAAGTGGCCGCGCACCTTGCTGACCATGAGGTGCCGGACGACGAAGGCGACGTCGGAGTGGATCGGGTCGATGTCCCACGTGCCGGCGACGTAGCCGGGGATCTCGACGAGTTCGGCGGTCATCGGACTCTCCTGATTGTGAAAAGTAAGTTGATTCCGTTAGATGGGGTGGTTCCTGACCAGAACCACGCTTATCCTGGGACGACACGCCATAGACCACAAGAAGGCACTTTTTTCTGCCTCAGTCACCAGGAGATAACCATGGCCTCGCCTGCGGTTCCGGCCACCGGTCACCCCTCGGTCTGCCAGGCCCGCGAGGTCCTCGGCCGGATCGGGGACAAGTGGTCGCTGTACGTCATCTCCCGCCTGGGCGAGGACACCCGGCGGTTCACCGACCTCAAACGCGACGTCGCCGGCATCAGCCAGCGCATGCTGACGGTCACGCTGCGCGGGCTCGAACGCGACGGCATCGTGTCCCGGACCGTGTACCCGGTCATGCCGCCGCGCGTCGAGTACGCCCTCACCCCGATGGGCCGCACGCTGCTCGACACCGTCGGGACGCTCGTCCTCTGGGCCGAGGACCACGTCGCCGAGATCGACCGGGCCCGCGTGGCGTACGACGGCGCCTCCCGGTCGGCACCGTGAGGTATCCGGACGGCCCTTAGCGGCAAGAATGCAGGTCATGGGGGAAACGACGCCGCTCTGGCTGTTCGGTGACCAGCTCGGCCGCCACTTTCACGCGACGCCGGAGCACCGGAGCCGGGAGGTGCTGCTGATCGAGTCGTCGGCGGCCCTCGGCCGATGGCCGTACCACCGCCAGAAGCTGCATCTCGTGCTCTCCGGGATGCGCCATCTTGCCGCGGAGCTCGGCGCGCGGGCCACGATCATCCGCGCCGGGACGTACCGCGAAGGGCTCGCCCGGTTCGGGCGGCCGGTCGTCGTGCACGCGCCCGGCTCGTACGCGGCGGCACGGCTCGTGGACGAGCTGACCCGTGAGGGGCGGGTCACGTCGGTGCTGCCCACGCCCGGCTTCATCCTGCCGCGGGAGGAGTTCGCCGAATGGGCGGAGGGCCGTAAGCGCCTGCTGATGGAGGACTTCTACCGTGACCAGCGGCGCCGGTTCGGGATCCTCATGGAGGGCGACGGCGCTCCGGCCGGCGGCACCTGGAACCTCGACCACGACAACCGCGAGCGCCCGCCGCGTACGGCGACGCTCGGCGTGCCCCCGCCGTACCGGCCCCGCGAGGACGCGATCGACCACGACGTGCGCGCTGAGCTGGACCGGCTGGAGCGCGACGGCCGGATCGGCACGGTCGGGGCCGACGGGCCGCGGATCTTCCCCGTCACGCACGACGAGGCGCAGCGGGCGCTGCGGAGGTTCCTGACGGCGCGGCTCGCCACGTTCGGCGCGCACGAGGACGCGATGCTGGCGCGGGACTGGGCCATGTCGCACGCCCTGCTGTCGCTGCCGCTCAACCTCGGGCTGCTCGACCCGCTGGACGTGGTCCGGAGGGCCGAGCGGTGCGACGCGCCGCTGAACAGCGTGGAGGGGTTCGTCCGGCAGATCCTGGGCTGGCGGGAGTGGATCTGGCACCTCTACTGGAACCTCGGGCCCGGCTACCTCGACCGCGACGCGCTGCGGGCCCACGCGGACCTGCCGGAGTGGTGGCGGCGCCTGGACGCCTCGGAGGTGACCGCCCGGTGCCTGCACGAGGTGCTGACCGGCGTACGCGACCGGGGCTACGCGCACCACATCCAGCGGCTGATGATCCTGGGGAACCACGCCTTGCAGCGGGGCTACGCGCCGCGCGCCCTCAGCGACTGGTTCGCCACCGCGTTCGTGGACGGTTTTCCCTGGGTGATGCCGGCGAACGTCATCGGCATGAGCCAGTACGCCGACGGCGGCATCGTGGCGACGAAGCCGTACGCGTCGGGCGGGGCGTACATCAACGCGATGAGCGACTACTGCGGCGGCTGCCGGTACGACCCGGCGATCCGTCTCGGGCCCGGCGCCTGCCCGTTCACCGCCGGGTACTGGAGCTGGCTGGACCGCAACGCCGCACGCCTCGACGGAAATCGGCGGATGTTCCGGCCACTGAGCGGCCTGCGCCGGCTCGGCGACCGTGCCGCCGTCGTGGCACAGGAGAAACGCCGGGAGCACTTCTGAGCCGTCGCTCGCGGCGCTTTTCCCACCGCGGGCGACGGCTCATTGGCTCACGGCCTCCGCGACCTCGCATCGGCGATTTCAGGCGGCCGGGACCCCGTCCGCGGCATTGACGTCTTTGTGGAACCGCTTGTGGATGTAGAGCTTCTCGCCGAGCGTCTCGCAGCGCCACCACAGACCGCTGGGCGGGCCGATCCGCATGTTGCGCGGCAGCTCCCTGAGCACCTCTTTCACCGGCGTCATGGTCATCCGGCCCGAGCGGCAGACCAGGATGCGCCGGTCGGTGACGACGACGACGCGGTAGGCGTTGGAGAGCAGGATGATCCAGTACGAGATCAGCGCGAAGTACTGGCTGGTCGTCTGGGCGCAGAAAACCGCCTGGATGTTCTCGCCGGGCTGCAGGAGGTGCGCCGCATTCTTGCGGAGTTTGTCACGGATAGCCACTGATTGAACCCTTCTGCGAATGAGAGTGCGGCTAAAGGTACTGGTGGCCCGGCTGTAACGTCCATGGCTATTTCATAACCAATGGCGGGAGTCCGCCGAGAAACGCGAGCGTGCGGGCGACCTGCTCATCCGGCCCGAAGGGCACGGCGGCGAACTCCGTCGCGCCGGCGTCCGCGAACCGGCGGAGCTCGTTCGCCACGGACCGCTCGTCGCCGGCGACCACGACGTCCGCGGGCCCGTCCACGCCCTCGCGGTCGAACAGCGCCCGGTAACCCGGCACGCGGCCGGCCGCGCCGAACCGCTCGGCGACCCAGGCCCGCGCGGCGCCTTCGTCGCCGGTGACCGCGATGGGCAGGTTGACCACGACGCGCGGCCTCCGGCGCCCGGCGGCCTCGCCGATCCGGGGCACGATGTGCGTCGCGACCGTCCGTACGCCGGTCCAGACGGTCACGGTCCCGTCGGCGAGCTCGCCCGCGACGCGGAGCATGGCCGGGCCCAGCGCGGCGAGGAGCACACCGGGCGCCTCCGCGCCGGGCGTGCCGGCCCGCCCTTTGACATGGTGGAACTCCCCGTCGTGGTCGACCGCCTCGCCCCGCAGCAGCGGCATGAGGACCTCCAGGTACTCACGCGTGTGCCGGGCGGGGCGGTCGAAGGTCAGCCCGTACGTCGCCTCGACGCCCTGACGGTGCCCCGGGCCGACGCCGAGCGTGAGGCGGTTGCCGGTCGCCGCCTGCACGGTGAGCGCCTGGCTCGCGAGGACCAGCGGATGGCGCGGGTAGGTGGTGACGACGGCCGTGCCGAGCGGCAGGTCCGGCACGGCGAGCCCGGCGACGGCGGCCGCCGTCAGGGCGTCGGCGGTGTGCCGCTCGGCCCACCACGCGCCGCCCAGGCCCAGGTCGGCGGCCCGCTGGACCTCGGCTACGATCTCGGCCATCGTCTTGGGGCGGTCGAGGCCGATGCCGACGTTCGTACTGATGCGCATCGCCTACGCGCCCAGCGCGGCCAGGACGCGGTGGTGCTTCGGGGTCTCGATCTCATCGACCAGCGCGACCGCGAGGTCGGCGTAGGAGAACGCGTCGCCGAGCACCTGGGTCCCGCCGATCCGGTACCGGCCGGTGCGCGGGGCCTCGTCGTCCAGGACGACCGGCGGCGGGGCGAGCACCAGCCAGTCGATCTCGGTCTCCGCGGCACGGAGCACCTCCAGCTCCGCCGCGTGCCCGAGGGAGAACGCCCGGCCCTCCGCCGGGAAGCCCGGCGTGTCGTGGACGACCGTTCCGTCCGCGGTCTCCAGTGTGGTCCCGATCCCGACCAGTACGAGACGGCCGACGCCGGCGCGGCCGAGCCCGTCCAGCAGGGCGTGTGCGCCGCCGACGAAGAACTCCGCTGACGGGACGTCGAGCCGTACGGCGGCGTTGACGGCCGCGTCGAGCCCCGCGGCGGCGCCGAAGACGTCGTCCGCGCTCGTCACGTCGCCGGCGACCACCGTCACTCCGTCCCCGGCCAGGCCCTGATGACGGTCCGGGTCGCGCACGACCGCGGTGACCCGGTGACCGCGGGCGGACGCCTCGGCCACCGCCCGCCGGCCCGTACGACCGCCGGCGCCGAAGACGACGATTCTGCTCATCGGAAGGGCTCCGTTCGACCGGCCGGCTGGTCGCCGGCCACGTGCCGCGGACGCTACTGGGCGACCCCTCGCTTTCCGCAACGAAAGTTACCTATGCTCGGGAACGTGACAGAGCCCCTGGACCCGGAGATGTTCGCCGGATGCCACGAGTCGCCCCCGCTGATCCGGATCGGCGACAAGTGGACGGCCAAGATCATTCGCTGCCTCGAGTCCGGCCCGCGGCGCTTCTCCGAGCTTCAGGTGCCGCTGCGCGGCATCAACCCGAAGGTCCTGACCTCGACGCTGCGCGCGATGGAGCGTGACGGGCTGGTCTCGCGGACCGCCTATCCCGAGGTCCCTCCGCGCGTGGAGTACGCGCTGACGCCGCTCGGACGGAGCCTGCGCGAGCCGATGGCGGCCTGCTGCGCGTGGTCGGCGGCCCACCTGCCGGACGTGATGGAGTCCCGCGAGGCCGCTTACCAGCCCGCGCGGCGGGCGAGCGCCTGACCTGCGGGCAGGTCGCCGACGAAGGCCCGCAGGAATCCGATGACCTGCTCGATGTCCCGGCCCTCGGCGGCGGCGTCGATCGACCGGTAGAGCTCGTCCTCGACCTCGACGATCCGCCGGCCGAGCCGGGCGCCCTCGTCGGTGACGGAGAGTTCGACGTGGCGGCGGTCGTGCGCGGCCACCTCGCGCCGTACGAGGCCGGTGGCGACCAGCCGGTCGACGAGCCGGCTCGGGCTGTTGCCGCTCTCACAGACCAGGAGCTCGCCGAGGCCGTTCAGGGTGAGCGGACCGCGCTCCTGGAGGACGCGGACGACCTCGGCCTGGGACGGGGTGACGCCGAGGGGCCGCAGGGCATGGGCGAGCAGGCGGTTGCCCTCACGCTGCGCGGCGAGGATGAGGTACCGGAGCTCCTCGGCGGTCCGCATCGGCCACGTCCTTTCGCCCGGGGCGTTGTATTACACAGCATATATTTCGGTGCGCCCGGACGGTGTCGTCCGGGCGCCCGTGGGGTTCAAAAGTCCATGCCGCCCGGGTCGGGGGCGGCCGGGGCCGCCTGCTTCTCGGGCTTTTCGGCGATGACCGCTTCGGTCGTCAGGAACAGAGCCGCGATGGAGGCGGCGTTCTGCAGTGCCGAGCGTGTCA
>NZ_JAUEQY010000042.1 GCF_030406325.1 Actinomadura sp. DC4 | reverse complement strand
GGCGAGGCCGTCGGCGGCGCGCTGGCCGCGCTCACCTCGCTCGCCGCTCCCGACCACAGCGTCATCGGCGGCCCCTGGGGGCGGCCTCCGGAGATCCTCGCCGCGCTCCACGCCGCCGCGGCCGTCTCAGCGAGGCGTGGCGATGATGCCGTCGCGCAGGCGGGTGAGGGCGTCGGCCCGGGCGCCGGTGAGGGAAGGCGAGGGTACGGTCGCCGCGCGCAGGACGGGACTGCGGGGATGGCGGGCCGCGGCGTCGTGGAGCGCGGCGAGGATCTCCGGATGCCGCCCCCAGGGGCCGCCGATGACGATGTGCTCGGGATCGGCGAGCGAGGTGATCGCGGCCAGCGCGCCGCCGACGGCCTCGCCGAGCGCAGCACGTACGGCGGCGGCCTCCGGACCGGTGCCGGTGGCCGCCGCCAGGAGCCGATTGACGTCGATGGCGGTGGAGCCGGGCTGCCGCAGGCCGAGCAGGCCGAACACCTCGATGAGCGCCGTGGCGCGGCCCTCGGGGCCGGTCGTGATCAGATGGGCGATCTCGCCGGTGAGCCCGCGACGGCCGCGCGAGACTCGTCCATCGCTCACGATCGCACAACCCAGGCCCTCGCCCAGGTAGAGATAGGCGAAGGTATCGCTGCCGGGCCGGGCGGCCAGTTCCGCGCGCGCGGCCCAGTTGACGTCGTTGTCGACCGTGACCGGTCCCGCGACGCGGGAGGCGAGGATCTCCGCCGGGTCCAGCTCACCGACCAGAAAAGGCGCGTCGGGCAGATGGACGAGGCGGCCGGTGGCGCGGTCGACGGGATCGGCGGCGCTCACCACGGCCAGCGCCGGCGTCCCCGCCTTCGCCGCGAGCCCTTCGGCGGCCACGGCCAGCGCGGTGGCGACCTGATCGGAGGATGCCGGCCGGCCGACGTCCTCCTCGGTACGGCCGGCGGTCTCCCCGTAGACGTCGACGGCCTCGGCGACGACGCCTTCCGGCGCGATGCTGATCGCCCACGCCGTTCCGACGTCGCCGGCGAGCGTGTAGTAGAAGCCGACCCGGCCGCGCCCGCGACCGCCGAGTGTGCGCTCACCCGAGTCGACCACCAGCCCGGCTTCGACGAGCCGCCGTACGCTCTCCGCCGCCGTCGGCTTGGACACCCCTGTCTCAGCCGCGAGTTCCGCCCGCGTCATCCGCCGGTGCCGGATGAGCGCGCGCAGGACGTGCTCATCGGTCACGTTCCGGACCAGGTCCAGAGACGGTTTCGGGGCGTCCATGGCCCAGATTGTAATAAAGGCGCTTGCCTGGAAAGGGGGTCGGAGCGTAGTGTCCGTTTCAAGTAAGGAGTCTTATCTTGAAGGAGTCGCTGTGACCGCACCCACTGTCCCGGCGGGCACGTCCCTGCCGCCCCTTCCCCACTGGGAGGAGATTCCAGCCGACCTGCCCGACGCGACACGGCAGATCAAAGCCGCACTGCGCGCCCGGATCGCCGCGTCAGGACGTACGGTCGAAGAGGTATTCGCCGTCGTCGAACGGCGCATCGAGGCCGAGGTCGCCGACATCGCCGCCACCCGTACGCGCGGCGAATCGGTCTGGCCCGTCATCGACTACGCCGACATCGAGGCGGGCACGGTAACGGCCGAGCAGATGCAGGCGCTGCACCGCCGAGGCTGCCTGATCGTCCGCGGCCACTTCCCGCGCGAGCAGGCGGTGGCGTGGGACCGCGACATCGTCGACTACACCGAGCGCAACGGCTTCTTCGACGCCTACCGCGGGCCGGGCGACGACTTCTTCGGCAGCGTCGGATCCAAGCCGGAGATCTACCCGATCTACTGGTCCGCAGCGCAGATGCAGGCACGCCAGAGCGACCGGATGGCACGAGTGCAGGCGTTCCTGAACGCCCAGTGGAAGCACGAGTCCGAGGGCGTCCGCTGGTTCGAGCCCGACCGCGACTCCCTGTACCCCGACCGGATCCGCCGCCGCCCGCCGGGCACCGACTCGGGCGGGCTGGGCACCCATCTGGACCCCGGCACCCTGGACCTGTGGATGACCAAGGCCTACCAGCAGGCGTTCCGGCACCTGTTCGACGGGACGGTCGAGGAGTACGACCCGTGGGACGCCGCCCACCGTACCGACGGCCCCCAGTACCCGGGGACCACCATGTGCTCGGCGTTCCGCACCTTCCAGGGCTGGACGGCCCTGTCGGACATGGACCACGACCAGGGCGTCCTGCACACCGTCCCGATCCCCGCGGCGATGGCCTACCTGATGCTGCGGCCCCTGCTGCCCGACGTACCCGACGACGACATGGGCGGCGTCACCATCAACCGGGTCTTCCCGGTCAGCGAACGCTGGCACCCCCTGCTCCTCAAGGCCGTCACCGGCATCCCCGACGTACGCGCCGGCGACTCGGTGTGGTGGCACTGCGACATGATCCACAGCGTCGCGCCAGTCGAGAACCAGAAGGGCTGGGGCAACGTCATGTACATCCCCGCCGCCCCCTGGTGCCCACGCAACGAGCGCTACTCCACCAGCGTTCGCGAGGCGCTCCTCACGGGGGCAAGCCCTGCGGACTTCCCAGCCGAGCACTACGAGCAGTCCTGGCCTGATCGGTTCCGGCAGAGTGACCTCAACATCACCGGCCGACGCGGCCTCGGCCTCAATTGATCTTCACGACACAGCAAACACTGCGCCTCTCGCACGAGAGTTCCCGAGCGGTAGTTGGCCCAGTGCACATGCCGGCCACGCCTGTAGCGTCGGGACCGGACGGCCGTGGTGGGTCGCGGGGGCCGGTAACCGGCTCACCGCTGTGGACGGGAGCGTGGCCTGTGGCCGATCAAGTGCCTACAAAACGCCATCCTGGCTGCTACCTGAACCGCAGGTCAGAGAACGAATCCGATACGGGAGCGCACAGGGTCAGGTGACGAACCATCCCTGCGTGCGCGGGGAGCAACCTTGCCGGAGTCAGCCCGGCGACCGCCGCCCTCGGACCATCCCCGCGTGCGCGGGGAGCACTTCCTTCTCTGGGTGCTGTGTGGGTACGGGTCGGGACCACCCCCGCGTGCGCGGGGAGCACTTGTTGGCGAGCGCCATCTGGCTCGTCAGCATGGGACCATCCCCGCGTGCGCGGGGAGCACGGGCATGAATGGCAGGAAAATGGCCTCCGGCCAGGACCATCCCCGCGTGCGCGGGGAGCACATCGCCGGCTCCGACGTCGTCACCATGGCCATGGGACCATCCCCGCGTGCGCGGGGAGCACGGCGGAGGGTCGTTCCTGGGACGTGTACAGGTGGGACCATCCCCGCGTGCGCGGGGAGCACAGGTCGAAGGTGATCGAGTGCTGCCGGTGGCGGGGACCATCCCCGCGTGCGCGGGGAGCACGGACCGTTGTCACCGACATGAGCTGCTCGCCGGGGACCATCCCCGCGTGCGCGGGGAGCACACCGACACCACTGACAACAAGGTCCGGCACGTGGGACCATCCCCGCGTGCGCGGGGAGCACACCGACACCACTGACAACAAGGTCCGGCACGTGGGACCATCCCCGCGTGCGCGGGGAGCACATCCGGCTGTACGAGACGGCGGGGTACTGCGCGGGACCATCCCCGCGTGCGCGGGGAGCACATCGGGATCCGCGGCGCCACACTGGCGCCGGCGGGACCATCCCCGCGTGCGCGGGGAGCACAATGCTGCCCATCCGGTCACCGAGAGCGCCCAGGGACCATCCCCGCGTGCGCGGGGAGCACGTCGATACCGTCCGGGTCGATCACTACGGCCGGGGACCATCCCCGCGTGCGCGGGGAGCACTCCTGCACGACGTTGCGGAGGGTGCCGTCGTTGGGACCATCCCCGCGTGCGCGGGGAGCACTGGGTCCGGATGACCTTGGAGACGAGCGCCTCGGGACCATCCCCGCGTGCGCGGGGAGCACACTCGCTGACCTGCGGAGTTACGCGACGCAGTGGCCGGTTTTCATTACTTTTATGAAACACGACATATTGCCTATTTCTGCGCAGGTCGCCTATATCGGGCCAGGGTGTCGCGTCGTTCGGTGTTCTTTGGAGTCTATCGATGGGTTCTGTTGTTTCCTCGGTGTCTGTGGATGACTGATGCAGTGGTTGGCGGGCGTGGAGGTGGGGCTGGGGCGCCTGATTTCTGGGGAGGTACTCGATCGTGGGCTCGTTGGTATCGATCGGATCGGGCGGTGGCAGTTTGCCGGTGGTAGTGGCTCGTTGCGTGTCACGGTTGGTTGTGTCGTCGGGCGGCGGAGTTGTCCGTGTTGACCGGCCTGGATCACGGTGCAGCGGTGATTGCTGTTGGCCTTCCGTTGAAAGACGGGAGCCAAGTGCGCTGTCGCTTGCGGCTGAGGCTTAGCGGCTCTTCACTGGTGCCGGAAATCACCGGATCATTGAAAGTGATGAATCCAGCCCACTTGGCGCTCGGAAGCCCCAGGTCATCGAGGGTGCTCCCCGCGCACGCGGGGATGGTCCCATCGACTACATCGCCCGCGACACCGGCGAAGAGTGCTCCCCGCGCACGCGGGGATGGTCCCAACTCGCGCATATCGTCCGTGGCAGTGCCTTTGTGCTCCCCGCGCACGCGGGGATGGTCCCGACAGGAGCACGCGGCCGAGGCCGGGCCAGGTGTGCTCCCCGCGCACGCGGGGATGGTCCCGGGACGAGGTCGTCAAGACCGAGGTGGCCGTCGTGCTCCCCGCGCACGCGGGGATGGTCCCGCTGCATCTCGCTCGCCCGTACGCGTCGTCGTGCTCCCTGCGTGCGGGATGGCCCTTGAAGGAGTCGAGTGTCATGCCCGTCAACGTGCTCCCCGCCTGCGCTCAGCGGCGGACCAATTTCGTTCCCGACCTGGTCTGCGTGACTGAGGGAATTTTCGAACGCATACGCGCCGATCAAGCCGTGATCGAGTCCTCCGAGTTTCGTCTAGAGCTACCCGAGGCAACATCGCCCTAAGGCTTGCGAGGCGGCGTTAGGCTGCATTTACTCCCGTTCTCGCGTCAAGTTTGGCGTTGAATGAAACAGCTCCCGGTCTGCTGGGATTTTTTATGATTTATGTAGGATAAGCGTCGCGCTCGTCAGTCTCGGCAACTTCTACGCACTGTTCTCCGTTCGCTCCGCTGCGAGACGATTTACGCCAGTTCATTGTTCCCATGTCCGCATTACCTTCTCTATGAGTTGGCGGGATTCGGAAGTCGACAATGCCGCCTCTCGGAGGTCTTCCCAGATTTTATTGCTTTCCGCTACTTCGCTGTTTTCTTCAATCACTTGGCCGCGAAGCGTCGTATCGACATTTACAAGCTCGACGCCGTCAAGCCGCGCGATCATGAAGGGGAGGGCGGCATAGTACGGAGTGTTAAGGGGGATTACTTTGATCACAATGTTGGGTCGTGTGGCGAGTTCACATAGCCGGGCTAACTGTGCCGCCATGATCTGCGGTGTTCCAAAGGGCCTCCGTAGCGCATATTCATCAATGACAAAAATGCATGTCGGTGGACTTTCGTCGTTGAGAATCGTCTGTCGACTCATTCGGCGCTTCACGCGCTCATCGATGTCGGTCGATGAGTGGTTATCTTGAATGATCGCCCGTGCGTAGTCCTCAGTCTGAAGCAGGCCAGGAATGAAGCTCAGCTCAAAGTTGAGCAGCATGTTCGCGTTGGCTTCGGCCGACAGCCACTTGTCGTCCCACTCCGAGGGGATTTCGCGTGTGACCCATTGCTTGTAGTATCTCGCGAGATGGCCGTTTGTTCCGAGTTTGGCGTCACACAGGCGGACGTCCTTCAGGTCGGGTGTCCGCTTGCCATTGATCCATTGACTTACCGTGGACGGCGCGACGGGTAGCGCCCTGGCTAGATCCTGCCCGGTCATGCCCGCGTGTTTGATTGCAAAGACCAGTTCTTTGCCCCACAGATCTCGTGCTGTCTCTCGTTTGGGAGCCAACGGCATTCACACCCTCCGTGAAGTTCGGCGGCGATTTCACAGCCAACCGACCGCACGCCAACGCTTCTCAGGTTACGCGCCATTCGCCACGCTTGCATTCACAAGAAGCGAGACAGGAGGGGTGAGAGATGTCGATTGCTGCGGACCGTCCCGCCGGCGAGGGTGCCGATGGGGTTGTTAGGCGACTGGACTACGCGCTCAGGCGTGAGGGACTCGCGACGGAGATCCTCGAACCGGCCACCAAGATCAAGGTGTATGCGCCGAACGGTAACCCGGTGTTTGACGAGGTGCTCACGCTCAAGCAAGGCGACAACGAGATATTCACATGGTGGTGGTCGTGGGACGCCCCGCAAGGATCAGCGCACGACATCGTCGCCACCGTGAGCGCCGTCAAGAGCGTTGTCAGCTAGGACCGCGCGTGAACCCGCCTACGTCACTCGGGCCGTTAGCTCGCACCATGGCCAAGATCCGCCACGCCCATGCCGCTCTAAGACTCCCCGACGTCTCGTGGACGGGCCGAGACGCCCTGTGTCGCTCGCGCATGCCACAGATGCACGTCTAGGGGGCGCAGCCACCAGCCGCCGCCCTGAGATTGCGATGCGCTTCGCGCACACGCGAGCGTGTGGGTGCGAACCGCTCATGAGGCGCATCGAATTAGCACCCGCTCCCGGATTGCCCCAGCCCTCCAACTCCACTCGCCGACTGTGGCGAACCGGGAGCGGGGCACGGTCGACGGTACGTCGAATGAAGGACGGATTCAGAAGGAGATGTGCGCGTCCAATGAGAAAGCCTTCGCTGAGAACGGCGTATCGCGGCCGGGCGTGATGGAGAGGCGAGCGTGTCGGTTGCCTCTCCCTCCGCATCCGATCGCCTCTGAACAGGCGCGCATCTTCCTGCGGCTCGTGTGCGCCGGCTGGGGACTCGGTGATGTGGCCGATGATCTCTTGCTGGTTACGACGGAGCTGGTGACGAATGCCATGAAGGTCGGCGACGTCTCCGAACTCAGGATCTGTCGTCAGGACTGGAGCGTGCTGGTGGAGGTGTGGGACATCAGCGAGGCGGTTCCGGATCGGCAGAGCGGGTCCGTTGATCGCGTAGATGGACGTGGCTTGGTGCTGGTCGAGGCGTGTTCGAAGGACTGGGGTTGGCGGCTGGAGGAACACGGCGGCAAGACCGTCTGGTCGATTCTGGACATCGGCGAACCGGTCCCCGCCGCGGACATGCATGTGTGATCGAAAGCAAGCCTAGTGAACGTCCCGGCTCTGAGTCGCTTTGGCGCCGCCGACCACTCCGGAAACGGTGTGGTCATCGGGAAGCGGAGCGACTCAGCGCCGGGGCACGACAAGGAAAGAACACGATGCCTGCTCAAGAAATTGATGATCTGCTCAGGCCGCGAGAGGTGGCGGAGATCTTCGGTGTTCGTACAACGACGATCGCCCGGTGGGCTCGTGAGGGCAGGTTGGTGCCGTTGCTGACACCAGGCGGCCATCGCCGCTACAGCCGGGCGGGGATTAGCGACCAACTGGCGACCCAGACCGATGCCGGGGCCGACCCCGGACGGCGGGAGATGGTCGAGGATGCCGTGCGCTTGTATGAGCAAGGGTGGACCATTCGTCAGGTGGCACGGCGGTTCGGGTGTAGCTATGGCGTCATGCGCCGGCTTCTGGGTGAGCGGACCACGCTACGGAGCCGCGGCGGTATCGAACGGCGCCGCTCGGCCGACGAGCAGCACCCGCGCATGCTTCGACCGGCCCAGCAGGCGGGCGCGGGGATACCGGATGTCTGACGGCGTCGCGCTGTGTCGACGGATAGTGCGGCACTCCGGCGTACGGTGCGCCGGTCGCTGCCCTCGGGATGCCCATCCAGCGACGCGTGCCGCTGGATGGGTGCCTGACGCCAGATGCGGGGATTGGCGGCGTGCAGCGATCGTCCCGCGCTCAATGAGGTCTAGCAGGCGGACTCCCACGACAGCAGCGGTTAACGAGCGACTGGCGAGCCACAGGTAGCCGTAGGCACGCACGACCCGATTCAGTCCGTTCCAGAGCCTTTAGAGCTGTTCGGGTTGGACCGGGCGGCGGCGCAGCGCACCGCCCGGTCGCCGACGCTCATGCACCGCGCTCAGGTCCAACGAGGCTCGCTCACTGGCACGAGCAGGCCCGTCACGTCCCCAAGATCGAGGGACAGCGCCCATGGGGCAGGTGAAATGATCAGATCACGGCCGACCGCGACATCTAACGGGTGTCTGGATGAGCCCAGGTCAGAAAAGGTCGGCCGCTCGTCGGATAAAAGCGCCAGGCGATGCCGTAGACGCACGTCGGCGGCGCTATGTCGTCTCCTCGTACTTGAGGAGCTTTCGAACCTCGGCCCACCAGTAGCGGCGGTGGCCACCAGGGGTCAGCGTGTACGCCAGTCTTCCCTCCTGCGACCACCGGGCGACGGTTGCCGGTCTCACGCCGAAGATCATCGCCACTTCTCCTGGCCGAAGTAGATCGGAGTCAGAGCGGCGCTGTAGTTGGAGAAGCATCGGCACGTCCTGGTCACTTCCCGTCGAAGACGGCGATGACGGTGCGCCCGTTCGTGTCGCCGGTCCAGTCCCAGCGGGTGGCCAGGGTCGCGACGGTCTTCAGTCCTCGTCCGGATTCCGCCATGTCGTCGGCGTCGCGCGGCCTTGGTTCGCTCGTCCCACCCTGATCGGTCACGCCGATGGACGTGCCGGAGCTCCAGTGACGCACTTCGACGATGAATTCGCCGCCGGGTCGCGCTGAGCGGGTGTGTCTGAGCGTGTTGGCGACGAGTTCAGCGGTGGCGAGGACGGCGTCGTCGGCGATTGCGAGCCCGGTCAGCAGGCACGCGACGAAGTCACGCGCGGAGCGTGCTTGCTCCGCGCGACCGGGAAAGACGCGCCGCCAGCGCATCGCACTTGGCTCTTCGTGGAGGCCGGGTTCGGCGGTGAGTGACATGGACATTCGAGCGCTCCCCTTCTTTTGGCTGCGGTCCCGGCCCCGGGGGGTCCTGGGCCGGGACCGCAGCTCCCTCACCGGCGGGACGGCATGGGGGGCGCCGCCCGGCCGGGGTCCGTGGTCCTGTGAGAACAGTCCAGGTCAGAGCTCGACATGACCTGGATCATCACGCTCGGCTTGTGACCTGTTACGCATGGTGCAGGGTCTAAGAAGGTTTCTGCAACTGTTTCAAGCAACAAGTTCAAGATCTTTCGCTGTCCGAGTGGCGAGGATGGTTGCTCAGACCTTCGCTGCTGGGCAGACTGCTGCGAGTGTCGACAAGAGCACCCACCGTGCGCGAACGCCGTCTGGCGACTGAGCTTCGGCGCCTTCGTGAGGCGAGCGCGCTGACGCTGGAAGAGGCGGCTCAGCGGCTCGGCTGGAGTAAGACGAAACTGTCGCGGATCGAGAACGTGCTACGGCGTGTCGACGTACCAGAGGTCGAAGGTCTTCTGGAGCTCTACGGGGTGGCCGGCCAGCGACACGAGGCGCTGATCAAGTTCACGCGTACCGCAGGTCAACGCGACTGGTGGGACGCCGAGCCCCTGCGCACCGACTACGTCACCTACATCGGCCTGGAAGCCGAGGCCGAGGCGTTGAGCTGCTACAGCATGGGTGTGATCCATGGCCTGCTGCAGACAGAGGACTATGCCCACCAAGTCATCCAAGCCGCCCTGATGCGCATCAAGCCGCCGTCCGCGGTCGGCAGGAGAGTGGCGGTACGGGCGACGCGCCAAGCCGTGCTGACGGAACGGGACGAGCCTCTTCGTTTCTGGTCGATCATCGATGAGGCGGTCCTCAACCGCGAGATCGGCGGGAAGGAGGTCATGCGGGCCCAGTACGAGCGGTTGCTCGAACTGGCCGAGCTGCCCAACGTCACGCTCCAGGTGATGCCGGCGGCGGCTGGTGCTCATCCCGGTGTGATCGGGTCGTTTTCGATCCTGCACTTCCCGGAGCAGTACTTTCCTGACGTGGTCTATGTGGAGAGCATGACCGGCGCTTTGTACATTGAGGACGAAAGCCAGGTCCACACGCACACCCTCGCGTTCGAGCAGATGCAGTCCACCGCGCTGAACCCCGGTGAGTCCGCGAAACTGATCGGGCGGCGGGCGGGGCGTTGACCGCAGGAAGGGGCCGTATGCCCAACCGTGACAGTCCTCGGGCCCGCTTCCGTAAGAGCACCTACAGCGACGGCGGGGAAGGCTGTGTCGAGGCGGCCACGCTGAACGCCGCCCGCCTCGTACGCGACTCCAAAGACCCGGACGGCCCGACGCTGGCATTCACGCCTGCGGCCTGGACGAGCTTCCTCGATCAGATCAAGCAAGGACGTTTCGATCCGGCTTGATCGCCGAGCCGACCGGCCGGTATGTCAGTGCGTCGTCGGCTTGAGGTGGGCGATCAGGAAGTCGCCGACTTGGGTGTACGCGTCAATCTCGTTGTCGCGGTTGGTGAAGCCGTGGCCTTCGTCCGGATAGACGATGTAGCGAACGTCGACGTCGCGGCTGCGGAGTTTGTCGACGATCTGGTCGGCTTCGGCTTTGGGGACGCGAGGGTCGCGAGCACCTTGGACGACCATCAGTGGGGCGGTGAGCTGGTCGACGTAGGCGACGGGGGAGCGCCGGGTCAGGAGTTCGACATCGGCAACAGGGTCGCCGAGGACGATGTTGACGAATTCTCGCCAGGTCGGTGGGCATGCAGCCGCGAGGGTGACAAGGTTGGACGGCCCGCACAGGGAGACGCCCGCCGTCCACAGGCCGGGTAGACGGGTGAGACACGACAGCGCACCGAATCCGCCGTACGAGGCGCCGGCCACGGCGAGACGGTTCGAGTCGACCCAGTCCACCGACTTGAGATGGACGGTGGCGTCCTCGAAGTCGCGCAGGTCAACGCCGCCCCAGTCGCGGTACAGGAGCTTGCGGAACTCAAGGCCGTAGCCCGTTGAGCCGGCGGCGTTCGGGGCGTAGATGGCGATGCCCTGGTCGAGCAGGTACTGGTAGAGGCCGGCTCTCTCGTACGTGAAGCGTTCCTGTGCTTCTGGGCCGCCGTGGATCCACATCACGAGCGGGAATGGGCCGTCGCCGTGCGGGCGGTACAGCAGGCCGTGCACGGCCCTGCCGTCTCGGGTGGTGAAGGCGACCGTCTTCGGCTCGATCGCTTCTACCGCGGTGAGCCCCGGGGGGCGGGTGTCGGTGAGATACGTGTGGGCGCCGGTGGCCAGGTCCAGGATCACGATCTCGGCCGGACGCGTGGTCGTCTCAAGCAGGAGGGCGGCGACAGAGCCGTCACGAGCGATGTCGAGGGCGTTGATCACTCCGTGTGGAAGCGATAGCCGGGTCGGCTCGGCATCGCCGCGGCGGCTGTGGAGGGCGGAACGGCCGTTTTCGTTGACCACCCAGAGAAGCTTCCCGAAGGTCTCGTGAACGGTCTCGACGTCCCAGTCGGCGATGACGATCGGCTTGAGTAGCTTGTCTTCCATGGAGTAGCACGCACCCGCGGTGAACTCGCCCCATGCGGTCGTCAAAAGAACGAAGCCCGTTGAGTCAGAGGCCCAGCCGAGAGGTTCGAACTGCGCATCACCGTCGGTGACACGTGTGGGCTGCGCGTTCGGTGTCGAGAGGTCGAGCAGATAGCAGTCCGAGTCGATGTTCGAGCTGAAACCTTCGATCAGTAGCCACCGGCCGTCCGGCGAGACGGAGACAGGCTGGAAAGACGCCTTTCCGATGGGGACATGACGATGCTCAGTACCGTCGTGGAGGTCAAGGACGACGAGGTCGTGGACGGACTCGTCACGGTCGTTCGCGGCGTAGATCAGATACCGGCCGTGGGGATCGTACGGATCGAGGGCCAACCGGTGCTGGCGGTCGTCGACGGTGGTGAGCCGCTCAGGTGTGCCGCCCTCGGCGGGAGCCCGATAGATCTGAAACTGCTCGTCGCCATCGTGGTCGGCCGTGAACACCAGGGATTTACCGTCGGGCGCCCACGCGACCTGCCGTACGGCCTGGTCGGGAAACTCTGCGACGCACCGTGGCGCGCCTCCCCGTACAGGGGCGACCCACAAGGCGAATCGGCCGGAGCTATTGCTCGCGTAGGCGACCTCGCCGGCGTCCGGTGAAAGGGAGACGCCAGGCTGGAAGCGGGCTTTGGG
The DNA here is from genome assembly GCF_030406325.1 of Actinomadura sp. DC4. Lineage (GTDB taxonomy): Bacteria > Actinomycetota > Actinomycetes > Streptosporangiales > Streptosporangiaceae > Actinoallomurus. The sequence goes on along the minus strand of NZ_JAUEQY010000042.1, from coordinate 63,474 downwards.
GACGAAGGCGTTCAGATCGAGCATGTCCATCCAGGAGCTCGGCGCACCGGTCCGACCGGCGCGGGTCACTGAATCCAGCCGCGGCGCATGGCGGCCACGACGATGGCGATTCGGGTGTCGACTGAGAGATGTCTCTTCAGATTGCCGAGCCGGCGCTGCACTGTCGGCAGGCTCACCTTGAGTCGGTTGGCGATGGCCTCATCGGTGAGTCCCTGGGCGAGCAGGGGAATGATCCGCTCTTCAACAGGGGGCAGGCCGGTCGCCGACTCTGGCCGAGTACCGAACGGCATGGCACGCTCCCACAGCAGTTCGAAGTACTCCCGAAGCGCGCTCGCGATGACGGCTGAACGGATGATCATCGCGCCTTCCATCCCGGTCGGTGTAAGCGGCAGCATGGCCACCGATTCGTCGGCGAGCTTCATCTTCATGCCGATTCGGGGGACGAGGCGGGCCTCCTCTCCATGGCTGATCGACTGCTCGATGGCCCGGACGACGACCGGGTTGTCGAGAAGCGAGGCCTCATAGATCGCCCGGCAGCGGACGGTGCTCTCGAACGCGGGAGGCGGCGTATAGCCGGTGGCATCGTCGATGGAGGCCTCGACCCGACCGTTCTCAAGGCTCATCCAGTCGTCGTGTGCACTGTTGACCAGCACGAACGAAGCTCGGGTGATCTCCGCCCGGTCGGTGATGATGTCGACCAGGCGGTGATGAAACCCCTCAGGCTGCGGCTGTGGCCGATCGATACGGGAGAACCGGCCGTGCCCGTCCATAAGCCGTTCGCAGTCGACCAGAAGTTGCTGATGTCTCTTCCGCAGGACGGCCTGAAGTGCCAGCTCGGGAGGCGCGGGAACGAAACGCGCCGGATTCGGACTTCCCGAGATAACGTGCGCCATCCCGCAGTCGAGCAGTTCCTCCTTCACGTCGCGCCCACCGACGAACTCTTCGGATTGCGACGCGAGGCAGCCGTCCGCTTCCGCGAGCTTCTCGAATGCGGCCAGCAGTTCGTCGCTGACCAAGCCTTCCAAGAGCTGCTGGACCGACCCCGCTTCCCAGGAACTCATGCTGCGCTCTTCCCGGGCGTCCGTCCATATGGGGTCAACAAGGAAATAGACGTTGATTCCACGCGTCCAACTGAGCTTCGAGTGCTGATGCGATCACCTCACTAACCACTATTAGTCATCGTACATGCGCTGTCCGTAGTCGGCTCTGAGTCGGTAGCACGAAGACGTGGTGTCAGGCGGATCCGCTGGAGTCATAGGGCTCGATCGCTGACCTCGGCCCCCAGGTGACGTCGTCGGTGACGATCCTTTGTAGGCAGACGCCGCGCTCTCGGTGAGTGGAACTAATCAGTGCGTGGGAATCCCTCTTTTCTCCTGCTCAGAAGCCCAGTTCCCTTGAGTCGCGAGCAGTCCGACACCTGGCCGCGAACTTCGGGGGGATGGGCGCATGGCTACGAGAAACCGAGAAGCAGTGATCCGGAGAGCGCTTTTGGCAACAGCATTCTTCGTGTGCATGGCTTTGGCGATGGGGGCGCCGCCTCGGCCACAGCACGTGGGCGAGACGGTGTCGAGCGCGTCGCCCAGGCGGACACCGGCCGACGGCTGCGCGCCGGAGGGGCTTCCGCCTGAGGGCGTCGCCTACGCCCAGATGGCCTGCCGGCAGATCAGCCGCTGGGTGCCTGGATACGTGGCGGCCGACCCGCCGCCCGCCCTGCGGTCGAACGAGAACTCGGTGGTGCGGAGGTATGTGCCTCGTCTGCGGCGAGCTACGTACAGGAGGCATCCAGGCGCGACGGCTCGAAGGGGGCGATCGCAGCACGCTGCGTCCCGTCCGGTGCGTGAACAGACCAGGCCGCAGCTCGTACGGCGGTCGAGCACTTCTGGTCCGCGCGCCCTGCGGAGTGCTCTACGGCCGCGGGTGAGGACCGCGCACTCGACCCCGCGTCCGGTGCCGACAACGTCGAAGCCGGAGTCTCCCGGAACGGCCGCGTCTGTTTCCGCCACGTACTCTCCGAGTCCGGCGCTGGTGACATCTCAGATCTCACGTGCTTGGACGTCGACTCGGAGCGCGGACCCGCAGCACCCGCCAATCATGCTGTACCTGTTCACACTGCTCGGGATATCCATTCTCGTGCTCGGGCTCAGCCGTCTTCCCGCCCTGGTGAGCAGCGCGCACTCAATCTCTCTTCCCTGGCCTGTTCTCGGACGCCTGGCCAGCGCCTTCCCTGGACGACGGGGTCGGCGATGCGAGGGTCCTAATGCTCCAGCTTCCGTCGTCGCGGAGGTCGCGTTGTCGCCTGGTAACGAGGTGGTCCGGCGTGTCGACGGGAGACCCGATCCGAGCGAGCCGATCCAGGGCTGGTCCTGCGCCGGCCCGATCGTTGTCGACGTGGCATCCGCAGGAGGCGTGATCGGAGTCTGCGGTGCCGGTGTCGTACGGGCGGCCTTGAGAGTCCTGGCCGCTCCGGGGCGTCACACGGTCGTCATCACGGCCGACTGCTTCCAGGAGCTGTACGGCGACGGCGGTCGGCCGGAGCACGTGACGGTGGCGCGCACCCTGGATGAGGCCATCGGTCTCGTCCACGCGGCGTCGGTGGAGCGGATCAGGGCCGAGGATGACGGCCTGCCGCAGCACGATGTGCGAGAGGTGTGGCTGTGCGCTCGGGCGGACGCTCAGCAGGCCCGGCTCCGGTCCCTGTTCGCAGGGACCGCGGAACATGGAGTCCACGCGGTGCTCCTCGGCCACTGGCCCTTCGGGCTGTCGCTCACCGTCGATGACGACGGAAGAGTCTTGTCCGCGCCGTCCCCGGGCGAGCAATTGACCGGCTCGTACCTGACGACGCTGCCGCTTGAGATGGTCTCGACGGAGACGCCATCTGTCGCAGAGATTGATCTGGAGAGCTCACCTACTGATCCGGTCTCATCCGACACCGATTCTTCGCCTGTACAGGCTGAAGGCGCGGATGGGCGCCCGCAGCTGATGGTGCTCGGGTCGGAGGGGATCAAGGTCGACGGCATTGAGCTTCCCGGGGCTCTGGAACGGCGATTCTCCTGGGAGGTGGTGACCTATCTGGCATGCCATCCTGAGGGCGCTACCGCCGACGCCATCATCGAGGAGTTGTGGCCCGACGAGCCGCTCATGAGTGCTCGCAAGCGGTTCACCGACGCGGTCTACTACCTCCGCAAGGCGCTCAGAGCCGCCAGCGGCCAGCCGCATGGAAAGTTCGTTCTGCTGCGGATGAACCGATACCGGCTCGACGAGACTCAGCTCAATGTCGATATGTGGGAATTCGAGTCCGCGCTACTCGCGAGCCGTTCTGCGGTTAGTGAGCAGGAGCGACTTCACCTCCTACGGCGAGCGATACAACTCTACCGAGGCGAGTTCGTCTATGTCGGTGACGGCCTGTGGGCCGAACCGTTCCGGTATGACCTGCGGCGCAAGGTCGTCGGAGCATTGGATGAAGCCGCGTCGTTGCTCGAAGCGGATAGTCCTGGCACCGCGATCACAATGCTGGAGGACGCCGGCAGGATAATGCCGTGTGCCGAGGAAGCCGATCGGCACATCATGCGGATCTATCAGCGGCTGGGTCGCGCTGGCGACGCGAGAATCACCTATGAGACGCTGAAGGGACGCCTCGAGCGACTAGGCGAGGAACCCGGCGCGGAGACGCGAGCATTGCTGCAAGCGATCCTCGTCGGTGGTTCGGTGAGCTGAGGATTGGCGGGCGACCCCTCCCCATGGCGACTCCCGGGTCGCCTGCCGGTTCGCCCCCCGGTCCAGAAGCGGTGAGGTCAACGAGGAAGAACGGCCAGTTCAGGGCCCCTTGCCTCTAGCGGATGCGCGTCGCGACACGAGTGGCAGACACTCAAACAAGATTCCTTGACGGGCGGGGACCTCTTCCTACTGGCATGGCCTCGATGTGTCATCCCTTCAGTAATTCATTCTCCCTGGCCAATCGTCATTCATTATCTGCCGTATTTCTGTCTTTCGGCTCTCTGTTTCTTGTGGTCGATTAAGGATCCGGCGTGCGACTTTCCCAAGAACATACGGCGCGGGGGCTCCCAGGCAAGGCTGGATATGGTCGAATGTTAATAGCAAAAGGGAAGCGTGTGCGGGGGGATCGGAATGGGCAATGACGAGTCGGTATCAAAAAGGATTCTGGTGATCGTGGACGCTCCCGACCTTCTTCCTTACGCTCATACTGATGATTGTGAGCGAATGGCCGATTTTGCGCCCGCTATCCAGCCACGGCCCAATGCTGAGTGCTCCGGGTATGTCGCTCACCTCGACGAGGTAAGAGAGCGATTCCCGTCTATCCAGTGGTGCGAGTGCATGGACGACGTCATCTCTCGCGGTGTGTCTTATGTCGCCGAGAACGCCGCCACGTTCACGGACGGCGCGGAGCGCCTGGAGACACTTCGCGTCATGGGGGTCTCGGTCGAGGTGTACTACCACTTCGATCAGGAAAGCTACCTCTTTGCCGTCGACGGTCGAGTCGGTGCATGGCTTTCGTTCGACGCCATCAGAGACGAGGGCGCCCGAAATGAAGTCTTCACAGAACGCTCCGCACAAGCTATCCAGGCAATTCTCTGGGCAGAGCGGGACTGGCGGAACCGTAAGCCACGTCCCAACTCCTGACGATTACGAAGCGTCGCGAAGCGTTGACATCAAAGGTGGGGGGAGTCCCATGCTTGGGAATTGCACTACAAGTCTGCTCGAATATGTCAATTCGCCGCGTCTCACGCTGGTGTGGCGTATCGACGCCGACCACTTCCTTGAGATCGGCGGAGACGGCCTTACCGCCGATGGTCGCATCCGTTACGCCTACCGGCTGTCTCGCCACGGACAGACGGTCTTCGAAGGGCATGACTTCTGCTCCGGCAACGGCGCGGCGCCCGTCGCCGCGACGCTCGGTCACGCCGCTGGATGCCTTCTCGGCTTCCTGACGATGCGCCCAGGAGACGTGGATCCGACTACTTCAACGAATACACGCCCCAGCAGTGCCAGTGGCGAGACACGTTCGCAGAGGAACTCTCGGCCTATGCGCAAGACCGTTGCTGTGGCTACTGCGGTGGCGACCATGACTCGGCCGTACGGCTCTACTGCTGACGTCGCCGACCGGAAGGAGGCAACCCGATGACCGGCAATCCGCTTCTCCAGGATCGCCCTGGCGCGGTCGTGTCCGCCTTCCTCGACGGCTGGGGCGACCGTGGCGCAGACGAGATGGTCAGAACAGTCACGGACGCCTACGTACGCGACCGAGAGACCGAAAGCGCGGTCTCGACCGTCGCGGTCCCCGATGGCGTCCACGTCATCTGGACCGGCCGCTGAGGAGCGACGATGACTTTCGACGACCTTTACGATGGCGTCTTCACTCATCTACGCGCCGATGAACTGCGCCGCTGGGACGTCATGTTCAACCCGGTCTGCCAGGTCTTGGGCGATCCCTGTGTCCTGAACACCAGCGTCGTCTCGGTTCAGAGTTTGCAAGGCCCACGAGTGTTCAGTGTCGGCCAGGACGTGTGGGTCTATCGGCCATCAGGGCCTACGACAGGATGCGACGAGTGCGGCGCCGAGCCGGAACAGCCATGCAACCCCGTAACCTGCTGCGCTCTTGACACGCTCGCCGATGCCGCCGAGGCGACACGCACCCGCATGTGACGGGACGAGTGCCGTCGGCGACGGGCCGGACGGCTCGTCTCCGTCCGGCCCGTGATCATGAGCCGATGACCGTTGGCATCGCGACGGCGGTAAGCGGACCACTCACCTGCGGATCCAGCTGACGCCCTGCGGATTCGCCATGGACAACACCTCTTCTCTTCTCGTTATGTGGTGTCGGGCCGTCCGCTGACGACCCGGCGTTCGGCCGGGATCTGGCCGGACGAGGTCAGGGGTGGTGGGCGTATGGCCGGGTGAATCCGACGGGCCCGCCGGGATAGGCGCGGTAGGACTGGACGCGTACGTTGGCGCCGGTGTGAGGGGCCGCGAGCATGAGGCCGCGAGGGACGTCGTAGACGATGCCGACGTGGCCCGGGCCGGAGTGGCCGGGCTTGTAGTCGAAGAAGACGAGGTCGCCGGGCGCTTCTTGCCCAGGCGGGACCTTCACACCGAACCAGTACTGGGCGTCTGACAGCCGTGGGATCGCGCTGCCTGCCGCGCGGTACGCCATCATCGTTAGCCCCGAGCAGTCGTAGCCGGCTGGACCGGTGCCGCCGAAGATGTACGGCTTGCCGAGCTGCGCCCTCGCGTAATCGATGACCTTTGCGGCGATCACGGTCGGGGCCTGCACCGGGCCGACGTAGCCACAGCTGGCGTCGTCGGCCGCTTCCACCGGCCGCGCGGCGTAGCGGCGGGCGACCGCGATGACGTTGGCGACGTAGCCCCAGGAGTGGTTGTAGGCGTAGATCGCCTCTCGTAGGCGTCCGGGTGCACCGCTGGCCTTGAGGTACCGGGCGGCAGAAGGGATGGCGTCGGCGGGGTCGGTGATGTCCGTACGGCCGTCGGCGTCGCCGTCGAGTCCATACGTGGCCCAGGTGCCTGGCATGAACTGCATCGGACCGCGTGCGCTTGCGCTGGAGATTCGCTGGTCGCGTCCGTGGTGGGTCTCGATACTGCCGATGGACGCGAGGATGGTCCACGGGACGCCGTACGCACTGCCGGCTGCCTGATAGAGCCGTAGGTAGGTGGCTGGGATCTCGTCGGCGGTCTTGGACGCCGCCGGCTGGTCCGTAGTCATGCAGCCCGAGGCCATCCCGTTCGCGGCCGTGATGGCGCCGGTCGTTCCGCCGATCAGCGCAGCCATGAACATGACGCCTGTACCGGCTCCGGCGGCCACGACCGTCAGCGCGGACATGGGGGTACCACCGTGCTGCTCGGACGGGTCGCCCAGGCACTGGGCTGGAGCGCCGATACTGCGGTCTTCGCTCCGGTACGGCTTCGCTCGGGTGGCCGGGTGAAGTTCTCTAGCGAGCGGCGGGCGTCGCTGTGGAGAGCCGCCCAGACCGGGGCGGCCAGGTGGTGGTTCGCCGGTCCGCTTGAGGTGGTCAGTACCGGGAACGTCACCGCCCGGCAGGCGTCGCGGAAGTTCTGTTCTCTGCGGCCAGAGGGCAAGTGAAACAGCAGCGGTGTGCTGATCCCGGTTGCCTGAGCGAGCCGTGTGTAGGCGTCGACCTTCGCGGTGACGCGGGCGAGAGGCTCGGTGCCGTTGTCGAACTCGAGGAAGAATCCGAGCTCTCGTTCAGCGGTGCCCCACCGGCCGTACCCATCGGGCTGGACGAACTTTTTCCACGTGGCCGCGCACCGTGCCTCGGGCCACCACTCGGTGAGTCGCGCGTGGCCCCACGGTACGGCGAGGCGGGAGAAGAAGCCGTTGACGCCGAGCAGATGGCCGAGCTTGGCGGACAGCATGACGGCATTGGCCCGGTCACGTCGCCAGCCGAGTTCCTTGAGCGCGATCCCGCGCTCGGCGGCGAGCACCTCGGCGCCGGCGGTGCCCAGGAGCCAGTGGCAGGGCGCGGACCCGCCACCGGGGCGCAGCGGGCGGATTCTCTGCAAGATGCCGAGCCGGTACAGCACGAGAAGCCGGTGGTCGGCGGTATCTCGGTTGCCGGCGAATCCGAGGTCGGCGATGTGCGCGGTGGTGAAGACCTTGTGTTCGAAGAGCATGCGCAGCAGCCAGCGGTCTCGTGCGGTCAGTCGCGTCGCGAGCAGGCCGAGCAGGTCCGTCGTTCCGCGCCTGGGTCCTGTGGTGGTCATGGTCGTTCCCCCTGTGTGGTGGTCGCGGATGGCTCTAGCGCGGGTCTCCGGGCAGCGGGCCGGACACGATGTTGTCGGGTCGCCGGCGGACGTAGCGGGCTCGTGAGGCCTCTCTGATGGCCTTCTCCCGGCCTCGTACGGGTGGCGGCAGGGGCCGGGTCCGCAGCGTGAAGGCGCTGGTCAGAGCGCCGTTGTCGAGAAGCCGAGCCGCAGCCTGGAAGGCGCTGAGGTTGGCGAGGTCGTGCGCGCTCAGCTGTGGTGCCATGTGGCGTTCGATGTGGCGGGCGTCGTTCGGGGAGATGGTGAAGACGATTTTGTTGCGGGCGTTGGCGGCGAGGGACTCACGCAGTTCTTGCGGGAGCTGGGTGAGGTTCTGGTGGGCGAGTATGAGCCCGGCGCGGTAGGAGCGGGCCTCGGCGAGCATGTCGTCCAGGCCGTGCGGGAGCGTGAGGAAGTTCTGGCACTCGTCGATGTAGACGGCGCAGTCCGGCCGTTCGGCATCGGGGCGCCGTGCGCGTGCCTGGATGGCCTGCCAGGTCTTGGCGAGGATGAGTGATCCGAGGAGGCGGGCGGTGTCCTCGCCGAGCACGCCCTTGGGGAGGCGCGCGACGAGCAGTCCGCCGGTGTCGAGCAGCTCGCCGATGTCGACGCTGCTTCGTCCGGCGGCGAGAACGTCGCGGGCGAAGCCGCGCAGCAGGACCGCTCGGAGCTTGTTCATCACCGGGCCGGTCACGTTGGCGCGCTGGGCGGCGGACAGCCGGTCGTACCAGCTCCAGAAGTCGGCCAGGAACGGGTTCCGCACTCCGGCCATGGCCTTGGCGCGGTAAGTGTCGTTGTCCAGCAGCCGGGGGACGTCGGCCAGGGTCGCGTCCGGGTTGGTCGCGGCGGTCAGGATCGCCGAGCGGAGGATGTCGTCGGTGCGGGGCCCCCAGGAGTCGGCGTAGATGCGGCGGAAGATTCCCACGACGACGTCCGCGGTCAGTTCACTGGTGCCGCCGTCGAGGATGTTGAGGCACGGTGGCGGGGCGTGGTCGTCGGGGTCGATCAGTGCGACCTTGCCGATCAGGGACTCGGGGAGCCGGGACAGGATGAGCGTCGAGTCACCCTTGGGTTCGATGGAGACGAGTCCGCGGCCGGCCATCGCGTCGTCGAGTTGCATGGACAGCAGTCCGGTGGTCTTGCCGGTGCCGGTTTCGCCGATCATGTGGGTGTGGTGCCGGGCGTCGGCGATCCGGATGCCGATGGTGCGCGGCGGACCGGCCTCGGTTCGTCCGAGCACACGTACCCCGGGGCCGCCCGATGGCAGGGCCGGGGGCGGCGGGGTCGGTCTGGCTCCTGCGCGGTTCAGGCCGGGCACCGTCTCGTCGGTCGGGATGTGGCAGATGGCGGCCAGCTCGGGCACGGACAACAGATCCCCGTGTCCCATCCGGCGTGCTCGCAGGATCTCCGCGCCGTGGCGGAGCTTCTGCCGCCGCAGGTGGTTGAAGCCGGTGTAGGTGGCGTACGACGAGGCGATGGCGTGCGCGCGACCACGAAGCCAGGCCTGTCCGTGCTCGCTGGTGTCGTCGGTGCTGACCGCGTACTGCACGACGGTCTCCAGGCGTGGCCGGGCAGCCTTGGCCAGGATGGCGCGGACCTCCGCTGGCACCTCGGCCGGGCGAGAGGCGGTCGGTCGGGCCGTGTGGGAAGCGCCGATGGGGAGCATGTCGAACAGACCGGCCTTAGCGCTCGTCGCGGCGCCGGGCGTGCGTAGTCCGGTGGCGTACCGTCCTGCTCGCCGTAGTCTGCGGCCGGTCACCGGCCGCACGAGGACCTGCACGACCACGGTCTCGGCGTCGGTCAGGGCGTCGGCGGCGGCCAGCAGGCCGCGCAGCGGATCGGTCTCGAAGTCGGAACGCAGCGGATAGTGGTCGGGACGGGCCAGCCGGAGTCGCCCGCCGGCATCGAGCTGGTTTCCAGCGATTCGGTCCGTTGCCCGTACGATCCGGGCTCCCGGCCACGCTCCTTCGACGGCTCGCTCCACCAACCCGGGCGGGACCACTCCCGGAACCCACAACCGGATGAGCATTCCGGCGGCGGTGAACTCATACTCCCAGGCGACGTGCGGCACTCCGGTGACAGGACGCAACCAGCGGGGGCGCAACAGCCCGAGCAGATGCGTCCACAACGCCTCGGCGCCCGCCATGTCCACCGACGGAGGCGGCATGATCTCGACCACGCGGGCGTGCGCGTTCAACCGCGCGTGCCGCCACCGGAGGAGCCCGCTACGTGCCAGGACGGTCGCGACGGTCGCTGTGAGCGCGACGCAGAAGACCGGGAGGAAGTACGCAGTGATCAGCCCCGTGAGGTGGTCCCAGCCGTGACGCATGCTCGTCATCGGGTCGTCGAGGAACCGCTCGACGGGAGGGAACGGCCGCGGGTCGATCGATCTCACAGCGCGGCTCCGTCGTTGTCGAGATCGACCAGCTCGGCCGGGTCGGTCGTGCAGATGGCGTGCTCGACGGGCGAGGCGAGGCTGCGCAGGGCCACCCGCTGGGATCCGCAGCTGAGCAGTGCTTCGCCGCGGTCCGCGGTGAGCAGGAAGGCCCGTTCGCCGTCGGAGAGGCGGAAGGCCTCGCAAACCTGGTCGATCGCTTGGGGTGCCTGCCGCAACAGGATCTGGGTGGCGCTGTTGCTGACTACGGCTCGTCCGAGGTCGGAGGCCAGGACGTCGGCCGCGTCCTGGGTGACGACGGTGAGGCCGGTCCAGTGCTTCCGTGCGGATTTGGCGAGGCGGTAGAGGAACTTCGCGCCCTCGCCGTCGCGAAGGAGGAGCCAGGCCTCGTCGACGATGACGAACCGCCGCCTGAGAGCGCGCGGGTCGCTGACCGTTCGCCAGATCGCGTCGAGGGTGAGCAGGGTGGCGACGGTCTTCAGCTCCTCGGGGACCTCCCGGAGGGAAAAGACGACCAGGTGGCCGTCGGGCTTGGTCGTCGTGGGCCCGGCGAACAGGTCGCGGAAGCTGCCGGAGACGTAGGGGGCGAGGCGTGCGGCGAGTTCTCGGGCCTTGGGGTCTTCGCTCGCGTCGAGCGTTGCCGACAGGTCGCGGAGCAGCGGTGCCGGTCGGCCGAAGGTGCGGGGGTCTTCGGTGATGCCGGCGGTGTTGTACGTGGCGAAGACGGCACGATCCAGCGCCGCTCGCGTGGCGGGGTCCAGGGGCTCGCCGAGTAGGACCGCGGTCAGGGTGTGCAGGAAGAGCGCCCGCCGGGTGAGGGCGTCGGTGGTCTTGTCGGCGCCGGACGGCAGGTCGAACGGGTTGAGGCGGACGCCGGGCGAGCCGAGGGCGATGCGGGAGCCGCCGGCGGCCTCGGCGAGGCGGGCGTATTCGTCTTCGGGGTCGATGATCGCGATCTGGATGCCCGCGTACATCGACCGCAGTGCCTCCAGCTTGGCGAAGTAGGACTTCCCGGCCCCGGACCGGGCGATGATCACCGCGTTGTGGTTGTCGAGCGTCCACCGGTCCCAGGTCACCAGCGATGGTGAGGAGACGTTCGCCCCGTAGAGCACGGAGGTGTCCGACAGCGGGCAGGCCAGGTCGGGTGAGGTGAAGGGGAACGCGGCGGCGAGCGCGTGGGTGTCCATCGTCCGCCGCGTGCTGAGGGCGTCGAGGCCGAGCGGGAGGGTGGAAGTCCAGCCCTGCAACGTACGGAAGGTCGCGGGGCGTGCGTCGAGCAGCAACGACGCTGCGAGCGTACGGACCCGGCGTACTTCTCTGGCCAGTTCGCTTTCGTTGCCAGCGTGGACGGTGATGTAAAGGGCGACGTGGAAGAGCTTGGCGTGCCCGCGCGCCAGGCCGGCGGCCAGCGCGTGCGCGTCGTCTGCGGCGGCATCGGCTTCGAAGTCGACCAGCCGGCCCCGTTCGGCGTCCGATCGGGCGGACGATTCGAGGCGGGCGAGCTGCTTGCGGAGGCGATCGGCCGCGACCTGGTTCGGAATGGGCTCGACGTGCAGCGCGACGTCGGTTCTGCCTGGATCGGACAGCAGGGGTTCGAGCCAGCCGGGGCCGACCTCGGCCGGGTAGCCGGTGATCGCGAAGGTGGCGCAGACGCCGTCGCCCAGGACGAGGTTGCGGGCGCCGACCTCGGCGGCGTCGGGGCCGAGCGGCAGGACGGCCGGTGCCGTACGGCGGGTTCGGGTTCGTCTCATCGGCCTGTGGTCACCTCCTCGGCGCTCTTGATGGAGCAGGGCGCCGGGTTGTTGGGGTCGCAGGCGGCGGCCAGGACCGCCGCACTGGCGGAGCCGTCGAGGACACGGGAGTCGACGCCGGCGGACGTCAGTGCCGCGGCGACGTTTTCGGCCTGGCGTAGCACCGGTGACGTGTCGGCGTCCGACGTGGCTTCGGGGTCCCGTACGACGAGCAGGACCTGGCGCCAGAGCAGTTCGGATCGGGCGGCGAGTTCGGCGAGGAACTCGGCGTGTTCGCGCGCGGCGGCCTCAAGCTGGGGGTCGGGCAGACCGGGTGCGCCGTCGAGCACGCGGGCGGCCATGGGGGCCAGGTTCATACGTTCGGCACGTACGAGGATCTGGACGGGTGAGGACAGGCCGTGCAGGCAGCGGGCGAACCCGGCGACCATGGCTTCCTGTTCGCCGATGGTGGCCAGTGCGAAGCTGACGGTGGAGCAGGACACCAACGCGGCGCAGCCGTGGTCGGTGAGTTCGATGAGCCCGTCCGTACGGATGGCGCTGACCGGTAGCGGGAGCGACGCGGGCGGGTTCGTGGCGAGCGGTGTGAGGTAGCTCGGTGTGGCGGGCACCTCGCCGGACACGTACTGGCGGGGCGCGAGTCGTTGCCTGATGGCCGCGAGGGCGAGCCGGTCCAGGCTGAGGCCATCGCGGCGTACGAGCGCGAACGCCACGGCCACCGAGGCGATCGGCACGGCGCAGGCGATGAACACCAGCGGCGGGACAAGGTGGCGGGTGGCCATGAAGACCGCCCAGAGCACGACGCCGGTGCTGGCGAGGATGGCGACCTGGCGGGCGGTCAGGTTCGCCAGGACGCGGTCCTCGCGGTCGACGTCGGCGGGAATCCGGGTCGTGTACGAGGTGCCGGGGGCGTCGCGGTTCATCGGTGGTCTCCTCTCGGGTCTCGTGGCGATGGTGGTTGACGGCGTTCGCCGGGTGCGGAGCCGCGCGATGGCGGTCGTGGTCGTGCCTCGAACGGCAGTTCGTCTTGGCGCCAGCGGCGGGGCGCCGTGGGCCGGGGATGCGGTGGCAGGGGCGGTTGGGGGCCGCGGCTCGGAGCCGGGCTCGGCGGCGGCATGTTCGGGAGGTCCAGCTGTCGGCCGTACGGCGGCGATCCCGGGGAAGGGGGCGAGGGCCGAGTCCCGATCGCAGGGTGGGTCGGCGGCCGGGGCCCAGGCGGCGGCATCGGCCGAGGGCTTGGTGGGCGCGGTGGTGGTGTCGGTCGTCCGCCGCTTCCAGCGCCGGTCAGGGCGCCGGTGGCCCGCCGCAGCACGAGGACCGAGAACAAGAACCGGGCCGCGGTGCTGATCGGGTTCCGGCCGAGCGCGCCCCGCCAGACGGTCTTGGAGACCCAGGAGGGGACGCGGGCCAGGATGTAGAGCAGGCAGACGACCAGGAGCAGGTCGACGATGCCCTTCTGGCCGGAGATGCCGATCAAGGGCACGGTGTCGCCATCCTTGGCGGTGAGGATGACGACGGCGGTGGCGAAGACGATCGACTGAGCGACCTGGATGGCGAGCATCCCTGTGGTGGCGCGCCACCACAGGCGGGCCAGACCGTCGGTCTGTGGCAGCGCGTGACAGATCAGTGCCAGGGGCGCCGCGATGACCAGCAGCATGGTCACGGCGACCCGCATGATGTAGCCGCCGGCCACCATGAGCGCGAGCACGACCGCGACGAGCGCGATCAGCCCGGAGAGCATGCCGAGGCTGGCGATGTTGCCGATGAGCCAGCCCTTCATCACCTGGGCGGCGCCGTGCGGGTCGGCGTTGGCCGCGCCGTAGTGGATGAAGGCCTGAGCCAGGCCGTTCGCGAAAATGATCGCTTGTTCGATTACGAGCCTGCTGCAGTTCGCCGCGAGGAACGCCAGAAGCAGGCGCATGGCGATGTCTTTAGTGGCCGTACCGGGGGCGATGGTGTGGCCGGCCATGAGCAGGATGCCGCCGAGGACGACCATGATGACGAAGCAGGTGTTGGCGATGGCCTCACTGGCCGACCACAGGGAGCTGGCGCGTGCCATCGCGGGGCTGTCGAGTTCGGGTGTGGTCAGCAGGGTCTTGCCGAAGAAGTCCATGACCGGCGGGATCGCGAGTTTGGCCAGGCCGGTGAACCAGGTGTCGATCGCCTGGCCGACCTGGCAACTCACTTCGTACGGTGGGCACCCGTTCGGCGGTGGTGGCGGGGTGACGACCGGTGTGGGCGTCGCGCCGGGGCCTGCGCAGTGGGGGATCGGTTCACCGGGATATATCTGCACGCTGGGGCAGAGGCGCGACGGGGTCGGCTGCGGACGCGTCGGTGGTGTGGAGGAGGTGGCCGGACTCGGCTTGGGTGCGGGCGCGGCGGCGTGTGCCCGGCCGGTGCCGACGATCATCAGTACGGCGGCGGTCACGAGCACCGCGGCAGTGAGGCGAACATGTCGTCGTGGCATGGTCACGCCCCGACGATTCGTTTGAGGATCTCGACCAGGACTGGGGCCAGGGCCGCGATGCCGTAGCCGATTGCGGCGTACTTCAGGGCTTCCTTGGCCTTGCTGACCTCGCCGGGGTCGCCCGCCGCCAGCAGCATGCGGAGCCCTCCGACGGTGAGGAGGAGCGTCGCGAGGGCGACCAGCATGCCGATGATCCAGGTCCGCAGGTTGTTGATCACCGTCTTCAAGTCGGAGGGAGCGGCCACCCCTTTTTGTGAGGCGTGGACCGCCGTTGCGGTGAATACGACACTTGTGCCGATCGCGATGGCCATGACCGCGATGCGTGTAATGCCGTTGTGTGAAGCCATCTGGGTGCCTCCTTTCCGCGCGGGATCACTTCGGTCGCCATCGGGGGAGAGAATGGAGCCGATCCCCTTTCGATGTTCTTGAACGGGTTCCGGTGAAGCGGCCGGTGGCCTTCTTCCCGCCCTCCCGATGGCGCCGGCTGCGGCTTGCTCGCTTTACGAACTGCGAATGGCAGGCCGCTGATATTCGAAGATCACGTTTGGTTCTCGTCTTTTTTGATCCAGGCGGCCAGCCGCGTCTCGGCGGCCTTGCGGCGGCACCAGGCGGTGGTGGGTGGCATGCCGATCCGTCTGGCGACCGAACTGAGTGGGGTCTTCTCCAGCCGGGAATCGCCGATCAGGGCGGCTTCCTCCTGGGTGATCACGCCTGCCCGGACCGACGTGGCCAGAACCAAGTCGGGGTGCCCGCACGGTGCGGGCGTCGCGCATGCCTGGGGGAGAGCGTGCAGGCCGCGGGTGCGGGTCGCGTAGGCCGTGGCGCCGTAGCGCATCCGGCGGACCTGGTTATAGGCGGCTGAGCGCAACCGTGCGCAGATCAGCGGGCCGTCGACTGCGGCGTGTGCGATGGCCTCGTAGAACGCGGCGACCAACTCGGCGTCCAGATCTTCGGGGTCGCCGTCGTAGTCACGGACGAGCCGGCCCGCCGCCGTACGCAGACCGGGCAGCGCGATACCGATGGCGATCGTGGGCCAGGGTTCACCGACGTCTCGGGCCAGCCGGATGAGCTCGCGCCACACCGCGTCGCGAGCCTGAGGCTCCAGCAGAGGGAGTATTTCGGCCAGCTCCCGTGCGCACATCGCGCAGGACGGCAGACCATGACCGATCGCACGGCCGCTGACGGTGGGCGTGTCGGTTCGCGCGCAGATCTCAGCGAACGCCTGCGCGACCCGATCCAACGGCGTCGGACGGTTTCGATTGCAGGAAGTGGCTTTGTTTCTGGCAGGCATGGTGGGCTCCTTTCGCCCCGGACCGGTTCCGGGAGCGGGCCCATATAGCCACCGGGTGCTCGCCTGGCAATCGTCTGGAACTCGCGCGACTCTCGTCTGGCGTGAAAGGCGGGCGGACGACTGTCGAGCGAGGATCACGCGAGTCGGCTTCCGGCGTGTCGTCTCGAAAATGGGTGTGCGATGGATCGCAGTTCGTAGCTGAAGCGACCGGTGGCCAGAGCCGCGAATCTCATGGCCTCACCACCACCTGACAGACGTCCCAGGATCGGTTCGATGTGCACCGGTTACGGCGGCCTCGACCTGGCCGCCCAAGCCCTCTACGGCGGACAGCTCATCTGGTGCGCCGAAAACGATCCGTACGCGACCGTGCTGTTGCATCGCCGCTTCCCCGGCGTGCCGAACGTCGGTGACCTGACCGCCGTCGACTGGACCCAGGTCCCGGCCGTGGACATCGTCACCGCCGGCTTCCCGTGCCAAGACATCAGCTACGCCGGCCCGGGCGCCGGGATCAAGAGGGGAACCCGCAGTGGACTGTGGCTCACCATCGCCGAAGCCCTTCGCCTACTACGACCCGGACTCGTGCTCGTGGAGAACGTGGCCGCCCTGCGAACACGCGGACTCCCCACCGTTCTGGGGGACCTGGCCGCGCTCGGGTACCACACGGCATGGATGTGCCTACGCGCCGCCGACGTCGGAGCCCCACACCGCCGCGACCGCATGTTCATCGCTGCTGCCCACCCCGCAAGCCCACGAATCCCGCGGCAGCACCTGCCCAGCCAAACGAAGACGGCAAGGACGCCAGGTCAATCTGTGCGATGTGGCATGTGCCGAGCTGCTGCCGACGCCGACGGCCTGCAATGCCAACGACGGAGAAACGGTGGTGTCCTGGCTGGGGCGCCGGGCACGGCAACAGCCAAGCCGCGCCATGCCGCTCAGTGTTGCCGTACGGCTCTTGCCCACCCCACGGGCAACCGATGGGATCAAGGGCAGCCCGAACCAGCACGGCTCCAAAGGCGACCTCACCCTGCCGTCTGCGGCAATCAACCTGCCGCACCGGCAGCCGCCGTCACCTGGGGCGCCTACGCACCGGCAATCCACGGATGGGAGACGATCCTCGGCCGCCCCGCACCACAACCCACCGAGACCGGCACCAGGGGACAACCTCGCCTAAGCGCCCGATTCGTCGAATGGATGATGGGCCTATCTGCCGGCTGGGTCACCGACCTGCCCCTGACCCGCGCAGCGCAGATGCGCCTGCTCGGCAACGGCGTCGTCCCGCAGCAGGCCATCGCGGCCTTCCGCGCACTCGACGGTGGCCGGCCCACCGACACGCGCGACTCGGCCGGAGGTGGATCATGACCGCACGAGCCCGAAACGAGTGCCACACGACACCCGTGCGATCTCCCCGCGGCCCACGAGCGGAGATCGCGCGGACACGCTGCGGCAGCGATGCGGAAGACTTCCGCACACCGCATGCTGCGGCGGAAACCGGCAGAAGCGGTTGCCGCCCGACCCTGCCGTTCGACTGTCCACAGGCTGTGGACAAATCTGGTCTGGGTGGCGAATGGCATCGAACGGCAGCCCAGCGCGGCAGAGGACTCCGGAAACGAAGCTCGGGCGATTTCCGCATCGGGTACTCGGAGGCGGCATGGTTGCCGCGCGGCAACGTCGACGGGCCGCCGAAGAGAACGAGAGCGGCCTTCGTTGCCGTCGGCGGCACGGGAGGTGCCGCATGACTTCCAGGTCACAAAAGGGCTGCTCAGGGGCTCCCGAGCCGGACTCGTCTCCGTACCGTTGCAGCCGCGTGCCCCGCGCAGCACCGAGGCAGAGAACCCGCGTCATAGTGCCGGAGGATCCGCCTGCCCTCACACCGAGGGCTGCGCGCGCCTTGCTCCGGGCGCTCGTAGAGGCGCACGAGCGAGACGACGGGCTCCACCCCGGCGAGGAAAAGGACGACCGATCGACATGACAGCAGGCGAGGTGCTCAAGCGGCCCGACGGTGAGTTCTTGCCATTCCGCTCAGGTGGGCTCAGGTTCGCCTTCTACGGACGGGTCTCGACCGAGGATCAGCAGGACCCCGAAGCGTCCCGGCAATGGCAGCTGAAACGGGCCAGCTCCCTGGTCGAACCGGCCGGTGGCGTGATCGTCGCGCACTACTTCGACATTGGCCAGTCCCGCTCGATTCCCTGGCAGCGTCGCCCGTGCGCGAACGACCTCCTGGCCGAGCTTCGCAACCCGAACCGGGTATTCGACGCCGTCGTCATCGGAGAGCCACAGCGGGCCTTTTACGGAAACCAGTACGGCCTGACCATCGAGCTGTTCAAGCACTTCGGCGTGTCGCTATGGGTACCCGAGGTGGGTGGGGCCATCGATCCGGTCAACGAGGCCCACGAGCTGATCATGTCCGTCTTCGGAGGCCTCAGCAAAGGCGAACGCAACCGCATCAAGATCCGGGTACGCACCGCCATGGCCTCGATCGCTCAGATGGAGGGGCGCTTCCTCGGAGGCCGCCCGCCCTACGGCTACCGACTGGTCGACGCGGGACCTCACCCCAACCCTGCCAAGGCGGCGGAAGGGCGCAGGCTGCACAAGCTCGCTCGCGACGCCGCCACCGCGGGTAACGTGTCGCGGATTTTCGAGGAGTTCCTCAACGGCCAGGGCATCTACGCCATCGCTGAGGGGCTGACGCGCGACAACCTGCCCTCGCCGTCGGCCTACGACCGCAAGCGCAACCGCCACCGCAGCGGCATCGGGTGGTCCAAGAGCGCCGTCCGCGCCATCTTGCTGAACCCCCGCTATACGGGTCGGCAGGTATGGAACAAGCAGCGCAAGGACGAGATCCTGATCGACATCGATGACGTCGCGCTCGGCCACACCACGAAGATGTCCTGGAACGACAGCGCCGAGTGGATCTGGTCCGACACGCTCACTCACGAACCATTGATCAGAACAGAGGACTTCGAACGCGCCCAGGCACTGCTCGCGGCCAAGGGCAAGCGTGCCGTCGTACGCCGGCCACGGACCGGCGGCCACACCTACATCCTGCGCAGCCTGTGCCACTGCGACCTGTGCGGTCGCCGGATGCAGGGCAACTGGACCAACGACGCGCCCTACTACCGGTGCCGCTACCCGCAGGAGTACGCGCTCGCGAACAAGCTCGACCACCCCAAGTCCGTCCAGGTCCGCGAAGACGACATCCTTGAGGCCCTCGACGACTGGCTGGCCAGCGTCTTCAGCCCACCACGGCTGGAGAACACGATCACACTCCTGGAGCGCTCGCAGGGCGCGGGCCCAGGCGAGGACACAACCAAGATCGCTGCCCGACAGATCCTGGCCGACTGTGAGCGCAAGCTCCGACTCCACCAGGCCGCCCTCGAAGCGGGCACCGACCCGAAGATCGTCAAGCAATGGACCGACGAGGTCCTCACCCGGCAGGCGTCCGCGAACGCGCAACTCGCCGCGATCGGCGAACGCCCTCGCCGCCTGACCAAGAAGGAGATCTCCAGCATGATCCACAACCTGGGTGACCAGGTCGGCGGGCTGAGGTTCGCCGCCCCAAAGAGAAAGGCCGAGATCTACCGCGATCTCGGCCTCAAGCTCACGTACAAGCCCCAGGAACGCATCGTCCGCGCTGAGATGCTTCTCAACGCGGATCGTATGGGCAAACTGTCGTGTCCGAGGGGGGACTTGAACCCCCATGCCCCGTAAAGGGCACTAGCACCTCAAGCTAGCGCGTCTGCCTATTCCGCCACCCGGACGTGGTGCGTCGTGCGGTCTCCCGCAGCGGCTGCCACACGATAGCAAATCCCCGGTGATGCCGCGAAGTCGCGCCGTCTCGGCGCCTCCTCGCACTCGGCGCCTCCCCGCGCCCCTGGCGTCCCCCGCGCCTCCCGGTCCCCCTCTCCCGCGCCGCCCTCGCGTCTCGCAGGCCGTACGGGCCGGCGATGGCGGCCGAACCGCAGGCCCGGCGGCGGCTGGGGGAGGATGGGGGGCCACGTGAAGGCTAAGACGGAGGACGGACCCGTGAGTGATTCCTCGGCGGAAGACGAGGTAGTTGAGCTGTGCAGTGACCTCATTCGCATCGACACCACCAACCCCGGGGACCACAGTGGGCCCGGGGAGCGGAAGGCCGCGGAGTACGTCGCCGAGAAGCTCGCCGAAGTCGGCCTCGAACCCAAGATCTACGAGTCGCACGACAAACGCGCCAGCCTTGTCGTGCGGATCGAGGGGACCGATCCCAGCAGGGACGCTCTCCTCATTCATGGGCATCTCGACGTCGTCCCCGCACAGAAGAGCGACTGGACTCGCGACCCGTTCGGCGGTGAGGTGGCCGACGGCTGTGTCTGGGGGCGTGGGGCCGTCGACATGAAGGACATGGACGCGATGGTCCTGGCCGTCATGCGCCAGCGGCTGAGAGAGAACCGACGGCCCCGGCGCGACATAGTCCTGGCCTTCCTCGCGGACGAGGAGGCCGGCGGCAAGTACGGCGCGCACTGGCTCGTCGACAACCACCCGGAGTTGTTCGAGGGCTGTACGGAGGCGATCGGCGAGGTCGGCGGCTTCAGCCTGACCCTGCCGAACGACGAACGCCTCTACCTCATCGAGACGGCCGAGAAGGGCCTCGCATGGATGCGCCTGACCGCCGACGGCACCGCCGGCCACGGCTCGATGGTGCACCGCGACAACGCCGTCACGGCCCTCGCCGCGGCGGTGGCACGGCTCGGCGCCCATGAGTTTCCCGTCCAGCTGACGAAGACCGTCCGAAGGTTCCTGGAAGAGGTCTGTGCCGCGACCGGCACGGAATTCGATCCGGAGAACCTCGAAAAGACGATTGAGCACCTCGGCCCCATGAAAAGGATGATCGGGGCGACACTCCGGAACACCCTGAATCCGACCGTGCTGGAGGCCGGCTACAAGGCGAACGTCATCCCGCAGAGTGCGGTCGCCCAGGTCGACGGCCGATTCCTGCCCGGCCACGAGGAGGAATTCTTCGCGAAGGTCGACGAGCTGCTGGGCGAGCACGTGAGCAGGGAGTTCGTCCACCACGACATCGCCGTGGAGACCGAGTGGGAGGGGCCGCTGACCGAGGCGATGGCGGCGGCCCTGAAGGCCCACGACCCCGAGGCCCGGCCGGTGCCGTACTGCCTCTCGGCCGGTACGGACGCGAAATCATTCTCCACACTCGGTATGCGCTGTTACGGGTTTGTGCCGCTGAAACTTCCCAAGGACCTGGACTTCTCCGGAATGTTCCACGGGATCGACGAACGCGTTCCGGTCGACGGACTCCAGTTCGGCGTACGAGTTCTCGATCATTTTCTAGATCACGTTTAAATCCGCGACAACGATCGCTCTCCGTGGTGCTACGGTAACCCACCGTACGGAACACCTCACGTTCCGTACGGTGGTCAACGCCAAGGAGGGCGCGTGGTTCCTGGACACTCGTGGTCGCGGAGGTTCGCCTCTGCGGTCGCACGCTGTCCGGGCGCCGTCATGCCACCGGTGACGAGAGCCGCCGCCCGGCCGGTGATCCGGCGCCTGCTGATACTGGTGGGCGTCGCGTTCGCGGGCTGGGTGCTCGGGGTCGCCGGCCGGACACACGCCGACCAGGCACACGCCGACACCGTTCCGGGAGTACGCCTTCCCAGCGTCGTGGAGCAGACCGAGCACGCGATCATCGATCCCGTCCTTGCCGAGCACCACGTCGAACCGGCCGTACACGAAACCGAAGCGGTCCTTGCGCCCGCCCGTCCGCCGGCGATCCTCGCCCTGCCACCCGCGGTGAAATCGGTGCTGACCGATGCGCCGCGGCCCCACACGCCGGCGGGCTCGGCTGGTCCTTCTCGGACACGACGGCACGGCGATGCCGGTTCTCGAGCCGGTGTCTCCGGCGGACCGGTGACCCACATCGGGCCGCACGCCGTAACGGGGGCGTCCGGGAAGGCTTCCACCGGCGAACACCGCGTCACCAAGCACAGGGCGCATCGGGCACCGTCCATTCCCAGGCGGCCTCGACCGCTGCCGCAAAAGGGGCAGGCGCTGCCCCCGTCCGCCGACAACGGCGGCATCCACCAGGCCGGGGTCCGTCGCAAGAGCGAGCCGGGTAAGGCCCAGAGCCTCCCCGCCATCCCCATCCTGCGCATCGGGAACGTTCCCCCGGCCGTCCGCACTGCGGCGGACGAGCCCTCCTTCTCCCCCGACTGACCCCACCACCGGTCTGTCACGCGATCCGTACGGACCGGTCTGTGGTACGTCCGCGGTCCAGCGGCCGTGCCCACCACCCCGAGAAGTGTTCGGTCAATCCTGTCCAAATTAGGAGCAATCAATGCGTAAGTGGGCGAAAGGCGCCGCGGGTGCCACCCTGCTCACCGCGAGCTTCGTCGCGCTCGGGGCCGTTCCGGCTCTGGCCGACGTGACCAACGGCAACGAGAGTGTGCTCGGTGGCAACCAGGTCAATGCCCCGATCTCCGTGCCGATCAACGTGAGCGGCAACGCCGTCGGCGTCCTCGGGCACGCACTCGCCGGTTCGACCGGTGGCTCGTCCGTGAGCGGCCTCCGCCGCGGCGGAGGAAGCGGCTCGGACTACACCTCCGGCCGCCACAGCATCGGTGGCGGCAACCAGATCCACGCGCCGATCAACGTGCCGATCAACGCCTGCGGCAACTCCGCCGCCATCCTCGGCGGGGCACTGGCGGGCTGCCAGGGCGGCGCCGCGGTCCACGGCCTGGGCGGTTACGCCGGCGCGGGTCACCGCCACACCTCCGGCCGGCACAGCATCCTGGGCGGCAACCAGGTGGACGCGCCGGTCAACGCGCCGGTCAACATCTGCGGCAACGCCGCCGCGGTGATCGGCGACGCGCTCGCGGGCTGCAAGGGCGGCGCCGGGGTCCACGGTGCAGCCGCCGGCGGCGGCCACTACGGCTACACGTCGGGCCACGGCAGCGTCGCCGGTGGCAACCAGGTCCATCTGCCGGTCAACGCACCGATCAACGCCTGCGGCAACGCGATCGGCAACGCGATCGCCGGCTGCCAGGGCGGCGCCTTCATCCATGGGGGCCACCACGGCGGCTACCACGGTGGTTACCAGGGCGGCTACCACGGTGGTTACCAGGGCGGCTACCCCGTCGGTAACACCTGCGGCAGCGCGATCCCCACCTGCCAGGGCGGCGGGTTCGTCCCTGGCGGGCTCGTCCCCGGCGGCGACCCCGGCGCTTACCAGGGCGGTCACCCCGTCGGTAACGCCTGCGGCAGCCCGATCGCCGACTGCCAGGGCGGCGGCGTCCACGGCGGCTACCCCGCCGGTTACGTCGGACGCGGCAACCACACCTCCGGGGCGTTCAGCATCCTGGGCGGCAACCAGATCCACGCGCCGATCAACGTGCCGATCGACGTCTGCGGCAACGCCGCCGCCATCGTCGGCCACGCGCTCTCCGGCTGCGCGGGGGCGCTCCCGGGTGCCCCGGCGTACTACGGCGTCGGCCACCACAACCACACGTCCGGTATCGGCAGCATCGGCGGCGGCAACCAGATCTACGCGCCGATCAATGTTCCGGTGGACATCTGCGGTAACGGCATCGCCATCGTCGGGCGGGCGCTCGGCGGCTGTGGCGTCGGCACCGGCGTCGGCTACGGCGGCGGCGCCCCCATCGGGTACGGCGGCGGCCACCCGGGTGGCTACGTCGGCGGGTACCCCGGCGGCTACGCCGGCGCCCCGGAAGACTGCCCTCCGTGGGCCCTTCAGTCCAACCGGATGAGCGGTCTCCCGCAGCTTCCGGCCACCAAGTCCCTCGGCACCGGCGCCCTGCCGGTGGCCATGGGCGCGACGCCCGCACTGCCGAAGCTGCCCGTCGGTGGCCTCGGCGACTCGGTCAAGCCGCAGTCCGCGGACGCGTCGAACCCGGTGGGCGGCCTCGGCCTCCCGCTGGTCGGCGGCCCGCCGAAGCAGCTCCCGCCGCTGAACCTCGCCGCGGCGGAGTCCTCGACCGCGTCGCAGAACGGCGCCCTGATGGCGCTCGCGCTCGGCGGCATGTTCGCGGCCTCGGCCGGGGCCGTGTCGGTGGCGCGTAGGTTGCGCCGTCGTTAAGAACGAAGAAATCGGGCACCGCGGATCCTGACTCCGCGTTGTCAAGCGAGAGCGCTTTGCCTGCCCCGGAGCCACGGCCCGGGGCAGGCAAAGCCCTATTAAAGGGAAGAGTCAGGCAAGATCGCCCGGCGGCGGGCTTGAAACGTTGATGTAGCGTCGTAGGAGACAAGGGGTGGCAGCGATCAGAACGTACGCTTCGCGCGAATCACCTTGCGACGCAGTTGGATTCGGCGTCTACCGTCGGGGTAGACCCGGACGCGGACGAGCTCCCACCCACCACGCTCGGCGTGCTCGACCAGGATTTGCCTGGCGGCATCCCGTGTGGTGCCACGCGGCAGACGCAGTACTAGGTAGGAGTACTCAAGCATTGCCCTTATTCTGCTCCGTCTAGGGTCCTTACGGGGGGCATGGATCCTCTTCCGCGAAACCGGTCTAGTGTCATTCAACGTTGACCGGGTGCAAGACGGCACCACAGAGCGACTCCCGCCCGAGTCGAGACTTGCGAGGTTCAGGCATCGTGCCCGAGAGCAACGGCACAAAGAGGCCAGACGGCGTCCGGCTGGTGATCGTCGAGTCACCCGCGAAGGCCAAGACCATCGCGGGCTATCTCGGCAAGGGGTACGTCGTAGAGTCCAGTATCGGCCATATCCGTGACCTTCCGGAGAGAGCAGCCGATATCCCGCCGAAGTTCAAGGGCGAGGCGTGGGCCCGACTCGGAGTCAATGTCGATCATGACTTCGAGCCCCTGTACGTCGTCAACGCCGACAAGCGGCAACAGGTCGCCAAGCTCAAGAAACTCCTGCAGGACGCCGACGAGCTCTTCCTCGCGACGGATGAGGACCGCGAGGGCGAGGCCATCGCCTGGCATCTCCAGCAGGTCCTCAAGCCCAAGGTGCCCGTGCACCGCATGGTCTTCCACGAGATCACCGCGGACGCCATCCGCGCCGCGGCCAGCAGCCCGCGTGAGCTGAACATCAAGCTCGTCGACGCGCAGGAGACCCGCCGCATCCTCGACCGGCTGTACGGCTACGAGATCAGCCCGGTCCTGTGGAAGAAGGTCATGCCGAAGCTCTCGGCGGGCCGCGTGCAGAGCGTCGCCACCCGCCTGGTGGTCGAGCGGGAGCGCGAGCGCATCGCCTTCGTCTCCGCGAGCTACTGGGACCTGGCCGCCACCTTCGACACCGGCAAGCCTGAGCAGCCGTCCGCCTTCGAGGCGACGCTCGTCGGGCTCGACGGCAAGCGCGTCGCCCAGGGCCGTGACTTCTCCGCCCAGGGGCAGCTCAAGTCCGCCGAGATCCTGCATCTCGACGAGGAGGCCGCCCGCGGTCTAGCCGCGCGCCTCGACAACCGGCCGTTCCAGGTCAAGTCCGTCGAGCGCAAGCCGTACAAGCGCAGCCCGTACGCCCCGTTCCGTACGACCACGCTGCAGCAGGAGGCCAGCCGCAAACTGGGCTTCTCGGCCAAGTACACGATGCAGGTCGCGCAGAAGCTGTACGAGAACGGCTTCATCACCTACATGCGTACCGACAGCATCCAGCTCTCCGAGACCGCCATCAACGCGGCCCGGAGCCAGGCGAAGACCCTGTACGGCGCCGACTACATCCCGGACAAGCCGCGCGTCTATCGCAGCAAGGTGAAGAACGCCCAGGAGGCGCACGAGGCGATCCGCCCGTCCGGCGAGACGTTCCGTACGCCCGGTGAGACCGGCCTGTCCAGTGACCAGTTCCGCCTGTACGAGCTGATCTGGAAGCGCACCGTCGCGAGCCAGATGAAGGACGCCGCCGGCCAGTCCGTCTCCGTGCGCGTGACCGGCGAGTCGACCGCGGGGGAGACCGCCGAGTTCGGCGCCTCCGGAAAGACCATCACCTTCTACGGCTTCCTCAAGGCCTACGTCGAGGGCTCGGACGACCCGGCCTCGGACCTGGACGACCAGGAGCGCCGCCTGCCGACGCTGGAGGAGGCCGACCCGCTCACCGCGACCGAGCTGGCCCCCGAGGGGCACTCCACCCGGCCGCCCGCGCGCTACACCGAGGCGACGCTGGTCAAGGAGCTGGAAGACCGCGAGATCGGGCGCCCGTCGACGTACGCGACGATCCTCGGCACCATCCTCGACCGCGGTTACGTCTTCAAGAAGGGCACCGCGCTGGTGCCCTCGTTCCTGGCGTTCGCCGTGGTCAACCTCCTGGAGAAGCACTTCGGCCACCTGGTCGACTACGACTTCACCGCGCACATGGAAGAGGTCCTCGACGAGATCGCCCGCGGCGAGGCCGAGCGGGTCCGCTGGCTGCAGCACTTCTACTTCGGCAACGATAACGAGGACGCGGGGCTGAAGGACCTGGTCTCCGACCTGGGCGACATCGATGCCAAGGAGGTCAGCTCGTTCCCGATCGCGGGCAGCGACATCATGATCCGGGTCGGGCGCTACGGGCCCTACCTCGACCGTGACGGGCAGCGGGTCAACATCCCCGAGGACATCGCGCCGGACGAGCTGACCAAGGACAAGGCCGAGGAGCTGTTCGCGCAGCCGAGCGGCGACCGCGAGCTCGGCCCGGACCCCGAGGGCGGCAACCTCATCGTGGCCAAGACCGGCCGCTTCGGGCCGTACGTCACCGAGATCCTGCCCGACGACGCGCCGAAGTCGGCCAAGCCGCGCACCGGTTCGCTGCTGAAGTCGATGACGCTCGACACGGTCACGCTCGACGACGCGCTCAAGCTGCTGTCGCTGCCGCGCGTGCTCGGCGAGATCGACGGCGAGCCGGTCACTGCGCAGAACGGCAGGTTCGGCCCGTACCTCAAGAAGGGCACCGACAGCCGTTCGCTCGAGTCCGAGGACCAGATGTTCACGGTCACGCTCGGCCAGGCCAAGGAGATCTTCGCTCAGCCCAAGCAGCGCGGGCGGGGCCGTGCGGCCGCCGCGCCGCCGCTGCGCGAGCTCGGCGCGGACCCGGCGAGTGGCACGAATATCGTGGTCAAGGAGGGGCGTTTCGGCCCGTACGTTACCGACGGCGAGACCAACGCCAGCCTGCGCAAGGGTGACGAAGTCGAGTCGATAACAATCCAGCGTGCGGTCGAACTGCTCGCCGAGCGTCGCGAGAAGGTCGCCGCAGGTGGCGGGAAGAAGACGACGAAGCGGCGACCCGCGAAGTCCCGCTCCTGACAGGTCTCTGTGTCGATACTCTGACACAATGACCAGAACGGGCAGCCCTCCGGGCGTGCTTTCCATCAAGCCGTTCCGGCGGCTGTGGATCGCCCTGTCTTTGTCCAGCTTCGGTGACTGGCTGAGCATTCTCGCGCTCACCGCGCTGGCCGGTTCCCTGACCAAGGGCACGGCGGAGAACTACGCCATCGGCGGGGTGCTCGTCGTCAAGCTCCTACCGGCGTTGATCTTCGGCCCGCTCGCGGGTGCCGTCGCGGACCGCTTCGACCGGCGGATCACGATGGTCGTCGCGGACATCATGAGGTTCGCCCTGTTCCTGTCGATCCCGCTCGTCGGGCGGCTCGACTGGCTCTACATCGCGACGTTCCTGATCGAGGTCGTGACGCTGTTCTGGATCCCGGCCAAAGAGGCCACGGTCCCGAACCTCGTCCCCAAGGCCCAGCTCGAACGCGCCAACCAGGTCAGCCTGACCTCGACGTACGGGTCCGCGCCGGTCGCCGCGGCGATGTTCTCGGTGCTGGCGCTGATCTCCAAGATCCTCTTCTCCGAGGAACAGCAGCAGGCCGACCTCGCGCTGTACATCAATGCCGTCACGTTCCTGGTGTCCGCGGCGACGATCTTCTCGCTGCGGGAGATCCCGAAGCAGCGCGGCAAGGTGTCGGTCCCCTCGATCCTCAAGCAGATCGTGGCGGGCTGGAAGTTCGTCGGCTCGACGCCCCTCGTACGCGGCCTGACCATCGGCATCCTCGGCGCGTTCGCCGCGGGCGGCGCGGTGATCGGCATCGCCAAGGTCTACGTCAAGCAGCTCGGCGGCGGCGACGCGGCGTACGGCGTGGTGTTCGGCATGGTGTTCGTCGGCATGGCCGCCGGCATGTTCCTCGCGCCGCGCATCCTGCAGGAGTTCAGCCGCCGCCGGCTGTTCGGCCTGGGCATCATCGGCGCGGGCGTCGCGCTGGCGCTGATCGGCGTCATCCCCAACCTGGTGATCGTCGCGCTGCTGACCGCGCTGTGCGGCGCGGGCGCGGGCATCGCCTGGGTGATCGGCTACACCTTGATCGGCCTGGAGGTCGAGGACAGCGTCCGCGGCCGCACGTGGGCCTTCCTGCAGTCGCTCGTACGGGTCGTGCTGCTGCTCGTGGTCGCCTCGGTGCCGTTCATCGCGGGTGTGGTCGGCAACCACCGGCTCAAGCTTCCCGGCAAGAACATCTACCACTTCGACGGCCCCAACGCCGTGCTGCTGATCGCCGCCGTCGTCGCCGTGGTCGTCGGGCTGATCGCGTACCGGCACATGGACGACCGCCGTGGCATCCCGCTGGTCCGCGACTTCGCGGCCGCGCTGCGCGGCGAGCGCTACGCGGCGGAGGAGGCGCACCGCGAGCACGGCGTGTTCATCGCCCTGGAGGGCGGCGAGGGCGCCGGCAAGACCACGCAGGCGCGGCTGCTGTCGATCTGGCTGCGCGACCAGGGCTTCGACGTCGTCATGACGCGCGAGCCGGGCTCGACCAAGATGGGCATGCGGCTGCGGGCGCTGCTGCTCGACAAGGAGAGCTCCGGACTGTCCTCGCGGGCCGAGACGCTGCTGTACGCCGCCGACCGCGCCCAGCACGTCGCTGAGGTCATCCAGCCGGCGCTGTACCGCGGCGCGATCGTCGTCACCGACCGCTACGTCGACTCGTCGCTGGCCTACCAGGGCGCCGGGCGCGAGCTGAAGGTGGGCGAGATCGCCGAGGTCAACCGGTGGGCCACCAGCGACCTGACCCCGGACCTGACGATCATCTTGGACGTGCCCTCCGACGTGGGGCTCACGAGGTTCGCCTCGCCGGCCGACCGGATCGAGTCCGAGCCGCGGGAGTTCCACGAGCGTGTACGCCGCGGGTTCCGCGCGCTCGCCGACGCGGAGCCGCACCGCTACCTCGTGATCGACGGCACGCAGTCGCAGCCGGAGATCTCCCGGCTGATCCACGACCGGGTGCGGGCCATCCTGCCCGACCCGATCCCCGCCAGCGCCGAAGACGAGACCAGTACGATGCCCGCCATCCGGGACTGACGAGGCGGGCCGCTGCAATAGCATCGTCGGCGTGACGGTCTACGACGACTTGGTGGGGCAGGGGCCCGTGATCGGGCAGCTGCGGACGGCCGCGGACGCCGCCGACGACGTCCTGACCGGCAATGGCGGCGCGGGCATGACGCACGCGTGGCTGTTCACCGGCCCGCCCGGCTCCGGGCGTTCGGTCGCGGCGCGGGCGTTCGCCGCCGCGCTGCTCTGCCCCGACCGGGGCTGCGGCCACTGCGCCGCCTGCCACCAGGTGCTGTCCGGCACGCACGCCGACGTCGAGGTCGTCCGCCCCGCAGGGCTGTCCTACGGTGTGCGCGAGACCCGTGAGCTGGTGCTGCGGTCGGCCTCGTCGCCGACCGGCGGCCGGTGGCGCATCGTCTTGTTCGAGGACGCCGACCGCTCCACCGAGCAAGCCGCGAACGCCCTGCTCAAGGCCATCGAGGAGCCCCCGGCCCGTACGGTCTGGCTGCTCTGCGCGCCGTCGCCGGACGACCTTGTGATCACCATCCGTTCCCGGTGCCGCCTGGTGACCCTGCGCACGCCGCCCGCCGACGCGGTCGCGGACGTGCTCGTGCGCCGGGACGGCATCGACCCCGACGTCGCGGCCGACGCGGCGCGGGCCGCCCAGGGGCACATCGGGCGGGCCCGGCGGCTCGCCACCGACGACGAGGCGCGCCGCCGCCGGGCCGAGGTCCTCGCGGTCCCCGGGCGGCTGACCGGCGTCGGGCCGGCGGTCACGGCGGCCGAGCGGCTGGTCAAGGCGGCCGAGGCCGAGGCCAAGGCGGCCGGTACGGAGATGGACGCGCCGGAGACGACCGCGCTCCGGCAGGCGCTGGGGGAGAGCGCCAGGGGGCGGATGCCGCGCGGCACCGCGGGCGCCCTCAAGGAGCTGGAGGACCGGCAGAAGTCCCGCGCGACCCGCATGAAGCGCGACGCCCTCGACCGGTCCCTGCTCGACCTGGCCTCCTACTACCGCGACCTGCTCGCGGTGCAGCTCGGCGCGGACGTACGGCTCGTCAACGCCGACCAGACGCGCGAGCTGAGGTCGGCCGGCGGCACGCCGGAGGCCACGCTGCAGCGCATCGAGGCCATCATGACCTGCCGCGAACGCCTTGAGGCCAACGTGAACCCCCTGCTCGCGGTCGAGGCCATGGCGATGGCCCTGCGTACGGGCTGACCTCGCCGTTCCCGCCTACTGACCATAAGCGGCCATGGCTCACATAAGACGCACTACTGGACTTTCGTCGCGCCGACCGTTCTGATGCCTCCATTGCCTGGTTTTTACTATTCCTTGGAGGTGTGCAGTGCGGCGCGCCCTGATCTTTGCCGCCTGCGCCGTCGTCACGGCGGCGCTCGCGGCACCCGCGCAGGCGGGACCGAGCAGTAATACGCAGGGGAAGACGACTGAGTACGTCGTCCTGTACAAGGACGGCGTCTCGCTGGACAAGGCGCACTCGGCCGTCAAGGCGGCCGGCGGCACCATCGTCGAGGAGAACGCGGCGATCGGCCTGGCGACCGTACGCTCGACCAGCACGGCGTTCCTCACCGACGCCCGTATGCAGTCGGCGGTCGACGGCGTCGCGCCCAACCGCGTGATCGGCGAGGCTCCGAAGCTCGCCCACGCCACGGCGAACAAGAGCCAGGCGGTGGAGAAGGAGGGCCGGGACGGAGGCCACGCGGGATCCTCCTCGCACAAGCCGTCCGGCGAGCCGCTGGCGGACGCCCAGTGGGACATGAAGCAGATCCACGCGACGGCGAACGGCTCGTACAAGAAGGAGCCGGGGGACCACCGCGTCCTCGTGGGCGTCATCGACACGGGCATCGACGGCACGCACCCGGACATCGCGCCGAACTTCGACCGCTCACTGAGCCGGAACTTCACGACCGACATTCCGGTCGACGCGAACGGCACCGAGGTCGACGGCCCGTGTGAGCACCCGTCCTGCGTGGACCCGGTGGACGAGGACGACAACGAGCACGGCACGCACGTCGCCTCGACGATCGCCTCGCCGGTGAACGGCCTGGGCATCGCGGGCGTGGCACCGAACGTGACGCTGGTCAACGTACGGGCCGGGCAGGACTCGGGCTACTTCTTCCTGCAGCCCGTGGTCAACGCGCTGACCTACTCGGCCGACCACGGCATCGACGTGGTGAACATGTCCTTCTACACGGACCCGTGGCTGTTCAACTGCACGAACAACCCGGCCGACTCGCCGGAGGACCAGGCCGAGCAGCGTACGGTCATCAAGGCGTCGGAGCGGGCGCTCGCGTACGCGCACCGGCACGGCGTGACCCTCGTCTCGGCGGCCGGCAACGGCGCCACCGACTACACCAAGACGATCATCGACGCGTCCAGCCCGGACTACCCGTCCGTGCCCGGCGAGGCACCGTACGAGCGGACCATCCCGCCGTCCTGCGTCTCCGAGCCGAGTGAGGGCCAGAACGTCATCGCGGTGTCGGCGCTCGGCATCAGCACCCGCAAGTCCTACTACTCCGACTACGGCAACGGCTACGTCGCGGTGTCCGCCCCGGGCGGCGACACCTACGACACGGCGGACGGCAAGCGGGACGTGACCCACGCGATCCTGGCCGCCTACCCGAAGTCGCTGGCCCAGGCCCGCGGCGAGCTCAACCCGGACGGCACGCCGAACGTCCCGTACGTGGTCGAGTCCTGCAAGGGCTCGACGTGCGCGTACTACCAGTATCTCCAGGGCACGTCGATGGCCTCCCCGCACGCGACGGGCGTGGTGGCCCTGATCGTGAGCAAGTACGGCCAGCGTGACCGCGCCCACGGCGGCCTGACCCTGTCCCCGGACCGGGCCGAGTCGATCCTTGAGGGCACCGCCACCGAGCATGCCTGCCCGACGCCGCGCGCGTTCACCTACACGCGCTACGTCCTCAACCCCGACGGCACGTACAGCACGGTGACCGCGACCCACACCTGTGAGGGTTCGAAGAGCCACAACGGTTTTTACGGTCACGGCATCATCGACGCTCTGGGCGCCGTAACGCACTAATCCGCTTTTGTGAAGGGCGCCCCGGGGTGATCCGGGGCGCCCTTTATTTATCGAGCGGCGGTTGTGTAGGGATGACGTCATAATTGCCGCAAACGTGGGTCCTCTATGGCGAAGCCGCCGTCGATCCACGCGTGCGGGTGTCCCAGGGGGTATTCATGATCGACGACGGTGACGTCTCCTTCGGCAGGATGGAGGCCGCGGACCTCATCGGTACGGTGGCGGCGGTGCCGCAGGCGCTCGACAACCAGTGGTTCGACCGCGGGCTGCTGGACCGGGTGCTCCGGGCCGGCCGGGTGGACGAGGACGTCGCGGCCGGCCGCGCTCGCCGGTCGCGCGCCGAATATCTGCGGGCGCTGCTGGCCGCCGAGAAGATAATCGTCAACCGCGCCTATCTCTACAACAACCCGGTCGTCTATCGGGACTATCTGCGGAAGGGCGCCGATCGCGAGGCGTTCCGCGACCTGCTCCGGGAGGGTGCGATCGTGCCCTGGCTGCTCGGTGAGCCCTCTCCGGTTCCCTCCTCGGCGCCGGAGTTCGAGACCGCGGAAGGGCTCCAGGCGTGGCGCGAGGTGGCCGAGTCCACCTCGATGTCCTGCATTCGCCTTTCCTGGGACGAGGAGGAGAACGCCCGTCTCTCCCGCGGCATCGGCCGGGAGTACAACCGTTTCGTCCTCGACTTCACCCAGCTGGACGTCAAGGCGCTGCGGCGTGATCTCGCGCTGGACGACGACGCGCACGCGGAGAGCGTGCTCAAACGCCTGCGCACGGTCAGCCGGTGGGTGCACGACGAACTCGACGCCGACCGGCCCGTCACCCGGCAGCGCCTGTACGAGAAGTTCGTGGTCGTGGACGGCCGGCCGGTGACCGAATACCGCTATGACGCGAAGAAGCCCCACGCGGCACAGGTCAAACAGCTGCTCGACCTCAAGTACGCCACGAATCTCGCCGATTCGGTCGACGTCTTCAGCATCACGCCCGGAGACTCTCCCCGGCGTACCGCCCTTCAGGAGGGGCTCTCCGCGCTGCGGGGCAGGGGCGACCTGGACGGGACGGACTCCGACGAGCTGATCGGGCTGCTGCGGAACCTGGCGTTCGAGAACGTCCAGGAACTCCTGGAGGCGGTGCCCAGCCTGGACCGGCTCTCGCTGGTCGACGTCCACGACGTGCGCAGGGAGCAGGAGTGGGAGGCCTACCGGAGGACCTTCTCCGCCCTGGTGAACAGCCCGTCGGTCGCGACGCTCGCCGACCCGGACACGGGCGCCGAGGCGATCACGAAGTCCTATCTCACCATGGTGAGGAAGGCCGAGGAGATCTCCCTGAACCGCCGCGAAGAGGAGTGGGGGCAGCGGTTCAACGGGATGACGCAACTCGGCATCGATCTTGGATCGCTGACCATTAACGCGTTCTTCCTGAACGGCCACGCACCCGCCTTCGAGATAATCGGAGACGCGTTGGGAATGGCCAGCTCGAGAGCGGCGAAGGTTACCATCCGATGGGGGGTGGGTAGAGTTCTGGGTCGTGCCAGTGAACGCCGAATCGACAACACGGCGCAGATCCTCACGCTCCGAATGGAGAACCCGAGCCGCGAAGCCAGGAGACTGCTGGAGTACGTGCGCGGCAAGACGGAACTGCCCCCCGAGCGAGGAAATGGGCAAGACATGTCCGACGAGGACGAATGACTGACCCTGTCGAGGCCGCCTACGAGCGCCTCCGCCGGTCCAGACCAGAACTCTTCGAGAACCCGCCCGGCGCGCCGATCGAGATCCTGCCGGCGTTCCCCTCCGAGGAGGGCCCGTACGGGGTCCTCTACAGCGACCCCTACATCACCTTGCTGCGCGACCCGGTCCGGCTCTTCGACGGGCCCGTCGGCGGCTACTTCCGCGTCGTGCCGTCGGCCGGCCACGGAGGCGCGGCGATCCTGCCGGTCTACGACGGGCGCGTCATCCTGGTCCGCCACTTCCGGCACTCGACGCGGCGCTGGCACTGGGAGATCCCGCGCGGCTTCTCCGAGCCCGGCGAGTCGCTGGAGGAGACCGCCCGGCGGGAGCTGGAGGAGGAGCTGAAGGTCACGGCCGTCGACCTCCGCCCGCTCGGCCTGATCCACGTCGACACGGGCCTGACCGCCGGCGGATCGGGCCTGTTCTGGGCCGCGGTGGACACGCCGCCCAACCTGGAGGAGGCCGAGGAGGAGGGCATCGAACGGGCGATACTGCTCACCGCCGCGGAGCTCGGCACGATGCAGGAGCAGGGAGAGATCACCGACTCGTTCACCATGGGCGCCGTCCTCAACGCGCGCCAGCACCGGCTGCCGCCCTTCGACTGAGCGGTTTAGGCTGACCGCATGTCCTACCGCGTCACCTTCGTCTGTACCGGGAACATCTGCCGCTCGCCGATGGCCGAGCACATCTTCCGCCGGCACGCCGAGGAGGACGGCCTCGACGTCGAGGCCGACAGCTCCGGCACCGGGCACTGGCACGTCGGCGACTCCGCGGACGAGCGCGCGGTGGCGACGCTGCGGAAGGCCGGCTACCGGTCCGCGCACCGGGCGCGGCAGTTCGAGGCGGCCTGGTTCGACCGCTATGACCTGATCGTCGCGCTGGACCAAGGGCATCGCGGCGACCTGCTCCGGCTGGCACCCGATGACGCCGCGCGGCGAAAGGTCCGGCTGCTGCGGGAGTTCGACCCGCGCGCGGGCGACCTCGACGTGGCCGATCCCTACTACGGGCGCGCCTCCGGCTTCGAGACGGTCCGGGAGCAGATCGAGGCCGCCGTCCCCGGCCTCCTCGACCACATCCGCCGGGCGGTGAAGGAGCAGCCGTGAGGGCGCTGCTGGGCACTGCGGTCGCGGAGGAGACCGACCTCGGTGTCAGCCACGAGTGGAGCCTGCACCGGGTGACCCTCACCGACGGGCGCCGGGTGTTCGTCAAGCGGGCGCGGAAGCGGCTCGACGGGCTGTTCGCGGCCGAGGCCGAGGGGCTGCGCTGGCTCGCCGGAGACGGCGGCGCCCCCGTACCCGAGGTGCTCGCCGCCGACGACACGATGCTCGTCCTGCCGTGGATCGAGACGGCGGCGCCCACGCCGGACACGGCCGAGCGGTTCGGCCGCGAGCTCGCCGCCCTGCACGCGACCGGCGCGGACCGGTACGGCGCGCCCTGGCCCGGCCACATCGCCGAACTCCCGCTCGACAACGAGGACGGTGCCTCGTGGCCGGAGTGGTACGCCGAGCGCCGCGTCCTGCCGTACGTCAGGATCTCCGTGGACCGGGGCGCGCTGAGCGCGAGCGACGCCGCCGAGATCGAGCGCGCCGTCGCCCGTATCCCCGCGACCGGCGAGCCGCCGGCGCGGATCCACGGCGACCTCTGGTCCGGCAACGTCCTGTGGGGAACCGAACGTGCCTGGCTGGTCGACCCGGCCGCGCACGGCGGGCACCGGGAGACCGACCTGGCCATGCTCGCGCTGTTCGGCGCGCCCGCCCTGGACCGGATCATCGCCGCGTACGACGAGGTGGCGCCCCTCGCGGACGGCTGGCGCGACCGGCTGCCGCTGCACCAGCTGCATCCGCTGCTCGTCCACGCGGCGCTGTTCGGCGCGGGCTACCGCGACCAGGCCCTGGCCGCGGCCCGCCGTATCTAGAGAGCCGCCGCGATCGAGTCGGCGATCGGCGTCGTCGGCCGGCCGATGAGCCGCGACAGATCGCCCGGCGTACCCGCCAGGGCGCCGCGGCCGATCGCGGCGTCCACGTCCACGAGGATCTCGGCGAACGTCTCGGGCAGCCCCGCCCCGGTGAGGATCGCCAGGTGCTCGGCGGGGCTGACCTCGGTGTGGACGACCTTCTTCCCGGTCTGCCGCGACACCTCCTCGGCGAACTCCTCCATCGTCCACGCGACGTCGCCGCCCAGCTCGTAGGCCGTGTTCAGATGCCCGTCGCCGACGAGCGTGACGGCCGCCGCGGCGGCGTAGTCCGTACGGGGCGCCGTCGCGACGCGGCTCCCGGGGGCGACGCTGGTCAGGATCGCGCCGCGCTCCACGATGCCGGCGAGAGCACCGGTGTAGGACGGCCCGTCGGAGTACCAGTTGTTGCGCAGGAAGGTGTACGGGAGGCCGGAGTCGAGGATGAGCTGTTCGGTCGCGCGGTGGTCGGCCGCGAGCAGGAAGTCGGCCTTGGGGCCGCCGAAGATGCCGGTGTAGGCGAGCTGGGCCACCCCCGCCGCCTTGGCCGCGTCGATGACCACGGCGTGCTGGGCGGCGCGCCGGCCGATGTCGGTGCCGGAGATCAGCAGCACGCGGTCCCCGGTACGGAACGCTCCCGCGAACGTCTCGGGCCGGTCGTAGTCGCCCACGTGGGACCGTACGCCCAGGTCGGCGGCCTTCTCCTCGCTGCGGGCGACGGCCGTGATCTCGTCCGCGGGGACCCCGGAGGCCAGCAGGTCCGCGATGACGAGACGGCCGAGCTGTCCTGTGGCGCCGGTGATGACGATGCTCATGCGGAAGAACCCCTTCTCGGATGCGTGTACGGGGGCTTACCCTACGAGGAGTACTAACCCAGGGAAAGTACCCACCTTTAAGTAAGGTACTGGTATGAGCGTAAGCAGTGTGGAGCGTCCGCCGGACGTCAACATCGCCGACTGCCCCTCGCGGCTGATCCTCGAACACGTCACCAGCCGCTGGGGCGTCCTCGTGCTCGCCGCGCTGCTGGAGCGCTCCTACCGCTTCGGCGAGCTGCGCCGTCACGTCGGCGGGGTGAGCGAGAAGATGCTCGCCCAGACCCTCCAGACCCTGGAGCGCGACGGTTTCGTCCACCGCGACGCCAAGCCCGTCATCCCGCCGCGCGTCGACTACTCCCTGACCCCGATGGGCCGCGCGGCCGCCGAGCAGGTGTGGGCGTTGGCCCGGTGGGTCGAGACCAGGGTGGGCGACGTCGCCGAGGCGCGGGAGGCGTACGACGCTAG
This sequence comes from Actinomadura sp. DC4, assembly GCF_030406325.1. Taxonomy (GTDB): domain Bacteria; phylum Actinomycetota; class Actinomycetes; order Streptosporangiales; family Streptosporangiaceae; genus Actinoallomurus. The sequence goes on along the minus strand of NZ_JAUEQY010000042.1, from coordinate 26,520 downwards.
CCGCGGCCGATGAACGGCATCGTCGTCGCGGTGATCGTCATGAACTGCACGTTCGCGTCGAGCGGCAGGCTCGCCATGTAGAGCACGGCCCGCGCGACGTGCTCGACGTCGAACGTCGGTTCCGGTCTCACGCTGCCGTCGGCCTGGCGGGCGCCCGCGGCGATGCCGGCCGTCATCTCCGTGGCGGCGTTGCCGATGTCGATCTGCCCGCACGCGATGTCGTACGCGCGGCCGTCCAGCGAGATCGACTTGGTCAGCCCGGTGATGGCGTGCTTGGTCGCGGTGTACGCGACGCTGGCGGGCCGGGGGACGTGGGCGGAGATCGAGCCGTTGTTGATGATCCGCCCGCCGCGCGGCCGCTGTTCCTTCATCAGCCGTACGGCGTGGTGCGCGCACAGGAAGGCGCCGGTGAGGTTGGTGTCGACCGTACGCCGCCAGTCCTCGGGCGTGATCTCGTCGACCGCGCCGGGCGGGCCGAAGGTCCCCGCGTTGTTGACGAGCAGGTCGAGCCGGCCGTATTCGCGGCGTACCTCGTCGAACAGCCGGGCCACCGAGTCCGGCGACCCGACGTCCGTCGGCACGATGAGCGCGTCCTCGGCCGTCTCACGCAGGGCCTCGGCGCGCCGGCCCGCGAGTGCCACCTGGTAGCCGGCGCCGAGCAGCGCCCTCGCGACGTGCCGTCCGATCCCCGAGCCCGCCCCGGTGACCACCGCGACGCCGCTCATCCAAGCAGCCGATCGATGGCGTGGCGGCCCCGGGCGGGGGCGGCGGGGTCGTGGTGGAGCTGGATGGCCTGGTCGGTCGCGAGGATGACGCCGTTCAGCTCGAAGGCGAGCTGGTCGAGGTCGGTACCCTCGGGAAGCTCACCGGCCGCGGCGGCCGTACTCAGCTCGCCGCGGACGTAGTCGGACCAGCTCGACAGCGCCGCGAGGACGGCGTCGCGTACGGGTCCGGGGCGGCCGTCGTACTCGGTGGCGACCGAGGCCAGGAAGCAACCCCCGTGCGCCTCGTCGCCGCTCATGTAGTCGATCCATTCGCCGAAGGCGCGGGTCAGGCGCTCTCGCCCGGGTTTGGCGCCGGTGACCTGGGCGGGTACGCGGCGACGGAACCGCTCGACGGCCGCGTCGAGGGTGGCGAGCTGGAGCGCCTCCTTCGTGCCGAAATGGCCGATCACGCCGGCCTTGCTCATCCCCAGGTCGGTGGCCAGCCGGCCGATGGTCAGGCCCTCCAGCCCTTCGGCGGAGGCCAGCGCGAAGGCGCGCTCGATGATCCGGACGCGGGTGCCGGCCGTCTCGGTGACGGACTTGCGCGGACTCATGACATCAGCTTAGCCTACCGATCGTTCGCTAAATACGCACGAACGTTCGTAAGGAGTGGTGTCGTGATCCATCACCTCAACTGCGGGACGATGCGGGAGATCGACCCCGGCAACGGCCTTCCGCCGGCGCGGGCGCTCAACCACTGCCTGCTCGTCGAGACCGACGATGCCGGGCTCGTGCTGGTCGAGACCGGTTTCGGCACACCGGACGTCTCGCGCCGTGAGGAGACGCTCGGCCGGACGTTCCTCGACCGTACGGAGGCGGTCTTGGACCCGGGCGAGACCGCGGTGCGCCAGATCTCGCGCCTGGGCTTCCGGCCCGCCGACGTACGGCACATCGTCCTCACCCACCTCGACCTCGACCACACCGGCGGCCTGCCGGACTTCCCCGACGCCACCGTGCACGTCCACGACGCCGAGCTCCGTACGGCGACGGGCGTCGGCGGGCACCCTGAGCACACGCTCCGCTACCGGCCGGCGCACTGGGCGCACCGGCCGCACTGGAGCACGTACACCGCACAGAAGGGCAACGTGTGGTTCGGCTTCGACGCCATCGAGCCGGCGGGCCTGCCACCCGACGTTCTGCTGATCCCGCTGGCGGGGCACACTCCGGGCCACTGCGCGGTCGCCGTACGGGCGGGGGAGCGGTGGCTGCTGCACGCCGGCGACGCGTTCTACCACCACGGCCAGATCGGCCCGGAACGCTGGACGATGCCCCTCTGGGAGGCCCTGGAGGAGATCACCGAAACCGACCGCCCCCTGCGCCTGGCCAACCAGTCCCGCCTGCGCGAGCTGGTCCGCGACCACGGCGAGGAGGTCGACGTCTTCTCCGCCCACGACCCCTGGGCCTTCGCCCGGCTGGCGGCCTAGGGCCGTACCGGTCGAAGCAGGCTCCGGCGGCCGGAGTGGCCGGAGCCCGCCTCGCCTCAGAAGACGCTGACGCCGTAGGCGTTGAGCGCCTCGGTGACCGGCTGGAAGAAGGTGATCCCGCCGGCACTGCAGTTTCCGCTGCCGCCGGACGTCAGGCCGAGTGCGGTCGTGCCCGAGTACAGCGAGCCTCCGCTGTCGCCGGGCTCGGCGCACACGTTCGTCTGGATCATGCCGGTGACGGTGCCCTCGGCGTAGTTCACCGTCTGGCCGAGCGCGGTCACCGTGCCGGTGTGCACACCGGACGTGCTCCCGCTTCGCGTGACGCTCTGGCCCACGACCGGGTCACCGGCCGTTTTGATGTCCTGCGTACGGTCGGCGCCGGTGCGGAACTGGTACACGGCGCCGATCGGGGGATAGTCCAGGCCGTCGCCCGGAGCGCCCGCGTACTGCACGATGCCGTAGTCGTTGCCGGGGAAGCTGGTGCCCGTCCGAGTTCCCAGGAAGGACTGGACGCTGGTGCCGTCGGGGCTGGCGCCCCCGAACCACGACGAGCCCTCGTTCGTGCAGTGCCCGGCGGTGAGGAAGTAGTACACGCCGCCGCTCCGCACGTTGAACCCCAGCGAGCACCGGATGAACCCGGTGTAGATGGCCTGCCCGCCCGCGGTGTAGCCGATCGAGCGCGTGCTGAACTCGCCGGGCACGCGCTGGACCCTCACCGCGGCCCCGAACGGCCGGGCGACGGACTGGAGCCTGGCGAGCTTCGCCGCCGTCACGGACTGGTCCACCGAGACCACGACCTGGTCGGCCGCCGGGTCGACGGCCCACGCGGTGCCCGCGATACGGGCGGACCGGTCGAGGGCCTTGGTCACCCGGCGCAGGGCGGTCCCGCTGCGGGTGACCGTGCGGGGAACGGCGCCGGCCGCGCGTACGCTCTGCGCGGCCGACCGGTCGGCGACGGTCACCACGAGCCGGCCCGTCGTACGGTCGAGGTACGAACCGGCGCTACGCCCGCCGAGCCGCCGCTTCAGGGCGGTGGCGAGCGTGGAAAGCTTCTGCGCGTCCGATGACGCGGCCGGCCCGGCCGGCCCGGAAGACGAGGTCGTTTGCGGTGCCGCCTGCGCGGCCGGGACGACGGCCGACAGACCGGCCGTCAGGCCCACCGCGACGACGCACGAGGCAAGACGAGATCTCATTGACACTCCGCTTCGCTTCGCTAGAGATGAATGCTCCGGTTATGAACTGGGGCGTTCCATCCCGTTCCATCCGCGATCGAGCGTTGGATGCCGATTCAGAACGTGCCGCGGTCGTCGCTGCGGGGGTCCTTGACGAAGTGCGGGTCGTAGATGCCCGCGCGCGCAGTACGGCGCCACGGGCGGGCCTGGGACCTGGCCGCTCTGTCGTCGAGGTCGACGACCACCAGTGCGGGCGCGCCGTCCGCCGGGCAGCGGGCAAGCCACTCCCCGCCGGGGGCGATCACGCCGGCGGGCGCCGTCGTGCTGTGACGTGCGGGTACGGAGAAGCCGACCCAGTAGCCGTTGGCCGCGGCGTGGCCCTGCGCCTCGGTGGCGAACATCGGGCCGTCGGCCTCGGCGCCACCGGTGGTGGAGAAGAGCACGCAGTCGACGTCGAGCCGCTCGTACTCGCCGAAGACCTCGGGGAAGTGGACCTCGATGCCGAGCGCGCACCCGAACCGTACGCCGTCGACCTCGAAGGTGACCGGAACCTCACCGGGCGCGTACATGTACGACACCTTGGTCTTGGACAGGAGCCGTTCGTCGTAGCGGGTGGCGACCTCTCCGTGGTCGGAGATCACGTAGAGGCTGTTGTGCGGGCGATGCGGGGGAGTGAGCCGGTGGACCGAGCCGAGTACGGTCCAGAGGCGCAGTTCGCCGGCCAGGCGCGCGGTCGCGGTGAGCTCCTGCCGTAGGACGTCCCACGCGAACCGGCTCCAGTCGGCCGGCCCGACCTCGTCGCCGGTGGACATGACACGCTTGTGGGGAGAGCAGGTGGCGCCCTCGGGGAAGTGGACGACCCGCGCGCCGGCCGCGTGGGCCCGGCGCATCAGTCGGCGCAGTTCGCGGCCGCTCGCGCGCAGGGCGTCGCCGTCGCGGGGGTCTTCGCGGACGGTGGTCTGGGCCACGGCCAGCCGTGGCCTCTTCGCCGTACGGAAGTGCCGGAGCGCGGTGGTGTAGGACTGCCCGGTCTTGGCGGCACGGGCCCGCACCTGGCGTTTGAGGTTGGTGTTCGCCGTCATCTGGTCTCCTGCGTTCCGGACGAGGCCCCCCGGCGACCACGTACGAAACGGTCGGACCAAACGACAACGACCTGAGACAAGAGCCCCTTCGCCTCCGATGAAGGCCGCGCTCGGGGACGGCCGGAGGGGGTCGGGCGTAGGCCACGCCGGGCCTGATGATGCCGCCGCGTCCGGTCCCTCGTCAAGCGTCCTTGACGCAATCGATCGGTTGCCATAGCTTAGCAACCAAGCAGTTGCGATACTTTGGAGGCTTCATCATGGCATTCCCCGACCGCATCGAGCGAGCCGTCGAGATCACCCAGCCGCCGGCCACCGTGTGGGCCGCGCTCACCACGGCCGAGGGCCTGAGCGGCTGGTTCGGCAACGAGGCGAAGATCGACCTGCGCCCTGGCGGATCGGCCAGGATGAGCTGGACCGACGGTCATACCGCGAACATGAGGATCGAGCGGGTCGAGGAGCCGACGGTGTTCGGCTTCAGCTGGCACGTCTACGGACTGCCCGAGGACGACCCGCGCCGCACGTACGTCGAGTTCACCCTCGAACCGATCGGCACGGGTACGCGGGTGGTGGTGGTCGAGAGCGGCTTCGCCCAGCTGTCGGACGAGGCGCACCAGGGGGCGTACGACGGCAATGTGCGCGGCTGGGGGAGCGAGCTGGGCGAACTGGTCGAATACCTCGATGCCGCCTGACAACGAGGCGATCGCCGAACAGGTCTTCGTCGCCCTGGCCGACCCGAGCCGGCGCGCCATCCTGGGCGCGCTGGCCTCGGGCGGTCCCGCCACGGCCACGGACCTGGCCGGCCAGTTGCCGATCACACGGCAGGCGATCGCCAAACATCTGACCCTGCTCGCCGAGGCCGGCCTGGTGACGGCCTCACCGGGCGAACGACGCCGGGTGCGATACCGGCTCCGATCGGCGCCGATGCAGGTGGCACAGCAGTTCCTGGCCGCGATGGCCCGCGACTGGGACGGGCCGCTCGACGCGCTGAAGGACCATCTGAACAGGAGATCAGGAGATGCCGAAGATCGTCACCACTGAGGAGTGGCAACAGGCCCGCGACGAACTGCTCCAGGCCGAGAAGGAGGCGACGCGCACCCTGGACGCACTCGCCGCACGCCGCCGCCGCCTTCCCATGGTCCCCTTCGACACCGGGTACGCCTTCGAGACACCGTCGGGTACGAGGTCCCTGCTCGACCTGTTCGAGGGCCGGGAGCAGCTGGTCGCGTACCAGTTCATGGACAACGGCCCGGACCACTACTGCCCGGGCTGCACGTGGTTCACCGACAACGTCCCCTCGACCGCGCCGGCCCTGCTGGCCGAGCAGGGCATCACCTGGGTGACCGTGTCGAACATGCCCCCGCTGCAGATCGAGGCGTACCGGGAGAAGATGGGCTGGACCCTGCCGTTCGTGTCCTCGTGCGGCACGACGTTCGCCGAGGACTGCGGGGCGGGCGGCGGCTTCCAGCTGACCGTCTTCCTGCGCGAGGGCACAGACGTCTACCGGACGTACAGCACGACCGGGCGCGGCATCGACCGGCTCACCTTCGTGACGAGCGTCCTCGACCTGACGGTGTTCGGCAGAAAAGAGGACTGGGAGGACTCTCCGGACGGCTGGCCCCAGCAGCCGACGTTCCACGTCCCGACCTCGATGCCTTCAGACGCCAAGCCCGTGAGCTTCGGCCGCTACCGCTAGCGTGCAGGCCCCCTGCACGACTTCACCTCGCTAGTGGGCGAAGTCGCGCAGGGCGGCGGCGAGCACGCCGGCGGGGGCGCTGTGCTGCTCGCCCTCGACGGCGCGAAGGGTCGCGGACGGGAGCAGCTCCGCGAGCGCCTGGGCGCCGGCGATGATGAACGGGTACGTCCCGGTGCCGTGCAGCACGAGCGTGGGGGCGGTGACGGCCGCCCAGCGATCGCCGGGCAGCGGGGCGCCCGACATGGTGGTTCCCATGATCCGGCCGTCGTAGGCGATCGTCGGTGCGACGGACTCCATGATCGGCCAGAACTCGCTCTGACGCATGCCGCCGACGGCCTCGGCGGGCAGGCCGGCCGCGGCGGTCAGGAACAGTTCCGCGGCGTCCCCGGGGCGGCCGTCGGCCACGGCGGCGTCGAGCCGCTCCACGTAGTCGGACGGCAACGGCGGGCGGCTGTCGTCGACGACGAAGGGCGGCTCGAACAGCGCGAGCCGCTTGATCGGCAGACCGGCCGCCGCGGCGTCCAGCGCGAGGACCGCGCCGGACGACCAGCCGAACACGGTCGCCGGTGCGCCCGCGACCTCGATGAGCGCGAAGAGGTCCTCGATCTCGCGCTCCACGGCGTACGGCCCGGTGTCGGTGCTTCCACCGCGTCCGCGACGGTCGTAGGCGTAGGTCCGGAACTCCCCGCTCAGCAGCCGTCCGACCTCCTCGTTCGTCGGGTTGATGGCGGGATAGGCGGTCGCGCCGTCGACGATGATGAGCGGCTCGCCCTCGCCCCACGCGGTGAACGCGATCGTGGTGCCGTCGGCGGACACGGCGGCCGCGCTGGCGTTCTCGGTCATCTCCACTGTCCTTCCTGGTAGGCGACGCGGGGATACGCACCGCATCGCGGTCAGGCTAGGAGTCGCCGCCGGCGCCGGTCTTGTACAGAAGCGACAGCGGCTGACCGGCCGGGTCCTGCCTGGACAGGTCGGTCGCGGTGCGGCCGATGAAGCGACTCAACGAGCGGGCGAGGTGCGGCTGGTCGTAGTAGCCGAGCGCGTTGACGACCTCGAGTGGTCCGATGCCCCCGCTGAGCGCGACTGCGGCCTGCCGGGCGCGTTCGATCTGCCGGATGCCGCCTTGGGTGAGCCCGGTCGCCGCGGCGACGCGGCGCTGCACCGACCTCGTCCCGACGTCCGGTATCCCGCCGGACACGACGTCGTCGACGAGCGGGTCGCGTACGAGGGCCCCCTCCCGTACGAGCCGGGCGACGAACTGCTCCGCACTCTCGAAACCGGGGACGAGCCATTCGTCACCGCCCAGCACGAACCTCGTCGCGGTCGCGTGCGGGCTCTCCCACGAAGAGTCGACGAGACGCGCGGGAGACATGTGCGGCATCGAGGTACCGTGCGCGAACGTGATCCCGAACGACTCCGACCCATCGGGCACGCCGACGCTTGAGGCCGCGGTCTCCGGCCCCCGTACGGCGGCGTGCGCGCGACCCTCGTGCCGCCAGAACACCAGCTCCCAATTCGAGGTGGCGATCGACGTCATCCGCGCGACCCCGGACGCCCGGCTACGCCACACCCGCTGAACGTAGGGCGAGTCCGACGGCCGGTCCTCGTTCTCCAGCGGCATCCCGGTCCTCCCGTACACCGACGCCGCCAGTCTTGCACGACCACAGGTCAACGCCGCCGGCTGGCCGGGACGACGTACAAGATCGCCTGGACGGCCTCAGAAGGGGGGTCAGGCCGCCCGGCTCCGCCCCGAGACGACGTCGCCGTGCGTGGCTCGATCGGATAGACGTTCAACGCGGTGGTCCCAGCAACGGTGCGTTGAATGCGGCGGTGATGCCCGACCCGCCCTCATCGGTTCCGTCACCCGGCCTTGGCCCGCCCAAGCCGTTGCCAATGCGCGCCACCGCGCCGGTCCCGGTAATCCGCGCCGCGTCACCGTCGATCACGACGTCCGCGTCGCGGATCGCGCGCGACTTCACGCCTCGTGCCCGTGCCCGTCTGGAAGCAGGACGGGCCGGGCGCTGGCGGAGGCGGCCCAGCAGTGCCAGAGGCGGCCACGGCGAGGGGTCGCCCGATTGCGCGGACGGCGGATTCGGTCGCTGCTGGTGCTGTGGAGGGGGCGAATCGCCTGGCAGTAAGCCCTCCTGGGACCACCGACGTGAAATCACCCGGCGAACGCCACGCCGGAGCGTCGCGGGCAGCGGTTCGTCAACCGGGCTCGATGAACGGAAGACGCGCACCCAACTCGCGTCTGATCGTGTAGAGCACCGGACGGCGACGTTCCGGTCCCCCGCACTCTCAAGTCCGCTCGCGTAGGTCCGCCGAGTCGACGAGGAGAGTGACGACCTCTGGTCGGGTTGCGTTGACTCGTCCCTGGTGACGGGATCGGAATCGATAGATACGACAACTGAGACCGGCCGAGCCATGCCGGATAGCGCTTCCCGAGGATAATGGGAGCGTCCACGTCTGCCAGGCCACGGTCCCGACGCGAGCACAGAAAAGGTCTTATGGAAACCGATCGCATCCTCTTTCACTCGATTCTCACGAGGTACTGCGAAAACGTCGTCGGCGGATCCGTAACGCTGGCTTCGGGCGGGCGGGTCCTCTGGCACGAAAATTCAGGATGGGCGCGGCTCGAACCCGAAACACCGTCCTCAGCCTCGACTCAGTTCCGGATCGGCTCGATCACCAAGACCTTCACGGCCGTATGCCTCCTGCTACTGGCGGAAGAGGGGCTGTTAGACGTCGATTCCCCCATCCACGAGCACGTACCCGAGCTTGGAGGCATCAGGGCAACGCTGAGACAGATCCTCTCTCATACCTCGGGGCTCCAGCGAGAGCATCCATCACCTATGTGGGAGACGTTCGAGGCGCCCGGAGCCGGGGAGTTCGAGAAGACATTACGCGACGTGGTCCAAGTCAGCTCACCGGGGCTGCGATGGCACTACTCCAACCTCGGGTTCGGGCTACTCGCGGAAGTGGTTCGCCGAGTCGTAGGGAGTTTTGAGGACTTCGTCGAAGAAAGGCTGTTTCGCCCGTTGGGGCTGAGGGACACGACTTGGGCCCCTCGCGAACCTTTTGCCCTGGGCTACTACAGCGATCCTTACGACGAACGATTCATGCCGGACAAGATTTTCAACATGCGGGCACTCTCCGCAGCAGGTCAGCTGTGGAGCACCTCGGCGGACATCGCTCGCTGGGCCGGTGCGCTCGCAGGCCTCCGACGCGAGATCGTTTCTCCATCGGTTGTGGAGGCGATGCATGTGCCCCATGCGATGACCAATCGCGAGTGGACGGCCGCCTGGGGGCTGGGGCTGGCTCTCAGGCATCGGGACGGGCGGGTGCTGTCCGGACACGACGGCGTCATGCCGGGGTTCACGGCGGCGATCTCCCTCGACCGATCTTCGGGGACCGTCGCGGCCGCGCTTTTGAACGCGGGCACCGGAGTCGACGTGATCGGTCTGACCGACGAGTTGGTCGCGGCGGCAGTCGAGAGGTCGCCCTCGCTCGATCCGGCCCCGAGAGTCCGAGTGCCGTGCCCGCCGGAGCTCGCCGGTGTGCTCGGCCGGTGGTGGTCGGAAGGGCTGGAGTTCGTTTTCACGTGGAACGAAGGCACGCTGCGAGCTGTGCAGGCGGTCTCACCTGGCGAGCCGGCACGGTTCGAACGCACCGAAACGAATCTGCTCCGGGTGATCAGCGGTCGCGAGAGGGGGGAGGTGCTGGAAATAGTCCGTGATGCGGCTGAAAATGTGCTATTTCTGCGGTGGGCGGGATATCCGTTCACGCGTCGGCCTTACCAGTGGGATCTATAGGTGGTGCTAGGCGGCGGTGCGATGTCCCTGGATGTGCTGTGGACCCTTCGCCCTCCAGAGTAGATGATTTCAACGATCTGCTGACCGACTATCAAGGGCCGGGAAAGACATGACAGATAACCTGGATCAGTCGGAACTGTCGCGGTCGCTGGTCGCTTCACTTATCTCTGTGTTGGTCACCCTTCTCAGCGTCTTGATCGCGGCATCCACCGGGGCTGCTCATAGTAAGTATGTGATTATCCTCGGATATTTCTTTACGGCGGCTACACTGGGATTTCTCGTATTTGTCTACCTTCATGCTTACCTGAGGGACGTGCGTGAGGCGAGGGATCGATTAGCGGCCTATGTGGTCGCCGCCCGAGTTGTCCCGGACATCGTGATGTTCCGCAGCTATGAGCACATCATCGCAATCGAGTCAGCGACGGAGACCAAGGTCAACTGGATCCTAGACGTCGTTTCTACTGATGACAGCGTTTCGGAGCTGTCATTCCCCATGTACTACACAAATGCGCCGTCCAGTGGCGCGCAGCCCACCTCGCGCATACTCGCTGTGGAGGTGAACGAGGTCCCCATCGATCCGTCGACCATCATGACGCTCCAGGAGAGACGTAGCTTGCTCAGTCCTGAGGCGAAGACGCAGTGGGGCGGAGTGGACTTCGTCGAGTACGGGCTCCTGCGTGTTCCCGTTGACTTCCAGCGCGGCCGTGACTCCTGCAAGATCCGGATCACGATCGGACTGACGAACGTGTTCTCCAACCCTGTGGACCAGGTCTACGTCGACGTCCCGTACTCCACCGACTCCCTCAAGGTGACCGTGACCTCGGAGGGCAGGAGGGTGCATCGCGTCCCGACCATTGGGAGCAACACCGTCATCGCGACTTCCGCGATGGAGGTCATAGATCTGAGAGACAGCACTGAGCAGAGCCGTAGGTTCAGACAAGCGGGCGATGTCGTCATCTGGGAGACCGATAACGCGAAGATCGGATATCACTATGTGCTGAACATCAGGTCCGGTCAGGTGAACGCACCGGCTCCGGGACCTTGATCAGTTTTGTAGTTCGCGGAGCACGCTCCGGTACGCGTGGATCGCTTCCTCCGGGACGGTCAGCGTGCGAGTTTGGATGAGCTCGGCGAGATGTTCTGGAGAGTCACAACCGACGGCCACCCTGTCTACTCGTGGAAGTTCGAAAGAGAGACGGAACGCCGCTTGGTGGACAGTTACCTCCTCGTCGGGCGCCAATAGCGGCTTGTAAATCACTGACTTCCAGAAGGTATGGCGCGGGGCTCCCCCAAAGGGCGACATACCCCAGCGTCCCTCAGGGGGAAGGTCGAGACAGGCGAACAAGTCGTCAGCGGCGTCGAGGTCTGCGGCAGAGACCTTTAGACCACACCGAACCATGAGCACCGACGGCTTCTGTTCGATGGGTGTGCTCTCCAGTGCCGCGAGAAAGGATCTGTGCAGCCATGTCGAGATCCCCCACGCCCCGCAGAGCCCCGATCGTGAGGCCCGCGCCATGGCGTCGATCGCGAGAGAAAGTGACTCCCGGTAGTGCTCTCGCGAGTCGCCCAATATGATCCCGCGCTCGGGGTTGTGCAGCATGAGCAGCGCAGGTGGCCGGGCCAGGTCGGTTGCGGTACGCTCCGCCGCCCGAAAAAGCCTCTTCGGATCGAGCGAGTGCTCAAGCTCACCGCTGCCGGGGAAATACCCGATCTTGGTACTGATGAAGAACTCACCGAGCAGGTCGGGAATGGTCTTGGCGAGGGTCACGTGGGACGCGAAGTCGAAGTAGCTGTAGCTGGTGTCGAGATCTCTGATGCCAAGCCGCAGCGCGGTCTCGAAGATCTCTCGCCGATGTGCGGAGCGGTGTAATCCGAGAACGATACGGTGGCCCGCCGTCACGGTCGAACCTGAATCGTGACCAGTCCCTCTACCGTGAGCAGGCTCACCAGCCCGCGAATGGTCTTGGCCGGCAGCCGATCGGCATGCCGCGTGATGAGTTCCCTCATGCTGATCCGGCTATGCCCCGTCAGTTGCTCGAGCAGAGGCGCGGCGGTGAGTGCGAAGGTCCATCGGCGCCCGTCGGCGAAGAGCTCGACCGCGTCGGCACCGACGCGCAGGACCGCCCGCGGGTAGCAGAAGTCAATGTCAAAGTCTTCGCCGTCAGGCAGAGCCTGAGAGTTGTAGATCCCCGGCATCGCGCTGGGTACCCGCGCCAGCGCGAACGTGTCGCGATGCGTGAAGAAGCGTTCAACCGTGGATCGGCCTGTTTGGTCCGCGAAGACTCTTAGGAGCTTGGCGACGTGCGACTCGAGTTCTACGGGGCGGAAACGAGGCAGATCTTCGCGGAACTCTTCGCGGTGACGCATCTCGTCCACGAGCCAGGCCAAGAGGTCGATGCCGGTCGCAGGGGTAACGCCGAATGTGAGGTGCAGGCTGGGCTCGCCTGTCGGCACCGTGCCGTGCCACCAGCCGCGTGGAAGATAGAGCACGTCTCCCGCGGTCAGGTTCACCACAGTGGGCTCTACATCAGGGGGTTCCGTGTTCGGGTCGACGTCCTTGTAGAGCGGCCAGCGCCGGGACGTCGGATAGACGTGCCATTTCTTGCTACCGCTCACCTGGACGGCGAACACCTCGTGTGGATCCCAGTGCACATCGAAGCCACGTGCCACGCCTCGCCCGACGTAGGCGTTGACAGCGACCTCCTCGCGTAGGACCCGCTCAAGTGAGTAGGCCAGGTCAGAGATCGGCGGGTGGAGCTCATGGACATCGTCGAGGACGAGTGTGGCGCCTTTTCTGAGGAAGGAGTTGAAGGAAGCCATCCGGAGCTTAGGTATGGTGGTCTTGCGTCGATTCTGAAATAACTCGATGTAATCCTCGAACGGAACCACCGTACCGTTAAGTATCATTCGTAATCTGGGATGTTCAAGACGGTGCGATCTGAGGATCGAGTTGATGGAAGGCCACGGGAAGAGGTCGGCGAACCGGGCTTCATTCCCCGGTAAATGTACATACCTCTGTCCGTAGAATTCGCGGAGGAACCGGTCGCCGGACATTGGATCTACTAGAGAGTCCAGCGTTAGAGACTCGTCGGTTACATCCTGGCGTCTCAAAGTCAGCTGGTTCCACTTGATGATGCTAGAAGAGTAACCCGCTCTTGAGCCTTTGCGATCTCTTCGATGGAGAGTAAGAGCTCGGAGGAGATCTCGGTTGTTTCCATGGATTTCATGGCACATCCTTACCTTGAGATGACACTGTGATTTCCAGTGGGCCCGATGTAAAGGTGGGGCGGAGTGTCGAGGAGGGGTCGGTCTGCGCTCTCCTAGCAAACGTTCGTCTACGTTGTCGTCGAAAGCCTCGACCTCGTGAGGGGCTCGACCTTCATGGCCCGCTCACGGAGCGGCCGCTGTCGACATGATCAAGTCGACTCGGGTTGTAGCTGTCGAAGGCCCCCTCCGATGTATCGGAGGGGGCCTTCGACGTAGGAGCCGCCTATCGGAATCGAACCGATGACCTATTCATTACGAGTGAATCGCTCTGCCGACTGAGCTAAGGCGGCCTGCCGCACCGCGGTGCGACGCCCGTTGAGTCTACCGGGTTCTCCGCACTCCTCGTGCATCAGGCCGTCAGTGGCACAGGCTGTTCTTCTTCGGGGCCGCGCCCGTCAGCAGGTAGCGGTCCACGGCGCCCGTGATGCACGGGTTGCCCTGGAGATAGGCCGTGTGACCGTCTCCGTCCAGGCTCAGCAGTACGCCCGAGTGAAGCTCCGATGCCAGGCTCTGGGCCCATTTGTACGGGGTCGCCGGGTCGCGGGTGGTGCCGACGACCACGATCGGCTTTGCGCCGTCGGCGTGCAAGGCGCGGGGTTGTTCGTGGCTCGGGGCCGGCCAGTACGCGCACGGCAGGGTGCCCCACACCACGAACTGGCCGAAGATCGGGGCGGCCTTCTTCGCCTTCGCCGCCTCTTCCTTCCACGGGCCGAGGGTGCGGGCGTACGGCTTGTCCACGCAGTTGATGGCCATGTTGGCCTCGCTCTGGTTGGAGTACGAGCCGTCTTTGTTGCGTTCGACCAGCAGGTCGCCCAAGCGCAGCAGGGTCGTGCCGTCGCCCTGGGCGATGGCGCTCTTCAGGGCCAGGCGCAGGATCTGCCACGTCTGCTTGTTGTACAACGCCGACGCCACCCCCAGCTCCACCAGGGACTCGTCGACCACGCGGCCGTCGCCCAGGTTGTTCTTCAGCGGCTTCTTGTCCGTCTGGGCGAACAGCTTCTGGAGCCGTACGAGCGCCGAGTGCGTCGTGCCGTTGCCCAGTGGGCAGTCGGCGGCCTTCACGCAGTCCGCGGCGAAGCTGTGGACGGCCGTGTCGAAGCCCTTGGCCTGTTCGATGTTGATCGCGTCGCCGGACAGCTTCGGGTCGACCGCGCCGTCCAGGACCATCGCGCGTACGCGGCGGGGGAACAGGTCGGCGTAGTAGGCGCCGAGGTAGGTGCCGTACGACGCGCCGTAGTAGGTCATGCCCGGATCGCCGACGGCGGCGCGGAGGATGTCCATGTCCTTGGCGGCGCTGATCGTGCCGACGTACGGGAGGATCGAGGGGATGCGGGTCCTGCAGTCGTCCGCCCAGCCCTTGCTGACCTTGACCAGGTCGTTGACCTCGGCCGGATCGTCAGGTGAGGTGTCGGTGGCGAAGAACCGGTCGAGCTCCTTGCTCGTGAGGCAGCGTACGGCCGGTTTGGTCTGGTTGACGCCGCGCGGGTCGAAGCCGACGAGATCGAAGCTCTTGCGCAGGTCGGCGCCGTACTGCCGGGCCGCGTCGCGGACGAACTGGACGCCCGAACCCCCAGGGCCGCCCGGGTTGATCAGCAGGGAGCCCTTGCGCTGGCCCTCGGCGGGCAGGCGGATCACCGACATCGTGATGCGCGGGCCGTCCGGGCGGGCGTAGTCGAGGGGCATGTGGAGCGTTCCGCACTGGAAGCCGCCACCGCAGTCCTTCCAGGAGACGCGCTGCGCGTAGTAGCGCGCGATCCCCTGGGCCGTCGGCGATGGCGCCGCCTTGGAGTTCGGGGTGCCCGTGCAGGCCGCTGCGACGAAGGCGGCCACGGCCAGCCCGGTCACCGTACGGAACTTTTTCACGCCGTTACCGTTCTTGTCGCCGATGTATTCGCAGGAAGCCTACGCTCGCTGCCTGCGAACACGTCGTTACCCAGCGTTCGGCGAGTCATCCTGATTGTCGGCGTAGTGTTCGTCGTGCTGGCGGCGGGGCGAGCAGACCGACGCGACCGGGCAGGCGCACTTTCGGCCGCCGTCCAGGCGTACGTTGATCGTGTCCGAGGGGACGTTCCGGCCGACGACCTGCCCGTTGCCGGCCGGGGTACCGACGCGTTCGCCCAGCTTGGGCATGCGGTCGTGCGCCTCGACGTACAGCGGGTGCTCGTACTTCAGGCAGCACATGAGCCGCCCGCAGGCCCCGGCGATGCGCAGCGGGTTGACCGGCAGGTCCTGCTCCTTGGCCATGCGTACGGACACCGGCTCGAAGTCCTTGAGAAACGTCGCGCAGCACAGGTCGCGCCCGCAGGGGCCGATGCCGCCCTGCAGCCTCGCCTCGTCGCGCGGGCCGACCTGGCGCAGCTCGACCCGGGCCTTCATCGACCTGGCCAGGTCGCGGACCAGCGCCCGGAAGTCGACGCGGTGCGGCGCGGAGAAGTAGACGCGGAAGACGTTGTCGGCGTCGAGGTAGTCGACGCCGATGACCTTCATCGGCAGCTCGTGCTTGCGGATCAGTTTCTTGGCGATGGAGCGGGATTCGGCACGTCGGCGGCGGTTGGCCTCGTCGCGGGCCAGGTGTTCGTCGCCGGCGATGCCCGCGCACAGGGGCAGGCCCTCGACGTCCTCGGAGACGTACTGCGGGGCCCAGATGCACTCGGCCACCTCGGGCCCGGAATCGGTGGGCACGAGTACTTTGTCGCCGACCTTGGGGGTGTGCTGGCCAGGGTCGAGGTAGTAGAGGCGCCCGTAGCGCGTGAAGCTGACGGCCATCATCATGCCCATCGCGTGCTCCGTCCCGTCGGCTCACGAGTCAGCCTACGCGCCCCCGAACCAGCATCAAACGGTCACGTGGCCGGGTACTGACAGATCCCTTGACGGCGCCCTTCCGGCGACGTACGAGTTACCTGACAACGTTGTCATGAGCCCTGTCTCCCCTCCGCGAAAGGGCGCATCGCATGGCATTGCCCCGTCCCCTCCGCCTGCTCGTGTCCGCCGGCACGCTGCTCGCCGCCATGATCGTCCCCATCCAGGCGTCGCACGCCGCGGTCGCCGACCCCGCCTCCCTCGTCAACCCGCTCCTCGGCACCACGAACGGGGCGAACGACTTCCCCGGTGCCGACGTGCCGTTCGGCATGACCCAGTGGAGCCCCGACACCGCCTCCCGCGCGCAGGGCGGCGGCTACACCTACACGAGCCCCACGATCACCGGATTCAGCCTCACGCACATCGCCGGCCCCGGCTGCGGGGCGTACGGCGACGTGCCGATCATGCCGACCACCGGCGCGATCAGCAGTCCGAGCTCGGCCAGCTCCTCGTACACGCACACCAACGAGTCCGCCTCGCCCGGCTACTACGGCGTGACGCTCGGGAACGGCGTGAAGACCGA
The DNA here is from genome assembly GCF_030406325.1 of Actinomadura sp. DC4. GTDB lineage: Bacteria > Actinomycetota > Actinomycetes > Streptosporangiales > Streptosporangiaceae > Actinoallomurus. Next base: position 9,924 of record NZ_JAUEQY010000042.1, on the reverse strand, counting down.
GCTGACCACCACCACGCGCGGCGGGATCGGGCGTTTCACGTTTCCGGCCACGACTCAGGCGAACCTGCTGTTCAAGCTCACCGGCAGCCAGAACGGCGACTACGCCAACTCCTGGCAGGCGGTCAGCAACACCGAGGTCGTCGGCTCGGTGACGAGCGGCCACTTCTGCGGCGCGAGCAACACCTACACGCTGCACTTCTCCGTCTCCTTCGACCAGCCGTTCACGACCGGCACCTGGCTGGCCTCGAACGTCACCGCCGGCGCCAAGACGGCTTCGGCGAAGTCCACGGAGACCACCACCCGCAAGGCGGCCTCCAAGAGCGCCGCCGAGGCGGTCGGCAAGCCGACCCTGCACGGTGCCCAGAAGGCCCAGGCCGCTCCGCTCGCCGACCCGAACGGCGCGTACCTGACCTTCAACACGACGACGAACCACGTGGTGAACGCCCGTGTCGGGATCTCCTTCACCTCCGACGCGAACGCCAAGGCCAACCGTGACGCCGAGGTCCCGAACTTCGACTTCGACGGCAAGCGCACCGCCGCACACAACGCCTGGAACGGCCTTCTCGGGAAGATCCAGACCTCCGGCGGCACCACCGCGCAGCAGCACGTCTTCTACACCGCGCTCTACCACGCGCTGCTGCACCCGAATGTGTTCAGCGACACCAACGGGCAGTACATGGGCTTCGACAACGCCGTGCACACGGCCGCCTCGGGCCACGCGCAGTACGCGAACTACTCGGGTTGGGACATCTATCGCAGCCAGGCACAACTGATCGGAATGATCGCGCCGTCGCAGGCCAGTGACGTCGCGCAGTCGATGGTCAACGACTACACGCACAGCGGCCTGCTCCCCAAGTGGGCACAGGCGAACGGCGAGTCGTACGTCATGGTCGGCGACCCGGCCGATCCGATCATCGCCGACATCTACGCGTTCGGCGGCAAGGGCTTCGACACCGCCGCGGCCAAGAACGCGATGATCCACGAGGCGACGGTCGCCAACAACGACCGCCCCGGCCTGAACTACCTCGACAGCATCGGCTACCTGCCGAGCGACGGGTCGTACGGCTGCTGCAACTTCTACGGCTCGGTGTCGACGACGCTGGAGTACAACACGGCCGACTTCGCTCTGGGCGCCTTCGCGGGCGCGCTCGGCGACACGGCGAACCAGCAGAAGTTCGTCAACCGCGCCCAGGACTGGAAGAACCTGCTCAACTCATCCAGCGGTTACATGCAGCCTCGTACGGCCAGCGGCGGGTGGACCGGAGGGTTCAGCCCGACGAGCGGCGACAACATGGTCGAGGGCACGTCGTGGCAGTACACCGGCATGGTGCCGTTCAACGTGCGCGGCCTCGCCGACGCCAAGGGCGGCAACGCGAGCATGGTGTCCTACCTCGACCACGTGCTCGCGGCCTACAACGGAAGCGGCGGCGACCACGCCGACCTCGGCAACGAGCCGAGCGTCGAACTGCCCTGGGAGTACGACTATGTCGGCCAGCCGTGGAAGACGCAGTCGGTCATCCGCAACGTGCAGAACCAGCTGTGGCCGGACTCCCCGACGGGCTGGGGCGTCGGCAACGACGACCTCGGCACGATGAGCGCCTGGTACGTCTGGTCGGCGATGGGGATCTTCCCCGAGACGCCCGGCACGGCCGACCTGGCCCTGGGCAGCCCGCAGTTCACCCAGGTCGCGATCACGCTCAGCACCGGGAACACGCTGTCGATCAACGCCCCGCAGGCCGCGACCAACGCGCCGTACGTGCAGAGCGCGACCTGGAACGGCGCGAACTGGAACAACGCCTACCTGCCGCCCTCCGCGGTGAGCAACGGCGGGACGCTCAACTTCACGCTGGGCACCGCCGCCAACACCTCCTGGGCGACCGCGGCGTCCTCGGCACCGCCGTCGTACGCCGGATCCGGGTCGACCTCGCATTCCGGGCCGATCACCTCCGGGATCGCCGGGAAGTGCGTGGACGTGAAGAACAGCGGCACGGCCAACGGCACGGCCGTGCAGATCTACACCTGTAACTCCACCAACGCGCAGAAGTGGACGGTACCCGGCAACGGGACGCTGACGGCGTTCGGCAAGTGCCTGGACGTGCCCAACAGCGGTACGGCGGACGGCACGAAGGTGCAGCTGTACGACTGCAACAGCACCGGCGCGCAGCAGTGGACCTACAGCGCCTCCGCCAAGTCGCTGACCAACCCCCAGTCCGGGAAGTGCCTGGACGATCCGAACAGCAGCACCACGGACGGCACCCAGTTGCAGATCTACACCTGCAACGGGAGCGCCGCCCAGCAGTGGACGCTGCCGAGCTGATTCCCGTCCGTCACGGCCGTCCAGGATCGCAGCGGCATCCTGGACGGCCGTGTCACGTACGCGACTATTACGGTGGGCGGCTATGAAGTCCCCTCGTTCGGCGTTCGGTCTCGCGGCGTTTCTCGCCGGAGCCGGTGTGACCCATTTCGCCCGCCCCCGCCCATACGACACGATCATCCCGTCCTGGCTGCCGGGCCGGCCACGGACCTGGACGTACGCGAGCGGCGTCCTCGAACTCGCCTGCGCGACGGCGATCGCGCTGCCCCGTACGCGACGGGCCGGTGCGCTGGCCGCCGCGGGCCTGTTCGTGGGCGTGTTCCCGGCCAACGTGAAGATGGCCTACGACTGGCGCCGCCGCCCGCTCCCGTACCGCGTGGCCGCGTACGCCCGGCTACCCCTCCAGGCGCCACTGGTCGCCTGGGGCCTCACCGTCGCCCGCTCGGCGCAGGGCATTGTCTCATCTGACTCCACAAACAAGGAACGTGGCGCTGCGGTGTCACGTCTAAGGGGAGATAAATGAGTTGATTCTCCAGAGCAAGTTTCTATTCTGGATACCGGACAGCGACAGGGGGAGGGGACCGCACCGTGGCAAAGACACTGGTCAGCAAGGCGTACGGCGGTCCGTGTCCCGTTGACGGGACCGGCGTGTCCGCGGAGACCTCTGGATAGAAACCCATCCTAGACAGAGGCCGCCGGGGACCAATTCCCGGCGGTTTTTTCATTTCACTTGGGCCGATGGTGACAACGGAATCACGCCTCGTTCGCACCGAGGAGTTCCTGGGTTCGAATCCCGGTTGGTCCACTGGAGGTCGGTACCGAGGCACAACGGGGGTTGCCTCGGCACCGGCCCCCAAAAGAAACGGAACGTGGCCCAGCTTGGTTACGGCGCCGCCTTCGGGAGGCGGAGATCGCAGGTTCGAATCCTGCCGTTCCGACGGTTCTTCCCAGCCAGAAGGGAACACGTCGCACAGGCCTACCAGGTGAGGCACCTGTCTTCCAAACAGGGGAACCGGGTTCGACTCCCGGGTGCGGCTCCACCGGGCTCAGGCCGGAGCGGCGGAGCGGCGGAGCCGGCGGCCGCTCGCGGCGTACCACCCGGTCGCGATCACTACCGCCAGGCCGATCTCCGCGAGATCGCCGCCGTAGTACATCACCTCGGCGCCGGTGTGCAGGTCGGCGGGGGAGAAGGCGGTGCCCGGCGGCGGGGTGGCCCACAGCGACTTGGCCAGTACGGCGTGCGCGGCGCCCGCGGCGATCAGTGTCGTGGCCCGCAGCGTGAACGACGCGCGGTGCCGCAGGGGATCCAACCCGCACACCGCGGAGCTGAACAGCACTCCCGCGGTGAACACGTGCAGGCTCATCAGCCACGAATGGTGGGCTGCGGCGAACAGGTCCGTACGGTAGAGCACCCACAGGCCGCCGACGTCCAGTACCGCTGCGACCGGCGGGAACACCAGGACCGCGGCACACCGGGTCATCGTCACGAACGTACGGCGGGCACCCCCGGCGGGCAGGGCGCGCAGGAGCAGCGTCACCGGCCGGGCGGTCACGAGCAGCAGCGGTGCGATCATCCCCAGGGCCACGTGCTGGACCATGTGCGCTGTGAACGTTCCGCCCGGCGCCGGGACCACGGCCGCCGCGCACCCCAGCACGAAGGACGCCGGACGCCACCCCGGCCAGGCGTCGCCGCGCCGCCGCAGCCGTACGACCGCCGCCAGGTAGAGCGCGGCCAACAGAGGAGCGAGCGCCGTCACCGCGCCCGCCGCCGGAAGACTCCCCGCAACAGCAGGACGGCCACGGCCAGGATGAGCAGCGCGACGATGTTCCACGCCCAGTCATACGGCGCGATGGCGACGTGGTACCTGATCTGGTGCAGACGCAGAATCTTGTGCTGGATCGTCCCGTCGTAGAGCTGGAACCCGCCCGCGCCCAGCAGGATCCCACCGGTCAGCCCGCGCTTGGACAGGCTCGTACGGCGCACCAGGTCGGCGACCATCACCAGGCCGATGACCACGGCGAACCAGCCGAACGCGTGGAACAGGCCATCGGAGACCAGGCCGACCGCCGGCGTCGAGCGGTCATAGAAGTGGTGCCAGTGCAGGAGCTGATGGAAGACCGTCTCGTCGACGAACGCCGCGACGCCGATCCCGATCAGCACCCCCGACCACACGGAGCGCGGCGTGGTTGTGGCGGCCATCGGCCTCACCCTCTTCGTACGGCCGGGGCGGCGGGAAACGCCGCGACAGAGCGGCCGTACCCCGGCCACGCACCTGGCGAACGCGCTGACCAGCGGTTTCGTCTCGCACTGATCCTGGCGGGCCTCGCGGGCCGTGATACCGGTACAGCACTTTTCCACGGGCAGGCGGGCGCCGTCTGGAATGACGGCGGCGGGAGGAGCGAGGGCATGAACAACGTATCGGCGGCCGGTGACGGTTCGCCGCAGGGGCAGGTCGAGGCCGGGAGTGCCGAGGCCGCCCCACCGGCCGCTGAACCGGACACTCCGCGTTTGGCCCTCGACGCCTCACCGGTCACCGTCCTGAGCGGCCCCCCGGACGCCGTACCCGGCGAGGAGGCGGAGCCGCCCGTACGGCACCGACCTCGCGTACGTGCCGAGGCGAGCCGGAAGGCGGAGGAGTCCGGAACATCCCCCGTGACGAACCGCAGGCGCCGTCGTACGGGCGTCGCGCTCGCCACCGCCACCGGCGTCGTGGCACTCGCGGCGGCGCCGTTCGCCGTGGTGTCCCCGCACGTACAGATCCTCGGCGACTCCTCGTCATCACCGGCCGCGCAGCGGCCGCAGACGGAGGCCAAGAAGCAGGCCGGGCGGCAGACCCGGAAGAACCCGGTCGTGCCGGTGCCGGCTCCCGTACCGAGCTGGCAGCCGCGGCACTCCCCGCCGCAGGCGCCGGCCCGTCCGCCTCGGGTGAAGCTCTCGCCCTCCAAGGACGCCGCGGAACCGGGCGGTGCCGAGAAGCCGGCCACCCGGCCGGAGCACGAGGACAAGGCCAAGCCGCTCGCCCACCGGCCCGCGGCCCGCACGAGGCCGGAGTCCGCTCCCGAGAGGGCGCCGGAGATCAGCAAGCTCGTCGTGAGTCCGAAGAAGGACACCGACGCAACCGAACATCACGCGGCCGTACGGACGAACGCCGTGGAGAAAACGCTCGCGGCACCGAACTCGGCGCCCAGCAAGTCGCCGAGTGAGCAGGCGAGCGAGCAGGCGAGCCGCGCGCCGGCGCAGACGCGGATCATCAACGGAACGTACGTCCTGAATCCCGGCGAGAGCGTGGGGACCAACCGGATCCGGCTGTCCCTGCGGAGCGACGGCGACCTGGTGCTCAGCGACCAGGACGGCAAGGCGGTCTGGTCGAGCGGGACGCACGCCCAGGGCACCCACGCGGTCTTCCAGGCGGACGGCAACTTCGTGCTCTACTCCAGTGACGACGCGACGCTCTGGAGCTCGCGCACCGACGGTCACGACGGGGCCGTCCTGGTCCTGCAGTCCGACGGCAACCTGACGATCCGTCAGGGCGACACCACTCTGTGGGCCAGCGGCACCTGAAAGCCGAAACGCGCGGCCCGGCCCCACCCGGCCGGACCGCGCGTTTCTTCCTTGTCAGTGGTGGTGCGCCGCCTCGTACTGGTCCAGGATCAGACCCATCTGGGCGAACTTCTCGGTGTAGGCGACCGGGTGGGCGCCGGGGGCCGTCGGCGGACGGTTCGGGTCCTGGTACTGGTCGCCGAGGTTGGAGAACATCGCGATGATGTAGCTGCGGCCGCGCTGACCGGGCAGTGACCGTACGATTCCGGCGTCCGAGCCCGAGTTGCCCACGAGGCCGGTCTTGTGGGCGAACGTCACCTGGGCGCTCTGGTTGCACGGACGCACGTCACGGCCGTACGCGTCGCCGTCGACGGTCGTGGTGCCATCGGCGGCGATCCACCGCGAGGCGGTGACCTGCGGAATTCCGGGAGCCGGATAGTCGGCGCCGCACCAGCTCGTGGTGGACAGCACGTCGTTGAAGCCCTGCTGGCCGAGCTCGCTCTTGAAGAGCTGGCGGGAGGACGGGCTCAGCACCGCGCTGGTCACCGCCGTGCCGTTCGGCGCGGTCCACAGCCGGCCGGAGCCGCCGTTGATCAGCATCAGCAGCTTGGCCGTGTCGAGCGAGGTCATCGTGACCGGGTTGGACCAGTGCCCGCCGTTGACCGGGTTGGTCTCCTTGAGCTGCATCGTCTCCAGGCCGAGGTCCTGGAACGTCTGGTTGAGGCCGTCGACCGCGTTGTGGTCCCAGAGCAGCTTGACGAGCGCGCAGGAGGCGGCGTTCGAGGACCAGGTGATCGAGGCGTCGATGTAGTTGCGGACCGTGTCGCTGGAGGCGCCGCCGCAGAGCGAGCTGAGCGTGGTCGGCGCGTAGTCGTACGTGTCGTCCAGGCTGATCACGCCCTGGTCGACGAGGCGGAGGACGCCGAAGTTGACCATCAGCTTCAGCACCGACGCGGGGTAGGGCTCCATGAAGTCGAGCGGCGCGTTCTCGCGGCCCGGAACGATGTCAATCGTGCCCTGAGCGTGATTGGTGTACCAGCCCGCGTCGTCCCATTGCCGCCAGCGAACGGCGTCAGTGTGATAATTGCCATCCACCGGGACGACGACTCCGTGCGGATACTGCGGGCTCATCAAAACGGTGCCCGACGAAACGGCTCGGCCGTGCGCGTCGAGTTCGATGACCGTCGTGTCGATCTGCGGCTGCTGGACGATCGGCTGGGGCGCGGCGAGGGCGGCGAACCGGTTCGCGCGCTGCTCCGGCGTCGTCGCGTCCTTGTCCACCGACTGGGCCGCCATGGCGCGGGCCTGCGCCGTCGTCGGTGGGGCGAGGTCGAGGACCTGCTCGAAGTGCAGTTGGTCCATGGTCTGCTGAAGCTCGTGCGCGACGTCGATCGCAGAGCCCTTGGGGTGCCCGGCCGCGTGGGCCGGCGCGATGAGAGTACCCATGAGAACGCTTACGGTGGCCATGCCGACCAAAGCGCGAGTACCTGTTCCACGGATTTTCACGGTGGTGACCTTAGCGAGGGTAATCATCTGAGGAAAAGCCGAATGCCGGCGGCCGCTCGCAGTTTTCTTGTTTTCCCTGATGGGAAAGCCGCGCGTCGTTAAGCAGACGGCTCGGCGAGGCGCGCGGCGATTCGCACGAGCATTGTGCGTTCGAGTTCCGGCAGCCGGTCGATCACGTGCTCGCGTACCGCGGCGGCGTGGACGGGGCGGGCGCGAGTGAGCAGGTCGCGGCCGGCAGGGGTGAGCACCACCAGGACGCCGGTCGGGCCCTGGTCGCGGCGGATCAGACCGCGGGCGGCCATCCGGGTGAGCTGGTGGGACATGCGGCTCTTGGCCCAGCGCATCTCGTCGGCCAGCGCCTGCTGTCCGAGCCGGCCGTCGCCGAGCTCGTTCAGGCGGGACAGGACGCCGTACTCCGATCCGGAGATCCCGGCGGCGGCCAGGTCGGTTCCGATCCGGCTGGTCACGGCGTCGCCCAGGGTCTTACAGGCATCCCAGACCCGGAGCTCTTCGGCGCTGAGCGGTTCCACGGGGAGATCTTAGTTGTCACGACAACCTCTCCGTGACTAGTGTGGTTGTCATGACAACCACAGCCATTGTGACCGGCGGATCCTCGGGAATCGGGTGTGCCGTCGCGCGGCGCCTCGCAGACGACGGTGTGAACGTGGCGGTCGGCTACCGCTCCGGACGCGAGCGGGCCGAGAAGGTCGTCACCGAGATCTCGGCGGCGGGCGGCCGCGCGGTCGCCGTACGGGCCGACGTGTCCCGCCGTACGGAGGTGGCCGCGCTCTTCGACCGTACGGAGGAGGCCTTCGGCCCGGTCGACGCCCTCGTCAACAACGCCGGAACGAGCCGCGTCGCGCCGGTCGCGGACTCGGGCGACGCCTTGATCGCCGAACTGATCGGGGTCAACCTGCTGGGCTCGCTGTACGGGATGCAGCAGGCCGCGCGGCGGCTGCGCGGGGGAGGAGGCATCGTGAACGTGTCCTCGACCGCGCTGCTCACCGGCACGCCCGGCCTGGGCGTCTACCTGGCGGGCAAGGCGGGGGTGGAGGCGCTGACGCGGGTCCTGGCCATGGAGGCCGACCTCCTGAGCGAGGACTCGCTCGGGCAGAAGGCCGCTCGGCTCTTCCATCTCAGCAAGGAGGCCCTGAAGCGGCGGCTGCTGGACGACCTGTGGAAGGCCAAGGCCGCGACGGCGCCCACGTCGCTCTCGGCGATCCTTCTGTCCGAGGTCGAGGTCGACGCCGTGCGCAAGGAGCTGCGCCGTCAGTCCGGCTACAACGGCGACGTCGCCGAGATCGCGCGCTCTGCGCGAGGGGGCCATCCGCGCGGAGGCGCTCTGAAGCGCGGCCGGGAAAGGAAGATCTAGCGGGGGGCAGGCTCGGCGCTAGGCGGGTCCGGTTACAGGTTCCAGGACGGAACACCTGGAAATGGGGGCGGACCGATGCGGAGCAGGCGTGACACAACGGGCATCTCGCGGCTGGTGACGGTCGTGGGGTTCAGCGCGGCGGTCGTCGCCGGCTCGGCCGGGGCGGCCGTCGCCGCCCCGGTGCCCAGGCCGGTCGCGCCAAAGCCGGTCGCGCAGAGGCACGTGAAGGCCGGGCACCACCATCCCCGGCTCCATACGATCGTGCGCTGCCAGAACGACGACACCGAACAGATCGACGAGTTCGGCGACGAGGGCGAGGAGCCCCGCCACACGCTCACGCCCGCAGGCGCTCCCGGTTGCAGCAGGGCTGCGCTCGACATCGCGCGGATCCTCGCCGGCGACCGTGCGCGGCCCCGGGCGGCGCGGCCCGTACGTTAGGGCGCACGGAACGCCGGCCAGAGGATGTCGAGGACCCGTCCGCCGCTCCGACTGAACGATGACAGGCGGGCCGCCGCCGGAGCGAACGAGGAGCCACGATGAAGTACATGGTGCTGATCTACAACCGTCCCGGGTTCGTGGACGAACTGTCCGAGGCCGAGCGTACGGAGCTGTTCGGCGACGTCGACCGGATCATGAAAGAGCTGACCGAGTCCGGTGAGATGGTCGACACCCGCGCGCTCCAAGGCCCGGAGGCCACCCGGACCGTACGGGTCCGCGACGGCGTGCCGGCGATCACGGACGGGCCCTTCATCGAGGCCAAGGAGCAGTTCGCCGGATATCTCATCGTCGACTGCGCGAGCCTGGAACGGGCCACCGAGATCGCCGCGAGCTGGCCGGACGCCAAGTGGTTCGCGATGGAGGTACGGCAGGTCCTCTGAGATCCCCGGAGAACCGGGAACAACTCCCGAGCCCCTCTTGTTACACTGATCGTGGCCGGTGCGTCCGGAGTCCCCCGGGCCTACCCATTGCCTTCACGGAATACCGTTCGGCTGGAGCCGTGTTGTGCGTTTCGCCGTGAGGCGACCCGCGCATCGGTCCACGAGCGTGGAAGGCCCCGTCAGATCGGCGGGTTCTAACGATCCCCGCAACACCCTGATCTTCAGGGAGTTGCGGGGATCATGGATTTTGGGGTCCTGAAGGCGAGGTTCTTCGAGGCACTGGATCGGGAGAACGGCAGTATCTCGGGGGCTG
>NZ_JAUEQY010000041.1 GCF_030406325.1 Actinomadura sp. DC4 | reverse complement strand
ATCAACAACATGCCCATGTTGCCCGTCGGCGCCTCCGGCAGGACCGGAGGCTCCTGCAGGGACAACTCTCCACTGGGCATCTCAGGCGGTGACTGCCGTGGCGGCCGCCGGAACAGCGTCGTACTCACGACCAGAGGTCCTTCCCAGGGGCGTCTCGGTGGGTCCCCTTTCCCTAAGGCACGGCTCCCGGTGCCCGTACGGTTCCGGAGCAGCCGTGTTTCCGGTGAGTGAACTCCCGGCGAACCGAGAGCCGTGTTCTTGGCATGGCGACTCCGCAGACACTGGGTTCCGGCGAGATGTGCCGGCTGACGATTTGCGGGCCGGCCTCCCGGATCGAGCTGGCGGTGCCGGCCCATGTGCCGGTGGCCGACCTGCTGCCGACCTTCCTGGATCATCTGGGTCCTGAGCTGGCCGCGGCCGGCTTCGGGCACGACGGGTGGGTGCTGCAGCGGCTCGGCGAGCCGCCGCTGGACGAGGACCTGGGCACGGCCGCGCTCGGCCTGTACGACGGCGACGTCCTGCACCTGCGCCCGCGTGCCGACCATCTGCCGCCGGTCGACTTCGACGACCTGGTCGACGGCGTGGCCACCGGCACCTCCGAGCGCGCGGACCGCTGGCGGCCCGAGACGACGCGGCGGTTCGTCCTGTCCCTGGTCGGCGCGGCGCTCGCGCTGGGCGTGGCGGTCGCGCCGATGAGCGGCACCGGCACGATGGCGACGCTCGTGGCCGGGACGGCGAGCGTCTTCCTGCTTCTCGGGGCGGCGGCCGCCTCCCGCGCGCTCGGCGACCGGGCGGCCGGGATCCTGCTGGCCGCCGGCTCGATCGGGTTCACGGTCGTCGCCGGGCTGGCGCTGCCGGCCGGCGAGGCGCGGTCACTGACCCCGGGTGACCTGGTGAGCGCGCCCGGCCTGCTGGCCGCCGGCGCGTGGGCGGCGACGATGGCCGCGCTGGCCCGGCCCGCCGTCGGCGGGGTGCTGGCCGGCTTCACCGCGACGGTGTTCGCGGCGATCCTCATGGGCCTGGGCGGCCTCCTGGTCACGCTCGGGACGGCGCACACGGCGGGTGCGGCGGCGATCGTGCTCGCGGCCGCCCTCGTGGTCGGCGCGGCGGTGCCCGTCATCGCCTCGCGCTTCGCCGGCCTGCGCATCCCACCGCTGCCGACCAGCCCCGACGAGTTCCAGCAGGGGATCGACCCCGAGCCCAGCCGCATCGTCCTGGAGCGCACCGCGCGTGCGCACGAGCACATCGGGTCGCTGTACGTCGGCCTGGGCGTGATCGTCACGGGCTGTCTCGTCGTGCTCGGCACGACCCCGGGCATCTCCGCGCGGGTCCTGGCGGCCGTGGCGTCGCTGCTGCTGCTCCTGCACGGGCGCGACCTGCTGGGCGTACGTGCCCGGCTCGCGGTCTTCGCGCCCGGAGTGGCCGGGCTGGCGGCGGTCCTGCTGGACCTGACGCTCGACCAGCCCGCGAACGTACGGCCGGTGGTGGTGGTCGGCCTGATGCTGACGGCCGGGCTGCTGCTGTCGGTCGCGCGGACCCTGCCGGGACGGCGGCTGCTGCCGCACTGGGGACGGGTCGCGGACCTGATGCACACGACCACGGCGATCGCCGTGGTCCCGCTGGTGCTCGCGGTCGTCGGGCTGTACGCGAGGGCGCGTGCGGGATGGGCGTGAGCGAAATGAACCTGAGCGAGATGACGCGCGGATCGGAGGTGTGTCGTGCACAACCGGCGTGACCAGGTACACGCGCACGGGTTCATGGTCGGCCGGCTCGTCTCCGCGCTGCTGCGCGCCGAGCCCGACATGGCCGTACCACCGCTGCGCCGCTCGTGGAGCGGTCTGATCATCGGTTCGCTGGTCGCGGCGCTGGCGGTGGCCGGGTTCGCGGTCTTCTCCCTCGTCTCCCCGGGCGGTGCGTCCGGATGGCGCAAGCCCGGGACGCTGATCCTGGACAAGGGGACCGGCACCCGGTACGTGCTGGCCGACGGGCGGCTGCACCCGGTGCTGAACTACGCCTCCGCGCGGCTGCTGCTCGGCGCGAAGCTGACCGTCGACTCGGTGCCGACCAAGTCGCTGAGGGACGTGCCGCGCGGCGGGCCGGTCGGCATCAACGGCGCGCCCGACTCACTGCCCGACTCCGGCGGAGGCGACGGGCCCTGGCTGGCCTGCGCGTCCTCGACCGGCTCCAAGCCCGCGCTGTCCCTCCTGATCGGCTCGGGCGCGGACGAGGTTCCGCTGTCCCCCCGCCAGGCGGTGCTGGTCCGCACCTCGGACGGGACCACCTACCTCGTGACCGGCGGCCGGCGGCTGCGGGTGACCGCGCCGTGGGTGACGCGGGCACTCGGCTTCTCCGACGGCGCCGCGATCGGCGTACGCGACGCGTGGATCGACACCCTGCCCGCCGGGCCGGACCTCCCCCCGCCCGTGACCCCCGGCGTCGGCGGCAAAGCCCCGGACCTGGACGGGCACGCGGCCAACGTCGGCGAGGTCTTCATCGTCCGCGGCGCGGGCGGGGACCAGCGCCTCTACCTGCTGACCACCGGCGGCCTCCAGCCCATGACGCAGACCGCGGCGGCGCTCGCGCTGAGCGACCCGGAGACCGCGAAGGCCTATCCCGGCGGGACCGTCGGGACCCGCGACCTCAGCCCGGGCGCGCTCGCCGCGTCCACGGTGCTGCCGACGCCGGCGTGGATGGCGCAACTGCCGGCCGCGCCGCCGACCATCGAGGCGGTCACGGCCGGCCGGATGCCGTGCGTCCGCTCGGTGCCGGCCGGGAACCGGGTCGAGACGTCGCTGGTGACGGTGCCGGCCGTACCGGTCACCGCCGCGAACGCGGTGCCCGCGGTGGCGTCGGGCACGGCTCTGGCCGGCGACTCATCCGGCAACCGGATCGCCGACCAGGTCGAGGTCGCACCGAGGGCGGGCCTGATCGCCCGCACGCTTCCCGCGCCCGGGGTGCCGGGCGAGGGGCTCTATCTGGTGACCGAGGACGGCGCCAAATTCCCCGTCGAGAACGCCGACGCGGCCACCGCGCTCGGCTACTCGGCCTCCGCCGCGGTCGCCGTACCGGCCGACCTGCTGGCACTACTCCCCACCGGACCCGTACTCCGCCTGCTCGGCTCGGGGGGTGGATAGCCGCCCGACCTTCGTCGATTCCCCAACGCATTCACTCACCTGAGGAGAGGCACATGGCCGACTTCGACCCTTCGACCTACCACTTCAGCGACGCCGACCTGCAGCAGATCATCACCAAGACCTCCGAAGCCGTCAACGAGATGAACACCGTCAACCAGACGGTGCAGTCGCACACTGACGCGCTCGTCGACGCCAACCGTTCCGACTCGGGACAGATCCTGTCCGGGCACCTGGCCACGTGGAACACCGACTTCCACGCCTGCGTGAACAACCTCAACGACCTCAACCAGAAGGCCACGGCGCTTCTGCAGGTCAACCGCAACACGAGCACCGAGACCACCGCGGGCGCCAAGTAACGAAGCCCGTTCTCCCGACCTTTCAAAGGAGCGCGAATCGATGGCAGATCAGTTCACCGTCAACCACGGCGGCTACAGCGATGTGAACTCGGGCCTGGTCAGCCAGGTCGTACGCATGGACGCGATCATGGACGACCTCAACACGACCCTCAGCCGCATCGCCCAGGCCAGCAACGGTAAGGCGACGCCGCTGTGGGAGGACCAGCAGAACACCTGGAACCGGTCCTACACCGAGATGAAGAGCCAGCTCAACACCCACACCCAGTCCTCCATCAGCGTCGCCGAGACGTTTCAGGACGGCGACAACCACGGCGCCCGGGTCATGTCCTGACCTGGTGATTCCCGCCCCGGGGCCGACGAGGCCGAACCGATGGCCCACCGGCCCCGGGGCATTCCCCCTTCGCGAAACGAGGAGACCATGGGGCACAACGACGGCCAGATCACGTCATTCGACAAGGCGCACTACGACCAGCTGATCGCTTATCTGCGGGACGTCGACAACGTCCTCGACACGACTCCGGCCTACCTGGGCCCGTCGGCCGACCTGAAGCTCGACACCACGCTGAACTCCCGGTTTCACCCCGGTTCGTCGGACTGGCCGGTGGCGAAGGACTTCGTCGCGCAGGCGGCCACGTTCGGGACCTCGGTGCACACCCGCCTCACCGGCTACGAGACGGACGTACGGGCCTTCTTCACGGCGCTCAAGAACGCCGAGGACGTCTTCGACAACACCAACGACCTGACCACGTACGACGCCTCGAAGTTCGCGCAGGAGTATCCGGACGTGGGCGGGGGCACCCCGGCGACCTGACGCCGGCAATCGATTATGGCTGACCGCACGAGCAGGAAGGAGGGAGGGCCATGGCGGATGAATCCGGCGGCCTGAGCATCCCCACTACCGACAACTGGACGGAATGGACGTTCGAACAGGCTCTCAAGGCGCTCACCGGCGAGGGCGTCGACCTCCATGCGGTCGCCAAGTCGAACTGGTTCACCTTCGACGCCAGCCCCAGTGAGAAGGACGAGCTCCCCTACCACGCCTGGGGCGTCTACTTCTACGGCGCCAACATCAACCACGAGGCGGTCGCCGCGTGGACCACGGCGGTCAACACGATCGACGAGATGATGCCGGACGTCGCGCTGGGCAAGCGCGGCAGCATGAACCAGCAGACCCTCAAGGACCTGGAGGGAGCGATCCGGAACTTCGGCGGCTGGGCCCAGGCCGTCGGGGGTGGCATGACGTCGTGGAGCAACCGGCTGGACTCCGACGACTCAGGCTTTCGCGGCAAGGCCGCGTCCCTGATCCAGTGGCGGCTCAAGGCGAACGGTGACGGGCTGGCCGACACCTACGAACAGGTCAACTCGCGGCACGGGCGGCCGATCGCGGACGTCGTCGGCGACGCCGCCACCGAGCTCGCCAACTTCAACGCGACGATGTCGGGGCGCTGGAACACCGCGATCACGCTGAACATGCGCGACTGGGTCACGAACGGCATCGCCGGGCTCATGGACTCGATCATGGACTACCTGATCCAGGTGGGCATCCAGCTGGGCCAGCCCGGTTACGTGCTCAACAGCTTCAACTCGAACGTGGATGCCGGGAAGGCCTACATCCGGAGAGTCCTGGCGGAGTATCCGAAGGGCAATCTGCTCACCGCCGACGGATGGGCGAAGATCAACCAGGATTTCACCGACAACCTGCTGCTTCTGCTCAGGACGATGCTCGACGAAACGGCGCAGCCCGCGATCGCGGCACTCGCCCCGAAGTACGTCCTGGCGACCAGCGCGCTGATCGAGATCACGGCGCCACCGGTGGAGACGCCGCCGCACATCCCCACGGACAACGGCAACGGGCCGCCGAACGGCAGCGGCGATGGGAACATTCCGCCGCCGGACGGCAGCGGCGATGGGAACATTCCGCCGCCGGACGGCAGCGGTGGCGGGAACATTCCGCCGCCGGACGGCAGCGGTGGCGGGAACATTCCGCCGCCGGACGGCAGCGGTGGCGGGAACATTCCGCCGCCGGACGGCAGCGGTGGCGGGAACATTCCGCCCCCGGACGGCAGCGGCGGCGGGAACATCCCGCCCCCGGACGGCAGCGGCGGCGGAAACGGCGACCTCAACCTGCCGGGCGCCGACGGCAGTGGCGGCGATGGCGGGCTCAACCTGCCGGGCGGCGGCAATGGCGGTGCCGACGGTCCTCCGGCCGACGGCGCGTTCGTGCCCGGCCTGGTGCCTCCGGGCGGAGGCGCCGGCGGCGACGGAAACGGCTCGGGATCCAAGAGCGGCATCGGGCCCGGCGCGGACGGTGCGTTCGACGAGAACGGTCCCGGCGACGGGCTCATCACAGCACCCGACGGCAGCGGCGGCGGAAACGGCTCCAAGCTGCCCGCCGGCTCGGGCAAGTCGAACACCGCCCTGCCTCCGGGCGGAGACGGGGCGGGCGGCTTCGGCTCCGACCCCGGAAAGGACTTCGACCCGGGTGGCGGGCTGGGCGCCGGTGCCGGAGCGGGTGCCGGAGCGGGCGGCCTCGGCGGTGGTCCCGGTGGGGCCGGTGACGGTCTCGGCGGGTTCGGCGGGGCCAACGGACTGGGCGGAGCCAACGGCGGCCTCGGCGGAGCCGGAAACGGCCTCAACGGCCTCGGCGGAGCCGGAAACGGCCTTAACGGCCTCGGCGGGCTGGGCGGCGGGCTGGGCGGCGGCCTCGGCGGCGCCGGCGGGGCCGGGCTCGGATCCGGAGCCGGCGGCGGGCTGGGCGGTCTCAGCGGAATGGGCTCGCAGTTCACCGGTGGCAGCCCCGGCATGAACGGCGCGGCCGGGTCCTCGGGCGGGGCCGGAGGCGGCGACGGCGGCGTCCCGTTCTTCCCGCCGATGATGGGCGGCCAGGGCGCGGGCGGCGAGAAACCGCAGGAACGCGAGCGGCAGACCTGGCTGTCGGAGGACGAGGAGATCTGGGGCACCCGGGCATCCGTCGGCTCCGGAGTCGTCGGCCGCCCGGACGAGGAGGAGTTCGACGCCGAGGAGATCCCGCTGACCGGGCCGACCCGCAGGCAGCGGCGTGCGGACGCCCCACGACGCCCGCGTCCGGTCGAACAGGCCGAGCACGAGGCCGCGGAGGCCGGCGAACAGGCCCCCGGCACGGCATGACCACGAACAGCCGGCAGTCCACAGAAAGGAGAAGGGGATGTCGAACCCCCAGGGTTTCGATCTGGAACACGCGATCGCCGACCTACGAGCCGAGCAGGCCCGGATCAAGGAGGCCACCGAGCACATGGCGAGCCTCACCGGGTCCGCCATGTCGAAGGACCGGATGATCACCGCGACCGTCGACAGCCGCGGCCGGCTCGTCGACCTCACGCTGGAGGGCACCCGCTACCGCAAGCTCGCTCCGGCGGAGCTGACCAAACGCATCGTCGACATCGTGCGCGAGGCCCAGGAGGACGCGGCCCGTACGGCGGCGAGCACGCTCACGGGCCTGCTCCCCGACGGGCTCGGCATGCCGGTCAACGGTGACTTCGACATGGAGGCGATGTTCGACGCCGCGGTCACCACGGCGCGGGCCACCGCCGAGACCAAGAGGGAAGGCGCGGGCAGCGATGGCTGACGATGACAGCACGTTCTCCGTCGACATCGACGCGCTCGAACGCGGCGGCGTGAACGTCAAGCACCTCGCCACCCTCGCGGCGAGCATCTACGGAGACCTCTTCAACCTCACCGACAAGTACGGCCACACGCTGGGCGGGAACGGCGACGTCGGCAAGTCCTTCGAGACCAACTACTACCCGGGCGCGGATGCGAGCCTGCAGTTCCTGAAGGACCTGAAGGACCTCGTGGACACGCACGGCGGGAAGGTCATCGACCTGGGCGGCCTCTTCGGGAACGTCGACGACACGACGATCGACGAATCCCACGGCGGGCACAGGCGCTGACGTCATGGCGATCGAGGTGCCCGAGGGCGTTCAGGGACTGTTCCTCGTTTTGACGGGGGAGCGGTGGCCGACCGCGAATGAGGATGCGTTGCGGGAGGTCGGGAACGCCTGGGGTACTGCGGGTGATCGCCTGGAGAATGAGCTGGCGCCGTCTCTGATTCAGGTGGTTCAGAAGATCAGGTCGGATTTCACGGGGAAGTCGGCGATCAAGTTCGCGGACATGATGGCGCCGTATGCGCTTGATGATCCGCGATATATCCCGGAGGCGGCGGCGCAGTTCCGGCAGTTGAAGAAGTTCCTGCTGGACGCGTCGACGCAGGTGGAGTACACAAAGATCATCTCCATCGAAGAGCTGATCTTGTTGATCGCTCAGATCGCGTGGGCGATCGCGATGGCGTTCTGGACCGACGGCGCGAGTATGACGTGGCTGGCGGGTCGGATGGCCATTGTGGATTTCTTGCTGGAGACGTGGTGGGGGCGGCTGATTCTGCAGTTCGTCCTGGCCGAGGTGTTCGGAATCGCGTTCCAGCTGGCGTTGGATGTTCTGACGCAGGCGATTCAGTTCGCGAAGCACACCCGGTCTGAGTGGGATGTGAAGGCGACGATCTCGGCGGTGGAGGTCGGTGCGGTCGGTGGTGCGTTGTCGTTGCCGTTCGCGGCGATCAGTCATCAGGTCGCGTCGCGGTTGACGAAGGTGTTGTCGCGGGTGTTGAGCCGGGATGTCGAGATCTCGGTGCTGGCGCCGGTGGTGGTGCGGGCGGTGAACGGCGCGGCCCGCAATATGGAGAACGCGCCGATCTCGAAGGTCGCCAAGGATGTGGCGTCGAATCTGTTGAAGGCGGCGGACAAGCCGTTGCGGATCCGGCTGGTCGAGATCGGGGTGCCGGCGATCATCGAGATGGCGGAGGAGGGCCTGCACGAGGCGATCACCGAGGGCGTGGTGATGGCGGCGAACGGTCAGGGTTTCCAGTTCAACCCGTTCTCCTTCACCTCCGGGATGGCCGGAAGCATCGCCTCCCAGATGGGTCATGGCATCGGCACCGCGTTGGCGGTCCCCAAACCCGTACGCGAGGGCTACACGCGCCTCGGCGACGGCGAGGAGAACGACTCCGACCAGTCCTCCCCTTCTGTCGTCGGCGCCACCGAATCCCTCACCTCATTCACCAACGACCACTCCGAGACCGAACCCCTCCTCTCCTCGCGCGGATCCTCGTCCTCGACGGACTCCTCACGCGGGTCTTCTTCTTCGTCTTCGTCTTCGACCGGCCGCGGTTCGGGGACGACCGCGCCGCCGGTCCCGCCGAAGAACGGGTTCTCGGGTGCTTCGCGGTCCGAGACGCCGCCTGCGGTTCCGCCGAAGGACACGATGTCGCGGTCCTCGATGCCGAGCCGGTCGACGACGGAGGGCAACGGCCGGTCCGGGAGCTCGTCCACGACGCCGACGCCGCCCTCGCGTCAGTCCGGGACGACGGGACGCCCAGGAGAGACCAGTTCCTCGACCTCGGTGCCGTCCGGCCGCAACGGCCGTACGGGCGAGGACCCCGCGCCGGCGACGCCGTCACGCTCCAACGGCCGTACGAGCGGCGAGCCCGCGACCGCCGGAGCCTCGGGCAGCCGGTCCACGAACTCCTCCTCCACCGAAGGCCCCACCCGATCCCCGGCCACCACGCAAAAGAGCAGCGAACCCCAAAGCAGCACAAGCCGGGATGAGACAACCTCCAACAACCCGTTCCGCAACCGCGACCGGTCCACGACCACCACCCCACCCACGACCCCCAACGACACACGATCGCCCGGCACCGAGAACGAGGCCACCGCCGGCGCGAAGCAGGAGGGCAACGGCCGGAGCGGCACCAGCCCGGCGAGCCGGTCCAACGGCGGCCCGCAGACCACACCGACGACCAAGACCCCCGCCGAGACCGGCCGGCCGCAGAACCCCAACCCGTTCCGCCGTGGCGAGACCCCCGCGCCGGCCGTACCGGGGCGCGTCGAGGAGGACGTGGCGAACCCCTACACCCGGCTGCCCGAGGTGGTGACCAAGGACGCCGCCGTGATGCCGGCCGAGAGTCTCGCCGCCGTGACCTCGTCGGACCTGCCGCTCGCCGAGCGGCTCATCGTGACCGGCACGGCACCGGCGACCGAGGTCGAGGCCGCCGCCAAGCGGCTCGGCGTCGACGTCGTCGCGCGAGTCGACCGCGCCCAGATCGGGAACGGCCGTCGCGGAGGCGTCCACTGGATGAGCTTCCCCGCGAACGGCGGGCGGCCAAGGCTGGTGGAGAGCACGCTGGGGCCGGTCACCGCGCCCTTCTGGACGGAGTCCAGGCTCGACGACGGCGCGTTCAAACGCGGCTATCCGTGGCTGCCCAAGATCAATCCGCTGTACGCCAAGGGCGGCGACTTCCTGACCAACTGCCTGCTCTCCTCGATCGGCGTCGACCTCACCCTCGAAGAGGCGCGCCTGGACCCGACCGAGGACCCCGACCTGCTGCCCTTCTACCAGGTCTCCCCGGATGCCCGTTCGCCGTACGAATACCTGGCCAACATGGGCAAGGGCGACCCGGTCGACGTCTCGAGCTACCAGGCGATCGTGGACGCCGTACGCACGGCCGGGCCGGGCGCGCGCGGAATGGTCCTCGTGGGTACGGGCAACACCGACATCGACCACATCTTCAACGTCGTCCACGGCGGCAACGGGGTCGTCTTCCTCGACGGTCAGAAGGGCGCCCAGGCGAACCTGCCCGCTACCTTCCGCAGCCTGCAGTTCCTGCCCACCAGCGAGAACTTCCCGCGTCACACCATCACGGTCAACCCGGCGCCGGGCCGCCACGGGCGCTTCATCGCCGGCGAGACCACGAATGAGGACACCTCCGAGACCGGCTTCGTCGAGAAGCTGCCCTGGTCGCAGCCGAGCAAGGACGGCGAGGAGGGCCGGTACCCGTTCTTCGGCCCCGGCCGGGAGCTGGGCGAGGGCGACGGTACGGGCGGGATCCCCGGTGTCGACAAGGCGACGCGCGCGAGGTGGGCCACCGAGAAGGCCGAGGCCCGTCAAAAGGCCGAAGCCGAGCGGAAGGCCGCCGAGGAGGCCGGGCAGAACCCGCCGGCCGAGGAGAAGAAGCCCGCCAC
Source organism: Actinomadura sp. DC4 (assembly GCF_030406325.1). Lineage (GTDB taxonomy): Bacteria > Actinomycetota > Actinomycetes > Streptosporangiales > Streptosporangiaceae > Actinoallomurus. The sequence continues at coordinate 68,279 of NZ_JAUEQY010000041.1, read as the reverse complement.
GCTCCGGCCGCGCCGCGGCGGGAAGGGCTACGGCAACGACCCGGCGACCGTCAACGACCTGCCGACGCCCAGGACGGAACGCAAGCCGCCCACCACGCCGTTCTCGGGTGCGGGCCACGAGCTGGGCGAGGGCGACGGCACGGGCGGGATCCCGGGCGTCGACAAGGCGACGCGCGCGAGGTGGGCCACCGACAAGGCCGAGGCCCAGCGCAAGGCCGCGGAACAGGGAACCGGACAGCCGGCCAAGCCCGCCCGCCCGGTCGAGCCCACACGGGCCGGCAAGGGGTACGGCGACGGCCCCATGACCGTCAACGACCTGCCGCCGGACACGGAGCCGGAGCGGTTCCCCGGCCGGGGCCGCACGCTCGGCAGCGGCGGCGAGGGCACGAGTGTCACCGGGCTGGACAAGCGCGCCCGCGCCGAGTGGGCCGCCCGGCACGTGAAGGACCTCGCCGCCCGGCAGCAGGCCGAGGAGTCGGCCGCGGAGAAGAGTCCGTTCGCCGGTCCCGGTCAGAAGCTGGGCGAAGGAGACGGCCAGGGTGCCGGAATCCCCGGCCTGGACAACGGAGTACGGACACAGTCGGCCACCGACCGGGCCGCCGCGGAGAGGGCGGCCGCCGCGGAGGGCCGGCCGCTGCCGAAGGTACCGAGTCCGCCGGAGCCCCCGCAGGTCGGCAAGGGGTACGGCAACGACCCGATGACCTTCGCGGACCTGCCGCCGGACGAGCCGGTGAAGGAGGCGGCCGAGCCGTTCGCCGGCACCGGCCACGAGCTGGGCGAGCGCGACGGCAAGGGCGAGGGCATCGCGGGCCTCCGCGGACGGGACCACCGGCGGGCCGAGGCCGAGCGTGCGAGGCGGCGGGCCGAAGGGGGCCGCCGGGTCGCGCTCCAGCGCACCGGCAAGGGCTTCGACGGCCCGATGACCGCCGCCGACCCGTCGACCACGGGGCCGGTCCGGCCGGAGACCGAGCCGTTCGCCGGCCCGGGCGAGGTGCTGGGCGAGGGCAACGGCAAGGGCACCGGAATCCCCGGCCTGGACAACCGGACGCGCGCCGATGCCAAGGCCGAACGGGCCCGTCGCGGGGCCCAGACGGCGAAGTCGGCCAAGCCGTTCACCAAGCCCGCGATCGTCACCTTCGACGACGTACGCGATCCGGCCACCGAGACGGGCGATCCCGCGACGGCCGCGGGCGACAAGCGCGGGATGGTCCAGCAGCGGTCCGGCAACGGCACCGTCACCATGACCGAGCAGCCCGAACGCCCATCGCCTGCCGAGACGAGCACCGAACAGGCCCCCGAGAAGGAGGCCGTGAAGAAGGAGCCGGCCGCGAAGCCCTCGCGGTCGGACGCCACGCCGAAGCCCGGAAAGCGTTCCCCGGCCGACCAGAGCACCACGATCCCGCCGGAGACCTCACGTAAAAGGCAGAACACCGGCCCGGAAAGGCTGTCGGACGGGACACCGACGCCGCATGCCCCGACCCCCGCGGACACGGAGAGCCGGGACACCGCGTCGTCTGCGACCGGCACCCCGGCCGCCACGCCGTCCCGTACGAGCCTCGGGCAGGCGCGTACGACGCTGGGCGGGCTGGACGAGACGCGGCGCGCCGAGGTCATGGACGAGGCCGCCACGATCGTGGGGGACCTGAGCGGGCGGGTGCCCGGCCGGCAGGACCGGGGCGGCCTGATATCGCGGGTCGACCGGGCCGGGGTGCTGGTGGCCGCCGAGATCGCACGCTCCGGCCGGCCGGCCGGGGAGGATCTCGCGCGGAAGCTGATGCACGATCTCGACGAACCCGCGCCCACACCGGTTCCGCGCGTCAAGGTCGACAACGACCGCGTGGACATCGCCCAGATGACGCTGAACCTGCTGCAGAAGAACGCGGAGACGCACTACGTCCAGGTCCTCAACGAGGCCCGGGTGATCGTCTCGAACCTCACCGGGAAGACCCCGTCCCTCGTCGGCAAGCGGGGCAACGCCCGGCAGCTGGCCCTGGTCTGGCTGCTGGCCGCCGCCGAGATCCCCTGGGCCGGGCACCAGGCCGCCGAGAACCTCGCGGCCGACATCCTCGGCGTGCCGAGACCGGCCGACTCCGAGGGCCAGTCGCGGTTCGTGACCGGCTTCTCCAACGCCGCCAAGAACGACCTGGGCCGGGCCCGTACGACCCTGGGCCTGATGTCCGGCATCCGGTCCGGGCAGCTCCTGGCCGAGGCGGACTCCATCCTCCGCGAGGTGGTCACCGGGCCACTCTCCGAGCAGGGCGGCAAGTCGGCCCAGCGGGAGCGGTTGCTCCTGGTCGCCGCCGAGATCGCCCGGTCCGGCCCCCAGGCGGGCGTGGAACTCGCCCGCAGCCTGGCCGAGGCCATGTCCTCCACCGCGAAACGGCCGCCGGCCGCGCCCAAGAAGAAGGTGCGCTTCGCCGAAGAGGTCGAGGAGCAGGAGGTCCAGGAGGAGGCCGACACCGAGGAGGAGTACGAGACCGACACCGAGGACGAGGACGAGACCGATACCGAGGACGAGACCGAGCAGGAGCACGAGAACGAGAGCCGCGACGGCGACCTGAAGGGAAAGTCCCAGGAGACCAAGACCGAGACCGTGCCCGAGACCGACACGAAGCCGTCGCCGGAGCGGATGCCGATCGAGGACCTGTTCGGCCAGATCCGGGTGGGCATGGCCGGCACCCGTACGGTGGCGCTCTGGCTGCCCGGCGCGCCGGAGAACGGGCCGAAGTTCGACGTCGAGACGATCGCCAAGCTGGACGAGACCCTCCCCGAGGGCGTCGTCTTCGTCATCGGCTCCGTCGAGGGCGGCCGCGTGATGGCCGGCGGCAAGGAGATCTCGGTGGACGCGCTGGCCGCCGCCATCGGGAGCCGCGCGCCCGGGATGACCGCGTTCCTGCTGATGTCCGGCGGCGCGAGCGTGGCCGAGCCGCTCTCGCGCGCGCTGGACGAGCCCGTGCTCGCCACGCCGCACGAGGCCGTGTTCGACCTGGAGACCGGCGACCTGGTCACGCGCCGCTCCGGAGACGCGATGTCGGAGCCGGAGCCGTTCCGCGTCTTCGGCCCGGGCGAGACCACGGGCGAGCTGATCCCCATGCAGCTGCTCGGCTCCTCCAAGGCCGGCAAGGTCGGCAAGGGGGGAGAGCCGAGGAAGAAGGGCTCCGGACCCGAGCCCGAGCCCGATCCGCTGGCCTCGTCCTCCTCCGACGCGAACGCGCGCCGGCGCCGCGACGAGTCGACGAGACCGCCGCAGCCGCCGGACGACCCCGCGCTTCCGTCGCAGCCGGCGTCGATGCCGATCTCGGCCGACCCGATGATCCGTTCGATCGGTGTGCCACGCGCCGGCCTGCCGCGGATACCGGAGCTCCTCCGGCAGATCCGGCGGGAGATGGACCGCGCCGGGGTGCGCTACACCGAGAACGAGATGAACCTTCTCGCGCACCGGCTGCTGGCCAACTACCCGTACCTGCTCGGCACCAACGCCGCGAACGGCACCGAGGGCTTCCAGGTGCCCATCGGCAACGCCGAACTGCTCATCACGCTCAACCCCACCGACCCGCACACCCTGGGTAACCCGGCCGGCTCGACGCTCACGGAGTCGAACCTGCCTCCGGTGGAGGGCGAGCACCAGGCCGTCGACACCATCAACGCGACGTACGCGACCGGCGCGCACACGCAGGTCCACTCCGGGAACACGGGCGCGACCCGTGGCGCGATCGCGCTGAACTTCGGCATCGGCCTCACCCCCGGCGTCCTGCAGGTGCTGAAGGTCGGCGCGTCGTTGTCCGGCGTCACCAACCAGTCGAGCCGGTCCAACACGCACATCGCCGACGCCGAAGGCGGGCACGTCGAGGACAACCGGACCGAGGCGCGCCTGATCTCGTACACGCCGAACTGGTCGTTCAAGCTGCGTACCGACCCCAACCAGAGCTGGGCCGCCAACACCACGGTCCACCGGCTCGGCGGGCGGAGCCCGGAGAAGCTGCTGCTGTGGATCCCCGAGCACTACCTCGAGATCCCCGCGCCGGCTCAGGTCACCGCGACCGGCATCGGGAGAAAGAACCGGAAGCTGCCGCCGTTCTTCTTCGCGTCGGGTCTGACGAACATCCCGCGGCTGTTCGACGAGATCGTGGAGACGCTACGCGGGCAGGGGCTCGACCTGCCGCTCGGCAGTCCGACGCGCGAGGAGTTGCTGCAGAAGGTCTGGAATCTCAGCGCGCACCTCGACACCGCCGTCAACGACAAGGGCGGCTACCGGATCATCCTGCACAACGAGTACGGCCGCCCGGTGGCGACGGTGGCGATCAAATCCACGCGGCAGGGGGGCGCGGTACGCGTCGGCGCGACCAGCGACAAGGCGCACATCGAGAACGTACGGACCGCCATCGACGGCTCCAGCGGCGGCCACACCATCACCAACAGCAGCACCGTGACCCCGCTCAGCGCGGAGCTCGACCTGATGCCGAACCCGACCGGGATCAAGGAGCTCGGGCTCGGCGTCAGCACCTCGTTCTCCTACACGTCGACCAACACCGACGGCATCTCGTCGGGCCGGGTCGGCCTCAACGTCCTGGTGCCGCGCAACACGTCGCACACCACCGCGAACCGGGTCTCGTTCCAGCACCGGGCGACGGTCAGCGTCCGCGGCAGCCGCAGGAGGGGGGCGCCGCGCACCACCCGGCGGGTCCCCGGCGAGGCGCTGGTCCGGATGCCGGAGGCGGCGGCGTACGAGCACGGCTTCTCGGTCGACCGGAAGGCGCTGAAGAACCCGCCGGCGCACGGCGGCACCCAGCCGTACAGGCAAGGCGCGATCCGCAACACCGGCACGCGCCCGGGCGACCCGGCCACCAAGCCCGTGCCGCAGTACGTCGCCGACGGCAGGGGCGTCGGCATGGGCCTGGTCATGGTCGACCCGAACACCGTCAAGCGGATCCAGCGGCGGCTCAAGCGCGCGCTGCGAGAACAGGGCTTCCTGCCCGCCGACGAGAACGATCCGTTCGGCGACTACGCCTGGTACGGGCACGGGAACAAGACCGACAGCCTGATCGACAACATGGAGCTCGTCGACAAGATGGTCTCCAGCCGCGGCCTGGACTCCCACTACGACCAGGTCCACCAGGACGGCATGACCTTCACGCTCCGCAAGCGCCGCGGCGGCGTCGGAGTGGACTGGGACGTCGACTCGGCCAAGGTCACCATCAGGGCGAGGCGGAACGTCGCGAACCCGCCCCGGTTCATCCGCAGCACTAACGAGTACCACACGGTCAACCTGGCGATGGGCATGGACACCGCCGGCATCTCCCTCAGCCACGCGCGCAAGGTCGCGTGGGGCATCAAGATGAAGGGCCTCTTCAAGTACCTGAAGGCGGCCGCGATGGGCATCGAGTTCCAGCGGACCGTCGGTGCCAGCGACTCGCTCGGCTTCCTCAACAACCGTCCCGAGCTCTTGGAATACCCGGGGATCGTGGACGAGTTCACGCTGACCAGCGACTATGAGATCCACATCGAGTACCAGCACTCGGGCAAGACGGGCAAGGTCCGTAAGGGCCGGCGCGACCCGAATGTGATCGCGGTCAACGGCCAGACCGCGCAGGCGTTCCTGCTGCCGCTCGGCGCCGGCACCCAGAACGGCCCGATCTCCGCCGGCCCGACGCCGAAGGAGGTCCTCGACCAGGGCGTCGTCTACTTCTTCGACACCACGGGGGCGCGGGAGGCGATCGAGGCGCTCGGCGACATGACCGACCCGGCCGGCCCGGCCTCCTCGGACCGGGACACCTTCGCCGGGACCATCGAGATGCGGGCGCACCTGAAGGAGATCCTGAACGGGGAGTACACCACCGACCGGCCGTTCGACACGGGCCTGTTCCGTGACACGTTCGGCGCCATGGACGTCCGCGGCGACCTCGGCCCGTCCCGGTTCACCGGGGCGACGAGCGACAAGTTCGTCCTGGGCGTCATCAAGCTCTGGCTGGCGGAGAACCGGCTGACCGACACCAGCTCCACCGGCTGGACCTGGGACCAGCTCGACCTCGCGTTCGGGGGCACCGCCGGACACGCCAACCTCACCGGCGAGACGGACGCCAACCGGCACTGGCAGCACAACCGGTCCACGAGCAGCGGCCGCACGGGCGGCAAGGAGCTCATCCAGCTCGACTTCAACCGGGTGTACGCCTACCAGACCACGGCCAACCTCCAGGTCAGCAGCCGCAGGGAGAAGCACTCCAAGCTGTGGCCCAGCGGCAGTCCCGAACATCGCCAGGTGCCGCTGCCCGGCAAGACGGTGGTCTACCTCCTGCCCGAGCCGGAGGCGCTCACCCGCTACGCGGAATACGAGCTTCCGGTCTCCGACAGCCAGCTCAAAGACGCCATGCTCCGCTGGAAGAACGGCCAGCTCAAGCTGAGCGGCGACCTCGCCGCGAAGATCCTCATGCGCTGGCAGAAGGAGACGCGGGTCCTGCCGGCGGACGCCCGGATCCGGCGCCGCAAACTGGTCCGCTCGCTGGCGCTCATGCACGAGTCCGGCGCGTCCCGGATCCTGGACCGCGACGTCCGGGAGGACTTCAACCGGGAGTTCGCACAGACGCTGCGCGACCCGGAGGAGCTGTACCTCTATCCGCAGATGCCCGCCGACGTCGTCGCGTACGCCGAGGGCGGGCCGGCGCTCGGCGACGCCCGGCTGCGGCAGGTCCTCACCGACTGGAAGAGCGGCGGAGTACGGCTGAGCGGCGACGTGGTGGCCGCGGCCCTGACGCGCTGGCAGACCGAGGTGCCGGCCCTGCCGCCCGGCATGAACCTCAACCGCCACTCACTGGCCGGCAAGCTCGCCGAGCGGCACAAGACCGGAGGCACGCCGGTCGGTACCGCGCACGTACGGGAGCGCTTCAACACCACCTTCGGGCAGACCCTCGAGCACGCGCCGGTCCCGTACAAGCACATGGAGATGCCGGAGTACCTGACCCGGAACGACCCGAACGGCCGGATCCTCGGACACACCGGCGTGCACGACCTGGAGTACGCCGACAACAGGTCCACCTACCAGATCGTCCGGGAGCAGATCGAGCGGGTGGCGCCCGGCCTGCTCGCGGCCGGCGCGGAGATCTGGAACGGCGACGGCCGGCGGATCGGCCGGATGCAGGGCAGCGTCGACGCGCTGCAGGCGATCTTCGCCCGGGGACGCGACCAGGCGATGTGGGACGAGGTGCTCGCCAAGGGCGGCTACTCCATCTACCTGGTCAACCCCACCGGATGGCTGCTGTCCGACGTCGTGGAGATCAACCTCGCCGACGTCCTGATCTCCGAGCCCGAGGTGCACGACTTCAAGCCGGACACCGGTCTGGAGAACTACTCCCACGGCTACATCGGCACGTCCAAGGCAAAGTCCCGCGACGGCTCCCAGGCGTGGGTGTTCGCCAAGTTCAACTCCGGTGGCGACAAGGCCAGCGGCCCGGTCGACCTCAAGGCGTCCGAGGGGCACCACCGCGGCACGAACCGCGGGGAGAACGCGGTCACCGAGCAGACCGTCTACGACTGGAGCGGCCACTACCGCGTGCGGTTCCGGCACGAGCTGACGGTGACCGTACGGCGGCTGAAGATGCCCGGCCGCCCGCTCAACAACCTGCTGATGAGCGGCTTCAAGCGGTGGACCCGCCACGGCGCGACCTCGCACACCACGGTGAGGGGCACGCTGAACCTCCAGGTGCCGCGCGCCCTCGCCGAGGCCGGCGCGATCCGCGGCCCGAGCCAGGTCCGCAACCTCGTCTCGCTGCCGAAGCTGCCGGGCAACGCCTACGTCACCGGTACCCTCCTGGACGACGCGCTGCCGGTCGCCCGCAAGATGCTGGGCGGGATGTTCGGGCCGCGCTGGTACGAGAAGGCGCTGGGCGCCAAGGCCAACGACCCGAAGACCCGCTCCAGCCTGTCGCTGCCGGTGCTGATGTCGCGGTCGCACATGACGAACCACCTGCGCGAGGCCACGGGCGGCGACCGGTACAAGCTGGCCGACGACCTGTTCATCCCCGGCGACTCCAGCGAACGCGCCACGATGTGGCTCCAGGGCGACCTGTACGACGCCCAGGTCATCGGCCGGATGGGCGACGGCGGTACGGGCACCGGCCGCTACATCAAGCACCAGAGCGGCACGACGCTCAACAACAGCTCGGATCTGGTCCGGACGGTCGGTGAGTACGGCCTCACGGGCACCGACAAGATCAACCCCCTTCCCACCCTGCCGGAGGGCTCCCCGCCGCAGCGCCCGGACCACTTCTATGAGTTCAACAACTCGGGCAGCCGGGTCACGTCCGCGAACCAGAACAGCTCCGGAACGGAGAACTACCGGCGGGAGCAGCACGCCAAGGAGCTCGGCTCGACGCTGCTGGTACGGATGCGGGGCCAGTTCTGGATCGAGGCGCAGAAGACCCGCCACCACCTCTTCCGCAAGTCGCACAACGTGGGCGGGATCGTGCGCAGCGACCCGATCACCGGCGACGTGTACGTCGAGATGTTCGAGGCGCAGTACGAGGAGATGCGCGCCCAGATGAGGGCGGACCGGCAGCGGATGGAGACCGCGCTGCGCGACCGGGTGAACCCGGCGGCCTGGCTCGGCCTGGACAACGCGCGCCGGTTCGACCTGCCCTCGCTGCTGAGCGACGCGGCGCGGAGCAACCGGGACGCGTCGCGCGCCCACCACGGCATCGTGACCCACATCCGCGAGCGGGGCGGCGCGAACGGCCCGCTGGTGCTCACCTACGGCCAGAGCGCGCGGTCACGGGAGTACCGGGCGATGCTGCAGTGGGCCATCCGGTCCATTCGCGACGACCTGCGGACCGCGCGAGAGCTGGGGGACGAGGTCCGGAACCCGGCCTCTCTCGAGCGCTTCCAGACCCTGGCCTCCCTGTCGGACGACGCCATGATCGCCGCTCTGACCAACCCGGTCGACGCCGAGATCACCGCACTGATCCGGGAGGTGAACCGGGTCCACGGCCACCTGGTCGACCCGTCCAGCGGTCCCGTCGCGCTGCCGCCGGAGGCGTCGCTGTTCTCCGCCGACCCGGTGTATCTGGCCCGCGACGTGGCGCACGAGCTGAACGCGCACATCCGGGTGGACGTCGAGCAGCCGAACGGGAGCGTACGGCGAAGCTGGGTCGACCCCGGCGGGCGGATCTACGCCTTCGATCCGACGACCTTCAACGACACGCGGCTGAGCGCCGACCAGGCGACGCGGGGCGGGCTCTGGTCCGCCGAGACCCGCCGTCTCGCGGTGGCCCACGGCATCGGCGCGGCCGAGCTGAGTCACTTCTACCGCACCTCCTGGGCCCGCCAGCAGACCTTCGAACAGGCGGTGTCGGCTGAGATCGCCGTGCGCCGTGCACACCTGGAGGCCGTGCACGCGGCGCTCCCGGGCCTGTTCGACCGGGCCCTGGCGGCCGCCCAGGAGTGGCACGCGGAGGTCACCCTCCTCGAGGGCGAGCACACGGCCCTGGCCCAGGACATCACCCGTGCCGAGGACGATTTCCATCGCGGGCACGGCGAGGTGTCGGACGGTCACGCGGAGCTGGTCCGGCTCAGGATGGAGAACACGCAGGATCCGGCCGAGGTGACGAAGCTCGAGCAGCGGATCAAGGACGGGAACACCGCCCAGGAACGGCGGCGGGCCCGGCTCGCCGAGGTGAACCGGGACCGCCGCGAGGTCGCCCGCCGCCTCGAGCACGCACGCGCGCAGGCGGCCGACGCGGAGGTGGTGCTCGACGACCTGCGCAGGACCGAGCGCGAGACCGAGGCCACCGGGCGGGCGCACTGGGACGACGGGACCGTGCGGCGAGCCGACGAGGACGTCACGGAACTGGAGTGGCTCGCGGAGCAGCGCCGGGTCGACCGCGCGTACCGGAACCGGTCCGCGCCGACGATGGCCGATGCGATCCGCGGTTTGGAGCGTACGCTGCGCACGGCGGGGCCGGGCGCGGTCTCTCTCGCCGTCACCACCGACTCGGCCGGGACCGGCGGGCGGTTCATCGTCGTCAACCACGACGACGACATCCTGTGGTTCGAGGCGGAGTCCGGCGTTTCGGTCCTGCCGCCGGAAGACGCGACGCGGCTCCACACACTCGACATGGACCAGCAGGGCATGCTGCTCGACCCGCCGGGCGAACTGGCCGGGTCGGCGCCGATCGAGAGGTCGTTCGGCCCACTGCGCGACATCGCGATCGCCACCATCGCGCACCGGCTCGACCGCGGGGCGCGCCGGCAGGACCCGCGGGCGACGGCCGAGCGCGCGCGGCGTGCGCTGTCCCGGTCGGCGAGCGCGTTCGAGAACGCCCTGGCAGCCGAGGACGAGGCCAGGGCCGCGGAGCAGGGCCCGCCGGAGACCCGGATCGTCAGCCTGGCCACGGCGACGCGGAGCCGGCTGCCGGAGAACCCGCACCTGTACCGGAACGAGCAGGGCCACCACGGGGTCGGGCCGGCCGGGCAGGTCAGCGTCGACTGGACGCCGCTCGGCCCGCTGGCGGACTTCGCGCCGGTGTACTGGCTGGCCCAGGGCGCGCCCCGGGAGGGCGTCACCGTGCAGGATCTGGCGCGTACCGGCCTGGGCGACACGGTGCGGTTCTTCGAGGGAGATCCGCGGCCGGCCGTGGAGCGGGTCGAGCGGGCGTTCGGTGAGCGGCCGACCCGGACGACCGAGCGTACGGACACTCTCCCGGACGACCTGCCCGCCGGAACCTGGATCTGGTTCACCGGCCGGCGGTTCACCGGGGCCGCGGTGCGAATGTCCGATCACTACCTCCTGTTCCTCGGCGGGGAGAACGGCACGCAGAGGGTGACGGAGCGGGGCGTGCAGGACGCGCTCAACGAGTCGCCGCACACCATCGTGATCAGCCGGGTGCGGGCCGGAAGCCGCGAGGAGCCGGCCAAGGTGTTCACCCCGGACCCCGACCCGACCCGGACGGGCGGCGGCACCCCGTTCGGAAGCCGGCGCTTCACCGGCTCACACCAGGGGAGCGCGTCGCGGCGCGGGGCCGGGACCCAGTCGGGGAGCGGGCGGGACAAGGGCAAACGCCGCGCCGACCCGCCCGCGGAAACTCCACGGCGTACGGACGTGGACAGCCCGCTGCCGGCCGGCGCGCACCTGTACGTCAACGAGGCCGGGCACCATCGGATCACCGCGGGCCTGAACCGTCCGGGCTGGCAGGACCTGGGCGCGGTGGCCGCGTACACCCCGGTGTCCTGGCTGCTCCGCGACGGGCCGCAGGAGATCACCGAGACGCAGGTCCTCGCCGACGCGCTGGACCAGGCGACCCTGTTCCTCTCCGTGGCGAAGGCCACGGGCGAGCTCGTGGAGACGGTCCGCTCGGTCCTGGCGTTCAGCACCAACCGGTCCGTCGAGGTGACCCGGCGGCTTCCCGCGACGCTGCCGCGCGGCACGATGATCTACTACACCGGCCAGCGGGGCACGGGCGCCGCCATGGTGCTGCGCGACGGCCGCTACCGGCTGATGACCAGTGGCGTCCAGCGGGCCCTCACCTCAGCGGACCGGACCGGCCTGGCCAACTTCGACGACGGCGCGCACACGTTCGTCGTCGCCCGGCCGCTCGGGGCCACACCGGCGAAGAAACCGGCGAAGGGGGCCGGTACCTCCTCGAAGGGGGCCGGCACATCGTCGAAGGAGGCCACGGAGGCGGACGACCGCGCCATGCGGGCGGAGAGCGTGGCCTTCGACCAGCGGCTGCTCGACGAGACGCTCCGCAGCCGCCGGCTGCGGCCCGTCGAGGTGCCGATGGACAACAACTGCTTCTACCACGGCCTGATCGCCATCGCCGGCCCGTACCTGGCCGCGCAGATCCCCGGCCTGCGACCGCGCGCCAGCGACCGGACGGCGGTGCGGACGCTGCGCGGCTGGCTCGCGGACCGGCTCGAGGCCGACCTCGCGGTGGCGAACCAGGGCCTGCCGTCGCGGTACGCGAACTTCTTCCGCGTCGTCGACGGCGGCGACCCGATCGCCACCCAGCAGCGCAGGCTCGCCGACCAGATCCGGCAGATGGACACCTGGTACAACGAGGCGGGCGACCTCGTCGCGCAGCTCGCGGCGTACGAGCTCGGCCTGCCGCTCACCCTGGTCCAGGACCGGTACGTCACCCCGCTCGGGCCGGAGGGTGCCGATCGGCTCAGCATCATCCGCACGCCCGGCCACTTCCGGGCCGCCGAGAGCACGGATCGCCGCGCGGCGCCGTTCCCCTGGAACAGGGCGCGGCCGGAGCAGCCGATGGCCGTCGACGCGGCCCGTGACCAGCTCCGGATCCTGACCGAGGCGCTGGTACGCCGCATGCGGCACGCGGTCGAGGAGTTCCGGGCCATCCGGGGGCGGCTGGACCCGGCCGTCGCCCGGCTGGGCGACGAACAGATGCGGGCGCTCGTCACGCGCTTCGAACAGGGCCGGGCGACGACCGGGCACGACGACGTGCCGGCGCACATCCGCGCGTACGAGCGGCTCGGGATCATGCGCCGGGCGGCGGCGGATCTCGAAGAACTGAACGAGGAGTTCCGCCCGGCCGAGCGACCCGCGACCACCACCCGGACGCCCGGGCCCTCGACGCAGGGCGGACGGACTCAGGTGTCGGACTATCTGCTGAGCGAGGTCAACTCCCGGCTCAACGGTTTCGGCGGGAACTGGGTCGGCGGGGCGGTCGACCGCGGGCAGGTCGCGCAGGCGCTGCGTGACCTCCCCACGGGCCACCCGAGCGACATCCGGGGCCTGGCCACCCACCTCGCCAACCGGATCGCCTTCGACCGGCTCCCACAGGGCCGCGGCGGCGCGCCGGACGTGCTCCTGGAGACCGCCTTCGAGCTCGGCGGCCTGGACCTGCGGGGGCCGGTCGTGGAACTCGTCACGACGCCCGACTACAGCGTGATCGCCGAACACACGCCGGACGGGTCCAGCAAGGGCGGGACGGCGGCGACCATCTCGGTCGTGCTCAACCCCGTCGACATCATGACCGAGACCGGCGTGCCCGCGTCCCGTACGGCCGCCGACATCCTGAAGCGGCTGGACGAGTCGCGGCGGGGCCGTACGATCGCGCAGATCTTCGCGGACGTCCCTGGCGCGGAGTTCCACCCCGACGCCTCCCGCGCGACGATCGAGCGCGACGCCGGCCGGCCGGCCCGCAGACCCTCGGCCGGCGCGCGGACGGCCGACATCCGGGAGTTCGCCCGGGACACCGCCGAGAACGACGCGTCCGGCCTGAGCGCCCCGCCGGAGCGGCCCGCCGCACGCTTCTGGTCGCGGTCCATGCGAGAGGAAGGCGCGTTCAAGCGCGGCTACACGTGGCTGCCCAAGATCAATCCGCTGTACGCCAAGGGCGGCGACTTCCTGACCAACTGCCTGCTGGCCGCGGTCGGCGTCGACCTCACGCTGGAAGAGGCGCGCCTGGACCCGGATGAGGATCCCGACCTGCTGCCGTTCTACCAGGTCTCCCCGGACGGCCGTTCGCCGTATGAGTTCCTGGCCAACATGGGCAAGGGCGACCCGGTGGACGTCCCCGGCTACCAGGCGATCGTGGACGCGATGCGCGCCGCCGGGCCGGGCGCGCGCGGGATGGTCCTCGTGGGGAAGCGGGGAACCGACGTCGACCACATCTACAACGTGGTCCATGACGGCGAGGGGATCGTCTTCCTGGACGGCCAGAAGGGCGTCCAGGCGAACCTGCCCGCGACCTTCCGCAGCCTGCAGTTCCTGCCCACCAGCGAGAACTTCCCGCGCCACACCGTCGCGGTCAACCCGACGCCGTGGCGGCACGGGCGCTTCATCGCCGGCGAGACCACGAATGACGACGCCGCGTTCGACTTCGCCGACACACTGCCCTGGGACCGGCCGAGCCGGGACGACGAGGAGGGCCCGTACCCGTTCCTCGGCCCCGGCCACGAACTGGGCGAGGGCGACGGCACGGGCGGTATCTCCGGCGCCGGCAAGGCGGCCCGTGAGCAGTGGGCCGTCGAGAAGGCCGCCAAGCTGGAGGAGCAGGCGGGCGAGGAGAGACAACCGCCCGCGAAACCCGCCGTGCCGCGACCGCGGCGTGAGGGCAAGGGGTACGGGAACGACCCCATGACCGTCAACGACCTGTCGCTCGACACGGAACCGCCGCAGGCCTTCCCGGGGCCGGGCCACCGCGTCGGCGAGAGCGACGGCCAGGGCGGCGGGATCGCGGGCCTGGACAACGGCGTCCGCACGCCGGCGGAGGCCGACCGGGAGAGCGGACTCGCCGCGGAACAGGGCGACGCGGAGACCGAGCCGTTCTCCGGCTCGGGCCGGAAGCTGGGTGAGAACGGTGGCCAGGGCACCGGAATCCCCGGCCTGAGCAACGAGATCCGCGAGCGGTCCGCGGCCGAACGGGCCGCGAAGGCGGCCGAGACGCCCAGGATCCCCGCCCCGCCCGTGCGGGAGCGGACCGGGCGGACCGGCAAGGGTTACGACGGTGCCCCGATGACCGTCGCGGACCTGACGTCCGAGGATGAGGCCCCGGCCGAGGAGGCCGAGCCGTTCTCGGGCACCGGCCGTACGCTCGGCAGGGGGAACCGCAAGGGCACCGGCACTGACGGCCTGTCCATCAAGGACCACCGGCGCGCGGAGTTCCGGCGCGAGCGGAAGATGGCCGAAGGCGCCCCGCCGACCGAGACGCAGCGGGCGGGCAAGGGCTTCGGCGGTGACCCGATGACCATCGCCGACCCGCAGACCGGCTCGAAGCCGGAGATCGGCCCCGAGCCCTTCGCGGGAGAGGGCACGGTCCTCGGGGGGCGCGACGGCAAGGGCACGCGGATCCCGGTCGTGAGCAACGAGCTGCGCGAGAAGGCCTGGGCGGCGCGGGCCAAGCTCGGCGGCGAGCGGGTTCGGCGGGTCAAGGCCCGCCCCGTGGACACGACGCCCAAGCGGCCGGTCACCCTCGCCGACCTGGACGACGCGTCCAGCGAGGGCACCACCGGGACGCCGGTCGCCGATGGACTCCTCCAGGTGCGGAACACCGACGGCACTGTCACGCTGCTGAAGACGCCCGAATCGGTCTCCGGGGAGGGCAAGGGGAAGGGCGCTCGCGAGGACACGGAGCGGGTGCCGGAGAAGGCACCCGCGTCGAAGAAGCGCCCCGCGCGCGCGGCCGAGCCGAAGGTGGACGAGAGCCTGGCCCGGGCCCGTGCGACTCTCGGCGAACTCAGCGAGCCGGAGCGGCAGCAGGTCATGGGCGAGGCCCAGTCGATCGTCGGTGACCTGAGCGGCCGGGTGGCGGCCGAGCGGGACGGTGGCGGTCAGGTCTCCCGTGTGGATCGGGCCCGGGTGCTGGTGGCCGCGGAGATCGCCGGCTCCGGGCGGGAGGCGGGCGAGAGGCTCGCGCGCGAGCTGGTGCGGGATCTGGACGAGAGCGCGCGGACGCGCCGGGACGCCGCCGCGCCCGCGGCCGTCAACGCCGAGCGGGCGTCGGATCCCGCGTTGTTCGACGCTCGTACGACGCTGGCCGGGCTGCGCCGGCCGCAGCGTGAAGAGGCCATGAGCCGGGCCAGGATGATCGTCGGTGACCTGACCGGCCGGGTGGCGGCCGAGCGGGACGGTGGCGGTCAGGTCTCCCGTGTGGATCGGGCCCGGGTGCTGGTGGCGGCCGAGATCGCCCGCTCCGGCGCGAAGGCCGGCGAGAACCTCGCCCGCGAGCTGATGTACGACCTCGACGAGCCGCCGGCCAGGCCGGTCCCGCGCGTCATCGTCGACAAGGACCGCGTCGAGGTCACCGCCTCGACGCTCCTGCTCCTCAAGAAGTACTCCGAGGCGCAGTACGCGCAGGTCCTCAACGAGGCCCGGACGATCGTCACGCATCTGACCGGCAACGTCCCCTCCCTCCTCGCGACGAAGGGGCAGGCACGTCAGCTCGCCCTGGTGTGGCTGGTCACGGCGGCGGAGGTCGCCTGGTCCGGCCACCAGGCCGCCGAGGACCTGGCGGCGGACATCCTCGGCGTGCCCCGGTCGAAGGACTCAGGCGCTTCGTCCCGGTTCATCGGCGGTTTCGCGAACGCGGCGCGCCACGACCCGAACCGCGCCCGCGTGACGCTCGGCCTGATGTCCGCCGAGCGCACCCAGGAACTCTTCTCCGCGGCCGACTCGGCCATCCGGAAGGCGAGCACTCCGGCCACCGCCGCCGCGCTGGTGAAGAAGCGGATGCTGGTCGCCGCCGAGATCGCCCGCTCGGGCCGCGTGGCGGGCGAGGACCTCGTACGGGAGCTCGCCGAGACCGAGGCCGAGATCGAGGCCCGGCGATCCCGGCCGGCGGACAAGCCCGTCAAGCGGGTCCGGTTCGCCGATGAGAAGAAGACCGACGACGAGTCCGAGGTCGCGGACGAGGAGGAGGAAGAGAGCCCGCCGCCGTACCGGTCCGACGACGAGTTCGACGAGTTCGATGACGTGCACGACGAGCACGACGACGAGGAGACGGACGAGGAGGACCTGCTCCTCGACGACGAGCCGGCCAAGCGGCCGCCGTCCCCGCCGGTCGGCATGGCGGTCGAGGAGCTGCTGACCAAGACCCGTACGGGCATGTTCGAGGGCCGTACGGTGGCGCTCTGGCTGCCCGGCGCGCCGGAGGAGGGACCGGCGTTCGACGCGGAGACGATCGAGCAGCTGGCCGAGACCGTGCCCGAGGGGATCGTCCTCGTCATCGGCACCGCCGAGAACGGCAAGGTCATGGCCGGCGGCCAGGAGATGTCGGTGGACGTGCTCGCGGCGACCATCGCCGCGCGGGCGCCCGGCAAGCAGCCGCTCCTGCTGATCTCCGGTGGCGCGAGCGTGGCCGAGCCGCTGTCGCGGGCGCTGGACGAGCCGGTGCTCGC
This sequence comes from Actinomadura sp. DC4, assembly GCF_030406325.1. Classification (GTDB taxonomy): domain Bacteria; phylum Actinomycetota; class Actinomycetes; order Streptosporangiales; family Streptosporangiaceae; genus Actinoallomurus. Next base: position 51,434 of record NZ_JAUEQY010000041.1, on the reverse strand, counting down.
CACCCCGTACGACGCGGTCTTCGACCCGGAGACCGGCGACATCCGGTCCCGCCGTGCCGGCAAGGCCGAGTCCGAGTCCGAGTCCGACTCGGGTGACTGGTTCCGCGTGTTCTCACCGGGGAACAAGCGCGGCGAGCCGATCCTCATGGAGCTGCTCGGCAAGTCGCGGAGGAAGGGGCGCGGCAAGGATGATGAGCCGAACCCCAAGCCGAGCGGCTCGTCCTCCGGCGATAAGAACGGACGGCGGCCGCACAACCGTCCGCCGAACGTGCCCCGGCCCCCGGACCCGGGGTCGGAGACGCAGCCGGTGGCGATGCCGATCGCCCCCGAGCCGGCCATCCGTTCCATCGGCGTGCCGCGCGCCGGCCTGCCGCAGCAGCCGGAGCTCATCCGGGCGATCCGGCACGAGCTGGACGCGTCCGGCGTGCGCTACTCCGACGACGAGATCAACCTGCTCGTCCACCGGCTGCTCGCCAACTACCCGTACCTCCTGGGCACCGGCGACGACGGCGGCACGGACGGGTTCCAGGTGCCGCTGGGCAACGGCGAGCTGCTCATCACGCTCGACCCCACCGACCCGCACATCCTGAACAACCCGGCCGGCTCCTCTCTCGTGCCCTCGGAGCTGCCCAGGGTCGAGGGCGAGCAAGGCGCCAAGGACACCATCAACGCGACCTACGCGACCGGCGCGCACGTCCAGACGCAGTCCGGGCAGACGGGGGCGACGCGCGGCGCGCTGGCGCTGACCTTCGGCATCGGCGTGACGCCGAACATCCTGCAGGTCGTGAAGGTCGGGGCGTCGATCTCGGGCACCGCCAACCAGTCCAACCGGTCCTCCTCGCACATCGCCGACGCCGAGGGCGGCCACGTCGAGGACAACCGGACCGACGCGAGCCTGGTCTCCTACACCCCGAACTGGTCGTTCAAGGTCCGTAGGGATCCGAACCAGAGCTGGGCCGACACACCGGTCCACCGGCTCGACGGCGACAGCCCGGAGAAGCTGCTGCTGTGGATCCCCGACCACTACCTCGACGACCCGGCGCCGGACCAGGTCACCGCGACCGGCCTTCAGGTGAAGACCACGAGGCTGCCGGCGTTCCACTTCGCCTCAGGCCTCACGAACATCCCCAAGCTGTTCGACGAGGTCGTCACGACGTTGCGGGGGCAGGGCCTCACCCTGCCGATGGGCAGCTCGATCCGCGAGGAGCTCCTGCAGAAGCTGTGGAACCTCGGCGCCCATCTCGACGACGCGGTCAACACCACGCGCGGCTACCGGATCACACTGCACAACAGGTACGGGCGGCCGGTCGCGACGGTGGCGGTGCACTCCAGGCGGCTGACGGCGCGCCGCGTCGGCGCCACCAGCGACACGGCGCACATCGAGAACGTGCGCACCGCGATCGACGGCAGCAGCGGCGGTCACAACGTGACCAACTCCAGCGCGGTGACCCCGCTCAGCCTGGAGTTCGACCTCGTGCCCAACCCGCTTGGGCTGAAGGACCTCGGCCTCGGCGTCAGCACCTCGCTCAGCTTCACGTCCTCGAACGTCGACGGGATCTCGGCGGGCCGCGTCGGCCTCAACGTCCTGGTGCCGCGCAACACGAGCCACACCACCGCAGACCTCGTCGGCTTCGAGCACCACGCCGTGGTGAGCGTCCGCCGCAGCCGCCGGAGGAACGCGCCGCGCCAGACCAAGGTGGTCCCGGGCGAGGCGCTGGTCCGCATGCCGGAGGCCACCGCGTACGAGCACGGCTTCCCGGTCGACCTGGGCGCGCTGAAGAACCCGCCGGAGCAGGGCGGCCCGCAGCCGTACGCCGAGGGCGCGATCCGCGACACCGGGCGCCGGCCGGGCGACCCGGCCACCAAGCCGGTCCCGGCGTACGTCGCCGAGGGCAAGGGCGTCGGCATGGGGCTGGTCATGGTGGCGGACGGCACCGTGACCCGGATCGAGCGGGAGCTCAAGGCCCACCTGCGCGAGAGCGGGTTCCTGCCGGCCGACGACGAGAACCCGTTCGGCGAGGTGACCTGGTCCAGCCACGGGAACAAGACCGACAGCCAGCTGGACAACCTCGAGCTCGTGGAGAAGATGGTCTCGAGCCGGGGCCTGGACTCCCACTTCGACCAGGTCCACCAGGACGGCATGACCTTCACCCTCCGCAAACGGCGGGGTGGTTTGGGGGCGGACGTCGACGTCGACTCCGCGAAGATCACGATCAAGGCGAAGAGGAACACGTGGCGTCCGCCGAGGTTCTTGCGGAGCACGAATGAGTACCACACGGTCAACCTGGCGATGGGCATGGACACGGCGGGCATGTCCGTCAGCCACGCGCGGAAGCTGGCGTGGGGCGTCAAGTTCAAGGTCCTCTACCAGGTCCTGAAGGCGGCCGTGACGGGCCTGGAGTTCCAGCGGACCGTCGGTGCCGGCGACTCGGTCAGCTTCCTCAACAACCGTCCCGAGCTGCTGGAGTATCCCGGCATCGTGGACGAGTTCGAACTGACCAGCGACTATGAGATCCACATCGAGTACCAGCACTCCGGCAGGCAGGGCAAGATCAGGCCGGGGACGCGTGACCCGGAGACGGTCTACGTCACGAACCAGAAGGCCCTCGCGTACCTGCTGCCTCTCGGCAACGGCACCCAGGACGGCCCGACGTCCAGGAAACCCACGCCCTCCGACGTACTCGACCAGGCCGTCATCTACTACCTCGACACCACGGGCGCCCGCGACGCCGCCACCCAGGCACTCCAGGACATGGTCGGCCCCGCCGGCACGGCCGACCAGGACGTGAGCACCCACACGAGCACGATCGAGATGCGGGCGCACCTGAAAGAGGCGATGGAGGGCTACACCACCGACCGGCTGTTCGACGCCGGGCTGCTCCGCGACACGTTCGGCGCGCTCGACATCTCCGGCAGGCTCGGGCGGTCGACGTTCACCGGGGCGACCGGCGACAAGTTCGTGCTGGGCATCATCAAGTTGTGGCTGGCGGAGAACCGGCTCACCGATACCAGCTCCCTGGGCTGGACCTGGGACCAGGCGGACATCGCCGTCGGCGGTGTCGTCGGCCACGCCAACCTCACCGGCGAGGTCGACGTCAACCGCCATTGGCAGCACAACCGGAGCAAGGGCAGCGGGCGCACCGGCGGAAAGGAACTCATCCAGCTCGACTTCAACCGCGTGTACTCCTACCGGACCGATGTCTACTACAACATCCACGGCCATCAGGAGAAGCACTCCAAACTCGTCCCGAGCGGCGCGCCCAGGGACCACGTGGCGCACCTGGATCCGCGGACCATGGTGTACCTGCTCCCCGAGCCGGAGGCCCTGACGAGGTACGGCGACGGCACCCTCCCCGTCTCCGACGCCCAGCTCGCGGACGCCATGGAACGGTGGCGCACGGGCGAGCTCAAGTTGAGCGGCGACCTCGCCGCCAAGATCCTCACCCGCTGGCACAACGATGTCCCCGCGCTGCCGGCCGACGTCACGGCCGACCGCGACAGGCTCGTGCGGACGCTGGCGCGCATGCACGTGACCGGCGCGTCGCGGGTGCTGAACCGCGAGACCCGCGAGGGCTTCAACACCGGCTTCACGCAGACGCTGCGCGACCCGGAGGAGCTGTATCTCCCCCCGGAGATGTCCCTGGAGATCCTCGACTACGCCGAGGACCGGGCGGATCTCACCGACGAGCGGCTGGAGGAGATCCTCACCGAGTGGCGGGAGGGCACCCGGCGCCTCACCGGCGACGTGGTGGCCCGGACGCTGATGCGCTGGCACACCGAGGTGCCCGACCTGCCGGACGGCAACACGTTCGATCGCGCGGGGATCGTCACGACCCTCGCCGAACTGCACACGGTGGGCGGCGTGCCGATCGCCTCGCTGGACGTACGCGCGCAGTTCAACACCGCGTTCAAGCAGAAACTCGGGCAGCCGCGCGTCCGGTACGAGCACATGGAGATGCCGGAGTACCTGACCCGGAACGACCCGAACGGCCGGATCCTCGGGCACACCGGCATCCACGAGCTGAGGCACCGCGGTTACCGGTCGACGTACCAGATCGTCAAGGAGAGGGTCGACCAGGTGGCGCCGGGCATGCTGGCCGCCGGCGCGGAGATCTGGGACGGCAACGGCAACGTGATCGGCCGGATGCAGGGCGGCGTCGACGCCCTGCAGGCGATCCTGGGCCGGGGCCGCGAAGAGGCGATGTGGGACGAGGTGCTCGCCAAGGGCGGCTACTCCATCTACCTGGTCAACCCGGTCGGGTGGCTGCTGTCCGACGTCGTGGAGATCAACCTCGCCGACGTGCTGACGTCCGCGCCGGAGGTGCACGACTTCAAGCCGGACACCGGGCTGGAGAACTACCTGCACGGGTACATCGGCACGTCCAAGAGCAAGTCGCGCGACGGTTCGCAGGCCGCGACGTTCGCCAAGCTCGCGCCCGGCGGCGACAACGCCGGCGGCAGCGCCGACCTGAAGGTCTCCGAGGGGCACCATCGGGGCACGAACCGCGGGGAGAACGCGGTCACCGAGCAGACGGCGTACGACTGGAGCGGCCACTACCGGGTGCGGTTCGACCGCGAGCTGACGGTCAAGGTCCGGCGCCTCAAGATGCCCGGCCGTGCGCTGAACAACCTGCTGCTGACCGGGTTCAGCCGCTGGACCGGCCACGGCCGTACGGCCGAGATCACGGTGCCGGGATCGATCACCCTCCAGGTGCCGCGCAACCTCGCCGAGGCCGGGCAGCAGCGCGGCCCGGCCCCGCTGCGCGACCTGCTTCCCCTGCCGAAGCTGCCGGGCAACGCCTACGTCAGCGGCGCCATCCTCGACGACGCGCTGCCGGTCGCCAAGAAGCTGCTGGACAAGCTCTTCAGCCCGCGCTGGTACGAGAAGGCGCTCGGGGCCCGTACCGGTGACAAGAACACCCGCTCCAGCCTGTCGTTGCCCGTGCTGATGTCGCGGTCGCACATGACGAACCACGTGCGTGAGGCGACCGGCGGCGACCGGTACAAGCTGGCCGACAACCTGTTCATCCCCGGCGACTCCAGCGAGCGCGCGACGATGTGGCTGCAGGGCGACTTCTTCGACGCCCAGGTCATCGGGGAGATGAAGGAGGGCCAGACCGGCACCGGCCGCTACATCAAGCACCAGAGCGGCACGAGCGTGAACAACAGCAGCGACCTGGCCCGGGTCGTCGCCGACTACGGGGTTTCCGGCAACGACAAGATCAACCCGCTGCCCACGCCGCCGGAGGGCGCTCCGCCGAACCGTCCGGACCACAACTGGGAGCTCGGCAACTCGGGCAGCCGGACGACCGCCGCCGGCCAGAACAGCTCCGGCACCGAGAACTACCGCCGTGAGCAGCACGCCAAGGAGCTGGGCCCGACGCTCCTGATCCGCATGCGCGGCCGGTTCTGGATCGAGGCGCAGAAGACCCGCCACCACATCCTGTGGAAGTCCTCGAAGAAGGGCGCGCCCGTCCGCAGCGACCCGTTCACCGGCGACGTGTACGTGGAGATGTTCGAGGCCCAGTACAACGAGCTGCGCGCCCAGATGGCCACGGAGGAGTTCCAGGCCCAGGCCGCGCTGCGGGACCGGGTCCGCCGTTCCGAGTGGCGGCGGCTGAACACCGCGCCGGACTTCGATCTCGCCCCCCTGCTGGCCGGCGCCGCGAGGGCGAAGGTGGACGCCTTCCACGTCCAGCAGACGCTGGTCACCCACATCAGGGAGCAGGCGGGCGGTAACCGGCCGCTGCGGCTCGACTTCGACGAGCGGGCCGCCGAGGCCCGGCAGTACCAGGCGGTCCTGCGGTGGGCCACCCGGACGATGCGCGCCGACCTGACCGCCATGCGTCAGTTCGACCCGACGGTCGAGGCCCCGCGCTCCCTCGCTCGCTACCGGTCCTACCTGCAGGACGGCTCCGAGGACGTCCCCGGCACGCTGAGCCAGAGCCTCGGCGACGAGATCACTGAGATGATCAGAGAGGTCAACGCGCTCCACGGACTTCGCACGGGCAACCCGCGCCAAGGCCCCCTGGCGCTGCCGCCGGAGGTGGCGCTCCTGTCCCTGGACCCGACCTACCTCGCCCGCGACGTCGCGCACGAACTGGGCGCGCACGTACGGCTGGACATCCGGCGGCGGGACGGGTCGCTGGTCCAGCGCTGGGTCGACCCGGGCGGCCGGATCTACGTCTTCGACCCCGCGACCTACAACGACGCCGTCCTGACGATGGACGACGCGACGGGCGCCGGGCTCTGGTCGGACGCGCTGCGGCGCGACGCGAGCGACCACGCCCTGACCCCGGTCGAGCTGGGCTCGTTCTACCGCGGGTCCTGGGCCCGGCAGCAGACCTTCGACCAGGCGGTGAGCGCGGAGATCGCCCGGCGGCGCGGACGCCTGGCGGCCGTGCACCCCGCGCTGCCGGACCTGTTCACCCGGACGCAGCAGGGCAGGGACGACTGGGCCGCGGAGGTGACGCGGATCGGGGACGAGCAGACCGCGCTCGCCGCGGACACCACGGTCGCGGTCGACGTCCGCACCCGCCGGAACGCCGAGCTCGACCGGCGGCTGAACAACGCCAACCAGCAGGTGGCCGACGCCAGGACCCTGCTTGAGGACCTGCGGCGGGCCGCGCTGGAGGCGCGCGACACCGCCCGGGCACGATGGACCGACGCGGCGGCACGCGCGGCCGAGGACCGCGTCACGGACCTGGAGACGCTCACGGAGGGCCGGCGCGTTGAGCGGGCGTACCGCCTGCGGCGGGAGGCCACGGTGAGCGACGCCATCACCGAGGTCGAGCAGACGCTCCTCACCGCCGGACCGGGCTCGGTCTCCCTCGCCGTCACGGCCGAGGCCGAAGGTGAGGGCGGCCGGTTCATCGTGGTCAACGACAACGGCCGGGCCCGGTGGTTCGAGTCCCCGTCCGGCCTGCCGGTGGCCGCGCCGTATGACGCCGAGCAGCTCCACACGCTGGACCTGGGGCCGGACGGGATGCTGCTGAACCCGCCGGCGGCGCTGCGGAACTCCCCGCACTCGGAGCGGACATTCGGGCAACTGCGCGACGAGGCGATCGACCAGGTCGGGGACCAGCTCGGCGAGGACACGCCGCGACAGGACCCGTCCGCGGCGTTCCGGCGCGCACGACCCGCCCTGACCCGGTCCACGCTCGCGTTCGAACACGCGGTGGCCGCGGACGACGTCCAGAGGGACGACGCCACCCAGCGGGCCCCACGGCTCGTCAGCCTGGCCACGGCACAGCGCGGCCCGCTGCCCCCAGGCCCGCACCTGTACGAGGAGCAGCACGGGCAGCACCGCGTGGGCCCGGCCGGGCTCACGCTGCCGGGCTGGACGCAGCGCGGCCCGCTGTCGGACTACACCGCGGTCTCCTGGCTCAGGCAGGGGGCGCCGCAGCAGATCCCCACCGTCGCGGACATCGCGCGAAACGACCTGAGCGGCGCGGTCCGTTTCCTGGGAGGTACGGAGCCGAACACGGCGCGTCGCGTGGCGCGTGTCTTCGGCGCGCGGGGCGACCGTGACGTGACGACCGCGGACGACCTCCCGGCCGGCCTGCCCGTCGGCACCTGGGTCTGGTTCTCCGGCCCCATCGGTACCGGCACCGCCGTGGTGACGCCTGGCGGCTACCACGTTCTCGTCCCCGGCGACGAGAACATCCACGTCGAGTCCGAGCGGGATGCGCTCGTGGTCCTCAACGAGGACCGCGCTCAGACCTTCGTGATCGGCCGGCCGAAGAAGGGGGGCCACGGCGGCCGGGGGACCTCCGGCACGTTCGGCTCCGGGTCCGGACGCGGCGACGGCGACTCCCACGGCGACGGCGACACTCATGGCGGCGGCCCGTCCGGGAGCGGGCACGGCGGACGGCAGGGGAGCGTTTGGTCGCCGGGCGGGCGGACCACGGTGGACACTCCGGCGCCGGCCGACCCGCACCTGTACGTCGACGGAGAGGGCAACCACCGGGTCTCCGGCCCCGGGCTGAGGCGTGACGGGCTGGTGGAACTGGGGGCGCTGTCGCGGTACGCCCCGGTCTCCTGGCTCCTCGGTGGTGGCCGGGCCGGCCAGGTGACGGCCGCGGACGTCCTCAAGAGCGATCTGGAGCGGGCCGAGCGGTTCCTGACCGAGGTGACCGTGATGGGCGACACGGCGGAGACGGTGCGGTCGCTCCTGGCCGGCGTCACCGGCCGCAACGTGGAGCTCACGACCTCGCTGCCCGCGTCGCTGCCGCCGGGCACGATGATCTACCACACCGGTCCCACGCACACGGGCGCCGCGATGGTGCTGCCCGACGGGCGTTACCGGCGCACGGTCGGCGACGCGCCCCTCATCTCACCGGACCAGACCGGTCTGCGGACCGTCGACGACGGGCGACACACCTTCGTCATCGCCCGGCCGAAGCAGCAGACCAAACCGACCGGCACGCAGTCGAGCACGGTCGAGGCGGACGCCCGGCGGGCCATGGAGGAGGAGGCCCGGCGCTACGACCCGGCACGGCTCGCCGCAGCGCTCCAGCGCAGGGGGCTGGAGCCCATCGAGGTCCCGCTGGACAACAACTGCTTCTACCACAGCCTCATCGCGATCGCCGGTCCGTACCTCATCCGGCAGATCAGCGCCCTGAAGCCCGGGCTCGGCGACCGCGCGGCCGTACAGGTCCTGCGGACCTGGCTGGCGAATCGGCTGCAGGCCGACCTCACGGTGGCGAACCACGGCCTCCCGTCGCGGTACGCCGACTTCTTCCACGTGCAAGACGGCCGGCCGGTCGCGGTCCAGCAGCAAGCCCTGGTGGACCAGATCAGGACCATGGACACCTGGAACAACGAGGCGGGCGACCTGGTCGCGCACCTGGCCGCGTACGAGCTCGGCCTGCCGCTGACCCTGATCCAGGACCGGTACGTGACCACGCTGGGCCCGGACGGCCCGGCACGGATCAACTTCATCCGTACGCCCGGCCACTTCCGCGGCGCCCGGCCGGTCGGCGCCGACGCCCCGCGGGTCGCGTGGGAGTCGCTTCGTCCGGTGCGGCCGATCTCGGTCGCCGACGCCGATCGCCTGTTCCGGGCCCGGATCCAGCTGACGGAACGACGTCTCATGGCCGCCATCACCGACTTCAACGGCCTCCAGCAGAACAACACCACGAACGCCGTCCCGGACCGCCGCACCCGGCTCGACGGCTTCGTCACCGCGTTCCGTCAGGGCCGCGCGCAGAACGCCTTCCCGACCGTGCCCGACCACCTTCGCGCGCAGCGGCGGATCGATCAGATGTTCCGCGCCGTGCGCGACGTCGAGCAGCTCAACGACGAGATCCGTACGAACCTGGGCCTGCCGAACCCGCAGCCCGCCGCGCCGCAGGCCGCTCAGCGGACGCGGGTCCAGGTCACGGACCATCTGCTGCGCGAGGTCAACGGGGTGCTGCGATCCCTCGGCCCGGCGTGGACCGGAGGACCCGTCGACCAGGCCGAGGTCGAACAGGCGCTGGGGGAACTGCCGCAGGGCAGGCCGTCGGACATCAGGGGGCTCGCGAACGACCTCGCCTACCAGATCGCCTTCAACGAGGTGCTCCGGGGACGGGGCGGCGCGATCGGCATGGAGCTGGAGACCGGCTTCGAGCTCGGCGGCCTGGACCCGAACGATCCGACCAACGCGCTGCTGATCACGACGCCGGAGTACTCCCTGGTCATCGACCACGCCAAGGCGAGGAGCGGGCCCAACGCCGGTCGCACCGTGCCGATCATCGAGATCGTGCTCAATCCGATCAACGCGCTGAAGGGGGAGACCGGCTGGCAGAACCGCGCGGACGCCTTCCGCACGCTCTCCTCGGTGCTGGACCGGCTGCGGAACGCCCGGCGCGGCACGACCATCGCCCGGATCTTCCGCGACGTCCCGGGTGCGGTCCCGCACCCGTACGCGCAGCGCGCCACGCTCCTCAGCGACTTCGACCCGAACCGGACCTACACCCAGTTCACGGTCGGCGTGCCGATGAGCGGGATCCGGGAGCTCCTGCGGGCGGTGAGCCGGGGCAGCCGCTCCGACCCGGACTGGTCGGCGATCCGGCACGGAGAGAGCGCACTGGACTTCGGGGACGCGATCGCCGCGCGGTTCGCCCACGTGGAGACCGGCCGGGGCCTGCGCGACCGGCTGGACCGGCTCGACGCCAACGACGCCGACGTCGCGAGCATCCGCAACTACGCCACGCTCGTGTACACCCAGGTCGCGTCGCAGCTCGAATGGATCACCGACGGGTCGGGGCTGGCGAAGAACAACACGCTGTTCGCCTCGCGCGTCGGCCTGGCGGCGATGCGCGAGTCGCTGCCGCGGCCGGTGCGCCGGTTCCTGGAGAACGAGGCGGAGTGGATCGGCGCGAGCTTCCAGGACCGCTACCGCACCGACAACCGGTCCAGCCTGCGGCACGCGGGAGTGTCACACTCCGATGACCTGCTCGCCGCCCACTGGAGCTACTGGGACCGCGCCGCCAACGCCGACGGGCCGCAGCACACGATCGGCCAGTACCTCGACAACGCCCTGCTCCCGCTCGGCCCCGGCCGCCCGAAGATCGGCCAGTGGGAGTCGCTCGGCGTCGGCACCGAGCTGGAGAAGATGGACGACAACTTCGGCCGGCGGCGGGCGGACCCGCTGGCCGTCCTGGAGGTCCGTTTCTTCGGCCCGTCGAAGCACCGGGGCCTCGACGCGGTGGCCGAGGACTACGATCGGCTCGAAGGGGCCGCACGCGACGCGGACCGGGAGTCGGGCATCCTCCGTGAGCTGAAGACGGGCAAGGGCGTCGAGGTGCGGTTCCCGCAGGGCGAGCACGAGGCGCGCGAGTCCGGCCAGTCGGCCGCGCTCGAGGACTTCGCGACCTTCGTCGGCCGGGCGGCCGCCCGGCGGTTCGCGGCGGGGGCCGGGATCCTCCTCGTCCACCTCAACGGCGGCGGCAACGGCGGGGTCCGGTCCAACGCCCGCGAGACGGGCCTCGACCGGGCCGAGGCGGTCCTGGACGAGCTGAGCCCGCTGGTGAAGGAGGAGCTGCGCCGCCGCGGGGTCCCGGAGAGCGCCGTCAAGTACTCCGTGACCTCACGCGGGAAGAGCAGCCGGTCCCGCTATCCGTTCCGGCCGACCCCGGGAGACTCGGGCGAGCAGAAGCGCCGGGTGCAGGTGTGGGTCGGCTCCAGCACCGACCGCGTGCGTGTGCTCGAGACGCCGGGCGTCCGGCCCCTGCCGAGCACGTCGACCATGGCGCAGGCGGTGCCGCTGTCCGTGCCGTGGACGAACGCCCTGACGATCCACGTCAACGCGGCGCTCGCCATGATGACGCGGCCGAACGTCAGGGTCGTGGACCACCAGGAGGTGCTCGCGGCGTACGGCTCCCTGCCGGGCTGGCTGAAGAACGACGCGATCCCGGTCGTGGCGCCGCGTATCGCCGAGGTGATCCTCACCGGACGGGTGACGGTACGACGCGGCGGCGCGCAGAACCCGGCGCTGACCGGCCGTACGGACTCCATGGAGCCCGGCCCCGGCGGCATCCGCCCGATGCAGCCGCCCAGGCCGACGGCCGGCAAGGGGAAGGGCACCGAGAACTGGCACACGCTCGTACGCGCCGCCGAGGGCCAGAACGGGACGCAGCGTTACGAGGTCAGCGAAACCGGCTGGATCAAGATCTCCGACGAGGAGGTGCTGTCGCCGGACGGTTGGGCACGGCACGGTGCCGACTTCGTGCACATGCCCACCGGCACGTACCTGCGCGGCCACGACGGCCGGCTCGAGAAGGCCGACGGCTGGGAGACGCTGCGCGAGACCCTGGACGAGGGCACGCTCGTCCAGCACACGATGGTGGCCGACGGGACGAACGTCTACCTGGTGCCCGACGGGGAGGGCCCGGTGGTCGGGCTGCCGCTCGTCGTCGCCGCGTCGGGCAGCCTCGCGCGGAGCATCTACCAGGCGCTGTCCGGCACGCCGGCTCAGGCTCCGGTCACATACTCCTCGGAGGACGCCTTCGACGCCGAGTACGCCGCCACACTCGCGGAGTTCCCGGCGGTGACCTCGAACGCGTCGTGGACGGTCTGGGGGCAGGGTGCCGAGGACCCGGAGGTTCGCGTCTTCGTCGCGGAGAGCCCGGCGCTGGGCGGGCTGCGCGGGCAGTACGACGCCGGGCCGCCCAGGGCCGGGCGGGTCAGCGACCCCGAGGGCCGGCTGTACAGCGAGGGCCCCGCCTGGAACTGGTACCTGCCGGGACGCACCGGCGTGGTGGCCTCGTCGCGCCCGAAGACGGACGTACGGGGGGACGAGTCCGGCGCCCCGGTCAGCGTGCCGAGTCCGCATCCGGTCACCGACGGCCCGGCGGTCGACCCGTCCGTGACGGCGGCGTCGCCGGTGATCCTCGGCTCCGGCCTGCCGCACGCGATGAAGTGGCGCGCGGACGGGGGCGGCGCACCGCTGCACAAGTTCAGCGAGAAGGCGCCGGCGGAGGTCTTCCGCGACGGGCTGCGGCCCAAGGGCGACCGGCTGGGCCACCTCATCGAGCACGTCTACGGCAACCCCGCCGACACCGGCTATGTGAGCACGTCGAGGAACGTGCACTACGTACGGGACTCGGCGTTGAACGATCCGGGCACGGCGCACGTACTGCATCGCAGGTACCGGTATCGCTACGACGTCGTGCTGCCCGGCGGGATCGACGTCAACGCGACCCTCGACATCGCCTCGCCCTTCCCCGACCAGGACGAGGTCGTCTTCCCCGGAGGCATCGACGTACGGTTCATCCGCGGAGTGCAGGCGCTGGAGAACGGCTCGCCCACCGGTGAGTACATTCTCAACCCTGACTTCGACCCTGACTTCGGATCCGCCGCGGATGACAGCCTCGGCGACGCGGATCCACCCACGAACGGGGCCTAGAATCAGGTGCTCATTTGACAGAATGCATAGAAATAGCGCGCTATAGGGGTGAAATTGGCTGCCAGCGCGCTTGCGGCCTGATGATGAGGGACGGCGGAGGACCGGGCGGTCGGTCCGCGGACGTCCGTGGCCGTCCGCCAGTGGCGGGAGGAGAACACCGATGACAAAGACCGCGCGTGCCACCGGGCCGGTGATCCGGTCCAGCGTGGTGCTGCCCCGGGTGACCGCGGTTCCCGCCGTGGAGCTGTTCTCGCCCGATGAGGTCCCGTCCTCGAGTGCGGTTTCGTCCTCGAGTACGCTCGCGCCGCTCGTGTCCGCAGCGCCCCTGCCGCCGGCCGCCTCGACGGCGGCACCGGTCCGTACGCGCCGTTCCGGTCCCCGGACGAGGGTCGTCCTCGTCGGCGTGACGGCGGCGGCCGCGCTCATCGCCGTACCCCTCCTGCTGGTGTCCGCGCCGGGGCGGTCCGGCCATCCCTCCAGGTCCGCGGCCAACTCCACACAGGGCGGGCGCAATCCCGGCGCGCCCCCGCCGAACTGGCCCGGTGCCGCGCCCTCGCTCTCGCCGCCGATGACAGGGAGTCCCTCACCCTCGCCCTCAGGCAGCGGCAAGCCCGGCAAGGACGGCTCCCACGCGACGAAGTCCAAGGGGTCGGCCAAGCAGTCGCACGGGGGTTCGTCCTCCGGCCAGGGTTCGTCGGGAGGTTCGTCCGGCGGCTCTTCGGGGGGTTCGGGCGGCTCGGCGGGGAGCGCGTCCGTCGCCTCGACGCGCTCCATCTCCAGCCGCGCCTCGGGCCGGTGCATCAGTGTGAGCGCCCACAAGGCCAAGGACGGCTCTCCGCTGCAGATCTACGACTGCGGCGGCGCGTCCTGGCAGAAGTGGTCCTTCAAGTCCGATGGCACGGTGCGCTCGATGGGCATGTGCATGGACGTCGCCTGGGGGTCCTCCGACGACGGCACGACGATCCAGCTCGCCCGCTGCCACGGCGGCCCGGCCCAGCACTTCGACCTCAACGGCGCCGGTGACCTGGTCAACACCGGCGCGGACAAGTGCGTGGACGTCAAGGACAAGAGGACGGGCAACGGCACGCCCCTGCAGCTCTGGCAGTGCGGGGGCACCTCGAACCAGAAGTGGAGCGCCGTCTGACGCCCCGGCGTCGGCGCCGCGGATGTGACGGAAGGGAGGCCGATGGTGAGCTCGTCCGACGGCATGGAGCCGCGGATCAGGCACGGTGTGCTGCTGCCGCGGGTCGGCGTCGCCCCCGGCGCCGACCAGCTCTCGCCGACCGTGGCCGCCCTTCCGGTGCCGGACGACGCGCCCGCTCCGGACGGGCCCCGGCACCGGCGTTCCGGCGTGGCCGTCCTCCGGGGGCGTCTCGCGCTCCTCGGCGGCGTGTGCGCCATCGCGCTGGTGGCGGTGGCCTCGGCGGTCGCGATCGCCAAGGTCGGCACCGCCCGCATGTCGGGCACGCCCACGGCGGGCGACCCGGGGAGCCCGGCCGCGCAACACCGGGCGGCGCCGCCCGCGCCGTCGACGGACGTACGGCCGTCAGAGGTCGCGGCGAGCGCCCGCGTGACGCTGACCCCGGCACATTCGGCCCGGCCGCACGCCACGGCCACCGGCCGGAGCGCCGCGGCGCACCACTGGCGGAGCCTCGTGGTGCACGCCACGTACGTGCTGAATCCCGGCGGCAGCGTGCGCTCGAACCGGCTCAGCCTGAGCCTGCGGACCGACGGCGACCTCGTGCTCCGCGACGAGCACGGCCGTACGACCTGGTCGTCCGGCACGCACGCGCCGGGCGCACGCGCGGTCTTCCAGGCCGACGGCAACTTCGTGGTGTACCAGGGCGACCAGACGCTGTGGAGCAGCCGTACGGAGGGTCACGACGGCGCGACCCTCGTCCTCGGCGCCGACGGCGCGATGCGGATCGCCTACGGGAGCACCTCGCTGTGGAGTACCGGCACCGGCTGATGAACCACGCGACAAGCCGTGCCGTACCAGTTACAAACGGCCAGTGGCCGGTTCTACGCTAGGCACCAACGTGACGAGCATCGAGCGGCCCGGGCCGGCCTGGCCCGGTGGAGCGCGCGGTGTCGTGAGGGGAGTTCGACGATGAGCAGGTCCGCGCGTCGGTCGGCCGGCGCCGAGTCCGCATCCGCGACATCGGGGTCCGGCGCTCAGGCCTCCGAGTCCGCCGGGGTGACGGTCGAGGAGATCGGCGGATGCTTCCTGCTCAGACCGGCGGACGAGCGCCCCGACGAACAGATCGAGCTGATCGGTGCGTTCGCGCCCGACGATGACGTCGCCGTCGTCGTGGTCGCCGTGCCCGACGACCGGGCGAACGCGATGTGGCCGCGGCTCGGCGAGGTCCTGACTCAGGTACGCGGCAGGTCGCGGCCGGTCGTGCTGGCGATGTCCGACGCCGGGCGCGACCGTCCGGACCGGGCCGCCCTGGCCCGCCGGATCGCCGACTCCTGGGAGCTGACCGTCGTGGCTCCGGCGGGCGACGTGGTCCTGGTGCCCGGCGGCACCATGTTCACCCACGCGGCCAAGGGCGAGGGAGAGTCGCAGTGGTGGTCCTTCGCCCCGGACACCGAGCCAACGCCGCTCGGACTCCGGTGGCCGGCGCCGGTTTGGCGCGGTGCGCTCGCGGACGTGGCGATCTCCCCGAACGGACCGGTCCTCACCGCGGTGCCGGCCGGGATGCTCATCCAGCGGCAAGGCACGCCGGCCCCGACCCCGGGCGACCTGGCGTACGCGATCCCCGCCGCGGGTGACCGGCCGTCCGTTCTCGTCGACGGCAAGGTCACCGCGTTCGACCTGATCAGCGTACTGTCCGGCCCGGTGTCCAAGCCCGACTGGCAGCGGCACCCGCTGCGGCTCGTGCCGGCCGGTGACGGCGACCTGCTGCCGCTCGGCCAGGCGGTGGCGCGCGACCTCGGGATCGACGTGGAGGTGCTGACCGGGCCGCCGGTGGACCTGTCCGGGCCCTCGCACGGCCCGGCCGGACAGCAGGTGATGTTGATGGACGAGGCGGGCCGCCCGACCTGGTCCCCGTTCGCGGCCTCCGTGCTCTGCCGGCCGGCGGACCGCGACGGCGTCACGCCGCCCCTCCGCCCCCTGGACTGGAGCCCGCCGGCGGACGGGATGCGGATCGTCGACGCGGAGCGCGGGGTGCTGCGGCTCGGCGACGCCTGGCGGATCGCGGTGACCCGGGCCGGGCTGTGGGCCTATCCGGCCGACGCCGACCCCGAACACTTCCCCGACCGGCTCACCGCCGCATGGCCGGTGGCGGCCGGCGTCATACGTGTCGACGTCGGGGCCCCCGACCACACGCTGAACGACCAGGTGTGGCCGCTGCTCGATGACCTGCTGGGCGCCGTGCTGCCGGGTTCTCGCGCGCGCCCGCACCTCGCGGTGCACGGGACGATGACGGCGGAGGGCGAGGAGGCGGTTCGCAAGCTGGCGGCCCGCTACGGGGCGGGTGTCGAACCGGTCCAGTCGCCGTCGCCGTCGCGGTCCGCCGAGGGGACCGCCGCCCCGGTACGTACGGTGGCCGCGTCGCCGGCGCCTGCGGCCTCCGCCGCGCCCGCGCCCGCTCCGGACGCACGGGCGGCCGCGGCGATCCCGGCGGTGGCCGCCGTGACGGTGACGCCCGGCCGGCGCAGCACCGACGAGGAACGCGACGCCTTCCGCGCGATGGTCGGCCTCGGCTGGGACTCCCACGCGGCACCGGTCCGGCGTACGTTCTCCCGGCTGCCCGCGATCGCGGCGACCGAGCGCGCCGCCGCGGCGGTGGACCTGGTCGCGGTCCGGCTGTACCTCACCTCACGGACGGACGGTCAGTTCGGCCCGGCGGCGATCCGCGCGGGCGGCGCGGCGCTCGAGGCGTACCTCTCCTGCCTCGCCTCGGGACTGGGGCGGCTGCCGACGTACCGCGGCGCGGTGCTGCACGGCGTCGACGCGCCCGTACGCTCCGACCTGGTCGGCTCCGTCCTGACCGAGCCGGGCCCGGTCGGCGGCCTGCCGCTCGCCGGAGACTGGCCGCCGACCGCGACCGTGTACGTCATCTGGTCCGACACCGCGCGCCGTGTCGCCGCGCTGTTCGATCCCGAGGCCGACGACAAGGCGGAGCCGGTGGCGAGGCGCGGCGACGTGGTGTTCGGCCCGGGCACGCGGTTCGCGGTGCTCGACGTACGGCCGGGCGACGCGGACACCCCGGATCTGGTGCTGCTCCGTGAGCTCGCGGCGACGGCCTTCCCGGAGGGGAGCCCCGGTGACGCCGCGCCCGGCGGCCGGCTCGCGCTGACCCGCCTGGAGGAGGCGCTGGAGGGCGCGAGCCCGGGCGCCGCCTCGTCGGAGTGGCCGGCGCACTGCCTGGGCCCCATCGGCGTACCGGGCCAGGCGACCCAGACGGCGGGCGGCTGAGTCAGCTCGCCAGGGCTGTGCCGCAGACACCGACGTGGCCGAAGAAGTGGACCTCCAGGTGAGTACACCTAGGGCTGTGGGACGTTGGAGTCGTCGCCGGCGACGGTCAGGACGCCCTTTATCTCGGCGAGCGCCGCGGTCAGCTCGCTGATCGAGTTTCTGCCCTGCACGGTGAGCCATACCGAGACCGCGTGCCGGTCGGCGTCGGCGTCGTGCTGGTCGACCGACAGCTCGGCGACGTTGAACCTGCGGTCGGTGCAGCGGACCAGGATCTGGCGCAGCACGCCCTGGCCGTCGAGGTAGGTCAGCCGCAGCCGCGACGGGGTGTACTTCGAGCGGGGCAGCCGGGCGGCGAGCGGTGTCAGCCCGAACACCACGAGGAAGTAACCGGCGGTCACCAGCAGCGCGAGCCGCCAGAGCCCGGCGCCGGCGGCCATGCCCACGGCCGCGGTCAGCCAGACCGCCGCGGCCGTCGTCAGCCCGCGGACGGCGTCGCGGCGTACGAAGATCAGGCCACCGCCGATGAAGCCGATGCCGGAGACGATCTGCGCCGCGACCCGGGACGGGTCGATGACCACATGGTCCCCGAGCACGTCCGTGAAACCGTATTTGGACACCAGCATGATCAACGCGGCGGCGAAGCCGACGATCGTGTGCGTGCGCAGCCCCGCACTCTTCTGCCGGAACTCGCGTTCGAGCCCGATCACGGCGGACAGCGCGAGGGCGATCAGCAGCTCACCGGCCTGGGGCCAGCCCTGACCGGTCGGCTCGCCGAACGCCTCGACCATCACCTGATCCAGGTTAACGGTGTCGCCTGACCGTTCAGCCGAGCCGGCCGGACAGCTGGACGAGCGCGGGCCGGGACCGGTGCGGGACGCCGGAGTGGCGCGTGCGCAGCGGGAGTTCGGCCTGCACGGTGAAACCGCCCTCGCAGCGCGGGCCGGCGTGCAGCCGTCCGCCCAGGGCGGTGACCCGTTCGCGCATGCCGGTCAGCCCGATGCCCGGCTCCGGCGGCGCGTCGGGCGTCGCCCGGCCGTCGTCGTCGATCCGTACGCTCAGCGTGTCGGGGCGGTAGGAGATCTGCACCAGCGCGGAGGCGTTCCCGGCGTGCCGGGCGGTGTTGGTCAGGGCCTCCTGGATGATCCGGTACGCCGTGCGCTCGACCTCGGCGGGCAGCGCCGGGCGTTCGCCGCTGATCGTCAGGGCGGCGGGCAGACCCGCCGAACGGGCCCGGTCGACGAGGTCACCGAGCCGGTCGAGGCCGCTCGGGGACGGTTCGTCGTCCTGGTCGCGGAGCGTGCCGAGGGTCGCGCGCAGCTCGCGCATCGCGTCGGTGCTCGCCTCCTGGATGGCCAGCAGGCTGGCCGGCACCGGCTCGCCGCGCTGGCGGGCGAGGTGGACGGCGATCCCGGCCTGCACCTTGATGAGCGAGATGTCGTGAGTGAGCGAGTCGTGCAGTTCACGCGCGATGCGGCGCCGTTCCTCGACGGCCGGCCGGAGGCCGGTCACCGCGTTGACGAACATCGCGCCCAGCCCGTACACGAACAGGACCAGCACGGCGGTCGCGTCCGGGATGCCGATCGCGGCGAGCGCCGGGATGACATAGGCGTACGCGCCGTAGCCGACGACGATGCCGAGCACGGTGATCGAGAGCAGGGCGTACGTGCCGAGCCGGTGCGTCGGTGTGCCGGGGCGCGGCCGTCCGGGCAGCCAGGGCAGGGTCAGGAGTACTCCGACCCCGGCCACCAGGCAGACCAGTGCGACCGCCCCCAGCGCGGCGCGCCACCCCAGCCAGCGGCCGGCGAACTCGCCGAGCGCCAGCCCCATCGTCGTCGCGGCGGCCATGCCGCCGAGGAGGCCGAACAGCGCCGGGACCCGGCACCGGGGACGTACGAGCGAGGTGAACACGGCGGCGGCGATCGGCGTGTACGCGGCGGCGCCCGCCGCGGCGAGCATCCGCCCGGCGATCAGCACGGGGAGCGTCGGCGCCAGCGCCGAGACCAGGTTGGCCACGCCGAGCACGAGCAGCGCACTGATCATCAGTACCCGCCGCGGCACGTGCGCGGTCGTCATGGCGAGTACCGGAGCCAGGACCGCGTACGCCACGACGAACAGGGTGATCGACTGCCGGCCGTCGGCCGTGGACACGTGTAGCGCGTCCGCCACGGACGGCAGGAACCCGGCGATCACAAAGGCGTCCGCCCCGACCACGAAGGTGCCCAGCGCCAGGATCAGCGTCGAGGACAGGTCACCCGCCCTCGTACGGCCGATCGAAACCGAGATACCAGACATCCAGTTTCTCCTCGCCCCCTGTACCGGCTCAACCGACACGGTCGAACCAGTCCCGCGTCCGCTCGCCCGCCGCGGCCGGCGCCGCGACCAGAATGTCGGCGAGCGTCTGAGAGGCCAGCTCACGCCGCCACGCGAGCTCCGCCTTCCGCATCGCAGTAGTGATCACACATTGCCGCTGAAACTCATGCGCCGGCCGATCGGCCCCCGCACCCCGCCGGCGGATCTCGGTACAGCGGAAGGCGTACTCCGAGCCCTCGACCGCGGCGACGACCTCCATCAGCGTGATGTCCTTCGGGTCCCGAGCCAGCCGAAACCCGCCGCGGGCCCCTGCGGTCGACGTCAGCACCCCGGCGCGTACGAGCGCCTGCAGGCGCTTGTTCAGGTAGGCGGGGGGGAGCTCGAAGATCGCGGCGAGCTTGGCGGTCGAGACCGGTTCGTCGGTGTCCAGCCAGCCGAGCGTGAGGCAGCAGTGCAGTGTCCACTCCACCCCTTCGCCCAGTCGCATAATCCGGACATTACACCTCCAGATTCGGCCGTGCGACCCTCTGACCTGCGGCGATCATGCGGGAGCCCTTGCGGGGACAGGGTCGGAGACGGCCGAAAAAGCCCCGCGCGCGGTGGGCGCCGGGCACGAGGCGTGACCGGTCTGGTATCGATCATGTCCGCCCTCGCCGGGAGCGCCGCGTCTGTGGGTAGGCGGGCCTCTGACCTGGGTATCTTCTGGCGGGCGACTGCTGGGGGAGGCCGGGCGATGGGGTCGTGGGCCAAGCGCGACGACATGATCGTCCACACCGCCGAGCCGTACAACGCCGAGGCGCCCATGACGACACTCGCCGAATGCGCCCTCACCCCGGTCGAGGCGTTCTACGCCCGCAACCACGGCCCGGTCCCCGACCTGGATCCGGACGTGTGGCGGCTCGAACTGACCGGCCTCCTCGACCGGCCGCAGAGCCTGTCGCTCGAACGGCTTCGCGCCGGTTTCGCGCCGCGGGAGGTCGTCGCCACCGTGCAGTGTGCGGGCAACCGGCGTGCGGGCCTGCTCGCAGTCCATGACATTCCGGGCGAGATCCCGTGGGGTTCCGGCGCGATCTCGACCGCTCGCTGGACCGGCGTGAGCCTGGCCGACGTACTCGCCGAGGCCCGGCCGCGACCGGACGCCGCCCACGTGGAGTTCGCGGCGCCGGACGTGTCCGAGGAGGCGTGCCCGCCGCAGCCGTACGTCGTGTCGATCCCGCTGGCCAAGGCCATCGCGGGCGAGGCACTCCTGGCCTGGGCGATGAACGACCGGCTGCTGCCACCCGTGCACGGCGGTCCGGTACGCGTGGTCGTGCCCGGATATGTCGGGGCCCGCAGCGTGAAGTGGGTGAGCCGCGTGACCGTACGCGATCGCCCGTCGGACGGCTACTTCCAGGCCGTGGGCTACCGGCTGACGCCGCCCGGCCTGCAACTGGGCCCGGCGGCGATCAACTGCGACGTCCTCGTGCCCGGGGAGGGATCCGTGCTGCCCGCCGGTCCCGTGACGGTCCGCGGGTACGCCTTCGGCGGCGACGGGCGGGACGTCACCCGCGTCGACGTGTCCCCCGACCACGGCCGTACGTGGCGGCAGGCCGACCTCGGCCCCGGCGCGGGCCCGTGGGCGTGGCGACACTGGCACACCGTGCTGAACCTGCCCGCCGGCGAGGCCACGATCATGGCACGGGCCTGGGACAACGCGGCGGCCTGCCAGCCGGAGCGCCCGGAGTCGCTGTGGAACCCGGGAGGGTATGTCAACAACTCCTGGCCACGCGTACGCGTCGTCGTACGGTGACCGGCCGGGCGGTGTGGCTCGGGTTTCGCCCGCGCCCGGTGAGGTTTCGGTGGTCGGCGGGCCGACCTGCGCCGGGCACCGAAGCTGATCGACAGGGCTCGCCGCGGAGGCGGTTTTCCACAGGCCGGCGAGCGGGGCTTGGCAACGGGGCGTGATTGAGCAATGCTGATGAGTCACCGGCGGGGACGCCGGAAGGGTCCCCGCCCGCTGTGAGGTCACCCCATGGACATCGCCCTTGAGATGGCAGTCGTCGAATGCTCGCGTTACGTCCTCGCGATGCCGCGTGGCGAGATCGACGCGTACACCGAGTCCACCTTCCGGCAACAGCTGTCCGGCGCCATAGGGCCACGTCCGCTGATCATCGACATGACCGAGGTCTCGTTCTTCGACTGCTCGGCGTTGAAGGTCGTCATGGACGCCGAGCGCCAGTGCCGCGACCTGGGTTCTTCGCTCGCGGTGGCCGGCCTGAGACCCGGAGCCGAACAGGTCTGCCGGCTCGCGCGGGTCGGCGAGATCGTGCCGCTGTGCCACACGGTCCAGGAGGCCGTGTGGTGCGTCGTCCCGCTGACCGACGAGGAGATCGCGCTCTGGACCTGAGCCTGGCTCGATCCGGCCGGTCCGGCACGTGACCGCCGCAGCGCGGACCGGCGTCGAACAGACGACATCACAACCGGGGGAACGACCGTGAGAGGCGATCGTGTACGGGGGCCGGGCGGCGCTGTCCGGAGCGGAGCGGCCAGGCCGTACGGGAGATTTGTCAGACACGCCTCATGGCAGTGGGCCGGCAGGTGCCCGGCCGTCATGGGCGACGGGGCAAGGCGGGGGACGCGATGAAGGACGTGGACGATCTCACCGCGCTCGACTTCTGGGCGCGGCCTCCCGAGGAGCGGCTGGCGGCGTTCGCGCGGTTACGGGCGCTCGACCGCCCCGCCTTCTTCGCCGAGCAGCGCATCCCGTTCGTACGTGCGGGCCGGGGTTTCCATGCCCTCGTACGGCACGCCGACGTCGTGTACGCGAGCCGCAACGCCAAGGTGTTCAGCAGCGAGCCGGCCGCGACCTCACCCGAGCCGCCGCCGTGGATCTCACTGCTGTTCGGCCGGCCCATGGTCAACATGGACGACCCACGGCACGCGCGACTACGGCGCATCGTGTCCCGCGCGTTCACCCCGCGGCGGCTCGAACAGATCGAGGAGCACATCGCCAAGACCGCCACCGAGATCGTCGACGACGTCCTGCAGGCGGGCTCGGGCGACTTCGTGACCGACGTCGCGGCCCGGCTCCCGATCAAGGTCATCTGCACCATGATGGGCATCCCGGAACACCATCACGCGAAGGTCGCCGCCTGCGTGGACGCGATGACCGAATACTCCGGCGTACGCGGCGACGTCACCCGCCTCCGTACGCTCCGCCTCTTGGGCGGCAACCTCAAGGCCATCGTCGACCTGCACCGCCTGGTCGCCCACCTGGGCCGAGAACGCCGCGAGTCGCCGGCCGACGACCTGATCTCGGCCCTGGTCACCGCGGACGTCGAAGACGAACGCCTCTCCGTACGAGAGCTGGGCGCGTTCTTCGACCTGCTGCTGGTCGCGGGAAACGAGACGACCCGCAACGCCCTGGCGCACGGCCTGAGACTGTTCACCGACCACCCCGACCAGCGCGCCATCCTCCTGGCCGACTTCGACCGCCGCATCGGCGGCGCCATCGAGGAGATCGTGCGCTACGTGTCCCCGATCATCCAGTTTCAGCGCACGCTGACCTGCGATCACGAGATGAACGGCCAGGCCTACCGCAAGGGGGAGAAGGTCGTCCTCTACTACCTGTCGGCCAACCGAGACGAGGACGTCTTCCCCGAACCCGACAGATTCGACATCACCCGCACCCCCAACCCCCACGTCGGCTTCGGCGGCCCGGGCCCCCACCTGTGCCTGGGCGCCCACCTGGCCCGCCGAGAGCTGAGCGCGATGTTCCGCGAACTCTTCACCCGAGTCCCCACCCTCCGCGCCGCCGGCCCCCCGGAACTCCTCCTGTCCAATTTCGACAACGGAATCAAACACCTCCCCTACCGCACCTGACCCCGAGGATGTGACCCCCAGGGGGCACAGGGCGTCGATCTCTGCACGGTTGTGGTGGTCGTTACGCGGATCCGCCCTGAAACGCACGCCGCGGAGGGCGTACGCGCTGGATCTCGCGGCGGTGACCCGGCCCTACGGCTGTGACGTGGTCTACCGGCGGTGACCCGGCCTACCGGCCGTCGGTGCGGTTTCCATGAGCGGCCGATCTGCCCGTCTACGTGCAGGTTGGGCGATCGCTGGGGTGACGAGCGTGACCGGGTGCCGGGGCGTACCCCGGCACCCGGTCCACTCCGGGCGGCTCAGCGACTCGGCGGCCTTTGCGGCCGTTTCTGACCAGAGTCGCCTCCGCGGGCGTATGCCGCGTCAGCCGTCCTAGTCGCGGTCGCCGGCCGTGCGGATGTCGTTGCCGACGATGATTCTGTCTCCGCCGTCATCGTCGTCGCCGCCACCGCGGCGGAAGCCGCGGTCGTCGTCGTCGTCGAAGTCGTCGAACCGGTTGAACCGATTGCCGCAACCGAAGCCGCAGCGATGCCGGAACAGCCCGAAGTCGTCGTCGCGGTCGCGGTCGCGGCCCGCCCACGCGGTGTTGACGTTGTGGTTGCGGACGTTCACGCGTACGACGACGCGGTTGTGATTGCGATTCCAGTTCGCGTTGCGGTTGTAATTGCGGTGGCTCGAGTAATGGTGGTGCCGATATCCCTGTACGAGCGTGCCGGCGTTGGCGGGTGAGCCGGTGAGCAACACACCACCCGCCGCGGCAACGGCCAGAACGGCAAGGGCGTATGACTTCTTATGCACGTCGTCTCCTTCTTGCGGAAATGGTACGAAGGCCACTGATGCCCGATTTGGGCGCCATGGCGTACATGCCCGCACAGTTTCGAGACGGTGCCACGATGGGGTAAGAGGGGGGCCAAAAAAGGAGAAATCCGCAATTTTGGGCGCCGGAGCGGTGCTCCGGCGCCCGGTCCGCGGACGGTTCCAGCGCGGGTTTTACCGCGCCTGCAAGACACGTCCGGTATGTACTAATTTGTGGCTATCACGGGCTTACATTGCCGGTCGCGCCGGCGTCCATGGGCGCCGTGCCCGACGCGCCCAGGGTGCTCGGGGCGCCACTTGTGTCCGGTGCCACCGTCGTTGTTGCCGGGGCCGCGTTCGACACGGCGGGAGCCGCGGCCGCGCCTCCGTTCGCCGGGGCCGGCACGCCGCCTCCGCTTCCGGCCGCGCCGGTCACCCCGCCCATGGGGGCGATGTACCGGGCGCGCCGCCGGTGTTCCGGCTTCGCCACGGCCACGGCGTGGTTGTTGTTCTTGTTGTAGATGTAGATCCGGATGAAGATCCGGGCGTGATGCTGGTGCCCGTTCCAGTTGTGGTTCCGGTGGTGGGAACGGTGGTGGATGCGCACATGTGAGCCGGTCACCAGGCTGTCCAGGGCGTACGCGGGCGAGCCAGCGAGCAGGGCGCCGGCGGCTGTGACGATCACCAGCCCGGTATAGGCGCTTGTCTTCTTCAGCACGTCGGTCTCCTCATTCTCGATCGACCCGCGGGCGGCGTGAAAGGGCGCTTGTTCTAGGC
The DNA here is from genome assembly GCF_030406325.1 of Actinomadura sp. DC4. GTDB lineage: Bacteria > Actinomycetota > Actinomycetes > Streptosporangiales > Streptosporangiaceae > Actinoallomurus. The sequence goes on along the minus strand of NZ_JAUEQY010000041.1, from coordinate 26,373 downwards.
GTCGAACAGGTCGTGCGCCACGGATCGGGTCGCTGTGCTTGGGTCCCGGCCACGCGGCCGGTCGTCGTCTGGTCTCTCGCCGGCGCGTCGTCCCGACGAGCGAAGGGCGCCGGAGTCGTCACCCCGGCGCCCGGTGCGAGGTGGGTGGTACGGCGGCCGAACCGGCCGCGAGAAACCACCCTGCCGTCAGGTCGATCAGATCGGCGCGCCGATCCCGGCGCCGATCACCGGAGCGCGATGCCCCTCCTCTTCTTCCTGCTGGGTACGCGCGACGGCGATGTTGTTGTTGCGGTTGTGAAGGCGAAGCCGGATGTGGTTCAGGTTCTCGGACTCGTTCCCATTCCAGTTCCGGTTCCGCGCGTTGTGGAAGAAACGGCTGTGCGAGCTGCTGCAGCAGCCGCCCCACGAGGGAGCCGCGGCGAACGCGGGCAGGCTGGTGATCATTGCACCGGCGGCCGTGGCGATCAGCATGCCGCCGGCGACGCACGTCTTCTTAAGCACGTTCGGTCTCCTCTTTATCGGAATGGCGCGGTGGCTCTTTCGAGCCAACACCCTCGAATATCGAAGAAGGTGTCGCGTCTTCTAGCATTCCCGGTCGTATCCGGCGCCAAGACAATCGTTGAGTAAGATGACCACAAAGACGATATGGCGGGACAATGAAAAAGGGCGTCAGAGTAATAACCCTGACGCCCTGACTTCAAGGCGACTTCGAAGGCTCCGAAAGGCGTTTCCCGAGCCTTGTTCGAACTGCCGCGACATACTCGGCGTTCGGCCCGTAGGAGATGATCAGCCGGCGGCGCCGCCCGTGGCGCCCCCGGGCAGGCCGAGGCCGTCGTCGTCGCGGTGATTGGTACGCGCGACGGCGACGTTGTTGTTGCGGTTGTTCAGGTGGAGCCGGATGTGATTGAGACCTTCGTTCTCAGAACCGTTCCAGCTGCGGTTGTGCGAGAAGTGACCGAACCGGCTGTGAGAGCTGCTACAGCAGCCACCGCCCCACGAGGGAGCCGCGGCGAACGCGGGCAGGCTGGTCAGGATGGCGCCGGCGGTCGCGGCGATCAACATGCCGCTGGCGACGCACGTCTTCTTGAGCACAGTGGGTCTCCTTGCTATCGAAATGGCGCGATGGCCCTTTACAGATCGACGCTTCGGTGTACTAATTGAGCGTCGCATTTGAAACATTCCCTGTGCTATTCGAGGCAATGCAGTGAACGAGTAAGTTAACCTCAAAAACCGTGAAGGGCGCCGAAGCGGTGGCTCCGGCGCCCTTGCCGCATTTACTCAGTGGTCGTCGTGGCCTTCTTCCGCAAGAAGTCGCGACCGAGTTCCGGCGGCATACACGGTCCGGTCAGTCGATCAGCCCGGACCGTGCCCTGCTATCGACGCTCTTCCGGGTCTACCCGGGCGACGGCGATGTTGTTGTTGCGGTTGCGGAGGTGCAGCCGGATGTGGTTCAGGTTCTCGTTCTCGTTGCCGCTCCAGTTGCGGTTGCGGTGGTTCTGGTAGAACGAGCTGTGGGAGCTGGCGCAGCAGCCACCTCCCATGGAAGTCGCGGAGGCGGTCCCGGTGGTGACGGCAGCGCCTGCGACAGCGGCGGCGAGGATACCGCCGGCCGCGATCATCTGCTTGAGCACGATAGGTCTCCTTCGTTATTCGAAATTGGCGCGATGGCTCTCACGAAGCGGCGCTTTCGTTTGCTTTTTGAGAGCGCCTCGATCTGTAATGTTCCCCGGCGCTATCCGGTCAACATACGTAATGAGTAAGGTGGCCACAAAGAGCCTGTGCTGGAAAAATTAAAAGGGCGTCGAAGCATGCGCCTCGACGCCCGATTCCTAAGGTGACCGGGCGTTCACGCGGTCACCGGGCACAGCCGGTTCGATGGTCAGTGCAGAGGCGTCCGCATCGACCGCCCGGAAACGTCAGCCAACCGCTACCGGCGGCGCCATGGGCGGCTTGGGTGCCATCCAGACGGGCTCTCTGTCGCGCTCGCGGCGCTGCGTGCGGGCGACTGCGACGTTGTTGTTGCGGTTGTGGATGCGCAGCCGGATGTGGTTGTAGCCCTCGTTCTCGCTCCCATTCCAGTTCCGGTTGTGGTTCGAAGCCAGGTGGGTGGGTGAGGCGAAAACGGGCGAGCAGGTGGTCACTAGGGCGCCGGCGGCTGCGGTGATCAGCAGGCCGCCGGTTACGGCCGTCTTCTTCAGCACGGTCGGTCTCCTTCGTTGTTGGAATGGCGCGATGGCTCTCACGAACCCGGCGCTCTCGTACGTTTTCCGGAGCGCCGCGCTTTCTAACATTCCCTGGTGCTTTCCCGGCAAGACAATCGCTAGGTAAGATGACCTCAAAGAGCCTACGTGTCGTTAAATATCAGGGCGCCGGAGTGTTCGCCCCGGCGCCCGATAAGTGGGGCGAGCCGGTGATATGGCGGCCTTACCAGAATGGAGGCCGAGGGCCAATGCGCCGGTGGCCGTCGTGGGCCGGTCCGCCCCAGCGGCGTTACCGGGATCAACCCACCGGGACCGTACCTACGGCCCCCTGGCCCGTACCGGAGACGCCTTGGCCGCCGTCCGCGAGGCCTTGGCCGGCCACCTCGCCCTGCCGCTGATTCGCGAAGAGCGGGCCGCCGTTGCCGAACGACTCGCGCCGGGGCTCCCGGCGCTCGCGGCGCTCCGGCTGTGCGATGGCGACAGCGTGGTTGTTGTTCTTGTTGTAGATATAAATACGGATAAATATTCGACCGCGGTGCCGGTTTCCGTTCCAGTTCTGGTTCCGGTGGTGCGAGCGGTGGCTGTAATGGGCGTGCCAGCCCCGCACCATGTTCGCGTGGGCGTATGCGGGCGAGCTCGTAAGCGGTGCGCCGGCTGCTGCGGCGATGACAAGTCCAATAGAGGCGCTCGTCTTTTTGAGCACGTCTGCCTCCTAATTGCCGAAATCGGCCTTTTTGGGTGGTCTCGCGGTAGCGAGCGAGGGGCGCCGGAGTCGTCACCCCGGCGCCCGTGATGTACGGGCGGTCTGGCGACTCAGCGGCTCAGTCGGCCGTTCCAAACGAAGAGTCGTGGACGCGGCTGGATCGCAGCGGCGTCCGCCGTCCTAGGTGTCGCGACGCGACTAGTCGTCGTCTCCGCCGCCCAGGCCACCACCGAGGCCGCCGATGCCGAGGCCGTCGTCGCCACGGTCACGGCCCGTGCGGGCAACCGCGATGTTGTTGTTGCGGTTGTTGAGGTGGAGCCTGATGTGGTTCAGGTTCGAGTTCTCGTTTCCGTTCCAGTTGCGGTTGTGGTGCCGCGAGTAGTGCCGGAAGGAGCTGTGGGAGCCGCAGCAGCCGCCGCCCCACGTCGGAACCTGAGCAGACACGGGCGAGCCAGTGAACAGAGCGCCAGCGGCGGCGGCGAGAACCAGCCCGCCAGTGGCACACGTCTTCTTCAGCACGTCGGTCTCCTTTTTTGTCGGAATGGCACGATGGCCCTCACGAACCGGCACTCCCCGAATGTCCAAGAAGGGTGCCGTGCTTTCTAGCATTCCCCGCCCCTTTCTCGGCAAGATAATCACAAGGTAAGATGACAACAAAGAGCAGCGAATTCCTGAAATGAGAGATCTCGGGTCCTATTGCGGGCGCTAGCGTGTAATGACCGATATGGCCAGCATGGGATGAAGGGTCAGACGGTGTCGCGAAATGCGAGTCACGAGATATGCGGATAGAACGGGCGTATCGGCTCCGGTGGTCTGCCTCGGTCCGGGCCTGCTCGGGTGGGAGTCACGCGGCGCGGGGCGGTCGGAGTGTCAGGGGTGCGGCGCCCGCCACCGTGGCGCCGAGAGTCCGGGTCACCTCGACGGCGAGCCCGCGTGATCTTCGCCGAGCCGCCGGTTTCGTCCGTACGGGAGGCGGACGTGGCCTCGGGGGCAGGTATATGTCGAGGTGGCCATCTGTCGGCCGATGTACGGCTTGCGGTGAAAAACGGGGTGTGCGTCGCATCTGTCCTTCGTTGGACAACGTACGACGTGCGGTGACTGGCGTGAGATGTTCAGGGTGAATGCCGACGGGCCCGGTCACCGCCCGCCCCGGCGGGCAGCTCTAAGCGATTTGCCGTAAATGGCCGCTCCGTCCAGCCAGGAAGGCCGGGATGTGAATCGCGGTCCTACGCGGGCAGATGTATGGCTTGCGGTAAATGCCAGTTGCCGCCCGCTTACAGAGGAAAAGGGAGGCCGTACGCGGCGATATGGCGACAAGTGCGAAACGGCTGGGCCGGTGGCGAGCGGCTGGAGGGTTGAGAGGCCGCAGGCGCGCGAGTCTGATGGTCACCAGGCCGCAGGCGCACACACCCGAGCGGCGGTCCGCACGCTGACAGGGCGTCTCACGGTCGTGGCGTGGGTGGTGGTTGGCGTTCGGGCGGAGGCTCCGTGTGCCGGCGGGGTGGCGGTAGGCGTGCGCGCGGAGGTCCGCGCCCTGGTGGGGGTGGCTCAGGGCTGTGGGGTGGGGGTTGGCGTGCGCGCGGAGGTCCGCCCGTTTACCGGGATGGCCGCCACTTCGGGGAGGTGGGCGCGCCTTCAGGCGGAGGCCCGTACGTCTACGGGGCTTCCGGAGTCACGGGTGACGGTCGCCGAGGCGTACGGCGACGGCGGCGGAGGTGCAGGACGCCCGCCCCGCCGGCAAGGGCCGCGCAGGCGATGGCGGTCGCGATGATCCCCCCGTCCGGCGACCAGCCTGTCGTCACCAGCATGATCTCCGCGACCGAACCCGCGAGCACCACCGCCGCCGTGCCCGCCACGATGGCCCGCGCCAGGACGTCCAGCCCCGCCAGCAGTAACGCGACGCACGCCGCCGGTGTGAGCAGTACGAACACCAGCGTCAGCGGTCCCGTCACCGGAGAGTCGACCCGCGCCAGCGTCAGGACGGCTCCCGTCACCCCGGCGGCCACCAGCGTGGCGAACAGCAGGACAACGCGCACGATCACCCTCCCAAGGTCAGGAAGCGTTCCACGATGACGACCGCGAGCACGATCACCAGGAAGCTCGACCACACGGTCAGCGGCTGCAGGCGCCACGTCTCGCCTGGGCGCAGCCGTACGCGCAGCACCTCGCGGGCGACCAGGATCACGATCAGCAGCGGGATGGCGCACAGGCCGATCGGGGTCCACGTCGTGTGGTGCACGCCGAAGTGCGGCGGGCGGGCCGGCGGCGGTGCGACGCCCGCCGGCGGGTTGCGCAGCGTGTAGACGGCCGCGTCGTCGTTCACCACCACCGTACGGAGCTGGGGCGACGCCGCCAGCGCGGCACGCAGGCGGTCGCCGTACGACACGGGCAGGCCGTAGTTGAAGTGGTTGTACGCCTCGTTGCCGCGCGTGGTGACGAAGTAGCCGCCCGGCCGGTCCAGCAGCGCCTGGACGATCTGCGTGACGTCCGACGGGTCGTACGGCGCGCGTACGGCGCTGTAGTCGAAGTGCTCCATGTCCCGCGAGCCCCACGGCATCATCGGGAAGTATCCGGCGTCGTCCTGCGGGTCCGCGATCCAGACCACGTTGATCATGGTGCCCGGCGACTGGTCGAGCATCGCGTCGAACGCGTGCACGTCGCCCGGCCGTACCTGCTCGAAGTTCTCGTTGCCGAACCGTACGAACAGGAAACCGCCCGCGATCAGCAGCCCGCACACCGACGCGGTCAGCACCGCCAGGGTCCGGCGCGGCGCGGTGAACGTCGTCGGGAAGAACAGGTACGCGGCGAGGATGCAGGCGCCCGGGATGACGAAGAGATAGACCCGCAGCGCGATCTCGCCGCCGTAGCTCTGCAGCCCGGCCGCGAGGAACGGCACGACGAGCAGCACCAGCGCCACCCGGTCGTCGATGCGCCGCAGCCTCCGCCGCAGCAGGCCCAGCGCCGCGACCATCATGACGGTGCCGGCGATCAGGATCCGGCCCGTCTGGACCGTGGCGAGACTCTCGCTGCCCTTGCTGACGCGCCCGGCCACGCCGCCGGTGAGGTTCGACAGCAGCGCGCCCAGGCCGGAGAACAGGTCGCCGATGTGCCCGACCCAGTACGCCGTGGTCATGAAGCTGATCCAGCTCGCCACCATGACGCCGAGCAGGATGGGCAGGCCGCGCGCCGTGCAGCGGCGCAGGAGCACGAGCGCGCCGCAGACGAAGAAGATCAGGAACGGGGTGAGCTGGTGGCTCGCGGTCGTGACCGCGAAGACGACGACGAGCACGAACAGCAGGACCGTACGGTCGCCGGCCGACACTGACACCGGTGGTCGTTCTCCGGAGGCGAACGGGCCGCGGACGAACGAGCGCAGCCGCCCGGTCTTCTCCACCCGCGCGATCGGCCGCGCGGCGGGGCGGAACCAGTTGAGCAGGATGCCGATGAAGACGAGGTAGAGCAGGTAGCCGAAGCCCTGGGGGGAGAAGTAGTCCTGGCCCACCCAGTCGGCCGCGGCGAACAGCCACGCGGCCAGCCACTGGGCCCGCCAGTTCGCCCGCATCACCCGCAGGATGAGGTACATCGGCGCGAGGTAGAGCAGCTGGCTCGCCACCGGCGCCCAGTGCAGGATCGGCTCCAGGTCGTGCACGCCGGCCACGCGCGTGACGAACGCGATCAGCGCGAAGAAGCCCGGCCAGCTGAATCGCGCGTCCAGCGCGTAGTCCGCGTGGCCCGTCCGGGTGATGTACTCCACGAAACCGTTGTGCTGCCAGGCCGTCGGCGGCCGGGCGTACGGCTCCAGGGCGGGCGCCAGGCCGTGCAGCGACACGATGATCGCCACGAGCTGGAGCAGCAGGAGCATGCGGTACGGGCGGCGCAGCCACAGCGTGAACATGAAGGCCACGACGAGCAGCGCGCCGCCGACGAACGTGGCGATCGGCAGCACCGATACGAGGCCGAAGCCGTTCATCGCGTCGAGATTCACGTGGCGCAGCGGCAGCCAGTACAGCCCGAGCCCGGTCAGGAACAGCGTCCAGGCGAGCGCCGCGCCCCACGGCCGCCGGGTGGGCTCCGGCTCGCCGGGCTCGTCCCGCATCTTGCTCACGGACGGGCTCGGCGTGACCTGCGGCGCTTCCGGCTCGTCCACCACCGGGGCGGCCGCCACGGGCGAGGTGGCCCGGAGCAGCCCGGGTAGGACGGCAACGGCGATCGCGATCGTGACCGCCAGCACGGCGTACCCGGGCCCGGTGATGTCGGAGCCGTCGCTCAGCGCCAGCACGAGCGCGAGCACGCCCGCGAAGCGCGCGGCCTGCAGCAACGCGATCACGCGCGTACGGCGCTGCACCCGCAGCACCCCGATGTACAGCTCGATCAGTGCCTTGGGCAGCGCGGCGAGGGCGAGCAGCCGCAGCAGCGGCGCGCCGTGGTCGGCGTACCCGGGGCCGAAGAACGACAGCCCCGGCTCGGCGCCGAAGAAGATCACCGCCGTGACCGGTACGAGGATGAGCGCCATGCGGCGCATCGCGGACCGGCAGGCGACGGCCAGGCCGTCGGCGTCGAAGGCGCCCTCGACCGTCAGCGACATCGCCATGTTCACGGCGAGCACGTCGACCGTGGCGCCGAGCACCCAGGCCATGTAGAAGTACGCGTTGTCGCTGGCCGAGAGCGTGGTCGCGACAACGACCGGCACGAGGTTGCACAGCGCGTAGTAGAAGAGCGTGCCGGTGTAGTCGCCGGCGAGGTAGCGGCCGATCTGGCCGCCGGAGGGGATCGGCCGGTCGCTCACGGTCTCCTCGACGTGCCGGGGGATGAGCCGCCGCTGCAGGAGCACCTCGACCGGCAGCAGCAGCGCGACCGCGGCCAGCACCCACGACGCCGTGATGCCGTCGGCCGGCAGCGAGGTCGCGAGCGCGACGAGGAGCACGACCTTCAGGCAGGCGAACAGGGTGTTCTTGCCCAGGACCCAGGTGGCGCGCCGCAGGCCGGTGAGCAGCCCGTCCTGTGCGGTGAACAGGCTCCACGACACGACCGCCAGCACGAAGAAGAGCCCGCGCCCCGGCGTGGCGAGGTGGGAGAACGACGGCCCCCAGAACCGCAGCGTGAGCAGGAACCCGGTGGCGAGCGTGCCCGCCGCGAGCGCGCCGGCGAGGTAGGTGCGCAGCGCGAGCGCGCGGGTGCGCGGGCCCATCTCGGGGATGAACCGCAAGAGGATGAAGTTCAGCGCGGTCAGGCCGCCGAGGAACATCATCGCCTGGTTCTGCGCGGACTGCCGCCCGACCTCGGCGGGGTCGTAGATGCGCGCGGCGAGCAGCCAGTAGCCGAGCCCCAGGGCTCCGGTCAGCCCGCCGTTGATCATCAGCGCGTACGCGTTGCGGAACAGCGGGTTCGACAGCTCGCCCCGGAGCGCCATCATGCGCCTCAGTTTCGCGTCTTCCCGCGATCGCGCAAGGACTCGTGGCCGCGTCACGCGACTCCCCGCAGCCGCCGTGCCGCGTACCGGGACCGGCGTACGACGGCGTAGCCCTTGGTCAGCGCGTGGTCGGTACGGAACCCGCGGCCCTCCAGTGCCCGGCCGAACCCCTCCAGGGAGGTCCCGGCCCGTACGGTCACGCGGGGCACGGCGTACGGGTCATGGCGTTCGGTCATCACCGCGTTGGCCACCGCGCAGGCGGAGGTGTAACCGCAGGCGCGGACCTCGCGGCGCACCCGCGCGCTGGAGTAGCCGTACGGGTAGGCCATCGACCGCACCGGACGGCCGAGCCGCTCCTGGAGCAGCTCCCGGCTGCGGTGCAGCTCCTCGCGCAGGGCCGGGCCGCCGAGCTGGTCGAGCTGGCGGTGGCTGTGGCCGTGCGCGCCGACCTCCACCCCGGTGGAGGTGATCTCCTCGGTCTGCGCCCAGGTGAGCATCCGGCCGGGCGGCGAGCCCGCGGCGTACGGTCCGGCGTCGTCGAGCCAGCCGGTCGTGACGAACACCGTCGCGGCGAAACCGAGGCTCTCCAGCACCGGCAGCGCGTGCGTGTGGAAGTCGGCGTACCCGTCGTCGAAGGTGATCACGACGGGCCGCAGGGCGCGCCGCGTACGGGCGCCGAAGGGCAGCGGGGTGAAACCGCCGTCCTTGAGCCAGGCCATCTGCTCGGCGAACGCCTCGGGGCGGACGGCCAGCCGGCCGGCGCCGCCGATCGAGTGGTACATGAGAACCGGCACCGCGCGCTGCCCGTACGGCAGCGGCGTTCTCTCACCGCTCATCGTGCCTCCTGTTCGGTGCGCCGTTTGCTCACCGCCGGCGGGCGACGCTCGCTTCTGCGGATCGACCCGGCGGCGTAGCCGGCCGTGGTGAACGCCAGCCCCGCGACGATCGAGGCGGCGCGGCCCAGGCCGTACGGATCGCCGGTGACGGCGGCGCGCAGCCCGTACGCGACGCCGCGCGGGAGCGCCACCAGCGCGTGCCGGCGTTCGCTGGCCAGGCCGTCGCCGACCCCGACGCTCTGGGTGACCATCGCCTTGGACAGCCCCTCGGCGTAACAGCGGCTGCGGAAGTAGGAGAACCGGGCCCGCTCGGATGGCACCCGGTGCCAGATCACCGCGCGGTCCTCGAACAGCAGCACGGTCTCGGGCACGGCCTGCCGCAGCCGGATGCAGAACTCCGTCTCCTCGCACCCCAGCGGCCGCCCGCCCGCCGTACGGCCGATGCCGTTGCGGAACCCCCCGGCGAGGTCGAACACCTCGCGCCGGAAGGACGCGTTGCCGCCCATGAGGTTGCGCACCGGCCCCGCGACCATGCCGCGGTAGGTGCAGCCGACCACCCACGCGAACTCGCCGGGGAACCAGCGCGGCGCGGAGGCGTTCCACATCGGCAGCGTGAGGCCGCCGACCCCGGCGACCTCGGGGCGGTCGTAGCGTGCGGCCATCGAGGCCAGCCACTCCGCCTCGGCGATCGCGTCGTCGTCGAGGAAGGCGATGACGTCGCCGGTGGCCGCCGCGACCCCGGCGTTCTTGCCGCCGGACAGGCCGCGGGGCCCGGAGTTGGGGATCACCCTGACGCCCGGCAGCGCCGGACGCAGCCGGCCCAGCAGCGCCGGGTTGTGGTCGACCACGACGACGACCTCGTGCGCGGGCAGGCTCTGGGCGTGTACGGAGCCGACCGCGGCCAGGACGTCGTCCCAGCGGTTCTCGGTGTAGGCGCAGATGACGACGGAGATCTTCACGCGGCGTCCCCGGTGCCCCGGCGAAGGCGCGCGTACGTCTTCAGGACCCGGTCCGCCCGCGCGTACAGGCCGGGGTGAGCGAGCACGGCGCTGCGCGCCCGGCGTACGGGGGCCTCCTTGACCCAGTGCAACCCGGCGGCGGCCGACGCGCGTGCCACCCGGCCCTCGGCGATGGGAAACTCCGCGTTCTTCAGCCAGTCCTTGTACTCACGGCCGCCGCGTCCCATCGCGATCTGCGTGACGCCGGCCCCGGCCGCCGCCTCCGCCATCCGCAGGTGGCCGACCATGCCGGGGGAGTAGCGGGCGAACTCCATGTCGTACGCGGGGAACCAGCCGGCCATCACCGGCCCGGAGCGGAGCCCAAGGTGGGCCGAGACGGGCCGCCCGCCGGCGCGCAGGACGCTCAGCACACCGGTGCCGGTCGCGTGCAGGTGCTCGACGAGCGCGACGATCCACGGCTCAGCGAAGCGGTCGGTACGGCCGGTGCGGCGGTACTGGGCCGACTTCCAGTCCATCAGCCGCCGCAGCTCGGCCGGGTCGTCCTCGCTGAAGGTGTAGGTGAGTTCGCCGGCCTCACGGCCGAGCTTGCGCTCCTTGTAGCGGACCGTCTTGATCGTCTTGGGCGACCGTTCGCGGGCGTGTTCCTCGTACGCGGCGAAGCCCTCGGCCAGGTCCATGACCGGTTCCGCGCGCGTCTCCGCGTGGTAGGGGGCGAAGGCGGCCTGCTCGGCGAGCAGGTGGTCGAACTCCCAGACCGACAGGCTGCAGGCGCGCAGCAGCGCCCGTACGTCGAGGTCGAGACCGGGCGGCGCGATCAGCCCCTGGCAGTCGGTCAGCCCGGCGCCGATGGGCCGGCCGATGCCCATGGCGTGGCGTTCGTACGGGAAGAACCCGGTGATCTCGCGCTCGTCGCTGAGCACCGCGACCCGCGCGCCCGGGCGGAACCGTCCGACCGCGAGGGTGAATTCGGGGGACATGAAGGGGTTGGCGAGTGTCTCGCGTTGGAGGTCGCGCCAGCGGCGCAGCTCGGCGTCGCCCAGCTCGTGGGGACGGATGACGTCGATGTTCATCCTGCCTCCTCGAATCCGGGCTCGTAGCGGGGGAGGACCTGACGCGTGGGCGTACGCCGGTTGCGCATCATGGTGCGCAGGACGCGCAGGCCGTCGCGGCGTGCGTTCAGCTTCGACTCACCGCTCCGGCGGTCGAGCTCGTGGCTGGGCACCTCGGCGACGCGGAGACCGGCGGTGATCGCGTTGACGCACAGCTCGGTCTCGATCTCGAAGCCGTCGGCCGCGAGCCCGAGCCGGTCGACCACCGAGCGGCGCAGGGCGATGTAGCCGTAGCAGAGGTCGGTCCAGCGGACGCCGTACAGCATATTGGCGAGCCGGGTGAGCCAGAGGTTGCCGGCCCGGCGGATGAGGGTCAGGTCGTCCGAGCCGCCGCCGACGCAGTGGCGGGAGCCCTTGACGACGTCGAACCCGCAGCAGATCAACGCGACGAACGCGTCGATCTCCTTGGGGTCCATGCTTCCGTCGGCGTCGATGGAGACGATCACGTCGCTGGTGGCGGCATGGAAGCCGGCGCGCATCGCGGCGCCTTTGCCGATGGGGGGTTGTTCGATGATGACGGCGTCCGGGCGAAGCTTCCGTACCAGGTCGGCGCTGCCATCCTGGGACTCGCCGTCGACAATGATGATCTCGTCCACCCCGGAGAGCCGGGGCAGGAGCCATCGGAGATTCTCGGCCTCGTTGAGCGTTGGGATGACGGCGGAGACCGTCGGCCAGGAAGCGCGGTGGCGTGCGGCGTCAAGGTGATGCAGAACCGCGCCGGATTGCATGCCGTCGGTGAGTTGGACAGAGTCCGGCTCGTGCATTTGGGTGCCCCCGTTTGGCAGATCGATGCTCGGAGAACACCTGGTTCTCCAGCCGAGGCTCGTGCGGGCTGACACCATCGATCGTCGGGTGCGGGGTCGGGAAAACCCTCCCCAGACTGACGCAACCGCCCTACGTCAGCCGGATGGTTCCACTGGGTTATCGTCCCGCTACTGACTGTTATCGTCAGATCGCTGAGCTGCGGGGACGCGGCGGGGTGTGATTTCGGGACGTACGGGTCCGCAGCGGGGCAAAGCGCATGAAGAGGTGCTTGGCGGGCGTACGGCGTCTACCAGGGCGCCGGCGCGGATGACATAAAGATGGTCTCCCAGAAGGGTCACTGCGCGAAGAAGGGAACGAGTGATCCCACGGTGAAGCTTTCCGCGAGCGCGTCGGCGGCGATCTGGTCGTAGGGCGGCATCGACCCTCCGGAGCAGTCGGCGGCGGGCGGCGTCCTGGTCGTCCAGAGCCCGGCGAAGAAGGCGGCGGCGTACTCTGGGCCGTACTCATGGTCGGCGAGCTGCCCGATCAGCCGGCCGTAGTCGTCCGGTCCGGCCTTCCTGAGCCGGTCGGCGAGCGCCTTTCCCCGCGCTTTTCTCCAGGGAACAAAAGATGGGGCGGGCCATGCGTGGGTCGGCGCATGACCCGCCCCGGGCGGGTATCCGAGTCAGCTAGAGGGAGCCGGTGTGTACGGCTCGGAGGGATACCACTGCGAGGTGCGCCGGCGACGACGGGCGAACGCCTGGCGGGACATCGTCGCCACGAGGGGACTTCATCGCCGACGCACCTCCCTTGGATGTGAACACCCCTGACGTTAGGGCCGCCGGAGCCCTTCGAAAGCCTGCTTAAGGTGCGCTTAAGGAGCTGCTAAGCACCCCATAGCCGATCGCGCCTCACAGTCGCCGGGCGCCCGCAACCGGTAGCCAGATCTGGATCTGCGCGCCGCCGAGAGTCGACTGGTCGATGCGTACGTCGCCGCCCACCGCCTTGGCCATGCGGCGGGCGATGTCCAGGCCGAGGCCGGTCGACCCGCCCCCGCTGGCGCCGCGGCGCAGGGCCTCGTCGGAGTCGGTGATCCCCGGGCCGGCGTCGGCGACGAGGATCGCGACGCGGCCGACGCCCTCGTACAGCGTCACCATGAACGCCGTGCCCTCCGGCGTGTGCCGGAACACGTTCCCCAGCAGGGAGTCCAGTACGGCGCTGAGCTCGCCGCGCACGATCGGCACGGCGACCGGCTGCTCCGCGCCGACGAGCGTGCACTCGCGGGCCTGGTCCTCGGCCAGGGCGGACCAGAACTCCATCCGGTCCCGCAGCACCTCCGCCGCGTCGCAGAACGCCCGCTGCTTCGGCTTGCGCGCCGCCCCGATGATCTGGTCGACCTCGTCCTCCAGGCGGCGGACCGCGAGGCGGGTCTGCTCGGCCGCGGGCTCTTCGCCGAGCGCGGCGGCGTTCAGGCGCATCGCGGTGAGCGGGGTGCGCAGCCGGTGGGACAGGTCGGCGATCAGCTCGCGTTCGGCGGCGAGCAGCGCCTCGACCCGGTCCGCCATGGTGTTGAACGCGCGGCCCGCCTCCTGCAGCTCCGGTGGGCCCTCCGGATAGATCCGGGTGCGCAGGTCGCCCGCGCCCAGGACCGTGGCGGCCTTGGCGAGCGTACGCGCGGAGCCGACGACGCGGGCGGCGAGCCGGTCCGCGACCACGACCGATCCGAGGACGAGCGCCGCCGCCACGCCGGTCAGGACGATCCACGCCGACTGGACCCCGCGCGTCAGGTCCTCCTTGGGCAGGTAGACCTCGACCACCGTCGTACGGCCCTGGTCCATCGCGACCGGCTGGAGCAGGACGTAGCCGCCGGGCGCGTCCGCCGAGAACGAGCGGCCGCGGACCATGGCGCTCTGCAGATCTTCCAGGTGCGCGTGCGAGGTCCCGATCGCCGGCCGGCCGGGCAGGTGCACGGCGACGCGGCCCGCCTCCCCGGCCTGCGTGCTCTCCACCGCCCGCTGGATCTTGGCGCGGTTCGTGGAGATGGCCAGCGCGGGCGCCAGCGAGGCCGCCTGGCGCTCCGCGTCGGCCAGCGCACGGTCCCGGGCGATCTCCCGGACCATGAGCGCGAGGGGTACGAGGAAGGCGAGCGCGACCATCGACGTGACGGCCGCGGACACGAGGGCGAGGGACCGTCTCATCCAGGGCTCCTCCGGCCCTCGTACGGGCTTCGCGCCTTGCTCGGGACAGGACTCATTCCGGCGCGACGAGCTTCACGCCGACCCCGCGGACCGTGTGCAGGTACCGCGGCTTGGAGGCGGTCTCACCGAGCTTGCGGCGCAGCCAGGACAGATGCACGTCGATGGTCTGGTCGTCGCCGTAGGACTGGCGCCAGACCTCGGCGAGCAGCTCGCGCCGCGGGACCACGTGCCCGGCGCGGAACGCCAGGTGCGCGAGCAGGTCGAACTCACGGCGGGTGAGGTCGAGCGGCGCGCCGTCCAGCTCCGCCTCGCGCCCCTCCAGGTCCACGCGCAACCCGCCGACCTGGCAGATCTGCGGGGGTGCGGCGGCCTGGCGGGACCGGCGCAGGACCGCGGTGAGCCTGGCCATCAGGTGCTCGGGAGAGAAGGGCTTGACGAGATAGTCGTCGGCGCCCGCGTTGAGCAGCCGTACGACCTCGGTCTCGTCGTCGCGTGCGGTCGCCACGATCACCGGCACGTCGGAGACCGCCCGGAGCATCTTCAGCGCTTCGGACCCGTCGAGATCCGGTAGTCCCAGATCAAGAATGACGACGTCCGGCGCGGCTTGGGAGACCTCACGCAGGGCGTCGAGTGCCGTGCTCGCGCTGCGCACGGTGTGCGAGCGCGAAGAGAGTTCGCGAATCATGGCAGAGCGCACGAATTGGTCGTCTTCTACGACGAGCACATTCGCCATGATCCGTACTCTAAGGGGCACCATGGCATGGATGCGGCGCGTGATGACATATGTGATGGTGTGGTCGGGCGCGACCACGCTTGCGGTGCTGCTCGTCTGGTTCGGCGCGCGGCCCGTGCTCCACAACGCCGTCTTCGGTGATCCCCCTGCTCAGCCGGTCGTGGGAGGCCGGCCCTCGGTCAGCCCGCCGGCCGAGACGAGCGCCCCGCCGAACGTGGACTCCTCGACGGTCGCGACGCCCTCGACGCCCTCGAAGTCCCCGTCGGCCAAGGCCTCGCCGTCGACGCTCGATCACACCTACGTGGTACGCGGCGGCAAGGTCGTACTGGCCATCACGGACACGTCCGCACAACTGGTTTCGGCCGTCCCCAACCCGGGGTACGCCGTACAGACCTGGCATGGCGATCAGTGGCTGCGGGTCGACTTCGCCAACGCGGATCGGACGTCCAGCGTGATCGCGGCATGGAACGGGCACGCGCCCACCGTCCAGTCCACCGAGTGATCCATGAGGTGAGTAACGTCACCCGAATACCGTTCGGTCGACTCCGGTAACCTCCTGGTCATGGACGTTAACGGAGCTGCAGCCATCGTCACCGGCGGCGCGAGCGGTCTCGGTGAGGCCACCGCGCGCGACCTCGCCGCCCAGGGCGCCAAGGTAGTGATCGCCGACCTGAACGAGGAAAAGGGCAAGGCCATCGCCGACGAACTCGGCGGGGTGTTCGTCAAAGTGGACGTCTCCGATGAGACCCAGGTGCAGGCCGCCGTCGACGCGGCCGTCGCCACCGGCGCGCCCGTGCGCGTCGTGGTGAACAGCGCGGGCATCGGCTGGGCGTCGCGGACCGTCGGGCGTGACGGCTCTCCGCACGACCTCGCGTCGTACAGGAAGGTGATCGAGGTCAACCTGATCGGCACCTTCAACGGCATGCGCATCGGCGCGGCGGCGATCGCCAAGACCGAACCGGTGGATGAGTACGGCAGCCGCGGCGTGGTCATCAACACCGCGTCGGTCGCCGCGCTGGAGGGACAGACCGGACAGGTCGCCTACTCCGCCTCCAAGGGCGGCATCGTCGGCATGACCGTGCCCGCCGCGCGCGACCTCGCCGCGATCGGCGTACGCGTCAACACGATCTGCCCCGGCATCATCGACACGCCGATCTACGGCGAGGGCGAGCAGGCCGACGAGTTCAAGAAGAAGCTGGCCGCACCGGTGGTGTTCCCCAAGCGCATGGGGACGGCGGCGGAGTTCGCCCACCTCGTGCGTTCGCTGATCGAGAACGACTATGTCAACGCCGAGACCGTCCGCTTCGACGGCGGCATCCGCTTCCAGCCCAAGTGAGGTCCTGACATGTCGGATGCAGTGCTGACCGAGGTCGAGGACGGCGTCGGCGTCATCACGATCAACCGTCCCGAGGCCAGGAACGCGGTCAACGGCGCGGTCGCGAAGGGCATCGCGGGCGCGCTCGACGAGCTCGACGCGCGCAAGGACGTGTCCGTACTCGTACTGACCGGCGCGGGCGGTACGTTCAGCGCCGGCATGGACCTCAAGGGCTTCCTGACCGGCGACAGCCCGGTCGCGGAGGGCCGCGGTTTCGGCGGCATCACCGAGCGCCCGCCGGCCAAGCCGATCATCGCCGCCATCGAGGGGTACGCCCTGGCGGGCGGCTTCGAGCTCGCCCTCGCGTGCGACCTCATCGTGGCGTCGTCCGAGGCCAAGTTCGGCCTGCCGGAGGTCAAGCGCGGTCTGGTCGCCGGCGCGGGCGGCCTGCTGCGGCTGCCGGAGCGCATCCCGTACCACGCGGCCATGGAGCTGGCGCTGAGCGGCGATCACTACCCGACGTCGCGGCTGGCCGAGCTCGGCCTCGTCAACCAGGTCACCGAGCCGGGCGAGGCCCTCGCGGCGGCGCGCGAGCTGGCCGCCAGGATCGCCGCGAACGCGCCGCTGGCCCTCGCCGCGACCAAGCGGGTCATCGTCGAGTCGGCGGATTGGTCGAGCGAGGAGCGGTTCGCCAAGCAGGGCGAGATCATCAGCCCGGTCTTCGGGTCCAAGGACGCGATGGAGGGCGCCGCGGCGTTCGCCGAGAAGCGCCCTCCGGAGTGGTCCGGAGAGTAGTACGCCGCTTCGAGGGGGCGGCCCGGCGTACGGGCCGCCCTCACGCGTTCGCGGGCACCTTCGGCAGTCGTTTGCGCAGGTCGCGGAGGTAGTGGTCGCGCGGGAACGCTCGTACGCGCAGCGGGAGGCGCGGATACACGAGGCGTACGCCCGCCATCAGCACCCGGAACCGCGCCTGGCGCGCCCGGTCCCACCGCCAGCCGTACTGCTCGCGGATCGGCGCCGGCATCAGCCCCGCCGTGACGAGCCGGATCGCCGCGAGGCCGGGTTCGTTCAGCGGGCCGCCGGGCAGGCGCGGGTGCAACACCTGGTCGGCGATCGCACGGGAGGCGTCGCTGATCCTCAGCGTCGCGATCATGTCGGCGTAGTAGACGCGGAAGTCGTCGTAGGTCGCGGGCATCATGGCGTACGGGCAGCCGAGGATGGTGGCGTAGATCTTCGACTGCTCGTAGTACGCCGCGAGCTCCTCCTCCGACAGGGTGCGGAAGATCAGCTCGTACACCTGCACCGCGGTGGCGAACAGCGTCGCGGCGACCCAGACCTGTAGCTCGGGCTCGCCGGCCGCGTAACCCGGCCCGGTGACGCGGTCGTGCATCTTGCGGACGACGCCGCTGAGCCGCTCGGCCTCGGCGCGCGAGCCGAAGCCGACCACGTACACCCACTGCATCGTGCCCCGCAGCCGGCCGAGCGGGTCCTCGGCGGTGTAGCTGTGGTCGTAGACGCCTTGCGCGATCTTGGGGTGGGCGGTCTGCAGCAGCGACGCCGCGCCGCCCGCCGCGATCAGGAATCCCTCGCGGCCGATCAGGCGCAGGAGGTCGTCGTCGTGGAAGAGCCCGTCTTCGGGGGAGGGGGCTTGCGTCATAGGGGCATTGTAAGTAATCACTTGCACGGCGGCCAGTACCGCGACGGCGAGGAAAACGGGACGACATCGGGGTCGCGGTCCGGGGATAATCGGGTCTATGTCCGGTCCAGTTCGCGTGCGCGGTTCGGTGATCATCCCTGACGCCGAGCTCAGCTGGCGTTTCTCCCGTTCGTCCGGTCCGGGCGGGCAGCATGTCAACACGAGTGACAGCGCGGCGGAGCTGTCCTTCGATCTCGTGCGGTCGGTCGCGCTGCCGCAGGCGTACAAGGAGCGGGCCGTGCAGCGGCTGGCCGGCCGCCTGGTGAACGGCGTGCTGACGATCCGTGCGGAGGAGCACCGGTCGCAGCTGCGCAACCGGGAGGCGGCCAAGGTACGCCTGTCGGCGCTGCTGTCCGAGGCGACCGCGCCCCCGCCGAAGTCCCGCCGCCCGACCAAGCCCAGCCGCCGCGTCCAGGCGCGGCGCCTCGACGGCAAGCGCCGCCGCGGCCAGATCAAACGCGGCCGCTCCGGCCGCTTCGACGACTGAAGAGGCCCCCTCCGCACCGCGGAAAGGGCCTCTCTTCTGCGATCAGTCGGAGTTCGTTACGGCGACTTCGACGCAATTCGAGCCGGTGTCGTTGCTCCGGGCGGACTTACGCCATTCGAGGGTGTCCTCCACGGCTCGCCTTACGCGGACTCGTAGACGGCGACTTCGACGCAAGACGAACCCGTGTCGTTGCTCCGGGCCGACTTGCGCCACGCGAGAGTGGCGTTCACGGTGTCTTCCACAGTTCCTCCGCGATCCTCATGATCATGTCTCGCGACATGTCCTCGGGTAGGGACGCCGAACTGATGGCCTCCCAGGACGCCGTCGCCGTGGCGATGTCCTCGGTACGGGTACTGACGACTCCGCCGAAAGCCGTTTCGGTGTGGGCGACTTGGGCACCGCCTTCCAGAGTAGCTATCGCGAACGGGCCGCGCGCGCCTCGATGCCTGCGTGAGGGTACGACCCGGACGCTGATGTTTTCGGTCTCGCCCATTTTGGCGAGGTGCTGGCATTGTTCGTACATCACGGCGGCACCGCCGATGTTGCGCCGGAGTACGGCCTCGTCGAGCACGCAGTAGAACTCGACCGGGGACGGGTCCTCTCGCGTGAGGATCGCCTGACGCGACAGACGTGCCGCCACGTCCGTCTCGTCGCCCAGCATCACGCGGGCGTACTCCTCGGTCTGGAGTAAGCCGGGGATCAGGGCGACCTCGAACCATCGGATGAGGCCCGCTTTCTGCTCGGCCGGGAGCCAGTCGATGAACCACGACGGGTATGGGGATGCGCCCTTTCTCCAGTCGAGGAGGCGGAACAGTGCGCCGTCGCTGTCGAGCTCCCGATCGGCGGCTTTCGCGAAATCCTCGGTCGCGGGAGCGTGCCCGGTCTCGATCGAGGAAATGAGCGAATCGGAGCAGTAGAGGCGCGCCGCTAAATCGGCCTGAGTGAGCCCGGCCTTTTCTCGGTAGAAGTGCAACTCTCGCCCCCAAATCGCCTGGGGGTGAAGTATTCGCCGTCCATATGACCCATTTGTCGGACTCCAGTCGACTCCAGTGAATGTCCAGCTCAACGGGGCACGAGTCCAGGGATTTGAATCGCGTCCCGTACCCGTACACAGGTTAATCCGAAACCGCGAATCTAGGGAACCCGGCACGAAACCGAGAAGGAGAAGGCGATGCCGAAGAACGAACTGGAAGAGATCCACTCTCTGTGCCGGCGCCTCGTGAAGGCGTGCGGAGAGAAAGGCCTGACATCGGAACAACTGAGCCCGACGCGCGTCCACGCGGGCGTCACGAACGCCGGAATGCTTTCAGAGGTCATTCGGTGCATGCCCGACAAAGCTGAAGTGCTTCACTGGTGGTGGTCGTGGGGCGAGCCGATCTGCCCGGCCGAGGAGATCGACAAGGCCGCGAAAATGATCGCCCACGTCGTGACGCCGCGACACGTCTGATGGTCCCGTACGACCGTCTGCTCACCCCCCGGGAGGTGGCGGCCCTGTTCGGTGTCCGTACGTCCACGCTGGCCCGCTGGGCACGAGAGGGGCGTCTCGGCGCCACCGCGACCCCCGGCGGGCACCGGCGCTACGACCCGGACCACGTCCGCGCGCTCCTCGGCGAGAGGCGCGCCAGGGTGGATACGGACGACCTGCCCGCGCCGCAGGCCGACGCGGTCCGTCTCTACAAGGAGGGGTGGACCATTCGCCGCGTGGCGGCGGAGTTAGGCATGAGCTACGGCGTCACGCGCCGTCTCCTCCGCGAACACGTGACCCTGCGGAACCGAGGCGGATGAACCCTCCGTAAAGGGGTCGGCGATAGCACTCTGATGCTGGCTATAGCTCGTCATGATCGGACATGGCGGCTTCCTGATTGTGTTGCCCCTTTTATGCGCTCCGCTTTGGCGAAATCTCGATGATCCTTTGTTGATCGTCCGAAATGTCGCTGCATCTGTTAGGCGGGAATCGCTAGTGTGTTCGAAGGAGCTGAGGATGAGCGGGGGGTGTGGCCGAGATGGACGTGATGACGAGCATGCCGGCCACGCCGCTGGACGGGCTGCTCGACGGTGGCGTCGTCGACCTGCCGGACCAGCAGCTGATCGAGGCGATGGGGGCGGCTCGTGCCATCGCCTCACGCGCGCAGGCGATCGAGTTGGCGGCGGTGGCCGAGTTGGCCCGGCGCAGGCGCGCCGAAGATGACATGCCGGCGGTCGAGGCGATCTCGCCTGGTGACTACCTGAGGGAAGAGGTCGCCCAGGCACTGACGTTGACGGCGGCGTCGGCTGATGAGCTGGTCCGGTTCGCGACAGACCTCGTTGAGCGGCTGCCCGGCACGTTCTCCGCGCTGGCCGCCGGTGACATCGACTATCTCAAGGCGCGAACGCTCTGGCACTGCACCGGCCAGGTGAGCGACGAGAACGCGACCGAGATCGAGACACGGGTGCTTCCCCGGGCGTCGTGGCAGACCACCGGCGAGATTCGGGCGAAGGTGCGGCGGCTGGTCAAGCGGCTTGATCCGGAGGGGCTCCGGCAGCGGCGCGAGGCGGCTGAGCGGCGGCGCGAGGTGGCCCTGATCGAGACCGACGACGGCACTGCTCAGCTCATCGGCGCTGATCTGCCCGCTGACGCGGCCTCCGCCGCTTACGGCCGGGTGTGCGCGATAGCGGCCGGGCTCAGACACGACGGCGACGACCGGAGCATCGGCCAGGTGCGCGCCGACGTGTTCCTCGCTTTGCTGCGCGGCACATCGACGCTCACCGAGCCGCCCGCCGGCACGACCGTCCCGTTCGCGGCGGAGCGGGTCGGTCGGCGTGATGACGTGGACTGGTCGGACGTCGACGACGCGGCCGCCGACGTCGTCGCCGCGGCCGTGCGTTCGGAGTTCGCGGCCCTGTCCTCGGACGTGCCCGACCGGCATCGTCGGCTCGGCCTGCTCATCGCCCAGGCCGGTCCGCGTGTCACAGAGGCGCTGGCCGCGCTACGGGTTCACTGGTGCCTCCCCGATCACGAGGACTCGCGTCCGGCGGGCTCCGAGTGTGCGGGCCGGGGATACCGCGTACCGGCCGCGATGCGACGTCTGATCGAGTGCCGTGATCGCCGATGCTGCTTCCCCGGCTGCCGGCGGCCCGTACGCCAGTGCGATATCGACCATTCCATACCGTTTCACCGAGGCGGCCGGACCTGTCCGTGTAACCTCACGCTGCTCTGCCGTCGGCACCATCGGCTGAAACAGACAAAAGGCTGGCGGGTCGAACACCTCTGGCCTGGCGTGATCTTGTGGATAGGCCCGACCGGCCACTGGCGTGTCACCGCTCCTGCCGACCGCGAATGATCGTGGCGCCGTCGATGCCGAGGGGGAGACCGGCGATCGCCGTGGCCGTTCACGGTGGGTGCGATCAGCGGTCCTTCTCGCCGGTCCCTGGGGGATGGGCGGGCTGCCCGCGTCGTTGTGGTCGCCACCTCGGCACAGCATCAGGACGAGGGGCCGTGTCCGTGGCCTCGGTGAGCCGGCGAAGTCGGTTGGTGGGTCGGTTGGTGGGTCCGGTTGGTGGGTCCGGCTAGTGGGCCCAGGTGGCGGTGCGTACGGCGCGCAGGGCGTCCTTGCGGGCCTCGCCCTTCAACGTGTCGACGTACAGCCGGCCCTTGAGGTGGCCGCACTCGTGCTGGAGGCAGCGGGCGAAGTAGCCGGTGCCCTCGACCCGTACCGGCTTGCCCGTCATGTCGACCCCCTCCACCACCGCGTGCGCGTGGCGGGGGGTGGGGAACCTCAGGCCCGGCAGCGACAGGCAGCCCTCGTCGTCGTCGAGGAGTTCGCCGTCGGCGGCCACGAGGACCGGGTTGAGGACGTGCCCGACGTGCGGGGTTCCCTCGTCGTCGGCACAGTCGTAGACGAAGGCCTGGAGTGAGACGCCGATCTGGTTCGCCGCGAGCCCGGCGCCGTCGTTGGCGTACATCGAGGCGAACATGTCGTCGATGAGACGCTTCAGGTCGGCGTCGAAGGCCCTGACGGGGTCACACTCGGTGCGCAGCACCGGGTCGCCCATGTAGCGGATCGGGCGCACCGTGCCGGGGCCCTGCTTGCGGCGGTTGTCAGCTCCCACAAGACCAAGACTCTAGAACAGAACGCCCTGGTGGCCGGTCAGGGCCACCAGGGCGATCGCGTGAGTCATTCCGCGGGTTCGCCCGCGGGGGGTGACGGCGGGAACTGGGCGATGGGCGGTCCGTCGTGCTGTCCTGAGGGCGGCATCGGGTGGACCTGGGACTGGGCCGGCTGCTGGTGGGGTACCGGCGGCGCGGCGGGCGGCATGGCGTGCGCCCCCTGGTGCCGGGGCTGCTGCGCCTGCTGCGCCTGCTGAGCCGGCGGCGGGTCGTCGGCGTGCTGCGCCTGTTGTGCCTGCTGCCCCTGCTGCCCTTGCTGCGCGGCCTTCCGCGCCGGCCGCGGTGCGCCGGCGAGGTCGGTCACCATCTGCTCGAGCGGGCCGGCGTTGTCCTCGTTGCGCATCAGCACGGAGAGGGTCTCGCTGATCTCACCGAGCCGCCCCAGCGCCTGCGTGTGCTGCTTGGTCAGCTGGGTGAGCCGCTCGGTGGCGTCCTCGTTGATGGCCGACGCGCGGCGCTCGGCGCTCGTGAGAGTGCGCTCGGCCTCGTTGCGGGTGTCGAGGAGCAGCTTGTCGGCCTCCTGCTTGGCGGTCGACTGGATCCGCTCGGACTCCTGCTTGGCCGCCGAGAGCATGTGGCTCGCGTTCTCCTGGGCCTGGGCGACCGTCCGCTCGGACTTTCCGCGGGCCTCGTCGATGATCCGCTTGGCGTCGCGTTCGGCGTCCTGGCGGATCTGCGCGACCTTCTGATCGGCGTCACCCAGCTTGGACTGAGCCTCTTCCTCGGCCAGGTTGATGATCTGACGAAGGCGTTCACTGAGGTCGTCGCCGGTCGGCCGACGGGCCTCACGGACCTCGGAGATCTCCCGGCGGGTCCGCTCGACCTCGTCGAGCGCACGGGACAGGCGAGCCTCGAGCTCACGGATCTGGTTGCGAGTGCGGGCGATGTATTCGTCAACCTGGCGGCGGTTGTAGCCGCGCATGACGATCTCGAACGTCTCCTCGCGAAGGAGGTTTGGCAGGATCTCGGCTTCGTTGCTCATTGGCCCAAAGGGTTGAAGGTAGGTCTGGATGACTCTCGACGCTGTACCCCTCAAGCGCAAGGGGAATGCAGCGTCCAGTAAGAATTAGTGACTCTCCGCAGTCGCGACCTGAGAGGCCGCACACGATATATACCGCTTAAGGGCTGTTCTAGGTGGAAGAACGGAGCCATCGGCAGAGAACGTTTCTGCCAACGTGATCTCCCGGGTTGCCACGCGCGGTCGTCTTCGTCACCGTACGTCCCGTCCCTTCTAGACTCAGGCACCGTGACTGACTACTTCCGAGGTGTACTGGGCGAGCACGAGCCGAAGATCCATCCGGACGCGTGGGTGGCGCCCGGCGCCGTCGTCGTCGGACGGGTGACTCTCGGGCGTGCCGCCAATGTCTGGTACGGCTGCGTGCTCCGCGGCGAGGACGAGGAGATCGTCGTCGGCGAGGAGTGCAACATCCAGGATCTGTCGTGTCTGCACTCCGACCCCGGCGAGCCCGCGGTGCTGGAGGACCGGGTGAGCCTCGGGCACAAGGCGATGGTCCACGGCGCGTACATCGAGACCGGGTCGCTCATCGGCATCGGCGCGATCGTGCTCGGCGGCGCGCGGATCGGGGCCGGGTCGCTGGTCGCCGCCGGCGCGCTCGTACCCCCGGGGAAGACCATCCCGTCCGGCGTCCTCGTCGCGGGCGTGCCGGGCAAGGTCGTACGCGAACTCGGCGACGACGACCGTGCCGTCCTCGCCTACACACCCGAGGCGTACGTGGAGAAGAGCCGTCAGCACCGCGAGGTCCGCTGGACCTGAGGATTTCTCGTAATCGCCTAAGTGCTGGTGATCCGTTTACCATTGCCTGGTGGTCTGGGGGCAGGCATATGGGGATGTTCCCTCGTCCGCCGTACACGATCCGTTCTCGGTGGCCGAGCGTGACACGCGTGCCATGGTGTCGGCCGGATGGTGGCCGGGCACGCCACCACAGCAGCGACAGAACCTCGTCGCCGGCCGGATGCTCGCCCTGCCCGACGGCAGCTGGTGGCTGTTCGGAGCGTGGGGGCGCTGGTACCGCTGGACCCCCGCGGACGGCCAGTGGCACCTCTGCCCGCCGCCGCGCCTCGCCATCACGCGCATGTCCGCGCGCCCGCTCCAGCAGGGCATGCCCGTGCCACCGGTCCCGCCGCACGTGGTGCCGACCGGCCCCGACCTCGCGTACGAGCCGCCGCCGGCGCTCGCCTTCGTCGACGCCGGCATCCGCCCGGAGGTCACCGCCCGCGTACGCGCGACCGTGGAGTCCGCCGCCGCGCTGCCCACGCCGGACTACCCCCACTGGTGGGGTCTGTTCTCCTCCACCGCGCCGAGCACCATAGCCGTGACCTGGGGCGTCATGCTGTGGTGCGCGATGTCCCCGGTCTTCGACTCACGGCTCGACACCCAGTTGCTCGACCTCTGGTCCCCGTACCGCTCCCGGCCCCTCCCGGACATCGACGGCCCTCGCTGGCTGACGCCGCCGCCGCTGGAGTCGCTGATCGGCCTCTACACCGAGCGCCTGAGAGCGGGCCGCGTCGACTCCGCCGTCGTCGTACTCCGCACGATGTGGGCGATGGCCGGCGCCCTGCGCGAGGACGTACGCTTCCAGCCGCGCGCCGACGCGCTGACCTCCATGCTCGGCGCGACCCTGCAGAACCCCACGGTCGACTACGGCGCGCTGGCGTACGGGGACCAGGCGGTCGTGCAGCAGTGGCTGACCCGCTGCCCGCCGGCGTTGGCGCCCGCGCTGCGCGTCGAGGCCTCCGCCGGAGAACACTTCCGCAACGTCTACTACGACCTGGCCGCGGCGGTCACGCCCATCGCCGGCGACCCGTCCTCACGCGGCTACGTCGAACCCCGGCTGATCGCCGCCGCGCTGCTGGCCGCCGACCTCGCGGTCGTACGGCAGGACGTGTCGAGCCAGGTCGTCGGCTGGCTGGACCCGCAGGTCAGCGGCGCGATGCGGGCGATGCTGATCCAGAGCGACCATCCGCTGCGCCCGTTCTGGCCGGAAAATGACCGAATGCCCCGCGCCCTGCGCGAGCGCATGGACGCGGCCGGCCCGACCGTGCGCAACACGCTCCTGGCCACGATGTACGAGGCCGACCTGGCCTGGTGCCGGCTGGGCGGCGGCATCCCGGCACGGCCACGGGGCTTCCCGTCGTCGGTCGCTGTTCTGGCGGAGATCATCGGCCCGAGCCGCGCGACGTCCGCGGCCGTCGCCGAGCCCGCCTCCCAGGCACCGGGGATAGCGCCGCTGGCGCAGCAGTATCCGTCGAACCCGGGCCGTACGCCGGGTGTGCCTCAGGCTCAGGAACCACCGACCGGCCCGCCCGGCCAGGCGCCGGCCTGGGCGCCTGCCGGCGGCAAGCCGCCGTCCACTGAGGCGTGGGACGGGGCGGCGCCGTGGCCGGCTGGGGGTGGTGCGGCTTCGGTGCCGCCGTCGCCGTCGCCGTCGCCGGCTCGTCCGCCGTCGACCGAGGCGTGGGACGGGGCGCAGCCGTGGCCGGACCTGGGCGGTCAGGCGCCCCCACCGGTTCACCCGCCGTCGACGCAGGCGTGGGACGGCTCCCAGCCATGGCCGAGCACAGGCGAACGCGAGTCCCCGAGACCCCCGCCGTCCGCGGAGGCGTGGTCGGGTACAGCTGAGCCGCCCGCGATGCGGGCTCGGTCGGGCGCGGAGGGCCTCGGCCCGAGCCAACCGTCCCCGCCGTCGACGGAGGCGTGGTCGGGTACAGCTGAGCCGCCCGCGATGCGGGCTCGGTCGGGCGCGGAGGGCCTCGGCCCGAGCCAACCGTCCCCGCCGTCGACGGAGGCGTGGTCGGGTACAGCTGAGCCGCCCGC
>NZ_JAUEQY010000040.1 GCF_030406325.1 Actinomadura sp. DC4 | reverse complement strand
GACGCCGCCACCGGCGAAGCGGTCCTGACGCTCACCGGTCACCTCGCCGTCCGCTCGATCGGTTACCGGGCCAGGCCGGTCGCGTGGGCGGTGCGGATCTGGGAGATCGTCGCCGACGGCTGACGCCTCTCCGCCCGGTCGCCGACAAGACGGGGCAGACCGCCAACCTGGGCGTCCTCGACGGCGCGCAGGTGCTGCACATCTGCGTGACCGAGCCGGACCGACCGCTGCGCTTCATGGCGCCGCCGGGCACCCGCGACCACGCCTACTGCACGGGCCTGGGCAAGGTGCTGCTGGCGCACGTCGAACCCGGCCTGCTGGCCGCGAGCACCCCGGACGAGCCGTTCCCCGCCCTCACCGACCAGACGATCGTCACGCTCGACGGCCTGGCCGAGGAGCTGCGCGTGACGCGGGAGCGGGGGTACGCGCTCGACGACAACGAGCGCAGCGCGGGCCTGCGCTGCGTGGCGGTGCCGTTGCTGATCGGCGACGAGTGCCTGGCCGCGATCAGCGTCTCCGGCCCGTCGGGGGAGTTCACCGAGAAGCAGTACGAGGAGTACGTCGGCGAGCTCCAGGCCGCCGCCGCGGGCCTCACCGCCGACCCGGACTTCGACGCCGCCCTGCGGATCGTGCACCGGTCGCTGCGCCCGGCCGGCTTCCTCCCGGCCGCAGGGACGTGACCGGCCGGGTCACCGCGTGAAGAACGACGGCGGGTGGACCGGGTCGGCGGAGCACACGAACAGTCCCGCGTGGCCCCCGCGCCCGACCGTCATCCCGGTCGGCGCGCGGGCCGCCGCACGGTCGTCCGGGCGTACGAGGCCAGCTCGGGGAACTCCTGCGCCGGGTCGGCGGACGGCGCGCCGGTCGTGAGTGCCACCGGGGGAGTGTCGCAGACGGGATCGAGGGAGGGGCGAAGACCCCCGTACGGCGGAGGTCCTCGCCCGGCGGGCTACTTCCCGAGGTGGGCGATCGCCTCGACCTCGACGCGGACGTCGGGGTGGCCGAAGTCGACCACGACCGTCGTACGCGCCGGCGGCACGTTGCCGATGCGGCGTGCGTACACCTCGTTGAAGCGCGGGAACAGCGCCGCGTTCGACAGGTACGCGCCGACCTTGACGACGTCGGCGAGGCTCGCGCCCCCGGCCTCGAGCACGGCCTCGACGTTGTCGATGGCGGAGTTCACCTCGGCCTCGAAGTCGCCGACGAACACGTTGCCGTCCGCGTCGGTGGCGACCTGCCCGGACACGAAGAGCAGATCCCCGGCCCGTACACCGTGGCTGAGCGGGACGACCGGGACGGGGAAGTGGTCGGGGTGAATGGTCTGCATGCTGCGCCTTTCTCTCGTACGTGGAGTCTCCGACTCTACCGTTGACATGGAACGGCATTCCGTGTCGTATTTCTCGGGATGCCGAGAGAGAGGGCCCAAGCCGATGTCCCGGATCACCAGAGGTCTGCTCGCCCTGGCCGTCGCCGCCACGATGGCCGGTGCCGTGACCGGTCGGGCGAACGCCGCCGTCACGGTGCGGACGTATGAGAGCGACACCGTCGGGCAGGTGCCGTCCGGCTGTACGACGCCGTCCGGCGCGGCGCCGGCGCTGGTCAGCGGCGCCCGCGGCCACGACAGCACGCGGTCCCTGCGCGTCAACGACACGAGCACCACCGCGATCACCAAGGTGGCGTGCGCGCAGCCCGCCCGGCAGGGCGCCGAGCTCAGCTTCTGGGCCTATCCCGCCGCGCTGGCCAACGGCTTCCTGGTCGACCTGCTCGGCCACCAGGAGAACGTCACGGGCGTCCAGTCCGTGTTCCATCTGGTCGTGGACGGCACCGGCCGGATCCGCTGGTACGACGGGGTCGACTGGACGCAGGTCGCGCCCGCCGGCACCGTGCCGAAGACCGCGTGGACCTCCATCGACGTCCGGGTGCCCGCCGACCAGAGCGCCGCGCACGTCTACGTCGGCGGGACCTATGTCGGCGACGGCGGGCCGGTCGGCGTACGCGCCCTCGCCGACGTCACCGGCTACCAGTTCTCCAGCGACGGAACGCCGACCTCGGGAGACGACGTCTACCTCGACGACGTCGGCTACGGGCCCGCGGTCGACACCCCGCCGCCGGGCGGCACCGCGCCGTTCACCGTCGCGCCGCCGGTCACGATCGACCAGTCCTCGACGCCCATGCAGATGCCCAACGCCGCGGTCGTCGAGCCGCACGGCGGAGGGCAGCGCGTGCTGCTCGCCTATCCGGCGCACGGCGACAACAACACCACGACCGGCACGCGGTACGCCTACTCCGACGACCTGGGCAGGACGTGGGTGGCCGACCAGGCCGCCAACCCGATGCCGGACGCGGCCTCCTACAACCTGACCCGGCTGCGGAACGGCGACGTGCTCGCCGTCTCGTACCACACCTACATGGTCGCGGGCTCGGGCGATCTCAAGGCCGAGGTCGACTCCAGCGTCTCCCACGACGGCGGCGCGACCTGGACCGCGCGTACGGGCGTGATGACGGCGCCGACCGCGATGCGCCCGATCTCGACGCAGACCGACCGGCCCGGCTTCTCCCAGGGCGGTTACGCGCTCGTGCACCCCGTCGTGGAGGACCCCGGCGGCACGCTCTACCAGTCCGGATACGGCTTCTACGCGAACGACGCCAAGTACCGGCAGATCGTGCTGAAGTCCACCGACGGCGGCCTGAACTGGACCGTCGCCGCGACCGTCGCGGTGAACCCGAACCTGACGACGGCGGCGGGCTATGAGGGCTTCTGCGAGGGCGCGCTCGAACGCGTCGCGGACGGCTCGCTCCTCATCGTCATGCGGATCGGCAGCTACCTGCCGATGTACGTCTCCCGGTCCACCGACGACGGGGCGACTTGGTCGGCCGCCACCCCGCTGATCGCCGCCGGCCAGAACGTCGTCAGCGTGTACCCGTCGCTGACGCTCCTGCCGGGCGGCCCGCTCGTACTGCTCGTCGGCCGTCCCGGCCTGGCGCTGCTGTCCTCGCCGGACGGCAGCGGGCACACCTGGACCCGCCCGGTGGAGGCCGACTACCAGAACTCCGCGAACGGCGTCCTCCTCCCGACCGGCCCGGGGCGGATGCTGCTCTTCGGCGACCGCGGCGCCAACTGGTCCAAGCCCGTCCCGGACCCCTACCAGGTCTGGTCCCGACTCATCACGGTGCAGCCATGAAGATCATGACGATTTACGCCCATCCGGCCGACACGATCACCAACTGCGGCGGGACGCTCGCCCGCCACGCCGCGAACGGCGACGAGGTCGTCGCGCTCATCCTCACCCACGGCGGGCGCATCCACGCCAACCGGTACGCCGAGGAGTGGCGCAAGGACGACCCCGAAGAGGCCATCGCCGCGGCCGGCCTCGACCAGATCGTCGCGCACAAGAAGGGCGAGCTCGAACGCGCCGCCGAGATCGTGGGGATCGGCGAGCTGGTCACCCTCGACCTCGACGACGCGATGGCCGTCCTGCGCGAGGAGGTCGTGGACCAGGTCGCCGAGCAGCTCGCGCTGCACCGGCCGGACGTCGTCATCTGCGACTATCCGCAGAATCCGGCGATGACCGCGAACACCCACACCGTCGCCACGATGACCGCGATCGCCGCCCTGGGCCGCGCCTCGACCCATCTGAAGAACCTGGACGGCCGGGCGGAGACGAACGTACGGCAGGTGTTCCTCACCTCCGTGCCCGTGGCGGCGACGGACGGCCTGTCCCTGTACGGGACGCGCAACGACCTGTTCGTCGACATCACCCCGGTGGTGGACAGGAAGGTCGCGGCGATGGACTGCTTCGAGAGCCAGGGGTACGCGGGCCTGTTCGCCCGCAAGCTGATCGAGTCGAGCAACGGGGAGTTCGGCCGCGCGGCGGGCGTGAACTTCGCCGAGGCGTACTCCCGCCTCTACAACGAGACCCGTGACCTGCTGCCCCTGACAGAGGCCGCCCTGCGCGCCGACCCGCTGACCCGGCACGTGGAGTACTCACGGTTCGACCTGCGGGCACGCTTCCCCGTGCCGTAGCCGCCTCAACCGTGGTCCGGGGCGCTCGCGAGGTGGGCGTTGACGCGGCCGAGCAGGGCGAACAGCTGGGCGCGCTCGTCGTGGCCGAGCGGGGCCATGATGTGCTCGTTGACGTCCTCGAGGACGCGGTCGAGCTCGGCGAGGTGGTGCTCGCCGTCGCCGGTGATGGTGATGACGTTGCGGCGCCTGTCGGTCGGGTCGGGGGCGCGGCGGACCCAGCCGTGGTCCTCGAGGTCGTTGAGGATCGCGACGAGGTCGCTCTTGTAGACCCGGGCGCGGCCGGACAGGGCCGCCTGGCTCGCGGGGCCGAACTCGGCGAGCGCGGCGAGCACCACGAAGTGGTCCTTGTGGGCGCCGACCGCGCGGAGCGCGTCGCCCGAGACGCGCCGCGTCTGGGCGGCCGTCATGCCGAGGAGGCGCGAGAGCTGGCCCTTGAGTCGCTCAGGCGTCTCGTCGCCGTGGTCGAATCGCAGCTCGTCGCCGGTCTCCATGCGGAGAGCCTATCCCTATTGCGTTAGTGGCACTAACGACCTATCTTCATTAGTGAAGCGAACGTTAGTCGATCTAACTACTTAGAGGAGGCCGTCATGGCCGGCACCGAAACCCTGATCCGCGCACTCGCCGACCGCACCGAGCTCGCCGACCTGGTCGCCCGCCACAGTCTGTGGATCGACGGCCGCCGTTACGACGACACCGGCCGGCTCTTCACCGAGGACGTCGTCGTCACGTCCCCGCGCGGGGAGGCCCGGGGCATCGAGGCGCTCGTCGAACTCGTGCGCTCGGGCGATGACAGGTACGTCCGCACCCTGCACAGCAAATCCAACCTCGTCATCGACGTCGAGGGCGAGACCGCCACGGTACGGGCCCACGACATCGCGGTGTTCGTCATCGACGACAAGACAGAAGCCGTCGCGGCCGGGTTCCACCGCTACGGAGCGCGCCGCACCGAGGACGGCTGGCGCTTCGACCGCCTGGAGATCACTCCGATCGCACTGACCGAGCCTCTCGGCCGGGCCCTTTGACCTGCTGAACCGGGCGCGCCGGCGTCGGTCCCGGACCGCGGCCGATCGCGGGGACCGCCGGCTCGGGCACGACGATCTCCTCTCATCCCGATCTTGGTGAATGTAGTGTCTCAACGCGTTGATCGAATCGATGCCGACCCGAGGGATGAGATTTGCTGAGATTAATGACCGGACTCGCGCTGGCGCTGACCGCGCTGACGCTGCCGGCGGTGCCCGCGGGCGCGGCACCCGCCCCCGAGCCGACCGTGATCCACACGGTCGCCTCCGACGCGATCGGGGGGCTGCCCATCAAGAGCCTCGACGGCACCAGGGAGTACATCCCTCGGGCCGCCGCACGGCCCACCGCCACGCGGCAGACCGTGACGGCGCACAACGCTCACAACATCTGGCCGACGGGCGCCACGGGATACGACATCTCGTGGCCGAACTGCCCGGCGCACAACCCCGTGCTCCCGCCCGACTCCGACGTCGCGGTGGTCGGCGTGAACGACGGCACCCCGTTCACCGCGCTGCCCTGCATGGACGAGGCGCTGGCATGGTCGCCGAACGGCGTCCATGCCCAGTACATGATCTTGGACTCGCCGATCGGGTCGGCCACGGACACCGCGGCGCAGTACGCGGGCCAC
Source organism: Actinomadura sp. DC4 (assembly GCF_030406325.1). Classification (GTDB taxonomy): domain Bacteria; phylum Actinomycetota; class Actinomycetes; order Streptosporangiales; family Streptosporangiaceae; genus Actinoallomurus. The sequence continues at coordinate 74,536 of NZ_JAUEQY010000040.1, read as the reverse complement.
GGCCCGGCCGGTGACTGCGCGGCCGCCGACTACAGGTGCCAGGCGTTCAACTGGGGATGGAACGCCGCGGACTACTCGGTACGCATCGCCACCGAGGCCGGCGCCACCGGCAAGACGTGGTGGCTCGACGTCGAACTCCCGACGGCGGGCAGCATCAACCCGCCGGGCGACGACTGCTACAAGGCCAACTTCTGGACGTGCGACACCACGGTCAACACCACCATCGTGGCGGCGGCCGTCGCGCGGCTGAAGGTCCTCGGCAAGACCGCGGGCGTCTACTCCACACAGCTTCAGTGGGGCAAGATCACCGGCGGCCAGGACATGGCCGGCGTGCCCATCTGGATCGCCGGCTGGAGCCACCCCGCCGCGACCTACTGCGACCCGGCCAACGCCTCGTCGTACTGGTTCGCCGGCGGCAGTCCCTGGCTGATCCAGGACCTCCCGGACGTCTACGACCCCGACACGGCCTGCTGAAGGAGCCGGGTCCGGGCGGCCGCCGTGAAGGCGCCCGTCCGGACCCGGCAGGTGCGGAGGAACCGTCAGTGGCGGGCGGCGATCGGCCAGCGCTCGACCGCGTGGCCGCCCTCGACGACGTGCAGGCCGCTCCACATGTTCGTGGTGCCGCAGGCGTGGTTGGGCACGACGCGGAGCAGGTCACCGACCGTGAGGCGCGCCGTCCCCGGCCCGGTCAGGTAGCCGTGCTCCTCGTTGCCGTTGCCGAACACCACGTCCTCCAGCGGCCGGCCCGACGGGTCGCAGACGGTGCCCAGGCTGCCGCCCGCCAGGCCGTCCGAGCTCATCGCCTTCACCCCCGCGTCGACGATCACCGTGCCCGGCCGCTGGGCGCTGACGACCCGGGTGAGCACGGTCTGGGCGCAGCGGTCCAGCGTGGCGCTGCCCAGCCGTACCTGGCCCGAGTCGTAGTAGACGTACGTGCCGGGGCGGGCCTCGGTGACGCCCTCCGCGAACGGCGCCGACGTCGCGCCCGGCGTCGAGCCGACCGAGACGATCGGGCAGTCCAGGCCGGCGGCGCGCAGGGAGGCCGCGACCTCGGCCAGGCACGCGCCCGCCTGGGCGCCCGCCGCCTCCAGGCCCGTACGGTCCGTGCCGTACTTACCCAGATGCCCCTCGTGCGTCATGACGCCGCGCAGCTCGAATCCGGGCAGCGAGGCCAGGCGCACCGCGGTCTCCACGGCACGCGCGGGATCGACCCCCGTACGGCCGAGCCCGGTGTCGACGTCCAGCAGGAACGGCACGGCGACCCCGGCCTCCGCCAGCGGCCGGGCGGCCTCCGCCGAGTCCAGGCCGATCATCAGGCCGCCGCGGCGTAGCGCCTCGGCGGCGAACGCCACCTTCGCCGGGCCCACCGGCTGGTGCGCCCAGAGCAGGTCACCGACGCCCTCGTCCTGCAGCAGCGTCACCTCCGCGGGCGTGGAGCAGGTGAAGCCGATCGCGCCGTGGTCGAGCTGGCGGCGCGCCACCTCGACGCACTTGGAGGTCTTGAAGTGCGGGCGCAGCGCGATCCCGGCGCCGCCCAGGGAAGAGGCCATCGCGGTGATGTTGGCCTCCATCCGCTCCCGGTCCACCAGCAACGCCGGCGTCGCGAGGTCGGCCAGCGGTGTCATGCGAGCCCCATCTCCGGTCGCGGGTCGCCGTCCAGCAGCCATTCGATCGTCGAGTCCTTGATCGGCGGGAAGCCGGACGGGTGGGAGGAGGCGAGCTCCCGCAGGCCCGCGGCCGCCTCGGCCGGGGTCCACAGCGGGAAGTCCGAGCCGAACACCAGCTTCGACACGACGTCCCACTCCTGGGCGCGGGCCAGCGCGAGGTAACCGTCCATCGGGCGGGCCCAGGAGGCCGAGACGTCGGAGTAGACGCGCCGGTTCTTGCGCAGCGTCACGATCGTCTCCCGCTGCCACGGGTGGCCGATGTGCGCGATGATCTGCACGAGGTCCGGATGCCGCCGCGCCACCTCGTCGACGACGAGCGGGTTGCTGACCGACAGGTCGCCGGCCGGGCTCGGCGTCGCTCCCATGTGCCAGAGCAGGACCAGCCCGTTCTGGGTCGCGGCGCGGTAGAACGCGTCGTGCTTCTCGTCGCGCGGGTCGAACAGGGCCAGCACCGGGTACAGCTTGATGCCGCGCAGGCCGCGGGCGACACCGTCGGCGAGCTGGTCGAGCACGTCCGGGTCGGCCGGGTCCAGCGCCATGAACCCGATGGTCTCGGTCGAGGTCTCGGCGCAGAACCGCTCGGTGAAGTCGTTGGGCGTCAGCACGCCCGCGGCGGTCGCCCGGATGCCGAACACGCACGCCGCCGTGACCGGGGCCATCGCCCTGTCGTACTCCTCCGGCCCGTAGTCGTGCGCCTCACGGCCGTAGACCGGCCGCCAGTGCTTCTCCCACTCACATCCCCAGTGCTCGGGACGATGACAGTGCGTGTGAAAGTCGATCACTTATCCTCCATGCCCGGCACGCAGGACCGCTCCGGCTCGCGTACCACGATGAGTACCCTCCTCGACCGCGACCTGCCCGTTGACGATGACGGCGCGGATTCCGGCGGGGTAGTGCTGGGGTTCGGTGTAGGTGGCCTGGTCGGTGATGCGGCCGGGGTCGAACAGCACGACGTCGGCGGCCTTGCCGGGGACCAGTTCGCCCCGGTCGCCGATCCCGGCGCGGGCGGCCGCCGCCCCGGTGCACTTGCGGACGGTCTCGGCCAGGGGGAGCCGCCCGGTCCGTACGTAGTCGCCGAACAGCCGGGGATAGCAGCCGTACGAGCGCGGATGCGGGGTGCCGAGGCCGGTCGGCCCGTCCGGGTCGAGCGCCTGGCCGTCCGACCCGATGATCGTGGCGGGATGCCGCAGGACGGAGAGCAGGTCGTCCTCGCTCCGCCCGCCGGCCACCATCAGGACCGCGTTGCCGTACTCGGCGAGCAGGTCGAGCGCGGCGTCCGCCCCGCCGAGGTCGGCGAGCGTACGGCCGGTGAGGCCGGGCCGGTCGGCCGGGACGCGGCTGACCGTGAGGTCCGGCCATCCGTTGGGCAGGTCCCGCCACTCCTCGCGCACCCGCCGCCGTACGGCGGAGCCGGCCAGCCGCTCCCGCATCGCGGCCTCGCCGCCCGCCTGCGCCCACGCGGGCAGCAGTTGCGACAGCGGGGCGTTGCCGGCGAGATAGGGGTACATGTCGGCCGCGACGTCGGCGCCGCGCGAGCGGGCGGCGTCGATCAGCTCCAGCGCCCGTGCCGCCTTGCCCCAGTTGCGCTGCCCGACCGCCGCGAGGTGGGAGATCTGGGTCCGGCAGCCGGTGGTCTCGGCGACGCGCAGGACCTGGCGTACGGAGTCGAGCAGGTTGTCGGAGTAGTCGCGGATGTGCCAGGAGAACAGCCGGTCCCGGGAGGCGACCGTACGGCCCAGGGCGACCAGTTCCTCCTCACGGGCGTACGTCAGTGGTGCGTACATCAGGCCGGTGGAGGCCCCGGCCGCTCCGGCCTCCAGTGCGTCGTCCAGGAGTCCGCACATCCGGGATAGTTCGGCGGGTTCGGCCGCGCGGTCGGCGAAACCGACCACGCCCGCGCGGAGTGGGATGTGCGCGGCGAGGGCCGCGACGTTGACCGACGGCCGCGCCGCCGCCAGGACGTCCAGGTAACCGGGCAGGTCATGCCAGCCCCAGCGGATCGCCGGGTCGAGGTCGAGGTAGCCGGCCGCGCCGCGCAGTTCGGCCGGGTCGCCGGCGACCGGGGTCACGCCGAGGCCGCAGTTGCCGATGACCTCGGTGGTCACGCCCTGGCGGATCTTGCTGTGCGCCAGGGGGTTGGACAGCAGGGTCAGGTCCGAGTGCGTGTGCACGTCCACGAAACCCGGGCACACGACGTGCCCCTCGGCGGACAGCACCCGGACGGCGGAACGGCCCGCCAGATCACCGACGGCCTCGACGAGACCGCCGGAGATCGCGACATCGGCCGTACGCGGGGGAGCCCCGGTGCCGTCCACGACGAGGCCGCCGGTGATCAGCAGCTCGGTCATCAGCGGACGCGGTTGACCAGGGTGCCCAGGCCCGCGAGCCGTGCCGTCATCTCGTCCCCGGGCTTCAGGAACCGGTTCGAGGCGAGGCCGACGCCGGCGGGCGTACCGGTGTAGATCACGTCGCCGGGCTCCAGCGTCATGAGCCGGGAGGCGAAGGCGACCTGCTCGGCCACGCTGAAGATCATGTCTCCGGTGGTGCCGCGCTGCCGTACCTCGCCGTTGACCTCCAGCGAGATCTCCAGCGCCTGGGGGTCGGGCACCTCGTCGGCGGTCAGCAGGTACGGCCCGAGCGCGGCGAACCCGTCCAGCCACTTGCCGTTGAGCCAGTCGAAGAAGCCGACCGCCGAGTCGTCGGTGTCGCGCTCGTACCCGTAGTCCATCGACCGCGCGGAGATGTCGTTGCCGATCGTGTAGCCCGCGACGTGGTCCAGCGCGGACGCGAGCGGGATGTCCTTGCCGCCGCGGCCGAGCACGACGACGAGCTCGACCTCCCAGTCGATCCGCTCGCTGACCGACGGCAGCTCGATGTCCTCATCGGGGCCGGCGACGGCCGTCGCCGGCTTGAGGAACAGGCGCGGCGAGATCCGCGACTTGTCGATCCGCTCGCCGCCGGTCTCGGTGACGTGGTCCTGGTAGTTGGCGGCGACGGCGAGGACCTTCCCCGGCCGCAGCACCGGGGCCAGCAGCGTGACGTCCTGCAGCGGATACCGGGGGGCGCCCGCGTCCGTGTCGCGCCGCTCGAGCAGCGGGCTCAGATCACCCGGGCCCAGGTCGGTCACGTGAGTGTCGTCGACGATCTGGCCGTGGCGGACCTGACCGTCCCTGCGGTACGTGGCGAGCTTCACTTTCCGCCTTCCTGAGGGTTCTGGATGAGATCTACGGGTGCGCCGGTCTCGATCGACCGCCGCGCCGCCTCGACGACCCGGAGCGCGGCGAGCGCGTCCGCGGGCCCGACCTCGGCGCGCCGGCCGCCGGTGACGGCGGCGTGGAACTCGGCGAGCATCCGGTCCACGGTGCCCGGCCCGTGCCAGGCGGCCCGTACGCCGGTGGCCGTCCGCACCGTCGCGAAGGGCTTGGCGGCATCGACGTTCATGACGCCGTTCGAGCCGCTGATCCGGTACCGGTGCAGGGCCAGGCCGCCCGGCGGTACGCCGGCCGCCTCGTTGACGCGACCGACGGAGATCGTGCTGGTCAGGCCGTGGTCGTGGTCGAGGAGGAGCACGGTGACGCCGCGGCCGGGCCGGGCGTGGACGCGGCGTACGGGCTGGCCGGTGAGGGCGGCCACGACGTCGACCGGGTAGACGCCGAAGTTGGTCAGCTCGCCGAGCGGGCACGGCTCCCCGCCGGCGACGAGGAAGTCGGCCTGGACGTTCCACGGCAGGCCGACGCGCCCGGCGGCGACGGCGGCCCGCGCGGACCGGAGGGCCGGGGCGAACCGCTGGTGGTGCGCCGGCATGCAGACGGTCCCCGACTCCTCCGCCGCGGCGGCGATCGCCTCGGTCTCGGCGAGGGTGAGGGCCATCGGCTTGTCCGCGAGCACGTGCCGTCCGGCGCGCAGCGCGGTGACGATCGCCTCGGCGCGGCTCTCCGGGGGCAGGCACACGCTCACGACCTCGGCGTCGCACGCGGCGAGCGCCGTGGGCAGGTCGGGGTAGGAGGGAACGTCCACCCCGGCGGCCTCGCCGACGGCGCCCGCGACGGTGAAGCCGGGGTGGGCATGGAAGGCGGGCAGGTACATCGCACGCTGGTGGTCCTGGCCGGCACCGAGACCGCCGAACCCGGCGAGCAGTACGCGGCTCATGCTCCCGCCTCCGTCAGCACGTCGTCGATCCTCACCGGGACGCCGGTCGCGATCGACCGTTCGGCCGCCACTCCCATGGCCACCGCGAGCACGCCGTCGTCCGGCGTCATCAGGGGCTCCGCGCCGCCGATGGCCTCGATCCAGGCGCCGAGCTGGACGGCGAAGCCGTTCGTGCCCGCCGGGGCGAGCGTCCCGGTGCCGGACTCGTCCACGATCGTGCCGCCCTCGGCGTCCGCGGGCAGGGTGAGGATCCCCTCCTCGCCCACGACCAGGACGTCGCGCGCGGCGAAGGAGGAGGGACGGTGGCCGCGGCTCATCTCGCACACCGCCGTCGCGCCGCCGGCGAACCCGACGGTCATCTCCAGGTAGTCATGGATCCCCAGCTCGGCGGCGGTCTGCTTGCGGCCCCGCGCGTACACCGTCTCGGGCCGGTCCCCGGTCCACCAGGTCACCAGGTCGAGCAGGTGCACGCCGTTGTGCAGCGCGTGCCCGCCGGAGCGGGCGGGATCGAGCACCCACGCGCGCCAGTCCGGCCAGATCCAGCCGCCGAGGATGGCCAAGCGCACGAACTCGGGCCGCCCGAGCTCGCCGACGGCCTCCTTGACCGTACGGGCGTAGTCATAGCAGCGGTGCGTGTGCGCGGGCATGAGCACGCGGTTCGCCGCGGCGAACGCCGCGGCGGACCGGCGCGCGCCGGCCACGTCCGTGGCGAGCGGCTTCTCGATGAGCAGGTGGCGTCCGGACTCGGCGACGGCCACCGCGATCGGCGTGTGGGTGAAGTTGGGGGTGCAGACGACGCAGGCGTCGATCTCGGGGCGGGCGAGCGCCTCGGCCAGGTCGGTCCACCAGGGGACTCCGCCGTTCGCGCGGGCGGCGCCCGCGGCGCGGGCGGCGTCGACGTCGACGATGCCGGCGAGGTGCGACCGCGGATCGGCGTGGATCGCGGCGATGTGCTGTTCCGCGATGAAGCCCACCCCCACGACCAACACGCCGATCGACGCGGAATGATGTTCCATGTGTAGCGATCCTGGAGCGCCGCGCCAGGGCATGTCAAGGGGGTCAATGGGGGATGTGCGAGGTCACCGCCGGTGGGCCTATTGACATGAAATGACTTTCCATGAAGGCTTCGGGCGGAACACAGCCACGACACGGTGCCCGTCGTGGCGTGGCCACGCATGTGCCGGGCACCTCGATTTGGGGGCCTGTACATGACATCCGCGGATATCGCCGGCGACACCTCGACCGGCGCGAAGCTGCTCAGCGCCGCCCGCGAGGTGATTCCCGGCGGCGTCAACTCGGCGACACGTCTCGTCGGCGCGCCGTACGCGTTCACCGGGGCCTCCGGCGCCTACGTGACCGACGCCGACGGGCGGCGTTACCTCGACTACCACGCGGCGTTCGGCGCGATCCTGCTCGGGCACGGCGCGCCGGAGGTCGACGAGGCGGTGCGCCAGGCGGTCGGAGGCATCGACCTCGTCGGCTGGGGCGTGACCGAACCGGAGATCGAGCTGGCCCGGCTCGTCGTCGAGACGATCCCGTCGGCCGAGCAGATGATCTCGGTCATGAGCGGCAGCGAAGCCGTGTCCCAGGCGATACGCCTGGCGCGCGCGGTCACGGACCGGCCGATGATCGTGAAGTTCCAGGGCGGCTTCCACGGCTGGCAGGACGCCGTGGCGCGCAACGTGATCTCCACACCCGACCGCGCGTACAACCGCGACCCGCTCTCGCGCGGCATCCTCGACGCCGCGCTCGACGCCACCCTCATCGCCGAGTTCAACGACCTGGACTCGGTGCGTGAGCTGTACGAGAAGCACCCCGAACGCATCGCCGCGGTGATCCTGGAGCCGATCCCGCACAACGTGGGCGCGCTGCTGCCCGAGACCGAGTTCATCGAGGGGCTGCGGGCGCTCACCTCCGAGCAGGGCTCCCTGCTCGTCTTCGACGAGGTGATCACCGGCTTCCGGCACGCCCTGGGCGGCTACCAGCAGGTCTGCGGAGTGACGCCGGACCTGACGACCTTCGGCAAGGCCATGGGCAACGGCTATCCCGTCGCCGGGCTGGCCGGGCCGCGCACCCTCATGGAACGCTTCAGCTCGGCCGGCGGCGACGTGCTGCTGGCGGGCACCTTCAACGGCAACCCGGTCTCCTCGGCCGCCGGCATCGCCACCATCAACTACCTGCGCGACCACCCCGACTTCTACGAGCGCACGCACGCGCTCGGGGAGCGGATGCGCGCCGGCCTGGGCGGGATCGCCGGCGAGCTCGGCATCGCCGCCGTCCCGTCCGGCTTCGGCGGCGTCTTCGCGCTGTACTTCACCGAGGGCCCGGTCCGCGGCTACCGCGACCTGCTCCGCGACAACGACGAGGCCTACGTCGCGTTCCACCGCCGGATGACGGACCGGGGCTTCTTGATGCTGCCGCTGGCGCTCAAGCGGAACCACATCTCCGCCGCCCACACCGAGGCCGACATCGACCGTACGCTGGAGGCCGCCCGCGACGTGCTGCGGAGCATCCGCGACGACGGCCTGCTGCACTGACGCCGCAGGCCTGAACGAGGAGAACCCTCGCATCTGCGTGCCCGCTGGCCGAAAACGGCTGGCGTCTGCATGATGGGGACCATGACCGAGGACGCCGGGACCGTACCCCCGTGGAACGCGATGACCGAGGAGCAGACCGGCCGCTGGACCGAGCTCCTCGACGGAGTGGCCGGTCTGCTGCCGGCCGGCGCCGCGTGCGTGCGGATCGACGGCGCTCCGCACGCGGCGGTCGTCGCTGACCGGCTGGCCGACCGGCTGCGGTCCACCGGCCGCCGGTGCACCCACCTGACCGGCGACGTTCCCGCCGGGCGCACGGCGCGCACCGTGACGCTCGCCGACGGGTCCGGCGCGGACCGGCCGCCGGACGGCTGGGACGCCGTCATCCGCCTGCGCACCGAGCGCGGCGGCGGCCACGACGCCGAACACGGCGCGGACATCGTGATCGACCTGCACGATCCGGTCTGGCCGGTGATCCGCCACGTGACCCGGCGGCTGGCCGGGCGGAGCAAGTGGTACATCGCCGAGAGCCGGGCCTTCTTCGGCCCCCGCGCCGCGACCTGGGACACCAAGTTCGGCGACGACATGCCCGCGTACGCCGCCGCGGTCGCCGAGACCGCGACTCCGGCCGGCGCGACGGTCGTGGACGTGGGCTGCGGAACCGGCCGCGCGCTGCCGGCCCTGCGCACCGCCGTCGGCCCGGCGGGGCACGTGATCGGCGTGGACATCACCCCGCAGATGCTGTCGGTCGCCGCGGACAGTGGCCGGGCACGCGACGTCGTGCTGATGCTGGCCGACGCCCGCCGCCTGCCGTTCACCGACGGCGCCGTCGACGCGGTGTTCGCCGCCGGCCTGGTGCCGCACCTGCCCGATCCGGCCGCCGGGCTGGCCGGGCTGGCCCGCATCACCCGGCCGGGCGGCCGGCTGGCGCTGTTCCATCCGACGGGGCGGGCGGCGCTCGCGGCGCGTCACAACCGGGTGCTCGCCCCTGACGACCCGCTCGCCGAGGCCCGGCTGGGCCCGCTGCTGGCGGAGGCGGGCTGGAGTCTGGACGGTTACGACGACGCCCCGCACCGGTTCCTGGCCCTGGCCACCCGGAGCCGGAGCGCCTGATCCGGCGGCTTCACCGGCGGCAATGATCTCCGTGCTGGCAGACTGCCCCGATGACCGGGACCACTGAGGTGAAGCCGTCACGCCGGTGGCTCGTACTGGGCTGGCCGGCGCTGGCCGCCTCGTACTTCCTGGTACTCCCGGTGTTCGGTGTGCCGTCGACGGTGACCTGGTTCTCGATCTCGCTCTGCTGGCTGTGGGTGATCGCCGTACCGGCGTTCGCGGCCGTCCGGGCGGTGCGGCGCCGGGCGGTGCGCCCGGCGATGGTCTGGGGCCTGCTCGCGGTGTTCGCCGCCGCGAGCCTGTGGACGCTGGGCCCGCCGCGGCGCGGCGTGGAGGGCCAGTTCCGGCAGCACCGCGGCGACCTGGCCCGGCTGGCCGCCGGCTACCGCGCCGGGCACCTCGGCGAGGGCACGCTCCCCTGGCGGCTGCGGTTCCTGTCCGTGGACGGCCGGGTCCATCGTCGCTGCGACACGGCCGGTCCGCAGGCGAGGTGCGCGCTGTTCCTTCTCCTCTGGCAGGACTGGCGTGCGGAGGAGGGGACCGGGCTCGCCTACTTCCCGGCGGGCCCCTGGGCGGGCGCGTCGATCGTCACGGCGGACGGCGATGTCGGCGTGCCCGTGCGCGCGCTCGGCGGGGGCTGGTGGTCGGTGGGCTGACCGCCCGCCGCGTACGCCCTGGTCGCCGTGGTCCGGGGAAGTGCGCTGTAATAAGTCAGATATGGCCGCTGACTGGCGTTTTCTTCACGTTACGCCTTGTTTGGTGATTGCTTCTGATCTAAAGTCCCCAACAACAATCGTTAACGAGCACATATGCCCGGGAGTGGGCCACTCGGGTGCCCGGTTGTCAGAGGGAGTCGTGAGGATGCGCGGAACACCACTACGAGCCGGCCGGCGGTTCGGCGTACGGATCACCGCCGGTGCGGCAGCGCTCGCGCTCGGATCCCTGGCGGCCTGTTCGAGCGGGTCCGGGGACTCCGGCACGTCGCACAGCGCGGTGATCATGTGGCACGGCTACACCGACGCCGAGGCCAAGGCGATCGCGCAGCTCGGCCAGGAGTGGAACGCCGCGCATCCCGACCAGAAGGTCGACGTCACCTTCGGTGGCAGCAACGACGACGTGCTGAAGAAGACACTCGCCTCCTTCGTCTCCGGTAAGGCGCCCGGCATCGCGTACGAGTACGGCTCCTCGATCACGACGCTCGCCAAGCGCAACCAGACCCAGGACCTCACCTCGCTGGTCAAGGGCACCCCGTCCTTCCAGTGGAGCGACTTCTTCCCCGCGGCCCAGCAGGCGGCGACGACGCCCGACGGCAAGATCTACGGCGTTCCGGCGCTGGTGGACAACCTGGCGCTCGTCTACAACAAGAAGGCCTTCGACGACGCCGGCCTGTCCTACCCCACGCCGAACTGGACCTGGGACGACTTCCGCAACGCGGCGCGCAGGCTGAGCGACCCCGGCAAGAAGAAGTACGGCTGGGCGTACGTCAACGACGGCACGGAGGACACCGTCTGGCGCTACATCGCGATGCTGTGGCAGGCCGGGGGAGACCTGCTCAGCCCGGACGGCAAGAAGTCGGCGTTCGACTCACCGGCGGGGCTGGCCGCCATGCAGCTTCTGCACGACATGGCCGTGACCGACCACTCGGTCTACCTCGACACCGGTGACGGGCAGTACCAGAACCTCTTCAACTCCGGCCGGATCGGCATGCTCTGGACCGGGCCCTGGGACCTGGGAACCATCAACAAGGACATCACGTACGGCGCGCAGATCCTGCCCGGCAAGGTCACCCACGCGACCATCGCCGGTCCGGACAACTACATGCTGTTGAACAAGGGCGACCGTTCGACGGCCTGGGCGTTCCTGCAGTGGCTGGACTCGGCGCAGACGCACCTGAAGTTCTCCATCGCCACCGGTGACCTGCCCATCCGCGAGTCGGAGACCAGGCTCCCCGGCTACCAGGACTTCCTCAAGAAGTACCCGGCCAACAAGGTCTTCGTCGACAACCTGACCAAGTACGCGACCAAGTCCCGGCCGAACATCCCGGAGTACCCCAAGATCTCCCAGGCTCTCGGGACCGCCGTGCAGTCCGTGCTCCTCGGTAAGGCCAAGCCGCAGACCGCGCTCGACGACGCGCGCAAGCAGGTCGACGAGATCCTCGCGGGGGCGTGATGGCGGTCGCCACGGCCGGGCGGACCGCCCGGCAGCGGGGTCGCCTGCGGCGCGGCGACCACCTCGCGGGGTGGGCGTTCGTCTCGCCCGCCGTGCTCCTCATCGCGGTGTTCGGGCTGATCCCGGTGGTCTGGTCGTTCGTGCTGTCGCTCCAGCAGACGGACCTGACGTCGGGCGGCACCTGGTCGGGCGCCGCCAACTACCGGACGATGGTGCACGACCCGGTCTTCTGGCAGGCGGCGCGGCAGACCCTGTTCTACTGCGTGCTCTTCGTGCCGATCACCATGGTGCTGGCGGTGCCGATCGCGGTGCTGCTCAACCAGAAGGTGCGCGGCATGACCTTCTACCGGATGGCGGTCTTCGCCCCGCTGGTCACCTCCACCGTCGCCACCGGCGTGATCTTCAGCTGGCTCTACAACCCGCAGATCGGCCTGATCAACGCGGGCCTGGACAAGCTCGGCCTGCCCCAGCAGGGCTTCTTCCAGAGCACGGGCGGGGCACTGCCGGCCGTCGTGGGCATGACCGTGTGGGGATGGCTCGGCTTCGCCGTGATCATCTATCTGTCCGCGCTGCAGAACGTGCCACGGGAGCTGATGGAGGCCGCCGCGCTCGACGGCTGCGGGCGCTTTCGCGCGTTCTGGAAGGTGGAGCTGCCGCTGCTGGCGCCCGCCTCGTCGTTCCTGCTCGTCTGGCTGACCATCAACGCCTTGCAGCTGTTCGACGAGGTGTACGTGACGACCAAGGGCGGCCCGCTGCACGCCAGCACCGTCCTCGTCTACTACCTCTACCAGCAGGCGTTCGTCGACTTCGACGGCGGCTACGCCGCGGCCATCGGCTGCGCGGTGTTCGTCGTGATCCTCATCGTGACCGTGGTCCAGCTCTGGCTCGGCCGCCGCACCTCCCACTACGAGGCGAGCTGACATGGCCCAGACGATGCTGGCCCCGCCTAGCCCGGCCGTACGGACCGACAAGAGAGTACGGCCGCGGCGGCGCAGGCCGAGCCCGCTGCACCTGCTGCTCATCCCGCTCTCGGTGGTGATGCTGGCGCCGCTCATCTGGATGGTGCTGCTGTCGATCTCCACCCAGGCGGAGACGAGGCGCTTCCCGCCGGGCCTGCCGGGCGGCGTGCGCTGGCACAACTACGTGGACGCCTGGCACCAGGGACCGTTCGGAACCTGGCTGTTCAACAGCACGGCCGTGTCGGTGACGTGCGTGGTGGGCAACCTGGTGTTCTGCGCGCTGGCCGGGTACGCCTTCGCGCGCATCCCGTTCTTCGGCAGCCGGCTGCTGTTCGTGGGCGTGCTGGCGACGCTGATGGTGCCGTTCCAGATCGTCATGCTGCCGACGCTGATCGTCGTACGCGACCTGCACCTGACCGACACCCTGGGCGCTTTGATCGCCCCGAACCTGGCCACCCCGTTCGGCGTCTTCCTGATGCGCCAGTTCTTCACGACGGTCCCGCGTGAGCTGGAGGAGGCGGCCCGAATCGACGGCGCGGGCCGCCTGCGTACGCTGACCCGCATCCTGCTGCCGCTGATGGGCCCGACGCTGGCGACACTGTCGGTCCTGACGTTCCTGAACGTGTGGAACGACTTCCTGTGGCCGCTGATCGCGATCCAGAGCCCGGGCAACATGACCATCCAGGTGGGCCTGCAGAACTTCCAGGGCTCCCACCTGACCAACTGGCCCGTGCTGATGGCGGCCACGGTGACGAGCCAGGTCCCGGTCCTCGTCCTGTTCGTCATCGCCCAGCGCTTCTTCGTCCGCTCGATCGCGTCGTCCGGCTTCAAGTGACGGCCGAGGTCGTCACCGTCAGACGGTGACGACCTCCAGGCCCGCGGCGCGGAGGCGGTCCAGCTCGGCGGGGTCGGCGGAGGCGTCGGTGATGAGCATCGCGACCTCCTCGATCGGGGCGATGCGGGTGAAGGCGCGGTTGCCGACCTTGGACATGTCGGCGAGCACCACGACGCGTTCGGCGGTGCGCATCAGGCAGTGGTCGGTCTGGGCCTCGACCTCGTCGTGAGTGCTGATTCCGCCGGTCGCGTCGATGCCGTCGACCCCCAGGAACACCAGGTCGAGATGGATCCCGGCCAGCGCGCGGTCGGCGATCGGGCCCACGAGCTCGTACGACTCCGGCCGTACGCTTCCGCCCGTGACCACCAGGTCGATGGCGGACCGTACGGACAGGTCTCCCGCGATGTTCAGGGCGTTCGTGACGACCTTCAGGGAGCGGCCCACCGAGCCCAGGGCGCGGGCCAGCTCCGTCGTCGTCGTGCCGCCGCCCAGGCCCACCGAGTGCACCGAGTCGGTGACGAGCCGCACGGCGGCCTGCGCGATGCGGAGCTTCTCCTCCTGGTGGCGGCCCGTCCGATAGCGCATCGGCAGCTCGTAGATGACCTCGGCCGCCACCGCGCCGCCGTGCGTGCGCTTCAGCAGCTGCTGGTCCTCCAGCGCCCGCAGGTCGCGCCGGATGGACGCCGGCGAGGCGCTCAGCTCGGCGGTGAGATCGACGACGGAGACCGTGCCGTGCTTGGCGAGCCGGTCGAGGATCAGGCCGAGACGCTCCTGTTGACGCATTCGATCACTATAAAGCACGTTTCACGCTTGTTAATAGTGACTTTTATGCCGTATTCGCGCAGGCCACCCGATCATTCGCTCAGAAGATCTGTACATCGCCGGCGGCGGAGCGGGCCTCGACGGCGGTCGCCTGAGCCGCCGTACCGCCCGCCGCGCGCGTGGACAGCGCGCCGCATGCGCATCCCCAGGCGAGCGCCGAAGGGAGGTCCCCGGACGACAGCCAGCCCGCGAGGAAGCCCGCGTCGAAGCCGTCGCCCGCGCCCACCGTGTCGACCGGCGTGACCAGCGGGCCGCGCGCGCCGACCAGTTCGCCGTCGAGCAGCGCCAGCGCGCCCTCACCGCCGCGCTTGACCACCGGGGTCGGGCCGCCCGCCGCCAGCGCGGCCATCGCCGCCTCCAGCTCACCACCGACGCCCGCCAGCGCGAGTGCCTCCGCCTCGTTCGGCAGCAGCAGGTCGCAGGCCGCCAGCAGCCCGGGGGAGAGACGCCACGCGCCCGCCGGGTCGTCGTTGGTGTCCAGCGACGTGGACGCGCCCGCCCGGCGGAACTCGCCCAGCAGCGACGGCAGCCCGGCCGCCAGCCGCGGCTGCAGGAAGTACGACGCGGAGTGCACGTGCCGCGCCGGCACGGCGCGTACGTCCGCGGGGCCGAAGGCGGGCAGGCAGCCCGGCGCGGTCAGGATCGCCCGGTCGCCGTCCGGCCGGTTGAGGCAGACGGTCAGCGCGGTCGGCAGGCTCTCGTGCCGCACGCACCCGCCGATGTCGACGCCCGCCGAGGTCAGCGTGTCGAGGACGAAGTCGCCGGCCGCGTCCCGGCCGATCATCGCGGCGAGCGCGGTGGACAGGCCGAGCCGCGCCGCGCCGTGGGCCACGATCGCCGCCGATCCGCCCAGGGCCAGGGTCCCGGAGTCCACGAGCGTCTCGGCCTGTCCCGCGGGCGGCGTCTCCGGCGCGCCCGAGATCAGTACGTCCGGGTTGGCGTCGCCGACGACCAGCAGGTCGATCACGGCCGCAGCGTCCCGCGCAGCGCGGGCGGCAGGGCGTCGCCGTGGGCCTCGGCCATGGCGTCGCAGAGGGCCCAGACCTCATCGACGGTCAGCGCCGACGCCGTGGCGGGGTCGGCCATCGCGGCGTGCCTGATGTGCCGCCGGTCGCCCGACAGCGCGGCGGCCACGGTGAGCTCCACCACGTTGAGGAAGCTCCGGTTCAGCGCGGCGAGCTGCGGCGGCAGCGCCCCGACGTGGTGAGGGTGCACGCCGAGCCGGTCCAGGGTCGCCGGGACCTCGACGGCCGCTCCGGCGGGCAGGTTGGTGATCAGGCCCGTGTTGGCCGTCGTGACCTGGATCGTCCGCAGGGCGCCGGTGGCCAGGCTGTGGATGACCTGCGGCGCGTACTCGGCGGCGTCCTCCTCCTCGCGTGGCGAGGGGTCGCGGCCGGCCGCGAGCGCGTCGCGTACGGAGGTGTACTCGGCGAGGTTGCCCGCGCTGATCCCCACATAGTCATCGACCGGGATGCGCAGCCGGGAGATCTCGGAGTCGTGCCGCAGGTACCACGGCACGTACTCCGAGGAGTGCTCGCTCGTCTCGGTCGGGTAGTAGCCGAGCCGCCGGTACATGTCGACCCGTACGCGCCGGAGCAGCTCCGGGTCGGCGGCGATCGCCGCGTCCAGCGCCGGGTACAGGTCGCGGTCGCCGTGCCGCCAGCGCAGGATCCACGCCTGGTGGTTGACGCCGGCCGAGACGACGTCGGCCTCCTCGTACGGGACGTCGACGATCTTGCACAGGTCCCGTACGGTCCAGTAGACCGAATGGCACAGCCCTGCGGCCTTCAGGCCCGGGGCGATCCCCGCGAGGTACTGCAGGTTCATCGCCATCGGGTTGGTGTAGTTGAGCAGCCACGCGTCCGGGCACACCGCGGCCATGTCGGCGGCCAGCCCCTCCAGGAGCGGAAAGGTGCGCAGCGCGCGGAAGATCCCGCCGATGCCGAGGGTGTCGCCGATCGTCTGCCGGAGCCCGAACCTCGCGGGCACCTCGAAGTCGGTCAGGGTGGCGCGGTGACTGCCGACGGCGACCATGTTCACCACCACGTCCGCGCCCTCGAGCGCGGTGCGGCGGTCCAGGCTCGCCACGATCCGCGGCTTGGCGCCGTGGCGATCGGCCGTGCGGTGCGCCAGGGCCTCGGCCACCGACAGCCGCTCGGCGTCGATGTCGTGCAGCGCGATCCGCACGCCGCCCAGCTCGGGGAAGGAGAAGATGTCGCGCAGCAGCTGCCAGGTGAACTCCACCGAGCCGGCGCCGACGAAAACGATGTTCATGCGGTGTTGCCTTCCGTCGATGCACCGGTGGAGCGGAGGACGCCGAGCAGCCGCGCCACCTCGGCGGCGGTGGCGTCCCGCCCGGCTCCGAGGTAGCGGCGGGTGTCGACCAGCGCCGGATCGGCGGCCAGCCGGTCGCGTACGGCGGCGGTGAACACCTTGTTGAGCTGCGTGGCGATATTGATCTTCGTCATGCCGGCGTCGACGGCGGCCGTCAGGTCCGCGTCGGGCACTCCGGAGGAGCCGTGCAGGACCAGCGGCACCGGCACCGCCTCGTGCAGCGCGGCGATGAGCGGCAGGTCCAGCGAGGCGTCCCGGGTGAGCATGGCGTGGGAGGTGCCCACCGCCACGGCCAGCCCGTCCACGCCGGTGGCGGCCACGTACTCCGCCGCCTCGCCGGGGTCGGTACGGGCGCCGGGCGCGTGCACGCCGTCCTTGCCGCCGATCTCCCCGAGCTCCGCCTCCATCCACACGCCGTGGTCGTGGCAGAACCGCGCGACCTCGGCGGTGGCGGCGACGTTCTCCTCGTAACCGAGGGCGGAGGCGTCGTACATCACCGAGCCGAAGCCCAGGCCGACGGCCTCGTGGACCAGGCCGGCCTCGGTGGCGTGGTCGAGGTGGAGCGCGACGGGCGCCTCGGCGAGCTCGGCCACCGCCCGCGCGGCGGCGGCGATCGGCCGGAGCGCGCCGTGGTACCGCACGGCGTTCTGGCTGAGCTGCAGGATCACCGGCGCGTCCGCCCGCAGCGCGCCCGCGACGATCGCCTGGGCGTGCTCGACCTGGATGACGTTGAACGCGGCGGCGCCCCGGCTCCGCGTACGGGCCGCGCCGACGATGGCCGCGGTGGGGACGAGTGGCATGGTGCTCCTTGACGTCGGGTTCGGCGGCTCAGCGCAGGATCACCGAGCGGGTCAGGTGCCGCGGGACGTCGGGGTCGAGGCCGCGCGCGGCGGCCAGGGAGACGGCCAGGCGCTGGGCCAGGACGAGCGAGGCGAGGGGGTCCAGGTCCGGCTGGACCCACAGGCCGCCGGTCGCCGCGACCTGCTCCTCCAGCCCCTCCGGCGCCGGCCCGAACACCCAGACCGCGGAGCGCTCGTCGGTGATCGCGATCGGGCCGTGGCGGTACTCCTTGGCCGGGTAGGACTCCGTCCAGCTCAGCGACGCCTCCCGCATCTTCAGCGCCGCCTCGGCGGCCAGGCCGACGGTCCAGCCCGTGCCGAGGAAGGTGAACTGCGTACGGTCGGTCACCCCGGCCGGAAGCGGCTCGCCGACCGCGCGCCGCGCGTCCGCGACGGCCTTCGACACGTCCAGCCCGAGGCGGGCGCGCAGCAGTGTGAGCGTGGTGGTCGCGAACCGCGTCTGCACGACCGAGCGCTCGTCGGCGAAGTCGAGGAGGACGACCTCGTCGGCGGCGGTCATGACCGGGGAGTCCTGGTCGCCGGTGATCGCGGTCGTCGGCACCGTGCCGCGCAGCTCGGCGAGCAGGTCGAGGATCTCGGTGGTGGTGCCGGACCGGCTCAGCGCCAGGACCCGGTCGTAGCGGCGGCCGGCCGGCGTCTCGGAGGCCGCGAAGGCGTCGGTCTCGCCCTGCCCCGCGCCCTCGCGCAGCGCGGCGTACGCCTGCGCGACGAACCAGGAGGTGCCGCAGCCGACGACGGCGACGCGCTCGCCGGCCTCCGGCAGACCGGGCAGGGACGTGGAGGCGAGCTCCGCGGCCCGTTGCCAGCAGGCCGGCTGGTCGGCGATCTCTGTCTCGACGTGGGTCGTCACGGCAACTCCGTTCTGGCCACCCCGGTCAGGCGGCTGTGATCAGATATGATGGTTTGATAGCACAACTGCTCATTATCGCGCAATGCATGCGCGCATCGCCGGACGGCCGTAGCGGTGTGATCGGTGTGATCAAAAAAGCGCCCCGGCCGTCTCGGCCCGGGGCGCGCGGTGAGGTCGGCCGCCGGTCAGGCGGTCACCTCGGCCGGGTGCAGCCGCTGCCGGATCCAGATGATCGGGTAGGTCAGCACGAGGAACATGAGCGCGAAGTAACCGATGGCCGGCACCGCCACCGCCACCACGAGGGCCGCCGCGAGAAGGCCCAGGGTGACCCCCGAGGTGAACAGCTGCTCGCCGGGGATGCCGGCGCCGTCCTCGGCCAGTCCGGGCTCGGCGCGCACGATCATGATCATGGCGAACAGGAAGGCGTTGGCGGCGAGCACCGTGCCGATGTAGAAGGCGGCGTTGAGGCGGTCGTGGTCGAACTGGCCGATCAGCTCGGTGGGGAAGGGGAGCACGACGATCGCCAGCAGCCAGCCGAGGTTCGCCCGCATCAGCCGGCGGTTGTAGGCCTTGATCTGCTCGAACAACCGGTGGTGGGCCGTCCAGATCCGGGCGATGACGGCGAAGCTCAGCACGAAGCTGTAGATCTTGGCCTGGTTGTCGGCGAACAGGTGGTGCGAGTCGGGATATTTGTCGGCCGCCTCCGTGGCCACCTCGGCCAGGGGCAGGACCAGGAGGGTCAACGCGATCGCGACGACGGCGTCGCTGAAGAACACCAATCGCTCCGTGGATCGGTCAACGCTGGATGCCATGGCGGGGGTCCTCACTCTGCGGGGGATGAACGGCCGGTCACGATCGGCGGCAGCCTACTCAACCCTCGGTGACCGGGTGACGCCTTTCCCCGCGAGGCCTCGCACCTCTAGATTCGTGGCGATTCCGCCCTCTTTGATCGGGAGTGACCGTTGCTACGTCCTCTGGAGACGGCCAGCCGTGAACGCGTCAGCCTCAACGGGCTCTGGGCCTTCGCGCTCGACCCCGGCGACCGCGGGCGCCCGGAGGAGTGGTGGCGGGGCCCGCTGCCGGAGGCGTCGGAGATGCCGGTGCCCTCCAGCTTCAACGACGTTCCGGCCACCCGGGACGCCCACGACCACGTCGGCGACGTCTGGTACCAGCGGAGCGTACGGATCCCGGCCGGCTGGGAGGGGCGGCGCGTCGTGCTGCGGTTCGACGCCGCGGCCCACCGGGCCGTCGTCTGGTGGGACGACGTCGAGGTCGGGCGGCACGAGGGCGGCTACACGCCGTTCGAGTGCGACCTGACCGGGCACGTACGGCCCGGTGAGGCGGGACGGGTGACCGTCGTGGTCGACAACCGTCTCGACCTCGGCTCCATCCCGCCCGGAATCGTCGACGTCCTGCCGGACGGGCGCCGCCGCCAGCGGTACTTCCACGACTTCTTCAACTACGCGGGGCTGCACCGGGCCGTCTGGCTCTACACGACGCCTGCGTCCTACGTCGAGGACATCACCGTCACCACCGAGGTGACCGGGACGGACGCCCGCGTCCTGTACCGGGCCGACGTCGCGGGCGGGCGGGTCGCCTCGGTGGTGCTGCGCGACGCCGGGGGCGTCGAACGGGCGCGGGCGGACACCGCCTCGGGCACCCTCTCCGTACCGGACGCGACGCTGTGGCGGCCCGGCCACGGCCACCTGTACGAACTGGAGGTCAGCGCCTCCGGCGGCGACGTGTACACGCTGCCGGTCGGCATCCGCGAGGTGGCGGTGGAGGGCGACCGCTTCCTGATCAACGGCGAGCCGTTCCACTTCCGCGGGTTCGGCAAGCACGAGGACAACGCGGTGCGCGGCAAGGGCCACGACGACGTGCTCATGGTGCACGACTTCGCCCTGCTCGACTGGGTCGGCGCCAACTCCTTCCGCACGTCGCACTACCCGTACGCCGAGGAGGTGCTGGAGTACGCCGACCGGCACGGCATCGTCGTCATCGACGAGACCCCGGCCGTCGGGCTGAACTTCGAGATCGCCCACACGCTGGTGCCGGGCGACCCGCCGCACATCTGGGCCGCGGTCGGCGACACCACGCAGGAGGCCCACCGGCGCGCGATCGAGGAGCTGGTCGCCCGCGACAAGAACCACCCGAGCGTGGTCATGTGGAGCATCGCCAACGAACCTGACTCGGCCCGGCCGCAGGCGCGCACGTACTTCGAGCCGCTCGTACGCGCGGCGCGCGCCGCCGATCCGAGCCGCCCGGTCTGCTTCGCCCAGGTCCAGCTACCGCCGGACCAGGACGTGATGAGCGACCTGTTCGACGTCATCTGCCTGAACCGCTACTACGGCTGGTACGTCGACACGGGCGACCTCGTCACGGCCGAGCGTGAGCTGGAGGCCGAGCTGCGTGAGTGGGCCCGGCTCCACGGCAAGCCGATCATCGTCACGGAGTACGGCGCGGACGCCGTCGCCGGCGTGCGCTCGGTCGCGGCGGGCACCTGGACCGAGGACTACCAGGTGGAGCTGCTGGAGGCGTTCCACCGGGCGTTCGACCGGGTCGAGTCCGTCGTGGGGGAGCACGTCTGGAACTTCGCCGACTTCGCCACCGGGTACGGCGTTAACCGCGCGGACGGGAACAAGAAGGGTGTCTTCACCCGGGACCGCCGCCCGAAGGCGGCCGCGTTCGCCCTGCGGCGCCGCTGGACCGGGCGCTGATCCGTGGTCCGCCAAAGTCAGGGATTACCACGATGCCGGGTGCTCCGGCTGCGGGGGATCGTGACCTCAGGGACCACTCGGAGGGCCGATCAATGCAACGTCGCGTCGCGCGCTACACCCTCGAAGGCGTCCACGACGCCGAGGTGTCCGTCCACCCGTTCTCGACCGAGGACGACCTCGGCCTGGAGCTGCGGCGCTTCCGCCGCGCCGACTGCGACGACGTCGTGCTGGTGCTGCACGGCCTGACCGCCTCCAGCGACATGTTCATCATGCCCGAGCACCGCAACCTGGTGAGCTTCCTGCTGGATTCGGGCTTCACCGACGTGTGGACGCTCGACTTCCGGATGAGCGCCCGGTTCCCCTACGACGCCGAGACCCACCGCTACTCACTCGACGACATCGCGCACTGGGACCACCCGGCGGCCTTACGCGAGCTGCGCGAGCACGTCGGCGGCCGGCGGGTGCACGTGATCGCGCACTGCCTCGGCTCGGTGTCGTTCTCCATGAGCCTGTTCGGCGGCGCCCTCGACGGCATAACGAGCCTGGTCAGCAACAGCGTCTCGCTGCGGCTCCAGGTGCCGGGGTGGTCACGGGTCAAGCTGGCCGTGGGCCCGGCGCTCACCGAGTACGTGCTCGGCCTGTCCTGCCTGGACCCGCGCTACGGCGACGCCCCGGTGATGACGCGGGGCTGGATGCTGTCCCGCGCGGTGTCCCTGTTCCACCGCGAGTGCGACGTCCGCGCCTGCCACATGGAGAGCTTCATGTGGGGCAGCGGCCGCCCCGCGATGTACTCCCACGACAACCTCGACGAGACGACCCACCGGCGCATCGCCGACCTGCTGGGCCCCACGGGCGTTCACTACTTCCGCCACGTGCGCAAGATGGTGGCGGCGGGCAGAGTGGTGAGGTACGACCCGTCGGACGGCCGCCACGCGAGCCTGCCGGAGGACTACCTCGCGCGGGCGGCGGACATCCCGACCCGCGTCCTGTTCCTGACCGGCGACCGGAACCACGTGTTCCCCGGGGCCAACATCGTCTGCCACGAGATGCTGGAGAAGTCGGCCCCGGGCCGCCACGAGCTGGAGATCCTCCCGGGCTACGGCCACTTCGACCCCTTCACGGGCAAGAACGCCCACCTGGACGTCTTCCCCCGGATCGTCGACTTCCTGAAGCGCAACGCCGCCTGAGCCCGGGGCGCGGCGAGGGGCGGCCCGGGTGGCCGAATATGATGACGAGGCCGCCCTGAACCCGATGAATGTCCGAAACGAGGCGCCCGCCAGGTGAGTTCCCGACCGGTCTCCCTCACCAGGGTCGCACCGGCGGTCTTCCTCCCCACGCTGGTCTTCGAGATCGGCATGGGGGCGCTCGCGCCGATGATCGCGCTGAGCGCCCGTGGACTCGGGGCCTCGTTCGGGATGGCCGGGCTGGTGCTCGCGCTCCTCGGCGTGGGGCAGATCCTCGGCGACGTACCGGCCGGGGCGCTCGCCGCGCGGGTCGGGGACCGCCGGGCGATGCTCATCGCCGCCGGCGTGGCCGTCGTGACCCTCCTGGGCTGCGCGCTGGCCGACACGCTCTGGCAGCTCGCCCTCTGCGTCGCCGCCACGGGCGCCACGAACGCGGTGTTCATTCTGGCCCGGCAGGCCTACCTCACCGAGGTCATCCCCGCGGGGCTGCGCGCGCGGGCGCTGTCCACGCTCGGCGGGATGTCGCGCGTCGGGGCCTTCGTCGGGCCGTTCGTCGGGGCCGCGGTCGTGCACGGCCGCCCCGTACGCGACGTCTACTGGCTGGCCCTCGTCTGCGCGGTGGCGGCCGGGCTGGTCGTCCTGCTCGTGCCCGACGTGGCCGACCCGGCGGCTGCGCACCAAGATCGGCGGGCCCCCGTGTCCGTACGGTCCGTGCTCGTACGGCACCACCGGATCTTCCTGACGCTCGGGATGGCCGTCCTCCTCGTGGCGTCGGTGCGCGCGACCCGGCAGACGGTGCTGCCGCTGTGGGCCGACCACCTGGGCGAGAGCCCGTCCACCACGAGCGTCGTCTTCGGGCTCGCCGGGCTGGTCGACACCCTCACGTTCTATCCGTC
The DNA here is from genome assembly GCF_030406325.1 of Actinomadura sp. DC4. Lineage (GTDB taxonomy): Bacteria > Actinomycetota > Actinomycetes > Streptosporangiales > Streptosporangiaceae > Actinoallomurus. The sequence goes on along the minus strand of NZ_JAUEQY010000040.1, from coordinate 51,447 downwards.
GGGCAAGATCATGGATCGGGCGGGCCGGCTGTGGATCGCGGTCCCGTCGATGCTCGTCCTCGGGCTGACCCAGGCCGTCCTGCCGCTGACCGGCGGGCTGGTGTCACTGACCGTCGTCGCGATGCTGATGGGCTTCGGCAACGGGATCGGCAGCGGGGTCCTCATGACGCTCGGCGCGGACGTGGCGCCGCCGAAGGTCCGCGCCCAGTTCCTGGGGGTGTGGCGGCTGTGCTCGGACTCCGGCACCGCCGCGGGCCCGCTCGTCGTCTCGGCCGCCGCCGGGCTGGGCAGCCTTGCCGCCGGCATCGAGACCATGGGCGCGGTCGGCCTCCTGGCCGCGGCCGCCCTGCTGCGCTGGGCCCCCCGCTATTCGCCCTTCGCCACCACCGGCACGCGGACGCGCGGCGTACTACGACCCGCCGAGCCCGAACGAGGCTGATCGATCGGCCCCGCCGGGGACGTCGCGGCCGGTCAGCCGCCGGCGCAGGCGGACCAGTTCGGCACGGCCGTTCGGCGTGTACGTCCCCCGGAGCCGTCCCGCGCGGAAGAGCTCCAGGTGGTACGGGACCACGCTCGCGAGGCGGAACGGGATCACGAACGGAGCGAAGAGCAGGCGAAGGAGGAGCTCGGTGAGCCAGAGCGGCACGATCACGGCGGTGGCCACGAGGCCGGGGATCGCGATGATCGCGGAGATGGGGTCCTGGCATCGAACTCCGTCGGGGTCCCGCCGGCGCATCCGGCGGACGTACCAGGACCGGTGATCGTCGCCTGCGGCGGGCCGGCGCGGTGCGCTCCGCCTATTCCGGGGGAGAGGGCCGCGCCGGCCGGGACGTCACTTGATCGGGGCGAGGCAAAGGACGTAACCGGCCTTGCCGACCTCGCCCTTCCAGTACGCGCTCGTCGCGGTCGGGAATGGCTTGCAGATGGCCGCGGAATTCAGGCTGACGTCGACCTGGGTTTTGTGCTCGACTTTGCCGGCGACGCGGAACTTGGCCGCCGCGTCACCGCAGCCGACCACCTTCACCGAGTTGTCCTCCGGCTGGGAGACACAGTCATTGACCTTGGCCGAGTCCGGGTTGGAGCCGTGCGCGCCCAGCGCGGCGGCCGTGATGCCGCCCGCCACCACGACCAGCACGATCACGGCGATGATGCGGCGCCTGCGCATCTTGTTGGCCGGCGCCGGGGGCGCGACCGGAGGCATCGCGGGACCGCCCTGATAAGGGGGGCCTTGGTAAGAAGGGCGCGTGCCGTACTGCTGGGGGTCTGTCATTTCTTTCCACCCTCTGGAGCGAACCGTCTTTCTCGTCGGCTATTGAGATGCCGAATGCGGTCCGCCGGTTCGGCCGTCGTTTCATGAAAAGTCCGAGCCCGGTTCCGGCGCGCGGTCCCCGGTGCGCGACAATCTCCTTCGCGTGCACCCGTGGTCCCCGAGGAGGAGATGGGCATGACACCCGAAGAGCGACGTCAGTTCGTCCGCGACCACCGTACGGCCGTCTTCGGCTACTCCCGCAGGCAGGACGGCCCCGCGATGACGGCGTTGTACTACCTCGTCGAGGGCGACGACATCCTCGTCTCCACCATGCGGGCGCGGGGCAAGACCGCCGCCGTGCGCCGCGACCCGAAGGTCTCGCTCTGCGTCCTGGACGAGAAGTGGCCGCCGACGTACCTGAACGTCTACTGCGACGCGGTCGTCGAGGACGACCCGGCCGCGGGCGCCGACCTGCTCTTCAAGATCCTGGGCGTCATGGCCGGCCGCCCGCTCAGCGAGGACGCCCGCCCGGACGTGGAGGAGATGGCGCGGCGCGAGGAACGCGTCGTCCTGCGCCTGCGCCCGTACGCCACCTTCGCGACCCCGCCGCGCCACGTCGAGAACGAGGCGGACCTGGTCGGCCTCACCCACGGCACGAGCGCCTCGGTGCCCTGGGACGACTGAGCCCGCTCAGCCGTCGGGCGGCGGCCCAGGCGGCTCCTCGAAGTCGACCTCCACGGTCTCGAAGCTCTTGTGGCGTTCGGTCTCGGCGTAGGAGGTGTAGGCGCGCCGGTCGCCGGGGGTGAGGCTCACGTTGTCGGTGAACGGGGTGAGCAGGCTGCGGGGCCACAGCCGCTCCACCCGTACGACGTTGATCTCCGCGCAGACGACGAACGTGAGGGCGCCGAGGTAGATCCAGGTGAGCAGCCCGAGCACGATGCCGAACAGGCCGTACGTCGCGGTGGCGCCCCGGAGCCGGTACCCGAGCAGCAGCGAGCCGGTCCACTCGAACATCTGCCAGACCACGGCGGCGATGACCGCGCCGACGGCGACCTGCCGCGTGGTGAGCGTGCGCGCGGTCAGCACCCGGAACGCCGTCGCGAACAGGACGATGTTGAGAGCGACACCGACGAACACCGCGCCGATCCGCACGCCGCCGCCGTACGCGCCCGCGTTGGCGCTCAGCGCCGACAGCGCCGACGTCGTGATCACCGTCGTGCCGCCGGTCGCGAGGAGCACCAGGCTCTTGAGCCGGGAGACGATCGGGTTGGGCCGCGAGCCGCGCGGTATCGCCCACATCTGGTTCAGCGCGTTCTGCGCGGCCTGGACGACGCCGAGGCCGCCGTAGACGCTGCCCGCGATCCCGATGACCAGGCCGAAGACGCTGCCGTGAAAGGAGTGGACGTTGGAGGCGATCTGGTCGCCGATCACCGGGAACTGGGCGAGCGCCGAGTCCAGGACCCGGTCCTGCAGCCCGGGGCTGCCCTGCAGGGCGAAGCCCAGCGCGGCCGTGAACAGCAGTAACAGCGGGAACAGCGAGACGAATCCGTAGTAGGTGATCAGCGCCGTGAGATAGCCGCCCTGGTCGTCGGCGAACTTGTACACGACCGCGAGCGGAAGCCCCGCCCAGCGATGCCGGCGCTGGAACGCGTCGGCCGGCCCGATCCCGGGTCGAGAGGGGTCATCACCCACAGATCGACGGTAAACGACCTTCGTCTCGACCCGGTCACGGCTTCCCGCGTGGGCGGAGGAGCTCAGGCGGCGGCCGGGGTGTAGTGGCGCGCGTCGTCGCCCTCGATCACATAGCTCTCCTTGCCGTCGACGCCGGCCGGGGCGTTCCCCGCGACCGTGACGCGGTGCAGCCGGCGCGGCAGGTCGCCGTAGTCGTCCGGCGCGTAGTGCTGGGTGATGCGGTTGTCGAAGACGACGAGGTCGCCGGGGTGCCACACCACGCGCAGGATGTTCTCCGGGCGCGTGACGTACGCCTGCAGGATGCGCAGGATGTCGCGCGACTCGGTGCCGCTCAGCCCGACGATCCGCTGGGCGAATCCGCCGATGAACAGGCCGCGTTCGCCCGACTCCGGGTGTACCCGGACCACCGGATGGCCGGTCCGGTAGCGCGTGGAGACGAAGACCTGGTGGTGGTACTCCGCGGCCTTGTCGGTGTTCACGCGCGGCAGCGCGTAGTCGTAGTCGTTCGTGTGCACCGCCCACAGCCGGTCGGCGAACTCCCGCAGCTCGGCGGGCAGGTCGCGGTACGCGGCCGCGGCGTTGGCGATCAGCGTGTTGCCGCCGTACGGGGGGACGACGAGGGCGCGCAGCGTGCTGACCTTCGGCGGCGTACGGACGAACGTCACGTCGGTGTGCCACTGGTTGGAGCGGATGCCCTCCTCCCCGTCCACCGGGAGGACGTGGGGCCGGCCCTCCACCGAGGGCACCGTCGGGTGCGCCTGGGTGAGCGCGCCGAAGCGGGACGCGAAGGCGATCTGGCCCTCGTCGTCCAGGCCGGCGCCGCGGAAGATCAGCGCCTTGTGCTCCAGCAGCGCCGCGCCGATCGCCGCGAGGTCGCCGGTGCCGGTCAGGTCGGCGCCGGTGACCTCCGCGCCGATCCGGCCGCCCACCTGGCGGATGTCGAGACTGGTCATGAGGGGGTTCCCTTCTCTACCGGCGCGCCGTGGGGTCGGCCGCGCGCAACAGGAGCCGCAGCAGGCCGTCGAAGACGAAGCCGAGGACGGCGATCACGGCGATTCCGCTGAAGATCAGTGGGGTCTGGAGGTAGTTGCCGGCCTGCAGGATGAGGAAGCCCACCCCGCCGGTCGCGGCGATCATCTCGGCGGCGACGATGCTGGTCCACGCGCCGCCCATCGCGATGCGCATGCCGGTGATGACGCCGGGCACCGCCGCGCGGAGCCGTACGTGCAGCATCGTGTGGAGGGGGGACGCGCCCAGGCTGCGGCTGGCGTTGGACAGCTCGGGGGGTACGGCGTCGAGCGCGCTCAGCGTCGCGACCGTGACGATCGGCAGCACCCCGAAGAAGATGAGCGCGATCTTGGACGTCTCCCCGATGCCGAACCACACGACCAGCAGCGGGATGAACGCGATCGGCGGGAGCGGCCGCATCACCCCGATGACCGGGTCGGCGAGCTCGCGGATCACCCGGACGCCGGCCATGGCCGCGCCCAGGACCAGGCCCGCGGCCGTGCCGAGCCCGAACCCGGCCAGGATTCGGCCGGTGCTGATCAGGCCGTCCTCGACCAGGGTCTTGCCCTGGACCTGCGGGTACGGGTGGGACAGGTAGTGCCACAGCTCGCGCGCCGTCTCCTGGACGGTCGGCATCGTCACCGGGTCGCCGACGGCGTACGCCGCGACCTCCCAGACGGCGAGTGCCGCGGCGAGCCCCGCCGCGCCGACGAGCATCCGCCGCCGGGACCGCCGCCGCCTCGGCCCCGGCCGGCCGACGGCGGCGGCGGTGTCCTGAGTGAGCGTCACTGCTCCAGCACCTCCCGGATGCGGCGCTTGGCGGTGACGAACGCGAGCGTCTCGGTGTCGTCGTACGTGCGCGGGCGCCGCAGGTCGATGTCGATGACCGCCTTCGTACGGCCCGGCCGCCCGGACAGCACCGACACCCGGTCGCCGAGCAGCGTCGCCTCCTCGACGTCGTGGGTGACGAAGACGATGGTGGTGCGCTGCCGCTGCCAGAGTTCGAGCAGGAAGCGCTGCATGCCGGCCCGGGTGATCGCGTCGAGCGCGCCGAACGGCTCGTCCATCAGGAGCACCCGCGGATGGTTGATCAGCACGCGGGCGAACGCCGCCCGGTGCCGCATGCCGCCGGACAGCTCGTGCGGATACGCGTCGGCGAACTCGCCGAGCCCGACCGTCTCCAGCAGCGCGGCGGCCTCCTCCCGTACGCCGGGAGTGAGGGCGCCGCGGGCGCGCGGGCCGTACAGGACGTTCTGCCGGGTGGTCAGCCAGGGGAAGAGCGTCGGCGTCTGGAACAGCACGCCGCGCTCGGGGCCGGGCCCCTCCACGGGGCGGCCGTCCACCAGTACCTCGCCGGTGTCGGCAGAGGTGAAGCCGGCCAGGATGCTGAGCAGTGTGGACTTCCCGCATCCGGACGGGCCGACCAGGCACAGGAACTCCCCGGGCGCGATGTCGAGGGAGACGCCTTCGAGCGCCGTGGTCACGCGCCGCCTCCGGCGGAAGGTCTTGCCGACGTCGCGGAGCCGTACGGCCGCGGGCCGGTCGGTGACGGGCGGATCCTCGACCGCGGCGCTCATGCGCAGCCTCCGGCCTGCGCCTTGTCCCAGAACGACGGGTCGATGTGCGCGGCGATCGTGGCGATGGCCGGGGCGGACTTCGCCCGACCCTGGGTGACCAGGAACTCCCCGGTGAGCTGGAAGTTCTTGGCGAGCCTCCCCGAGGCGGCCGTCCCGTCCGGACCCTTGAGCCAGCCCGTCTCCTCGGCGGCGGGGACGTAGGGGTAGTCGCCGGTCGCGGCGATCGCGTCCGCCGGTCTCACGCCGAGGAAGCGTGTCGCCGGCGTGACGTACTTCGTGGCCTGGGCGCCCTTGACCAGGCCCTGCGCCTTGGAGACCTGGCAGACGAGCTGCTGGACGACGGCGGGGTGCTGCCGCGCGTAGGTCTTCTCGACCGCGAGCATGTTCACCGCCGCGTACCCGAGCCGGGCCACGTCCGTCGCGGTCGTGAGGACCCGGCCGCCGTGTTTCTTGAGTTCGAGCAGGTAGGCCTGGCTGATGTAGACCGCGTCGATCTTCCCCGACGTCCACGCGGCGGCCTCGGCGGCCTCGCTCGCGAAGCTGGCGATCTGCACCCGCCCGGTCAGCCTCTGCGTGGTCAGCCAGCCGCGAAGCTGGAAGTCGAGCGTGGAGCCGACGAGCACGCCGACCTTCTGCAGGTCGGCGCCGGAGTGGATCGCGTCGTTCACGACGAGGCCGGACTCGTCGATGCTCTCCACGAACACCGCCTCGACGTCGGTGCCCGTGGCGAACGCGCCGACCAGCGGCGGGTTGCCGACGCCGGAGACCACGGGGAACGCGCCGGCGCGAAGCTGCGCCATGCCGGCGACACCGCTGTCGATGGGGTGGAGCCGAATCGAGGCGTCGACGTGCGAGGCGAGGTCGGGGTTGGCGGCCACCACCGCCTCGGGCCCGGCCACGGCCCCCTGGAAATAGCCGATCTTGAGGACGGGCGCGCCACTGCCGGCGGACGCGCCGCAGGCGGTGGTGCCGGCGAGGACGGCCGCTGTGAGGGACTTTTTGAGCATGGCGGAATGCGCTCCTTGAGTGGGCCGGGCTGCTCTCAGGACGGGGCGACGGGAAATGCGTCAGATGCGACAGCGGGCGGCCGTGACCCGGACGAGGTCCACGTGCCGCCGGCGGATGAGGGCGGGCCGAGCGCGCATACCGGCATGCAAACACGGCCCATGCACATAGTCAATATTTCCTACCAAATTAATGGGGAATGGCATTCTGGCCTGGCTTCATTCGTTCGTCCGTACGGGGAGAGGCCGCCGATGCTGAAGTCCTTCGCCGATCTGTCCACGCCGCTCGTCGCCGACGCGTGCGTGCGGCACGGCGTGCCGCTGCGCGCCGCGCCTGCGGGCGTCACCCCGGTCGTCCCGGGCCACCGGCTGGCGGGCCGCGCCCTGCCGGCGCGGCACTACGGCAGCGTGGACGTCTTCCTGGAGGCCTTCACCGGAGCGGAACCGGGCGACGTGCTGGTCGTCGACAACGGGGGCCGTACGGACGAGGCGTGCGTCGGCGACCTGGCGGTGCTGGAGGCCGGTGCCGCGGGCGTAGCGGGTCTCGTGGTGTGGGGACTCCACCGCGACACGCCGGAGATCGTGGAGATCGGCCTGCCGGTGTTCAGCTACGGCGCCTATCCGCCGGGCCCCGTACGGGTGGACGAGCGCGAGCCGGAGGCCCTGGCCACGGCACGCTTCGGCCCGCACGTGGTGAGCGGGGACGACGTCGTTTTCGCGGACGCGGACGGCGTGCTGTTCGTGGCCGCCGACCGGGCGGAGGAGCTCCTGGAGACGGCCCGCGCGATCGCGGCGACCGAACGCGAACAGGCCCGCAAGATCCGCGCGGGCGAGACGCTGCGCCGTCAGACGTCCTTCGACGACTACCTGGCGCGGCGCGCCGCCGACCCGGCCTACACCTTCCGCCGTCACCTCCGCCGGATCGGCGGGGCCATCGAGGAGTAGCCGCGCCCGGCGACGAAGACGAACTCCCGGCCCGGCCGGTCGGGCGCCTCGCGTACGTCGAGCACACGGAAGCCCGACGCGGCCAGGCTCGACTCGACCTCCTCGCGCTCGCGGAACCGCAGGGTCGACTCGGAGGTGAGCATCGCGCCGTCCGCCGCGAACCGGTAGGTGCAGCGGAAGGAGACGAGCGGGAGGCCGACGCCGGTCACCCTCAGGCGCCGCTCCACCGGTTCCGGCAGGTCGATCCGGTCCTCGGTGTCCCACTCCTCCCAGGCCCGGCGCTCAGGGCGCCTGGTCTCGAACACCAGGTGACCGTGGGGCGCGAGCGCGGCGTGGACGCATCGGAGGGTCCGCGTCCAGTCCTCGTCGGTGAGGAAGACCTGCGCCACGTTGCCCGTCATCACCGCGAGGTCGGCGCCGAGCGCCGGCACGGCCGTCGCGTCGCCGTGGATCCAGGTGACCCTTCCCGTACGGTCCTTCGCCCGCGCGATCTCCAGGGACGCCGCGGCCGGGTCCACGCCCACGACCGTACGGCCGCGCTCCGCGAGCAGGACCGCCAGGCTTCCCGTCCCGCACCCCACGTCCAGCACGCGGTCCGCGCCCAGTTCGTCCGCGATGCCGACGTAGGCGGCCAGGTCGTCGCGGTCGCCGTCGAAGGCGTCGTAGAGAGGCGCGAGGCGAGGATGGGCGAACAGCGCGTCGGGCATCGGGCGACTCTATCCGCGGTCAGCCGATCGGCATCGTGACGGCGATGGGCCAGGCGAGCAGGACGCCGCCGACGACCGCGGTCAGCCACGCCGGGGCACGGAGCGCGCGCAGGGCATTGGCCTGGACGCCCTGCCAGACCAGCAGCGCGGCGAGCAGGGGCGCCACCAGGAGCACGAACGAGGAGGCCGTGCCGAGAACGACGGCGGCGCCGAGGCCGGCCACCGCCCCCGCCGCCGTCCAGGCGTGGATCAAGATGGCGGTGCGCCTGCCGTGCCCGCCGCACAGCGCCTCGACTCCGGCGAAGAACAGCGCGGCGCACGCCGCGATCGGCAGGAGCACCCAGGCGCGCGGGCCGACGGGGATCGCGTGGGCCCAGCCGAGCTGCGCCGGGACGGCGAACGACAGCGCCGTCAGCACCACCAGGACCATCGCGGCCACTGCCGTCCGCGACCGCCACTCGCCGCGAGGAGCGATGGCACGCCCGGTCAGCCGTACGGCGGCGAGCGTCCCCGCGCCGATGACGGCGAAGTACCCGGCGACCGGCCCGGCGACCGCGAGCGGCAGCCACCCTCGCGGGATCACCGCCGTCGCGGCCACGGCCGCCAGGACCGCGCCCGCCGGGATGCCGAGCGCGAGCCCGACCGGGAGAGGCCGCCGCTCCGCCCCCGGCGGCCGGCCCAGCACGGCGGAGGCGATCGCGCCGAAGCTCAGCAGCGCCGCCAGGTGCAGCAGCAGTGCCGGCACGGCGCGCCGCAGGGGGTGGACGCCGGTCCCGCGGCCACCGTTGTCCAGGGCCGCGTCGAACCAGGCGCCGGCCTCGCGATGGGTGACCGGGTCGAACAGGACGCTGACGTGTTCGACGCCGCCGACCAGGACGGCCCGGCGGGCGGTCCCGGCCCGCGGATCGCCGTACGTCACCCCGGTGCGCCCCCGCGGGTAGGCGGCCCGCAGCGCCTCGGCGGCGCCGTCGCGGTAGCCGGTGAACTCCAGGCCGCCGGCGAGCAGGAGCAGGTCACGGGGGCGCGACACGGAGGCGGGCAGCGACATCGGCCCTTGGGAGATCGCCACCGTGGAGCGGATGTCCGGGTGCGCGGTGGCGTACCGGACGACGGCGGCGGCGCCCATCGAGTGACCGAGCAGGCCGATCCGCCCGCCGTCCACGAACGGCATCGCCCGCAGGTGGCCGACGGCGACGTCCAGGTCACGGTCGAGCCGCGCGTCGGAGACCGCTCCGTCTCCCAGGTGCTCGGTGTTCGCGCCGTGGCCGGCCAGGTCGACCAGCTCCACCGCGTACCCCCGGCGCGCCAGGGTGTCGGCGAACCCCCGCATGAGCTGCCGGCTGGCGGCGAGGCCGTGGGCGACCACCACACCGGGCAGCCTGCCCGCCGCGCTCGCGGGCCGGACCACCTCCACCGGCACCCCGGACACCACGGCGGACCGCCGCTGGACGCCGCGGTCGGCCGTCGCCAGGCCGGCCGCCCCGGCCAGGGCGAACACCACGGCGGCCACCACCGCGACGACCCGGAACGTACGCCGATCGTCTCCCACACCGCGTCCTTTGCCGATCGAAGAGAGATCCATGATCGAGGAGGACGGCGCCCCGGCGCGGGGGAAGCCGGATATCGGCCCGGATCAGTAGCGGGCGTTCTCCAGCAGGGGCGGGTAGACCACGCTCTTCGCGCCGTCGACGGTGGCGCCCCCGTACATCAGCATCGACGCGGACCGGCGGTTGACCTCGGCCGGGTAGTTCAGCGCGGGCGCCGACACCTCGTCGAGCGCGTCGACCTGCTCGGTGGTGAGGGTCACCTCCAGGCCCGCGAGGTTGTCCTCCAGGTGGGCGAGCCGGCGCGGGCCGACGAGCACGGAGGTGACCGCCGGGCGGGTCCGCAGCCAGGCCAGCGCGACCGCGGCCGAGCTCACGCCCGCCTCCTCGGCGACCTTGGCCAGGACGTCGATCACGTCGTACTCGGCCTCGGTCGGCGTGCCCACGGCGGTCGCGCGGCGTACGTCGCCGGGCCGTCCGCCGTGCCGGGTGTACCTGCCGGACAGGAAGCCGTTCCGCAGCGGGCTCCAGGGCAGGACGGCCATGCCGGCGTCCTGCGCGAGCGGGACGATCTCGCCCTCGACGGTCCGCTCCAGCAGCGAGTACTCCACCTGCAGCGCGGTCACCGGCGTCCAGCCGCGCAGCAGCGCGGTCGTGTGCGCCTGCGCGGTGAACCATGCCGGGGTGTTGGAGAAGCCGACGTAGCGGATCTTTCCCGCGGTCACGAGGTCGTCGAGCGCGCGCAGGGTCTCCTCGACCGGCGTCGTCCGGTCGTGGTTGTGCAGCCAGTACAGGTCGACGTAGTCGGTCCGCAGCCGCCGCAGCGAGTCCTCCAGCTGGTCGATGATGGCCTTGCGGCCCGCCCCGCCGCCGTTGGGGTCGCCGAGGTGGAGGTTGCCGAAGAACTTCGTGGCCAGCACGACGCGGTCGCGCCGCCCCGGCTCGCGGGCGAAGAAGTCGCCGAGGATCTTCTCCGAGTGGCCGTTCGTGTAGAAGTTCGCGGTGTCGACGAAGTTGCCGCCGCGGTCGAGGTAGGTCCGCAGGATCCGTTCTGACTCCGCGACGCCGGAGCCGAGGCCGTCTTCGTCGCCGAAGGTCATCGCGCCGAGGCAGAACGGGCTGACGCGCAGCCCGGAGCGGCCGAGGGTGACGTAGGAATCCAGTGCCATATCAATGCGCTCCAGAGCGACAGGGGTTTTACCGACCTCCTCAGTCAACCGCTGTGACCTGCCGGATCGCGCGTCCGATCCGGTCGGGGGAGTGCACGATCCTGCCATTCTCGGCTTGTGCTCACGGCGGCGGGGCCCGCAGACTGGACGGCGTGTCCCTCGACGAGCTCCGTACGCTGATCGGCTCCTGGCGCGGGGAGCCGCCGATCGACGGTCTCCTGCTGTCCGTGGTCGACCGGGTGACCGCGCCGACGCCGCTGCTGACCGGCCCCGTGGTGGCGCTCGTGGCGCAGGGCGCCAAGTGCGCGGTCCTGGGGGACCGGACCTATGAGTACGGCGCCGGTCAGTATCTGGCGGTCTCGGTCGACCTCCCGGTCACCGGGAACTTCACCCGGGCGAGCCCCGCGGAGCCGTTCCTCGGCGTCGGCCTGGAGCTCTCACCGGCGGCGATCGCGGACCTGCTGCTCGAGACGGAGAGTGGCGACCGCCGCGGCGTCACCCACCCGGGCATCACGGTGAGCCACGCGCCGGCCGAGCTCCTCGACGCCTTCGTACGGCTGCTGCGGCTGCTCGACCGCCCGGACGACGTGCCGGTCCTCGCCCCGATGATCAAAAGAGAGATCCTCTGGCGCCTGGTCACCGGCCCGCAGGGCGCGATGGTGCGCCAGATCGGCCTCGCCGACAGCAGCCTCACCCACGTCGGCCGGGCGATCCGCTGGATCCGCGAGCACCACACCGAGACCCTGCGGATCGAGCGGCTCGCCGAGCTGGCCCGGATGAGCCCGACCTCCTTCCACCGGCACTTTCGTACGGTCACCGCGATGACCCCGGTCCAGTACCAGAAGCGGATCCGCCTGCACGAGGCGCGGCTGCTGCTGGTCGACCGCACCCACGACGTGGCGACCGTCGGGTACCTGGTCGGCTACGAGAGCACGTCGCAGTTCAGCCGGGAGTACCGCCGGCAGTTCGGCGTCCCGCCGGGCCGCGACGCCGAGCGCCTCCGCGGCGCGACGGCCTGAGCCGTCACGCGACGAGAGAGCGGTGCGGGGCGAGCACGCAGAACTCATTGCCCTCGGGGTCGGCGAGAACGACCCAGGAGACGCCGTCACCCTGACCGACGTCGGCCCGCCGCGCCCCGAGCCCGATGATCCGTTCGCCCTCGACCTCGGCCTCCTGGCCGTCGGGGTCCAGGTCGGTGTGCAGCCGGTTCTTGACCACCCTGCCGCCGGGCACGAGCACGAAGCAGAGACCGGGGTAGCTGTGCTCGTCCGCCCCGACGATCACCTCGTCGCCGGACCGGTAGAGGGCCGTCTGACCGAGCACGGCGGCCCAGAACTCGGCCAGCGCGCCGGGGTCGTGGGAGTCGACGACGAGTTGGTAGAAGCGAGACGCCATGGCCGTGATGGCAGAGGTCAGGCCGGATGCCCGCGGAGCCGGTCGAACGTACGGACCGCGAGCGTCTCGTCGTCCTCATGCGCCCCGTGCTCCGCCGTCGCGAGACGGCCGTGGCCCCGGTGTCTCCCGGAACAGGTGGCCGCCCATTCCCTGAGATCATCGGCGAGCTCGGTCGACAGATGGTCGAGGTAGCCATCGGGATTCACGCCGGAGCTGTCGGCGGCCTCCTCGAGCTGGCCGAGCGTGACGGTGCTGTTGCCCTGCATGAACTCCTTGTAGGGCAGCTTTTCGAGTCGCTCCATGAGCGCACTGATCATCTTGCCGATGCACCCGCGCGCCTCGGGCGCGGGCTCGTCCCTCCAGATGCTGTAGAGGCGCGCGGCGATCGACCGCAACGCGCTCTCGTTGGCCGGACCGCTGAGGGTCATGACGACGAGTGCCTCGATGACGAGCAGCTTGGTCCTGCGCCCGGCCGCGGGGATCCAGCGGCCCTCGACCGAGCGGGGCCAGTGGAGGGACTGGCAGGGATCGAGCTTGATCGCGTTACGGCAGAGCAACTCCGCGGCGACGAGCTGCGCGCCGGAGGAGGGGGAGCGGAGGGCGGCGTCGAGACTTATCTAGACAATGTCGCGACGCCACGCCACCCGGCATTCACGGCTGCGGGCTTGCAGCTGACGTACGGGTCAGGGGTTACCGTCTCGCCGCCATGCCGTCGACTCCCCTTGGAGGAGCGTCCAATGCCGGACTCCGCCCGTGAAGTGCGCCTCGTCGCCGTACCCGATGGAGTGCCGACCCCGCAGGACTTCGAGGTCGTAGAGACACCGCCGCCCGTGCCCGGACCGGGCGAGGCGCTCGTACGGAACCGTTACTTCCACGTCTTCACCGCGCTGCGCACGCTGCTCGGCGGAAGCATCGAGGGCGCCCCGCTGCCCGGCCTGTCACCGGGCGACACCCTGTTCGGGCCGGCCATCGGCGAGGTCGTCACCGCGCCCGCCGACAGCGAGCTGAACCCCGGTGACCTCGTCTCCCACTGGCTGGGGTGGCGCGAGTACGCGACGCCGGCCGTCGCCACGTGCGTACGGCTGACCGGTGACCTGCCCGACCCGGTCGCCCACCTCGCGCAGGGGCGTACGGCCTATGGCGCGCTGACCCGGGCCGCGCGGGTACGGCCCGGTGACGTGGTGTTCGTCTCCGGCGGCGCGGGCTCGGTCGGGTCGCTCGCCGGGCAGATCGCCCGGCTGCTCGGCGCGAGTCGCGTGATCGGCAGCACCGGTTCGCCGGAGAAGGCCGAGCGGATGGTCGCCGAGTTCGGCTACGACGCGGTCGTGGTCCGCGGCGCGGGACCGCTCGCCGGCCGGCTCGCCGAGGCCGCGCCGGAGGGCATCGACGTGTTCTTCGACAACGTCGGCGGCGAGGATCTCCAGGCGGCCGTGGCCGTGGCACGCCCGGAAGCGCGGTTCGTGCTGGTCGGAGCGCTGTCGGGGCAGCTCGCGGCCCGGGGCGCCGGCACCACGGCCCCGGTCGAGCTGGACTCCTTCCGGCTCATCGTCAAGCGGATCCGGCTGACCGGCTACAGCGGCATGGGCGATCCGGAGACGGAGAAGGAGTGGCTGGAGCACTTCGGCGGGTGGCTGCGCTCCGGCGAGATCACCTTCCCCCATGTCCGCGTCGCGGGCATCGAACACGCGCCGCAGGCGTTGCACGACATGATGAGCGGACGGCATGCGGGGACCGTCGTGGTGACGCTGGAGGACTGAATGCGGATCGGTGACGCGGCGGCAGCGGCGGGGACGACACCGCGCGCGCTGCGCTTCTATGAGCAGAACGGGCTGCTGCAGCCGCTGCGTCGCACGGCCACCGGCCAGCGGGAGTACGGCGCGCGGGAGGTGGCACGGGTCCGCGTCATCCGCGAGCTCCTCTCGCTCGGCCTGACCGTCGCCGACCTGCAGGGCTGCGCGGAGCGCCTCGATCTGCTGGAGGACGACACGCTGCCGCCGTACGGCGGGCCGGGCGCCTGCGCCCAGGCGACGGGCGTGGCCCGGCGGCGCCTCGCCGCGCTCGACGCCGAGATCGGCCGCCTGACCGCGCTCCGCGAGAGCTTGGCGGAGCGCATCGAGATGCCACCGATCGTCGCCGGCTCGCGCTGAGGCCCTGCGCCGGCTCGCCGGGATCGAGCGTCTGACCGTGCTCCGCGAGAGCCTCGCGCGGAGCGCATTGGGGTGCCCTGGATCGGCGTCGGCTCGCGCTGAGGTTCAGCGTGGGCGCACGCCGTACCGTGAGCTGAGGAGACGTTCCAGCTCGCGGCGCTCGCGCTTGGTGGGACGGCCCGCCCCGCGCTCGCGGCGGGCGATCGGGACCAGGCTCTCGCGCGGCGGTGGCGGCGGGCTGTTGTCGATGAGGCACTCCTGCGCGACCGCCGCCCCGATCCGCTTGCGCACGACGCGCCGCACCTCGACGATCCGCTCGCGTCCCTCGTAGCGCAGCCGTACCGTGTCGCCGGCCCGGACGACGGACGCCGGCTTGGCGCGCTCGTCGTTCACGCGGACGTGACCGGCGCGACAGGCGGCGGTGGCCAGGGAGCGAGTCTTCACCAGCCGTACGGACCAGATCCACACATCGACACGTACCGTGCCCTCGTCCACCGCCATGCTCCGACCCTAACGCGCCCCTTCACGGAGGACCTCCCATTAAGGCGTCCCCTGGAGACGTACGCGCAGCTCACGACCGGTACAGGCCACGTTTTCCTTTCACGGTCCTTTCACGGCGGCTCCACCCCGTCACCGGGCCTGAGTCTCACGCGTCCGCGCTGGTCGAAGAGCTGATCATCGGGGCGGTGGCACCCGGACGGTAACACGCGGTTTACACAGGCGACACACTCCTATTGACACGCGTCCTAATGCCTTGGATGGTGTGGGAGCGCTCCCACAGCCCGCCAGCCGAGCCATGTGCCCGAAGGGAGTCCTCGCCTTGATGGACCTCGCCACGCCTCCGGATGCGGCGCCGACACTCGCCGACGTCGCGACCCTCGCCGGGGTCTCGCCCGCCACCGCCTCGCGCGTCATCAACGGCAGCGCACGCGTCAGCCAGCGCGCCCGCGCGCGGGTCGAACGGGCCGTCCAGAGCCTCGGTTACGTACGGCACCGCGCCGCGCCGCACGGGCGCTCGATCGCCGCGGTGATCTGTGAGGACGACGCCCGCGTGTTCACCGACGACTCCTTCGCCCGTCTACTCGGCGGCGTACGCCGCGAGCTCGGCGACGAACGCGAGCTCGTCGTGATGGTGATCGGACGGAACGGCCGCTGGACCACGGTGCCCCGCTACCTGCGCGGCGGCCACGCCGACGGGGTCCTGCTGATCAGCGCGCACGACGCGCCGTGCGCGGTGCTCCGTCAGGCCGGGATCCCGGTGCTGCTCGGCGGCCGCCCGCTCGAGGCGACGCCGCTGCCCTACGTCGACGCCGACGACCGCGGCGGCGCCCGTACGGCGGTGGACTACCTCGCCCGGTCCGGCCGGCGGGCGATCGGCACCATCGCCGGGCCGCCCGACCGGGCCGCCGGGGTCGACCGGCTGGCCGGCTACCGGGCGGCGGTCGCGGAGTACGGCGTGGCCACCGCCGGGCTCATCACGTACGGCGACCTGCGGCAGGCGTCGGGGGAGCACGCGATGAACCGGTTGCTCGACCGCCGCCCGGACATCGACGCCGTCCTCGCCGCCTCCGATCAGATGGCGGTGGGCGCCCTGCGGGCGCTGCGCCGTACGGGACGGCGGGTGCCGGAAGACGTCGCGGTCGTCGGGTTCGACGACGCGCCGATCGCGGGCCGCGTACGGCCACGGCTCACCACGGTCCGGCGGCCCATCGAGGAGATGGGCGCGCGGATGGCGCGGGAGCTGCTCGGCCGGATCGCCGGGGCGCCCGACCGGAACGTCGTCCTCGACACGAAGTTGATCATCCGCGACTCCGCGTGACCCGGCCCGCGTCGGCCGGCAGCCCCCCGCCAGAGGAGATCACCATGAAGAGACGCCCCCGATGGCGGCCGTTCCTGGTCGCCCTGACACTCCTGGCCGGCGCGCTCGTCGCCGCACCGGGCGCGCACGCCGCCGACGTCCAGTGCAAGGTCGACTACTCGGCCAACGACTGGGGGTCCGGCTTCAGCGTGAACCTCACGCTGACCAACCTCGGCCCGGCGATCAACGGCTGGACGCTGAAGTACTCCTACACCGGGAACCAGCAGCTCACCCAGGGCTGGAGCGGTAACTGGACCCAGTCCGCCAAGGACGTCACCATCACCAACGTGAGCTGGAACGGCACGCTCGCCACGGGCGCCACGACCAGCCTCGGCGCGAACTTCACCTACAGCGGCACCAACACCGCCCCGGCCTCGTTCTCGCTCAACGGCACGACCTGCACCGGCGCGCACCAGGCACCGACGGTCGCGCTGACCAGCCCGGCCGCGGGCGCGACCTACTCCTCCGGCGCCACGATCCCGCTCGCCGCCACGGCCTCGGCGGCGGACGGCGCCTCGATCAGCAAGGTGGAGTTCTACAGCGACACCACGCTGCTCGGCACCGACACCTCGGCGCCGTACGCCGCGAGCTGGACGAACGTCCCGGCCGGCGACTACTCCCTCTACGCCAAGGCCTACGACGGCCAGGGCGCCACCGCCGAGTCGACGCCCGTCGGCGTGCACGTCGCCAGCGGGCCCGCGATCGTCGCGAGCCCTGCGACGCTCGCCGTCCAGCAGGGCAAGACCGGGACGTTCGGCGTGAAGCCGTCCGGCCGGCCCTCGGGCGACGTCACCGTCACCGTCGCGCGGGCGAGCGGCAACACCGGCCTGTCGGTCACCGGCGGCGGCACGCTGACCTTCACCCCGGCGAACTGGTCCACCGCGCAGAACGTCACGATCACCGCGGACGCCTCCGGCACCGGCGCGGCCGTCTTCACCGCCAAGGCCACGGGCTATGAGACCGCGACCGTCACCGTGACCGAGACCAAGTCGAACGGCGCGTACGAGGAGCGGTTCCTCAGCCTCTACAACAAGATCACAGACCCGGCCAGCGGCTACTTCAGCAAGGAGGGCATCCCGTACCACTCGGTCGAGACGCTCATGGTCGAGGCGCCGGACCAGGGCCATGAGACCACCTCCGAGGCGTACAGCTACCTGATCTGGATGCAGGCGGTGTACGGGAAGGTCACCGGCGACTGGAGCAGGTTCAACGACGCGTGGGCGCTCATGGAGAAGTACATGATCCCGACCCACGCCGACCAGCCGACCAACTCCTTCTACGACGCGGGCAAGCCGGCGACGTACGCGCCGGAGCACGACCTGCCCGAGCAGTACCCCTCACAGCTCGACACCGGCGTCGCCGTCGGCCAGGACCCGATCGCGGCCGAGCTGAAGTCCGCGTACGGCACCGACGACGTGTACGGCATGCACTGGCTGCAGGACGTCGACAACGTCTACGGCTACGGCGACGCCCCGGGCGGCGGCTGCGAGAACGGGCCGGCCACAAAGGCGCCCTCCTACATCAACAGCTACCAGCGCGGCCCGCAGGAGTCGGTCTGGGAGACGATCCCGCAGCCGACCTGCGACAAGTTCGCCTACGGCGGTACGAACGGCTACCTGGACCTGTTCGTGAAGGACTCCTCCTACGCCAAGCAGTGGAAGTACACCGACGCCCCGGACGCCGACGCGCGCGCCATCCAGGCGGCGTACTGGGCGGACACCTGGGCCAAGGCGCAGGGCAAGACCGCGGACGTGGCCACCACCGTGGCCAAGGCCGGGAAGATGGGCGACTACCTGCGGTACTCCTTCTTCGACAAGTACTTCAAGAAGATCGGCGGCTGCACGAGCCCGAGCTGCCCGGCCGGCACCGGCAAGGACAGCGCGCACTACCTGCTCTCCTGGTACTACGCCTGGGGCGGCGCGACCGACACGAACGCGGGCTGGGCCTGGCGCATCGGCGACAGCGCGTCCCACTCGGGCTACCAGAACCCGCTCGCCGCGTACGCGCTGGTCAACGACGCCGCGATGCGGCCGAAGTCGGCGACCGGCGTGGACGACTGGAAGAAGAGCCTGGCGCGGCAGCTCGAGTTCTACCGGTGGCTGCAGTCCTCCGAGGGCGCCATCGCCGGCGGGGCGACCAACAGCTGGAGCGGCGCGTACGGGACTCCGCCGTCCGGCGACCCGACCTTCTACGGCATGGCCTACGACTGGCAGCCGGTCTACCACGACCCGCCGAGCAACCAGTGGTTCGGCTTCCAGGCGTGGTCGATGGAGCGCGTCGCCGAGTACTACTACGTCAGCGGCGACACCGCGGCCAAGGCCCTGCTCGACAAGTGGGTGACGTGGGCGACCGCCAACACCACCCTGAACCCGGACGGGACCTACCAGATCCCCTCCACGCTGCACTGGAGCGGCCAGCCCGACACCTGGAACGCCACCAGCCCCGGCGCCAACAGCGGCCTGCACGTCACGATCGCCGACTACACGAACGACGTCGGCGTGACCGCGGCGTACGCCAAGACACTGGCCTACTACGCCGCCAAGTCCGGCGACGCGACCGCCAGGTCCACGGCCAAGACGCTGCTGGATGACATGTGGACCGGCGACCAGGACGGCATCGGCGTCTCGGTGCCGGAGACCAGGACCGACTACAACCGCTTCACCCAGGCGTACAGCACCTCCAACACCAACCACGACGGCGTGTACGTCCCGTCGGGCTGGACCGGCACCATGCCGGACGGCGACAAGATCGATTCCACCGCGACGTTCCTGTCCATCCGGTCCTGGTACAAGCAGGACCCGAGCTGGTCGAAGGTGCAGAGCTACCTGAACGGCGGGGCCGCGCCGACGTTCACCTACCACCGCTTCTGGGCTCAGTCCGACATCGCGATGGCGATGGCGACGTACGGACAGCTCTTCGACCAGTGACCGAGCCGGTCCCGGGGGCGCGACGGAGCGCTCTCCGCGCCCCCGGGGCCCCATCCCGAAGTCCCGGCCGGTCCTCGCCGAGCGGGCGGGCTTCGAGCCGCGTCAGCCGGCGAGGAACCGGTCGACGAGTGCGTCGGTGAAGGCGCGGGGGAGCGGGTCACCGGTGACCAGGGCGCGGTAGTGGACGGGGCCGACGAGGCGGTCGACGGCGAGTTCGACGTCGGTGTCCGGCGGCAGCTCGCCGCGTGCGATGGCCCGCTCGATCGGCAGGCGGTCCAGCGCTCGCTGGTGGACCAGGCATTCGGTACGGAAACGGGCCGCCATCTCCGGGTCGTGCTGGGCCAGCCCGGCGAGCGCGCGGAACACCGCGCCCGGGTCGGATCCGGTCAGGAAGCGGGCCAGCCGGCTCAGGTGGGTACGCAGCTCCCGGCCCAGGTCACCCTGGTCGGGCGGGGTCAGGTGCTGGACCATGTCGTCCACGAACGCGTCCATCAAGATGTCGACCTTGGACGGCCACCAGCGGTAGATGGTCTGCTTGGCCACGCCCGCGCGGGCGGCGATGCCCTCGATGGTCACGCCCGCGAAACCGCGCTCGACCAGCAGGTCGTCGGCGGCCTCCAGCACGGCCCGGCGGGCCTGCTCGCTGCGTCCGTGCCGGTTGCCGTGGTGGCCGGCCGAAGGAGCGGCGACGCCCCCGTCAGAACCCATGCGGACCACCCTAGCGGAGCTAGACAAGACGCAACGTCGCGTCTAGCCTACAGATCATGCCCGCATCACTGCACGCACAAAAGGTTCACGACACCCTCGACCGGCTGTTCGCCGAGGCGGCTCTCGACGAAGAGCGGCCGGTCTCCCGCGCCACCGGCACCGCGCAGGAGCTCGCCGACGCGCGGGAGGGCCTCTACCTGCCGATCTCCCGGCAAGGCGGCGAGTTGCTGTACGCCCTGGTCCGGGCCGCACGGCCCGGGACGGCCGTGGAGTTCGGCACCTCGTTCGGGATCTCCACGATCTACCTGGCCGCCGCGGTCGCGGACAACGGCGCCGGCCGGGTCTACGGCACCGAGATGAGCGCGGCCAAGGTCGCCGCCGCGCGGGCCAACCTGGACGAGGCCGGGCTCGGCGGGGTGGCCACCGTCCTGCCCGGCGACGCGCGCGAGACTCTCGCCGAAATCGCCGGTCCGATCGGCTTCGTGCTGCTCGACGGCTGGAAGGACCTGTGCCTGCCGGTCCTGCGCTCGCTCGAACCACGACTCGCGCCGGGTGCGCTGGTCGTCGCCGACGACATCGGCATGTCCGCCATGGCCGGCTACCTCGACCACGTCCGCGACCCGGCGAACGGCTACGTCAGCGTCGCCTTCCCCGTGGAGGACGGCATGGAGATCAGCTGCCGCGCGTAAGTCCCAGGTCAGGCGGTCTTCAGTGCGGCGATGACGCTCAGCAGGTGGCGGCGGGCGGCGCGTTCGGCGGCGTCCGGGGCTCGGGCGCAGATCTCGTCGATGATCGCCAGGTGCTCGCCGAGCGAGACGCCGGGGCGGCCCGGCAGCAGGGCGAGGCGGTACTGGTGGCGTACGTTCTGCGCGCGCAGGCGCTCCAGTACCCCGGCGGCGGCCGACTGGCCGCCGATCCGCAGGATGCGCCCGTGCAGCGTCTGGTTCAGCTCGGAGTAGCGCAGGACGTGCCCGTCGGCGACGGCCGTTCGCATCGCCGTGCCCAGGCCGCGTAGCTCGGTGATCTCCTCGGCGGTGACGCGCTCGGCGGCCTTGGCCGCGCACAGCCCCTCCACCACCATGCGGACCTCGGAGATCTCGATCGCCTCGTCCAGCGTGACGGCGCGGACCCGGGCGCCGCGGTTCTGCACGCGTTCGACCAGGCCCTCGTTGGCCAGCTCGAACAGCGCCGAGCGTACGCCGCTGCGGCTCGCGCCGAACCGTTCGGACAGGTCCGCCTCCACCAGCCGCTGGTTCGGCGCGAACTCGCCACGGACGATCGCGTCGCGGATCGCGGCCAGGACGCCGCCGGTCACGGGGCTCCGTCGAGCTGGGCCAGCCACGCGCGGCTCGCCTCGCTGATCCTCGGTGGCACGTCCAGCTCGGTGAGCAGCTCGGCCGCCGCGCGCATCTCCTCGGCCCGGCGCGCCGCGTGGCGGTGGCTGCCGGTCTCCAGGCGTTCGGCGAAGGCCGCGTCGGCGGCGGTCAGCTCCTCGGCGATGTGCGCGCGCATCCAGTCCTCGAGGCCGGCCGCGCGGGCGGCGTACAGTGCCTCCACCACCGACGCCGCCATGCCCTTGAAGAACACGCTGCGCAGCAGCTTGCGGGTGGCCGCCTCACCGGCCGGCCCGTCGAGCACGGTGACCCGCGCGCCCACCGGACTCAGCAGGCCGGCGTACGCGCGGGCGGCCGGGCCGGACACCAGCATCGGCGTGTGCAGCCCCTTGCCCGGTACGGGCGCCATGAGCGAGACGTCGGCGAAGGCGTCGCCGGCCAGCTCGCCGAGCCGGCGCTTGAGCGCGGGCGCCCCGGTGTTCAGGTCGGCCCACACCGCGCCCTCGCCCAGCCCCGGAAGACCGGCGCGCAGTGCGTCCTCGGCGGCCTTGGCACTGTTCACACTGAGAACGAGGCCAGCGCCGCGCGCCGCGTCGGCCTCGTCCGCGCACGCGACCAGGCCGTCCATCCGCTTGGGCAGCGGGTCGTACGCGCGCACCCGCACGCCCGCCCCGGCCAGGTCGCGGGCGATCGCGCCGCCGGCCTCGCCCAGGCCCAGGACCGCGACGCAGAGCCCGGCCGTCACCGGGGGTCCTCGCCGGCGACCCGGACGGAGTTCGCGACCGCCATCGCGCGGATCTCCTCCTCGCCGAAACCGTCCTCCAGCAGCGTGTCGGCCATGAGCGCGAGGCCGTCCTCGACCGGCGGGTTGAACGGCTGGCCCAGGTCGCTGGAGAGCACCGAGTGCGCGGGCCCGACCGCCCGGATGGTGTCGAGGAGCCGCCGCCAGGAGACCTTGCCGGTGTGCGGGGTGGTGAAGCACCGTTCCAGCAGCGCGCCGCGGTCGGCGAGCCGGCGTTGCACGTCAACGGGGAGCCGCTGGGAGGTGAACTCCGGGTGCGTCACGACGACACAGCGTACGCCCGCCTCGAACGCCGCGTCGGCGACCGCGACGATCTCCTCCGCGTTGAGGTGGCCGGTGGCCAGCGTCATGCCGTGCGCGGCCACGACCGTCAGCACGTCGCGTACGGCGGGGGTGACGGCGCCCTCGCCGTCGACCACCTCGACCGCGGGCGGCTCGATCCCGGCGGCGCGCAGGTCGTCCTGGAGCGCCGCCCACATCGGCGGCTTGGCACCCGGCGGATCCGACGCGCGGCTGTCCCGCTGGTTGCGGCTGTCCACGGTCGGCATCCAGACCACGCGCGCGTCCTGCCGCCCGGCGATCTCCACCGCCGAGGGGTTCAGGCCGCCGACCGAGCCGTTGAGCGTGATCGCCCCCAGTGCCCGTACGCCCGGCACCACCTTGCGGACGACCGCCGCCCGCTCGGCGGTCGGCACGTAGTGGGACTTCAGCACGAAGCCCGCCATCCCGACGTCGGCGAACCTGCGGGCCAGATCGACGTCGTCGATGCGGCGCTTCATCACGTCGGGGGCCACGTGGACGTGCGTGTCGTACGCGCCCTCGACGAGGGCGCGGGCCCGATCGGAGGGAGCAGAAGGAGCATTCGTCATGGTGGCGTCTTTCCGGCCCGGGAGGCCGATCGGAGACCCGGATGTGCATCAATAATGTCGACAATCTAGTCACCGTAGTCGCGACGGCGCAATGCGGGCAACGGATCACGCCGCTCGTACGGGCCGACGAAGTGGCAGGTGGGTGAGGTGATCCCTTGACAGCCGCCGTTCATCCCCCCACGATTGGCCACACGATTGTCAACAAAATGGAGCACGC
This sequence comes from Actinomadura sp. DC4, assembly GCF_030406325.1. Classification (GTDB taxonomy): domain Bacteria; phylum Actinomycetota; class Actinomycetes; order Streptosporangiales; family Streptosporangiaceae; genus Actinoallomurus. The sequence continues at coordinate 28,295 of NZ_JAUEQY010000040.1, read as the reverse complement.
CTCGCCTCCCGGCGACCCCCTCACGCGAGCTCCGGACTGGTGCCACCCATGACCTCGACCGCGCACGCCGCCGCCCCCGACACCGCCCAGCGCAGAGCCGCGGTGATCGGCGGGGCGTTCGGCTTCTTCGTCGACATGTTCGACGTCTACCTGCCGACCATCGCGCTGACCCCCGCCCTGCCCTACTTCGTCCCGGCCTCCGTCCCCTCGGGGACCAGGGCGATCATCACGGCGGCCGTCTTCGTGTCGACGCTGATCGGCCGGCCACTAGGTTCGCTGATCTTCGGCAGGCTCGCGGACCGTGTCGGCCGCCGGCGGGTGACGCTGCTGTCGGTCGCGGGGTGCGCGGCCACCACCGGCGTCATCGCCGTCCTGCCGGGCCACGCGCAGCTCGGCCTGTGGGCGGTCGCGCTGATGATCCTGCTGCGGTTCGTCGACGGGATCTTCCTCGGCGGTGAGTACACCGGCGCGATCCCGCTCGCCATGGAGATCGCCCCGCCCGGACGGCGCGGCCTGTACGGGAGCCTGGTCAGCATCGGGTTCCCGCTCTCGTACTGCGCGATCTCCCTGCTGAGCTACGCGATGCTGCACATCGCCCCGGCCGGCGGGCCGACCTCGGCGTACGCGGAGTGGGGCTGGCGCGTGCCGTTCGCGGCGGGCGCGGTCATCGGCGTCGTCTTCCTCCTCTACTACTCCCGTACGGTGCGCGAGTCGGAGGTCTGGCTCGCCTCCGCCCGCAGGGCCAAGCGCGCCGACCCGGTGAAGACGGTGCTGTTCGGCTCGGCGCGGCGCAGCTTCTGGCAGGTGTTCGTGCTGATGGCCGGCGTCTGGTTCGCCTCCAACATGGCCTCCGGGCTGCTGCCGTCCCTGCTCGGCACGCAGACGACGCTGACCGCCACCGAGGTCACCGGGGTGCTCGTGGTCGCGCAGTTCGTCCACACTCTGTGCTTCCCGCTGATCGGCGCGCTGACCGACCGGATCGGCCGCCGGACGTTCTTCATCGCCTGCGGGTTGAGCGTCGGCGTGGTCTGCGCGGCGGCATTCGCGTTCCTCGCCTCATGGCCCAGGAGCGGGCCGTGGTCCGGCGTGCCGCTCGTGTTCGTGCTCACCCTGCTCATCCGGATCAGCGGCGCCAGCATGTTCGCGGTCACGCCCTCCTACATCTGCGAGCGCTTCCCCGCCGCGGTCCGCGGCAGCGGCTTCGGCATGGGGTACAGCCTCCCGCTGCTGGTGACGGCCGGTTACGCCTACTACCAGGACTGGCTGGGACACCTCATCCCGTACGAGGACACCCCGGTCGTGCTGCTCGTCCTGGGCGGCGTCCTCATCCTCGTCGGAGCGCTGATCGGCCCGGAGACACGCGACGCCGACTTCGAGACGGCCGCCGGACCGGCGAACGTTTCCGCGACCGCGCGGAGCGGCAGACTTAATAGGTGAAACTGCGCGAAGCCCTACATCTCTGGCAGGTCGAGCCGGGCTGGCTCAACACCGCGAGCTATGGCCTTCCACCGCGGACCACCGTGGACGCGGTGTCCCGCGCCCTGGACGAGTGGCGGCGGGGCGCGTCCCCCTGGATGGCGTGGGACGCCTCCACGGGCCTGGCCCGCGCGGCGTTCGCGCGGCTGGTCGGGGCCGGTCCGGACGACGTCGCCGTGGGCTCCGCGGTCTCGGAGCTGCTGGCCCCGGTGGCGGCTTCGCTGCCCGCCGGCGCGAACGTCCTCGTGCCCGACATCGAGTTCACGTCGAACCTTTTCCCCTGGCTGGTCCAGGACCTGAACGTACGCACCGTGCCGCCGGACCGCCTCGCCGACGCGATCGACTCCCGTACGACGGTGGTGGCCTTCAGCATCGTGCAGTCGGCGACCGGCGAGATCGCCCCGGTCGACGACATCGTGGCGGCGGCCCGCACGAACGGCGCGCTGGTCGTGGCCGACGCGACCCAGGCGGCCGGCTGGCTGCCGGTGGACGCGACCCGCTTCGACGTGCTGGCCTGCGCCGCGTACAAGTGGCTCATGGCCCCGCGCGGCGCCGCCTTCTGTTACATCGCCCCCGCCGCCCGTGAGTGGATCCGCCCGAGCGCGGCCGGCTGGTACGCGGGGGAGGAGCACGCCTACTTCGGCCCGCCGCTGCGGCTGGCCGCCTCGGCCCGGCGCTTCGACATCTCGCCCGCGTGGTTCTCCTACGTCGGCGCGGTGCCGTCGCTGGAACTGCTGAACGACATCGGCGTCGATGAGATCCACTCCCACGACGTGGCGCTCGCCGGTCGTTTCCTGGAGGGCCTCGGCCGGCCGCCGACCGGCAGCGCGATCGTGAGCGTCGACGTGCCGGACGCCGCACGCCGCCTGGAGGCGGCGGGCATCCGGGCGGTCGTACGCGACGGGCGCCTGCGGGCCGCGTTCCACCTCTACACGACGGAGGCCGACGTCGACGCGGCGCTGACCGCGCTTTCGACGTAGGGATCTCACGCGGGCACGGGCGGCCTCTCACGGCGGGCCGCCTCGAGCAGCAGTCTCGCGGCGACGGCCGTCCCAACGGTGCGGGTCGTGGCGGCCACGGCCCGCGCCCGCGTCCGGGTCTCGGGTGCCAGGGCCGTCCTGAGCGCGGAGGACAGGGAGCCGGCGGTCGGGGCCGGCTCGTCGTGCGCCGCGCCGATGCCCGGCTCGGCCACCCGGGCGGCCCGGCGCGGCTGGTCCACGATCCGGGGCACCACGACCTGGGGCGCGCCGGCGAGGGCGGCCGTCGTGGTGGTGCCGGCGCCGCCGTGGTGCACGACCGCGGCCACCCGGGGGAACAGCGCCTGCTGGTCGACCTCGCCGACGACGAGGCAGTCGTCCCGGTCGTCGACCGCGGCCGGCCCGGCCCAGCCATCGGCCAGGAGTACGCGGCGGCCGAGCGCGCGGCCCGCCTCGACGGCCGCCCGTGCGATGCCCTCCGGAGCGTGCGCGGCCATGCTTGCCCGGCCGGGCCCCCGGCGGGAAGCGCCGCGACGGCAGCCCGGCGGTGGGGAAGCAGGCGAACACATAGGGGATGCCCGGCCTCTCGGCCACGTCCGGCGCGCCGGCCGGCAACAGGCCGGTCGCCGGCAGCGCGTCACATCCCTCGGCCGCCGCGGTGAGCGTCTCGAACCGCGCGGCGACCAGCTCGGGAGCGAGCCGGAACGCGTCCTGCGCCGAGGGCGGCCTCTCACCGGCGACCACCGAACGCACCGAGGGGCCCATCGGCACCAGTGGCACGCCGGCCCGCGCCAGCAGCGCCGCGAACTCCTCGTCCGGCGGCGCGCACACCCGGGCCTCCGCGCCGAGTTCCCGCAACCGCGCCGCGAGTCTCGCCAGCGGCTCGACGTCCCCGCGCGACCCCCACGTCGACAACAGCACCCGCATTCACGTCCCCCGTTTCCGTGCCTTTTCGCCTTTCGGTCGGCAATCATGCGGCACGACCCGGGTCCTGCCGCAAGCTCCCCGGGTGCGCTATAACCTGGAAATGCGGGGAGCGGGACGTCCCTGCATTTCGCCCGCCCGCGGTGCGCCGGCGGCCTCTCCCGAAACAGCCGTATTCCGGCCCTGGCAGTGGCGTATGCCGTCTACGACGCATGAATGATGCCGCGTGCTGACTGCGGTGAGAAAAATGAGTCATGTCTGAGTTCACCGATTCACTACGAACGAAGTGCTTCGAGTGGGTAAAAGGCCAGTTCACGGGTGCATACGCCAATCGGCACGGCGCCGTCGTCGTCCCGTTCGAGAAGACCGTCGTCTTCGTGGAGGTGACGGACGGCCTCGGGGGAGGGGGCCGGGTCAACGTCCGCGCCCCGGTGCTGGTCGACCTGGGCCTCACCCCGGAGGTCACCCGGCACGTCGCGGTGAACGGCGGGAACTTCCTGTTCGGCGCGCTGAGCTTCTTCACCGAGGGCGAGACCGACGCCGCGACGCTGGAGTTCGAGTACTCCCTCTTCGGTGAGACGGTGAACGAGACCGTCCTCGCCGAGACCGTACGGCTGGTGACGGCCAGCGCCACGAAGATCCAGGAAGACCTGCAGCCGCGCTTCGGCGGCCGGTCGATCCTCGCCCGCTGAACGAATGCGCTGAAGCCGACCTGAATCCGGTCGCTGCTTGGCTGAGTCCGGTCCAAGCACAGAGAAAGGATTCGATCATGCGTAGGTCGAACGTCACGGCCCGGGGGCGCGTTGGCTTCTGTGGTCGCTCTCGCTCTCGGGGCGGCGCTGTCCACAGGCGCGCCGGCGGCGCGGGCGACGGAACCGAAATCAACAGGGCGTAAGTCGTCTTGATGGATAAGAACAAGAAACCTGTGAGGACCATCAACGCGGGCAAGACAGAGCGCGTCGACTGGGATCCCATCTGCTTCATCGACGTATGTCGAGAGCACGTCCACCGGGCCATGAGACGGGCCTGCGTCCACACCCACGCGCCCCACGGCTGCGCGTCGGCGGCCGGCCGATCATCGCCCTCTAAAAAATCTACAATGTAAAGGCAGTGGCCTCGTCGGCCCGTTGAGCACCACGGAGACCACCCCCGCCGCGGCCCCGAAGATTAGGGCGATCCCGCGGCGCCCACAGCCGGGAATCTTTGCGAAAATCCTGAATGTGGGGCTTGCGCTATGGGGTGGGAGTCGGCGTTGGCACGAGTGGTGATCGCGGCTGACGGCAGGAAACTGGCGGTGGAAGAGAGCGGAGAGCCGAAGGGGCGTCCGGTCTTCCTCCTGCACGGGACGCCCGGCTGCCGGCTGGGCCCACGGCCGCGGCCGATCGTCCTCTACCAGTCCGGCGTCCGCCTGATCGCCTTCGACCGGCCCGGCTACGGCGAGTCGGATCGCAAGTCCGGGCGGACGGTGGCCGACGCCGCCGCGGATGTGGCGGCCATCGCGGACGCGCTCGGGCTGCGGCGGTTCGCCGTTCTCGGGCGTTCCGGCGGCGGACCGCACGCCCTGGCCTGCGCGGCGTTGCTCCCCGGGCGGGTGACCAAGGCGGCGGCCCTGGTTCCGCTGGCGCCGCACGGAGCGGACGGGCTCGACTGGTTCGCGGGCATGACGGCGTCGAACGTCGCGGAGTTCTCCGCGGCGCGGCGCAGCGTCAGTGTGGTCGCCGGGCGTCTCGGCCCGGCCGCCGAACGGATCAGGGAGGACCCGGGTTCGCACCTCGCCGGACTCCTGGACGAGCTCACCGACGCCGATCGGAAGATCATCGGAGACGTCGGCATCCGCCGTCTGCTGGTCAGCAACTTCGCCGAGGGACTGCGGTCGTCGGCGGCCGGCTGGGTCGACGACGTGATCGCCCTGGTGACGCCCTGGGGATTCGACCCGGGCACGATCTCCCGGCCCACGCTGGTCTGGCACGGCGCCGAGGACCGGTTCTCCCCGGCGGGCCACGCCGCCTGGCTCGGCGAGCGCATCCCGGGCGCCAGGCTGATCCTCCACCCGGGCGGGTCGCACTTCAGCGCGCTCGACGTCCTGCCCAGGCTCCTGCCCTGGCTCGTGGAGAGCCGCCGGAACGGCTCCGCGTAAATACCGACAGGGGGTTGTCGCCGCCGCCCTCCAGAGTGGGTGGGCCGGGCACGCCCGGCGCGACACGAGAGGGAGAACAATGCCTGCATTCAACGGCATCGGCTGGTTCGAGATCGGCACTGACGACCCGGCGGCCGCGAAACGGTTCTACGGTGACGTGTTCGGCTGGACGGTCTCCCATGACGCCACGAAGAGCACCGATCTGGCGTACCAGATGTTCACCACGGGCGACGCCGACGGGCTGCACGGCGGGCTTTTCGCGACAAAGGGAGAGACGCCCAATTACGCGGTCTTCACCATTCTGGTGGAGGACGTCGAGGCCACGTGCCGGCGGGTCGAAATGGCGGGCGGCAAGGTGCAGCGCGGGCCGGAGGTCAACCCGGTCGGGGTGACGTTCGCGCACCTGCTCGATCCGGCGGGCAACCACTTCGGGGTGTTCAGGCCGCCGTTCGTCCGGTCCTGAGCCGCGCGGGCCGGCCCTTCACCGGGCCGGCCCGGCCGTCAGCTCAGAGTGAGCCGGCGAACGGTCCCGTGCGGGATGTCGAGATCGTCCCTGCTCAGCGGTCGCGGCTCGGGCACCTCGGCGGTGACCGCGACCGAGGTGATCCGGTCGGTGCGGAAGATGCGCAGCGCGTCGCGCAGCCGGCACCACGCCACGAGATACCAGTGCGTGGGCGTGCCGACGTAGCCGAGCGGCTCGATCTCGCGCGTCGTGGCGGCGCCCCCGCGGTCGCCATAGCCGATGCGCAGGACGCGGCGGGCGGACAGCGCGTCGGCGACCACACGCGGCACCGACGGCGTGGTGCCCGCGTCGTCGAGCAGGTGGATGCGGGCGGCCAGGTCGCGGGCCGCGGCGGCGTCGTCTTGCTGCATCGCGGCGACGAGCTTGCGCAGCGCCGAACCCGCGTTGGTACGGAACGGCGTGCCCTCCAGCCGCCGCAGGGCCACCGCCATCGCGACGGCCTCGCCCGGGGTCAGGTTGACCGGCGGCAGCGTGCGCGCCTTGTCGAGGCAGTAGCCGCCCGTACGGCCGGGCTCGGCGTAGATCGGCACCCCCGACTGCTGCAACGCGCTGATGTCGCGCTCGACCGTGCGCACGCTGACCTCGAAACGGCCGGCCAGCCAGCGCGCGCTGCGCGGGCGTGGCGCGACGGCCCGCAGCTCCTCGACCAGGGCGTAGAGGCGATCCGTACGGTTCACGCGCACCACCCTAGGAACCGGGTACGACAAACCGTCAGAACGGCTGGGTCTCCAGGTCCCTGCCGAGCCGCCGGCCCGCGCGCGCCTTGTCGACGTCCGGATGGTGCGCGCCGATGACCTCCGACAGGGCGTCGACCGCGGCGCCGCGCAGCCGGGCCGCCTCCTCCTCGTGGCCCATGGCCTGGAGCGTGACCGACAGGTTCGACCGGCAGACGAGCGTGTCGGGATGCCGCTCGCCGAGACGGGCGGCGAACCGGCCGAGCGTCCTGCGCTCCAGCCGCTCGGCCTCCTCGTGCCGCCCGAGGTCGCCCAGGCAGTTCGCCACGTTGACCGCGCAGGACAGGGCGCAGGGATGGTCGTCCCCGAACGCCGCGGAGAGGGCCCGCCGTGTCTCCGCGCCGAGTTCGAGGGCGGCCGGAAGGTCTCCCGCGTCGCGCAGGTAGATGACGAGGTTGCTGGCGATCACATGGGTGTACGGGTGGTCCGCGCCGAGGCCGGAGCGCTGACGTTCGAGGACCGCGCCGGTCTGGAGGCGTGCCCCGGCCGGGTCGCCCAGCGCCCACAGGCAGCAGGCCATCTCGACGGCGGCGAAGATGGCGTCGGGAGAGTGGGGGAAGATCTGGTCGAACAGGTCGAGCGTGCTGGACGCCAGCCCGCCGGCCTCCTCGTGGAGACCGGATCTGCGCAGCGACACCGCGAGGCTCTTGCCCGTCCTCAACGTGTCGAGCCTCCGGTCGCCCAGCACCTCCCGGTACTCCTCCAGGGCGGTGCGCAACAGCGTGACCGAGGCCTCCAGCTCGCCCAGGTCGCGCAGGTCGGCGGCCAGGTTCGCGGCGGAGGACAGCAGGTCGGGGTGTTTCTCGTGGAGGACGTGGGCGCGCCGCGCGAGGGTCCGGCGATCGAGGTCGCGAGCGCGGGCCGGCTCTCCGGCGAGGCGGAGGGACACCGCGACGTTGTTGGCGGCCGAGAGCGTCCGCGGATGCTCCTCGCCGAGGACGACCTTCATCCGGTCGTACGTGTCGGTGGAGATGGTGAGGGCCTCGGCGAACTCCCCCAGCGCGCGCAGGTCGGAGGCCAGGCCGCCGGCGGTCACCAGCGTCTGCGGGTCGTCCTCGCCGAGCGTGCGCCGCTGCCGCAGGAGGACGTCCTCATCGATCGCACGGGCCTTTCCGTAGAGCCCCTGGTACCGGTAGGCGTTCGCCAGCTGCGACTCCAGGTGCAGCCGCTGCCAGTCGTCGTCGCCCAGCCGGCCGGCCCACAGCTCCGACATGTAAGTGCCGACGCTGATCGAGCGTTCGAAGTCGCCTCGCCGCCACAGGTAACGCACCAGGTCGATGAGGAGCTGCCGGGTGTCCTCCTCGCCGCACTCGGCGGCGCGGGACGGAAGGATGTGCGGCAGGATCAGGTCGTACTTCGGCCACTTGTCGGGGATATCGGTGTCGCCCTCTGGTTTGGCGCGGAACAGGATCGAGTGCACGTCGTGGCAGGCGCCGTCCTGCTCCGCCTGCGTCATGCGAGAACGCACGACGGCCTGCACCAGGCGATGGACCTGCAGCGACCTGTTCCCCTGGTCGACCTTTGCGAGCGCGAACCGGCTCAGCTCCTGCACCACCTTGGCGAGGACGAGCGTGTCACGGATCGCCCGGTCGTACTTCGACAGCAGGTGCACCATCTGGTCGCTGTAGATCATGTCCAGCGAGATGGGGTCCGAGGCGAAGAACGAGCACAGCCGCAGCAGCCGCGCGGCGGCCGGTGACGCCTCGCTGAGCTGCCGGAACGACAGCGCCCAGGTGCTGGCGACCGGCGCGGGATAGTCCGGGGGCGCGTCCGTCGCCAGGATCTCCGCGGTCTGCGTCTGCAGCATTTCGAGGTACGTCTCGGCCGGCACTCCGGTGGTCTCGAGCCACGCGGCCGCCTGCTCGACCGCGAGGGGCAGGAAGCCGAGCGCGGTGCCGAGGTCCAGCGCGTTGGCCGCGCTGAGGCCGGGAACGCGGCGCATGAGGTGCTCGACGCTCTCCCCGATGGTGAAGACGTCGATCTCCAGCGGCGTCGCGACCCGCGACCACGCCTTGTTGCGTGAGGTGATCAGGACATGCCCGTCGCCACCCGGAAGGTATCTCTTCACGGCCTTCGGGTCGTCGGCGTTGTCGAAGATCAGCAGCCAGCGTGCGCCGCCGCGCCGCAGCCGCTCGCGCGCCGCCTCGGCGGCCTCGGTGACGTTGTCGCCGACCGGCTGGCCGAGCCGTCCCGCGAGCTCGGCGAGCGCCGTGTTGATCAGGTCCGGCTGGTCGGCGGAGATCCACCACACCAGGTCGTAGTCGGCCTTGAACCGGTGCGCGTACTCGAGCGCGACCTGCGTCTTGCCGACTCCGCCCAGGCCGTACAGCGCCTGCGGCCGGGCGACGGCCTGGCCGCTACCGAGCATCTGGTCGCGGAGTCGTTCCAGCGCCACGCCGCGTCCGGTGAAGCCGGCGTTACGGGTGCCGACGTTCCAGACGGCGGGGTTCGTGGCCGCGCCGGGGAAGCGGGGCCCGGCGGGGGTCTGCGCCGCCGGATGCTCGGCGGGTGACACCGGCTGGTCCACGGCGCGCAGGAGCTCGTCGATCGCGCGGAGTTCCTCCCGCCCGGACAGGTCGGCCGACGGTACGGACGTGAACGGCGGCCGCAGCTTCGTGTCGAGGATCCGTATCGCGGTGATCCGCGTGGCGGCTCCCGAGAGCGGCGTCTCGGTCAGCGCGTTCCAGATCTTGCGGACCTGCGAGGACTTCGCATAGGCGGGGGACACGAGGGCGAGGGTCCGTGAGGGGGCCTGCAGCGCCGGATCGACGAGGCTCCCCAGGGCGCCGTCCGGGTCGTCGTCGGCACACCGGATGACGACCCGGAACCCGACGCGGTCGAGGACGGTGGCGATCCAGTCCGCCCAGGCGCGGTCGTCCGACACGTAGCTCAGGAGGATCTCGGTGATCTCGGCCGGTTCGTGCCGCGTGAACAGTTCCAGCGTCGCCGCCCGCCGCTCTTCGTCGATCGGCGGAAGGGCGCCGACCTCGCCGTCGGTGATGGCGTTCGTCAGTCTCTCGAAGGCGGACAGCAGGGAGCCGGGAGATCCGGGAGGGTCCCCGAACACGGCCAGCGTCTCCTCGAACGCGTAGAAGGCGCGGTAGGGGATCTCCACGGCCAGCCAGTACCGCGTCCGTTCCTCCTTTCCCATGTTCTTGGGAAAGTGGTCGAACCTGGCCCGCGCGACCGCCCGCCCGGCCTCGACCTTCACCTGCTCGGCGTTCTCCGTGCGCATGGGGACGGGAAGGATCCTGATGCCGCGGCCCGCGTAACGCTCGTCGATCCGGCGGGCGACGGCCGCGGCCCCCTCGATGCTCTGCGCGCTGAGGGTGAAGCAGTCGACCACGACGTCCGGCAGGTGGACCGTGCAGATGTCGGCGATATCGCTCAGGCCGGTACGGCTGTCGATCAGCACGTAGTCGTAGTGCCGTTTCATGTCCGCGCGTAACGCGTCGAAGAACTGCCCGCCGCCCAGCCGGCCGTAGAAGTTGTCCCAGTCCATGCTCGAGATCAGCGACGAGTAGTCGCGGTTCTGCCGGCCCGCCGAGATGAAGTCGAGCTCGCCGCCGGAGGGGAAGACCCACTCCAGCGAGACCGCGTGGGGGAGCACGCGGGCGTACTCGATGTGCCAGTCGCGGCTGCGCTGCCCCGCGGTGGTCGCCGCCCAGGAGTACCCGGTGATGAGCTCGATCACGCCGGGCGTCGACGAGACGACCTTGTCGTTGAGGAACGGGTGGAAGAACTTGTGCAGGCCGGGCGACTCCAGGTCCCAGTCGACGGTCAGGACCTTCTTGCCGCTCTGCGCGAGGATCCACGCGGTGTTCGCCAGCGCCATGGTCCGCCCGGTACCACCTTTGTAGCTGTAAAAGGTGACGATCGTTCCCGTACCGGGCTGGGTCATTGGTCTCTCCGGGGGCTGTCCGGGGTCTGTTCGTGCAGGGGACGTTCGACGGGAGGCTCCTGCGGCGGATAGGCGGGCGCGGTCTTGAAGTGCCGGGTGATCGCCTCGTTGACGGCCTTGGGAAGCTGCTCGCGGAACGCCTTGAGCGTGGGCACGCGGCGGGCCGAGCCGTTGAGCGCGAGGCTGCGCCCGACCGTGGCCGTGAGGTCGCGTTCGAGCCGGTCCTCGTCGCGCGTCGTGTCCTCGTCGTCGTTGTTCCAGGGCACGATCACGTGCCGTGGGGGGTCGTCGAGCCGGCGGAGCCGGTCCCCGATCGCGGGGACGCCGGCGGCCCACGGGTCGACGACCATGATCGAGGGCGCGGGCGCGGCCTCCACCTCGGGCTCGTCGAGCGGCGCGATGACGGCCTGGTGGCCGAGGCCGGCGATCACCTGCTCCGCGTACCGGGCGATCGGCGTGGAGTCGGTACGGCTGCGGTAGGGCGTCCACTCGCGCATCGTGTGGCCGTAGTAGTACGGGCTCCGCGACTGAAGGGAACGGTCCGCGCCCTCGGCGCGCGAGGCCGGCAGCGAGTACGCCGCGACGGTCACCTGCACCCGGCGCGCGACGCTCTTGGCCTGGTGGACGGCGAAGGCGTTCTCGACCTCGGCCAGGTCCGGCGGGGTGCAGGTCCGCAGGTTCGTCTCCTCGGCGATCCTCTTGATGGTCTTGGCCATCAGGAGCACCGACTCCTTGTACGCCTGGTTGTAGCGCCGGAGCTTCATCAGCCCGAAGAAGCCCTCTTCCCCGTACGTGCGGGGAAAGCCCGGCGGGATGAGCTGGATCTCGCTCACCTCCGGCGGGAGTTCGTCGAGCCGGAAGGGCGTCCACAGCGCGGGTATCAGGGCGATCGGCGGCTCGCCTCCGCCGGAGTGGGCGCGCATGCGCTCGGTGAATACGGCCCATTCCTTACCGCAATATTCGCTGGTGAAATATCCGGGCGACAGGAGTGCGACGAAGACGCGGCATTGGCTCAGGGCGCCGGAGAGCATGGCCGGCCATTGTGAGCCCAGTGGCGTTTGCAGGTCCATGAAGCCGGGATTCGGCGACGCCGTGAGGTGGTGGACGTCGTAGCATAACGCCTTGTAGAGCTTCTTCACCCAGAGATCGGGGTCCGAGCCGTCGTCCGGTTGATACTTCGAACGCGCGTAGCTCAGGAAGAAGTAGGGGGGAGGCTGGTTTCCTTCTGGCGGGTGATCCGTCGTCATCCTGCCCCCTTTCGCGACAACTATATGGAAAGGCGGCTCAGTCTCGCATCAATCTCATATAGCCACTATTTCGGGCGTCACCGTCTCCGTGCGGCGAACCAGCCCGCCGCGAAGCGTACGGCCTCGTCGAGCCGGATCAGCCGGCCGTCCGCCCGGCCCACGGCGCTGTGGCGGACGAGTGCCGTCGCGTCGAGCTCCGCGCCGATGACGGAGAACTCACTGTCGTCCAGGACGACGTCCTCATAGCTCCACCACCGGGCCCGGCGGCCCCGCCGGACGACACAGGCGTAGCGGCGCGTGGGCGGGTCCGGGGCGTAGCGGTACTCCGCGAGGTGGAACGCGGTGCAGGCGGCGTACCCGATGCCCAGCATGAGGATGTGGGCGCCGGTCTCGTACAGCCGGGCGAGCGGGGAGGCCTCCCCGAGATGGCAGTCGGGCGCGTGGCCGCCCATGAGAGCGCCGGCGGCCGGCCCGATCGCCGCGAACGACGACTGCGGATGCTCGCTGCGGACCGCCCCGTCGCGGGTGCGCACGAACTCCGCGACGGCTCCCGCGCTGGACGGGGTCGAGGCGGGGTCGAAGGCGGGCATCCGGCGGCGGTGCAGGCGGCGCCGCAGCGGGGACATGCCCCGCGTCCGTTCGCGGTAGGCGCGCGAGGTGTCGGAGTTGCCGTCGGTGGTGGTCGGCACGACGATCGTCCCGCCGGCGCCGATCACGGTGCGGACCGCCTCCACGACCGCCGCCGGCCCTCCCTCGACCTCGCCGAGACCTCGCAGGGAGACGTGGAGCAGGACGCAGGAGCCCTCCGCCATGCCGAGCCGCCGCAGATCCTGGGCCAGCGACGCGGACGTGACGCGGGCGGTGGCGACGGCGCCGACGCTCACCGGGGGTGTCCCGGGACGGACTCGGGCTCGTCGAGCCAGGGCGTGACCGTGGCGCTCATCCCGGCGACGAAGCGTTCTCCCAGCTCGGTCAGGGCGCCGGAGTCCTGCAGCGTCCTGATCGCCCCGGCGGTGTCCGCGCGCCAGCGGGCGAACCTGGCGCCCGCGGCCTCCGCGCCGGTGGGCAGCAGGCGGCGCGCGCGCCAGTAGTCGACGACAGCGACATGCGCGTACGCTCCCTGGAGCAGCCCCTCCAGCGGCCGGGGATCCTCCCGCCAGGGCGCGTGGAACAGCCGGCTCTCCGACCGGTCGTAGAGGTCGAAGAGGTCCAGGACCGCGCCCAGCTTCACGTGCTGGAACTCATGGATCAGCAGGAGCGCCAGCACCTCGGGGTCCTCGGGCAGCGCGATCGCGACCGAGCCGTACGCCTCGCGCGCGGTCGAGCTGACGTCGTGCCCGGCCCCGGCGGGCGCCAGCGGCACGATCGTGGACAGGCCCGCGGCAAGCCCGGCGGCGTAGGCGGGATGGTCGCGCCGGACCAGCTCCCACGCCCAGGCGAACGTCCGCTGCCAGCGCTCGAACTCCTCGTCGCCGAGCCGGGGCGCGGCGGGCCACTGATGGCAGTCGCGGAACGGATCGGTGTCCTCTAACGCGACCTCGATCCCGTCGGCGGTCAGCCGGCGCGCGGGCAGGGGAGAGGCGCCGTCCGGGAGCCGGCAGAGGCCGCCTCCGACCTCGACCGGAACGCTCTCCACCCCGTCCACCGCCCAGCCGCCCAGCGTGGGAAGGTGCACGATCCCGTCGTGTACGGGCACCGTGAGCGTGGTCTCCACACCGGCGCGGACCGCGGCCGCCGCGGCGACGGCGGCCAGCTGCCCGGCGTCCGCGCGGCCGCGCAGGCACTCCACCGCCCACACGCGGACGTACGGGTGGGCGAGCACGGCGTCGAGGGCGCCGGGGTCGGTCCGGTCGACCAGGGCGAGCACGTCCCAGGCCGCGCCGGAGTCGTGGCCGACCGATGACAGGAACGCCCTGCGCAGCGTCTGCTGGCCCGCGTCCAGGTGACCGATCGCGTCCGGTCCGCCGTAGCCGGCGGCGAGTTCGTCGAGGACCGCGGCCGGGAGCGTGAGCGCCGGGCGCCGCGTCCGCTGCCGTACGTGCTCGATGAGGGGGAGCAGGTCGTCGCAGTAGACGCTCGGATTGTCGAAGCCGGACCCCGTGCGGTAGCGGTGCGCGAAGAGCCCGCCCCCGCAGCTGGCGACGACCGGGCAGTCCCTGCAGGTCGCGCAGAGGCCGTCGAGCCCGCTCTGCCGGGCCAGGATGCCCGGGTGGCGGGCCACCTCGTCGAGGCTGTTGCGGAAGAGGTCGAATCCGGTGGCCGGGGCGCCGTCGTAGCTGGTCTTGAGGGAGTCCGCCTGCTCCAGGGCGCCGTCGGTCTCGATCACGACCAGGTCGCTGGGCTCCAGTCCGAACGCCTCGGTGAGGCTCTCCGCGCCGTGCGTGGTCCGGATGATCGAGTCGAAGACGCGGACGGGGACCGGCATGCCGTCGGCCTGCCAGCGGTCGAAGATCTCGATGAGCCACCGCGCGTACGCCCGGTCGGCCGGACGGTGCGGCGGCGCGTCCCAGGTCGCGTGGGGCAGGAGGAAGTCGATCGCGGGCGGCGCGTGACCGATCAGCGCCTCGTAACAGGCGATCGGGTCGTTGCGCACGTCGATCGTGCAGAGGAGCCCCGCGAACAGGCCGGGGATCTCACGGCGGATCAGGTCGACGGCGGCCACGACCTGGTCGTGGCTGCCGCGCCCGTCGGCGAACCGCCGGTGCCGGTCGTTTCCGGCCCGGTCGCCGTCGAGTGAGACGCCGACCTTCACGTCGTGTCTGCGGAAGAGCTCGCAGAAGGCGGCGTCCATCCGCAGGCCGTTGGTGTGCACGCGGAACTCCACGTCGCACAGACCGTCGAGGTCCGTACGGAGCGTGCTGATGATCGCGTCTAACCCGTCACGGCCGGCGAGTAGCGGCTCGCCTCCGTGGAGCACGATGCGGATCCCGGCGAGGTCGTGCCGTTTGACGTGCTCGCCGATGCGCGCCGCCGCCTGCGCGGCGGTGGCGGCCGTCATGACGCGCGGCCGGGTGCGCCAGCTCTGGTCCGCGTGCTCGTAGACGTAGCAGTGGTCGCATGCAAGGTCACATCTGCTGTGTACCTTCATGACGAACTGCCGGAATGGCATGTGTTCGCCTATCCGGGCTCAGATATGCGAATTGAAGGCCGCCACCGGAGGCTTACGCCGGGCCGGGTCCTCCTCGACCAGCCGGTGCAGGATGGCGCGCGCCTCGTCGTCGCGAATGCTCTTTATCGGTACACCACGCAGATCCTTGACTTCTGAGGAGATTTCAATAATCTTGGTGGCGGAAGCCGGAGCTGTCACGTGTCTATCCATTTCATATCTTGACTGAAGTCGGGTGGCCCCGGGCGATGCGTATCTGCCATCTCCAGGAGGTCGGATCGCGCTGTCGGGTGCCGCGAGAGCTGGACATGTTACCTGCGCTCACCGGCGGTTGTCTTCTGAAAGGCGTTATTGGCGCGCCCAAATTCAGGGATAGGTTCCGGGCGTCGGCGGCTATTTGTGCCGATAAGTCATATTTTGGGTAGTTCTGTCCGTTGTTGTGACGCGGACTTTTAGAGTCGAGCAACGATTCGAATCGTCGGCATTGCCGCTCGGCTTCCTTGCCTGTTTTCCGGCCTCCCGGAGTACGGCATTCCCGGAGATGTCCGCGGCAATCAATTGCGCTTCTCGACGTTTCCGCTGACCGTTCCAGTGCCGAAGTGGGCCGGGGTGTGACGGCACAGTCCGGCAGACCTCGACGGCTACGCAACGCCCCGGAGCCGTCACCCGCCGTCGCAGCGACTCTCCGATGTGGAGACATTTCGCGATATAACTTGTCTTCTCGCGCTGTCTCGTCCTATATTCGGCTACGAATATACGGACCGAGCGTGGAGGCGACGGCGATGGCCAGGAGCCGCAGGGTGACCAGCCCGCTCGCGCTGTCCGTGCTCGCCACGCTCAGCGAGGGGCCCACGCACCCGTACGAGATCGCCCGCCTCCTCAAACGCCGCGGCAAGGACCAGTCGGTCAAGATCCGTTACGGCTCGCTCTACACCGTCGTGCAGAGCCTGGAGGACCAGGGCTTCGTCACCGCCGAGGGCACCGCGAAGCCCGGCCGCCGGCCCGAGCGGACCGTCTACCGGCTCACCGGCGACGGCCGGGACGAGCTCCACGACCGCCTGCGTGAGCTCATCAGCGAACCCGCCAAGGAATATCCCCTCTTCGAGGCCGCCCTGTCGCTGATCGGCGTCCTGCCGCCCGACGACGTCATCGCGCTGCTCACCGAGCGGCTCCGGATGCTGGAGGTCGAACTCGCCGGCACGAGGGCCACCCTGCACGAGCTGATCGTCGAGCAGAGGCTGCCCCGGCTGTTCCTGGTGGAGTCCGAATACTCCCTGGCCATGAAGCAGGCCGAGACCGACTGGGTGCGCGGGATGATCGCCGAGCTGACCGATGGGTCGCTCGAGGGCGTCGACCACTGGCGCACCTGGCACAAGACCGGGGAGTTTCCCGGCGAGTGGGCGCAGCGCGACTGGGCCAAGGCCGATCGCGCCGGACGCGAGAGCGAGGTCGATGAGCCCGGATAGCCGATGAGAAACCCCCGGCTTGGTGCACCCGTCCGCCACAGACCTGGAGCACCGCGCCGGGGTCGCCAGCACCATCGAGCCGTGGCCGAGGTGCCGCGCGCCCAGCCTACCTGCGGGCGCTCGCCTCCGGCCGGTTCGCAGACACGACCGGAGGATGGGTACGACCATGCCCGAAAACGCCATCGAGGCCTGTGGCCTCGTCAAGACCTACCCGCTGAGGGGAAAGCCGGATATCCGGGCCCTCGACGGACTCGACATCACCGTCCCGAGCGGCACCGTGTTCGGCCTGCTGGGCCCGAACGGCGCCGGCAAGTCCACCGCCGTCAAGATCCTGACCACTCTCGCCCGGCCCGACGAGGGCGCGGCGACCGTCGAGGGCATCGACGTGCTGCGCAGGCCCGACCGCGTACGGCGCGCGATCGGCGTCGTCGCGCAACGCTCCGGCAGCGACCCCATGGCCACCGGCCGGGAGAACCTCATCCTGCAGGGCCGCCTGTACGGGATGGGCGGCGCGGCGAGGGCTCGCGCCGAAGAACTCCTCGCGCGCTTCGACCTGACGGAGGCCGCCGGCCGCCTCGTCAAGACCTACTCCGGCGGCATGCAGCGCCGGCTCGACGTGGCGCTCGGCCTCGTGCACCGGCCACAGGTGCTCTTCCTCGACGAGCCGACGACCGGGCTGGACCCCGAGGCCCGTGCCGCGATGTGGGCGGAGATCTCCCGGCTCGCCGGCGAGGAGGGCCTGACCGTGCTCCTCACCACGCACTACCTGGAAGAGGCGGACCGGCTCGCCCGCGGCCTGGCCATCGTGGACCACGGGCGGGTCGTCGCCGAGGGCACCCCGGACGAGCTCAAGGGCGAACTGCACGGCGACGCCGTGCACCTGGAACTGGCGGGGGAGACCGACGCGGAGACCGCCCGCGGGGCGCTCGCCGGGCTGCCCGCCGTACGGGAGGTCCAGGGCGCCGGGCGGAACCTCAGCGCGCGCAGCGACGACGGCGCCGCCGCCGTTCCCGGCATCCTTGCCGCGCTGGAGCGGGCCGGCGCGCCCGCCGCGTCCGTCACCGTCGCCCGGCCCTCGCTGGACGACGTCTACCTGCGGCACACCGGGCGCCGCTACAGCGAGGCGGAATCCCCCGGAAGCGACAAGGACCTCGAAGGGGCGATCCGATAATGGCCACCGCGCAGCTCAACACCACGATCAACCACACCTGGCACCTGACCGGGCGGCGGCTGCACGCCGTCCTGCGGCAGCCGGCGTTCGTCGGGATCAGCCTGGTCCAGCCGGTGATCTGGCTGTTCCTGTTCGGGCAGCTGTTCCGCAAGGTCATCGACATCCCCGGTTTCGGCGCCGGCGGCTCGTACCTGGACTACCTGATCCCGGGCATCGTGGCGATGAACGCCATGAACGGGAGCATGTGGGCGGGCATGGGCGCGATGGAGGAGATCGAGCGGGGTACCCTCAACCGCTTCCTCGTCTCCCCGGCGAGCCGCGTCGCGCTGATGAACGCCAACGTCGTCGAACTGGCCGTCACCACCACGGTCCAGTCGCTGATCATCTTGTTCCTCGGGTGGCTCGGCGGGGCGCACTATCCGGGCGGGATCACCGGGCCGGCCGTGATCGTCGTCGCGTCGATCCTGCTCGCCACCGTGTTCGGCACCCTGTCGAACGCCTGCGGCATGCTCGTACGGCAGCGTGAGGCGATCATCGGGATCAACACCTTCTTCATGCTGCCGCTGACCTTCCTGTCCTCGGCGTTCATGGCGCCCACGCTGATGCCGGGCTGGATGCGGCACATCGCGGCCTGCAACCCGCTCAACTGGGGCGTGCAGGCGGGGCGATCGGCGCTCAGCGCCGATCCGGACTGGGGTGACATCGCGATCCGCTGCGGCGGACTGCTCGCCCTCGCGGTGGCGTGCGTGGCGATTTCCGTCGCGACATTTCGGTCCTACCAGAAGAGTGTCTGATGGGACGCCGCTACGCTCCCGAGAATGAATGAGCTGAAATGCACCTACTGTGGCGCAACGGGCCTGGAGCCGGGTTTCATCCTGGACTCCGGCGGGGGCTCGCCGGGATACACGCGCTGGGTCGAGGGCCGTCTGGAGCGCGGGGTGTTCGGCGGTGCCAAGCTGGCGCGCCGGCCGAAGTGGCGGGTAGAGGCCTTCCGGTGCCCGCGGTGCCTGCATCTGGAGATGTTCGCGTCCTGATCGGGTGCCGGGCGGCGTCCAGACGGCGTTGAGGGCCCGTGACCGGCTACGGTTCGTACGGCGTGAGAGGCGCCCGCCTGACGTCGGGCGAGCGCCCCTCACAGTGGGATTCCGCGCGGTCGCGGCATAGTGGCCCCTTGCCGCGAACAAGGGGTCACCGTTTTTCTCGGATCCCCCGGTGAGGCGTACCTCTCCGGGGGATCCGCGTCGGAGTCTAGACGTAAGCAAATGCTTCTTTAGTGGCTTCCGTCGAAAAACGAATCACTGCATGCGGATAAACGATAGATAGCCGACATTAAATATTTTTACTGTTATTAGCCTTATGTCGTCGGTAGAAAACGTGCGGTGTCGCCGAGGAAGGCGTGGACGGCTCGTACGGCGGGCGACCTCCACCGGGACGACGGCTCCGCGAGCCACAGGTGCTGCGGAGCCAGGCCGCCGGGCGGGCGCAGCTCGGCGAGGCAGCCGTCGGCCAGTTCGTCGGCGACGGTGACCGTCGGCAGCAGGGCCAGCCCCGAGACCGGCCGCGACGCACCGCTTGACCGTCTCGACGCCGCCGAACCGTGGCAGGGCCGCGGCGGGATCGGCGGAGGCGACCAGGGCGGCGAGCTCGTCGCTGTAGGCGCAGCCCGCCTCCATCAGCAGGACGCCGGCCGCGGCCAGCTCCGCCGGGGTGACGGGGCGGCGGCGGTGAAGGCCGGTCGCGGCGGCCGCGACGAGGGACAGCGGCTGCGCTCCCAGGTCCACCGGATCGACGTCGGCCGCCTTCAGCGAGGGTTCGATGACCAGGGCCAGGTCGGCGCGGCGGTCGGCGAGTGAGGCCAGCGCCGTGCGCGTGTCGGCGGGGAACAGCGACAGCGTACGTCCGGCAGCCTCCTCCTCAGCTCGGACAGGAGGGGCGCCAGGAGGTAGGCGCACATCGACTCAGGCGCGCAGAGCCGTACGGGCCCGGCCGGCGTGGTGGCGGCGGCGGTGAGCTCGGCGAGCATGCGCTCCTGCAGGTCGAGGATCCGCCGGGCGTGTTCGGCGAGCAGCGAGCCCGCGCGGGTGGGGGAGACGCCGCCGATCTCCCCATCGAAGACCATCGTTGGACGAAATCCTATTCCAGGCGGCAGGCTCGGGGCATGACCCGCACACCATCCTCTGTTCTGCGCTACACCGCCTTCGACGTGGACGGCGCGGGCGGCAACCCGGCCGGCGTCGTGCTCGACGCGCGCGGGCTCGACGCCACCCGGATGCAGGAGATCGCCGCCGAGGTCGGCTTCTCCGAGACCGCCTTCCTGACGGGCGGTGAGGGGCGCCGCCTCCGCATCCGGTACTTCAGCCCCCTGGCCGAGGTGGCCTTCTGCGGGCACGCGACGATCGCGACCGCCGTCGCGCTCGCCGAGCGGGAGGGCACCGGAGAGCTCCGGCTCGCCACCTCCGCCGGGGAGGTCCGGGTCGGGACACGGACCGAGAGCGGCCGGATCCTGGCCACCCTCACGAGCGTCGCCCCGGCCGTACGCGAGGTGGAGGAGGCCGACCTCGGCGCGGCGCTGACGGCCCTGCGCTGGGACGCCGCGGAGCTCGATCCGAAGCTGCCGCCGCGCGTCGCCAGCGCGGGCAACGACCACCTCGTGCTCGCCGCGTCCTCCCGTACGCGCCTGGCCCACCTCGACTACGATCTGGCGGCGCTCGGCGGCCTCATGGCGCGCCGTGGCTGGACGACGGTGCACCTCGTGTGGCGGGAGGCCGAGACCGTCTTCCACGCGCGCGACCCGTTCCCGCCGGGCGGCGTCGTCGAGGACCCGGCCACCGGCGCCGCCGCGGCGGCCTTCGGCGCGTACCTGAGATCTCTGGGGCTCGTCCTGCCTCCGGCCCGGGTCACGATCCACCAGGGGCGGGACATGGGCCGCCCGAGCCTCCTTCTGGTCGACGTACCCGCGGGGGACGACAGCGGAATCGGGGTGAGCGGGACCGCGGCCCCGCTCCCTTAGGACGCCGGCGGCGCGGCGCGGTCGCGCCGCCGGGTCGAGCTCCCGCGGGAGGCCAGGAGCAGGACGGCGGCGGCCGCGATCGCCGACACCGCGGCGATCGCGAAGCCGGAGCGCGCGCCCCACGCCCCGCACGCCCAGCCGACGATCGGCCCGCCGATCGGCGTGCTGCCGAGGTAGACGATGTTGAAGAGCGCCATCACGCGGCCCCGCATCTCCGGGGCACTGCGGATGATCATGAGCGAGCGCGCGACGTTGTTGAACACGAGGTTGGCGCCACCGACGCCGACCACCGCGACGAGGGCGAGCGGGAACGACGGCATGACCGCGGCGACGAGGTTCACGACGCCGAAGACGACACAGGCGAGCAGCAGCCCGCGCAGGGACGAGCGCCTGCGGGTGGCGCTCCCCAGCGCGCCGATCACCGCCCCGAGCCCGAGCGCGGCGGTGAGGTACCCGTAACTCTGCGCGCCGCCCCGGTAGGTGTCCTGGGCGAGCAGGGGAAGGACCACGCGGAAGTTCTGCCCGAAGACGCCGACCACGGCGACGAGCAGCAGGCTCTCGCGCAGGTCCCGGTGGCTCCACAGGTAGGCCGGCCCCTCGCGGACCTGGCGCGGGGCGCGCGCCATCGGCCGTACGTGCCGCAGGCCGCCGACGTCCACCGACGCCAGCGCCACGATCATCGCGACGAACGACAGCGCGTTGAGCCCGAACGCCGCCGAGACGCCCAGCCAGGCGATGACGATGCCGGCGAACGCGGGCCCGACGAGCCGCCCGCAGTTGTTCACGGTGCTGTAGAGCGACTGGGCATTCATGATCTTGTCGGTGCCGACCATCTCGGCGACGAACGTCTGGCGCGCCGGGCTGTCGAACACCGTGACGACGCCGAGCCCGAGCGTCAGCGCGTACACCAGCCCGATCGTCGCCAGCCCGGTCGCGCTCACCACGCCGAGCGCACCGGCGAGCACCGCGGACGCGAACTGGGTGACCAGGAGGATGCGGCGCCGGTCGACGCGGTCGACCACGGCGCCGCCCCACGCTCCGAGCACGAGGACGGGGGCGAACTGCAGGGCGCTCGAGATGCCGAGCGCGAAACCGCTGTGGGTCAGCTGGAGGACGAGCCAGTCCTGCGCGACGCGCTGCATCCACGTACCGCTGACGGAGACGGCGCTGCCGAGGAAGTAGACGCGGTAGTTGCGGTCCGTGAGGGAGTCGAAGGTGCGTCTTCGCCAGGTGCTGACCAGGGCCACGGGGCTCCTCCGGGCACGTCATTATTAGCAAAACTAATGATAATCCCATTAACACGCAGCTCACAGGGCACCCTTGTGCGACGTCGCGTTCAGGCGCCTACACTCGCGGGTATGCGGCGGCTGAGCAGCACGGTGGTCGTGGTGGCGGGGGAGCGGGCGGACACGGTCGTCTCCGGCCTGGACGGCCTGCACAACGTACGTGCGATCGCCCGTGGCGAGCGTTCGCCGGCCGAGGTCGCCGAGGCCGTCAACCGGACCGTGGCGACGTACGTGGTCCACGACGCGGACCCGCTGGGCGCGGTCGGCGACGCCTGGACCGGCCTGTTCGACGGTACGGTGCCGGTCGGCGGGCTGGAGGTCGCGATCGAGTCGGCGCTGGCCGCGCTGCGCTCGGACCGGGTGGTGCTGCCCGACTACTACGTCGTCCTCGACCCGGACGGCCTGCCGGTCACGCGGCGGCACTGGTGGCTCGGCGTGCTCGCGGGAGCGGCGCCCGCGCGTGTGGTCCCCGCCCGCGCCTCGTCCGCCGCCGTCGCACAGGAGCTCGGCCGGCTCGCGTCGGGGCGCTGGTGGCCGCAGGACCTGGCGGCCTGGCTGCGCGAGCTGCCGAGGACCGTACCGGACCAGGCGGGCCTTCCTCCGGGGGCGTAGCCGGGGGTGGTGCTGGCACCACCGTTCTCGGTGGGGGCGGCCTCCGGCGTTCGGGGGGCTGACCGGCTCGAAAACAGGTGCCGCGATTTTTATCGTTCTGGACAGATCCAAAGGACAGTTCCGTACCTTTGGTCGCGCCCGTTCATCGCCGCGAAAAAATGAGGAATACTCAATGCCAGAGAGCACCCTGACCAGGATCGGCTTTCCACCTTTGATCCGCCAGATCCGGGACCGGGGACTGCTCGACCGCCGGTCCGGCTACTACGCGAGGCTGATCGGGACCGACGTGCTGCTCTACGCCGCCGTCTGGCTCGCGGTCGGGTTGACCGGCGACTCCTGGTGGCAGCTCGCGCTGGCCCTGCCCGCCGCCGTGCTGACCACCCGGATCTACTTCATCGGCCACGACGCCGGGCACGGCCAGATCGCTGGCACCCGGCGGGCGAACCGCCTCCTCGGGATGCTCATCGGCGACCTTCTGCTCGGGCTGAGCTACGGCTGGTGGACCGACAAGCACAACCGGCACCACGCCAACCCGAACCACGTCGACAAGGACCCGGACGTCGGCGTCGGCGTCCTCGTCTGGACCCCCGAACAGGCCGTGGACCGGCGCGGAGGGTTCGTGGGCTGGCTGACCCGCAACCAGGGCCGGCTGTTCGTCCCGCTGTTGCTCCTGGAGGGCATCAACCTCAAGGTGACGAGCGTCCGCTCGGTGATCGGGGACCTCCGCGGGAAGGACCGGAGCAAGCGCCACCGCGCCCGGATCGAGGCCGTGCTGCTCGCCGTGCACCTCGGCGCGTACCTCGGGCTCCTCTTCACCGTGATGTCACCGGCCCTGGCGGTCCTGTTCGTGTTCGTCCACCAGGCCCTGCTCGGCCTCCACCTCGGCTGCGCGTTCGCCCCCAACCACAAGGGCATGCCGTCCCCGGACCCGGACGAGCCGTGGGACCACCTCCGCAAGCAGGTCCTGACCTCCCGCAACGTACGCGGCGGGCGCGTGACGGACTGGTTCCTGGGCGGCCTGAACTACCAGATCGAGCACCACCTGTTCCCGAGCATGCCGCGCCCGCACCTGCGCCACGCCCAGCCGATCATCCGTCAGTACTGCGAGCTCGCCGGCCTGCCGTACGCCGAGGAGAGCCTGGTCGAGTCGTACGCCCAGGCCCTCCGCCACCTCCACGAGGTCGGCGCGCCACTCCGCTGACACCGGCCGGCCCGGCCACGGGGATGGGACAGGCGGAGATCCGCCCGCCCATCCCCGTACGCGTGATGGCCGGGGTTGGTGAGGCGCGCGTCGATGATCGCCGGTGACGTGGCGCGTCTCACATCGATGCCGGTAACCGCCGTGTGACCAGGCGTGTGGAGTCATTGCCCGGGGCTCGTCCCCGGAGCGGACCGTGAGCGCGGCGTAACATGAAATTTATATAGACGACCGATGTAATTAGGCGGTGCGTGACCGGAGAGCTACGTACTGATCAACTCGGCGACGCACGTTGGAGGTGCGCATGTGTGGAATCACCGGATGGGTCTCGTTCAGGCGTGATCTGCGCGCGGAACAGGTGACCGTGGACGCGATGACCGAGACGATGGCCTGCCGTGGCCCGGACGACCGGGGCACCTGGGTGGCCGAACACGCGGCTCTCGGCCACCGGCGGCTGGCGATCATCGACCTGCCCGGCGGACGTCAGCCGATGAGCGTCGAGACGCCGGACGGGCCGGTCGTCCTGGTGTACTCCGGAGAGACCTACAACTTCACCGAGCTGCGTAAGGAGCTCGGCGGCCACCGCTTCACGACCGACTCCGACACCGAGGTCGTCCTCCACGCGTACCTGGAGTGGGGCGACGCGTTCGCCGAGCGGCTCAACGGCATGTACGCCTTCGCGATCTGGGACTCCCGCGAGGACCGGCTCGTCATGGTCCGCGACCGGATGGGCATCAAGCCCTTCTACTACTACGAGACCGCCGACGGCGTGCTCTTCGGCTCTGAGCCCAAGGCGATCCTCGCCAACCCGGTGGCCGAACGGACCGTGACCCTGGACGGGATCCGCGAGCTCTTCGCCTTCGTCAAGACGCCCGGTCACGCGGTGTGGGAGGGCATGCGCGAGGTCGAGCCCGGCACGATCGTCACCGTCGGCTCGAACGGTCTGCGCACCACGCCGTACTGGACGCTGGAGACCCGCGAGCACACCGACGACCGCGACACCTCGATCGCGCACGTACGCGACCTGCTCGAGGACATCGTGCGCCGGCAGCTCGTCTCCGACGTGCCGCGCTGCACGCTGCTCTCCGGCGGGCTCGACTCCTCCGCGATGACTGCCATCGCCGCCCGGCAGCTCGCCGAGAAGGGCGAGAGCGTACGCAGCTTCGCCGTCGACTTCGTCGGCCAGACCGAGAACTTCGTCCCCGACGACCTGCGCGGCACGCCGGACACGCCGTTCGTGCACGACGTCGCGGAGAGGTCACGTACACAGCACCAGGACATCGTGCTCGACTCCGACGAGCTCGCCGACCCGGAGGTGCGCTCCAGGGTCATCCGTGCCCGTGACATCCCGATCGGGCTCGGCGACATGGACGCCTCGCTCTACCTGCTGTTCAAGGCCATCCGCGAGCACTCGACGGTGGCGCTGTCGGGGGAGTCGGCCGACGAGGTCTTCGGCGGATACCAGCAGTTCTTCGACCCGGAGGCGCAGCGGGCCACGACGTTCCCGTGGCTGGTGCGGTTCGCCAGGCACTTCGCCGACGACGACGACATCCTCACGCCGGGCCTGAGCGAGTCACTGCACCTGCCGGACTACGTCCAGAGCGCGTACGACCGGTCCGTCGCCGCCGTCCGGCGCCTCGACGGCGAGAGCGACTTCGAGTGGCGCATGCGCAAGATCTGCTACCTGCACCTGACGCACTTCGTCCGCATCCTGCTGGACCGCAAGGACCGCGCGTCGATGGCGGTCGGCCTCGAGGTGCGCGTGCCGTTCTGCGACCACCGCCTGGTGGAGTACGTCTACAACGCGCCCTGGTCGCTCAAGACCTACGACGGCCGGGAGAAGTCCCTGCTGCGCGGCGCGACGAAGGACGTGCTCCCGCAGTCGGTGGTGGAGCGGGTCAAGTCGCCCTACCCGTCCACGCAGGACCCGAGGTACGCGGTGAAGCTGCAGAGCAACGCCCGCGCCTACCTGTCCGACCCGGGCCACCCGGTCTTCGACCTCGTGAACCGGGACTGGCTCGCCCGGGCGGTCACGGTCGACACTCCCCAGATCACGCAGGCGTCCCGGCGCGGTCTCGAGCGCACGCTCGACCTGGCTCTCTGGCTGGACATGTACAAACCGGCACTGAAACTATCCTGAGCATGGCCGCGAGGGAGGTGGGCGCCGACGAGACGCTGGACGTCGTCATCGCCATGCACCGCCTCACGCGCCGTCTCCGCCGGGCGGGGCACACCGGCGCGGTGCACCCCACGCAGCTCATCATTCTTGCCCTGCTGAACCAGTACGGCCCGCTGCGCGTCGGTGAACTCGCGCGGCGGGTCCCGTGCTCCCAGCCGACCGCGACCACCGCCGTGTCGGGTCTGCGGACCTCCGGCCTCGTCGACCGCGAGCCGGACCCGACCGACGGCCGCGCGACCCGCGTCGCCGCCACCCCGGCCGGCCGGGCGATCCTGCGGACGTTCACGTACGGCGAGGCCGAGGTCCTGGCCGCCTTGATGTCGGCCATCCCCGAGGACGACGCCCGCCGCCTCCTCGCGGCGGCCCCCGTCCTCAGCACGCTGGCCGACCTGCCCGCGCCCCCGGGCACGCCGGAGGACGAGTAGCGGAGGTCTACAGCTGGTCGTCGCCGCGCGGGAGGGCCGCATGGGGGTAGTGCAGGTCGAACGCCGGGCGTTCGGAGCGGATGCGCGGGATCTCGGTGAAGTTGTGGCGGGGCGGCGGGCACGAGGTCGCCCACTCCAGGGAGTTGCCGTAGCCCCACGGGTCGTCCACCGCGACCCTGGGCGCCGTACGCGCGGTCACGTACACGTTCCAGAGGAACACCAGCGTGGACAGGCCCAGCAGGAACGCCCCCACGCTGGAGACGACGTTCATCGCCGTGAACGCGGAGAAGTAGTCGGGCACCCGCCGCTGCATGCCGGCCGCCCCGAGCCAGTGCTGGATGAGGAACGTCGTGTGGAAGCCGACGAACAGCATCCAGAAGTGGACCTTGCCGAGCCGGTCGTTCAGCATCTTCCCGGTCATCTTCGGCCACCAGAAGTAGAAGCCGGAGAACATCGCGAAGACCACGGTGCCGAAGACGACGTAGTGGAAGTGCGCCACCACGAAGTAGCTGTCGGTGACGTGGAAGTCCAGCGGCGGCGAGGCGAGGATGACGCCGGTCAGCCCGCCGAGCAGGAACGTCACGAGGAAGCCGATGGCCCACAGCATCGGTGACTCGAAGGTCAGGTGCCCGCGCCACATCGTCCCGACCCAGTTGAAGAACTTCACGCCGGTGGGAATGGCGATCAGGTAGGTCATGAAGGAGAAGAACGGCAGGAGCACCTGGCCCGTGGCGTACATGTGGTGCGCCCAGACCGTCATCGACAGGCCGGTGATCGAGATGGTCGCGCCGACCATGCCGACGTAGCCGAACACCGGTTTGCGGCTGAAAACCGGGATCACCTCGGTCACGATCCCGAAGAACGGGAGCGCGATGATGTAGACCTCCGGATGGCCGAAGAACCAGAAGAGGTGCTGCCAGGTCATCGGCCCGCCGTTCTTGGCGTCGAAGACATGGGCGCCGAGCTTGCGGTCGGCCTCCAGCACCATGAGCGCCGCCGCCAGGACCGGGAACGCCATCAGCGCGAGGATGCTGGTGAACAGGACGTTCCACGTGAAGATCGGCATCCGGAACATCGTCATCCCCGGCGCGCGCATGGTGATGATGGTCGTGACGAAGTTGACCGAGGTCAGGATCGTGCCGAGGCCGGACAGCACGAGTCCCATCGTCCACAGGTCCCCGCCCATGCCGGGTGTCCTGGCCTCGCTGCTGAGCGGGCTGTACGCGGTCCAGCCGAAGGCCGCCGCCCCCGTGGGCACGAAGAACGACGAGACCACCATCAGCCCGCCGAACAGGAACAGCCAGTAGCTGAGCGCGTTCAGCCGCGGGAAGGCCACGTCGGGCGCGCCGATCTGGAGCGGCATGATCACGTTGGCGAAACCGGCGAAGAGCGGCGTCGCGAACAGCAGCAGCATCAGTGTGCCGTGCAGCGTGAACAGCGCGTTGTAGTCCTGGGCCGAGACGAACTGCAGATGCGGTTTGGCCAGCTCCGCCCGCATGATCATGGCGAGCAGGCCCGCGACGAGGAAGAACGCGAACGAGGTCGTCAGGTAGAGATAGCCGATCACTTTGTGATCGGTGGAGGTCACCACCGAGACGATGACCTGCCCCTTGGAGCGCCGGGGCTGTGCCGGGACGGTCGGCGGGGTACGACCCATGAGCACCATGACGGACTCCAAGTGCCGTCAGGCATCGCCATCCAACCCGTTCCCTCCACGCCCCGGGACAACCCCTCATGATCGACCGAAGTCGACGGCCGGTAGCCGATCGGCCGGTGCCCGGAACGCGCCGGACCTCCTAGTGTCCTGAGTTGGGAATTCTGTTCAGATATCCGGCGAGGCGTTCGAGGATCTCATCAGCGGTCTTGGTCCATACGTAGGGCCTGGGGTCGGTGTTCCAGGCCGCGATCCAGTCGCGGATGTCC